>NZ_FOIP01000001.1:1200000-2480000 GCF_900105215.1 Lacrimispora sphenoides | reverse complement strand
ATGTTCGGCTGTTTTTGTCAACCATTTTTTTCATTTTCTTCAAAACTTTTTCATCGCTCATCGATGTGTTTTAGAAGAAGTTTTGCCGCCGTTTTCAGCGGCGAGTTATATCATACCAAAGCATTTGACAAAAGTCAACATTTATTTTGAATTGTTTTTATAATTTGTTTTATTATGAATAATGCTTCTAATAAAATGCGCCAGCTATATATAAATGAAAGGTTAAATATAGATATAATGAAAGGTTAAATATAGATATAATGAATCCCGTAGGATTTAAAAAGAGATCGGTCCGTTGCTTTTCTCATGCCTTTTATTTTGCATATAGTCATTACACCAAATATATCGGAAGGGGCTGTGTTCTCTTCCCTAACCAGTGACTAAGTCTATCTTTCAACCTCCCCCTCCTATGTAACTATATAAAACAGGTTGTGGTTACAAGGCTATAACTTTCAGTAACCATTTTATGTCACCATATATATTTATTTGAAATTAAGTAACCAAGTAGGCTACTCTTATGTTATATTTATAGTAAAGTTTGCCGATATAAAATATAGTCGATTAGTAATTAAGAAGGAGGTGTTCCTATGACGCATCTTGGTTCAAGAATCCCAGTGCCCCGTAATTCAATGCCTGGCAATCTGACTTCACAAAGACCGGGCAGAATTAAATCCAATATCCAACGAAATAGATTCACATGGCTCGGTCCAGGTAATCTGATCAACAAAAGCTCTAGAATCATTTCATCTGACTGTATATACATAGGAATGGAATAACCAGAAACCAGAGCCAGCATCTTTGATTGTAAAGTTTAATAGCGTTGATGTCTATTGACTCCAGCCAAAGAAGCGATTCGAAATCAGCCAATTACTTGCATACAGGGTTATAGTAGCAGGTATTTTTTAATGTTAGGGGAAGAAAATGAAAGAAAAAAACAAAAAAGGATTCTTTAGCCTTTTCCAAAATGTAAGGCGCTCTGCGGAAACATCAGAAAAAATCAGTACAACTTCTGTCGTTTCATCTGAAGAATCCCATAATGAAGATCTTAATGAGACAGTATCCGATCCAACCGCACAAAAAAGTTCTGCCGCAACAACCGTATATCCCGAAATTGAATATGAAGCTCCCTCCACTTCTTTAATATGGGAGCCTTCCTATGATCCGCTTATTGTACGGATAGATGAAGAAGCATTATACAGTGAGTGCGCTCAGTTTTCCAGTAAAATGCAATCATTATCCAATGTTTTTAGACGGACATCCGAATCTACACAAGAGCAGGTTCCCCAGCCAAAAGCGGCTCAGGCCTATCTTTACGTTTCAAAGGACCGCATGGCTGCATGGTTTTTTGTGATCCCTCCATTTAACGATGGTCAGGATATAAAGGAAGAAGATTTAAAATCAATCCTCAATCAGGAGCATGTATCCATCGGTATTATGGAGGAGTCCCTGAAGTCAATTGTTGAAAACCAGATCTATGGTCAGGCCGTACTGGTTGCAAAGGGAATTCTGGCACGCAATGGAATTGATGGTTCTATTAAAGACCATTATAAACGGGATCTTAAGCTTGAATTTATAGAAGATGAAAACGGATCTGTGGATTATAAAAATTTAAATAATATTCAATCCGTTAAAGAAGGAGAAGTAATCAGCAGTATTTCTCTTGCTGTACCGGGAGAAAATGGTATGACCATAACCGGGCAGCCCTATCCCTGCACCATTAAAGGAACTGATGTCCACGTACCTGTTGGCCGCAATACTAGGCTTACGGAGGACCGGACTCTGCTGGTTTCCCAAAAGACAGGTCATGTAACATTTGTTAATGGAAAATTCCAGGTAGATCCTATCCTTAAGATAAATGGTAATATTGATAATAGTACAGGGAACCTGGATTATGACGGAGATATTTTGATTACTGGAGATGTAAGAAATGGCTTCTCGGTAAAAGCTACCGGAAGAATTGACATCCGAGGCTCCGTGGAAGGTGCTCAGATAACTGCCCTGGGATCCATTACAATTGCAAGCGGAATGTCAGGAAACGGCCGTGGTACTTTAACCTCTGACTCTGATGTTAAGTGCCGTTATTTGGAACATTGCACGGTCACTGCCAAAGGAAATGTTTATGCGGAAAGCATTATCAACTCCAAAATAGAAAGTGGTCAGGATATTATTGTTACCTCCGGCATGGGCGTCATTATCGGCGGTACTCTTTTGGCTGCAAACACCATTAATGCACGTGTGATTGGTTCTAAAGTACGGCGGCTCGTTACCGAATTAATCATTGCAAATGTACCAAGAAACGTAGAAGAATCCGCTCGGCTTGCCAGAGAGCTGGAGCAGCTTCACCATAATATGTCGGAAGTAAGAAAAAATATCACCTATCTTGAAACCACTCAAAGGCAGGATAGACAGCAGCTGCTTGATGATCTGAAACAGGCTTCCACTTATTTAAATCTCAGGGAACAGGAGATTACAAACCGCTTGGAAGAAATAACAGCAATCGATAAGGAGCAGTCCGGAATCATTCAATGCCAGCAGCTGCTGCCAGTGGTTCGCATACGGATCGGTTCTTCCAGTCTGCTGGTTCAGGAGGAATACTCCAGGAGTATTGTTTATAAAAACAGCGAAGGGGAAATTACGATCGGAAGTAATTAAATTAGAAGGAGGGAAGCTATAATGAAAAAAACAATTATGATTGTCGATGATTCAATTGTAACACGCAGCGAGATAGAGCAATTACTTAAAGGAACAGATTTTGACGTCATCTATCAATGTAGAAGCGGGGAAGAGGCTCTGGAAGCCTATGAAAGAGAAAAGCCCGATATTGTGACCATGGATATCATTATGCCAGGAATCGATGGTATCGAAGCTTCCAAACGCCTGTTGGAGCATCATCCGGAAGCAGGAATTATGATCATCAGCTCTCTTGCTTATGATGAAACACAGCAGATGGTTCAAAAATTAGGGTCCAACCTTCCTTTTGTTTTTAAGCCAATTAAAAAATCATATTTTATTGAGGCCCTGTTAAAAGTAAGTGATGCGATTTCCCATAAGTAAGGTCTTCACAACAATAGATCTTATATAACTAAAATGACATGTTATCTATTATTACATAGAAAAAGCCTAATGGAAAGTCTGTTTCTAAAGACCTTCCATTAGGCTTTTTCTTTTTATATATTAAAGACTGAACCAGTCGTTGAATCTGTAGAATCAAACTGATTGGAAATACTAAAGGAAGCCATTTGCATACGAAGCTTCATCAGTTCAATTAAATAAAGATAATCAGATTTAGCAGGTACAAGACTGCTGCTTTCTCCGTCCAAAGATAGATTGGACAGATAATCATAAGTACTTGATATGTCCGATGGGTATCCTGATACGTCTGAATATCCTGATACTTCTGAATCCCCCATATAATTCTTAACTTTCTTTACGTACTCCTGCGTTTCCTTAAAAGGAGGGATTCCTCCATATTTGCTTACATTGTTGCTTCCGGCATTATAGGCCGCCAGAGTGAGATCCACATTCCCTTTATACCGTTCCAGATTTTCTTTTAAATATTTAGCTCCCCCCATGATATTGCTTCTTGCATCATAAGGATCGTCCACTCCCAGAGATCTGGCGGTGGCAGGCATTAACTGCATCACTCCGGCAGCCCCCTTCTTAGAAGTTGCAGATGGGTTAAAATTCGATTCTGCCTTAGCAACCGCCTTTAACAGCTTTTCGGAAACACCGTATTTTTTAGACGCCTCTTTGAATATGGCTTCAAGATTTTCCGGAGCCTTTGCAACTGATTTTAAAATCTGTTTAAAATTCCCCTTGGCAGATGAAGCTGCCGTATATTCCGCCTGTCCTGCCTTTGCACT
This sequence comes from Lacrimispora sphenoides, assembly GCF_900105215.1. NCBI lineage: Bacteria > Bacillati > Bacillota > Clostridia > Lachnospirales > Lachnospiraceae > Lacrimispora > Lacrimispora sphenoides. The sequence goes on along the minus strand of NZ_FOIP01000001.1, from coordinate 2,476,137 downwards.
GGTAAGTGCAGACAGTTTTAACTGGTCTATTGTTGCCAAAATATAATCCTCCCGTCAATTTCCGATTTTTACGGAACCCATCTTCCTGAAGCATCCACCCAATAATTGCCGACATTAGTGCTGCTTACCATGCTGCCATCCGGATTTAAGTAATACCAGATCCCTGGCTGGGGCTGTATCCAGCCCGTAAGCATTTCTCCTCCGCCTGGGTTTAAATAATACCATTTCCCATTGACAAACTGCCAGCCCATGAGTAATTTTCCATCCTTGGGGTTTAAATAATACCATCTTTGGCCTGACAGGAGCCAGCCAGTCTGGTAAGTTCCATTCCCGTCAAAATAATACCAGTCATTTAATATCTGCTTCCAGCAATTCCTGGCGATTCCACCATCCTCCTGCTTGTAGGTATTTCCCTTCCATGAACCAGATGTATCTCCGTCATATTCCATAATGGTATCATCGGAAGTGACATAATCTCCTTCCTTCATATATTTCCGATCATCGGCTGTATAGCCGATTGCCCGGACTTCATAGTAATAAACAGCATCCTTATCCATGTATTCAGAAAGATCCACCGTATTGGTTTCAACAGAAATACGCTTCTTCAGTTTGTCATCTGCATACAGGGCAACCTGATAACCAGTAGCAAATTCAACTTTTTCCCACACAGCCTTCGTCATTTTGCTATCGCTCCAGCCGGCCCTGGCAGTTCTTCCTAAAATAACTACAGGAACATAATCCACCTTTATTTCCAGGGTATTGTTATCCAATGCTTTGGCGGAAACAAACTTTGCCCCTGTGATCTTGCACTCTGACCGGTTGTAGGTATTTGCAAATATTGAGGTGTCTGATGTTAAAAACACACTGACCCGTTCATTCTTTGCTGCCTTCCATTTGCTGATATCCCGTTTCCAGACAACTTCCTTAACTGATACTCCTGCATTCGTAGTAGAAATTCCAGGCATCAGTATTTCTTCATTCCCATACTGGCTGTCAAACTTAAGATTCACGCTTCGAATCACAACAGAATCGGCGGCAAAGGACATGACAGCCGGCAAGCATGTAAATGCTGCCACCAAAGCAGCAAGGAACATAGAATGCAGTTTTCTTTTCTTATCTCTCATCATTGTACCCATACTCCATCTTCATTTACCGGAAATCCATTGATTACCGTATTTACAGCCATCGTGCCATCCTGATTAAAATACCGCCACAGTCCATCGATCTTCTGCCAACCGGTTACCATGACTCCATCTTCCCCGGTAAAATAAGTACGCCCATTCCGGGTGATTAAGCCCTTTAGCATAGCACCCTCTAAGTTACCCTGTACAGTATTTAAATAATACCATCTACCTGCCTGGTTGATCCAGTCCTTCTGCATGGCACCCTGGCTGTTAAAATAATGATAATAGCCATCTATGACCTGCCAGTTCGTAGCGGCTGCTCCCATGGGAGCCTCGTAGCCGTTGTCCGGATAAAAATAATACCATGTATTGGCGATCTTATTCCAGCCGGTTACCATGGCTCCTTTGGAATTCATATAATAGATATCAGAATCCAGGATAAACCAGCCCGTTACCATCTTTCCTTCCTGGTCAAAGCGGTACCATACATCATCAAGTACCATCCAGGAATTAGCCTGAACAGTTCCATCGGCATACCGGTAGTACCACACTCCGGACTGCTGATCCCAGCCCTCTTTTATCCCAGAGCCATTTGTTGTACCCGCAGTTGTGTCAGAGTCTTTTCCAGTTCCATCGGATACATCCCGGTCCCTGATAACAAGTTCGTCTGACTCCACCCAGCTGCTCTTCTTTCCATTCTTAAGCTCATCCTGTTTGAAGGGAACAGAACGGATTTTGTAAGAATAGGTTCCTTCCTCTGTCATATACGGATAGAAATTATAGGAGGTAGCCTTTACCTGTTCCTTTTTTAAAATTATTTTTTTACCACAGTAAAGCCATAATTCATAAGCACCCGATGTGTTATCTCCTTTGGACCAGACAGCCTGGCCAAGCCTTGTGTCCTTCCAGCCCACGTCTTCCGGTTCCGCGTACAGGCCTTTAACAGGCTTCGTCCTTAAGGTGACAACCATATCACTGCCATTTCGCTTTGCACTGACATAGGAACCTCCCGTGATTTTCATCTTGGTAGCCTCATAAGAAGATTTAAAATAAGCATCGTACTCATCGGACGGAGTAAGTGTAACATTCATCCTGGGTTCTTCCCCCACCGATATATCCTTTGAGGTGGAGGTTACCCACTTTGCCTCCCTGACAGTGTACTTTTTATCGCCGGAAGTTACATAGCACTCCCCGCTTGTTTGATTAATTTTTATATCTGGCAAGCGGTCACCTGCCTCAATATTAAGTACCACCTTAATGCTGATTGAATTGATTGCCTCTGTTGCCATCGCTTTTACAGGGAAGAGACACAGGCAAAAAGCGACTAAAATTGCTATTGCCAATCCCCTCTTTTGTTGTCTCATGAAATCGCTCCTTTTTAATAAGTCCTTACACTACAGTTTATAATTTTTTATCGTTAAGTTACAGCGCAATTACTGTGTTTTCCTTTTTTTCAGCTGTTCCAGAAAAGCGAACTTCCTGACCATGGACTCCTGATAAGATGTCATATCAAAGAAACGGCTGCCATACCGGTAGCGTGGCGGTTCGTTCTCGCCTGACAATTTCTTTACCCATAAAATACAGCCCTTGAGCCTGGTACAGTCGCTGTCCGTTTCAAACAGAAAGGAAAAGATCTGCTCTACACTTAATTCAACTGCTGATTCAAGCCCGACCCCGCCTGCACTTAAATCTTTTATCTTAGCATCTATGTGTGTGACTTTTCCGTCTGAATCCGCCGTCTCCAGGGTAACCGGAAACGAAACTCTGACCTTAAGGTCACGACGCCTTTGTTCTATACCGATCAATTCGTCGATCACACACGGAACCTTATAGATCGCAGTACCGATCTCTCCAATCTCCTCGCCACTGATCTTTACTCTGCCTGACAAACGGCATTTGCATGTAACAAGCCCCTGAACACCGTCGTGAAATACGATTACAGATTCTGTGCTCACCTTATCCATATCTTCCTCATTAAAGATAAGCCCCATACTGTCCATATGGGAATCAACCACCTTTACCTCTGCGATAAAGATACCAGTTAAAGAAAAGACACTTGCTTTTTCACACTCAGTAAACATAAACTACTCCACCGTTTCCTCTTTAATTATTTCCTCTTTCATTAAATCCTCTTTAACTAAAGCTTCTTTCATTAAATCCTCTTCCTCTATTTCCTTTATAGGCTCCGGTGCTGGTTTTTCTGCCGAACCTGGTACACAATTTAAGAAATAAAGGTAAATATCCACAATAGCCTGATATAACTCCTCCGGCACCTGGCTCCCAAGCTCAAGCTGGGTCAAAATGGTTGCAAGAGAATTATCCTCATAAACGGGGACACCACTTTCATTGGCAGTTTCTATTATTTTTTCCGCCATATATCCCATACCGGAGGCCACGATAACAGGTGCAGAATTCTTTGCATCGTCATATTTTATCGCGACCGCTTTTTTATTTAATGTATTTTTAAATTCTGACATCAACTGAATTCTTCCTTTCATGGATTTTGGGAAATACCTCTACTGGAGAAGAGGGACCGCCCCCTGCCTGGAGATATAAGCTATCTGCCTGGAAATGATACCGCTCAAGGATATTTTTAATCTCCTTATAAATATTTCCTTCTGTTTTTTGCATCTTTTCCGGATAGAAAAGCTGTAAGGAGGCTGCATTATCCCCATAAAGAAGCAGAAGCTTAAACTGGCCCAATTCCCTGATATCAAATTTGACGAAAATTCTTGTCGTATGCTTTGCCCCCGCCTGGGTGCTGCTGCCCTCCTCATCAGGGTCAATCCACATTTCGGAAAATAGTTTCCGCCCGTCAATTTCCAGGGGGAACGCCAGATGCAAAAGGGGCATATAAACACTTTCATTTAAGACCAGAGATTGAAGCATATTCTGAAACATCTGCTTATTCTCAAGGCCGGTGCCTCCGCTCACACCGGTCTTTAGGAAATCAACGAACTTATCCGCCCATTGGTTTTTCCCTGCCGCCTGCTCTAAATCGACCTGATCAAGCAGTTCACCGAACTGCTCTGTAGTCATGGCTCCAAAGAATTTGCGAAAACCCTGGTAACCCGCCAGCTTGGAAAAGGACTGCAAAACCTCTTCCCTGTCCCCATTTTCATACCTGGCTATTAATACCGTTAAAAGTGATATCTTATCCCGTATCGTGCCCATATCGTGATTCATTGCGATATAACGGCCCAAAAAAGGAAGGATCTTCTCCTTTAAGAGTGCGCTGTTCTCTGAAGTTTGCCCTTCGGGAGCAGATAAGTCCAGTTCCTTTAGTAAAGCCTCTATCTGCTCTCTTGTCTGCTTAAAAACATATGCCTCCATATCCTTTACTGTATTAAATATATCATGAAGTATATGCTTACCGGAAGACATATCATTGAATTTTCTGATAAAATTCAAAATCTCTGCTTTTAAATCCACAGAAGTTGTTTCTGCCATCACATGACGCAGCTGGTCAAAAATGCCGCCGTTAAAGCGGACTGCTGATTCGGCCTGTTCCTTTAAAAAGGGTAGAATCTCTTCTCCCTGCATCTGAGCTGCTTCAAAAAAGGCTGCGATCTTCTGTGCTTCTTCTTCTCCCATGACTCCGCCCGTCAGCATTTCCTCACTCTGGAAAAAAATATCGGTCATAATTTTGGTAAGATCAGGTATGTTTTTTACCTGATTCAGAAATGAACCGAAATTCGAACCGTACTGGAATGCCAGCTGTTGATCCCCGTTTCCCCCGGAATCAGACCGGTTATCCGCCCGCGTCGCCTTTGAGGGATCTATTGGGTTCTGTATCTGGATTCCCTGGCCAGCCTGGGGGTTGTTTTTAATCGTGGAATTATCATAACCGGAAAGGGGTGTTGTAACTTTCAAAATATCTGCCATACTATGCCTCCAATTAACTGGTATTTTATATTATTTTCGAAAGGTTATTTAATTTGCTATTATTTTTTATCCAACCATACCGATAAATAGATATATACTAAACTAAACAAGGCGGTGTAAATACTATGGATAACGGCATGGATAATATGCTTGATATGTACCTCTTTGAAACCAATTCCCTCCTGGAGCAATTAGACGAGCTCCTGATAGAAGCCGAAAAAGCAGGAGATTTTACAGTAGATGACGTAAATGAAATCTTCCGCATCATGCACACAATCAAAGGATCTTCTGCTATGATGGAATTTTCCTCCCTGATGCAGATAGCACATCGTATTGAAGATTTATTCTTTTTTATCCGTGAGAATGGTCTTGATTCCCTTGACAGTTCCCACAAAGGCACTCTTTTTGATTTAATGTTCCGTTCTACTGATATGCTTCGTGCTGAAGTTTCAAAAGTAGAAAACAATGAACCACTTAGTGATAATGTCGACCATCTGACTCAAGAAATTAATAGCTTCCTGAAAAAAATCAGCGATGATAGCCCGACCGCTGCCGTGGAAAAAAATCATTCGGATAATTCACGTCCCCAAGAAGCTCCCCAGCCAGCACCGGTCGTTTCCACTCCCGTTTCTGCCACCAGCCTGGATGAGATCCGTTTGGACGTTGCAGAATGCCCAGAAGATCCGGCTGCCTTTTTCCTTCGTATCTTTTTTGATGAAGGCTGCGGAATGGAAAACCTTCGGGCTTTCATGCTTATCAGCGCATTAAAAGAATCCGGACTGGAGTTTAGCCATTATCCCACCGATGTGGAAACTAACAGCCAGAGCAGCGGATCCATAATTGAGAAAGGCTTTTTCCTGACGTTCCAATCCCGTGAGTCGGCTGATTCAGCCATATCACAGATCAATAATATGAACAACATCCGTTCCTATGAACTGATTGAAAATCCCCGCGCCAAGGCTGCTCCCAGTGAAGAAAAGAAGAATGCTGCGGCAGTTTCAGCCCCATCTGCAGGTGAAAGCACCCCGGCCCCAGGTTCTCCTGCCACTGGTAACGCTCATCAGATGCCGAGCAAACAGAATCTGATCAGCGTAAATCTGGCAAAATTAGACAACTTAGTGGCAATCGTCGGTGAGATTGTCATAACAGAATCCATGGTGACTTCCTCGCCTGATATCCAGAATTTAAAGAACCTTGACAGCTTTTTAAAGGCCACAAGACAGCTTCGCAAGTTGACCGATGACTTACAGGACATTGTAATGTCCCTGCGCATGGTGCCTGTTTCCGGTGTATTCCAGAAGATGAACCGTATCGTCCGGGATATGAAGCAAAAGCTGAAAAAAGATGTGCGCTTAACCATTATCGGTGAAAATACGGAAGTTGACAAGTCCATTGTGGACAGCATCGGAGATCCCATCATGCATATTGTCCGCAATTCCATGGACCATGGAATAGAAGAAACTGCCGAGGAACGTATTGCTGCCGGGAAAGATCCTCAGGGAGAACTGACTCTCTCAGCAAGCCATACAACCAACGAAGTTATCATTACCATCAGCGATGACGGAAAGGGTGTGAATCCGGAAGGAGTTCTTGCAAAAGCAAAGAGAAATGGCATTCTTACCAAACCGGAAAGCGAATACTCACAAAAAGAAATCTTAAACCTCCTTCTGGCTCCCGGCTTTTCTACCAATGAGATTGTCACTGAATTTTCCGGACGTGGAGTGGGCATGGATGTGGTCAAGAAAAATGTGGAGAATATCGGTGGTACCATAAGCATTTCCAGTGAATTAGGCAAAGGAATGTGCACTACCTTAAAAATCCCCCTCACCATGGCCATTGTGGATGGTATGGAGATCTCAGTAGGAAAATCTGTCTTTACCATCCCTATTGCGAACATCCGCCAGTCCTTTAAGGTGAAGAATGAAGAAGTGATCTATGACACGGAAGGCAATGAGATCGTAAGGTGCATGAACCAGTTCTACCCTATCTTCCGCATCCACAGGCTTTACAACATTGAAACAGAAATTACAAGTATTGAAGACGGAATTCTGGTTTGGGTGGAATCCGGTGACAAATCTTACTGTCTCTTTGTCGATGAGCTCTTAGGGGAACAGCAGGTTGTTGTAAAGCCTCTTCCAGTATTCTTAAACAGCTTTAACGTTAAGGATTCAGGTATCAGCGGCTGTACCATTCTTGGTGATGGCAGTATCAGCATCATATTAGATGTTTTAAACCTGTATGCCGCATCACAAAATCAGTATTAATAATTGGAATACCCTTTAGGTATACCTTTATGCCCAGAATCTTGGGCAAGCAAATTGAAATCGGAGGAATACAAATGCCAGCAGAAAATACAGCTACATCCGAAGCTTTTACTTCCGCTCGGACAGAAACCACGGAACGCTATTTAACCTTCCGCACAGAAAACCTTACTTTTGGTGTAAGCACCAATTATATCATTGAAATCATCACCAACCATACCATTACTGCCATGCCCGTGGTACCAAGATATGTAAAGGGGATCATCAACTTAAGAGGGCAGATCGTTCCCATCATGGATATCCGGTCAAGACTTGGCAAGCCGGACATAGAATATACCAACTCAAGCTGTATTATTGTTCTAAATGTGGATTCTGTATTTATTGGAATCATCGTGGATTCTGTGGAGCAGGTTCTTGATATTGATTATTCCAGAATCTCACCGGTTCCGGCCAATAACCGGGAAGAACTGGTCAGCGGTATGATATCCGTTTCAGATAACCACATTGTCCTTCTTCTGGACTGCGAGACCTTAGTCAATAACTCATAAAGGACGGCTACTCTATGTTAACAATTTCGCAGCATGATTTCATACGGCTGGTGGATTTCATGAAAAAAAATTACGGAATCGACCTGTCTAAAAAGATGCAGCTCATTATGGGAAGATTGTCAAACACCATCATTTCCATGGGATACACTTCCTTCACAGATTATGTGGATCACATTCTTTCATCAAAGAATCAGGCTGATCTGGAAATAATGCTCAACAAGCTTACAACCAACTATACTTACTTTATGCGGGAAGAGGCACATTTTAATTTTTTTCGTGATACCGTTCTTCCTAATCTTATAAACACAAAAAAGAATAAAGTTTTAAGCATTTGGAGCGCCGGATGTTCATCCGGCGAAGAACCTTATACCATCTCCATGATTATCAAGGATACTCTGGGGTCCCAGGCCGCCCTCTGGGATACCAGGGTCCTTGCCACAGATATTTCCCAGAATGCTTTAAAGGCCGCAAAGGAAGCGGTATATGATGAGGAATCCTTAAAGAACTTATCTCCTGCATGGAGATCCAAATACTTTGTCAAATCCCCGGAGCAGGGATTATATTCCGTAGCTCCGGCAATAAAATCAAATGTTATTTTTCAGACCTTTAATCTTATGGACCCCATTCGATTCCGGTTAAAATTTGATATTATTTTTTGCAGAAATGTCATGATTTATTTTGATCAGAATACAAAAGACGGGCTGATTCAGCGATTCTATGATGCAACAGCCCCAGGCGGATACTTATTTATCGGGCACTCCGAAACAATCAACAAAGAAAAAACGCCTTACCGGTATTTAATGCCGGCTACTTACCGAAAAGAATGATCTGCGTAATATAAAATCTATTTACTGTCTCTCCATTTCAGTAGATGGATTTTATATTACACGGATTTTGGATTGCAGTTCGACTGCAGTGTGGGCTCTGCCAATAAAGCGTGGGCAGATAAGAAGAAATAACAGGAGGAATAAATTATGGCAAAAAAAATCCGAGTTTTCATAGTAGATGATTCCCTGCTGTTTCGCAAGGTATTAATTGATAATCTCTCTCAAAATCCCAATATAGAAGTGATCGGATATGCAGTCGATGCATTTGACGCAGAACGAAAGATTCCTTTACTTAAACCAGACGTAGTGACGCTTGATGTAGAAATGCCCATGATCAATGGTATTGAATTTGTAAAAAAACTTCTTCCTAAACATCCTGTTCCAGTCATTTTAGTCTCTTCTCTTAATTTAAACGTGTTTGAAGCCCTTTCCGCAGGCGCCGTGGACTTTGTAAGAAAACCTGACATGTCCAGCAGTAATACTGCCAGCACATTCTTAAATACCTTGATCAGCAAAATTTTTATTGCTTCCCGTGCAGTCATTAAAGTCCCGGTTTCTCCCCCTGCTCTCATAGAGCCAGGGAATTCTGCCATGGGAAAAACGGCCTTCTCCTTGAATGCCTCTAATACCATAATTGCCATAGGCGCTTCCACAGGCGGAACTGAAGCTACTCTCCAGGTGCTTAAAGACCTTCCTGCAGACACGCCTGGAATTGTGGTCACACAACATATGCCGGAGGGCTTTACCAAAATGTATGCAGACCGTTTAAACCGGCTTTGCGCCATGAATGTGAAAGAAGCCCAAAGCGGGGATCCCATTGAAAGGGGTCAAGTGCTGATTGCTCCCGGTGACCTACAGATGAAGGTAGTTAAAATGGGAAGCCGTTACACGGTAAGCTGCTATCCAGGTGAAAAAGTAAGCGGACACCGTCCTTCCGTGGACGTTCTATTCCAGTCCATTGCCGATACAGCCGGAGCCTCCTCCGTGGGGATCATCATGACCGGCATGGGACGTGACGGGGCCGAAGGACTTCTCAATATGAAAAAGAAGGGAGCCTTTACCATTGGGCAGGATGCAGAAAGCTGCGTTGTTTACGGAATGCCAATGGTAGCCTATAATATAGGAGCTGTTACCAGGCAGGTGTCCTGCGCAAATATAGCAGGCGTCCTGATGAAGCACTTAAGTTCTCTTTAATTTAGAAATTCTGTTCCTGAAGTTAATATTTTCTTAAAACTGACGATATTATAAATGTAAAGAAAAAGCAGCCTTTGATGAGCCACCAGGCAAATCGAACTTCCTTATAAAATTCTTAGAAAGGAGTAAATAAATGCGTATTTCACAGAACTATTACGGTACGTTGTATAATACCTCCATGATACGGCAAAACCAGGATCAAAATGATATCACCCCTTCTGAATCCGGCAAGAACAATTACGATGAAATCACGATCCGTTCCGTTCCTCAGGAAGCAATGGATACCAAGTTCATCTCAAGCCTTAAAGATGCTCTTATGAAAGAAGTAAAGCAGACCACATCAGAAGAAAAGCTGAATCTCTTAAGACAAAAGATTGAAGACGGAACCTATCAAGTAGATGCCAACAAGATTGCCGAAAGAATTCTTTTATACAAAGGAGCCGATTTCCATGAATAATTTTATCGCAGTAATTGAGGATATGATCCAGCTTTTTGAAGACCTGGTTAAAGTTGAACAGGTTAAACTGGAAGCCGCTAAGAAAAATCGGGTCACTTATGTGGAAGATTGCATGAACAAAGAACAGGCCGCCATTTTAAAGCTGAGAGGCCTTGATAAAAAGCGTGAGGATTGCCAGGAACAGCTTGGCATGAAGGGTGATACTTTCCAGCAGATACTTTCAAAAGTCTCAGAGGACGAGGAACGTGATAAGCTGAAAGAACTGTTTGACAGGCTTTCCAATCAGGTCAGGCTGTTTCAGGAAATAAGTGACGGTGCACGAACCATGATAGAAATCAATCTTCACATGATAAACAAAGCCATTCAGAATTCCCAAGGGAAAATGGCTCCAGACAATGCAAAATGGGAGGGATTATTATGACACGCTCTACTTTCTCCGGCTTTACTATTGCCCAACTGGCCATGACTGCCAGCCAGAGGGCCATTGATGTAACCGGACAGAATATAGCAAATATTAACACAAAAGGCTATACAAGACAGAGGGTGGATCTTGCAAGCTTTAATACAAGAGGCGCCGATTCTATGAGCACCGGACCTGGTTCAAAAATCGGTTATGGTGTTGAGATTACCGGCATTTCACAGATAAGAGATCCATTTTTAGATGTTCAGTTCCGAAATCAAATTGCCAAGGTGGGAACGGCAGATGCAAGACAGACTACCTTAGATCAATTAGCCGATATTTTTGATGAAACCGATAAGGAAGCACTAAAAAAGGCTCTCAGTGATTTAAGTTCCAGCCTTGATCAGCTGTCCGCCAATGCAAATGACAGCGAGTTTGACAGCATAGTCCGTTCCAGGGTTCAGGTCATTGTAAATTACATACATCAAAAGGCCGCTGACTTAAAAAGCGTTCGGGAGGAAACCATCAATGGCCTGGAGAATACGGATATACCTGCCATTAACGGTCTTCTATCTGACATCGGAGAGTTAAACGATGCCATCTGGAAGAGCCAGGTACAAGGTAACCCAGCTCTGGAGCTTTTGGATAAGAGAAATGAAAAGTTTGATGAGCTTGCCGGCTACCTTCCCATCACTGTTACTTACAAGGATGTGGTTGTCGCTTCAGGAGCTAAATTTGAGTATCCGGTTGTAAATTTCAGAGGCAGCGATGGAATGACCTTTCCTCTTACAGCAGGAGAACATGGCGAAAATGTCGCATCAATTTCTATGACACGAAACAAAGGATTCAACGGTGAGCCTGACGGTAAGGTTTCCATATCATTGATTCCTGCCAGTAATTTCTCCAGCGATGCGGATGTAAGCTCCCTAAAGACGGATATTACCAATTACCTGAAAGAGGGAAGTTTAAAAGGAACTGTAGATGTATTGAATAAATCGGGAGAACTGGACCATCCTTCTTCCGACTACAGAGGAATTGGATATTACGAAAAATCCTTTGAAGCTTTTGTACAGACTTTTGCTAATACCTTTAATGAATTGAATGGCAATACGAAACCTTATACCGGCGTGACTCTGCTGCCGACTATAGGTACGGCATTAAAGGACACTGATGGAAAAGCAGTTTTCAGAATGGATTACTCAAAGGCGACCGGAAACTTCTTAACAGGAGAAAAAATTACGATCAATGGTGAGACTTATACATTTGGCGACGGAAACGGTATAAACGATATATCCATTGGAGCAACTCTTGAAGAAAGTTTAAAAAACCTGACTGATAAATTGAATAACGGCACAACTCCATCAATGCTTGTAGATGGAAACAGTGAAGCAGGTGAATGGTCCTATAATTCCGGAAAGCTGGAATGGCGCAGCACAAATTCTGTACCAACGAATGTGGACAGCATCAAAACCCCCGGTGATAAGGATATGTCCATTGTCTATAAAGCAAATCCTCTCAATGTTAGAAACTTTGATTTGTTCCAGACCTCCGATGGAAGCAACCGCTTTACCGCCAGCAACATTAAAATATCCGATGACTGGATGAACAACACCATTCACATCATCGCTTCTCATAAGGAGGATGCTGGTTCCACTGCCAATGACAACATTATAAAAATGCTGAAATCCCTGACTGATGAACGGGTTTTCAAATATGAATACACCTACATGGACACCAACGGAGTCGCTCAAACCGGATTTATTACCCACTATACCGGAAACTTTTCCCAGTGCTATTCTAATCTGGAAAACACCCAGGGTATTGACAGCTCTGCCAATAAAGCGATTCTTAATAACCACATATCTGTGCTTCAGCAGACTGCAGACAGCAAGGATGCCGTATCAGGTGTCTCTTTAGATGAGGAAGGCATTAGTCTGATGCAGTACCAAAGATCCTTTTCAGCTGCCGCCCGTCTTATGACAACCCTTGACGAAGCACTGAATACATTAATAAACAATACAGGCATTGTAGGAAGATAGGAGGTTTCTAATGAGAATTTCAACCAATGCGATTATACGGAATTATAAAAGCAATCTTGCGGCTTCCATAGCTAACTTAAATACGTCCAGAAACCATGTTATGACTCAACGAAACTTTAACAGCGTCTCGGAGAACCCTGCATCTGCAGCCCGTGCATCTCAGCTTCACCGCAAATACTACAAGAATCTGGATAATTTGAACACACTATCGGACGTTCAGTCCCGTCAGGATGGACAGGAAGATGCGCTCATGCAGGTATCTAATGCTATAAAAACAATTAGTTCTGATTATAGCCTACAGGCTATGAGCGGTGACAAGCAGACACCGGAAACGCGGCAAACCTTTGCAACTGCAATCCGTCAGTTTCAAAAATCCATGGTCTTAAGCCTTAATTCCACCTATGAGGATACATTTTTATTTGCCGGAGCAGACGGTAAGAATCCTCCCTTTACGCTCTCTGAAGATGGAAAGACCCTTACTTACCGGGGCATTGATGTGAATGCCGAACCCGGAAGTCAAGATTATAAAACTCTTGCAAATTTGTCCAAAGAAACCCTTTATGTTGATTTAGGGCTGGGGCTTTCTCTCGATGGAGCTGACCGTGTCGTGCCTTCCAGCGCATTTAATCTTTCTCTTCCCGGTATAAAGGCCATTGGATACGGACAAGATGCAGCTGGTGTGAGCAATAATGTCATTGTTTTAGCCGGCCAGTTGGCTGATGCCCTGGAGGAAGGTAACTTTGATGCAGACGCTTATGGAAAACTTGCAAACAAGTTCAAAGACTTAGGAACCAACGTATTAAATGAAGTCACGAATCTGGGTGTTAAATCTGAGTTTTTAACTACTACAAAAGACCGTCTTGAAAATAACGATATTTCTCTACAGGAACAAATGTTAAAGGTGGAAGGAATAGACCCTGCTGATGCTATTACCGATTATATGTGGAATCAGTATGCATACAATGCAGCCCTAAAGGTAGGAACAAGCATCTTATCTCCATCTTTTATTGATTTCATGAAGTAAAGTTGATGGAGGTGTGATATAATGGAACCATTGCTTAGAATTACGACCATACCGATTAAATACGAACTGAAAATTCAGAGAGCAAAATTGGAATATTCCAGTTCTAAGTCTGACCTGATAACCGACAGAAACAAGGGCGGCCTGACTGTAAAAAACCGCCCTACTAAATTGTATCTGGATACGTTCGATGCACGTAATTCAGTCTGTCCCACTACAATGGAAAGTGTGCGGCAATCTGCTGCCATGGGTAAATCAGCCGCCATGGAGGCTACTGCTGCATACGCAGAAGAAGGTGCTATATTGTTAGACCCTAACATCTCAAATCCCCTTGACTTAATATTCAGTCAGCGTGCCCAAATGCCTACAGGAGAATTCGGATTACAATTCCTTCCTAATACAGGGCCTAATATTGAATGGTCCGAACCTGACTTTTCTATGCAATACGAAATGGATAGAATGAGTTTTGACATAAAAATAGCAAATGGACAATTTGAATTTATACCCGGAAACGTTGAGCTGTCTATCACCCAAATGCCTGATGTGAATATTGAATATATTGGAAAGCCTCTTTATGTTCCGCCTAGCGCAGCCGATTTATTCGAGCATACTTCGGTAGATCTTATCGCTTAATCCTGTACTCTGGAGGTATTTATGGAAATTAGTACACAATATTTTGGCAAGATTTCTTGCTCAGAAAAAGAATTCATACATTTTTCTGATGGATTGTTTGGTTTTGCCGACTTGAAAAATTATGTTCCTCTGGCCTTTCAGGAGAATAGCGATGCGTTGATCTGTCTGCAGTCTATAGATGATTTAAGCGTTTCCTTTATTCTTATGAATCCATTCCAGTTTTATGAAAAATACGAACCGGAATTATCCCAAGAGGATCAAAAACTTCTAAAAGTTTCTGACGGCGAGGATAAGATTTCTTATTATGTTATCAGCGTAATCCATGATCCAATGGAGAGCAGTACGGTAAACTTAAAGGCTCCTATTGCGGTAAATACGGAAACCCGGGAAGGCAGACAGGTAATTTTGGACAATCCTCTTTACCGCTTCCGTCATCCACTTAAGGATTTTATAAAAAAGGGGGAGTCGTATGCTGATTCTTCAAAGAAAAAATAATCAGTCCCTTACAATTGGTGACAATATAACTGTTTCAATTGTTGAAATTGGAAATGATTGGGTTAAGTTAGCTATTGATGCACCAAAAGAAATTTCAATTCTTCGAACAGAGCTATTGGAGGCTGCCTCAGCTAATCAGGAGGCCGCTTCCTCCAGCCTAAACGAAGACTCTATTTCTAAAATCAAGGACTTGATGAGTCAGTCAAAAAACAGCGGAAATACCTGATTTTATTTAGGTATTTCCGCTGTTTTTTCTTTTGTATCTTCTTCTTTTGTATCTTCTTCTTTTGTATCTTCTTCTTTTGTATCTTCTTCCGCTTCTATTTTTTCTTTCGTATTTACTTTCTGATATCTTTTCCACATATGCAGAAAAACTGTCTTTTTCGAGATCCGGAACTTCTCTCCAATTTTGCTTCCAATCATCCTTACGAAATATCTTAC
The DNA here is from genome assembly GCF_900105215.1 of Lacrimispora sphenoides. Taxonomy (NCBI): domain Bacteria; kingdom Bacillati; phylum Bacillota; class Clostridia; order Lachnospirales; family Lachnospiraceae; genus Lacrimispora; species Lacrimispora sphenoides. Next base: position 2,460,812 of record NZ_FOIP01000001.1, on the reverse strand, counting down.
AAGACGGATAAGCCAAAAATAGGGAAGAAGTATGCTGAAGTTCTCCAATGCAGGATATATAGTCTCCATATACTCTCGGTCTGGAAAAAGCCAAGCTACCAGCCTTAGGAGTTCTTCTCTTTTCCTGTCTCTGGAATAACAGTCGGCAACTGTTTTGATCAAAGGCAGGAACTGGGAACTGATTTCACGCCCTTCTGTACCTTTGCTGAAGATGTAGGATTCCATGGCATCATATATTTCCACATTTTCAATTCCCGCCCCAGTGCCAAACCAGCGGAGGATGAGATATTCCAGACGTTCCGCAAATTCTTCTATTTTAAGCTCCTTTAAACGTTCGTAAATATATGGCCAAGAAAAGAATTCCCCTTGGTTTTTATAAAATACCCAAAAATCAATAATCTGGCTTAAGCTAATATCCCCTCTGGCATAAGAATCTGTTAGCCTGCACATGAGGAATAAATATATCTCACTGGCATTCATCTCCCGAATATAATTCATACTCTTTTTATTTGGCAAAGAATGAAGTAGATTGATATAAAACTTTTGCATTAACCTGCTGAAAAACATGGTTTGGTTGAAGCACAAAACTTTGTTCCCTGGAACTCGATAGTACAGCTCCCCTCGAATTTCTGTATATCGCTCTTCAAAATCCGCTTCCCAGAGAAGTGTTCTGATAGTCTGGGCATACTTCTTTTCCGTACCAATCTCTATAAATTCCCTGCAGCACATTTCTTCAATGGGATAGCATTTAACAAAATCAGAATAGTTTAAAAAAAAGCAGTTAATCCCGTTCCTTTCCAGAAGAGCTTGTACCTGCTTTTCTGTTGAACGCAAACGTTCAACCCGATGAACGGATTCTAAATATTTCCCAAAAAATCGCTGACGGATAGACTGAGGTATCTCTTCATCTAATCCCATAATTCCGTAATATACAACATGAGCCACACGATGATAATCAGCAAGCCGAAACATCTTATCCCAATTTAAATTCCTCAGCGGTGCCGGCGATTCCTTCTGGTTCATCACAGATGACAGCAGTGTTATTAAATACCGTTCTTCGTATCCTTTACTCATTCACGATTCCACCTTTAATCAATATACGGTTTCCTGCAGACGGCCTATCATTTACCGCTGTAAAATAATACCTCTTATATTATATATCGGTTTTTTTGAAGCAATCTTAACTTTATCAGACAGTAGTTCGATAAATAAAATAGAAATGAATAATATTACTAAAGAAAAGGTGAATGTGTTGAATACCATCCAATATATCCTGTTTCGAACTCTGTTTATGACTGTTATACCTTTTATGGCCTCTCCTTCCTTCGATCAGCCAATCCCAGCAGGAAGTGGAACAGAAGTTGTTTCAGACTATTCTCAAAATGAAAGCCTTGAACCGGCTGCAGCTGATTTTCCCCAAGAGGGAAGGTATGACCTTATGCTGGACAGCGTATGCGGCCCTCTTACCTACTATAACCAGAATGATGCGAGGTGGGGCGGCTTTCTATATGGGGGAAAGGATCCTCTTTCCACCTATGGCTGCGGCCCTACCGTTATGGCTATGGTTGTCACAAGCCTTACCGGTAATCAGGTGCTTCCTCCTGATATGGCTGCGTGGGCGGCAGCAAATAAATCCTGGGCACCAGGCCAGGGTTCTTTTCACCGTCTGATTTTAGACAGCGCCCTGGCTTATGGCCTAAATGCCACGCCAGTTAAGGATTATACGGTCCAGGGGCTGGAGAATGCATTAAATTCCGGACATGTGATTGTAGCCCTTATGAAGAAAGGGCATTTTACCCAGAATGGGCATTTTATTATTCTTACCCGCTTTACAGTAGAGGGTCAGATAAAAATTGCTGATGCCAATCAATACAATAATTGTCTATTAGACTGGGATCCCGCACTTATATTGAAAGAATTAAACTATCATGCTTCAAATGGAGGGCCTCTTTGGATGATCGGCCCTCCGAATTAACGAATCGTACTTCCACGGTCTTTATTGATAGAAAGAGTCCTTTCCTGATAACCGCATGCTTATGTAGCGATCCGCCTCAATGGTCCGTTTCAGCGCCAGCTGAATGCTCTTTCTCTTCTCCACCAACATCCCTGCAATAGGACTGTCAGGATTCCTGCCTCCATCGCAGTTAAGCCATTCTCTAACCTGACTGCCGTCTTCCGGTGATAGGGCGGATACGAGGCAATCTACGTTCCTGGTACATACATCTGCTTTGTTCATTTCATCCTGGCGCATACCCAATAGTAGTTGAACCGATTCCCTGTCATTTCGAGATAGGGCATCTCCCATCTCCCGGGTAATGCGCTCAATTTCGACAATAAACGTATATTTTTTCTGCATCTCTTTAAGAATTTCAAACAGAATGGATTCTTCCATGTGCATCCTCCCTCATTCTCATAAATGAATATTAAATAGCCGGAGAGAAAATCTTCCCTCCGGCACCACTTTTTAACTGCTTAACTTCTGCGCTTCTTTGAAGGCATCTCTCAATTCTACTATCAAGGGTCTGACTTCTTCAATCACCTTTGGATTTCTTCCCGCGCTAATCCGGCTGAACTCATAAAGAAAGAAATCATACAACCGTTTCAGCTCGGAGCTTATTTCATATTTATGATTCAAAGTATTTTTTAAATAATTAACAATTTCAACGGAACGCTGCATGGATTGGTCAAAAAGCACATAATCCTTTTTCTCCAGGGCAAGCTCCGCTCTAGTCAGACGCTTTAATAACTCATCATACAGGAGACCAAGCATCTCTCCAGGAGTCATGGTATTTACCGCCTGCGTTTTGTAATTCTGATAACCATAGGCATTCATGTTCTACACCGCCATTCTTTATTGACCGCCGAATGAACTCTGCAGCCAGCTGCTTTGGGAGTTCATTTGAGAAATCAATGTTTCCAGAGAGGTAAACTGCTTAATATAGCGGTCTGTCTCCGACTTAAGCTGAGACTGGAGACGCTCGATATAATCATCAATTCTGTCCACGGACTTCTTGATATAATTGTTGAGAATGCTGACAGGAGCATAGGAGGAACCTGCTTTTTCAATCAGGATACCCTTTGTGGCACCTGTTTCAGAAGCGTATTTATCTGTAATTGCAGTTAAACGGGTCATAACGCCGCCCTTATCTCCAGTAAGAGTATCCGCACCATCGGTGAACAGCTTCTGTAAGTCTTCTCCAGACTTCTCAAGGGCTGCCCGGAACTTTACCTCGTCAAATACCAAAGCTCCGTTCTCTTGGTATTTATTGCTTGTGGAAATTCCATAAGACTCCAGAAGGGCTTTCTTTTCAGAGCCACCTTCAAAGATAAAGCGCATACTGTCAGACAGACCTCTTAAGTCAGGATCATTAAACAACAGGCCTTCCTTGGCCTTTTCTTCCCATTGCTCAATCTGTTTTTCCGACATCTCCGCCTTCTGCTCATCAGTCAATGGTTCATATTTGCGGTTTGGTTTTGTGGAAATCTGATCGTTAACCAGCTTGATGATATCATTGTAATCCTTAATCATCTCGGAAACTGCTTTTGTAATCTTATCGGAATCTGTTTTAGCGTTAAAGGTGACAGCCTGATCTGCCCCTCCCGTTCCTGACTCATTGAAGGTTCCGCTTACGGTGACATTTAACCCATTCAGATCAAAGGTGTTACTACCTCTGGTCAATTCGACCGGATCCGATGAGCCGGCATATTTGACTAATACTACGGCATCCTTACCGGAATACTTCGCAGCAGATTGGCTGGCATCAGGATTTGTGACGGGCTTTGCTATGGCTCCAAACAGCTTTTCATTATCCGTACCCGCAAGATCAAATTCAATTCCTCCCGATGCTCCGTCTTCTTTCGCTACGATGGAAAATTTGTCAGCATCTCTCATATAGCTCATTGTCACGCCAGCATCGGAGGAGTTGATTTTTTCCATGATTTGATTCAAGGTACTTTTATAATTAAGGCTTCCATCTTTATTAATATCTACTCCATTGATTACAATTTTCAGCGGAGTATTTAAATCTCCCGGTACCGGATCAATAGTGCTTAAGCCGGATTTTCCGATCGCTGCATCCAAATTCAGGCGGTTTGAGTCCCCGTTTGCCACTTGTAAGGCTGCTCTTACCTCTGCATCGCCATAGGCGATCATTAAACTGGAGGAGTCATCAGACCCTCCTTCAGGCTTCACTGTTTCAAACTTAAGCGTTCCCTTTTTAGCATTCGTCGGGTCATTCGGATCCGGAACTACCGTCACATTAATCCGTCCCTTTCCAAATTCTTTTTCCAGTTTAGTCTTGATGTCTTCCGCTAGCTCCTTCATACTGCTTTGGCTGGAAAGGTCTATAGATTTCGTAACCCCATTATAAGTAAAGCTCATGCTTTTCCCATTTACCAGCTCTTCAAAGGACTTATCTTTATAAAGAGTTTGATCCATCCCCTTTAATTCTGCCGACATTCCGGCCTCACCAATCACTGTCTTACCATCCTTTACCAGCTGCGACCACACATTGCTGTCACTGATACCAAGGGCTTCCATTGCTCCTTTACTTCCTCCTGCGAGGCGGATTTCATTTTTATCAGGATCAATTGACTTAAAATCCAGTTTAAAAGAATTTGTTGCAGTATCTACTTCACCGCTTACTTTCAAAACATCTGCCAAAGTCTTGCCGTCCCCAATGGCAACCTCTTTCAGAGACCTATTGATAGCGTCTACCGTACTGGCTTCAGTGGAATAATCGTATGGATCGCCATTCTTATCCACACCACTTTTTAAAGAAACAGAAAAAGTTTTGTTACCATACTGGAAGGTTAAAGACTGCCCCTCCAGAGTACTCATCATTTTGTTTTCATTTAAATCAATCATTCCAGTTTCCAGTGCTCCATCAGAAATCCTATCACTGGAAATTACAGAGGCTTTCTGGGCAAGCTGTTTCACTCCTACAATGGAAATGGAATCTGCAACAGAAGAACTTCCTGAAACCTGTACATACTTGCTGTTTGCCCCTATTGCCGTAACGTTGTTCGATGCCCAAAAAGCAGGACTTGAAAGATTGGTACTTGAATAGGAATAGGAAGTATATTTTCTTGAAAACTCAACCAGCTTGGAACTGATGGAGCGGTAAGCATCCTGTTTCCACAGCAGGGTCTGTTTGCTCTTTTCCTGCTTTGCAATCTTCGCTCTTGTGGCGGCGGTCATTCCTTTAATCAGATTGTCACGGTCTAAGCCGCTTGCAAGGCCGCCATAGCCACGAACAGAAGAAGATAAACTATTACTAGCCACATTATTGTATACTGATGCCATATTGAAGCTCCTTTCTAAACGACACATATCTTCATGATTCTCTAAAATACAGCTTTTTTATTGTTTTTACTATACTTATTTATCGACATATTGTATACTAAAGATAATAGTTTTATTTCAATTTACGATTGGAGGAATAGAAGTTGTCAACAGTCATTGCAATTACAAATCAAAAAGGCGGCGTAGGCAAAACAACCACTTCCTGTGCTCTTGCCTGCGGTCTTGCCATGAATAATAAAAGAGTTTTGGCGGTGGATCTAGACCCTCAGGGCAACTTAGGCTTCAGCCTTGGTCTGCAGATCGAATCCGGCGCAACCATCTACGAAGTGTTAAAAGGGACCGCTTCCCTGCAGGAGGCCATCCAGTCTACAAAGCGCTGCGATGTAATCGCCTCCAATATCCTGTTAAGCGGAGCTGAACTGGAGTTTACAGGAAAGCAACGGGAATGTATTCTTAAAAATATTCTCTCTACTGTAACCGGATATTATGATTACATAATTATCGATACTCCCCCTGCATTAAATATTCTCACTGTAAATGCTTATGCGGCTGCTGACTATCTGATCATCCCCATGGTTCCGGAAATTCTAAGCCTTTTGGGTGTCTCCCAGATTAAAGATACCATCAACACCGTCCGCTCTTCCGTCAATCCGGATCTGGTGGTCCTTGGAATATTGCTTAACAAATATAATCCCAGAACCCTCCTTTCCAAAGAAGTAAAGGAAATGGCACAGAAAATCGCACTGCAGATCAACTCTACGGTATTTAATACCCATATTCGATCCAGTGTCTGCGTAGCGGAAGCTCCTGCCCAGGGAGAAAATCTTCTGGATTATGCTCCAAGATCCAATCCGGCCCAGGACTACAAGGAATTGATTTCCGAGGTTCTGGAATTGATTAAACAACGTAAAAATTAATTACCTGAAGGGAGTTTTAATTATGGCCAGAAAAAGCAGTAAAACAGCTCATGTAATGAATCTGTTAGCAGGAGAAGAGGCTGAATCCTCTAAAGAAGAGGCTGCCAGAGAAAATCTTGCAGCCCGGCAAACCTCTGATTCCACGGAAAAAATCAGGGAACTTACGGATTCAAATCAGCCACCTTCTCCTCCAACTCCTATTTCCATTATAGACATGTCTTCTTCAGCCCCCGACCCGGTGGCAGAATTGATCAGGGAGCAGTTAGAGGAAGCAGAAGGGATGGAAGATGCTCCTGAACCGGAGACTCCTTCCCTTGTCCAGGAAACAGAACCCGATGCACCGGAAATATCGATTCCATCATTTCAATATCTGAATGTTATGGAACACATCGTAAAGAATGCGGTATCAGAATACATGGATAAATTCGATGTTTGCAACTGTGACCGATGCACCGCAGATGTCACAGCCCTGGCACTGTCCCATCTGCCTCCCAAATACATAGTCGCAGATAATTCCACCGCTTCTCCTCTTTTAAACTTTTATTCCACCCGATTTTCACAGCAAGTAGTCGTAGAATTGACCAAAGCCTGTTCTGCTGTAAAAGAAAACCCACACCATTAGGTGTGGGCTTCTTTTATTATGTTCTCTGTTTCCCGGTCTGCGTTGCTTACAACCCCTTCCCATATCTCATTTACCGTTTCTACACAATCCATGTAGGTTTGTGCCAGAAGAGAAGAAGGGATACCTAATTCATTTGATAGAGATTTTACAGCTTTCCAGTCTGCATTTTCATAGCTAAGAATGAGTTTATAAAGCGATCCGCATATTCCTTCCTGCTTAAGCAGCGCATCCTTGATCTCCTGGGCCACAGGTACTTCTTCAAGAATTTCTTCCAATGGCGCATCAATCATGTACTGCAAGGTCGAGAACATTCCCATCATATAAACCTCTGATCGGATAATGGGCAGGTCCTTGATATGGTCAGAAAGGACCATAGCGTAATTAGCCCGAAGAAAGGACAGCTTCAGCATGGCCTCACGGGACTCATCACTTTCAAAATCATTGTTAAAGCTTAAAAGGTATACCCATTGCTTTAACTGACTGATCCCCATGGTAACCAGAGCCTGGCGAATGGAAGACACTCGTCTGCGCAGAGCAAAATAAGCAGAATTTACAATTTTAAGTAGAGCGTAACTTAATGCCGCGTCATGGCTTATAACCTTTTCGATCTGTTCAATATCCGGTTCATCTTTCGATACTTCCACAACAAGCTGGAAGAAGTTCCCTTCCAGGAATTCCATCCGTTTTACTTTCTTTGCCATAGCTTCCGCGACATAACTGCCTTCCGCATAGTCGGCGCCGACTTCCATGGCAAGCTCATAATCCTCTTTGGTATTAACACCGGTTGCGATACATTTCTTATCAAAGCCTTTCATGGTGTTGATAAGATTATTTAAGGAAACCCGTTCTCTTCCTTCGTGCTTATTGCTGATATCCACTTTAATGTAGGTAACATAATCCAGCATGGTAAAGTACTTGGGAGAAAACTGGAAATCATTGATTGCAAATATATAACCTTCCGTGCGGTATCTTTTGATGATAGCGGGCGATAAGGGATGGATCATCACATGATCTTCAATTTGAATAATTAATTTATCCTTATCAAAAATTTTCGGCATATTCCGGAACAATAAAGAAGGAGTAAATGTTACAAACGTAAGTTTATCCTGGAAAATCCTTTCCGTGTTCTGCATAAGAAAACCTGCTATGGTATCTGCCGCCGCCACATCGGTACTATTATAGAGGGCGTCATAATCCTTTTGAAACAGCACCTCGTAGCCAATGATCCTGTCCTCCTTAAGTGCCTTAATAGGCTGCCGGGTGACATATCTATCCATTGTTTTACCTCCTTTGAAGCAAATGGTCAATCACTTCAACCAGATGTCCGATTTCCGGTTTGGACAACTGCTCATCTGCGCCCAGCTTCTTTCCTTTGATCATTAATTCCTGATTGATCATTGATGAAAAAATAACAATCGGAATGTGCTGTAACGCTTTATCATCCTTCACCAGCTTTGTCAGATGGTGACCATCCATTTCCGGCATTTCGATATCTGTAATAATCAGGCTTATTTTATTAGCAAAGTCCGAATCATTCCGAATCTGATTTAAGTAGTCCCATGCTTCCTGTCCGTTGTTTTTAAAAGTCAGGTTATGGTAGCCTGCCTTCCTAAGCGAAGCTTCTATCATCCTGGTTAACAATATGGAATCTTCTGCAATCAGAATGGGGCTTCCATTTTTTTCCCTGTCTTCAAATTTGTTAATCTCATTCAACTGAATCCCTGTTTCCGGGGCAATTTCCGCTACGATTTTTTCGAAATCCAGGATTGTAACCAAATCCTTCCCGCACTGGGCAATGCCTGTTGCCACTCCTTCCTCCCCCCGGCTGATGGTATTGTCCGGCTTCTGTATATCCTTCCATGAAATGCGGCTTATTCCCACTACGCTGTGAACTCGGAACGCAATATGCAGCTTGTTAAAGTTAGTAATAATGAATAAATCTTTCGGCTGCTGCTCTGTTTTGCTTCCTGTCAGATAGTGGGGAAGGTCAATTACAGTGAGAAGGATATCTCTGGGCTTGAATATTCCCTCCACAGAAGCGTGAGCATGAGGAATGGGCTTTACTTTATCTGACATCATGATTTCACGTACTTTTGCCACGTTGATGCCATACAATTCACCATAAATGGTAAATTCCATTATTTCGATCTCATTGGTACCTGACTCTAACAAAATCTCTGTTTCTGCCATACTTCTTCTCCTTTATCTCAATATAATCCGGCAAAAACATCTGCCTAATAAAATATCGGCATAATTCCTCCGGTTCATAATGTTTACAAATCAATTTCCGCTCTACCGTAAGTCCTTATTCTGACTCCTCCCGTACTGACATCAAAGGTCATGGTCCGTGCGTAGTTTTCTCCCACATCCTCAGCCACAAGACGGATCCCCTCTGAGCGAAGAATCTGTTTCACGCTGATAATATTACGGGCGCCGATATTACCAAGAGTACTGTTTCCCTGTAATTCAAACATCTTTGCTCCTCCGGCAATCTTAGCAATCAATCTGGGCTTTCTCGCTCCCATGATCTCTATCTTGCGCAGCGTTTCAGCCAGTCCGGTATCTGCGTACTTAAATATATTCCCATCACCTGAACCGAATACCTCCGGAAGCATTATATGTACCAAAGCTCCCAGCTTAATCATTGGGTCATACAAACTAATCCCAATACAGGAACCAAGGGCATAAGTAATTAAAATTCCCTCCTGCCTGGCAAACTTCATGTCTGCGATTCCAACCGTCAGATTTTTATCCATTGATTATCCCCAGCTTTTCCATTAAAAAGTTCAATGATTGAATCTCCGGCATCATAAGAAGATCACTATGGAGCACCTTGCCCCCTATGATAAACTGACCGCTGATCATCATCATTTTATCCGTCTGATAGCCAAACTCCACCATTGGCACGCTTAATATTCCGCCCAGCATATTTATCGCTGTATCAGGAACAGACAAACTAATGGAGACGTCACTGAGGGAGGAAATGGCATTGACGTAAGAAGATATGATAATATTTCCCACCTCTTCAAGTGCTGAGGTTTCCAAAACATTTAACTGGTAATAGTCTTCAATTTCCTCCTGCATAAGACTGGATAAGACCTGGTTGATAAAATCCAGTTTCAGGACAAACAGCATTAGTCCGTTGATCTCTCCAGACATCTTAACCAATATAGCCGCCACAATTTCTTCCGGGTCTCCCAAAAATTTAATGGCATCGTTATAATCGAGAATCTGTACATCCGGAAGAGTCATGCGCACGGTCTTTCCCAGCATGGAGGACAGTGCAGTAGCTGAATTTCCTGTGCCTATGCTGCCTATCTCCCGGATTAAGTCCAGCCCTAATCCGCTCATTTCATCGTAACGTGTTATCTTCATGATATCACCCTCCTTCCTTACCGGCTATTCTCAACTTTGCCGAAGTGTATTTATGGTAGTTTCAATCTCATCGGAAGTCTGCACCATTTTTAGAGAGTAAGAATAAGCTCTCTGGGCCTCCATCATTCTTGTCATTTCCTGGGCAAAGTCCGTGCCTGACACCTCCTCAGCACCTTTTATCACTTTTGCATTTTCAAGCAGAATGGGAGCTCCGTTTTTATCTGTTACAGTGTATTCATTATTTCCTATATCGGAAATTCCGTCTCTTCTTGCGAAGGTATACACACCTATGGCTTTTGGATCATGCTCATCTTCTTCCAGCTCTTCTTCCTCTTCCTCAATTTCCTCTTCTGATCCGGGATAAACAGCCGGCTTGACAGGATAGGTAATTTCTTGCTGGTCCATGTTTAAGACTCTCTTTCCTGAAGAATTCACCAGATAATAATTGTCTCCCATCATGGAAAGCTGAAAGTGTCCATCCCTGGAATAGGTAATGGTCCCTGTAACCGGGTCCTTTAGCATGAAAAAGCCTTCTCCCTCTATGGCGTGGTCGTTCTCAAGTCCTGTTTCCTTATAAGGCATAGCAGTCATATCGGACTTTAAAAGGTCTACCCTGGTTCCGCTGCCCGTCTGCGCCGCACTGCCGCCCTGAGAACTCCTTGTCTGGGCATAAATCAGATCTGAAAACACACTATATTGAGGTTTAAAGCCTGTTGTATTTACATTAGCAATATTATTGGATACCACATTAAGCTTTGTCTGCTGATTTAAAGCTCCCAAAGCTCCAATATAAAAAGACTGGTTCATCTGCTATTCCCCCCTTATACTCTGCCTATCTCAGTGGATACCTTGCCCATGAGCTGGTCATATATCCGAAGTACCTGGGCAGCACTTTGAGTTGCCCTTTGGCTGGTGATCATCTGAGTCATCTCATCAATAGGGTCAATATTGGACCGTTCCAGTGACTTCCACTGGACTCCTCCATCCACCCCATTCCCGGCAGCTGCCGTGGTAAAGACGCCGTTATCTCCCTTTACAAGCTGGGAGTAATCATCAAAGTCCACAACACGGATTTTTCCTAAGAGAACTGGTTCCTGTTCCTCTGTATTCCCGTCGTCCTCTCCGTTTTTCAGTCCTTTTATGGGCATTTCGTAAATATTACCTAACGGATCCACTGTAATATGGTCTGAAGGAAGCTCAATGGGGGTTCCATCTTCCCCAAGCACCCTGCCCCGGGAAGGTGAGGTAAGGTATCCTTCTTCATCAATCGTAAAAGATCCGTTTCTGGTATAAACCTGATTTCCTGCGGAATCCTGAATGGCAAAGAATCCTGGTTTTGTCAAAGCAAAATCCAGGTTTCCTCCAGTTTCCTCCACAGCCCCCTGATTATGGCTGGTCACTGTACTCCTGGAAGCACGTATCATTGATACGGACCCAATCTGAACAGGATTGCTTTTGTCACGATTTCCGCTCCGGTAAAGCATTTCATCCCGAAACGTGGTGCTGACCATGCGGTCAGGCTTAAACCCCGGTGTTGCACTATTGACCATATTATTTCCGATTACATTTAAGTTCCTGGTCTGATACAGCATTCCTGATGCCAGATTGTAGAATCCTTGAAACATTTATTTTCTCCCTTCCTACTACTCATTTATAAAATTAGTCAGATTCACTCTGAGCTTTTGAAGCGCATTGGAATGAATCTGGGAGATCCTTGGTTCACTGACTTTCATGATCTGTGCAATCTCCCTCATATTTAATTCGTCCATATAGTACAATGAGATAACCTTTTGTTCATTTTCTTTTAAATCATTTATAGCGGAAACCAAAGTTTCTTTAAATTCCTTCTGGAGATAATGATTCTCTGGCTGATCATGTTCGTTCATAGACGGAAGCTGCATTGACTTTTTATCTTCACTTCCTGCCTCCAGAACCATGTCCAGGGAAATGATGCTGTAAACATTTGTCTTGCCTAGAGTCTCCTGGTATTTTTCCATGGTGACGTCCATATAATCCGCTGTTTCCTTTGAAGTTGGAAAACGTCCCAGACGGTTACACAATTCTACGACCGCATTGTCCATGACCTTAGCATTTTTTCTTACGCTTCTGGGAATCCAGTCCTGCTTTCTGGCCATATCAATAACCATTCCGCGAATCCGCTTGGAAATATAAGTTTCAAACTTTACATTTAATTCCGGATCAAACTTTTCGATTCCGTTCATTATCGTTAATACGCCTTCATTGACAATATCCTCCACCTGTGCAAAGCTTAAATATACGTCTCGCATTTGGAGTGATATGTTCCTGACCATATTTATATACCGCATCACAAGTTCATGCTTGACCTTGATGTCTTTTGTTCGCTTGTATTTAATTAATAAATCTTCATTGGTATATTGGCTAAAATCCTGTTCCATTCCGACTAACACTGCCTTTCTGTAACAAAATCCGGTCAAAGGGTAATATTCCCGATTGCCTGAATCTGAATATTATTTGCAATCTCATTAAAGGAAAGGACATATGCATTGGGATAAAACTGCTCGATCAATCGGTAGAAATAGAGCCTTACAACCTGGCTTGTAAGAATCACCGGCTTCTGCTCCAGATCCGTGAACTTCTTCATCTGTTCTCCCATTTGTCCAATCACAGACTGCATCACATCCGGGCTGAGGGCCAGATAGATGCCCTGTTCTCCTTTTGCCATACTGCCTATAATATTTTTCTCCAGCTCTGCATCCAGGGTTACTACCTTCATCTGTCCTCCTTCGCAGAACATTCTGGTTATGGTCCTCTTTAGAGCAATTCTGATGTTCTCTGTAATCACATCCATATCCCTGGTGGTCGGAAGAGAATCTGCTATCGTTGCCAGTATCGTTTCCATGTCTTTGACTGGAACCCCTTCCTTCAAAAGGTTAATGAGGATTTTCTGAATACCGCCATATGTAAACTGACTTGGGAACAGCTCGTCCACAAGCTCCGGAGAGTGCTTCTTCACATTATCCAGTAACTGCATTACTTCCTGCCGTCCTAAAAGCTCATAAGCGTGCTGTCTGATGGTTTCAGACAAATGAGTCAGCATAACAGAAAGTGGATCAATTACGGTATAGCCATAAATTTCAGCCATTTCCTTATTTTCAGGTCTGATCCATTTACTGGGAATTCCATAAGCCGGCTCCACCGTTTCTATTCCATCTACTTCACCGGAAACAGCAGGTGGTTCCAATGCCAGATAATAATCTACCAGAATCTCTCCCCTGGATACTTCTTCGCCCCTGATCTTTATGACATACTGATTGGTATTTAAACTGGAACTATCTCTGAGCCTGACAGAAGGGATAACAAGTCCCATATCCTGAGCATACTGTCTTCTGAAAATAACAATTCGGTTGATCATCTTCCCGCCGCTGCTCTCGTCGATCAGCGGAATCAGACTATAGCCAAATTCCATTTCAATAGGTTCTACGTTAATAAGGGCATAAACATTGTTCACATCCCGGTAGTAAGACTCTTCATCGGCTGCCGTCTGCGCCGCCTGTTCAGGCATAGATGCGGCTGCCGCCATTTCCTGAAGACTAGAGGCCGACTGACGAACCTTATGTCCTAACCGATAACCGGCTATAATAAGCACCGCTGCCATGATTGCCAACTGGATCTTAGGCATTCCAGGCACCAGCATTAATACGATCATGACAAAACCAGTGAGCATAATAGCCCTTGGCTGGGCCATAAACTGGCTTGATACGTCGTCATTTAAACTGCCTTCTGATACTGCTCTGGTTACTACCATACCGGTGGCCGTAGCAATCAAAAGGGCAGGAACCTGGGAAACAAGTCCATCACCGACCGTAGCAATGGTATAAATAGACATTACCTGGCCAAAATCCAGATTTGACTGCACCATTCCGATAATGGCACCGCCAATAAAGTTAATGGCAGTGGTGATCAGGGACATGATGGCATCTCCCTTAACAAACTTAGTCGCACCATCCATGGCTCCGTAGAAATCTGCTTCTTTCTGAACCTTATACCGTCTCAGTTTTGCTTCCTGCTCATTGATTAAACCAGAACTTAAATCCGCGTCAATGGCCATCTGCTTACCAGGCATAGCGTCTAAGGTAAATCTGGCCGCAACTTCCGATACACGTTCCGTTCCTTTTGTAATAACCAGGAAGTTTACCAGAACGATAATAAGGAATATGATAAATCCGACAACAACATTTCCCTGTAATACGAAATCACCGAAGGCTTTGATCACCTGACCCGAAGACCCCTGATTTGACAAAATATTTCTCGTTGAAGACACATTCAGCCCAAGACGCAACAAAGTGGTCACCAATAGCAGGGCTGGGAAAATAGAAAATTCCAAAGGTTCTTTTATGTTCATGGTTATCAGTAAGATAATCATGGAAAGGGAAATATTTATTATAATCATTACATCCACAAAAAACGGAGGTAATGGAATAATCAATAGAAGTACGATCATAATTACAAATACTACTACAGAATTTTTCAGTAAAGTCTTCATTCTTTTACACCATTTCTTTCAGTTTCTCTGCTGTTTTTCTTTATTCTATGATCTTATTATTCATGCGGTATACATACACCAGAATTTCAGCCACCATACCGTAGTATTCCGAAGGAATCTCAGCCCCCACCTGGGTAGCGGCATAAATACCTCTTGCCAAAGGCTTATTTTCAATTACATACACCCCATGTTCCTCGCCCTTGGCCACAATCCTCAAGGCAAGTTCATCCTGGCCCTTTGCCAACAAAACGGGAGCATTATCCTTCTCTATGTCATAACGAAGTGCCACCGCATAATGGGTGGGGTTACGTATGATTACGTCCGCTTCCGGTATCGACTGCATCATTCTCGAACGGGACCTTTCTCTTTGAAGGCTGCGGATACGCCCCTTAATCTCAGGATTACCTTCCGTCTGCTTGAATTCCTCTTTTAATTCCTGTTTTGACATTCTGATTTGACGATCATAATCCCACCGCTGATAAAAGAAGTCAAAACCGGCAACAGCCAGGAACACAAGACAAACCCTGAGAACCATATCCATAATGGCATTCAACACATACACAGAAGAATCTTTTAAGTCCATATCAATGGTTCTTGCTATAGGCGTTAAATCTCCTTTTATGATTTGATATAAGATGATTCCCAGTATGGTAATCTTAAGCAAATTTTTCAAAAGCTCTATCAAGCTTTTTAGAGATAGCATATTTTTAATTCCCTGAATGGGATTAAGTCTGCTAAACTTTGGGGCTAAATTGCTTTTTGAAAACAAAAATCTTGTTTGTACCCCAGTTCCAAGTATAGACAGTGCGATTCCTGCCAAAAGAATGGGGAGAGCAGCTTTTAAAATCGCCCACGCTGTATCTACTGAAATTCTGGCGGAATAATCAGACAGATTCTCTACCCCGGGGGCCAGGCTCAGATATTTTATCATAAAATCCCGTATGGTCCGGTACATGAAAGGAAATAAAATTTTCAGCAGCACGAAGGTCCCAAGAAGGGAAGCTATCATAACCACATCCTTACTAATGGCAACATGACCCTTTTTTCGTTCATCCCGCCGTTTTTTCGGTGTGGCTTTTTCGGTTTTTGAAGGATCCTGCATTGCCGTTCATCACATCCTTTGCATTTATAAGAGTCTGATTATATCTTGAACCGTTAAAAGCATTTGGCTTATCACACCGCTTACATAATCCGTCATAGGAGAAAACAGAAAAATCAGCATGATGAAACCAATTGCGATCTTAGCCTGTATGTTCACAATAAACACATTAATCTGAGGAATTACTTTCATTAAAACCCCGACTGCAATTTCCGTTAAAAATTCAATGGCAATTAAAGGAAATGCAAACTTAACAGCCATCGTGATACATTGAATAAAAATTTCTGCCATTGCCCACGCAGCACGGCTTCCCAATGCGACCTGACCGTAAGGAACTATTTCTGCTGACTTTATAAGAAGCCGAAACAGTGCCAGATGGCCATCCACCGCAAAGAACAATAGAATAAAATACGCCTGATAAAGCGTTCCCGTTAGAGCGATCTGAGCGTTGGTCTGGGGGTCATAGATCATTGCCATGGACAATCCCATCTGAAAATCCATAATTGTCCCCGCAAAAGTAATGACCATAAGAAATAATTCTATTACAAAGCCAATGGCAAACCCAACGGCAAATTCTTTTAACAGAAGCACTGCAAATTCAATGGAATTCACAGGCTCGGGCACCTGGGCCGAGGAAAAAGAATAAATAAGCAGCGCAAATACCATGATCATGCCGCCCTTGACCTGTGCCGGAATATTTTTTCTGCCCCAAATAGGGTTCAAAAGAATAAAGCCTGACATTCTCATAAGAATAAGGGAAAACAGCATCATCTGTCCTATTTCCGGCATCTAAATCTTCCTTTCCTCTTCTTTATCTGCCCTCTCATCTGAGCATGGTGTTAAAAATATTGATAGTAAAATCACTGATAGTGGTCATCATATGATCCCCCATCATCAAAAGCATCAGGCCAATAACAATCAGCTTTGGAACAAAGGTAATGGTTTGTTCATGGATCTGGGTTGCCGCCTGTATAATGGAAATAATGATGCCGATGACCATGCTGACGATCAGCACGGGACCAGCCATCTTAACCACCAATCCGAACAACTCATACATTAAGCTGTTCACTGCTACATCCGTCATATTTTGCCTCCTAAATCCTGTCAGTAATGGAAGCTGTTAACCAAATTAGAAAACAGCAACTCCCAGCCATTAACTGTTACAAACAGCAGTAATTTAAATGGAAGGGAAATCATAGCCGGCGGCAGCATGACCATACCCATGGACATCAAGGTACTGGACACAATGATATCAACCAGTAAAAACGGAAGATAAATCATAAATCCCGCCGTAAAGGCCCGCTCTAATTCTGAGGTCATAAAAGACGGAATCACTACTGTCATAGGAAGTTCCTCAATGTTCTCCGGCTTTTCAGTTTTGGACATATCTATAAACAGATTCAATGTGTCCGTCTTCGTCTGTTTGAGCATAAAACGTTTCATGGGAACCGTCGCCCTGTTAAGTGCCTCCTGCTGGTTTATCTCCTCCCTGACGTAAGGTTGGTATGCATTGGTATTCACATCCATTATCACCGGATCCATAATGAACAGTGTTAGAAATAATGCAATTCCAACCAACACCATATTGGGAGGGCTCTGCTGAACTCCCAATGCATTTCTGGTAAAAGATAAGACAATGATGATCCTTGTAAAAGAAGTCATCATCACCAAAATGGAGGGCAGCAGGGAAATGATGGTCAGTATGAGGAAAAGCTCCAGAGTCGGCACCCGGCCGCCATTAATATTAATCAAGGCATCTGTATTCATGGTTCCTCCTTACACATCATCCCTGTGTCTATCTGTATATTTTTTCAATAATTTCTTAAAGCTTTCATACCCTTCTGCACCTGTCAATTGGGTCTGGGTAGAAACACCCTCTGGAATGTCCTCCTCCGAAAGTTCAGAAAGAAGGGTTATCTGAGAAGAAGCAATGCCGATAAGATAATAGTGATTTCCTACACGTACGATCGCCACTGCTTTATCCTGCCCCAGGGGAAGCCTGTCCAACATCTGCATACAGGTCCCTCCCCGTCTCAGCCCGACTCCTTTTCCAAGGCTTCTGGTAAATACATAACTCAAATACAGAATTACAACGGTAAGGAGCAGCGCAGAAAACAAACTAATCACGCTATTCAAATACAGCCACTTCCTCTCTATTCTCCGCTTTTTTTAGTAATCTCTGTAATACGGATGCCAAAATTGTCATCTACAACTACCACATCGCCTTTTGCAATGCAGCGGCCATTTACATATAAATCAACCTGCTCTCCCGCCAGCTTGTCAAGGATAACAAGGGACCCTTTGGTAAATTCAAGAATCTCCTTTACCAACTTTCTGGTTCTGCCAATTTCAACAGAAACCTCAAGGGGCACTCCCATAATCAGTTCCCGGTTTTCCTCCTGCTCCTCATAGCGAATGTCTCCGTCTTTTAAGCTATTTTGAGGAATAGGTTTCACATTTATGGTCTTAGGCTCCGGAGACCCTGTTTTTTTCATGTTTTGCTGTTCGCTTTGGAGCTGTGATATCATCTGCTGCATTTGACTCATCATCTGCTGCTGCGTCTGTATTTGATCCATCATCTGCTGTACTGCCATCTGATTATCTCCTGTCATCTGCGGTATTTCCTGACTTCCCCCAGCCATCTCTCTATCGGCAGGCTGTTCAGCATTCATAGGTTCCTCACCTAAAAAGCTGCCTGACAACATTTTTTCAATCTCTTCTTGAGATAAGATTCCGCCTGAAGCCGGTTCACTTAGTTCCGTTCTTGTCTCTATGACTGGTTCCGGAATTTGCACTGGTTCCGGAATTTGCACAGGTTCCGGAATTGGTTCAGGCTCCGGAATCGGTTCCAGCATTTCCTGGGGTAAAAATCCTCTAACCAGTTCTTTTGCAAGATCGGGAGTCATTACATTAATAAATTCACTTTCCAACTGGTCCGCAATTTTTAAAGTAAATCCGACCACAACCATGTAATCATCATTGTCATAATATTTTTCTTTGAAATCATTTACATCACCGATCTCAAAAGAACTGGGGGTCGAAATATTAACAACCTTGCCTAAAAACTCAGACAGTGCCGTCGCAGAAGCCCCCATCATCTGATTCATAACTTCACAAATGGCGCTGATGTTCAGATCATTTAATTCAAATTCTTCCTCCGGCGTTTCCATGCCCATGAGCATGTCAACAATCACTTTTACATCATGCCTCTTTAAAAGCATAATGTTGCTTCCGCTAAGTCCTGCAATATATGTAATCTCCACCCCTACTGCCGGCTCTAAGTTAGAAATTTCAAATTCTTCCTTTGACAATACCTTTACCACGGGCGTGGTAATATCAACTCTGGCATTGAGCATGGTAGATACTGCAGTGGCCGAGGCACCAAGGCTTATATTCAGTATTTCACCTATGGCATCAATTTCAAATGCGCTAAAATTCTTTGAATCCATACAACTTTTCTCCCTTTATACTCATTAGCCCTCTATGCCAAGTCACGCTTTACTTTCCAATTTCCAATGCCTTGGAGGCCATCATCTTTATGGCATTAAATGCTGTTATGTTGGCCTCATAGGACCGGTATGCAGACATACTGTCTACTGTTTCTTTTAGCAAATCCACATTAGGCATCTGCACATAGCCATTTTCATCCGCATCTGGATGTTCCGGATTGTAAACGGACTTAAAGGGACTGGTGTCTTGCACTATCTGTGAAACTTTGACGCCACCTGTGCTCTGCTGCCTGCTTATGCCGGCTGCATTCATCATAATTCTTCGGAAGTTATTTTCATTCCTGGATTCAAGTACCACCATTTTTCTCTGGTATGGCCCGCCTGCTTCCGTCCTTGTCGTATCAATATTAGCAATGTTCTCCGATGCAATATCCAGTCGAAGTCGCTGGGCGGTCATTGCTGACGCACTAATGTTCATGGAACTTAAAAATGACATTTGACCCCTCCTCTACGGTAAAACTAACCAATAATGCCTGTGACAGTTTTAAGAATTCTGTCCGGTTTAAAGGGCTTTACAATAAAATCTTTAGCACCTGATTTGATCGCTTCGATTACCATGCTCTCCTGTCCCATGGCAGAGCACATTACAACCGCTGCATCTGGAGATTTTGACTTTATCAATTTTAAAGCTTCCAATCCATCCATATTAGGCATTGTTATGTCCATAATTACAAGATCCGGAGTAATTTCAGAAAACATCTGCACAGCCTGAGCTCCGTCAGACGCCTCGTATAAATCGGTATATCCGTTTTTAGATAACGTATCCTTAATCATCATTCTCATAAATGCCGCATCATCTACCAATAATATTTTAGCCATTTTTTTGCATCTCCTTTATTATCCTTAATTCTTTATATAATCCCTGACTCAGTTTTCACCAGCCTGGTAATTTCCTTCTTCTACAAGACCATCAATCCGAACCGCTGTATTCCTTTTGTGAACACCTAGCTGTCCCTTAAACCATGGCTGGTCTTCCACATACAGCTTAATGTCGGATTCCTTAGGTGTACCTAAGTTGATAACATCTCCTATATGAAGATTATAAACATCATCCAGAGTAATGACAGACTCTCCTACCTTAGCACGAACCATTAAGTCAGTGGCCCTGATGTTGTTTAGGATTTCAAGTTTTGTATCCTGACTATTTTCTTCATCTCCCATAGCACTGGCTCTTCGCTTGTCTATAATACTGAATATGTTTATCAGGAGATTTCCTGGGATACAGAGACTTAGTCTCCCAGAGCATCCTTCCATTTCCACATCAATGACGACGATTACTATAGTTTCATCCACACCGATTTCCTGGAACATGCTGGGGTTTTCTTCCAACCTCTCCAGTTCAAAATTAAGATTAATATAACTTGACCAGGAATCCTTTAATGGCGCTATCACATATTGGATCACTCTGCGGTATAAAGCCATCTCTATTTCCGTATAGGAATAAGACAAGCCAACACTGGTTTCCTTCCCCAAGCCCCCCAGCATGCGGTCGATTAAGCTAAGCATTAATGGCATGCTTGCATTGATTAAAAGCGGTGGATTCTTGGAATGATCCGGCAAAGACACATTGACAAGGGTAAGGACATCATTATCGCTGAGGGCGTTACTGAATTCATAATAACGCTGCTCCTCTACCGTAACGACTGATAGTTCACTGGAAGTCCTAAACAGACTGTTTATCTGGGATCCCGCAATTCTGGAAAAATTGTCGAATATGCTTCCTAAAACTTTAAGCCTATCCTTTGTAAATTTTTTAGGACTGTAAAAATCATATTTCCTATATTTTATTTCATCTTCGTTTCTTTCAATCTCCTGGCTCAGCTCATTTGTTCCCTGCAGGGAATTGAGCAGTGCATCAATTTGATTTTGGGATAATACTTCAGCCATTTGTTTCACTCCCGCTTCATTTTTTAATTAACCGGCACGTTCTGATAATCCTGATATATCTGGTTGTAATACTCTTCCAGGGATTTTTCTACCGTATCATTCTTGGTTATCAATATTTCCACGCGGCGGTTCTGCGCCCTCCCATCTTCCGTATCAAAAGGCGCAATGGGACGGAACTGACCATAGCTGGCGCTCACCAGTTTTTCCGGTGAAACAGCATGTCTGCTTTGAAGAAAGATTACAACCTCTGCGGAACGCTGAGCAGCAAGCATCCTGTCATTGCGGACATTGTTGGGCCTGTTTGGGTCTCCCTGGGAAGTGTGTCCCAAAACCTGTACTTCCTTTATGGAAGAATCCACCTGCGTCATTGCGACAGCAAACTGCTCAAGGATGTCCTTGCCCTCCTGCCGAAGCACAGAACTGTCTCCGTCAAAAAACACTTTATCGCGGAATGAAATAAAAGTGAAACCGTCTCCTCGGGTAATTTCCACAGAATCCTGCATTCCTCTCTCTTCAACCATCTCTTTCAGAGCCGTATATAATGCGTCAAAATCCGAGACCACTTCTTTTGTCTGGTCTCCGCGGAATTCTCCTTCGCTTTCATTGACATTGGACTCTATGCTTTCCAGAGCACTAGGATTAAAGCTCTGCACCAGTTTCTTCCACTTGGTCTGATCCATGGAGGACATGGAATACAGAAGAACGAAAAAACACAGCAGTAATGTAACCATGTCTCCATATGTATCCATCCAGCTTCCAGTTTCCTCCGGCTGCTTATTTCTCTTAATCATACAACCACCTGTTTTTCACTTTCCTACCCATGTTCTTTTGGCATTAAGGTATGCCCCCCTGGGCGTTCCTCTTTCGCAATCTAATTAGTCAGTATTTACGCTTCCTTCATTAACGGGCTTTTTCATTGTGATTTTTCCCTGCTGCTTCTGAGACAGGTAAGATAACAGCTTTTCCTCCAGGTACTTGGGATTATCTCCCGCCTGAATGGACAAAACACCTTCAATAATAATCTGCTTATATAAGACTTCTTCTTCATTCCGGATACGGAGTTTCTTGCCCATAGGATTGAACAGCAGATGAGCCAGAATACAGCCGTAAAAAGTGGTGATCAAAGCCACAGACATATCAGCCCCAAGGCTGTTTGATCCGTTCCCAGACATATCCATGCTTTTTAACATATTAACCAATCCTACCAGCGTACCAATCATTCCGAAGGCCGGGGCCACTCCTGATCCCCTGTCATAGATGCTGACATCCTGTTCGTGACGATCTATCATAGCTGCTACTTCACTTTCCAGCATCTCCCTGATCTTCTCTGCATCCATGGCATCTACAATTAGCATCACGCTTTGTTTCAGAAAAGGATCCTTGATGGTAGCAGCCTGCTCTTCCAGAACCAAAAGTCCTTTTTTTCTAGCCGTTTTCGCCATATCCACCAGTGTATGAATAACGGCTTCCGAATTGTACCGGTTGGAGCTGATCATAATTCCGATGTGTTTTGGAATCTGTGCCAGGGTTTTAAATGGAAAGCTGGCTATCAATGCTGCCACAGTACCTCCCACAACAATGATAACACTGGGCATATCCAAGAAATTCACCAGCTTATCTGCGCCGATTCCGTAGATAATCAATACGATTCCCAGCACCCAGCCAACGATCAATGATACATCCATAAGTAACCTCCTATATTCCAGGCAGTACCTGGATTAAACGTTCTTTTTCTGCGCACGCGCATATATTTGAGCATGGTATTCAATCACCCGGTCAAGGATCTCATCAACACTTTCTTTTACTACATAATGCTTCCCATTAACCATTATTATATTGGACTCCGGTATCGTTTCAACCCGCTCAATCTGACTGCAATTGATTATAAATTCCTCATCATTCAGTCTTGTAAGACGAATCATGGCTCAACTCCTCTCATTAAGGGAAGCGGCAGTTACCGCCTCCCTGAATCTACATAAGCTTATTACCGCTTAATGTTAACCAGTTCTTCCAGCATCTGATCTGTAACTGTAATGATCTTTGAGTTAGCTTGGAATCCTCTCTGCGTAGTGATCATATCTGTCATCTCTGTCGCAAGATCCACCTTTGCCATTTCCAGATAATTTGACATGATTCGGCCTTGAGTGCCTCCGGCTTCATAAATGCTTATGTTACCAGCATTACCGCCTGGGACATAATAATAGCCCGTGGTCTTTTCCAGACCGTTGACATTCTGAACACCAGCTAATGCAATTTTACCGATGATGACTG
This sequence comes from Lacrimispora sphenoides, assembly GCF_900105215.1. NCBI lineage: Bacteria > Bacillati > Bacillota > Clostridia > Lachnospirales > Lachnospiraceae > Lacrimispora > Lacrimispora sphenoides. The sequence goes on along the minus strand of NZ_FOIP01000001.1, from coordinate 2,437,302 downwards.
TAGCGCCGAACTCGGTACTAGCGGTTAAGGTACCATCTTGCTGAACTGTATAGTTTGTCAGTTTGGCAAGCCCTTCGCCTGCACCGGCATTGCCCACTTCTGTGCTCGTAGAATCTTTCTGAGCTGCTACCAGATTATTTTCTGCTTTTGTCACCGCATTTTCGGCTGCTGTCACCATGGCTTCAGCCTTTTTTGCGGCCTGGTTAGCGGAGTCCCGTTTGCCTTCCAGAGAATCAGGTTCGATTTTGCTTAAAGCCGCTTGAAGATCATCCAGAGCTTTCCTGGTCTCATCCAATTTATCCTTCAGTGCTTGTGTTCCGCCAGCAGGGGCAGGGGCATTATAATCATCAAGAGCATTTGCATAATCAGTCCAGATGTCCTCTGGTTTCTTAATAGCACCCTTTGCAGTATCCAGCGCTTTTGGCGCGCGAAGGTTCGCCTGGGCTATAGTCAGATCAAATACCGCCTTCTCATAAGTCTTTCTTGCCGTATCATAATCCAATTTTAGGCCTGGTTCCTTGGTCGTATCATTTTTACCATCAATCCAATCGGCGTATGCCTTTTCCATTGCTTTCTTTGCATCGTCACGAGCAGTCGTTAAACCTTTTATATTCTGCTTATTATCTGCAGCCTCAGACGTATACGCCTTATCTGCTGCAATATACTCTTCTCTTGCTTTTCCCAGATCCAAATTCAGATTGCTTAAATTTGCCCTTGCTTCCTCCAGTGCCTTTCTGGCATCATTTACCCTTTCCGCTGCAGTCTTATTACCTATCGCAGCCATATCTGATTCCATAGGAACCCTCAGCGGTTTTAATGATGTGGTATCAAAACTATCGCTGCCTGAATAATCGCTGCTAGTATTTGAAAATCCATATACATAATTTCCAGAATCATCAACCAGATATCCCTGATTATCCACTGTAAATTGTCCTACTCTAGAAAGAAACAGGCCTTTGGAGGCAATGACATCTGATTCCTCCAGGGTAAATCCCCCTCCGTCCCCAACCATAGGACCTACAATATAAAACCCTGTACCGTCAATATAGCAGTCAAGGCCTCTGGGAGAAGGTGAAGGGCTTCCCATAGAAAAATCATAGGAAATGACTCCAGTAGTCACGCCATATCCTACCTGATTGGCATTGGTGCCGCCATAGCCGCCGGCAGCTGTGCTGCCTTTTGAACCAGATGAAGTATTCTGGTACATAGTGTCTTTAAATGACATGCTACCCGCCTTAAATCCCCATGTATTTACGTTAGCTATATTATTACCGATAACATCCATTTTGGCCTGGTGAGTTCTGAGACCTGCCACACCGGCAAACATTGATTTGACCATAGCTTTATTCTCCTTTGTTTTTTGCGCCTTCCTCCTGCTGTCAATCGGACTCACAGGAAAAGCCTCCATAAATGGTCCAGCTATAATAGGACGGCGCTGTCAATATTTGTAAAAATATTTTCTTTCATTTCACTGCCGGACATCGTTGTTACCACAGTATTATTGGGTACATTGACAATAAATGCTCCCCTGTCACTTATGATCACCACGTCCTTTGCACCTTTGGAACGGGCCTTTTCCACTGCGGACTGCAGATCTTGTATAAATGAATCCGACATTTCAATTCCGCGCTGATTGACCCTCTCTGCAGCATGGCGGGAAAACTGGAGTTCTTCCGTTTTATCAATCCTGCTTTGAAGGATTTCATTAAAGCTGCCTGCCGGTTTTGATATTGCGGCAGCATTCCGCAGCTTTAGCTGCCTTAATTCCTCATGCTGATTTATTTTGCCTAGCATTAATCATCACCTTCCGCATTCTAATCGGTACTGGTTTTGTTATCTGCATCCGGATCCTCGGCTCCATCGACATTATTACCTTTATCAGGCTCCTTGGCTCCATCAGTATTATTATCTGTATCTGGATCCTTAACTCCGTCATCCTTTTCTGTCCCATCTGAAGGTTTATGCCCTTTTTCATACACAGACATGATACTGGAAACCGGATAGCCTGTCTTATCATCGTCGTCGATGTAAAGAGTTGGCACACCTCCAAAAATATCGACTCTCGTCACAGTTCCTGTGATTTTTTTAATTGACCCATTCTTCTCTTGGACTCCAACCATAACTTCTTTTCCCATCATGGAGGTTCCATAATTGATTGTATTGACCTGGGCAAAATCTCCCATTGCAGTGGAGAAGTTGTTCATAGCCTGCATCATAGCGATCTGAGTCATCTGAGTCATCATCTCTGAGTTATCCATTGGGTTTGACATGTCCTGATTTTGAAGCTGTGCTGCCAAAAGCTTAAAAAATCCCTCTGTTGTTAATTCACTGTTACTGGTGGATTTCGCCCTTTCCTTAAAAGCCTCCAGATATGTATTCGAATCAACTCCAATTACATTTGCCATCGTTTCTCTCCTTATCTGTAACCAACGCCGCTTTCTTCAGTGCTTTCCGATTCAAAAATCCCAAGCCTCAGCTTTTGTAAAAAGTCCCCGCTGTTTTCTTCCCTCTGGCTTTCCTGATGCTGTCCACGCTGTTCCTGTCTGCTGCCCTGTTCCTGCTGCTGGTTTAAGTAATCTGGTTCCTGCTTGTCTACCAGAACTTGGAATGGCCGTTCTAGATTAGATTCCAGAATGGAACCTAAATCGCCTGCTGACTGGGATAAAAGCTTCAAAGTTCTGCTTTCCGTACACAGAAGGGAAACGCTGATCTGATTATCCTCATAGGAAATTCTGATCCTGATTTTTCCCAGGTTATGGGGTTCTAATTGGATATCCAGTTCCCCATTTCCTTCGTGAATCTGTTTTAAAATCTGTTCCGACAGCTTCGCTTCCAATTCTTCCGAATTATCTACTCTTACAGACATATGGACTTCCTCAGGTTTTGCAGAAGAAGTATTCCAGAAACGTACAGGCTCATAAGGTTTTTCCGGAAGGCTTTTCTGGATTTTATCCTGATCTTCTTCCCAAGGGTTTGATTTTTCCTGGGAACCACTCCTTTGAAGATTTACCATAGGTTCCTCTTCCACTGAATCTGAAACGGTCTCTGCTGCCTTCATAAGCTGCTGCAACGATAAAGTATCATTCTTCCCTTTTGCGTTTACAGCTGTTTCCGGATTCTGTCCGGCAATATCCTCAATTACAGGGTTTTTCTCACCTGTTTTTTGCATCATTGTCTTCGAGAAAAGGGGTTCCGCAATTTCTTTTGAATTATCCGTTAAGGTTCCCAATTTTACATCTGCAAGGCTATCTGTTCCCATACTGCTTTCTGCCAGCTGGTTAAAACGGAACTGGTCTAAAGTACGGAACGAATCCATTGTCTGGATTTTTCCACTTTCTTCCGGTGACAAAACCGTTGCTTCAGCCTCTCCGATGGTTTCCATAATCTGATCCGTCGGTTCCTGTCCAGCCATTTGGAACTTTTCCTCCGGCTCTTTAATTCCCGCCATACCGGCCGCAACAACTAGAGCCGCAGCTTCTGACGCAACTTCTGACGCAGACATCTTATCTTCAGAGGACTCCCCTGATTCCGGGCTTTTTCCATCCTTCTTCTGATTGCCGTTTTTCAGCATGGCCTTAAACTCGGATTGACCGTTAACAGCCTTTTCTTCCTTTTTCTTACTGCCAGTCATCTGTCTGGATAACAAATCAACACTGCTGTTCTTTACCTCTGTCATCTTCTCACTCCTTTCTTTTCATGCTGTTAAGCATTTGATTGTATGGTAACTGCCGAACGTTTTACGGCAGGATTACCTGCTTCCATGTACTGAGGTTGTGTTGGAAACGAACTCCTCAATGAACAGTTCCTCACTACGTAAAACCTCTTTGTTATACTGCAAAAGCTTCTTTTCCTTCAGCTTTTCAATGGAAACCACTTCTTTTCTGGCCTCCACCACTTCCTCCCGTTTTTGTTCCTCTCTTCTTTGTAATTTCTGAAGAACTCCTTGTTCGGTAAGAATTTTCTGCTGCATAAAGGTTATGTAGGTTCCATATTCCTTCATCATATTAACAGCGATACCCTGGCCAATCTCTTCCTGAAGCCGGTCACAGGCATCTCTTCTTAGGTCTGACAAATCCTCAACCTTTTTTTCCTGCCTGACCACCTTATCCACGATCTGGGCGTGTTCGCTTTTTAAATTATCAAGTACCTGGTCCTTATAATTTAACACTGTATTAAGTGGAAAATTAAACTTCTTCATGCTCCCCTTCCCCTTTCAGCATTTATGATATGATCATCTTGATTTTCTTTAAGACCTCTTCATAACTAGCTTGTTCCTGTATTCCCTGGCACAGGAACTGATTAATCTTATCAATTTTAGATATAGCCATATCAAGCTTTGGGTTGCTGCCGCTCTTATAAGCTCCAATGGAGATAAGATCCTCATTTTTCTCATAAAGGCTTAACATATCCCGGATTTGGGAAGCTAATTTCCGGTGTTCCTCTGAAACGATGTTTGTCATCAGACGAGAAATACTGGCACTGACGTCAATAGCCGGGAAATGGTTGGCATTGGCCAGCTTTCGGCTCAGCACAATATGGCCATCCACAATACCCCTTACTGTATCGGCAATTGGCTCATTGGTATCATCACCCTCCACCAAAACCGTGTAGATTCCTGTAATGGAACCTTGTCCAAAGTTACCGCTCCGTTCCAACAGCTTTGGAAACTCCGCATAAATAGAGGGAGTATAGCCTCTTGCCACCGGAGGCTCTCCGATTGCAAGCCCTATCTCTCTCTGTGCCATAGCAAAACGGGTTAAGGAGTCCATCATAAGCAATACATCCTTGCCTTGATTCTTAAAGTATTCAGCTATGGTAGTGGCAACCAATGGACACTTCATGCGAAGCATGGCTGGCTGGTCTGATGTAGCTACCACCAGCACAGAACGTTTCATACCTTCCGGCCCTAAGTCTTTTTCTATAAATTCACGGACCTCTCTTCCACGCTCCCCTACCAGGGCCACTACGTTAATATCAGCCTTTACATTCCTGGCAATCATACCCAGCAAAGTACTCTTTCCAACTCCACTACCTGCAAAAATTCCGATACGCTGGCCTTTTCCAATCGTATTTAAGCCATCAATGGCTTTGACACCAAATTCCAGCTTTTCCGTTATGGGCGGACGGGTCATGGGATTGATATAAGGATTTTCTACGTAATAGTACCGGGGAGATTCAAAAGGTCCTTTTCCATCCATTGGTTCTCCCTTTGCATCGATGATTCGACCTCTTAAAAAATCTCCTACCGGTACCTTCAACCTGCGTTTTGTATTCCGAACAAAGCTGCCCGCTGCAATTCCATTCATATTTTCATAGGCCATAAGCTGTATTTTGTCATCCTTAAAGCCCACCACTTCCACCGGTATCTGCTCCTGCCGGTCTTCATTGTAAATATAGGCTATGTCTCCGATACTGGCCCTTCCTCCGGAGGCTTCCATGGACATCCCCACAATGTTTTCAATCTTCCCGATATGGTCGATTGTCTCAGTCTTCGTAATGAGATCCGTCAATTCCTTAAACATGCAGGCTCCTCCTGTTACAGTCTGGCGTTATTAAGTATTCCCTTTATATTTTCCAGCTGCGTATTCACGCTGACATCAATAATCTCCTCCGGAAGCTCAATGATACAGGCTCCGTCCTCCTCATGATCCATAGCAATGATCTTGATATTCCCGGAAATGTGGGACAATTCACTTAACAGTCCCACATCTCCCTGTATCATCATTCCTGCATCCCTTTGGGATACATAAATTTTCATCCACTGGGTTTTCTTAAGCTTTCCCGCGGCAGCCACGATCATGCGTTTAATAATCTCTCCGCTGGAGCGCAGACTGGTCTGAATCACCTTTTCTGCAATCGTCAGAGTGACCTTTTTTAAATCGTCAATGTATTTGTCCAGTAATTTTTCTTTTTCTTTCGTAACGCTTTCAATCGCGTTTTTCATGGCTTCCAGAAATTCTTCCTCGCGCGCATCAAGAACCTCTTTATGGGCTTCATAGGCTTTGCGGAAACCTTCCTCATATCCCGCGTCATATCCGGCCTGACGGCCTTCTTCCATTGCCTGAGCGCGGAGTTTTTCCCCGTCCGTCATGGCCTGGTTTAAGAGATCTTCTGCATCCGTCCTGGCCTGGTCCAAAATCACCTGTGACTTCCTTATAGCATCTTCGTATAATTCACTAGTTTGAAGATACCTGTCATATTCTTGGTCCGCAGACTCCTCCTGCCCACATTCCGTTTCCTGATTACCGTTTTCTTTTACCCTGATATCTTCAAATTCCCTGGTAAATCCGTATTCCAGAACACGTTCGGCCATCTGCACAGACTTTATAATATTAGACAATGACATCATCCTTTCCGCCCTTATTGATGATCAGCTCGCCTTCTTCTTCCAGACGCCTAATGATACCGACAATCCTCTGCTGAGCCTCTTCTACATCTTTTAAGCGTACATTAACTGTAACTTCCATATCGGACTGGATGCTTTCCTTCATACGAGTTGACATATTGGAGAAAATAACTGTTGTAATCTGCTCGTTTGCATTCTTAAGGGCATAAACCATGTCACGCATATCGCACTCTCTGATAAAGCGCTGGATCGAGCGGTTGTCCATGGTAATGATATCCTCGAATACGAACATCTTCTTGCGGATGGTATCCGCCAGTTCTGCATCTTTTCTTCCCAGTTCGTCGAAGATGAGCTTTTCGTTGCTCCGGTCTATGTGGTTCATGACGTTTGCTATGTAATCAACACCACCCACACTGGTGTAGTCGGTAGTAAGGATGCCGGAGAACCGTTTCTTGATCTCCTCTTCCACAATTTTAATTCCTTCAGGAGATGCACTCTCCATTCTGGCAATGGACTCCACGACCTGCATGCGCTTTTCAGGGGCAAGCTCTGAAATAATCTGGGCCGCCATCTCCTCATTTGTATAAGAAAGTACCAGTGCAATGATCTGGGCTCTTTCATGCTGCAGGACGGAAAGCAAGTTCTTTACATCGCTCTTCCGAATAAATCCAAAGGATCTGGATTTCAGAGACTGTGTAACCTTTTGAAGCAAGCTGTTAGCCGTACTTTCACCGAAGGCTTTTTCCAGAACAGTTCTTGCATACTCCAGGCCACCGTCAGTCACTACCTTTTGAGTCAGACAGGTCTTGTAAAACTCATCTAAAATGGCTTCCGTCTGCTCTGCTTCCACATGTCCTAGCTTTGCCACTTCAAGGGTTAATTTCTCAATCTCGTCTTCACTTAAGTACTTGTATACTTTAGAAGCCTTATCCACTCCCAGTGAAACAACCACTGTCGCCGCTTTTTGTTCGGGGGTTAGATTAACCATTGTTACCGCCTCCATTCAACCATGTTTTCAGCAGCTGAGCTGATATCTCAGGGTTCTGCTCAGCAAAATCGCGGACACACTGGCGCAGTTCTGCTCCCCTGTCTTCTTCAGGCTCCAGAATCTCCTGTTCTTCTTCCTCCTCTGGCAGTTGTACCATATCCGGCAGTTCCGGAACATCTTCCTGGCTGATTTCCATGGATTCCATAAGAGTGTTTCTCTTCCGTCTATGTCTTACCGCCAAAATGATAATCAGAGCGATAAGAAGTACTCCCGCCAGTGCTGCAATCAGAATCCACTGATTAACCAAAATGCCCCCGGTGCTTGCTTCCACAGGAGTTTCAGGCGCTTTGGGTACCTCCACAGTATAGAAGGGCGCCGCCACGGCGGTTATCTTTTCCGCACGATCTGCCTGAGGGATTCCAGCCGCATTTCCAGCCAGATCCCGTATGTCGTCAATCGTCATACTTCCAAATCCTGTCCCATTTACCACTACGGAAACAGTCAGGTTCTCCAAAGCTCCTGGATTGACTTGACCCTGTTCTTTTATCTGGTTTAAAAGATATTTTCTGGTCAGGCTGCTGGAGCCATATGCATTCTCTTCAGCCGTACCTCCCGCATTATACTGTGGGATGTCCGCATTGGCCTCTGAACCGGCCACACCGGAAGCATTCTGCCCACTTCCAGAATATTCTTTGAATATGGATTCCTCGGAAGTAAGACCTGTCTTATCTTTTTCATCTATCTTTTCGGGCGTATTGTAAACAATGCTCTCCCGAATCAGCTTTTCCATATTGACCGTGCCTTTTACGGATACACGGACATTGCCGTTTCCGTATACAGGGCCAAGGACATTTAAGACCTTTGCTGAAATCTGATCTTCGATTACCCTGGTAATCTCTTCTGCGGCCTTGCCGTTGTTGATATCCTCGTCATCTGAACTAGTGGAAACTTCTCGTCCGTTTCCATCAAATACAGAGACATTGTCAATGACCATTCCTGGGATACTTCTGGATATAAGAAGCTGGATGGACTTTGCCTGCTCTTGCGTAGGCGATCCACCATCTTTCATAACCACAACAGCCTGGGCACTGGACTCCTGCGTCTTATCATCAGACAGTGCATATCTGGAAGGTTCTCCCAGAGCTATGGTTACATATGCCTCCTGCACGCCATCAAAGACCTTAATCGTAGAACCAATTCTGGTTTCCAAATCATATAGTTCAAACCTACGCCGGTCTGAATCAGTCGTCATCAAGTTTACATTACTTCTGAATACATCATATGTAAAACCACTTTTTGGATACCCTTCTGAAACTAACTTTGCCCTGGTTGTGTCTAACTGGGGTGTAGGCACCAGAATGTCACCGTTTTGATACTGATAATCGATTCCGTCTTCCTGTAATTTTCCAATGATCTGCTTGGCTTCATCGCTGCTAACACTTGGAAACATCACCTCGTAAGGCTTTTCCCGCATGGACAACGCGATCACAATCGCTCCCACCACAACCGTCACGCCCACAGCGCCGATGATTATGGCTTTTTTTACTTTATCATTTAGCTTTTCTAAAAGTTCCTTTATCTTCTCCATTGTACCTGTCCGCCCTGTTATCTACTTAAACGCCGATTCTTATTATCTCATTGTAGGCTTCCAGTGCCTTATTCCGAAGAGATGTTAAGAGTTCTACAGATAACTGGGCTTTTGCTGCCGCTGCCGGCACGGTATGCGCATCGTCAATCTGACCTGTTGACAGTAAATATTCTTGTACCGTTAAATCCGCATCCGTGGTTTTTACGTTCTGAATGGCTTCTTTAAATATATCCCGAAATACCGAACTTCCATCCTGTCCGGTTGTCACTTTCTTTTCGCTTCCTATATTCCCAATGGACTCCATGGGGATCATAGGCCTTATAAACATCTGCTCCATCTCATTTACCTCCCGTTTTAGCCTTTAATAACCGTGCGAAGCCTGCTTACTTCACTATTCAACGCGTTCAGCTGATACTGATACTGAAGAGTTGTCCTAGCCAGTTCCACATTCTCTACATCCATGTTGACATTGTTTCCGTCCATTCTCGCTGATTCATCTTTTGTTTCATGGATAAAATGTCTGGAGTTGCCTATGATTCTTCCTATATCCTTTGATGTGCCCTCTCTGCTGGCCATTAAGCGTTTACGGAATTCATCCTCAAAAGTAACATAACGGGCCTTATAACCTGGGGTTTCACCATTGGCAATATTATCCAATGTTACCGATTGCTTGGACCACAGGTAATCCAAAGTTTTTTCCGCCATGGAAATGTTATTTCCAAATATCCCAACCATCCTATTGCTCCTCACTTTCATTCCCCTTGAAGAAACATGGGAATTGTATTTCACCACAAGAAAATTACCTTCTCCAGTTAAATTCAACAGGATTTTCCTTTTTTTTTAATTTTTCTGTAATTTTTCTTACTATATTCTACATTTATTTACAGATTTTGTCAAGAAAGTTGTCAGGAAATTTTCTTTAAATCTTAAGATAATGACAAAAAAAATAAATCCTGATTTCGGAAATGAGAATCTTGTCTCAAAAATGTCAGACAGGACGCTCATCCGAAATCAGGAAATTAAATTTACAACAATGATTTTTCTATCAATTTTTTTATTTTTGTAGAGCTTGTTTCTTCCGTATATGGAAAAAATACCAGGTCAGCTCCCTGCTTTTCCAAAAAGGTTTTCTCTCCTAACCAGTCCGGATTATCTATATAATCGCTTCCGGAGAACTGGCAGTCGAAGTGATACATTTTATACGCATTTCTGGTTCCGCTATAGTGAATCGGTATCTCAACTGCTTTATCAACATATTTACAGGAGCGGACTAACTCTATTCTTTCATGAAATGGGATATACGGATCCGCTTTTTTATAATTCCTGACACCTTCATCCGTCACTACTCCTACAATCAAATATTCACACTGCTCTTTTGCCCTTTTGAACATATTCAGATGCCCTATATGAAATAAATCGAATACTCCAGCAATATATCCGGTATGATACTTTTTGGGCAATGAATCCATATCTTTTACAGTAACCGGCATCACTTCCTGTTTTCTAGGAATTTCTGAATTCGTATCATAGATACAATAATCCGACACCCCCATTTGCTGCAGCTGATGCACAATGGCAACATAATTCTTAATGCATATAATAATTCTGCTTTCCTCTTTTGGTATTTCCTCAATAATATGAGGCGACTGTATCTCAATACCTTCCAGTCTGCTTCCCCACTTGGATTGGTCATTATCAACGATAGCATAAATTTCATACTGGTTTTTAAATTGTGCAAGAAAGCTCTTTGTAAAATTTCCTGAACCAAATAGAATCAGCTTCTTCTTTTCTGCATTTCGGAATATATCTACAAAAACCTTTTGATACTCTGGGGCAGAATAATTAATTCTCTGTCTGTTGGTATGTACAACATCCTTATTTCTTTGGAATTTTTCATTAAAGCTTCTTAATTCTCTTTGATTTCTCAGTTTTGTCATGAACTCCCAGGACATACGATACCATAATGCCATTTTCTCTTCTAGGCCATACTTCTTTAAAAAATATTTTCTCGGAATTATTGACTCTATCTCCAAATCACCAGTATAAATTGTTTCAATCATTCTGAGAATAATGACATTGGCCGGATAATTTTCTTCATAGAATTCTTGATCATAAAAAACATATTTCCCGTTATTATAAAAACAATTAAGGGGAAGCAGATCCATATATCCTCTTCGTAATAGAATCCCCAGCTCTTTCTTAGAATCTTCTGTCTCTACATGCTCTGAAGACTGCAAGATGAACTCTCGAAACTTTTCTATTTCTTCTTTAAACAACTCCAAATTTTCTCTCGCCAACCTGCGTAGGTAGGATACTGCTGTTTCACTTTCTACATAAGGCATATGATAGGAATTATGATGGCATTCTCCTACCAAGACATTCAGCCCATGATTCCTCAAATCCATTTCATTCTCTTTGATTTCTCGTAGCTTATGTTTTCCTTCCTCATACAATGCCCGCTTTTCTACCGTATGATTATCCCTGATAATCGTTGCCATGGCATTCTCCCTGCCCCGATCCATGGAAACAGTCACATGATCCACATTTTCAAATGTATTGTCTTTCGAGCATTCAATTAAAAAAGAATTAGCCATCATATGAAACATTCCATTCTTAGTGATACTCTTATATAGATACTCCTCTTCAAGGAATACAGAATCAGGGTAACGATACATGGGAAAAAGCCTGATATCTAATTCTTCCACAGGAAGATAGTCTTCTGAATAAACCAGCTGAGGCAGATCTAAGTTTGGCAAGACCGAATAAAATTTCCTATTCGACCACCCAGATGAATCCAATATACTGCATATTTCTTCCTTGGAATAATTTCGTCCTGTAAGATTATTACTATCACCTTTAAACAGGGTTCGGTAATTCTCAATTCCATCAAAGCTCCTATTAGTAAAGGGGTCTCTATCACCACAAAAATAGCGTAATCCCAAACGGTTATCCATGCCAAGTAACAGCCTTCCTTTACTTTTCAGCAAACCTCTCCATGCGGAAAAAGCCTGAACCGGATTGGTAAGACGCTCTGCCATACCAATTGCGACAATATAATCAAAAGCTTCCCTATATTGGGTTAAAAATTCTTTATTTAAAGCGGCAGTCCTATCTACGCAGATGACCTTCTTACATTTTTCTAGCAAAAGCTCTTTGATACTACTCTCCCTATCCTCAATACAAAGAACCTCTCCTTCCATACGAAAATCATACCAGTTTAGCAATCCTTTGGGCATATCCCAAATTATTTTATCTACCTCCATAGCTGCCTCCATAAAATTTACTGATTATTCTTTATTTTCCAGGACATTCATCATATATTCATGTACTTTGGCTCCACAGGTTCCATCAAGATTGGCGGCCAAAGTGGATAACTCCTCCATCTGCCTTCCTCTGATTTCCTCTAATCTATTATTAATTAAATCCTCAACAAATCCATCAAATGAGAATACCTTGCTTTCTCTTCGGAAAAATCCATACTTTTTATCCATCTTTTCAAAACCATCCTCACCTTCTATCAGATTTGCGAAGTCCTTTTCATCAAGGGTAGGATAGTGCATCTCATATGTTTCATCCTCCACATGAATCAATGCTGTGGCATCATCATAATTTCTCTGGACTATGATTACATCACGATCTACCTTTGTACCAAATTCGCAAGATAAGAAAAACTCAGGATTATAGCCATTAGCCTTTTCCTCCGCCTTCTTCCAGAAATCTTCTATCAACAGAGTTGACTTTCCTGTTTTCTTGTCCAGTTTCACCATGCAGTTTGAAAACCCAGGTACAGTCACCAGCCATTTCTCCATATCTATCAGTGATATGTGAGCCAGATTCCTGTTCGGTGAAGTGCGTGACCAAGACCGGAAGCCCTCCGGCATGGGGAACGTCTTGATTTTCCCTGAACGCCTGTCCCATCTAACAATATTGCCGCAATTCACTTCAGTTAGCCATAAGTAACGTTCCTCCGCTACAATTCCTGAGTAACCACCTTTTCCGCTTTCTATAGAACAAAGTGTATACGTTCCATCCTCCATATTAAAACGCAAGATGCGATTAGTATAGGTAGCGGTAAGCCACATATCTTTGCCACTTATTGCATAGCCCCAAATCACTCCCTGCTTAACAGCTTCTTCTTGTCCCACATCCTCCCAAAGTTCTTGTATACATTTCGTATAATAGTTCCATTCACCCGTTTCTATGTTAAGCTCTGCGATATGATCATCTACGTAAGGCAGATAAAATATCCGATTGCCATAGGGTATAATTCGACCTCTGAATGCACTCTCCTCCATATCCACTTCCCCAATTAACTTTATCTCTTGAGAATCTATATCATATACTGCAGGACGCCCGGCAACATTGGGTGAAAGAAAAAGGCGATTTCCCGATTTTGCAAGAAAAGGATATGCACCATACCATTTAGGCTGTTTTTTCACACGCCCTACATAGTGCACCGGCTTTATATCGGTTTCCATATAGAAAAGGGCGTTATAACAGTTAGTCGTAAGCCAAATCTTATCTTCCTGCCTTACCATATCCGTAATATGGACTTTTCTTTTCTCTGTATCCGTAGAAGCATCTGTTATGTGATTATTCAATATAAAAATCGGTTTCCCTGCCACTCCAAATAAATAGATTACCGATGTACCTTCCTCGCCTATGTAGGCATCGGATACGGCGACTGCCCTTGAGATATCCGATGTTTCATCCAGTACGCCAATCTTATTTTCGATAAAATACCCTTTTACACTATTATACTCATCCAGCAAGTGAGGCCTCATAGATCTGATCGTTGCAGCCAGTAGAGGATGTGGTCTCCATATAAGCGCCACCTTACTCTGGCCGCTTATTACTTCAAAAATCCTCTTGATTTTTTGCAGATAAATGCGTCCTTCATGCAAAAAGCAACCAATACTAGTATTCAGCATCAATATCTTTTTTCCATTCAACAGAGGCTTCCACGCATCTGGAATAAGTATAGCTTCCCTACAGAGCCTAATCACTCGGTCCAGCTTAGGAGATCCAAAAGGTAAGATTTTATCATAATAATACATTCCCGAACAAGAATGTTTGCCATATTCTGACTGCACTACCATGTAGTCCATATGTCGGTAGACAGGAAATGCCAAATGCTCTTTAGGAACAAGTCCACTAGTAATATAATAAGGTACATATACTAGTTTTCTGACATACCGTTTCAATTCCCCAGAATAAAACTTTGAATCTACCCTTGTGACCAAATTACAGTCATCATATGGATTATGAACATAGGCTACATCAGGACAGATCTGCTCCAAGGAATAGTCTTGGTAATGGACAATTGGAATTTCCTCTGAAAATTGATCCCCATCATAGTGATATATCCATCTGTTAGTTTGTGAATCAAACTCGAAATATGGTATAGGCATCACATAACATTCGCATCGATCATCCTCTCTACAAACTTGCCAGATGCTCTCCATGCTATCCCACATAGAAGCCTTATAAGGCATAAAAACTACATGGTAAGTGGAAGGAATTTCCGCCAGAAAGACCTTGATCTTATCTGTGAGATTATCTAATATCAATGTTTTCTTATTGCAAATGGTTTCTTCCTGCAATTCTGATACATAAAAGGCTTCCTCACAGTATTCTTCAAGAAGAGAGACAATTAGCTCATGATCTGATGAATCCCTTTCCAAAGCTTCACCTATCGCAACAGCGGCATCTTGACAATCTGCAAGCATCTGAATTGCTTGTTCTCTGTTCGTCATTTTAGATATCGAACTTTGTAATTGCTCCATAGAATCCAGCAGGTCCATGAGCTGCTTTTTAATAAATGTACGCATAATTCTCTACTCCCCTTTTGCATTTCTATACCTATTTACTAGATATTTTAAAATATATTCACCCTATGCATACTCACATTGTACTATCTAACTTTTCCAGTCTTCCAGTATAATCGGTAAAATATATTCTTAAAATGTATTTTTCCATTAGCTCTGTTTTATACAACAAGTTGGATTTCTTCCATATTTTGTTGGTTTAAACCAATAATAGTTACTATACCTTCCCATGGATTTTAAAAATCTAACAAAGGCATAACCGTAGTGTGATATCTCATACATGTCTTTTAAATCATTAACTGAAACATACGTTTATTCATACACTGTATAAGTTATCATTATAAAACACATTATCTTTCAGTCCTCTTGCTTGAAGTATTTCAATGACTTCTTCCGCATTAACAGGATTTAATGCCAACACAATACCAACATTATTTAGAGATTTTTCTATATCTGCCAGCCTATAAACAGGATGTCCCAAAAGCTTAATGTCATTGCCACTTGACTCCGTTATACAATAACCAATGTATGGTATGTTTTCCTCATTAAAATGTTTTCCATACCTTAAAGCTTTCTTACCTGCTCCAAATATAATGATTTTAGGATACCTTCTTAAGAATCTTTTCAAATATTTTCTTTCTTTGAAAGTCCTAAAATATCTCAAAGCATTTATCACATGTCTACTCATGAAAACAGGCATTAAGGCGATCATATTCAGCTTTATAATAGGTATATCACAAACTTCTTTCCAAACGCATCGATACTGCTTATATATACCCATATTAAAATATCCATCTTCCCTTAATTTTAATAAATTTAAAGTTTTGAATATAGTATATTTTCCATGGTTAACCATAGCTTCTTTTTTATCTTTATAGCAACTCGGAAGGGCTTTTATCGTCTGAACCCACCCATGACACATTACATAAAACATTTCTTCATGCCAGCCAGACTTTTCTTTAAGCGGTGATATTGAATAAAAAGAAGGATTCAAACTTAAATGTAGTGCTTTAAAGCATTCCTTTGTAGCTAATTTATTAAAGTAAAAGCTCACATGCGAAAAATTAATAAGCTCCTTTGAACTATAATTCAACTCATAATCGTTCCAATCCACTTCACTTAACATAGTCTTAACATTAAGAATAACTGCTCCAAAAAGGGTAAGATGCCATGCACAATCTCTGAAATAATCATTATGATTGTCATACACCCTTGTTCCAAGTTTCCCTACATCGTTTGCATTGACTTCGATCATATCGTATTCAAGTGATACATTATGTAAAACAGAGGTAAGTGCTTTTTCACTAAATCTCAATGAATCTCCACAAATCCAGATAAAATCATATGCAATTTTCAAACCCTGTTGTTGAAAAATTTTAAAAACTTTAATATTAGCGTGTAAACATGATGGGACACGAATATAGAACAAACCATTCAATCGTTCCTTCCATAACATAACCATATTTTCAGTTTCATCATTAGTGCTTGAGTCATAAATGTAAATATCAATGCCAAAATTCGCATAATCCACTGAACATCTTTCTAAAAATTCCTTCATTATTTGGCTGCGATTATAGGTAGGAATGCAGACTGCGATTTTAATGTCTTCCATAATTTCTTACTCCTTTTCCTCGCCATACAAGATTCCTTCCATAGAACCAAAACATTTTAAGTGGTTGGAGGAATAATTTCAACATGTTCATAATTATTATCATTCATTACAATAGCTGCACGTAATCCTCCTGTATTGCTGCCTATAAGAGAATCGCAACTTGAAAGAAGTTCTAAAACAGTTAAATATTCTATTCCTCTTAAATATGTATCATTTTCTCTTTCAAATTGTACTGAATATAACCATCGTCTTTCATTCTTTGAATATCTTTTCTGATTAGTAAAGAAAACTTTATCCGCAAAATAATTTTTAAATTCTACCGCCGCCTCTTCTACTTCCGTTGCAAGAAAAATATATTCATATCCTATCTTTTTCAAATATCTCTCTATATATTTTATATAAGCATCGATTGCCATTGGCAATGTGTGACCAGCAGCCACGTTATAATCCGTTCCACGATAAATAACTCCCAGCACCTTACTGGATTTGGGAAATAAACTTGTATATATATTATCAATATGATTTTTCACATGAGCCTTCAGTGCTATATCCTTATAATTCATATCGCACTCCATATGTCCATAAATGCCAGTTAATATTATGTTTTTACTACAATAAGCATCTTCTAACTTATATTCACTTACAGATTCAAAAAAGTCCTCCCACGCATTATGCTTACCCAACAGCTCTTCTTTCAAATATTGGCTTTCCGTGTTTTGCATATCTACCACTGGAATCATATCATGCTTCTTGGCATAAGTAATTGATGACAATACAATCTTTATTATATTTCCAAATCCTAGTGTCGGATCTAAAGCCCCAATAATTAAAAATGCACTATCACTATTAATATTTTCTCCTTTTATTCTTCTGTCACATAAAAAATAATTCATCCACTCCTCTACTCCAAATACTGCTTCTCGCCTTATATGAGCAGCATAGTAAATCTTTTTCCTTATGCTACGCTCATAGCTTTCAGTAGCTTCTTTGCTTAATAGCCTAGGTGGGCAAATAAAAATCACATCAAAATTGTATTTCTCAATGCCATCAATATCCTCTGAATAGTTGATTTCTAAAAAGGTATGCAGGGCTCTATATTTAACCAAATCATAATTCATTCTGTCGCCCATAAATAGTACCCTTGTATTATTCCAATATCCTGTTTCAATAAATAATCGAAAGTAATCATTATGTGAAAGAACCTTCTCATCACTTCCAGTATTCTTTAATATTTGTTGCCTTATCTCTTTTTCATAAGAGTTCATGATAACAATATAGTCATATTCATATTGAATTGACTGGTTATACGAAATCACCCTATAACCATAAAAAGAGCTTTCTTGCTTTTTCTCATCATTATCAATAAAGCATTGTATTTCGGAGAAATACTGCATCTGTTTATGGTATCCCAACACATATTTCTGTGCATATACTCCAGTTCCCCAAATTAAAATTTTCAACATCTGGCATTATTCCTCTTTCTTCTACTTCCTCCAGACCATCTCATTAATAACAGAAACATAACTCTGTATAAGCCTGACTACCTTTGTACTTACATTTTCATCTGCATAATCACAAACAAGTGAAGGCTTTTGATTATGCTGCTTCATTTGAATTGCCATATCCACAGATTGTATAATGGATTCGGCAGTAATACTACCCAAGATAAAATTTCCTGTCTCTATAGCCTCCGGCCGCTCCGTTGAAGTGCGGATACATACTGAAGCAAACGGATATCCTTTCGCACTAAAAAAAGAACTTTCCTCTGGAAGCGTACCACTATCAGATACAACGCATTTTGCGTTCATCTGAAGGCAATTATAAGAAAAGAAACCAAATGGCTCCATGGGGGTCACGAATTTGCTAAACTGGAAAGATCGTTCCTGGATAAATTTCCTGCTTCTAGGATGCATACTATATATAACAGGGAGAGCATAGTATTCAGCCATCTCATTTATTGCATTCATTAAGGAGTAAAAATGTTCTGTTGAATCTATGTTTTCCTCCCTGTGTGCCGATAATAATATATACCCGTCCTCTTTTAATCCCAATTTCTGCAAAATATTATTGTTCAGAATATTATCCCAATTTTTTACAAGCACTTCGGTCATAGGTGAACCGATCACAAAGGTTCGTTCTTTTGCTGTTCCTTCCGAATTTAGATACCTTCTTGCGTGCTCCGAATAACACATATTTACATCTGAAATATGATCAACAATCCTACGGTTTGTTTCTTCAGGTAGATTTTCATCAAAACAGCGGTTGCCTGCCTCCATATGAAAAATGGGAATTTTTAACCTCTTAGCGGAGATTGAAGACAGAGCAGAATTAGTATCACCTAATATAAGAAGTGCATCCGGACTATGCTCAATCATTAAATCATAACTTTTCGATATGATGTTTCCAATTGTTTCACCTAGATTCTTTCCAGCGGCATTTAAATAGTAATCAGGTTTACGTAATCCTAATTCTTCAAAAAATACTTGGTTTAACGTATAATCATAATTTTGTCCAGTGTGAACCAATATATGTTCAAAATATAAATCGCATTTTTTTATAACTTCGGAAAGCCTTATTATTTCAGGCCTTGTTCCTAAAATTGTCATTACTTTTAGTCGCTTCATGTTACACTTCCTCATAATAAGTATCGGGATTCTCACTATCAAACATTTCATTAGTCCACATGACTGTTACTAAATCCTCTTGTCCTACATTAGTAATATTATGGGTATAGCCGACAGGAATATCCACAACTTCAAAATCAGCATCTGATACAGAACATTCAATCATTTTACCCGTTACCATATGTCGCAATCGTATTAACGCCTTTCCTTTTACCACAAGAAACTTTTCCACTTTTGTATGATGCCAGTGATTTCCCTTTGTAATTCCTGGTTTTGTTACATTAATAGATATTTGCCCTTTTTCTTTGCTCCGAAGAAACTCTGTAAATGAACCTCTTTGATCCTTGTTCATTTTTAAGGGATATTTAAACTCATTTTCGGGCAGATAGCTTAAATAAGTAGCATATAATTTTTTTTCTAATAAATTTGATAGGTCAGGTATCTCAAGATTGTTTCTAAAATCCTTAAACTTTTTTATAATATCTGCCAATTCTCCCACCGTCAGATGGTACAGTTCCGGTAACTCTTGATAAACAATGCCGGAGGCCCTGGGGGATACCAACTGTTCAATGATTGAACGAAGAATATCATCTATATAAACCAAGGTAATACTGGCCTCTTCTCGGTCGATTTTTATATGTTCATTGTGAGCGATATGATGACAAAATGTAGAAACTACACTGTTATAGTCAGGCTTGCACCATTTTCCGAAAACATTAGGCAATCTGTATATAAATACGGAAGTATTTCTTTCATGAGCATATTGTTTTAAAATCTGCTCAGCCTGCCTCTTGCTTTTCCCATATGCATTTTCCTCCCCAGCCTGCACAGAAGAAGAAAATATAACCATTGGAGACTTTGGATTATCCTTCAAAAAATCCACCAATAATTTCGTGAATTCCACATTCCCATTTTGATATTCTGCTTCCTCTTTTGGCCGGTTAATGCCCGCAAGGTGAATCACCACATCGCACTTATTCGTATAGTTCTTTAGCCTCTCTAGCGTAGTTTCCCTGTTGCACAAAAGCAGCTTTTTGAATCCCTGGTTTTGTAATTCAACAATTAAATTCTTCCCAATAAAACCATCTGAACCTGTTACGAGTATCTGCATATCAGAGCCTTTCATAACGATCTCCATTCCGCCAGCTCATTCCGGACATAATCCATCATTAATAATTTTTCCTTGATTTGTTCAATATTCAAAATCTTTGTATTATGCGATGTATATGCCTGAGATAAACTTATCCGATGATCTCCCTCTGTAAAGTATTTTTCATAATTCAAATCTCTTCCATCCATAGGAATCCTAAAATACTCTCCTAAATCAATTGCCTTCATATGCTCTTCTTCGGTCATTAGCGTTTCATAGATTTTCTCTCCATGGCGTGTTCCAATGACCTTTATCTCTGACTTTGAAACAAACAATTCTTTTATGGCCTGAGCCAAATCCCCTATTGTAGATGCATCGGCCTTCTTAATAAATAAATCCCCTGTATGCCCATGTTCAAAAGCAAAAAGAACTAAGTCAACAGCCTCATCAAGACTCATCAGAAATCTTGTCATATCAGGATTTGTAACCGTCAGGGGCTTCATTTGCTTGATTTGCTCAATGAACAATGGAATAACACTTCCTCTGGAACACATCACATTTCCGTACCGGGTACAGCACATGGTTGATTTATCTTCCGATATCGTCCTCGCCTTTGATACAATTACCTTTTCCATCATTGCTTTCGAAATTCCCATGGCATTAATTGGGTAAGCTGCCTTATCCGTGGACAAACAGACGACTTTATTTACTCCTGATTCTATTGCGGCAGTCAGCATATTGTCCGTACCCAATATATTCGTTTTGACTGCTTCTAAGGGGAAAAACTCGCACGAAGGTACCTGTTTTAATGCGGCAGCATGAAATATATAGTCTGCTCCATACATTGCATTTTTCAGGCTCTCTTTATCCCTGACATCTCCAATGTAGTATTTTATCTTCTCGGATTGATAAGTGTGCCTCATATCGTCCTGCTTTTTCTCATCCCTTGAAAAAATTCTAACTTCCTTGATATCAGTCTGTAAAAAACGCTTTAAAACAGCATTTCCAAAAGAGCCAGTGCCACCAGTTATCAATAATATTTTATCCTCAAACATCTTCCATATCTCCTATTAACTTTTTATAAAAACATTGTCCAATATGATATTTATTAAAAGGATGATAAATTGCATTTTTTATCTTAGCATAATCATCTTTGTCTTTTTCATATATTAGTAATGATTCAATTAACTCGTATGTAAAGTAAAAATCGCTTTGAGGACTTAACTCTTCCCTTATAAATAACTCTCTCATTCCAGACAAAACTCTTGCTTCTAATTCTTCTAATTTCTCTGATTCTACTGCAATTTCATAGATATTCTTTTCCAAATATGAATTAAAAATTTTTTCTATTTTTTCTTCTAAACTCAATGTACAGCTTTTATTATTAAATGAACGGAACTCGATACTTAATTCACGGAGCCTGGTAGACGCTAAATAATACAACGCCTCATTATCCAGACGATTCCAATCGCTTAAAAGCTTTCTATTTTCATTATAAAAAAGATTAAACATTTCATGCTCATATCCATAATACTTTCCAATAGAAGCATTCATTTCATCACATTTATAATTAAAATGATCATATACCGCTTCTTTCAATACAAAAGATGATCTTATCTCTGAAGCAATACTTATATTAAATAGCTTATCTGCCCCATAAATATCATTTTTAAACTTATACTTTTTAACTATGTTCCTTTTATATAGATTAACTTGGTTATTTGTTAAACCACTTTTATTTAAAAAAATCCAATTATCTCTAAATTCATCGGCATTCTCAAAAAGCATATCCTTCTCAATTTTCTTATCAACATTATTACAATCATACGCGATGATCCTTTGAGTATCATCGCACATATGAGTCAATACCTTTGTCCATATCACATCCGGATGAAAGTATTCTACTTTTTCCGCCATATTTTTTAAACTACCAGGCCTTAATCTGTCATCCGAATTAACTATATAAACATAATCCCCCTTTGCAATTTGAATTCCATTATTAAGGCTTGCATAAATCCATTGGTTTTTTTGGTGAACTACACGTACACGCCTATCCTCTTTTGCAATTAAGTCTGCAATTATAGGTGTTTTATCTGTGGAGCCATCATCTATAATTATTAATTCTAAATCTTTATATTCCTGTGATAAAACACTTCGCGCAGCTAATGGAAAATACCTTTCATTATTATAAACTGGCATTATAATACTAAACATCGGCATGTTTGCTATTACTCCCTTAAATTAAGATAAATACAATGATTAGAGCAATAAAAAGGCATTTAGAATTTGAGATTTTTGAGTGACATTTTTAACTATTGATACATATTAGCCATATAATCTTTTTTCAAATATTTCTTGTAAGTTATCCGCAAATGACTCCATTGAAAAATATTCCTCATACGTTTTTCTTGCTTTCTTTCTCATAAAATCAAGTGAATCAAAATTCTGTATAACATATTTCAATTTTAATAATAAATCATCAACATTTTCCGCTTCATAAATAAATCCATTTTCATAATTCTGAATAAATTCCGCAATTCCAGTATTGGTATTTGTAATGCATATTTTATTGTTCATCATTCCTTCTACTATAGTAATTGACATGGTTTCTTCCAAAGATGAGCATACTACTATATCAATTTGTTGAAACACCCTTTCTATTTCTTTCCTAGATAACTCTCCACATAACTTAACTTGTTGAATATCTTTAATCATTTCGTTTATTTCTTCTCTATATCTTTTTCCACCATCTCTTCCAATTATCCAGCACTCAATTTTATCTTTTTCATATGGAGAAAGTTTTTTTACTGCATTTATCAATTCTTTTTGATTTTTTAATTGCGAAATATTACCTATAATTGCAATTATGATTTTCTCATGAAATGAATTAACTCCATTATAAAAATCTGGCAGGCCAAAAGTAAGAGTTCTAACCTTTTGATTTGGATAATATCTCAAAAAATTATTCCTTGCCAAGTTACTAACTGCAAAAATATTTACATTTTTAAATGAAGAAATATCAATTTCGTTTCCATATTGTTCAATGATATCTTTATATTGCCTGCTATGCTCATGTAACCACCAAGTTACCGTTTTTTTTATCTTATTAATTCTATTTACACACAGCATATTCTGAAGTGAATTTGCTAACACATAATCAAACTCTTGAATCCACTCCAGTTCTATTCCTTCAATATACGGCAAAGATGGACACAACCATACATTTATTCCATAACTATTAACTTCTGAAATAGTCTGATGATTAGCCGTCGGAGAAACTATAACAACATAATATCCTTTACTCCGCAAAGCTAAAGCCGCATATAAAGCCGTCAAAAAACCACCTGCATAATTAATAATTGGAACTATCAATAAAACTTTTTTTTCTTTTCGTTCTATGTCAATTTCATATTTTTTAATAAAACCATGTGATTTACTACTCACATACTGTTCCCAGAACATAATTTTTTCTTTTTGTACACCCAATAATAATAATTGGTCTTTCATTTCTACAGGAGTAATACTTGCCAGTATAATTACATCATAATTTAACTGCGATACTACTTGTGGATCATGGACTAATACTTCATCCACATACTTTCCTTGTATCGCAATATTGTTATCTATAAAGGCAATTATATTCGTTTGTTCTGGCAATGTGTCCTTCCGCCTTGAATAAAATAAGCCTGTCCCAAAGATAATTACATTTGTAACCATTATTTTCTTACCTCTTACAAGCACTTTCTTACTATTTTTTATCACTGTATGAAATTTCTTTTATTCGTTTTTAATCGTTCATAAGTAATCGGCTATAACCTTTAATATTATAGAAAGCCACTTTTGTTTTTAGTGCTAAGTTTTTCACTTATACTTTCTTTTGTAACCAAATACTTCCTCCATAAACAGGGGTATCTAGCGGCCACCTTTCCAAAAACTTATCCATATGTCTTTTTTCCATCATATTCTGAAAGAACAAAATTTTATAATCATTGTTATTTTGTAAAAATGCTCTCAAAACATATAGTTCATTCCATATCCTTCCACTAAAAATCCATTCCTTAGGATATTCAAACGGATAAAAAATATCATGTAAGTGTATATAAACACCCTTTTTGAGCTTAGGCAATATATCAAAAAATAAATAATTAACGTCTGACCCAACTTTAGACACATGAGTTGAATCAATAAATAAAATATCTCCCTCTTCCAATTCTTCAAATACATTAAGTGGAACATCCTGTAATCTCATAGGTAGCAATTCAATCTTATCGTTTGTCTTTAATAAAGATTTTAACAAACTCGGATAGGGTTCAATAAATTTTAATTTAACTTGATTATTTAAATAATATTCGTTCGTATCAAGCATAACAGCAGAAGAATATCCTGATCCAACCTCAAGGACTCTTTTGGGGGTTAAGATGCGTAGCATACAGTGCAAACCAATAGTATCTCCCGGACTTAGACTCGGGTTATTATATCTATATCGCAACATACTTGTACCTGCAGATACAGTGATATCTTCCCATTGAGGTATAGTATCATATAGAAGACTCATTTTATGTAATGTTTCTATTTGGGCCTCTTCATTAAAATCTATGTCCTTTATATCCCTTTCTAGGGAGAATAATAACTCTTCTTTACTCCTTATCTCTTCAAAGTCTGGATATAGCGAATAAAAATGTCCAAGGGGAGGGAAACTTACTTTATTTGCAGAATATCTCATGTTTTCCCAACATACAACCAATTCAAATACATCAGGTGTCATAACGTAGCGGAATCCTTTTTCCTTTAACATTGTTACAATCTCCCAACCGTTATAAGGAGAGACTAATATATGATAGTTTTCTTTATTCCTAATAAGTTGCTCAATACCCACAACTGAAATACCGCATATAATACTTCCTTGCTTTCTAATATCATTATCACAGAAATACTCAACTGCTATACCATTTTTTTTAAGCATATAAAGTAAACGTTGCCCTCGACTTCCTGCTCCAAATATTATCCACTTTATTTCTAAATCTGAATGCTGCTTATTACAAAAAAGTGAATCAAGTATATTCTTTAATTTCATATTAATCTCCCTTTTACTGTATTATACGCTCTACACTCATTCATTTTTTATAAAGCCAAGTTAAATTTTAAGAACCATTTTAGTTGGTCCTTTTTATTATTCAAAGTCAAGGCTAAACCGATATATTTTTATATTATGTAATAATACAAATCTGTTTTATTCCCTCTGACTGACTTCTACAATAACTATTGCTTTATTTTCATGCCTCCATATTTATTGAAAATCTTTGTTGGGAAATTCTTATCAAAAATTTTGTCTTTCAAACATTTTATTCCCCTTACATCTTCGGAATTCCGTACAAAACAGTTTCCACATGAAACGGTGAATAATGCCTTAAATAAAATTTGTATTCAGGACAATACTCTAGAATTAAAGCGGGAATTTCAAATATATCAGTGAGTTTATGATAAATACAAATGGCCAACTTAGGTTTGTATTTTTGTATTGTGTTTCGGCACCCCCTTAATGCCTCGTATTCAGCTCCTTCAATGTCCATTTTGATAAAGGAGGCTTTTTCACCATCAAGAACATGATCTACAGAGGTTACTTTCACTTCTTCTCCAATGTCACCTATTGTCAAAAGCCCATTAACGTTCATAAAGTGAAGTGACGTTTCTTTACTCCAACCACCTTTTTCTATTAACTTGTAATCAATATGTGCCGCTTCGAGGTTTTCCTTACATTCCTTTATTCTCATTTCATCTGGTTCGAAAGCTATAACAGATTTCAATTTATTTCCAATTCTTTTTTTCAGCTCAATAGACGTCATTGCATCAAAACATCCCAAATCCACAAACACTTCCTCATCAGATATTGGCAGCTCTGGTAAATCAAAATACTGATCGTGCATTAATTTCTCTAAAATGTTCCCATAATTGATAATATTATCCTCTTTTATTCCATGCTCTCTAAGTTGCTCATACATCTCTAATTCGTAAACTCTAGAAGCAATAACTATTATCTCTCCAGCATAATCTTTCAGGAATTCCGTTGTCTTCAGCACTGGAATACCTTCATAGATATCCTCTTTAGGATTATTATCAATAATACATTTCCATTGAATACCCCGGTAAAAATGAACCAACTGCTTCCCTCTGTACCCCAATCCCATAACCACAATTTTACCAGAATGCTTCTTTAACAGACAACTAAATTGCATTAATGCTTCATTTGTTCGGGCAAGCTTTGTATCCCCTTGCTCCCCTCCCCCGGAAATTGAAAGCATAATTCGGTGCATATAGATTTCTCTAGACACATCATCTCCTAATTTACTGTATACCTGTTGTAAGCCTGAAAGTTCCATTAACTAATTCCTCCTATGATTTTTGCTTCTATTTTAGCAGCAATTTCCCTATTTGTCAGATCATTTAAATGTGAAGGCAATTTACCGTACTCATAATTTTCATCTGTAAAATACAGTTCGCTTCCAGCCACTTCGATTACAGTTACACTTGGGCATTTATTCGCAAAAAATTGATAGTACGCCTCTAATATCCGGTTCATCTCTCTGATATCCAAATGATTTGGGTAATCTTCTCTGACCATATTACTGCCATATTGCTCACATAAAAAAGTTTTTATAAGAATAATTTTCGTGGTTGGATATTCTGTTTGTAACTTATAAATGAAATCAATACAACTTTTCTTCCACAAATCCATACATTCTTTGCTCCTGCGAGACAAAATATGCATCCCAGTCAAATGGAAATCCGCCCCATCAAATGCATCACTTTTAGTAATGTAGGAGTCCTTGTATTGAATCACATCAAATCTTTCCTCTATGAAATCCATGCAAAGATATTGTGGTGATTCCTCTTTCATGACATCCCAAAATTCAGAATAAAAGTCTCTACAGATCATCATCATCCTATATTTATTCTTGTGATAAAATTTCAGTTTCTCGTTAATTGGATGCATGATTCCAATGAGGCTAGAAAAGTTAAATCTACAATAGGGATTGTGGAGCATATTCATATTCCACAAAATTCTGTTTAAATTATAACCTCCCACTGTAGCATAGGTGTAATCCAGTGAATCAGGAAACTTTTGTGCAATATAAGTCTGATAACTTCCCACAAGTTGTTTGTACTCGTCTTTGTCTCTTCTGTAAAATGTGGCAGCCAACATATCGGATAACTTAAACTTCACAGTTTCTTCGAGTACTGAACTGTACTTCTGATAGATTCCATTCTTAATGAATCCCTGAAGCAAAGCATCAAATGCACGAATACCTATCGCAAACTCATCACCATTATTTTGTCTTGGTTTAGCAGTGAGCGAATCTTTCCTAAAACGCCTGTAAAAATAAAGGCCTTCACTTACATTAATAATTTTATTACTCAATGCCAATAGCAATGGATAAATTGCTTTTGCTTCACTGTGGCAATCTGGAAACTCGATTTCATACTTTAAAAAAAGTTCCTTTCTAACTAGACATTTCCAGATAGCTGTATACCCATATTTCATGTGCTCTCTAGCAGTATAGAGTTGACCTAAATTACCTGAACATACACGGTATGTTCTCTCTCCTGTTCTGTCATCCACCCTGTATACATCGCACTCTACCATATCTGCATCGTTTTGTGATGCAGCATCATACATTTTTTTTAGAAAATCCTTATCCACCCAGTCATCAGAATCTATAAAGGATAAGTATTCTCCCTTAGCCACTTTCATTCCTTTGTTTCTTGCTATCGATGGTCCTGAGTTTTTTTGTTTCAATACCTTAACTCGCTGGTCGCTTTTTGCCCATTCCTCGCATTTTAAGTCAGAACCGTCTGTCGAGCCGTCTTCAATCAGAATTATCTCAAAATCCCTAAAACTTTGGTTCACAATGGATTCCATACAGGCATCCAACCAGTCATACACATTGTATACTGGTACAATTACGCTAACCTTCATTTGTACTGCTCCTCAATTCTTTGATTGGCTTCATTCAACAATGAAATAACTTCCGGCCCAAATCCAGCATCTAATGCACTTTGTTTTGTAAAAACGGCGGCTTTACTATGTATTTCAGAAATATTTTTGGTCATAGGATAAATATTACACATTATGAACTCTTGATTGAAATAGCTTGCTACAGCTATTCTGTGCATACCATCCAAAATCTTATAATCTTCAAATATGGAGGAACATTTGCTTGTATCATACCCATTCTGCTCCCAGCCTTTTATCAATCTGATAAACTGGTTTAAACGTTTATCCGCTGTTTTTTCATTAATAAATAGCGATAAAAACTTTATGTAGATTTCATATCCGTTTAAATTTCTCCCATAATAATTATCTATTACAAGGTATCGTATCGCTATACTATAATCATCCCTAACTGCGTTCCATATTTGTGAAATAGGTACATTAACATTCCTATACATTGGTGTTCCAAGCATCAAGCTGTATAAAAAGGGATAAATCCAAACATATCTATCAATACCTTTTTCCATTAAACCAACAATAATATCATCCTTTATAGATTCGTGAACTGCCACGCATACTATCATTCGCTCATCAACTTCCAATTGTTCAATTGCTACTACTGATTTTCCATCTATATCAAATTCACTGCCTGTTGTAGTAACAAACGAAAACACGTTACCATCAAGTTCATGTTCTTTTAATGATTGATAAAATCTTGTTGCAACATATCCTGCTCCATAAATTGCTATTTTATATGAACGTAAAATACTTATTAATTCTGTTGTGTTATCAATTTCCACTCAAATCACACCCATTCATCACATAAACTTTGTAGCTAACATATCTTCATTTGTACTGATACGACTTATTAAGCTTTTTATATCCAAAACCTCCATCTATAAAATACAATTGTCTAATGTTTTAAGTTTAGTAAAGATTATTACATGAAGTAATAAGTTAGCCTTCACCTATAAACCTCTCTATTACCCTCATAACCCTTTCACTGGCATGCCCATCTTCCATTACCTCATGCTCCTTGGAAAACTCATCAATTTTCTTTCTATATTCCTCAGCATCAAATTTTGCTATATTTACAATTAACTCATCATTATTCCTGGCCACCGAAAACGGTAAGGAATACATATCCCACATTAACTCCCCTCGTTCTCTTATATACTCTTCCAAATCATCAGCATAAATAAAAACCGGCATATACATATTAATAACGTCAAACACTGAACTGGAATAGTCGGTTATCAACACATCCGATGCCGCTGCCAATTCATTCATATCATCGGCTTGGCTTACATCTATCATATTGATAATTCCATTTTTTAAGGGAAACTGCTCGAGCTGCGCCGCCAATTGCGGATGCAGACGCAGGAATACGAACCATGTACCGCCAAATTTCTGTTGCAATACATTTACCATTCGTTCAAAATCAAGAGTAGGTTCTTCCACAAATACCTGCCGGCTTCCTTTTTGGCTTCCCCCCCTAAAAGTTGGAGCAAATAGAACAATACTTGCATCTTGCGGTATATCATACCGTTTGCGAAGCCCTGTATATACCTCTTCCCGTCTTGTAAAAAAAACATCACAACGAGGGGAACCTGTCTTTATAATTTTTCCTGTATAAATAAGTTGATCTGGAATCAGTTTTGTACACCACTCTGAATTGGATATTACATAATCTGCAAGCTTTGAATCATGCTCACTGACCAAATAAGCCATCTTTGGAAATAACTTTCCTCTAAACAAACCTAAAGGCTTGAATCCAATTGCAGCATGCCAGACCTGTATGTATAGCTGATTTCTTCTTTTTGCTGTACCATATTGTTTTCTGCTATTGTCTATCCATACCTTTGCTGTTGCCAAGTGGTACGCCCTGTTCCAAAATGTGTTTTTTACTTTTCTGATTCCTTTTGGAAATTGTTTTTCTATATTATTTACCAGCCATACCAGTTCAAGGCTCTCATCTTTTTTCAACAACGCTTCCGCAACATAGCGGGGGTTACAGCAATATCCTCCATCCCCTTCAAAAGCGGTAAAGACAACCTTTTTCTTGCATACCGGGAGTATCCATAATAAATGATAAGCTAAACTTGTTAAATAAGCATTTCTTTTCCTCTTATTTATATACTTCTCTTCCGTCATCCCTTATCTCACTTCCTAAATCAGGTCTATTAGTAATAATTCCATCCACACCCATATCACACATCCGTCTAATTTCTTTCCCGCTGTCTACTGTCCAGACATTTACCTCGATTCCTTTATCATGCAAGGAAGGGAGCATACTCTCTCTATCTAAAAGATACCATGCCGGATGAACAGTATCTATTTTATATTTTTCTGCATAATTTTCGATATCCATGATACCATCGCAGAAAAGAAATGCTATCCTTGCTTCTGGCTCCATTTCCCGAAGCATCAGCATGGATTTATGATAAAAAGAAGAAAACAGCGTCAGTTCCAGCATATTCTTTTCTCTTACTAGCTTCAATACTTCTTTTTCCAACCCTTCATAGACGAAGATACTGTTTTTTAACTCTATATTGAACAAAAATGAGGACTTCTTTTGAGCAAATCGTTCCAATACCTCTTCCAATAAAGGAATTTTAACACTTTCATATTCCGGATGGGTCTTATTGAACTGAAACTTTCTTAATTCTCCCAACGTATAATCCTTTATATATCCCCGGCCATCAGATACCCATCCTTAGTCATCTGCACATCGAATTCAATTCCATCTGCCCCCATATCATAGGCCAGCTGGAATGCTTCCATGGAATTTTCCGATGCATACAGGCTAGCTCCACGATGTCCATATATTTTCGTATTATATCTCATTTTATAGTTCCTCCCATGCCTTTACGCCCGATTCCCTCACAGTTGCATTTATCATTAACCAACTCCCTATTATCTCATTCTCATCTCCATAAACCTTTCAATTACACCTGCCATAGCAACGGATTCCTCTTCTGTGAACTTATAGGATTTTCTCTCTCCATTGTGAATCAACGACACGAATTCACTTAATTCATAACGAAGACCGTCTCCTAAAAATCTGGCAGTATACTGTTCCTTCTTGTAAGGATCTTCGAAACGAACTTCAAAGGATTTTGTCAGCCACCAAGGTGACTCTGCGAGAATATATCCTTTGGTTCCTGCAATTATCAACTGCCCCTCTGATTTTACAGCAACACCGGTTTTAGACAATGCCAGCCCTCTCTCAAAAGAAAAGGAGGCTTTTGTATATAAATCAATGCCAAACTCATTCCTTATACTGTCAAAACTTACACTTTTATATTGCGTTCCTAACAGTTTTAAAATAGGAAGCATCGTATGGTTTCCAAATTCTAAAAAACCGCCGCCGTAATTTGGGTCCTTACTTTCCCTGGAATCCGTATCCGCAATTCTGGTAAAACATGCTTCCACATCCACAATGTTCCCGATAATCCCACTTCTCGCTACTCCAAGCAGCTGACTAAACCCAGGACAATACGCTGTTTTAATAGCCTCCAGAAGCAAACAGTCGTTTGTTTTTGCCGTTGCAAACAGTTCCTGCGCCTGTGCCTTAGATAAGGCCATGGGCTTTTCACACAATACATGTTTTCCCTGGCTTAAAGCTGCTTTTGCATATTCATAATGTGTCTGATGCAAAGAAGCAATATATACTGCATCTAACGGATTTAAAAATTCCTCAAAGCTTTCCCAATTTGCCTGAACCTCGTAACGCTTAGCAAACCTTTCCGCACTTTCCCTGTGAGGATTGTAAACACTGACCGCCTCAATACCGCTGACAAACTTCGCTTCAGGTATAAATCGCGCTGCAATACGACCGGTCCCTACGATTCCCATTTTTATAATGGGATACTTTTGTTTTCTTATTAAGGTACTGGATATTTCCTTTGTTCTTTCCAGATACACTACTTCACAAAAATCTTTCAGATAATCAAATTCACCTGTCCAATCTGAGCCAATGGCAAAGGTATCCACACCGTATTTATGTATATCCTCCACTTTTTGCCCCACGTGGTCTTCCACTATGATTTTATCTGCAAATCCAGTTTTTTTCACATTTTCAATCCGATCTATAATGGAATCAACTACGTTTAATTTTCCCCGGGATTCATCATATTGTTCAGTGGTAACTCCCACAATCAAATAATCTCCTAAAGCTTTCGCTCTCTTAAGCAGCTTGTAGTGTCCTTCATGAAATAAGTCAAAAGAACCATATGTAATAACCTTTTTCATTTTATCGTCCTGTTCCCTCCTCTAACCGCTTTGTCCAATACCTTCCAATATCTGCAACTAGCCTGAGCACACTGTCCTGCAACTCTTCAGGAAAACACTTTAATGCCCCGAAGGTCTCAAAGCTCAGTACACCACGGAATCCTATTTCTTTCAGTCCTAATAGGAAACCGTTCCAATCAGTACTTACTTCACCAGCCAATTCTTTCGTGAAAGTAAACGGCAATTGATGCAAGTCACGGATTCCATCATTATCGTGAATGTGAAGCGCCTGTATTCGGTTCCCCAAGGTAAGGATCGTCTCCTTCATATTTTTACCGAGAATATTGGCATGGCCTGTATCAAAACAAAAAGCAAAACACTCTTCCCCTGCTATTTGATTTAGTTCATCCACATATTCAGCTGCTTGATATGGGTCAGCGCATACACCTTCACAGATTCTTCCCCCGAAACTATCATACAGATTTTCCAGACAAATTTTTACACCGTATCTCTTACATGAAGGAATCAGGCTTTGAAAAAAGTCAATATTTTTCTTATATTCTTCTATTCTTCCCA
Organism: Lacrimispora sphenoides; assembly: GCF_900105215.1. Taxonomy (NCBI): domain Bacteria; kingdom Bacillati; phylum Bacillota; class Clostridia; order Lachnospirales; family Lachnospiraceae; genus Lacrimispora; species Lacrimispora sphenoides. The sequence goes on along the minus strand of NZ_FOIP01000001.1, from coordinate 2,404,427 downwards.
ACGGATAAGACAATTTAAAAGGATGTACGACCAGATATGGCGCATGAAGTGCAGCACAGACAAGAATACTTTTCTCCACTACCATTTGTAAATATTTCTTGTCTTCTTCTCTGCCATACACATACAGAGGATATGGAGCATGCACCTGAGAAAACTCCAATCCCTCTCTTTTTGCCATGCGGTAGTATTCATCAAAATGTGCAGATAGCATTTCTTCTGGCTGATCGAAGAAATGATTTATTTTTCCCTGATAAATAAGGTTATTAGGCAAAAAACGGTCAAGATTAAAATCGATACAGTCAAAACCGGCGACCCTTATCCTGTGAAAATCTTTTTCTTCCGCTTTATTCCCTAATAGAAGCCGGGACTGTATTCCTATCTTCAACATAGATTCTCCCTTTGATTGCTTTTTTCCACATTTAAATCGGTTTGCCGTTCATTCTCATTATTTCTTCTGTCAATTCGTAATGATTGATCCCCATATCATTTAATTGTTTAGCTATTTCTTCATAATATGCATTGCATAAAATCACAATCCTCTCATCTTCCGGAACCTCCAATATAGTTTCCGGATTACAAATAGGAATCCCCAGCTTTTCAGTTCCCCAAAGGCTAGCATTATTATCTACAGCAAAAACAGGAGGATGTTTTTTTCCACTTTCCCCCATGTATACATCAAACATTCTGCCTGCTCCAAACAATATCTTTTTTTTAGAACCCATCTGATCTAATAGTTGATTAAAACATATGACATAGGAAAAATTAGCTCCTATTCTGTAAAGGAATTGAAGCAGCGAATCTTGCAGTACTCCCGGAAAACTTGTAAAACTTCGGTAAGTTTCAAAGCTAAGCACACCCTCGAAACTTATCTCTCTAAGTCCTAATAAAAAGCCACTCCAATCTGTAGAACAAAGTCCGGTTTTGGCATCAGAAAAGCTATACGGTAATTGGTGAGAATCCGTGACTCCATCATTATCGTGAATATGCAGTACTTTTAAATGAGAGCCAAGTGCCCTCACTTCTTCTTTAAGATTTTTCCCAAGCACATTGGCATGTCCTACATCAAAACAAGCCCCAAAACGTTCTTCTCCAGCTTTCTTATTCAATATATCAATATATTCCACTGTCTTCCGAGCCTCCGAGCAAGCACCTTCCCATACCCTTCCAGCTCTTCGGTAAGGCATATTTTCAATGCATATCATTACATCATGCCGTCTGGCTTCTTCTGCCAGTGATTCAAAATACTCCAGATTTATTTTTTTCTCCTCCGCCCTCCCCAGCACAAATGCCAGTTCTAACGGATGCATTACCAAATAGGGGCTTCCGAGAAGGTTGCATATGGCAATACTTTTCTTCATTTCCTCCAGAATATATTCCATCTTATCTTGTCTGTTTGGATCATACTTGAATATAGGCGCATGAACTTGTGAAAATCTTAGCCCATACCTTTCCGCGCATTCCCGATGTTTTTTAAAATAGTTAATATCCAATTTCTCAGTGCTGTCTTCAGGACTTACAATATTGTAATCCACGCAAGTGATTCCGGCCTGCTTAATTTTCTTATATCCTTCTTCTATTACACTTTCTCTGATAATCCCTCTGGACTGTACGCCAATTTCCAACATGTTTTTTCCTTTATTAAACTTTATCCAAAAATCTCACCAACTCCAGCAAAAACTTCCTGTTCTTCCTTGGACATCAAGGGATAAATCTGTTTTTCCAACGCTGGAAAGGGAACCTTTTCTGCTACTTTTATTAAAAAAGTCTTATTCTTAAAAGAAGAAAGGTCATATAACTTTGACAAAAAGCCAAAGGTAGCACCAGCAGTCTCTTCTTCACCCGGTTCCTGTTTCAAAAGCAACAGCATGTCCAGTAATACAGGGAAGAGATACGGATTCATTCTAAGAGCCAGGACTCCATATCGGATCACATCAGACGGAGTACCGTATGCTTTACAGATTCCAAAAAGTATCTGATATATTTCAGCAAGATTCCCCACCATTGCTACCTTGCCATCTCCTTTTTGTTGATCAAGCAGATTCAAAGCCTGTTCCAGATAATGCCTAGCCTTTTGCCTCTCTCCCCGCTGATAAAACCATAATCCCGTCCAATATTCCAGATCAGGGGTGGAACCTGCGTAATCCTTTGCCACCTGATAAATGGATACGATATCTTCTTCCTGTCCAGAATTCTTTCTATATTTTATCTTAATCAGCTTTGTAATGTCTTCCCTCTTTCTATTTTTGTCAAAAGAAGACTCTTCCCGCTCTATGGCCTTTAAACAAGCCTCTTCCGCTTCATCAAGCCGATTGGCTGCATAAAAAGAATCTGCCAGATAGGACCATGTATCACCGTTTGAAATGTTTTCTTCTAATTCTCGTTTCAAAAGAGTAATATTCCGATCTATCTTCCCTGTCTCTTCGTAGACAGATTCAGCATAGCCGGTATGATAAATTGTTAGCTCTTCTGATGCATCAAGAGATGTTAATTTTATATCAGCAGACAGGGATAACCTTTCATGTACCCTGTTTTTAAAGCGAAGTTCCGGAATGTTCCTGAAAATCCGGCATTGAGAAAACAGGTTAATTACTCCTCCCGAATCATCGAGGTTAGCCATTGTACAATTTAATGCCACGGCCCGTAAGGTGGGGGAAAGGGTTTTATCAAGTCTTCTTAATAGGGGCAGGAGCTTTTTCGTCTCTTCGTCAGAAAAATATTCATCCGCATCCAGAAATGCAATCCAGTTTCCTTTCGCCTGCTCCAAGGCAAAATTCTTAGCTGCAGAAAAATCATCATTCCAATCAAAATGAAAAACCTTTGCTCCCATCTCTTTTGCAATCTCAACAGTATTGTCGGAAGAGCCGGTATCCACAACGATTTGCTCAAATACAATACCTTTTCCCCAGCTCAAAGCACGACGAATATTCTTCTCTTCATTTTTAACAATCATACATTGGGAAAGCCGAGTCACAATCTTCATACTAAAACTCCTCCTGATTCATGATAAAATTCCCCCGGAAGAATGTTCTTCCGAGGGAAGTATAGTTAAACTTAATAATAAAAATGATTGATTACTTTAATAACTGTAATACTCCCTGAGGAAGCTGATTTGCCTGAGCAAGCATAGCCTGAGATGCCTGAACAAGAATGTTATTCTTTGTATATGCCATCATTTCTTTAGCCATGTCAACGTCGCGGATACGGCTTTCAGCAGCTGTCATGTTCTCCTGAGCTACACCAAGGTTGTTGATGGTGTGCTCCAGACGGTTCTGGATTGCACCAAGGTTACCACGTGTAGTAGATACGCTGTCAATTGCAGTTTTAACAGCTGTAACTGCAGCTTTTGCGTCATCCTGAGCTGCGACACTAATGTTATTAATTCCAAGACCTGCAGTATTCATTGCAGTACCAATTTTAACGTTGATCTGGCCAGTAGCTGATACATCATCACTGATCTGAAGATCATAGTCAGCAGTACCATCTAACAGCTTCTGTCCGTTAAAATTAGTCTCTGTAGCAATTCTGTCAATTTCTGAAGCTAAAGCTGTAACTTCAGCCTGAAGATTGTCACGGTCTTTCTGAGCATAAATTCCGTTAGCAGACTGGCTAGCCAGCTCAACCATACGGTTTAACATGGAATGAACTTCTGTTAAAGCACCTTCAGCGGTCTGAACCAGAGAGATACCGTCATTAGCGTTCTTCTGAGCAACTTCAAGACCTGTAATCTGTGCTCTCATCTTCTCAGAAATAGCCAGACCTGCAGCGTCATCACCTGCGCGGTTAACTCTGTAACCAGAAGATAATTTCTCAAGGTTCTTGCCTACTGCTGTATTGTTGGTTCCTAACTGTCTGTGAGAGTTTAATGCTGCAATATTGTGCTGAATTCTCATATTAAATTTCCTCCTTGAATGTGTTTTCAGGGAATTCCTTTTCCCTGTTTAGTGTGTTTTCCTGTATTAGGAAGTAAAAATACTGCTGTGGAATCTTGCGGGGTACCGACCGCAGGGGTGATTCCTGATGTTTGATACATGTATCTTCTGGAAGCGTACGAAACATAAAATTCAGATGAATTTAAGTATATGTTCTTTATAACTTCCTTTCACATACTCTATCGTACTAATGAGAATAAAAGATAAGTCTTTTTTAAATTTTTTTATTACATTTATATTTTTCATTAATACTATAGCTTTCCAGTATTACTTCAGTGTTGTGATGGGCTATTGCCAGTAGTCTTCATTGCCATAATAAAGAAAGTCCAAAAAACACCTCTTACCTCAAAGCAAAATAAAAAGCACCATCTTTTCGACAATTATATGCTGTAATAGGTTTACTACCGTCCACAATTAACTGCCCCTGTGTCTTACTATCAGAGTATAGTTAACTTCTTTCTTTTTAGGCCCTTGTATTCACAAACTGCCCAATCCCATTCCCGGGCATATGTTTAGGAATCGCTGCCTCCACCATCTTAAGTAATCCTTCAGCTGCAACTTCCTGAGAGTCCATAGCTTTCTTTGCAACGCTGATTCCTGCATTCTGTTGTACTCTTGCAAGACTCATCTCCATGCTTAATACGCCTATATCCATTCCTTTCACTCTCCTTTCTAAGAATACGCCTTTCGGTAATTCCTGGTCCATCTTCTTATTACTATATCGACAAAGTTCTTCTCTTAGATAACAAACTACGAATTTTCTTTATAACAATCCAAAGTAAACCAAAACTCCACACCGCCCTTCACGTTTCGAACACCACAGGACTTATTATGGGAAGCCATAATAGCCTTAACAATAGAAAGGCCAATACCACTTCCCCCATAACCCCTGGTGTGCGCCTTATCCACCTTAAAAAACTTGGTCCAAATCTTTGGCAAGTCCTCATCCGGAATATTCTGACCAGTGTTAAATACTGTTACAAGAGCTTCCTCTCCATTCTCCTCTGCCGTAAATACGATCTTACGCTCTCCCTCCAAATGGTTCAGCGCATTATTTAAGTAGTTTGTAATGACTTCTTCTATTTTAAATTCATCGGCAGAAACATAAATTGGACCGCAATCCTCCAGCTTCACCTCTGCCCCTTTCTGCTGGATTAGAATACCAGCCGAATTAATGACGCCCCGGATCAGCTCCGTCAGATCAAAACGTTCCAACTGAATGCTGTCATTGCCGAATTCTATGGCAGTAAGATTAAGGAGTTGGCGTACCATGGTATTCATTTTACCTGCCTCGTCCATGATGACCCCGCAGTAATAATCTCTGCTATCCGGATCCTCCGCCATCCCTTCCGTGAGACCCTCCGCATATCCTTGGATGAGTGCAATGGGTGTCTTTAATTCGTGGGAAACATTGGCGATAAAATCCTTTCGCATTTCATCAATCTTTATCTTTTCATCAATATCTTTCTGCAGCTTTTCGTTGGCAGCTCGCAGCTGCCCGATGGTATCTTTTAAGGTGTTGGACAGTTTGTTCATGCTGTTTCCAAGCACTCTGATTTCATCTTCCTCTGTGCCGATATATTTGGCATCAAAATCCAATGCCGACATCTTTTCTGACAAGTTGGCAAGCTGTAGGATAGGAGAAGTAATTCTTTTTGTTGTAAAATATATAACTATGCTTCCTATAAGCAGAGCCACCACCCCTACATAAGCGAGAAACCGATTCGCCAGATCCACACTTTCCGTAATGCTGGCAAGAGGGACGGATAAGAGGAAAATAGTTTTATTGTCAGAAAAATACCCCCAGCTTTCCAAATAATAAGAATCGGAACGCCTGTCATACGTCTTCTGCACAATGTAATTGTCGTGCTTTTTTAAAATACTGGCTTCCGGCACGTTCTTTCCGAATATATATGCTTCTACCCTGTTCTTCAAAAACAGCTGATCCCCGTTTGTGAACATGAGGGCCTCATCTGTAGAACTGTCGATCAACACCACCATCAGATTATATTTTTCTCCCATGGTACGGAACATCTTCTGAGCCGGACCTTCATTTTTAAAATTCGGGTCATAGGAATCCTTGTAATAATCAATGATCCCTTTCCCGCTCTCATTCGCCTGTGCTACTAACTTGTCGATCTGCGTATAAGCTCTCTCCAGAGTGTTCACCTTATCATTGGTGTAAAAGCTCTCTAGAAACCAGTTGTTTACAAACCATGTAGAAATTAGGACCAAGGCCATCAGACATACAAAAATTATGGCAAAACGTGCCCTGATGGAATGCTTCATTTAATCACCTCTAATGGTATCCTTTCCTTATACTTCGAATTTATATCCCATTCCCCATATGGTCTTTATAAAGTCTCCCTTATCTCCCATCTTGTTTCTCAACTTTTTTACATGGGTATCTATGGTCCGGGCATCTCCAAAGTAATCATAATTCCAGACATTGTTCAGTATCTTCTCCCTGGATAGGGCAATTCCCTGATTTTCCAGGAAATAAGCCAACAGTTCAAATTCTTTGTAGCTCAAGTCAATGTCTTTTCCGTCAATGGTAACCTGGTGGGCCGCTTTGTCAATGCAGATCCCCCCTATTTCCACTGCATCCGCGGGAACAGCATTGCTGCGTCTTAATATGGCATCCACGCGGGCCACTAAAATCTTTGGGCTGAAAGGTTTTGAGATATATTCATCTACTCCCAGATCAAAGCCCTGTAGCTCGTCACGTTCTTCGCTTCTTGCAGTCAGCATGATAATAGGAACCTGGGAATATTTTCGGATTGTTTTGCAGGTCTCCCATCCATCCATTTTAGGCATCATCACGTCCAGAATAATCAGCACAATATCTTTTTGCTCAAAAAAGATATCTACAGCTTCTTCGCCGTTGGAAGCCTCGACTACGGAAAAACCCTTAACGCTCAAAAAGTCCTTTACCAGTTTTCTCATTCTGGCTTCATCATCCACTACCAATATCTTTAACTGTTCCATATATAACCTCCTGAAATCAGATCCTTTAAATCACAAAGTATTTATTAGTGTTATTGTATCAAATGGAAAGGCGTATTTCTACATTTTCACAGAGATTTCACACGATTTAAAAAGAAATAGCTGATCACCAGATTATTCCCCTGACCTAGAAACGATATTCCGATTCCGGCAAAACAAAAGGCAGATGCACTGGGAATAGCGCATCTGCCTTATTATAAAAATAAATTATCTTAACTCAGTTGTAGGAATGGTGTCCATATCATCGAATGCCTGGTTCTCTCCGCCCATTGCCCAGATGAAGGTATAGTTGCTGGTACCTACACCGGAATGGATGCTCCAGGATGGGCTGATTACTGCCTGCTCATTCTGCATAACAATGTGTCTAGTCTCATTGCCTTCGCCCATCATATGGAATACTACATTGTTCTCCGGAATCTCGAAATACATGTAAATCTCCATACGTCTCTCGTGAGTATGGGATGGCATGGTATTCCATACGCTGCCTGGATCCAGAACAGTCATACCCATAGACAACTGGCAGGTCTCCAGTACGTCCGGATGGATGAACTGATTGATCACGCGCTTGTTGGAGGTTTCCATAGCGCCCAGAGGCTTCTTAGCTGCCTTTTCAATAGGAATGAATGTGGTCTTACATGCTTTATGAGCAGGAGCACTCACCATGTAGAATTTAGCCGGATTGGATCCATCTTCGCTGGAGAAAGTCACTTCCTTTGTTCCCTTGGTGATATATAAGCAGTCCTTATATCCCATCTTGAATTCTTCCCCATCTGCAACGATCTTTCCTGCGCCGCCAATGTTAAAGATACCAACCTCACGTCTCTCAAGGAAATAGCTTGTACCAAAATTTTTCCAGATATCAATGCCCTTGTCTATGGAAACTGTCTCTGTTGTTGGCATGCAGCCTAAGGTAACCATACGATCTACGTGAGAATATACTGCAACTACCTCATTGGCAACATATAAATTTTCAATTAAAAACTCATTTCTGGTTTCTTCTGTTGTGTAACGTTTGAAATCCTTCTGGTTTGCTGAATAACGGATATCCATTTATAAAAAACCTCCTTATATAATTAATTTAGAAATAACTGACCAGCTTCATCGTATCATAAGGAGATTTTTAATTCAATATCTTCTTGGATAAATCGTCAAAAAGAACATAAAATCCTATTTTTAACCTGGAAAATGAACAAATGTTTGTTGAATGACTTTCTTATTTACGATTAATGATTTTAAATTTTTTTACTTCTTCACGCAGTAAATTGGCCTGTGTGGAAAGCTCTTCACTGTAAGCAGAGCTCTGCTTGGCAGTGGCTAATTGCTCTGAACTACTGCAGATATCTGCGTAATGCTGTAATACACGTGATTAATGGCAATGGTCTGTTTACGGGATGTGACTTCCACTGATTCCATAAGTTCACGCACATACCTTGCCTGGTTTGAAACCTACTTGAGGCACACACCCGGCAGGTGTATCTGCCCAGAAATAACCTTCTCCATCATCATAACGGGTGTCCGCACAATACTCTCCACATTTCTACGCGCTGCCTGCTCTGTGATCTCACCGTTTTCATAGCGTTTATAGTTGACCTCTTATGCGCTTACAAGACTTTCCACCACTGTTTTAATATTTGCATCGTAACTTTGATATCTTGAGTCAATCCAATTCTGATATGCACGATTCAAACATGTACAAAAAACGTCGTCAATAGGAAAATTATGCTGAAAATCAAAACACTTACAGATAAAATAAGCTTACCTCTACCTGCAATCTGTATTTTTTTGTTTAACCATGATGTCCGTCCTCCGTGATTGCATAAACTTTTCTTTTCTACAATAAATATCTCCATGCGAAAATTATACAATGGAACATTGTTTAGAATTGTGGGGATAATTTAATTTTTTGTTTTCTATTAATATAGATTTAGAAAAAAATCCATAGACATGAGAAGGAGGTGTTAGAGGATCTACAATAAACAAGTTATCCCGAAGTTTATGGCGTATTCTTTAATTACATGTAGTATTTGGATAAACTTCGAGATAACTTTTATAAAATATTTAATATTGCAATTCTGTTATACTATGCAATCTGATGAACAGACCATATGATTCCTCCAGTATTGGCTCCTCCAAGATTGAGAGTTAAGGATAAACCACTTGATACATAAAACAAACCAATTACGTCACCACTGTTTAATGCTGCATCGCAAGCCAGGGTAACCGTTCCATTACCTAATACGGCTCTCAACGTCAGGAGAGTTACGTTAATGTTTAAAACGGGGAATAACCCGCTCACAATCACAGTAGTTGTAGGTGATGTCCTTGATACTGCAAAGGACGGATTAATAGTGTTTCCAATTGAACCCGTTATGGCTGCTGTTGTGGAGTAGTTAATAGTTGCCTTAATAGAATATCTTCCTGTTGTAGATACAGTAAAGTTTCCTGTTGCTGCATTAAAATTTGCATTCCCATAATAAGGAGCAGTCGTGGTCCAGTTTGTTATTTGCGTATCTGTTGATACTGACAGGGAAGCAACGAACGCGGAAAAGCCATTTGTAGCAAAATTGGGACCTGTTGGACCGGTTGGGCCGGTTACACCCTGTGGACCGGTTGGACCCGTTGGGCCGATTACCCCTTGCGGACCGGTTGGACCCGTTGGACCAATGACTCCTTGCGGGCCGGTTGGGCCTATGACTCCCTGTGGTCCTGTTGGACCTGTTACACCCTGCGGGCCAGTTGGACCTGTTTCACCCTGCGCACCAGTTGGACCCGTAGCTCCTTGAGGGCCAGTTGGACCGGTGACTCCTTGCGGACCTGTTGGACCCGTGTCTCCCTGTGGACCCGTTGGGCCTATGACCCCTTGCGGTCCTGTTGGACCGGTTGGACCTATGACTCCCTGCGGTCCTGTTGGACCTGTATCCCCCTGTGGACCGGTTGGACCGGTAACTCCTTGCGGGCCTGTTGGGCCTATGACTCCCTGTGGTCCTGTTGGACCGGTATCTCCCTGCGGGCCAGTTGGACCTGTGACTCCCTGCGGTCCTGTTGGACCCGTAGCTCCTTGAGAGCCAGTTGGACCGGTGACTCCTTGCGAACCTGTTGGACCTGTTGGACCTATGACTCCCTGCGGCCCTGTTGGACCCGTAGCTCCCTGCGGGCCTGTTGGGCCTGTTACACCTTGCGGACCGGTTGGACCCGTGTCTCCTTGCGGGCCTGTTGGACCCGTTACACCTTGCGGGCCTATTGGACCCGCGTCTCCCTGTGGACCCGTTGGGCCGGTTACACCCTGCGGGCCTGTTGGACCCGTAGCTCCTTGAGGGCCTGTTGGACCCGTTACACCTTGCGGACCGGTTGGACCCGTGTCCCCCTGTGGACCCGTTGGGCCGGTTACACCCTGCGGGCCTGTTGGACCCGTAGCTCCTTGAGGGCCTGTTGGACCTGTTTCCCCCTGTGGACCTGTTGGGCCTATGACTCCTTGCGGGCCTGTTGGACCTATTGGACCCATGACTCCCTGCGGGCCTGTTGGACCTGTTTCCCCCTGTGGACCGGTTGGACCAGTAACTCCTTGCGGGCCAATTGGGCCTATGACTCCCTGTGGACCGGTTGGACCCGTATCTCCCTGCGGGCCTGTTGGGCCGGTTATACCCTGCGGTCCAGTTGGACCCGTAGCTCCTTGCGGGCCTGTTGGACCCGTGTCTCCCTGTGCACCCGTTGGGCCGGTATCTCCCTGTGGACCCGATGGGCCGATTACTCCTTGCGGACCCGTTGGGCCGGTGTCTCCCTGTGGACCGGTTGGGCCGATGACTCCTTGTGGACCAGTTGGGCCGATGACTCCCTGTGGACCCGTTGGACCGGTATCTCCCTGTGGACCCGTTGGGCCGGTGTCTCCTTGCGGACCTGTCGGACCCGTATCTCCCTGTGGACCCGTTGGACCGGTATCTCCCTGTGGACCCGTTGGGCCGGTGTCTCCTTGCGGACCTGTCGGACCCGTATCTCCCTGTGGACCCGTTGAGCCTATGACACCTTGCGGTCCTGTTGGACCTGTATCCCCCTGTGGACCCGTTGGACCGGTATCTCCTTGCGAACCGGTTGGGCCGATGACTCCCTGTGGACCAGTTGGACCTATGACTCCCTGCGGTCCTGTTGGACCTGTTTCCCCCTGTGGACCCGTTGGACCAGTAGCTCCTTGAGGGCCAGTTGGACCCATGTCTCCCTGTGGACCCGTTGGACCGGTATCTCCCTGCGGGCCAGTTGGACCTGTTTCCCCCTGTGGACCCGTTGGATCTATGACTCCCTGCGGTCCGATTGGACCGGTATCCCCCTGTGGACCTGTTGGACCAGTAACTCCTTGCGGGCCGGTTGGGCCTATGACTCCCTGTGGGCCGGTTGGACCGGTAACTCCCTGCGGGCCGGTTGGGCCTGTTACACCCTGCGGACCTGTTGGACCGGTAGCTCCTTGCGGGCCTGTTGGACCCGTTACACCTTGCGGACCGGTTGGACCTGTGTCTCCCTGTGGACCAGTTGGGCCGGTTACTCCTTGTGGACCAGTTGGGCCGATAACTCCCTGTGGACCAGTTGGGCCGGTGTCTCCCTGTGGACCAATTGGGCCGGTGTCTCCCTGTGGACCCGTTGGGCCAGTGTCTCCCTGTTGGCCGGTTGGGCCGGTTACTCCTTGCGGACCGGTTGGACCTGTGTCTCCTTGCGGGCCTGTTGGACCCGTTATACCTTGCGGACCGGTTGGACCCGTGTCTCCCTGTGAACCCGTTGGGCCGGTTACTCCTTGCGGGCCTGTTGGACCCGTTACACCTAGCGGACCGGTTGGGCCGGTGTCTCCCTGTGGACCCGTTGGGCCGGTTACTCCTTGCGGACCCGTTGGGCCAGTGTCTCCCTGTTGGCCGGTTGGGCCGGTTACTCCTTGCGGACCTGTTGGACCGGTAGCTCCTTGCGGGCCTGTTGGACCCGTTACTCCTTGCGGACCTGTTGGACCGGTGTCTCCCTGTGGACCCGTTGGGCCGGTTACTCCTTGTGGACCCGTTGGGCCGATAACTCCCTGTGGACCCGTTGGACCTGTGTCTCCCTGTGGACCCGTTGGGCCGGTTACTCCTTGCGGGCCTGTTGGACCCGTTACTCCTTGCGGACCCGTTGGGCCGGTGTCTCCCTGTGGACCCGTTGGGCCGGTTACTCCTTGTGGACCCGTTGGGCCGATAACTCCCTGTGGACCCGTTGGGCCGGTGTCTCCCTGTGGACCCGTTGGGCCGGTTACTCCTTGCGGACCCGTTGAGCCTATGTCTCCTTGCGCACCGGTTGGACCGATATCCCCCTGTGGGCCAGTTGGACCCGTTGGGCCGGTATCTCCTTGCGGGCCTATCGGGCCGGTTGCTCCTTGCGGACCTGTGGGGCCGGTGTCTCCTTGCGGACCTATTGGGCCGATGACTCCTTGCGGGCCCGTTGGACCTGTTACACCCTGCGGACCTGTTGGCCCAGTAGCTCCTTGTGGGCCGGTTACTCCTTGCAGACCTGCTGGACCTGTATCTCCTTGTGGACCAGTCGGACCGGTTACTCCTTGTGGACCCATTGGACCGGTGTCTCCCTGCGGACCGATTGGGCCAGTAGCTCCTTGTGGGCCTATTGGGCCGGTGATTCCTTGCGGACCGGTTGGGCCGGTATCTCCCTGTACTCCCATTGGACCAGTTGAACCGGTTGGACCGATATCACCTTGTAGACCCGTTGGACCGGTGTCTCCCTGTGGACCTGTTGGTCCTGTTTCTCCCTGCAGGCCCGTTGGACCGGTTGGGCCCGTGACTCCTTGTGACCCTATTGGTCCGGTTACACCTTGTGGACCCGTTGAACCAATATCTCCCTGCTGTCCTGTTGGACCGGTTTCACCTTGTGGGCCTGTTGGACCTGTGTTTCCCTGCTGCCCTGTTGGGCCTACGTCTCCCTGTGGACCAGTTGGACCCGTTACACCTTGCGGACCAGCTAGACCTGTGTCTCCCTGTGGACCTGTTGGACCCGTTACACCTTGCGGACCAGCTAGACCTGTGTCCCCCTGTGGACCTGTTGGACCGGTAACTCCCTGCTGCCCTGTTGGGCCGGTCGGACCAATAGCTCCTTGCGTACCTGATGGACCAGTTGCTCCCTGCGGACCTGTTGGACCGGTTGCCCCTTGTTGACCTGCCGGTCCCGTGGCGCCCTGCGGACCTGTTGGCCCTATAGCCCCCGTGAACCTGTTGGACCCTGCGGACCTGTCGAACCTGTAGCTCCCCGTGGTCCCGTCGAACCTGTTGGACCCACTGGACCCACTACTCCTCTCGGGCCCATTGGACCACTTGCCCCCCGTGGACCTGTCGGACCTGTTGGACCTGTTGGGCCAGGACAGCCGTTTAACCCTCTGGGCCCCTGGCAACCAGCAGGGCCCTCCGGTCCTGTATTACCTCTCACTCCCTGTGGACCTTGGGGACCTGTTGGACCTGTAGGCCCCATAGAACAGCATCCTCTGTTACATCTGCAAACTTTTCCTGAACACTCCTGTATTGTCGCCGCCGGGTTAATTTCATAGCCATCACTGGCATATTGCATACTACGACACCCTTTCTAAAAATCCATAAAGGAACATATTAGAATGTCTTCAATAATACGTTCCTTTTTAAAGATGATTTTATTTTTGTACGGCTGCAATAATGTTAAAATTGCTTTTTAGCCGTTCATTATCGGGGGCATATTCAAGAGCACTCTTTGCATGTTCCAGGGATTCCTTCGGCATGCCCAGCCAATAGGCAGCTATGGCGCAATAGTCATCCAGTGTATAATCCCAGGAATATCCCATATTGACAAAGGTTCTCGATTTTTCCTTTATCTTTAAAGCTTCTTTTGTTAAAAAGTAAGTCATGGCCCAATCTTTTATTTCATAGCACATTTTAGAAAACTCCACATAGGGATCACGCATATCCGGCACTTCTGCAATTGCTTTATAATACCAGGCATATGCCCCCTTCAAGTCTCCCATTTTATAGCAGGATTTTGCAATCCAGCGCATAGCGGCACATCGTTCATCACTCCATACAGCAGCCGGCAAAGCCAGATATTCCTTAAGAGTTTCTATGCATTTTTGCCACTGGCTTTTATACATGTATTCTCTTCCAAGATAATACCGCATCCTCTCATCCTCCGGAGCTTCCTTCACAGCAAGCTCCAAAAGGGGAAGATAGGAACCCCGGGATTTTTCAGGGTCTGGGTAATGGCTGAGAATCATTCCTTCGATATATATGGTTTCAACGGGTAAATTTCCCGTATATTGGATATATTCATGGATAGGACATTTCCAACGGAACCCCTGCCGGCTATGCACTTTAAAATAATAAAATTGAATGTCTGGAGTCCCATCTTCCTTAAGGCTCCAGTTATAAGGGTATCTTCCCATTTTTGCGGTAGGCATGGAACCTTCCGGTCTATGGTTAAGCCATGCTTCCTCCAGCTTGTTACGCCAGCCTGGCTCAAATAATTCATCAAGGTCCGTGCAGACACAGATATCAATATCCTCCGGTACATGATCCAGGGAAATATTCCGTGCCACATCGAACCTCCACGGCTTAACTATGTCCACATATACAACCGCACCACGTTCTTTCAACTTTTCAACAGTCCCATCATCAGAACCGGTATCCGTGACTACAATCAGGTCGGCCTCACTCATGGAGTCCATCCACTTATCTACAAATTGGACCTCGTTTTTGCAAATAGCATAAACACAGATTTTTAGTTTCATGATGATTCCTCCGCCTTTTCCTGTTTTTTGATCCTGTCTTCAATCAATAACAGATTATTTTGCAGCCTTTTATTAGAAGAATTCATGCTCAAGGCGATATGGGCATAGTCCCTGGCCTTCTCATACATCCCCATTTGGTAAGCGCCGACGGAACCGTAATCATACAAAGCACTTCCCCAGCTTTCTGGATCAACCAGATAACTTCCTGAATTTCTTGAGATGGTTAAACCCTTTTCTGCCATGGCAAAGGTCAGCGGCCAGTTTCTTTCCTTATAGGCTGATTTTACCAGAGCAAGATATGATTCTCTGACATCCGGGCATTCCGCCAAAGCCCGAAAGAGCCATGATCTGGCCTCTTTCATATTCCCTTTTTCTTCATAACATTGAGCAATAAAGCGCATGGAGGCACTTCGTTCCTCACTCCATTGAGCCGTTTCAAGGGAAAGGTGTCTCTTCAGCGTTTCAATTCCCTTATCAAAATTTCCATAATACACGTATTCTCTTCCAAGCCAGAACATAGACCTGTCATCAAGCGGGTTTTCCTGAACAGATAGTTCCAAAAGGGGCAGATATTGACTTCTTGGCTTTGATAAATCCGGATAGTGATTGAGGACCAACCCGTTGATCCATGAGATTTTCTCAGAACCTGAACCGCTGTATTCCAGAACCTCATGTACCGGATGTACCCAGCGGTAGCCATGTCTGATATGGATTTTTTCCATGGGATACTGCTTTTGGGGGGTACCATCGGGATTAAAGGCAAAAGTAAATAAGTATCGTGCACGGGTGTATTCCGGCCTCCA
This sequence comes from Lacrimispora sphenoides, assembly GCF_900105215.1. Lineage (NCBI taxonomy): Bacteria > Bacillati > Bacillota > Clostridia > Lachnospirales > Lachnospiraceae > Lacrimispora > Lacrimispora sphenoides. Next base: position 2,388,927 of record NZ_FOIP01000001.1, on the reverse strand, counting down.
TAGCTCTTCCAGCTTTTGCCGCCATCCTAACTCAAAGACCTCATCTAAATCGTTCGAAACACAGATGTCCATATCCTCGGGGACATGGCTTAGCGCCACGTTGCGGGCTGTGTCAAACCGCCATGGGGATATAGTTTCTTCATAAACAATAGCTCCTCTTTCCCGAAGTCTTTCAACCGTATGATCGGTTGAGCCTGTATCCGTCACAATGACAGCATCGGCTTCGGATACTGCATCCATCCAGCGGTCTACAAATTGTTCTTCATTTTTACTGATTGCATATACGCAAATTTTATATTGATTCACTTCCACCGACTCCTTCAGTCATTTTAATTACATTTTTTATTCTACTAAAATCAATATATGCATCTTGCAGCCCATCCTGTGAAGAAACGGCTTTTGTGAATATTTGAGTGAACAAAAAAGGCCAGCATATGCCGGCCAAAATATCTTTATGTGAAAAAACATTATAAAAAGCTCCATCAACTTCCTAGTTTCGCTTACCCCTATAGACGAATTGAACTTCATACTCCTATTTTGAGTTTTATAATTAAAAATATTTTCTATATTCCCCTATAGGAAACGGATTCTCTAATCCCAACACTCTTGGCCATAAGCCTGTGTCGTCAATGATAAAGCCCATTATCATTCCCATATGGCTATGTAAATGCCTGAACTGCGATAAAATCAAAGTGAATTTGTTGTATCCGCAATCAGGCGGAGTATCTAATAGTTGATTATCTGTTAGTTGTGAAAGGTAAGTCTTTACTTTTATATCAATATCAGCAAAATAATCATTTATTTCTTCTCTTAAAAGATATTTACTGGGGATTACATCTAAGTTATTCAAGTCCTTTTCGTGTATATCAGGCTCTACAAACTCTTTATCACTGGGATTGATAAACCATAAATCAAGTGAATGAAGCATATGATAAATATGTTTCCAACAAGGCATTTCACAATACTCTTTATTCCATAACTCATCTGGTACACAATCAATAACATTTTTCACTTCCCATATAGCACGGACTGTCTGATCTTTTATAATCTCAACTAATAAACTTTCTTCCATATTAATACCACCTCTCGAATTCAAATTTATATTTGTGATAATCATGATAGAAAATCCACTTGATACGTCTGAGTATGATCTTTTATATTTTTACCTCATCAAGTAAGTCCAACACACCACTGCAATGCCGGAATGGCATAAGTGGTGTGTTGGACTTACTTGTGACCGATAAAGCAGGGCATGCTCCTATATCGGAAGGGATGCAAGCCCCTTCTGACAAGCTGCGATAGCAGCTATGAGGCTATGCCTGATAAAGCGGTGCACGCTGTAAGCAAATAGTGAAGCGGATTGCGAATATCCGATTGACTATTCTATTTTCTTAGTGAAAATATGGATTTAATATCTCGCCGTAACTTTATAGAAACAGAATTAATAATTAATTCTTCTATAGCCGAAATACTTGCAATCAAGCAAACCAAAATAGCTGCCGCATATAATCCTGTTCCAATATATAGAAATGGAAAGGTAAACAAAGCAATCCCTGCCAGCTTATTAGCATAAATGTGTAAAAATGCAAGTTGCCTATAACGAATAAAACCAACACCTAACGATATCAGGCGGACAACAGCAATCGCAGCGATCCAATATATTCCCCATAAAGGCAAGTGAAAGCTGGAAACAAATATGGAAAGCAAAACTATAACCATGAAAGCATCAGCAATGCTATCCAGCATTTGACCTCTTTTGCTTACGGCATTCATCTTTCGCGCAATCATTCCGTCCAAAACATCACTGATGCCGCATAAAAAATATACAATAAGAAATTGTCTTGAAAATGGTTCCATTGTCAACAAAACCACGGTTCCTATCACTCTTGTCATTGTAATTAAGTTAGGAATATTCTTCATCTGAGCCTCCGGTATTCCCCCACAGCTGAAGCCGGCATATTGCCGGCTTCTCTGGCAGTACGTGGCTTCTATTATTTTTCAAAAGCCTCCACACCATATACTATTTCATAGATTTCTTTCTTATACGGCAGAAATTCCTCTTCCGTCACAGGTTTTCCATGACTCATAACCCACAGCTGAATAGGCTTATCCAAAGGCTTTAAGGGCAATTGCTCATAGTAAAAGGAATTGGAGTGAAATCCCAGCCTTTCATAAAATACTGCCCTGCTTCTGGTTATAGGGTTCTCCTCCGTGATTGGTTCTATTTCCAGAAATACAGGTTTTTCCGTTTCCTCCATAGCCTCTTGTACCAGCTTCTTTCCATATCCTTTTCCCCTGCATACTTCCGTTGTGGCCAAATGTTCCATAAAAACGCAAGAGGTAAGATCCCAGTATCCCAGAAAGGCCACAATCTTTCCTTCCTCTTCTATCACCCGGACTTTATAACAGGGATTACCGAAAACCCTTTTCTGATCGTCTTTTGTCCGGCGCTCAATGTTTGGAAATGATTCCTTATAAATCTGGTATATTTCCTCAAAACGGGTCTGCGGGTTTTTTAATAACATAATATCAATCTCCTAATCTTTATCTGTAATTGTTTCTGCCTTTAAGTGTAACATTTCCTGCGAAAAGAAGCAATGGAAAAGCCTGCCCCCATTTTACCGGGGCAGGCTGCTTTTCATTTTATTTAATGGTAATTCTGCCCTGACCTGCAGGATTTGCATAATCAGCACCTACATTGCCGCCTAAATTGCTGCGGATATAAGTGGAAAGCAAATCTACATCAGTCATGACTTCATCCCGGATCACCTTGCTTCCCTTAAACATGGTCATGCCATCACCAGCAGATTTTAACATGTAGTTATGGGAGGCTACGGTATAAGTCTTATTCACGTCAAGAGGAGCGCCGCCTACCATAATATCGGATACCCGGTATGCTCCGTTTACTTTTATAAAATTGTCTTTTTCATCCAACTGTACATTGGAAGCCTTTGTGGTATCGATGGTATAAGTAAGACCTGATACTTGCAGGAAACCACCATTCTCCTTCGGGCAGTTCCGGGAAGCCATTTCCAGGGCATCCTTGATTTGCTGGCCGGTTACTTCCACAACGCAACCCATATTGCCGAATGGGAACACGGTGAGGGTATCATTATAGGTAATGTTGCCGGCTTTTATGTTGGCTCTGACACCGCCGCCATTGGAAAAGCCAATCTCTGCTCCAAGCACATTACGATATGCATCAGCAGACAGATCCCCAAGGTTTGTCTCCGCGCTTCTGACCGCGCGTTTTCCGGTTGCCGGGTCATTCACCGTAAGTTCAACATCCGTATGCCCGATTACAGTCTTCAATGTCTCATTATACTGAGCCTGAATCACCTTAATGAATTTGTCTGTATCATAGTCAATGGCCTTTCCGTCAGCTGTAACAGCGCTCTTTCCAGGAATCACCAACTGAACTCCTACAGTCAGGACATTAGGATCTTTAATTTTATCTCTGTTTGCTTCATAGATTTCATTCCAACGGTTATAAGAGCCTAATTCTCTCTTAGCGATCCGGCTTAAGGAATCCCCATTCTTTACTGTATAAGCACTGGTGCCCGCTCCTGCCGGAACCTGGGAAACCAGTTCATTGGAAAATGTTCCATCTGTATGAAGTGTCAGCTTTCCGAAGTTCTTTAACTTTGTACCTGTCTGGGTAAGAAGTACATCCTGGCCATCCTTATTCTTTACGTACTTTCCATATTCCTCATGGGAATGGCCGTCGATTAATACATTAATGCCCGTAGTATTCTTGATCACGTTATCAGAGGTCCAACGGTCTGTTGTCCCGTTTTCGCCCAGATGGCCGACCAAAATTACGTAATTAGCTCCCTCTGCTTTTGCACTGTTTACAGATGACTGGATCTGGTCATAGAGTCTTTGTCCATTTTCATCTTCACAAAAACCGTAAATATAGTTTCCATTTCCATCCTGGAAATAAGCTGGAGTGGATTTAGTAAAGCTTTCCGGTGTAGTTGCACCCACAAACGCGACCTTAGTATCCCCATATGAAAAGATCTTATAAGGAGCAAATACCGTTGATCCAGTTCTTAAATCCATAAAATTGCTGGAATAGTAACCGCAGCTTAACTTTCCTGCCAATTCCAGAAAACGAGGCATCCCATAATCAAACTCATGGTTGCCCGGCACTGCGAAGTCATAACCGACCTTATTCATAATGTCGATCAAATAACCTCCGTCTGACAGTGTCCCAATGGGCGCGCCCTGAATGGCATCTCCTGCGTCAATCAGCGTCACATATGGAGTCTGAGCCTGCATCTCTTTCTTATAGAGAGCAAGTCCCGCATATCCTATGTTTTCATCAACCCCGCAGTGGACATCATTGGTATAGAGAACCACGATATCCCTGTCTGCTGCCAGAGAAGAAAAGGATATGCCTGTCGTCAGGGACAGGACCATGAGCAGAGCCAGCCATAGTGACAGAAACCTTCTAGTCTTACTTCCTTTCATTGTTGAAACCCTCCTTTTGAAAAGTACGTTTTCCTCTATTATATCAGATAAATGTAAAAATAGTATATTAATTTTCCATATTTTAAAATTATTTCTCCCTTTTCTCAGGTTTCTTTTAGACCTGATAATTATAAATATAGAAAAGGGATACCCCAACCGCCAAAAGCTGACACTTTTAGCAGAAGGGCATCCCTCATCAATCAATTATTCATTTTCTTCACTGATTTCTATTCCCAGCTCTACAAGCTGCTTCGGATCTACCATTGAAGGTGCCTGGGTCATCAGACAGGACGCATCTTTTACCTTAGGGAATGCGATTACATCACGGATGCTGTCTGCGCCTACCATCAGCATAACAACCCGGTCCAGACCGTAAGCAAGTCCTGCGTGAGGTGGAACACCATATTTAAATGCTTCCAAAAGGAAGCCGAACTGATCCTCTGCCTGTTCCTTTGTAAAGCCCAGCACTTCAAACATCTTGGACTGGATATCACTTTGGTGGATACGGACAGAACCTCCGCCAAGCTCCGTACCATTTAACACGATGTCATATGCTTTTGCACGGACAGCGCCGGGATTGCTGTCAATAAGTGCCCAGTCTTCATCCATAGGCATGGTAAATGGGTGATGCATTGCAGTAAAACGGCCCTGCTCTTCGGAATACTCAAGCAGCGGGAATTCCGTTACCCATAAGAATTTAAAGTCATCCTTTTTCAGAAGATCAAGCTGTCTTGCCAGCTCCAGTCTCAAGTTGCCTAATACGTCAAATACTACTTTATCCCGGTCTGCCGCAAATAAAAGCAGGTCTCCAGACTTTGCTCCCATTGCATCTGCCAGAGTGTGAAGCTCTTCCTCTGTCATGAATTTTGCAAAGGAACATTTATAGGTTCCGTCTTCATTCACAGCAAGATAAGCCAGACCCTTGGCGCCAAAGCCTTTTGCATATTCCACCAGGGCGTCGATTTTTTTACGAGGCATTGCTCCCTGTCCTTCGGCATTGATACCGCGGACAGAACCGCCGTTTTCAAGTGCACCCTTGAACACTGCAAATTCCGTATCCTTTACTACATCGGAAACATTTTTAAGTTCCATTCCAAAACGCATATCCGGCTTGTCAGAACCAAAGCGGTCCATAGCTTCTTTCCATGTCATTCTGGTAATTGGAAGCTGGATATCAAATCCAGTGATTTCCTTAAATAATTTCTTTAGCAGCCTTTCATTAACTTCCAGCACGTCCTCCACATCCACAAAGGAAAGCTCCATATCGATCTGGGTAAATTCCGGCTGCCTGTCTGCACGGAGGTCCTCGTCACGGTAGCATCTTGCCAGCTGGAAATAACGGTCATAACCGGAACACATCAGCAGCTGCTTAAAAAGCTGGGGAGACTGGGGAAGTGCGTAGAAAGAGCCTGGGTGGACACGGCTTGGTACCAAATAGTCCCGGGCGCCTTCCGGAGTGCTCTTAATAAGTGTCGGCGTTTCGATCTCTAAAAAGCCCTCTTCTGCCAAAAATGCCCTTGTTAATGTAGCAACCTGGCTTCTCACCCTGATGTTCTTCTGGATATCCGGCCTTCTAAGATCAAGGAAACGGTATTTTAATCTCAGTTCTTCCTTTGTCTTGCTGTTCTCTTCGATGGGGAAGGGAGGTGTTTCAGATTCGGATAATATCCTTAAGCTTTTTGCCCGAACTTCAATGGCCCCTGTAGCCAGGTTCTCATTCACTCCTCCTGCCCTTGTTTCCACTTCGCCAGTCACTGCGATAACAAATTCACTTCTTAATTTTTCAGCCTTTGCAAAGCTTTCAGCTCCACAATCACTTTCTTCAAAAATGATCTGCAGAATTCCGGAACGGTCTCTTAAATCAACAAAAATGATTCCTCCCTTATTTCTGCTTTTCTGGACCCAGCCCATAACTGTTATTTCACTGCCCACATTGGCTGTTGTAACCTCTGTGCATCTATGTGTTCTTTTTAAGCCTAACATTGATTCTGCCATAATATCCTCTTTCCTGCCCATGTTTTTTGGCATATCAGTATGCCCTTGGGGCGTTCCTCCTGATAAATTTACTTAAGTGCATCCTTATAGAATTCCTTAAACAGTGTATAGCCTTCCTTCTCAAGGCCTTCTTTCTGGAACTTTTTGTTTTTATTCATCTGGGAAACCAGAACGGTCACACCCTTAGCCCGTTCTTCCATCGCCTCTTTGATGGCCCCATTCATCACATCATCACTTACACCCTTTTCGATCAGAAAGGCCACCTTATCTTCCTTTCCGGGGACCGTGAAGCCCTCATCCATCAGGATGGTGATGATCCGTTCAAATCCAATGGAAAAACCGCAGGCAGGCGTATCCATGCCGGTGAATTTTCCGATCATCTTATCATATCGGCCGCCGCCGCCTACGGAACCAGGGAATCCGTCTACCTGAATCTCAAAAATGGTTCCGGTGTAATATGACATTCCTCTCACGAGGGTAGGGTCAAACACGATGTGAAACTGGCTGGTGGTAATCTGGCTCACACTGTCAATGATAGCCGCCAGGTTTTCCGCCTGTTCCTGATCCATCGCATCCTTTAAGACGCTGCCCAGGCTGCGCACTCCGGCAGCATCGGTTGTCGCTGACTCAAAAAGAGAAAGATATTTTTTAATTTTTTCCTCATCATAACCTGCTTCTGCCAGTTCCCTTGCCACACCATCCATACCGATCTTGTCCATCTTATCCAGAATGATGAACACCTGGTCGTAAGATTCTTCCGGAAAGCCGCAGAAAGCAGCCATTCCCTTTAAGATATTCCGGTCATTGATTCTTACGGTATACCCCTTAAAACCAATCTTTCCAAGCAATGTGGTGGTAGCCAGAATCAGCTCGATCTCTGCAAGCCTGGTGGAATCCCCCAATATGTCGATGTCGCACTGGACAAACTGTCTGAAACGCCCTTTTTGTGGACGGTCCGCCCTCCACACGCTTCCCATCTGAAGGGATTTAAAGGGAGCGGCCAGGGAAGCCGCATTATTAGAATAATATCTGGATAAGGGAACGGTCAGGTCATACCGAAGGCCGCTGTCAACCAGATCATTTTCCGCCTGTGCTGTCTCCAGATTTAACTTTTCTCCCCGCTTCATGATCTTGAAAATCAGCTTTTCATTATCTCCGCCCTGTTTGCTGGTCAGGTTCTCGATGTGCTCCACACAGGGAGTCTCGATGGAATGAAAGCCGAAGCCGCCATAGGTTTCATGTATCTGGTTCATCACATATTCCCGTACCTGCATTTCGGCGGGAAGAATATCCTTCATTCCGGTAACCGGTTTCTTTTTCAATGCCATTTCGTTCACTCCGTTATTTTCTTAATTTTTAACATGCCTCTATTGTAAATTACATTTCCAATTTTGCAAGCATTTTTTCTTTTCTTTCCAGCATTTCGTCGATTCTTGCAATATACTGTTCCACATCCTTGACATTTTCCACCCGCTCCAGACGGTTTTCTGATGGGAATATCACCTTTGTGGTAGTTCCTGCCCCGCAGGCTATAATGGTCTGCTTTTCTTCCATAATTAAAATATTATAGATGCAGGCTTTGCCTGGAAAAGAATAGCCGACGTTTTCAAAGTTTCCGGCCATGTTTTTCTGACGGTAAAGGTAATAGGGCTCCTGCCCCATGCTTCTGGCATAGGAGGCAGTCAAATCGATCATTTCCTGAGTATTGGTGATCTTTAAATCCCCGTACTTTTCCTTAAACATATTAAGGCGGGCCGCACGCTTGATGGCAAGGGAATGAACGGTAATGCCATCTGGCCCAAGAGCCTTTATCTCCTCCATGGTCCGGGTCACATCTTCCATATCCTCTTCCGGCAGGCCGATGATTAAATCCATGTTGATATTGTCAAAGCCCAAAGACCTTGCCATGGAATATCGGTCCTTTACCATGTCTACGGTATGGCGCCGGCCGATGATATCCAGGGTTTCCTGCTTCATGGTCTGAGGATTAATGGATATACGGGACACACCATGGCTTTTTAGAACCTGAAGCTTTTCTATGGTAATGCTGTCCGGTCGTCCGGCCTCCACAGTAAATTCCTTTACCGTGGTAAAATCAAAGGTTGTTTTCATCCTGCGAATCAGCTTATCCAGATGAAGGGCGGAAAGGGAGGTAGGCGTACCTCCGCCGATATAAACCGTATCAAGGGTCCTTCCTGCCATTTTCTTTGCCGTATAATCCATTTCCTTAAATAAGGCTTCCAGATACTCTTCCATGCGCTTTTCCCATTGTCCGATGGGAAAAGATGTGAAGGAGCAGTAAAGGCAGGTGGTGGGACAAAAGGGGATACCTACATACAAACTGTAGCCGTGGCTGTAATCAATGGCGGAAATGAGTTCCATCTCCCGCTTTGCAATCTCCAGGCTTAAATCCACTTTTCCGTCACTGGTTAAATAGGTTTCCTTCATGTATCTGCGGACTTCCTCATCCGTATACCCTTCCATAAGCCTTGTCATGGCTATTTTGGTAGGCCGGATTCCCGTTAAGGTACCCCAGGGAAGCTCGATCCCTGTAAGCTCCTGAACCATGCCATATAGCATCCGTTTGATCCGGTTCTTGGTTTCAAAGCGGTCTGTAAAATCCACCTTAGTGGATAAAGAACTTACAATGCCATTCTCAAAATCCTGGATCGCCAGCTCAAAATCAGCTTCTCCTGTCCTGCCCCGGACAAGAAGACGGTATGCCTCTTCTGGGCTTTCCTTGTGGACGAAGCCCTCTCCCGGATAAAATGCCATTAAAAGCTCTCTGATATCCTGCTCAAAGGACTGGTCGTCTAATATTAATCCTATCATGTGTTTTCCTCATCTGCACCCATGCTTTTTGGGTATATCGGGATACCCGCAGGGTGCTTTCCTCTTGATGCTTCCTATCCTCTGTATAATGCCACCGGGTTGTATACTTTCTCATGACCAATCGTGGTCGCCTCCCCATGGCCCGGATAAACAAGAGTATCGTCAGGCAGGACAAAAAGCCGTTCCTTTATGGAGCTTAAGATCTGGGACTGACTTCCCGTAGGAAAGTCTGTTCTTCCCAAAGACTCCAAAAAGAGAGTGTCCCCGCTTATGAGGACATCTTCAGACTCTATTAAATAACAGACCGATCCTGAAGTATGGCCTGGGGTAAATAAAACCTTAAAGGCCACTCCTGCAAGGGGGAGGATGGCTCCATCCTCCTCATATCCGTCTGCATGAACCGCATAAGCCTTACCAAAGGAGGAAGACAAATTGACAGACGGTTCTGCCAGCATCTCTTTTTCCTGCTTCCCGGCATAAATTTTCACATCGGGAAATGCCTCTTTGATATCTTTTACCGCCATAATGTGATCAAAATGCCCATGAGTCAGGATAATCGCCTCCGGAATCAGGGAAAGCTCCCGGCACAGATCCAGGATATATGCCCCGTCTGCGCCCGGATCCACGATTACCGCTTTTTTAAGGGATTCCCGGTATATTACATAACAATTGGTTCCAAGCTGGCCCACAGGACAGGTCTTTATTCTGAAATCGCTCATATTTTTATCTCCTAACTGAAACTATCTTTATGTAAACCTGATACAAATCCGGTTCAGACAACTTAGAAAAACATGCTTTCCAAATTTTATCATTGGGCTCATTGCTCGCGCAAAAAGAGAAAACTGCGTTATCCCGCAGTCCTCTCAATGTCTATGACTCCTTCGATTTGTCTCAGCTTATCAACCAGCTTTCCAAGTTCTTCCACGCCATGAATATCAAAGGTCATGGTAATGGTCGCCTTGCCCTGCTTGTTGGTTCTGGAGTTCATGGAGGTGATATCGATCTGCCTCTCTGTAAATACCTTGGATATGTCGACAAACATGCCGATCCGGTTATTGGCAAATATCTTGATCTCCGAGGAATACCGTTCCTTGGTGTCATCGCCCTCCGATTCCTGCCATTCCGCATCAATCAGACGATTCCGCTCGTCCTCAGGCAGGTTTAAGACGTTGACGCAGTCTGTCCTGTGGATAGAAATCCCCCGTCCGCGGGTTACAAAGCCTACGATCTCATCTCCCGGCACCGGGCTGCAGCACTTGGAAAAACGGACTGCAAGGTCGTGGATTCCCTTAACCACGATTCCGCTGCCCGAGCGTCTCTTAACTGGCAGCCTGTTGCTCATATCCTCTATGTCATTTAAAATGCTGTTGTCCGTAACATCTTTCTTAAGCTTCTTATTCCGTTCATCCACCATCTTATTGATGACCTGGCCTTCTTTCAGGCCTCCGTGTCCGATGGATGCAAGAACGGATTCCCAGTCACGGAACGCATAACGCTTCATGACCTTTTCCTGGTATTCCGGCTTGCTGATCTCAGAATAATTGATTCCCTTTGTCTTACAGTAGCGGTCTACCATTTCCTTGCCGCGAAGGATGTTATCTTCTTTCAGCTCTGTTTTAAACCATTGGTTGATCTTGTTCTTGGCCTGGGTGCTTTTCACTATATTCAGCCAGTCCCGGCTGGGGCCCCTGCTGTTCTGGGAAGTGATAATCTCCACCTGGTCACCGTTCTCAATCACATAATCAATGTTCACCAGTTTTCCATTGACCCTGGATCCCACCATCTTATTGCCTACCGCACTGTGTATGGAGTATGCAAAATCAATGGGCGTAGAGCCGGCGGGAAGATTCTTCACATCCCCGGAAGGAGTAAAGCAGTAAACACTGTCGGAGAATAAATCCAGATCTCCCTTTACCATGTTTAAGAATTCCTTGTTATCGGACATGTCCTTCTGCCATTCCAGGATCTGACGCAGCCAGCTTAACTTCTCTTCCTCTTTGCCTGCTGCCACCTGTCCGCTTCCGCTCTCTTTATACTTCCAGTGGGCGGCAATACCGTATTCTGCGGTACGGTGCATATCATAAGTACGGATCTGGATCTCAAAGGGCTGCCCATTGTTTCCGATCAGGGTGGTATGAAGAGACTGATACATGTTGGGTTTCGGCATTGCAATATAATCTTTGAAACGGCCGGGAATGGGCTTATACATCTCATGGATCACCCCAAGTGCAGCATAGCAGTCCTTTACGCTGTCAACGATAATACGCACCGCAAACAGATCATAAATCTGGTCCAGAGTCTTGTTCTGGTTCACCATCTTTTTATAGATGCTGAAAAAATGCTTCACGCGGCCATCTACTCTGGCTTCGATCCCGCCGGTCCGTAAATGTTCCTGTACTTCATCTACTATGCTCTTTACAAAAGTTTCCCTGGCATCCTTTTTTAAAGATATTTTCTCTGCCAGCTCATAATATATTTCAGGCTGCAGATATCTTAAGGACAGATCGTCAAGCTCAATCTTTATCTTGGAAATACCAAGGCGGTGGGCAATGGGAGCATAGATTTCCATGGTCTCCTTTGCCTTTTCCTTCTGTTTTTCCGGTTTCATGTACTGCAGCGTCCGCATGTTGTGGAGGCGGTCCGCCAATTTGATGATAATGACGCGGATATCCTTTGCCATGGCTAAAAACATCTTCCTTAAGTTCTCAGCCTGGATTTCCATCTTATCCATGGACCAGGATATCTGGGTCAGTTTGGTGACGCCGTCCACTAAAAGGGCCACCTCTTCCCCGAATTCTGCCTTCAGCTCATCTAAGGACATGATCGTGTCCTCGACCACATCATGAAGGATCCCGGCGGCAATGGTCTCTTTATCCATCTCTAAATCAGCCAGAATAATGGCAACACAAAGAGGGTGAATGATATACGGTTCACCCGATTTACGCCTTTGGTCCTTATGCGCATTATCCGCAATATGATATGCCTTTTCTATCATGGTGATATCATCGGAAGGGTGATATCTCCTTATACTGCGGACCAGTTCTTCATAAAGTACGTCCGGGCTGGTAAAATCAGCCGGAGCTTCCAGATCCACATCCACCTTCCGCTTTTCCGGACATTCCTTTTCCAAAGCCGCCAAATTATTCTTTTCCATCATTGGATTATCTGCCATATGCCGTCACCCTTTTGTTGCATTCCTGGTTTACACCTATTTTTAAACGTAGTTATCATTCATTATAATTATTATTGTCGAAAAATGCAAATATTTTTTCTTTCTGTCTATTTTCAAGGAAAGCTCCTTCCAGCGCATACCGGTTCATCTGTCTTAGATCCGCTTCCGTAAATCCCATATATTTCTTTATGAGCTCTGCTTCCTTTTCCAGTGTGGTATCTGAAACAGTCATATTATCCGTATTGTAGGTAACCCTGATTCCCCGGTCATAAAAGGCCTTTAACGGATGCTCCTCTATGGAAGGAACGGCCCTTGTCTGAAGGTTGCTGATCACACACATCTCTAAGGTAATCTTTTCCTTTTTTAAGAGGTCCATACATGCCTCTGACTTGATTGCGGCACATCCATGTCCGATTCTCTTTGCTCCGTAATAGACCGCTTTTGTGATATTTTCATAATCACCGCACTCTCCCGCATGTATGGTAAACGGAATGTCTCTCCTGCCAGCCTCCTTAAAAAGAAGCTCAAAGTGCTCCATGGGGATCATACCCTCCGGCCCTGCAAGATCCACTCCCACTACGCCCTTCCCAAGATAGGCCTGGGCCAGTTCAAAGGTTTCCTCATTTTCCCGGTCAGTCCCGTTTACCATTGCACAAAGAAGGATCCCTGCATGCATATGGGACTTTTCTGTGCCCTTCCTCACTCCTCTTATGACCGCTTCTAAAGCTTTTTCCTTCGTCAGTCCCTTTCCCGTATGGAGCTGTGGAGCAAAACGGATTTCACTGAGAATCAGTCCCTGGGAAGCCAGCTCTTTTGTCAAATGATGGGAAGCCAGTTCCAGAGCTTCTTCTGTCTGAAGCAGCATCCCCGGCAGATCAAAGCACTTTAAATAATCCACTAAGCTTTCACAGTTTTCCCCTGCAACAAGGCTTTTCCTTCCGCCTCGCCCTTCAAAGTCATATCCGACCTGCGCTGCAAGCAGCTTTACAGTCTCAATGGATAATGATCCATCCAAATGGAGATGAAGGTCAGTTTCCAATCGTTTCATAACAGTCCCTCCTTTTGTTAATGAAAACATTTTAACATACTACGGGGAAAGTAACAATTATTTCATGATATACTTCTGCTGCATCCGCCTCTTGATTTATATGAAATCAAACAAATACTTACTTTTGGCGAGGAAGCTTCACCCTCAAAAGGGATAAGTATCACTATAAAGAATGTTTATATTGTATGAGAAAAGATTGAGAATGGGAAAATAGGCGTTAAGAATTCCTAAAGATGGAAAATTCATATAATTTTTCAGTTCTTTTTAAGAAACGTGCGTTATAATCGACCACATCAGATACACCCTATCTGAAATCAAAACCATGAAAGGTGTGAGAAGCTTGAAAAAAAATAGAATAAACCTATTATGTGCGGGCATCTGCATCCTGGCGCTCACCGGCTGCAGCACAAACAGCAATGCCACCACCGCGTCAGCAGTCCAGACTGAAGCTCAGCAGGAGCAGCCGGCAAAAGAGCCCGGCATTATGGCTAAGATCACTTCAATTGATAACCAGACCATGACGGTAATTCTTGCAAACAAAGGAGATAAGCCAGAAGGTGCCCAGACACAAGAGGGCAGGAATAACGGAACGACTCCGCCGGATAGGTCTTCAGATGGCATAGCTCCTCCCGAAAAACCGACTGGTGGCATGACCCTTCCCGAAAAATCAGAGGAAGGAGCCCCCCTTCCTGATAAGCAGGCAGATGACAGCGGGCAGACAGGTTCCGATAACAGGGAACGAAAGCAGCCGGAAATGAATTTCGACGGGGAATCAAAAACTTACACCATACCTGATTCTGCTGTCATTACGAAAGGTATGGAAAAAGAAAGCGCTTCTGTTTCTGATCTGTCCGCGGACACCGTGGTACGAATCACTTTAGATGGAGATACTGTATCCAGTATCAGCATTATGAATTAACTGTATTCCGTCTGCAGTCATCCTGCAGACGGTTCTCTCCGTTACTTTAAGATAAAGGGATTTATACACAGTTCTATGGAATTACCCCTTTTACAACTTCACTGCTTAACCAAAAGCACCACAGCCTCAAAGGATTGTCTGCTGTATTCATATGCCGCAATTTTATCAACCTCATCACCGACTTCATCCAGATCATAGGGATTTCGGAATGCCGCCATAACCATCGGTATCTTTAACTTTTCCAGTTCTTTTGCCAGGAAACTCTGACCACGGTTTAAATGTCCATTGTAGGTGCCAAGTACAAGATTGGTATATCTCTTACCGTTTACCCTTTCCAGTATTTCGTTTATTTCCCTTGAATCCGGATCTATGGAAAAAGAATACGCATCTCCACCAAACCTTTCCTGCATATATGCAGCAAACAGCAGATCCTCCATCACACGGCTAGAGGCCAAAGTGGAACGGTAGGCAAAACAGCTTAAAAATACTGGATTTTCTCCCAGAAGATGGCCATATCCCCTTTCCCGGTTCGTAAACCGTATACTGTCACGAAACAGTGATTTTACAAACTCTCCCGGTTCCTTAAGGGATTTCTTTCCCACAACTGCATTGGGCGCTGCATATCTTTTTTTGTATGCCAGGATCCGTTCCACAGCATCATCTATCCGGGATAATGGAATCTCGCCGGATTTCACTGCCCTCTCTATTTCCCTGGCCGCTTCCGCTGCAAGGCCTGCCGTATGGGAAATGAATACAAGATCCACACCTGCAGTTATGGCCTTTTTAGCTCCGGAAGCAGTACCAAAGTATTCTTTAATGGCATTCATTTCCAGGCAATCGGAAATCACCAATCCTTCAAATCCCAGCCTGTTTCTCAAGATTCCCCGGATCATGGTTTCTGACATGGTTACCGGTAAATTTTCTTTTTCGATTTTGGGAAACAAAATGTGGGCCAGGGTTACGGCTGTGGCTCCCCGCCGGAAGGCTTCTATAAACGGAATCAGCTCCTCCTGCTCCAGTTCATCATAGGATTTCCGGATGCTGGGCAGGGAAAGATGAGAATCCACTGCCGTATCGCCATGGCCCGGAAAATGCTTCACCGAACACATGATTCCGGAATCTAAATATCCTTTCACCATTGCACAGCCAAATTCGGTTACCACAGTCTTATCCGGTCCAAAGCTTCGCACACCGATCACCGGATTATCCGGGTTGTTATTAATATCCAGTACCGGAGCCAGATTGAAATTGATTCCCAGCTCTCTTAATTCCTGCCCCGTAAGAAGAGCCGCCTCATATGCATTTTCCTTATCTCCGGTCTGTGCAAGAGCCATTGCTCCCGGTATGCTGACCGATCCTTCGGGAAGTCTTCTTACAACTCCACCCTCCTGGTCGATGGTGATAAAGGCATATTCTCCGGTTTCTTCCTTTACCAGCCTTTGAATGGACTCACAAAGTCCCTTTAGCTGGTTCCTGCTTTCTATGTTATGGGAAAACAAGATAACGTTCCCAACCTTATACTCTCTTACCAGCTGTATCATGTCTTCACTTAACTCTCTGGCTGGAAAACCGGCCACGATCATTTGTCCGATCTTTTGTTTTAATGTCATTTCCCCCATACTCAAGTCACCTCTTTCATTTATAAAGATGATATGCTTTTTTGCGCTCTGAAAACGCTTTTGCATCCCTCTCAAATCCGGCCAGCAATTCTTCTTTTGAAGAGGCATTCTTTGCCAGCTGATCTGATCCGAACAAAAGATCTTCCATCCGCCTGGTGCTTCCCTCATAAGGATCCAGAAAAGAAAAGCGGTCTTCATAAATGGTCTTTATTGCATCAAGAAGCTCCAGACCGCAGATCGTGGACCGGAAGGCCCGACTGTCCGTAACATGAATATGGATTCCTTCGCAGGCTTCTCCCTTAAACTTTGAAAAGTAGGGTGTAAAATAAGCCGGGGAAAACAACACGCCTGGAAGTCTTTTTTCTGTCATATGCTTTACGAGCTTACCTGCATCTACAAATGGCGCACCGATTATTTCAAAAGGTGCCGTAGTTCCCCTTCCTTCTGATATATTTGTTCCTTCAAAAAGGCAGGTTCCCGCATATACGAGGGCAGTTTCATATCTTGGAATTCCCGGGCTTGGCATCACCCACACATGACCGGTCTCCGGATGCATGGTATGCCTGTTCCAGCCCTCACAGGGAATTACCGTCAGCCGGCAGCCAAGGTTTTTCTCCTTATTTACCATAAGGGCCAGCTCTCCCACCGTAAGACCATAGCGCATACACAGAGGATAAGCCCCTACAAAGCTTTCAAATCCGGGTTTTAAGCAGTTGCCCTCCGCCAGATCCCCCAGAGGATTATAGCGGTCCAGTATAATAAGCTCTTTTTCATAACTAGCGCACTCTTCTAACGCATAGATCATCGTTGATATAAAGGTGTAATATCTGACCCCAAGATCCTGAATATCATATACTACGGCATCCACTTTATCTAACATTTTCTTGGTCAGCCTCTTTGAATTTTTCCGGTACAGGCTATATACCGGCAATCCGGTATCCGTGTCTATGTAGTCCTCAACATCACCGCCTGCGCCAACATTTCCCCTGACTCCGTGCTCCGGTCCAAACAGGGCTGTCAGCCGGTATTTTTTATGAAGTATGTCGATGGTAGAATTTAAATGCCTGTCAACGCCTGAAATGGAAGTGATCAGACCAAGACGTTTCCCCTCAAAGACCTTATGCCAGCGGTCCACACATTCGATCCCGTTTTTCACCATATTGACCCTCTTTATAATTCCGATAATATAACTTATCTTCGCTTGCAACGCAAGTGAAGATAAAAGGGCTGTTTTATAGCCCGCCCATCCGATTATCGGAAGTGGCTTTACACTTCCGATAATATAACCTTTTTTTGTTCCTGATCCACATCAAATGCCTCTGCATACCCGGTTCTTGCCAGGCAGCCGTTTACTCTCATGAGATGCTCATAATACTCTTTATAGGGAAACGATGGACTGTGTACGGCAAACCAATGGGTGTCAATGGCTGTTTTCCATAGTTCAAATCCTTCTTTTGAAACTTCCAGATAAATATATTTTTCAAAGCCAGCAGAATCTTCCCAGTTTTCCGCATAGTAGGGCCCTTTTGCAAAATGAGCGCTGTTTTCCCTTTGAAGTCCGGAAAGCCCTGCGAAAAACTGAGCATCCTTAACGATCCTGTGGGTTGTTTCATGATCTTTGTGCATGCTGTTCTTCCAATGAGTCAGCAATGCAGCGGGCCGGTATTGCCGGATCGTATCACAAAGCCGAAACCTTACCTCCTCATTGTCCGGCAATTCTCCATCCGTGTAAGGGAATACCACTGCCTCCCCTCCCAGCATCTTGGCAAAGGAAACGGCTTCCTTTTCCTTTTGTATTCTGTATTCTTCCACAGACCTATCAGGCGGATTCCCTCTTTCCCCACCGGTTAATGCCACAGTAACGATCCGGTAATCCTTAAGTGCCATAGTCGCCAGAAATCCACCGCTAGTCAGCTCTACATCTCCCACATGGCCTCCTATCGCCATGATGCACTTTCTTTCTCCATTCATCCGTCTTTCCATTCCTTCCTCATATCTGCCCAGGTCCTTACAATCCGGAAACCTGCAGCTTCATAAATATTTCTTGCCGGATTATTTTCTCCTGTAAAAAGGCTCATAAAACCTGCCCCCTTTTCCTTCAGGCTTATGCATAACCCGCAAAACAGGATTGTTGATATCCTTTTCCCCCGGTAATCGGGATCTACGCCGATTCCGCAAAAATATCCCCTTCCGCTCTTTTCTACATCCAGCGGACCTGTAAAGCCGATCACTTTGCCATTGTGTGCTGCGATCAGAATGGGACGGCTGTTTTCTCCCTTTGCCGCCTCCACCAGAATGTCTCTTTCCCACAAAGGATTTTGGAACTTATGTATCATTTCTTCCATGCCGTAATGCATGTCAGAATTATAAATCTCTATCGTAATATCCTCTTTTTCCAACCTTTCTTTGATGTCTGCCGCAAAATCAGGCTCAGAATAATCATCAAGGTCTAAATAATAGCTGTTCTGCATGGCATAATCCCGGTACCTGCAGTTTTTGAAGAAAAGGTAGGCATTACTTCCCACGTCCACTCCCGGAGCATTGGGGTGATCTGCCGCCTTTTTCCCCGGAATCTGCCAGGGAAAGGTCATGGGATTAAAGAAAACAATTTCTATCTTTGAAACTCCGCTTTCCTTACGTAGTCTATCCTCCAGACAGGCAAGCATTGCTTTTCCGATTCCCTGTCTCTGCATTTCCTTTTTTACAGCAATCATGGAAAGATAGGCTCTGCTCTCGCCGCTTAAAAAGCAGCCGGACGCAAATCCCCAGCCATGTTCTTCCAGAATGGTGATTTTGTTCACCTCTTCTGCCTGGTCTTCCATAAAAAACTTAAAAAAGTCACTCTGGCTTTCAAAGGGACAGAACAATACCTCTTTTGCCCGGACCGCATCTTCAAACAATTCATAGGCGGTTCCTACATTCTCTTTGCTCAGATCCAAAAATAACATCCAAATCACTCCTTATGGCTGAAAAACTGAGGCAGATATTCTTTATGTGCTTCCAGCAGCTCATAAAGAACGGCCTTTGCTTCTTTCTGGGATCCCACCAGGGGATTGATCATTAGTGCCAGCAGGGCCTTCTGTGGGCTTCCGGTTATGGCCGCCCGGCACCCGGCTATTTCAAAAGATTTGATCTGCTGCAAAAGACCGTTGACCGTCCATGGCAGTTCCACACCGTTTACCGGAACCGGTCCATCCTTTGTTATCCTGCAGCTGACTTCCACGATCTCATGATTTCTGAAATTTTTTATGGCACCTCTGTTTACGGTGTTTACCACCTGAATATCTCCCTTGTCATTATAAATGGAATGGATCAGATTACATGCAGAATCACTGTAATAAGCACCGCCCCGCTGGGAAAGCAATTCCGGTTTTTCATCCAATTCAGGGTCCTGATAAAGCTCAAACAGCTTTTTTTCCACCTGTTCCACAAGCTCTGCTCTTGTCTCATGTTTTTCATATTTCTCCAGGGCTTCTTCCAGATATTCTTTTGCCATATAATAATATCTGTGATAGGAGCATGGCAGCACTCCAAGCTCTTTTACAAAATCTTTGTCCCAGCTGACTGCCTTTATATTCTTCACAACGCCGCCTTCCCCCCAATGGCTGACCACGTCTTCCGTTATGTCCTTTCCATCTGCCTCCACTCTGGTCACGTAAACCATATGATTCAGACCGCCCATGGTGACATTCACCTCTTCCATAGGCCTTCCAAGCTGATCTGCCACCGCCTTATGCATTCCGTAAGGGACATTGCACAGCCCGATGAACTTCCGGAAGCCGCAGTAACGGTTCACTCCCTCCATGACCATGCCTACCGGATTTGTAAAGTTGATCAGCCATGCTTCCGGGCACAGTTCCTCCATGTCTTTACAGATATCCAAAATAACCGGTATGGTCCTCATACCTTTGAACAGGCCGCCTGCACCATTGGTTTCCTGGCCCAGGAGCCCGTGCTTTAAGGGAATCCTTTCGTCTTTCACTCTTGCCTGCAGCTGTCCCACCCGCAGCTGGGTTATGACAAAATCAGCTCCGGAAAGAGCCTCTCTCCGTTCCAGGGTTGTATGGATTTTCATTGGAACTCTTGCTTTTTTTACCATACGCTTTGCAAATTCAGCTACAATCTGTAATTTTTTCTCACCCTCTGGGATATCCACCAGCCATAGCTCCTTCACAGGCAGGGTTTTGTACCTTTTTAAAAATCCATCCACCAGCTCCGGTGTGTAACTGGACCCTCCTCCGATTGCCACGATTTTTACACCCTTTTTCATGACTGAACGCCTCCTTCTCCGCTTTGCAGTAATAAATACAGGGCCCCCATTCTCCCTGCCATATTTCCCTGTTCACAGGCCTCAATGGCCGTATATGGTTCCAGGTGGGGATACAGGGTATATACCGCTTCTTTCATATCCCTTATAAATATCTTATTTTCACTGATTCCCCCGCCGATCAGCAGTATTTCAGGATCTACCGTGACAGCAAAGTTGCCGATCACCATTGCACCCTTGTAAAGCCATTCCCGGTATACCCGGTCAATGTCCGGCTGGTCCAGGTGGTTAAATATATACGCTCCATCCACCTCCCAGCCAAGGATCTCCGATACCTTTCTGACCAGAAGAGAGGTTGCTCCTGTTCCTTCTGCCGCCGGCTTTCCATCTGCATCCCGGAGGCCGACTCTGGTAAATCCCACCTCCCCGGATTTAAAGTGGCTGCCCCGGTATAATTCCCGGTTTATGATGATGGCACCACCAATCCCTGTTCCAAAGGTGACCATACAAATATCCCTAAACCCCCTTCCTGCTCCTCGTACCATTTCTCCCAGTGCGGCGCAATTGCTGTCATTTTCAAGTACAACGGGAATTGGATAGTTCCTGTTTATCTCTTCCTTTAAACGATACGCCCTGAAATTAGCCCCAACGCTGAAATCCGTATTTTCTCCTGTTACCGGATGGATAAAACCGCCCATGCAGATTGCAACGCCGCTTATCTGATCCACATAGGTCTTCACGATCCCCATGAACTGCCGGAGAAATTCAGCCGGCAGTTTTTCCGTTGGTGTATTTCCTTCATGAAGAACCCGGTATTCCGTATCCATAAGGCTGTATTTTATGTAAGTACCTCCTATATCAATTGCCAGGTATTGTTTCATATCCGTTCCTTTCCGCTGTCTCCCGTAATATGATCCTGACGGCCCCCTGGGCAGCTTCCCCCCTCATCTTCATGATCTCCAGCTGGGGAAATCTTTTTTTCGCCTTTTCACAAAACAGGCAGTATATCTCATTATTTTTCATTAATACACTTCCGCTTACAACCAGGGAAACCGGAGACTTAAAATGAGTCAGTACGGCTCCCGCCAGCTCCGTCAGTTCTTCCCCGCAATGATCCTGAATCTCCGTGGAAGCCGGATCCTTCTCCCTGATTCCTTCCTCCAGAAGGGGAGCCAGGGCGGCGATCTCTTTTTTGCTTCTCCCTGGCTGATACAGCCAGGTGATAAGATCCTCCACAGAATCCATCTTTAGATAGCGGAATGTTTTTTCCTTCAATACGGTCTGCCCCTGTCTCCCATCCGATGACCTCACCACTGCTTTTAAAATATCCCTTCCAATGGCATAGGCACTTCCGGCATCATCAATGATATGGCCGTAGCCCCCGGCCCGGAACTTAGCTCCGGACTCATTGATCCCATAACAAATCGAACCGGTCCCGGCAATGAGTATGACGCCGGCTGGTTCCTCAAGCGCCCCTGCCAGGGCAGTTTCATGGTCTCCCACCAGCCTGATCACTCCCTGCAGCCCCAGTTCTTTCAAATTCCGGGTCAGCAATTTTGCCGTATCCCGGTTGCTGATTCCGGCGGCTCCAATGCAGATACCCCTGCAGTCACTCATATTCATACCTGACAGTTCCAGTTCACTCTTTAAATCCGTCAACGTATGTTCTGCCGCTTCCCGGGACTGTCCATTGATGTTTAAAGGCCCTAAACGGAAACTTTTCACTGGATCACCATGAAGTCCGGCTACCATTACAGTGGTGGCGGTCCCGCCCCCATCCATTCCTATTACAAACGGTCCATTCAATTGATTACCCCCTTTTTTCCTTCTGTTATCCCTTCACCGCACCCACCGTTACTCCTTCCAGAAAATATTTCTGCAAGGTAAAGAACAGTATAAACATAGGCAATGCCGAAATTGTTGCCCCTGCCATCATTGGTGAAAAATAAGTGGTATTTGCAAAACTGAAGTTTTTAAGCCCAACCTGAATGGTCTGCATCTGTTCATTGTTGCATATCAGAAACGGCCAGAAAAAGGTATTCCAGCTGCCCATAAAGGTCATGATCGCCATAACGGATAAAATTGTTTTTGAAATAGGTATGACTATTTTTATCAGGATCTGAAACTGATTGCAGCCTTCTGTCCTTGCCGCTTCCAGAATAGAAGTGGGTAGGGAAGAAAAGAACTGTTTCGCCATAAATACATTGTAGAAGGTGACCAGAGACGGCACGATCAATGCGGTATAAGTATCTGTCAGCTTCAGCACATTGGCTACCAATATGTACAACGGAACCTGCGTGACCTGATAGGGTACCATCATCGCAAACAACAGAAGGAAAAATAATACCTTACTTCCCGGAAACCTTACTTTTGCAAATGCATACCCAGCCATTCCGGCAAAGACCACATTGCTTAATGTGACGACGCCCGCAACAATCATAGAATTTACGATCCAGCGGAACGAGCTTTTGCTAAATCCAAAAAAGAATTTATAGGAATCCAATGTTACATATTTAGGAAACAGAGTATAACTGGCTGCCCCAATCTCATTTGGCGGTCCAAAGGATGAGATAACCATGTAATAAATTGGAAACAGAGTCAGGACGGCCAAGAAGAGCAGGATGGCTGCCATTGCCCCGTTTCTTAACACTGATTTACATCTTTGATCGTCCCCATATTGCCTGAACAAACCCATACCAGCCCTCCTTCCTAGTACTCAACATCTGCAGCCATTACCTTAAACTGTAAGACTGCAAAGACCGCAATGATTCCTGCCAATAATAATGCCTGTGCACATGCTTCCCCATAGTTAAAATATTTGAAAGCATTGTTAAATATTAGCAGTCCTACCATAGTAGTGGCATGATCCGGTCCGCCCCCTGTCATTAAATACGACGTCTGAAATGCCTGGAACGCATTGATCACTCCGGTGATGGTCAGAAAAACAGTGGTCGGTTTGACCATAGGCCATACTACGTATTTGATCCTCTGCAAAAAGGTTGCTCCGTCAATATTGGCAACCTCATAATAAGTGGGATCAATCCCAAGCAATGCAGCTACATAAATAATGACAGTAGAACCAAGGCCTGAGAATATTGTCATGATAATCAGTGACAGCATAGCCGTCTGAGAGCTGCCCAGCCAGTTCTGATTCTGGATCCCAAATGCCCGGATCACCGAATTTAACAGGCCGCTTGGCAGAGGATCGAATATCCATTTCCATACAAAGGAGAGAGCTACTCCCGATGCAATCCCGGGCAGATAAAATACTGCTTTAAAAAATGACTGGCTTCTTTTCTTAAAGGGAACCAGCAGAATGGAGATGATAAATGCCACCAGGATGGAGATGGGCACCGTTACGGCCGTATACACGGCAGTGTTCCAGATGGATTTAAAGAATAGTCCGTTTTTCAATGTGTTACTGTAATTAGCAAATCCCACAAACTCTGTTTTTAGGGGCTTATAGGATTGAAAGCTTACAATTGCCGCCTGGACTACCGGATATAATGTGAAGATAATAAATGATACAATGGGCACGAATACGAAAACATACCCCCATTTGGCATCATTGTTTAACCGCTTTCTTTTCTTTGCTGTCTGCATACTCCTTCCCCTCTCCCTTCATTCTAAAAAGCATAATGATCCCCCAGATAAGAAATGGGCATTGGCACCTGTTACGATTACCAATGCCCGTAAATCATGAAAACCTATGGATCTCATTTCCCATTAATCCATGACACAGCCTTCCTCACCAAACGCCTCCACTGCAGCCTTTTTAATGGCCTCGTGCATCTCCTCCGGGGTAATTTCTCCTGCTAATAACCCCTGGAATTTTGGTAGAATAACCTCATCCTCAATTTTTATAGCCTTTGCCCCTAAATCAGCCGGGATGTCAGGTCTGGCTTCCGCCACCTGGGAGGCAAAGTTTTTAACTGCTTTTGTATTATTCTCATTTTTCCCTTCCATCGGAGGAAGGGAAGCAAATGCTTCTTCTCCGGATTTGCATATGGGGCTGATATAAAGCTCCTGACAGGTTTCTGCCGCTCTTTTACCGCTTGCCAGGAAATAGGCAGCCTTCGCCACGTTCTTTAAATGATCCGGGCTTGGTTCATCCTTGCCGCGGAAGCACACATATCCATCTACTGCTCCCTGGGCCTGCTGCTTATTTCCTTGGAACGTAGGAACCGGCAATACGATGTATTCCACTTCCTGGCTTCCTTCTACTGCACTTCCGTCATTAGCAGCCAGCTTTTTATTATTATCGGCAGCTAACTTTTCAAAAACCGAAAGTCCCTTTCCGGTGATCATGGTCTGCCCGGTCAGGAACATGTTCCATCGTTTTCCCGCATCCACGGAACTTAATTCTTTCGGCATGGAGCCATCGTCGATTAAGGCTCTGATGTCTTTTAAAAATGGAACCATATGACTGCTCGTATATGTATATTTCAAATCTTTGTCAAAGGCGGCAGGCATACCTGCATTTTTTACAAAGATTGAAAAATAATCCTTTGCCGCTACGCCTGAACAGGCAAAAACAAAGCCGTACCGGGAATAGCTGTCTCCGTTCTTTACAACACCCTTTTTGATAGCTTCCCGGAATTCTTCATAGGTCCAGCCATTTTTCTGTACTCCCTGCCAGTCGATCCCTGCTTCCTCCAGCATGGCCTTATTACCGCCGATTGCCTGTATCTCCACATAGGCGGGGAATCCATAAAGCCCGTCACCATTTTTAAAATAGTTGATAATATCTGCGTTATAATCTTCTATCATTTCCTTATCCGCATATTGGGAAATGTCTACCAGCATTTCCGTGTCCAGATATTTCGTGACTCCGTTAGAGCCGATGAAGGCAATATCAGGCGGAGAGCCTGCATTTACCTGAACATCCAGTTTTTCCGTAATGTCTTCCCAGCTTGCCGTTGTGATCTGCAGCTCCAAATCAGGATTGGCTTCGTTAAATTCCTTTGCATATTCCATCAGTTTATCCTGATAGGATGCAGAAACAGGCGGAAGCAATGCCTTAACAATGTCTTTTCCATTGCTTTGCTGCACCGCAGTGCCCTTTGCGGTAGTTCCGCAGCCCGCCAGTGTACTGGCAATCATGGCTGCTGCCAACAGTACGGATAGTTTTCTTTTTTTCATGTTTTCTCCTCCATTATTTTTTATATCTGCTCTATGGCGTGACGCACGTATTTATGTGCCTTTGCCAACTTCTCCCTCGCCTTTATGGGAATGCGATCCCTGTCCAAATGCCTACCATTTCCTCATAGCTGTTTCCATTATATATTTATGAATTCTTTTTGTCAAAGAATTCCAATTATTACGAAATATTATTTCACACATTGAAATAATATTCCAAATTTCACCATCATTTTCGACATTTTCTCTTATATTTTTCTACAATAATCCATTCTATTTACGCATTTTTATCATTGTTTTATTAAAGAACATCTTTTTTCTTCACCTTCCATAGTTCGTAAAAAGAAGCAGGTCAGATAGTCTGTAAAAATAAGACATTTCTGACCTGCAAAAGCTATGAATTCTGTGGTCAAGCTTTGTATTACCTGATTTGTACTACTCCTTCCACTGCCCACTCTCCATTAGCGTTGACAGCGTAACCATCTGGGGTGATGGTACTCTTAAGCATTGCGCCATATTTGTATTGCTTTGCCTGATTAATCGGATTGAAGTAGAAACATTTTCCGTTAATCCATCTCCAGCCCGTAACCATAGCGCCATATGAGCCATCATGGTTTTCGCTCAAGTAGTACCAGCTGCCATCTCCGTCCAAATACCAGCCTGAAATCATATACCCTTCTGCATCAAAGCGATACCATGACATCTGACCATTATAGGAACACTGATACCATTCATTTTTCGCATATGTTCCATCATTCTTAAGAGCCTGCCAGCCTCTGGCATTCTGTTTCCATATGGCCATGCCATAATCTTTATCTCTGTCTGAGTCACTGGAACGGTCAGGCTTTTCGGGATTCTCTGGGCCTTCTGGATTTTCTGGCCCTCCTGGATTTTCTGGTCCTTCCGGATTTTCTGGCCCTTCTGGGTTTCCCGGTTCCTCTGCTAGTTTTACGTCATCTCTGTCACGAATACGTATACGAGACACAGAATCCTCAGAGTCACCTATGACAGTTCTGGACGAAAGTCCTACTGCCGACATATATGCACCGATTTTTAAATCCTTTATCACCTTATCCTTCGTAATATATCCGTCGATGAATATTCTTGCGGGTTTACCTGACTGATCCTGCAGCATAATCGTTTCTACCAGATTATTCGGCGCATCAATGGAAATAACCTTGCCGCTTACCATGACTAAACTGCCCAGGTTTTTGCCCTCATAAGCATCTTTCGTAGTTTCCTTAACAGGCTCTGGAAGTTCCTTTATATTCGTATCAATTACCATAACCTTCTCTACTGCCAGCTGTCTCTCTCCTTGATACGAAGAAGTTTTACCAAATACCCTGATGGTCTGGCCCGCTCTTATATCTCCGGATACAGGGAAAAGATTAATTCCGCCAGTATGATCCTGAACATAGATACTATCGAAGAAAGCAGTATTTTTATCATAACCAGAGGCGTTGGATGTAGCTATTCCTTCGATAATATACCGCTCGCCCTCACCGGCCGCCTGTACTTCTTTAATAGGTGTAATCTCCAATTGATTCGCCTTATCTAACAAATTTGCCATAATCTGGTAGTTGCTGTAATCATTGGTGGCTGCACTGTCAAATGTCAGCTGGAAATTACTCATAGTCGAACATCCTGATAAATATAGTGTAGATGATTCGCCATCGCTGAAATAAAGCTCCTGAGTAGCTGCCAATACAAAACGTCCATCCAATTTAGCCAATGCGTCTCCTGATAATCCTACACCATCATGATCCACGCTTTTCGTATCTGCCGGAGCGTATACGAGAGGTGCTGCTCCTGGCGGAAGCATGGCTCTGTCACGGACTGGATTTCCACTTTCATCTATAGCATAAATATCCGCATTGCCATATGTGCTGAATTTAAGACCTGCCTCCACTCCAGCCATATATGGGTTCAGCAAATTATAATCGGTGCTAAGGATACCAATCACTCTGCCGTCATTAAAGCCAGCGCTCTGTAACTCATCATCTGCAAAACGGAATGCACTTCCAAGAGCTTCCAGTATCTTATTCTGCTGAGCTGACATATGATCCTCTGCCTTGGACACATCACCTTTGAAACCATCATATGCCTCATAGGTATCGCTCCAGGCACAGACCATAATCGTCTTGCCGCCCTTTTTAGCAAAGGCTCTGATAGCATCTAATTCTTCCTCTGTGTAGTTCTTATAATCCTCCCGCAGCTTCGTACCATCGCGTCTGGAAGGCGCATTTAATAAAATTCCAATATATTTGTCGTTCTTTAAAGCGGCTACCAGTTCCTCGCTCGTGTTAAGCGTGACCATCCTGATATTGTAATCTCCTGCTAAGGCAGTGAAATTACCCATATTGTCCTTATAGGTTCCATTCACATATTCATTATAATGACTGGCATCTATCCCAAAATATTTCATCTTCGAACTGTCACGTACATCGATTTCCAAAGTAAAGCTGAATGTCTTGCGATCGCCTTCCAGCTCCATTTGTACAATGACTTCTATTTCATTTACTCCTGACTTATCAAGGATAAACTCTTTGTTAACTTTGTAAGTTCCCAATGACTTTAAAGTAACGTTCAGATCTTTACTCTCAAGCACCTTATCACCAGTTTTAAATGTCAGCTTGGTAAGTGTGGCATCTGATTCTTCATTGTTGAAAGCTGTGACTGTAAACTTCATCGGTTCGCCTGTCACTGGTACGTCTGTATCACAAGTAAAGGAAGATATGCCTGCTTTAGCAGCTGAACCATACCACACAGGAGCCGTTACGGCAATATTTTTATCCGCCTGAGTAACACGTATGTAATAATATCCTTTCTTTGCAGGTAGCTCAAAGTTGAACTCTCCGCTATTTCCAGTGCCTTCCTTTTTTCCTGCTATTGCGCCGCCATTTGTAATTACTTCTACACTTTTAATGACATCTGACGGGTCTGGGTCATCTACGCTTACAGAAATATTCAGCGTTTTTACGTCATCTGACACATCCAGGATACTTCCCATAAGCTCATCATTCAAAGTATACATGATATTTAAGTTCTTATCTTCTGTCGCGTATACATGCATATCTTTCAGCGCACTTAAAATCCCTGTCTCCGATAAATCATCTGTGATGACGACTGTCCTGGCCGTATTCGCATTGCCCCAACGCCCTTTATGATTATCCTGGTTATTGGAAGGCGCTAAATGCCAGCCCTTATCCAGTGCTTTCGTATATTCATTGTAACTTGGGAAATATCCGCCTGAACCGATGGAGCCTTCGCCATTGCCTACTTCTACCAAGACCATTTTGGCATCTCTTGCCGGTGTATAGTATGCAAAATCAGAAAATGTACCAAACGTCTTGCCCGGGTGGTTGAACTGTGAAAGATTCGCCAACGGGTCTGAATCAGCAGTCAGAATGTCATAGTACGCCTTTAAACCTGCATCATTTTTCTTGTCATTAAGCGTGGTATTGTTGCGGCTTACAAGTCCTGCTGAGCCAAATGTATTGATGTGACCGGGACCGCCGGACCAGGTCATCTCAAAACCGGATAACGCCTTTCTGGTACTGGTTTCATTAAACGATCTCGTCTGCTCCCTGTATTCCTCCCATATGGCCCTGCTCCCAGGTGTCATAAGAGACGGGTCATTGAGCGCCTCTTTCGGATTAGGTGCATCTTTTGTATCAAAATAGTTGGAATGATCTGTAAAGGATACAAATTGTACATTGTCTTCTTCCGGTATATTAGCAAGATAATTAAGACCATCTTTAACAGATCCGGAACCATCCGAATAGTTCGTATGCCCATGAAGCTGTCCGAAATATGCGGTGAAGGCAGACTTGCCGATCGTAAACTTCCAAGTCTCAGTAAAAGACACTTTATCTTCCCGAACAACCGTCACCTGCGCATTATAAGTACTGTCTTCCAGCACATTGGGCGTAAAAGCATATGTTGCACCGTCAGCAGCTGTCTCTTTGAGATTCATAGACTGGTTTGTATAAATAGCAGTGCCGTCTGTCTTACTGAGAGTGAGACTTACCGAAGGGTTAGTTCCGCTATTCGCCAGCTTGATAGAAATCTCAGGCGCTTTCACGTCTCCTGTCGCCTTATTTCTCTCAGGAGTAACCGCCAGTACCTGCGGTTTGTCATTGATAGCGATCGTAAGGATCCCACTTTCTGTTTCAAGACCGGTTTTATCTTTCGCTTTGAATTTTATGTATAAGGCCTGTTGCCCTTTCGCAAAATTTTCTGCCGGAATAACAGCTTCATAATTGTTCGTATCCTGATTAAATGTCATGGAAATTGACTTGTCTTGCATCGCCTCTGAGGGCCCGAAAAGAACCTCCACACTTGCCACGCCCACATTGTCCCTGACCTGGACGGATATTGGATACTCCTGATCCGGTCTTGCATCAATATAGGTACCTAAGGTAATAACTGGTGGTTTGGTGTCATTTTTCACATAATAAACAGGAAAACCATTTTTCTCTTCTGTGCCGGTGTATAGCTGAATCGTCTGATTATATCTGCCTATCATAGCAGTCAGATCTACTGTCTCTCCTTCTTCGACGCCTTCCGGATATGGAGCTGCCTGATAAATATTAATCGTACCTGTTGCATCAGTTACAGGCGTACTGCCTGATGTATTAAGCTTGCCCAGTTTGACATCCTCTATCAGAACAACTCTGTTAATAAGTCCGCTTTTCTCTATATCAGCAGTACCAGCCATGGCTTTTATCTGACTGATGGTATACGTTACAGGCGGTATCGTCGCCTCATCCTGCTTAACAGCGACTTTTGCTTTATCTTTCGTGGATGTTATCTGAGGCATACCATAGCGGATCTGGTAATCTCCCGTGATTTCCAGGATATCTCCTATCCTGGCATCATCCGGCGCTGCTCCATAGATATAAATGCTGTACTGGCTGCCATCGATCTCGGACTGGAGCACCGGATTTCCATATGTAGTAGCCAGATATGACAGTTCCCCTGTAACAGTCACATCTTTTGTGTTCTGTCCCAATGCCAGCACATCTTTAATCGTCATCACTTTGCCGGCTTCACGGATCGTATAGGAAAACTCAGCTATTTCACTATCTTCCAGCCCTTCCTTAACTGCGCGAACATAGTATGTAACCGGTTCATCAATCGTCAGCTTGTCAGAGTTTGAATATTTTATCCATTCATCGGCATCAATAGACTCCGTATTGTACTCGATTACAGCATCTGATGTTGCCGTAGAGAATGTGAGCTGCGTTCCTTTCAGTACCTGTCCGGCAGCCGGTGTTGCAATAGGTGTCTTGCATTTTGTCTCTCCCGGCAAAGTCCCGCCACCTTCCTCATAGGAACTATTGTGCGGCTCAGGCTTTCCAATCTTGAAATCAACTTTATTATTGTCGGTATCCACAGCCGGGTCCTTGCGGATAGCGGCGGTAGAATTTGACATTGCAGCGGTTGGTTCGGTCTCATACTCTTTCGCTGCGCCAATTCCTACTAAATCAACGAGATTCTCATCGCTTTTATCTGTTAACTTCACGGTGTCTTTGGACAATGCCGCTGCCCCATCTGTTCCAGACATTGCGATAACACCTATAGCATCAGGTTCTGGAAGTTCTGGTGCATCTTTATTCGTCCCGTCTGCTTCCTTTATCAGGTAATAGCCCCCAGCTTCGATGGTCCCTGAAAGTTTCGTTAACTGACCGTCGCCTACAGGATTATAGGAGCTGAACGTGTTTTTAGCCAACCACTGTATCGACCACCCATCCAGGCTCACATCTTCATCTGTAGGATTGTACAACTCAATAAAATCACTCTTCCATATACAGTTATTATTGCCACCGCCACCGTATACCTGACTGATCACTACGTGGTCTGCCAGACTGATGTCACTAAGTGCGGACTTATCTTCTACAGGTTCCAAAGCACTGGCTTCCTCTTTTACAGCACCCGTATCTCCCTTATCCTCCGTATCTCCCTTATCGCCTGTATCTCCCTTATCGCCTGTATCTCCCTTATCGCCTGTATCTCCCTTATCGCCTGTATCTTCTTCCGGCTTTTCTGGAATGTCTGCATCCGTGTCCTTGTCCGCCTCACTGGGGCTGGCTTTATCCCCTCCCCCACTGGAACGTTCTACCCCATACCCGTTTGTCAGGTTCGAATCTGTCTTCATCGCAAAACCAGGCACGACTAACAGATTCATACACATGGCAACTGACAGAAACAAACTTAACAGCTTCCTTAAGTTCATAACTTTTCTTCTCCTTCCATTTTTAATGGTATCACCTAATTAACCTTATTATAATGAATTATAAAAAAGTACCAATTTTGTATATGCTTTTAATACAAAATATGTGAATATCGTCACTACTTTTTTCTGTGTTTTTTATTCTTTTCTTTAAGCGCTATGACCGGCTTGTCCACCCCATTCTTCCTGCTGCAAATAAACGCGCTTAGGAATGCCACTAATGGCACAGTCATTACAATACCTATGGAACCCGAGATACCCTGTATAATCTCCAACGCCATCATGTCACTGTTAATAATCTGCAAATATGGATAATCAAAGATTCGAAACAGTATCAACATATTAAGTGCCGAACCAGCAAAAGCTAATATCAGCGTGTTTGCCATAGTCCCCATGGCATCCCTGCCTATATTAATACCCGACTGAATCAGTTTTTGTCTGTTCAGCTCTGGATTCAGCTGATGCATCTCAAATACTGCTGACGTAATAGTCAAAGCCACATCCATAACTGCGCCAAGTGCAGCTATGAGTATGGCACTGATCAATAATCCGCTTATATTCAGACTTGTCCCATCTGCACGAAGAATTAATTCTTCCGCCTCCGACATATTAAAACCGTTTATCGGCGTAGCAACTGCCGTAAGAGCTGCTGCGGCCCCGGCCATCGCTACACCGCCTACGCACCCAATGGTTGCACATAAAGTTTTCATGGATAAACCATTTAACAGTACCAATGAAACAGCTGTAGTAACAGCTGCTATGACAACAGATGAAAATATAGGATTAATGCCATGCCTTATCATGGGTATGAGCAAAAACCAGATATCTACAATAGCAAATGCAAGCCCCAGTATGGCGGCTATTCCTTTCTTTCCCCCGAATACAGCTAAAAACAGCACGAATATCACCGTCAATCCAAGCAATGCCGGACCCCTGTTATAATTGGGTATGGATGCGATATAGGAAAGCCCATTGGCATCTATATCCATCCTGGCGATTATTTTCGTACCTACTTTTAAGTCCACATTGTTGTATGCATTCATATAATTAACTGCCGGCAATGTCTTACCTCTGTCCTCACCGCTGTCTATCTGCACATAGACTTCCTGTACTCCTATACGCAGCCCTTCTGTCCAGTCTTCTGCCTTTGCCTCGTCTCTGATGATTTCAGTCACATGTGCCCTGGCAAACCTTATCTGGCTTGCCGCCGTTGGTACTTCCCCTGGCAGTGGTTGATTGATCCATATGAGAATTGCTATAAATACCATGCAGAAGAGGAATGAGGCCAATAGTTTCATGCAGAATGTTTTCTGATTTTTCATTTTAAGTACACCTTTCTGCGAAAGGCATCAATGTGGTTATGACCCCTGCGCCCTTCGTCCTGTTTATTATGTATGTTTATTAAGTTGCATTGTCGACACACTTCAGAGCCCTTATAGGCGGTAACATGTACAAAATTTTTCGCTAATAATGCTCTGGAAGCGCTTAACATGTAAAAGCTGAAAATATAGCGTTCTGTATAATTCTATTCCGATCTTAACAACTTAAGTACACCTTATGAATAAAAATGAAAGGTTTAAATCTCATTTTTAACAGACCCTGTAAAAACATTAGACTTTTAGTCACACCTGTATAGCAGACAGCTGATGAAAAGATTGCAAAAAAACAGGCCAGAACGTCTGTAAATATAAGACATTTCTGACCTGTAAAGGCAGTTAATTATGAAGCTGTTATAGCAGTGCTTTTAACAGCAGATATTCTGTATATTAAAGGACCATACACCACAGTGGAATGGTCACCAGGGATAACAGGGTAGTCACAACCACGCATTTTGTGGCAAAAATATAATCCCCCTCATATTTGGACGCCAATATGGCAGTAGTGCTTCCGGAGGGCATTCCGGTCAAAAGGACGGATACTCCGGACAAAAGGGGTTTTACATGGAAGGCCCGGCAGCATAAGTAAACCAGAATAGGGAGCAGAAACAGGCGGATGAAGGCATACCTTACAATCCCCCAGTCTAATATGCTTCCCGGCTCTACCTCCGCCAGTATGGCGCCGATTAAGACCATAGATACGGTGGTGGTACAGCCTCCTACGCTCCTGATGGTATTTTGCAGGAATGGGGGCAGAGACAGCTGGGTGATCATGAGAACCAGACCAATATAGACCGCTATGATACAGGGATGAGTCAAAACCTTTTTCACAACGGTCTTCCGGTCCGGGCTTTCCGTAAAATACGAAACCCCGGCAGACCACATAACGATCCTTTGAGGGATCAGAAATATGGAAGCATACATGAGCCCTTCTGCCCCATAAACGCCTTCTGCGATGGGATTTCCCATAAAGCCCGCATTGGAACAGACCGTACCATACTGAAGCACTTTTTTACGGCTTTCCGGTTCCCTGTTATAGAAAACCTTTGCAAACATAAGGCACCCAATCTGGATCAGACCGGCAATGGTAAGAATTATAGCAAAGCCCTTTAAGATATCCAGATTAAACTCAATAAAAAATGAATTGATGATGTTGCAGGGAAGGATCAGATAGATCACGAGGTCCGTGAGAATGGACTTTGCCCCCTCGGGCAGAATCCCTTTCTTTCTCAGCACAACGCCTGCTGCTACCAGGAGAAACAGCATCCCCTGGAGATTTAAAAGACGATTATAATCCATGTTTAGCTCTCTTCTTTGGATTTCATATATTCATCCATGGCCAAAGCCACGACCTTTGAGTAGGCAACTGCTTCCACCACAGTCCTTGCTCCCAGCACCACATCTCCGGAAGCGAATATGCCCGGAATGGTTGTCTGGCCTTTTTCATCTGTCATCAATAATCCGTTCTGGCTGGCCAGTAAGCCCTTGGTGGTATTCACCAACTTGCTTTTCGGCCCCTGGCTGATGGAGATGATGGTAGAATCCGCCAAAACCTGTTCCCGTTCCTCATCAATACCAATCTGGTTTCCTTCCATATCATAACGGACATTCTCAAACACCGGACCTTCATCCGTAATCTCAACGATCTGTTTCCCAAACTGAAAAGCCGCTCCGTCAAGCTTTGCATAGGCTGTTTCGTGATCGCTGGCATTGCTGGATAAGCCTCTGGCATAAAGAGTCACCTTCCTGGCTCCATGACGGATCACGGTCCTTGCCACATCCATGGCTGAGTTTCCCATGCCAATGATGGCAACCGTCTCTCCCAGGTCATAGGCGTCGGGGTTTGCCAGATAATCGATGGCATAATGGACATTTCCCAGGGATTCCCCTTTCACTCCCAGAGTTTTCGGCCTCCAGACTCCGGTTCCGATAAATATGCTCTGATAGCCGTCACGGATCAGATCCTTGATTTCAAGGGCGGTTCCGATGGCGGTATTCGGGCGGATCTTCACTCCAATTTCCAGAAGCTTCTTTTTGTAGCGTTCTAAAATGGTCTTTGGAAGGCGGAAGTCCGGTATCCCATACTGGAGAACCCCTCCCACCTTATCCTTGGCATCAAAGATCGTCACGCTGTAGCCTTCCTTGGTCAAGAGAAAAGCAATAGTGATCCCTGCCGGACCAGCGCCAATCACCGCCACCTTTTTCCCGTTTTTCGGCTTACACTCCACCTTTATCTTGTCAAAGATGGTATCAGAAATATAATTTTCTATGCTGCTGATATGCACCGGCTGTCCCTTTCTTCCCAGAATGCAGTGGCCCTCGCACTGTTTTTCATGATTGCACACAAGAGAACAAACCAGGGACATGGGATTGTTTTCAAACACCTTTTCTCCTGCTTTGTTTAGACCTCCATCCTTAAATGCTTCGATCATCTGGGGAATGGGGGTATGGATGGGACAACCCTGCATGCACAGGGGTTTCTTACAGTTTAAACATCTGTTTGCTTCATCAATTACATGAACTGCCATAATTCATCTTCCTCTCTTTTTCTATCGCGTACCCTTTGGTGAGACAAAGGTACATGAAACTTCCTTTACCTATGGATTTTATCAATCGTCAACCGGATATTCACAATCCGTGCTCCTGCTTATGAGGTCAAATTTCAAGTTGCATATTGTATACAGTTTTTATTATTTTTCACATCATAACATACTCAAAATAATAAAATCAATAGGTAGCATTTATGTACAGAAAAAAATAAATTTTGACAAAAATATATCGAATTATGGGCGGTTCATTCCTATGAATCAAAAAAAGAATCCGGCAGATAAGGGCGAATGAACATGTCCAAACACCGCTATCCCGGATTCTCTGTTTTGAAAATTATTTTCCTTCGTAAGTAATTATGGATTCCACATCATAACCTGCAAGCTTTTCTCTGCCATTTAATCCTGCTAGTTCCATGATAAAGCAGATTTTCACCACTTCGCCCCCAAGCTCTTCAATCAGCTTTATGATGGCTCCAATGGTACCGCCTGTAGCGATCAGATCATCTATGATGACCACCTTTTGCCCCGGCTTAATAGAATCCTTATGGATCTCAATGGTCGCCGTGCCATATTCCAGCTCGTAATCAGCAGACAGGACTTCCCTTGGAAGCTTTCCCTTCTTTCTCACCGGAATAAAGCTCTTATGCTCTGCATAGGCTACCGGAACGCCAAAGATGAAGCCCCTTGACTCAGGTCCCACTACTGAATCATATTCCACCC
Organism: Lacrimispora sphenoides; assembly: GCF_900105215.1. NCBI lineage: Bacteria > Bacillati > Bacillota > Clostridia > Lachnospirales > Lachnospiraceae > Lacrimispora > Lacrimispora sphenoides. Next base: position 2,352,583 of record NZ_FOIP01000001.1, on the reverse strand, counting down.
CTTTTAACATCTCCCGTATGCCATCCACTGCCAGAGAAAGCCCGTCTGGGTCCTCCAGAATGGTAGTCACATCCCGGAAAATGATTCCTTCCTCTGGAAAATCCGGAATGCTTGTGACATAATCTTCTAATCTTTTCATTATCATACCTCGTATTATTATAGTTTGTACCCAGGTTTAGGGGGGCCCCCCTATCCTCTTGGATGGGCACCCGTATAGGCACGGCGCAGATCTTCTCCCTGAGTATAGTTCATATACATCTGGGTGGTAGCCATATCGGAATGGCCAAGCATAGCTTGTACCGCATGAATATCCGCTCCGTTGCGGAGCAAATGCGCCGCAAACGAGTGGCGCAGGGTGTGAGGCGTAATGTCCGCCTTGATCCCTGCCTTATCCCCATAGAATTTTATAATCTTCCAAAATCCCTGACGGCTCATGGATTTCCCGTTGCAGTTGGTAAAAAGCCACTCGGATTCCTGATCCCTCAATAAATATCCCCTGCCACGCTCCATATAGGCGGAAAGGGCCAGCTTGGCCACTTTTCCAAAAGGAACCATGCGCTCCTTATGTTCATCCCGGCAGGTTATATAACCAATGGATAAGTTTATGTCGGCCTTTTTTAGATGAATCAGCTCCGATACCCGGATTCCGGTTGCATAAAGCAGTTCCAGCATGGCCCGGTCCCGAAGCTCTTTGGGAGACTCGCCGTCTGGCTGGCTTAACAGGCTGTTCACCTCATCTACCGTTAATATGGTAGGCGCCTTTTTTTCCACCTTTGGCGCTTTTAACAGCTCTGCCGGATCCTTTCGGATTCTCCCTTCCTTGCATTCAAAATGAAAAAATGCCTTCATGGAGGCCATACAGCGTGAAATGGTAGTGGTAGCCTTTCCCTCTTTCTCCAGGTGCAGAATATAGGAAGTAAGACTGGTCTTTGTCACCTTGTCCACTGACCTGATTCCCTGCCGCTCTAAAAAAGAGGCCAGCTGCATCAAATCCCTCTGATAAGATACCTCTGTATTTTTTGATGTTTTTTTTATCTCTCTCAAATAAATGATAAAATGATTAATATCTGCTACCATCTCCATATCCCCTGACCTTTCGGCTTCAAAAATGCCTTAAAATAAGGCTTCTTCCTAACATTATATAGACTATTTTCGATAAAATCAAACACATTTTTCCCACTATCAAGACATTTTAGGGCTACTTTACATAACATGTACTAGATATTGGTAATGCATGACTTTTTTTCGCAAGATATGGGGAATTGGATCAAATATTTTTTTTCAATTCTTTCTCTTTAAAGAACCATTTTTAAGAAAAATGGGTTGATCCAGGCCTCGCAGGCGCTCCCAAGGGCGGCCAGAAAGAAAAGCAGCAAAAAAGCCGGAATCCGAAACCGCCGTCCATTTTGCAAGCCCCACAAAAGAAGGATGCTCCAAAGGAGTAGGTAACAAATCCCCTGGGGCATGACTGACATAAGGAACACAGGAAGCCCCATAAGCCCCTTTTGAACTGTTATGATGGAGAGGACAAATCCCATGGAAAAACCGATTCCTGCTGTCAGCAGGCAATACATTGGAACTGCATAAGCAGTCAGGCCGATAAGCCAGGCAATCCATAACTCAATCCCCCGCTGCCTTAACACCTGATAAAAAAGCTGGATCCGCTCCCCTTTGTCTAGATTTACATTTCTGTTCAAAAGGCTCATATAATATACTGCTTTCTCCATTAATGACGGGTAACAGAAATTTGCCATAACCGTTCCGGCAATAAGCCCGGCAAAAAAGCAAAGGAGATAGCGGTCCTCTGCCCTTAGGTTTCGTTCCAGTGAAACGTGCATTCCCCCTGGTCCCGGTCTTCTTCTCAATTGGTATCTAAGCGTACGAAATAAACTGGCCATTAAAAATCCCCCTTTAGCAGGTTGAAAGACATCTTTTTTTCAACCTTATGCCTGCAAGGGGACATTTATTCTTGTAAAGGCAGTAAGCCAGGGTCGGGCTATTTTAACCTTACCGGGACTGCCGTTTTTCGGTCTTTTTTCTACTTCACGCCGTACTTTCTCGCATATGCAAGGATTGCCGCAATGGTCTTCCCATCGGTAATCTCTCCCTGGTAAATCTTCTGCTCTAAGTCAGCTACCTCCCATTCCTCCACCTCAATGTATTCGTCTTCATCCAGGTTCTGCTTCGAAGGCTCTAATTCCCTTGCAACAAAAATATCGATGGCTTCATCACAGAAAGCTACCGTAGTGTTGACGCTGATTAAATACTCCAGCTTTTCCTTATCCGTCTTATAGCCGGTCTCTTCCTCCAACTCCCTGTGGGCACAGTCAAGCTTTGGTTCATCGGGGCTGTCAAGGGCTCCGGCCGGGATCTCCAGGGTATAGCGGTCTAAGGCATTACGGTACTGGCGCACCATGAGAAGCTTCCCGCTTTTCGTTACAGGGACCACAGCCGCTGCTCCGTTATGATGGATGAAATCCCAGTGAGCCAGATGGCCGTTGGCATCCACTGTGTCCTCATATATTTTTAAAATATTTCCCTCATACTTTAATTCTCTGTCAAGTCGTTTTACAGGCTTTTGTTCCATTGTCTTACCTCCATGTCCGGTATTATGAACCTGCGGTTCATAATCCTCATTTAACATTTGTGCTGACGAGCGAACTCATCTTCGCTCTCTTTTCGCTAATTCATAGTTTCTCGCACTTTTTAAAACAGGCATCCGCTGCTTTTATAACCGCATTGCGGAATCCGAATTCTTCCAGGGCCGATACTCCCTCAATGGTGGTACCTCCCGGCGAACACACCTTATCTTTTAAGGCTCCCGGATGTTCCCCTGTCTCCAGGACCATCCTGGCACTGCCAAGGACTGTCTGGGCAGCCATCTCATAGGCAGCATCCCTTGGAAGGCCATACTTTACCGCGCCGTCTGCCAGTGCCTCGATAAACATATAAACATAAGCAGGGGAGCTTCCGCTGGCACAGACCACCGCGTTCATAAGCCGCTCTTCTACAATCCGCATCCTTCCCAGCGAACGGAAGATATCTCCGATAGTCTCCTTCTCCTCCTGTGAAAAATCCTTCTCATCGTAGCAGACACCTGTCATTCCTTCCCCAAGAAGAGCAGGGGTATTTGGCATGGCACGGACCACCCGTATCTTTTCTCCCAGCTTCTCTTTTAGCTGGGTTGTTGTAATGCCGGGTGCAATGGAAATGATCACATGGTCCTCTGTCACTTCCTCACGGATATCAGACAGCACCGGGTCAAAATACTGGGGCTTTACAGCCAGTACCACGTATTTCGACTGGTCCGTACACTGGGCATTGCTTTCCCCATAGGCCACTCCCATCTCTGAACTGATCTGCGCACACCGTTCTTTATTCACATCGGTAAAAATGATCTCTTCCTTTTCGTATGTCTTTAATAATCCCTTTAAGATTGCAAAACCCATATTTCCAATTCCGATGATTCCTATTTTCGCCATAATCTCTTCCTCCTGCTCTTGCTTGGACATCTGCAATAAATTATTGCATCATTCTAGCACTATTTTTCCAAATGTCAATCTTTGGAATTCTCTTGATTGACTGAAATGATTCGAACCCCCGTCTTCCGAAGGACTGCCTTTTCCTGCTCCTTAAATACATGATCTGTTATGATTCCCGTATAATCAGCCAGGCAGTTGATCCGGTTCATTCCCTGCCGGTTGAATTTGGAATCATCCACTGCCAGAAAAGCCTGCTGGCACTGCTTTACAAGCTGACGTTTTAAAAATGCTTTATCTGTGGTAGGCGTCAGAACATAGTACTCTCCGCTTATGGCGGCTGCCCCGAAAAATCCCGTATCAAACCGGAAATCCTCTATCATCTGGGTGGTGTAATAGCCCAAGGTACTACCTGTGGACTTTTGGACATAACCACCGCACAGGATCAGCTCTGCCTTGCTGTTTTTCATAAGAAGGGCAATCTCTAAGTCGTTGGTAATGACCGTCATATTTTCCTTATCCATGATCCGCTTTGCGATCTCATAGGTGGTGGTTCCGGCGTCCAGATATACGGTAGTCCCTTCCCTGATGAATTCCTCGCATTTTTCTGCGATCTGCACCTTCTGTCCATGATTCTTCACGCTTTTATCCGCATAGGCCACCTCGGTCTTGCTTACTGCTCCTCCGTGGCAGCGTTCGATCAGCCCCTCCTTCTGGAGCTTTTCCAAATCCCTGCGAATGGTCATAGGGCTGACGTCAAGCTCTTTTGCCAGCTCTTCAACCTGGACGCTGCCATCTTCCTGTATCATGTTCAGAATCTTAATCTGCCTTTCCGCCATCATCATGAACTGTTCCTCCTGTCATGGAGCCTGTACCTGTTTCAGCATAAAAATCCCTGCCACCGGAAGCTCCGGCGGCAGGGCATTTGCTTTCGCACAAATTCCCTTATGTATATCATAAATGATTACAGGAAAATACTCAATATTAAAACTTCAACAAATCCAACGGCCCAGGCTATAGTGGAAGTGATGGAATAGGTGAGAATCTGGTCCTTTACTTCTCCAACTCCCAGGGTCCGGTTTACCACCCAGAAATAGCTGTCATTAAAGTAACTGAAGAACAGGGAGCCCACACAGCACGCCATGGCTCCCAAAATGGGATTCACTCCCGCAGCAAGGATGATGGGGGCTGATATGCTGGCCGCTGTTGTCATGGCAACCGTGCCGGAACCTTGAATAAAGCGCATGGCTGTTGCAATCAGGAACGGAAGGATGACGATGGGAACCGCCGTACCTGCCAGTGCTTCCGCCATATAGGTACCAAGTCCGCTGTCCTTAATGATCTGTCCTAATGCACCGCCTCCTCCGGTCACCAGCATGATGATTCCCGCAGATGCCATCCCCTTTTCCATTTCCTTGATCGCCTCTTCTCTGGTAAGGCTTCTTCCCAGGGTAAAGATCGCCAGCACAAGCCCGATTCCCACCGCTACGATAGGGCTACCCAAAAACTGAAATACCATCATGAATCCGGAAGTTTTTCCCAAAGCGCTGGAAACCGTGCTAATCAGGATCAGGATGATGGGAAGGAACAGAGGCGCAAAGGATTCCAGGGTGGAAGGAAGCGTTTCAGAACCAATGGAAAAATCCTGGGAATAATCCGGCTCCTGATAGGGGAGGCGTATAAAGCCTTCTTTATCATCAGGAATCTGGTAAAGTTTTTTTCCGACCCATCTTGCATAAGCCGTACAGGCCACGGTCATGGGAATGGCGATGACAAGGCCATAAAGAATAAACTTTCCTACGTCCACGCCAAAGATTCCGCATACGCCCAAAGGCCCGGGAGTGGGCGGCACAAGGCTATGGGTGATCACAAGCCCTGCTGCCAGAGCCGCCCCCAGGGAAATCACCGATTTTTTCGTTACCCTTGAAATAGCCTTTGCAATGGGTGCCAGGATCACAAATCCGGAGTCACAGAAAATAGGGATGGAGACCAGAAATCCCGTAAGGGCAAGAGCTTCCTCTTCTCTCTTTTTACCAAAGAGCTTTAAAAACGTCTGAGCCATCCGCTTGGCTGCCCCGGTCCGTTCAAATATCTGCCCCATCATCACCCCAAAGCCTATGATAATTCCTATACTCCCTAGTGTTCCCCCAAATCCGGTTGTTATAGAATTAACAATGCCAAAGGTCTTCCCATTTTCCAAGGTGATATTTACAAGAGGCATGCCCCCTGCCACACCAATGATGAGCGATGCCAGGATCAGAGCCAAAAATGCGTGGATCTTTGTTTTCAATACCAAAAATATCAGAATCACAATGCCGATTAAAAGAGCAATCATCATTCTTTCGCCGCTAAGTCCTCCTACCATAAAGAAACCCTCCTCTTAAATTTTTACTGCCCCCGTTACGCCTTTTTAAAGCGGGGGGAATACTTTGCTGCCAGCAAAATAGCTTCGACCATGCTGACAGCGCCTGCCTTTCCGGTTCCTGCGATGTCAAAAGCCGTGCCATGGTCTACCGAGGTCCGCAGGATGGGCATCCCGTTGGTAATAGCAATGGTCCTGTCAAAATCCAGGGTTTTTGTTGCGATATGTCCCTGGTCATGATACAGAGAAAGCACGCTGTTAAACCGCCCCTGAGCTGCCTGATGGAACACGGAATCTGCCCCGATCGGGCCTGCCACCGGATACCCTTCTTTCTGTAATTCCAATACGGCCGGGATGATCTCCCTCACCTCTTCGTCACCGAACAGACCGTGTTCCCCGCAGTGAGGATTCAGCCCTGCAACCGCCATAGTCCCCTCCTCTACCCCCAGCCGCTTTAATGCCTCAAGGCAGCGCTTCACATAATCCTTGATCCGCTCCCTGGTCACCATATCCAGCATGTTTCTTAAGGACACATGTCTGGTTAGGAAGAAGACCCTCAGACCGTTGGTCTCAAACATGGTAAGCGGATCTTCTGTCTCCGTCAGGGCGCTGAATATCTCTGTATGACCGATAAATGGAATGCCTGCCGCCCTTAAGGCTTCCTTGTTGATGGGAGTGGTTGCCACCGCATCCGCCCTTCCTTCGTTTGCCAGCCTGATGCTTTCCTCAATGTATTCATAGGCTGCCCTGCCGCACATTCCGCTGACCTCCCCGAATGCAAACTGATCCATATCCACGTTATCCAGGTCAATGAGGTTTAATATTCCTTTTTCAAAGTTCCCCTCCTCCGGCCCCTTTACCGTCTTGATCCTTAAATCCGCCCCTGTGATCCTGATGGCTTGCTCCATGATCTTTTTATCCCCTACTGCTATGCAGCCGGCCGCCTCAGTGACCCTTGGCTCTGCAAGCGCCTTTGCCACGATCTCCGGGCCAATGCCCGCCGGATCTCCTATGGGTATTATGATTAGTGGTTTACTCATATTTATTTCCTCCAGTTCTTAGTTTACATATGGTTATTTATAGTTTACATAAATAGTTTCTCTTTTAAATAAGTGATGCACCGGTTGGCAGCATCCGGCTCTCCGACCATCCCTCCCTTTGTTATAATGGACACCCCTTCGAAATCCCCCTTTAAAAACTTCCCGTAGGCGGCAAGGAGGAGAACCTCATCAAGGAGGCATAAGCCAGCGGTATTAAACTTCCGGCAGATGGCCACCGTAATATCTCCGCCGCTGCTGTAGATCCCTTGAAAGCTGTTGTTATATGTAAACACACGGCAGGTGATTTCCGCAAAGGAATCGCAGATCAGCCTGGTCATCTCATCCACTCCCCCTGGATAGCCGGGTTCGTACCGTTTAAAATCCACCCTGTTTTCCGGATAGATCCCATCCCCTGTAACAGTAAGGATTTCATAAGACTCACTGGCAGCTAATACCTCCTTTACTGTCCGTTTGATTTCCTCCTCCCGGCTTTCTTCACTTTCCAGGAACCTGGCAGCAGAAACAAAAATGTTATGGGCAGTCCGCTGAGTCAGCCAAAGCTCTTCCATCTGTTTTCTTGTCACAGGATTTACGCTCCCCACTACGGCCAATATCTTGTTTTCTTTCCCCCTGTCCGGCGGGACAATCCGCTTTCTTGCAACGGTGGAGGTAAAAACGCCTGGATCCACTGCAGCAAATTTGATCCCGCTTGTAATGGCCGCATCAGCGATCAGGTCTAAATCCTCCTGGGTCACACAGTCCATAACGATGATCCTGCACCCAGCCTTTGCAAGCCCCCTGATCCGATCCGCCAGTGCATGCTTTCCTTCCATCATACCGTTCATCTGGATGCTTCCTACTTTATATCTGCTTTGGCTTTCAAAAACTTCCTTCACATCCGATGTGAATACAGGAGTCTTAGGGTCCAGGGCAGCCTCCGTTTTGTGAAGGGGAAGACCCTTTACCATCATGTACCCTCCGATCACGATTCTTCCTGAAGCCGGAAAGCACGGGGCACAGATGGCAGTATAGTCCGGTCCCAGAGCATCTAAAAAAGCATCCGTCTCCCTCCCGATATTTCCTCTGAGAGTGCTGTCAATGCGCTTTGCATAAACCTTGACCTCTTCATTCTTCAAAAGGTTGGTCACGTTAAATACCCGGTTATAAGCGGTCTCGCTGCTTGCCGCTCTGCTGTCTGTTGGATACATGATACAATCGCACTGATCGAACAGGGACAGATTCAACCGTTCCGAATTCATTACGGTGTAGGTCCTGTAATTCATCTTCTTAAGCAGAACCCCTGTGGCATTCGCTCCTGTCAGATCATCTGCTACCACAATACATTGAGGCATAGTTCCTCTCCCTTCTCTGCACCAGTTCCGGCATGGGAACTCATTGGTGTCGAAACTGGTTTTTGTTCGTTTATGTTCATTGTTAATGTTCGTTTATGTTCTAAATCTTACATTGTCTGTTTAATATTGTCAATATACTTTTTATATTTTTACTTTTAATTATATCATTCGGATATCCGCAATCCACTCCGCTGCCTGATGAGGTTAAGTACAAAGACAGCTTATTGGTAGCCCCCATATCTTTGTATTTTGTTAAATAGCTCCCATGTTACAGTTTACAAAGTGATATAGAAATAAGCCCTGAGGTATGGTATAATTTTCCCATTAACAGGAAAGCGGGAAACGCAGCTAAATCATATAATCCAACAGAGTGGTAAACCAAAATTTAAAAGGAGATTGCAGGTGGAAATAAGAATTGAACTGGCATATGACCGGCCTCAGGAAGTTATCCATTTGTTCACTGAATATACGGATACTATTATTACGAAAGATACCGAAGTAGCAAAATGCCTTAATTCCCAGCACTATGACGATGAAGTGAAAGAATTGGGTGTTAAGTATGGTTTGCCCAATGGCCGGCTCTATCTTGCATATTTAAGCAGTGATATTGTTGGATGTGTAGCTTTAAGACAGCTTGATGTTCGTTTTTGTGAAATGAAACGATTATATGTCAGACCTGGATATCGGGGAAAACATATAGGAAACGCTCTGATTGAGCAAGTGATTGCAGATGCCAGGCAGATTGGATATAAGCATATGCGTTTAGACACTTTCCCTTTTATGGATCACGCCATACAGATGTATTACCGGTATGGATTTTATAAAATTCACCGATACAACGATAATCCTGCTACTACGGCAGTTTTCATGCAGCTGGATTTGTAAATGAAGCTAATATCTCCATGCGAAACCCATGCACCACTTTAGCATGCTAAAATGAATAGACCAGTTTATCATGGCTGATATTTATCCTCATAAAAAAAATTAATTTTCCTATTGACATTTTATTTTTAATCTCATATACTGTAACAAATCAAAGTGATAAACTATTGAGCAGGAGTAAGTAAGATCTTAACATCATGCACAGAGAGCTTCCGGTTGGTGGGAGGAAGCGTTGATGTCTGGTCTGAATGGACCTGCGAGGGCGGCTTGAAACCGGTTTATGATCGGGAGTAGGTGTCGACGGGTTTCCTATCCGTTATCAAGGGGAGACACATGTTAGTGTGTTATAAAGCGGGAGAAGTCTATCTTCTCCAATCAGGGTGGTACCACGGAACCGTAATTTTCAGGCTTTCGTCCCTCTTATCCATAGCAGTATGGAGGAGGGACGGAGGCCTTTTTTATTTTCCTCTCCGCTTGCTATAGGGTGTTTACTGACTGCAAAAGACATGAGTACTAACTAGGAAAGGAGCGTAATAAACCATGAACATCACGCCGGACTGTAAGGAAATCGAAGCGCTTGCCGCTTCCTATCCCGTTATCCCGGTCTGCAGGGAAATCTTTGCAGACATTGTCACACCAATTACCCTGCTGCGAAAGATCGCAGCCAAAAGTAACCGGTATTATCTGCTTGAAAGCATTGAGGGAGGTGAAAAATGGGGACGCTACTCCTTCCTTGGCTATGACCCGGTTCTTAAAGTTACTTTAAAGGATCATGTGGTAAGGGTACATCATTACAGCCAGCCGGAGGCCGACCAGGTAATCCGGACCAGGGAGCCCTATGATGTGCTGCGAAATATCTTAAAGGATTACCGGTCCCCAAAGCTTCCCGGGCTTCCCCCCTTTACCGGAGGATTTGTAGGGTATTTTGCATACAGCATGATCGGCTATGCGGAACCGGTCCTATCCATCAAAAAGGGAACTTGCAATGACTTTGACTTAATGCTTTTTGATACGGTCATAGCCTACGACCATTTGAAGCAGAAAATCAGCCTTGTGGTCAACATGAAAACCGACCGGATTATGGAAAATTACGGGAAGGCCTGCACAAAGCTGGAAAACATTGCAGCCATAATCGGAGAAAATATCCCGCTAAAAAAGTCCGCGGTCACCGACAGGCCAAATTTCAGCTGCAACGTGACCAAAGAGGAATACTGTTCCATGGTGGAGCGGGCAAAGGATTATATCGTGGACGGGGACATTTTCCAGGCAGTGCTTTCCAGACAGTTTACAAGTGATTACCAGGACAGTCTTCTCAATGCCTACCGGGTTTTAAGAACCACCAATCCATCTCCCTACATGGTATATCTTCACATGGATGATACAGAAATCATAAGTACTTCCCCTGAAACCCTGGTCCGCTTAAAGAATGGACGGCTCACCACTTTTCCGGTAGCCGGCTCCAGACCCAGGGGAAGGAACGAGGAGGAAGACAATCTGCTTTCCAAAGAGCTTCTGGAAGATGAAAAGGAACTGGCAGAGCACAACATGCTGGTGGACTTGGGAAGAAATGATCTTGGTAAAATCGCGGCATTTTCCACGGTAGAGGTGACAGGCTATCAAATGATCCACCGCTATTCCAAAATCATGCACATCTGTTCCCAGGTGGAAGCGGACATTACTCCTGGCCGGGATGCCTTTCATGCCATTGAGGCGGTCCTTCCGGCAGGCACCCTTTCCGGAGCTCCGAAAATCCGGGCCTGTGAGATCATCGAAGAACTGGAAACAGAGCCAAGGGGCATTTATGGAGGGGCTCTGGGATACATTGATTTCACCGGAAACATGGACACCTGCATCGCCATACGCATGGCAGTAAAGAGTCAGGGAAAGGTATACGTTCAGGCGGGCGGCGGCATCGTGGCTGACAGCGTTCCGGAACGGGAGTACGAAGAATCGGAAAACAAGGCAAAGGCCGTGATCCGGGCCATTGAAACCGCAGGGGAGGTAAATGACTGATGATTCTACTGATCGATAATTACGACAGCTTTTCCTACAACCTGGTCCAGATGTTCGGCGGCCTGAATCCGGATATCAGGGTCATACGAAATGATGAGATGACCGCGGAAGAAATAAGGGAACTATCTCCCAGCCACATCATCCTCTCCCCTGGCCCCGGCTATCCCAAAGACGCAGGCGTGTGCGAGGACGTGGTGAAGAAGCTTTCAGGAACGATCCCCATTCTTGGGGTATGCCTGGGGCACCAGGGTATCTGTGAAGCATTCGGGGCAGAGATCACCCACGCAAGGAAGCTGATGCATGGAAAGCAGAGCCTTCTTGCCATCGATGTTTCTGATCCCATCTTCCACGGGCTTCCAAAACAGATCCTGGCAGCAAGATACCACTCTCTCATCGCCGCAAAAGATTCTCTTCCTCATTGCCTGACCGTTATCGGGACTGATGATATGGGGGAAATCATGGCGGTAAAACACAAGGAATATCCCATTTACGGGCTTCAGTTCCATCCGGAATCCATCCTGACCCCAGATGGAATGACCATACTTAAGAATTTTTTATCCATTCATATAAAGGAGGCAGATTAGATGATTCAGCAGGCAATCCATGAAGTTATAACAGGGAAGGATTTAAGCTTTGAAGCAGCAAAAGAAGTCATGAATGAGATCATGAGCGGGGAAACCACCCCAGCCCAGATGGCAGCATTTTTAACAGGTCTTCGGATGAAGGGTGAGACCATTGACGAGATCACTGCCTGTGCCACGGTCATGCGGGAAAAGGCATTAAGGCTGGAACCGGACTTTCCGGTCATTGATATCGTTGGAACCGGCGGCGACGAGGCAGGGACCTTTAACATTTCCACAACCAGCGCGTTTGTGGTGGCCGCAGGAGGAGTTCCGGTGGCAAAGCACGGCAACCGCAGCGTTTCCAGCAAAAGCGGGGCTGCCGATGTGTTGGAGCACCTTGGTGTGAATTTAAATCTTACAGCGGAGCAGTCGGGGATCCTATTAAAGGAAACGGGCATGTGTTTCCTCTTTGCCCAGGCATACCATTCCTCTATGAAATACGCCGGACCTGTGCGGAAAGAGCTTGGAGTGCGGACCATCTTTAATATCTTAGGCCCTCTCTCCAATCCGGCCGGAGCCACCATGCAGCTTTTAGGGGTCTATGACCGGAAGCTGGTAGAACCCCTGGCCCAGGTATTAAGCAACCTTGGAGTCAAGCGGGGACTGGTGGTCTGCGGAGATGACGGGCTTGATGAAGCCACGGTCACCGGTCCCAGTCACGTATGCGAGATCCGTTTCGGAGAACTGACGCCCTATGAGATCACACCGGAGCAGTTTTCCTTAAACCGCTGCATTCTTCCGGAGCTGGTGGGCGGCACACCTGCAGAAAATGCCCAGATCACCAGGGATATTTTAAACGGAAAGCTCCACGGGCCAAAGCGGGATATCGTCATCCTAAACTCTGCTTTAAGCCTGTACCTGGGAATCGATGACTGTACGATTTCCCAGTGCATCGAAAAAGCGGCCCATCTCATTGATTCGGGAAAGGCCGCCATAAAGCTTGAGGAGTTTATAAAAATGACCAACGAGGTGGTTTTATGATACTTGACAAGCTGGCTGCTGCCTCCAGAAAACGGGTGGCGGCAGCAAAAGAAAAAATCCCTATGAAGGCCATGGAAAACCTGGCATTTGAAGCCTTGGAAAAAACGAAGGGAAATGATCTTTCCTTTGAACGAAATCTCTCCTCCCCAGGCATTTCATTTATCTGTGAGATAAAACGCGCCTCTCCTTCCAAGGGCCTCATAGCCCCCGAGTTCCCCTATGTGGAGATCGCAAGGGATTACGAAACCGCAGGGGCGGATGCCATATCCGTTCTCACGGAACCGGAATACTTTCTCGGGAGCAACGACTACCTGACAGAAATCAGCCATGAGGTGCAAATCCCTCTTCTGAGAAAAGATTTTACGGTGGACCCTTATCAGATTTACGAGGCAAAGGCCATAGGCGCTTGTGCGGTTCTCCTTATCTGTGCCCTTCTGGATACAAACACCCTGAAAGAAGATCTAAGACTATGCCAAAGCCTTGGTTTAAGCGCACTGGTCGAGGCCCATGACGAGGAGGAGATCCACTCCGCCCTTTCAGCGGGAGCCAGGATCATCGGAGTAAATAACCGGAATTTAAAAACCTTTGAGGTGGATTTTAATAATTCCCTCCGCTTAAGGAGGCTGGTCCCCCCTGATGTGCTCTTCGTGGCAGAAAGCGGAATCAAAACAGAAACAGACATCAAATTCCTGTCAGAAGCCGGGGTAAATGCCGTTCTGATCGGGGAAAGCCTGATGCGTTCCCCTGACAAAAAGAAAATCATAAGCGGTTTTAAGAGGGCGGCGCAATGAATTTGAAAGGAAAAAAGATCAAAATATGCGGGCTGACCCGAAGGGAGGATATCCTGGCAGTGAACACCTGGAAGCCGGATTATGCAGGCTTTGTATTCGCCCCTGGAAAGCGCCGGATTACAGGTCCGAAGGCACAGGAACTTAGAGAGCTGCTGCTGCCGGAGATACCTGCAGTGGGCGTTTTCGTAAACAGCCCCATAGACGATATCCTGTCCCTTACCGGGAATGGTATCATTGACCTTATCCAGCTTCACGGTGATGAGGACCGGGATTATATGATGGAATTAAAAAGCTGCCTGGCCCCCGGCTTTCCTGTCATGAAGGCCATACGGGTCCGGCAGGCAGAGGATATGAAGAAGGCTGAGGACCTTCCTGCGGATTTCCTGCTTTTTGATACTTATACCAAAGGACTTTACGGCGGCAGCGGGAAGACCTTTGACTGGTCCATGATACCGGACATAAAAAAGGCCTGGTTCCTGGCAGGAGGCATAGACTCCACAAACGTCAGGCAGGCCATGAAAACAAAGGCCTTTTGCCTGGATCTAAGCAGTTCCGTGGAAACAGAGGGCAAAAAAGACCCGCAAAAAATAAAAGAGATCATACAAATAGTAAGGAGTGAACAGCCATGTCAAAAGGAAAATTTGGACAGCACGGCGGACAATTTGTCCCCGAAACACTGATGAATGTAGTAAATGAGCTGGAAGAAGCTTATGAAAAGTACAGCCATGACCAGGAGTTTTTAGCAGAACTTTCAGACCTCCACAAAAAATATACCGGAAGGCCCTCTCTGCTCTACTATGCAGCGCGGATGACAGAGGATTTAGGCGGCGCGAAGATTTATTTAAAGAGGGAGGACCTAAACCACACCGGCTCCCATAAGATCAACAATGCCCTGGGCCAGGTCCTTCTTGCAAAGAAGATGGGAAAGACCCGGGTCATCGCTGAAACAGGGGCCGGGCAGCATGGCGTTGCTACCGCTACCGCCGCCGCTCTCATGGGAATGGAATGTGAAGTTTTCATGGGCAAAGAAGATACGGACCGTCAGGCCTTAAACGTATTCCGCATGGAGCTTTTGGGCACAAAGGTTCACGCTGTCACAAGCGGCACCCAGACCTTAAAGGATGCGGTCAATGAGACCATGAGGGAATGGACCAACCGGGTGGCAGATACCCATTATGTCTTAGGTTCTGTCATGGGCCCTCACCCTTTTCCGACCATTGTCAGGGATTTTCAGAGCATCATCGGAAAAGAGGTCCGCTCTCAGCTTATGGAAGCAGAGGGTAAGCTTCCTGATATGGTGATCGCCTGTGTGGGAGGCGGAAGCAATGCCATGGGAATCTTCCATGAATTTTTAAACGAGACTCCCGTAAAGCTGGTGGGCTGCGAGGCCGCCGGGCACGGCATTGAAACAGGAAAGCACGCGGCCACGATTTCCACCGGCTCTCTTGGAATCTTCCATGGCATGAAGTCCTATTTCTGCCAGGATGAGTACGGCCAGATCGCCCCTGTTTTCTCCATTTCCGCAGGACTTGACTATCCCGGCATTGGACCGGAGCACGCGGCCCTTCACGACTCAGGAAGAGCCAGCTACGTCTCCATTACGGATCAGGAGGCCGTGGAAGCCTTTGAATACTTATCCCGTCTGGAAGGGATCATTCCGGCAATTGAAAGCGCTCATGCCGTAGCCTATGCCAGAAAGATCGCTCCTTCCATGGGAAAAGATGAGGTCATTGTCATTAATCTATCAGGACGGGGCGACAAGGATGTGGCAGCCATTGCCCGCTACAAGGGGGTTGAAATCTATGAGTAGAATAAGCGAAGTATTTTCCAGAGGAAAGGCATTCATCCCATTTATTACGGCAGGAGATCCCGACCTTGCCACCACCGAAGAGCTGGTTCCTGCCATGGCCGAGGCCGGAGCGGATTTGATCGAGCTTGGAATCCCCTTTTCTGACCCAATCGCAGAGGGGATCGTGATCCAGGAAGCCGATATGCGGGCTTTGGCGTCAGGAACTACCACGGATAAGCTTTTCGAATCCGTAAAACGGATACGCCAAAAAACCGATGTTCCTCTGGCTTTTATGACTTATATTAATCTGGTTTTTGTGTATGGAAGCGAACGGTTTTTAAAAAATGCGGCTGAGTGCGGCATTGATGCCCTGATCGTGCCGGATATGCCTTTTGAAGAGAGGGAGGAACTGCTGCCCTACTGCAAGAAATACGGAGTCGAACTGATTTCCCTCATCGCCCCCACTTCCAGGGAGCGTATACGGACCATTGCAGCTGGATCGGAAGGATTTATCTACTGCGTTTCCTCCATGGGCGTGACCGGGGTGAGATCGGAAATCAATACCAACATTGGCGAAATGATTTCCTTTGTAAAGGAGGTTAAAGAGATTCCCTGCGCCATCGGCTTTGGAATCTCCACCAAGGAGCAGGCAAGGGAAATGAGCAAACATGCGGACGGCGTCATTGTGGGCAGCGCCATTGTAAAAATTGCCGCAAAATATGGAAAAGACTGCGTAGGGCCTGTCTGCGACTACGTAAGGGAAATGAAGTCCTCCATTTCCGGCTGAGGGCCGGTAAGGGATATTTCCCTTGACAAGCTGGAGGGGGAATGCTACACTAGTGCCACAAGAGGGAGCTCGTAGGCGGGCTGAGAGGAAGTAATCAACTTCGACCTTTATAACCTGATTTGGGTAATGCCAACGTAGGGATTCATATGGGATGATTGCATATTTCCGAGCCTATACCTGTTGGTATGGGCTCTTTTTCTTGTTCTTTACCGAAAAGCCCTTACAATCCCTCCGTTCGCGAGAAAAAGGAGGAACAAACATGAATTACACCACGCAAATGGATGCCGCAAGAAAAGGCATTCTGACAAAGGAACTGATGACAGTAGCTGAACACGAACAATGGGAGCCCGAAAAGCTGCGGGAACTGGTAGCGGAAGGAAAAGTCGCCATTCCGGCAAATAAGAACCACAGCTGCTTAAAACCCAGCGGGATCGGCTCCATGCTGAGAACAAAGATCAATGTGAATCTGGGAACATCAAGGGATTTGAATGATCTGGACATGGAGCTCGAGAAAGTAAAGGACGCAGTTCTCATGGGAGCAGAGTCCATTATGGATTTAAGCTCCTTTGGAGATACCCGGAAATTCCGAAAGAAACTGACGGGAGAATGTCCGGCTATGATTGGTACGGTTCCTATTTACGATGCTGTGGTTTATTATCACAAACCCCTTCGGGAAATCACCGCCGAGGAGTGGATAAAGATCGTGGAAATGCACGCGGAAGACGGGGTGGATTTCATGACCATTCACGTTGGGATCAACAAACAGACCGCCAGAAGATTCAAGGAAGCAAAGCGGCTGACTAACATTGTTTCAAGAGGAGGGTCTATCATCTTTGCCTGGATGGAAATGACCGGGGAGGAGAATCCCTTTTATGAGCATTATGACCGCATACTGGAAATCTGCCAGAAGCATGACGTGACCTTAAGCCTTGGAGATGCCTGCCGGCCAGGCTGCATAGAGGATGCATCTGATATTTCACAGGTGGAGGAACTGGTGACCCTTGGAGAGCTGACGAGAAGGGCCTGGGAAAAGAATGTACAGGTCATTATAGAAGGCCCCGGCCATATGCCCCTGGATCAGATTGCAGCTAATATGAAAATCCAGCAGACGATCTGCAAAGGAGCACCCTTTTATGTCCTGGGACCTCTTGTCACTGATATTGCGCCAGGATATGACCATATTACCGCAGCAATCGGTGGAGCGGTGGCAGCTGCCGCCGGAGCAGCGTTTCTCTGCTATGTGACTCCTGCGGAGCATTTGAGGCTGCCAGATGAAGCGGATGTGAAGGAAGGAATCATTGCAGCCCGGATTGCGGCTCATGCGGCTGACATTGCAAAAGGCATTAAGGGTGCTAAGGAATGGGATCATAAGATGAGCGATGCCAGGAAACGGCTGGATTGGGAAACCATGTTCCAGCTTGCCATTGACCCGGAAAAGGCCAGACGCTACCGGGCCGCGTCAAAACCGGAAAAAGAAGACACCTGCTCCATGTGCGGCAATTTCTGCGCCATGAAGAACATGAACCGGATTTTAGATGGAGAGATCGTCGATATTTTTGATGAATAATACGCAATCAGCGACCCTACTTGTTAGGTTTAAATTACATAAACAGGAGGAACTTTCATGAAAGTTCAAATATCTTCAACAATTTACAACAACTCTTCTGCCGGTTCAAGAGTACGGGTAAAAAAGCTGGTGATCAGCGGAATGCTGACAGCACTTACCGTTGCGTTCTCCGGCTTTTCCATCCCGGTTGGAGCTTCCAAATGCTTTCCGATGCAGCATCTGGCAAATGTTCTGGCTGGGGTGTTCTTAGGGCCTGTCTATGGCGTTTCCATGGCGTTTTGTACATCTCTCATACGGAATCTCATGGGAACCGGAAGCCTGCTTGCCTTTCCGGGAAGCATGGCCGGCGCGTTTCTTGGTGCCTATCTGTTTCAAAAAACCAGGAAGCTTTTGCCTGCTTATCTTGGAGAAGTGGTTGGAACCGGGCTGATCGGAGGGCTGCTCTGCTATCCGGTAGCCATCTTTCTTATGGGTAAAGAGATAGCTGTCTTCTTCTTTGTAGTTCCATTTCTTATGAGCACTCTGGCAGGGACCTTATTGGCTGCAATTTTACTGGCAATGCTGCGCCGCCTTGGTCTTTTTTCCTATTTTGAGCGGCTCATCAATGAATAGGGGGAGACAGATATGAGCCTAAAGATTAACCATTCTCTGACCGGGCTGGTCAGGGAAAAGCGGCCCGTCATCCACTGTATCACTAATTATGTTACGGCCGGAGACGTGGCAAATACCATATTAGCCTGTGGCGGCTCCCCCATCATGGCGGACCACCCGGAAGAGGTTTCAGAAATAACCGCCATATCCGACTGCCTTCTTTTGAACATTGGGACTCCGGGAGGGACTACAAAAGCTGCAATGGAAAAGGCCGGACGGGAAGCAAACCGGCGAAGCCTCCCTGTCATCTTAGATCCGGTGGGAATCGGTGCTTCCCGCTATCGGACCGAAACTGCTCTTTCCCTATTAAGTGAAGTAAAGATAACCGTTATCAGGGGAAATGCATCGGAACTTCGGATCCTGTTAAAAGAACTGACCGGGAAGAACGCAGGAAGCGGAAACGACTCTGTTTCTCCCACCCGGGGAGTTGATGCTTCCTTTTCTGATGAGATCAGGGAGGATACCCTGGAATCTCTTACGGAAACAACCAGGGCACTAAGCGCTGAAACAGGGGCTGTGACCGTCATGACAGGGGCCATTGATATCGCTTCAACCGGGGAGGAAACCTGGCTTATCAGAAATGGCTGTCCCCAAATGTCCCGTATTACGGGTAGCGGCTGTATGCTGGACGGTATAATTGCCGCCTATATAGCCTCCACAGGGCTCACGCCATCCCAGCATGCCATTTTCGAGGCGGCCGCTCTTGCCACGGCTGCTGCCGGTCTCTGCGGGGAGCGGGCAGCAAAAAAAGCGGAACAAACCTTAAGTGGTACCGGAAGCTTCCGCTGCTGCTTTCTCGATGAGGTTAGCCTTTTGGATGAAGGTACCTTGAAAGGAGGAATAAATATTGAAGTTTCATAGAGATATGCTTCTCCTCTATGCAGTAACAGACAAGGCATTTACAGGAGAAAAAACCTTAACAGAGCAGATTGAAGAAGCTCTTTGTGCCGGAGTGACCCTTCTCCAGCTCCGAGAAAAGTCTATGGACAAACGTGCTTTCCTGGAAGAAGCCTTACTTATCCGTGAACTTACAAGGCATTATGGGATCCCGCTAATCATCAACGATGATGTGGAGATTGCCCTTAAGTGCGGGGCAGACGGCGTACACGTTGGACAGGATGATTTATCTCCTTTGGAGGTCCGCCGGCTAATCGGCCCGGACCGCATTCTGGGCGTTACTGCCAGAAATGTAAGTCAGGCAAAAAAGGCATATATGGATGGGGCGGATTATATAGGATCCGGGGCCATCTTCCCAAGCCCTACAAAAAAAGATGCCATTCCCTTAACCCTGGAGCAGCTGACTGCTATCTGCCGTTCCGTTCCTATTCCTGTAACGGCCATCGGGGGAATTACGGCCCAAAATGTTTCCAGCCTGAAAGGAACAGGCGTGGCCGGAGCTTCGGTGGTTTCCGGTATCTTCGGACAAAAGGATATAACCGCAGCCGCCCATCGCTTAAAAGAACAGCTTTTAAAGGTGGTGAGCCCATGAGCCTGATTCTTCCTACGTTCCTCACCATTGCAGGCACCGATCCAAGCGGCGGCGCCGGAATACAGGCGGATTTAAAGACTGCGGCGGCTTTGGGTGTCTATGGCTCCAGCGTTATTACCGCCCTGGTTGCTCAAAATACTACGGGGGTTTTTCTGACGGAAGCTGTTAGTCAGGAAATGCTTTCCGACCAGCTGGTTGCCGTATTTACAGACATTCCGCCAAAAGCAGTTAAGATCGGCATGGCCGGGACTTCCAGTTCTATTGAAATCATTGCGGAAAAGCTGGAAAAATATAACCGCTCTCCTGTAGTTGTGGACCCGGTCATGGTATCCACCAGCGGACATTCTCTTTTAAATCCGCAGGATGTTAAGACTTTAACAAGCAAGCTGTTTCCTCTTGCAACTTTAGTTACCCCCAATATCCCGGAGGCAAAAGCCCTTTTATCCACAAAAGGGCACAAGATATACAGTAGAAAAGATATGGAAGAAGCCGCCATGGAGCTCTTTCATATCTATCAGGTATCTTTCCTGTTAAAAGGAGGCCATAATTCTCAGGGGGCTGATGATGTTCTATGCTGCAACGGAACTGTCACCTGGTTTCCAGGAGAACGGATCGACAATCCAAATACCCATGGAACCGGATGTACCCTGTCTTCTGCCATTGCCTGCGGACTGGCTTTAGGCATGGGGCTGGAAGAAAGCATCCGGATGGCGAAGTCCTATTTAACCGGTGCATTAAAAGCCGGATTAAATCTGGGAAAAGGACGGGGGCCTTTGTGGCACGGTTGGAGAACCTAATAATCCCAAAAAGCTTTTTAACCGGTTATGGCGGGAAACATTACATGCTCCCGCCATAACCGGTATTTTATTTCCTATTGCAGAATCCCGTTTTATTTGCTTTCCAGTTTCCTGTAAAGATCGATCATCTCCTCGGCCATGACCTTAAAGATCTCTGCGCTCATCATCTGATCCTCCGCATGGGTCAGAATAAGCCCCATAGACACAGCCTCTCCTGCCGCTTCTTTCTGAATTAAGTCCGCATGAGGCAAATGGCCTTGTTTCATCATTTCGTCCCCTTCTAAGATCAGATGATCCGCTTCTTCATAGTTTCCTTGTTTTGCCTTTTGCACTGCTTTGATATAGTTTGATTTTGCTCCGCCGGCAGCAGTGATCAGCTGAAAGCAAATAAGTTCCATTTCCTGCATTTTTCCACCTTTTCTCTCTTTACAGTAATTATCATCCCTGGGTCTGATTTTCCTGCTTCTCATACATTTTGTCGATAACCCTGATAAATGGAAGGTACACGAAGAATGACAATGCCAGGATTCCCACCTGAAGCAGTGCCGTCCTCCAGCCTCCGATCAAAAATCCCGAAATAATGGGAGGACAGGTCCAGGGCACCAGAATCCCTTTATACATGGGACAAAGTCCTGTATATATTGCAAGATACTGAATGGTTCCGGACAGAACAGGCATGATCATGAAGGGGATCGCCATAATGGGGTTTAACACCACCGGCGTGCCAAAAAGCACCGGCTCATTGATGTTAAAGAATGCCGGTCCGATTCCCAGCCTGCCCACTTGCCTGCACTGGTTGGATTTGGCAAAAAAGGTAAGATAGATCACCAGTCCAATGGTAATCCCTGCCCCTGTAACCGTCATAAACTGATCCAGAAACTGCTGGGTAACAATGTGTCCGCCATTTGCCAGATTAAGCTCTCGTCCGCTGTCAAGAATAGCCTGATTGGCGGCAGTATTGGCCGTAAGGAGGGGTCCCATGATTCCCCCAACAAGGGTTGAACCATGAATTCCAAAGAACCAGAAAAACGGAATCAAAAATCCCATAGCAACAACCCCGCCAAAAGAATCGGTCAGGCCCTGAAGCGGAATCTGAATGGTTTTATAGATCCATTCCATTGGGGTCGTGGCAAACATATTTTTAACAACCGCATAAACGATGGAGGCTGCGATAATAATAACCGCGCCCGGAATCAGGGCCGTAAAAGAGGTGGCAACTCCGTCTGGTACTCCATCCGGCATTTTAATGGTAATGTTTTTCTTTAAAAATACGGTATAGATCCAGCCTACGATAAGTCCGATAATGATAGCGCCGATCATTCCCTGTCCGCCGGTCCATGTCTTAAAAATAACGCCAACATTAGCTCCCTCCTGGTTGGTTACCTGGGAAGGCTGAAACAGCAGATAAGTACAAAGGGAAATCACCCCTGCCGGCATTCCGTTATATCCCTCATTTTTTACGTAGGTATAGGCAATGCCTATGGAAGCGATAAGAGCCATAATATTGAAGGTGCTTTCATATACCTGATTCAGCACCGGTGTAATTCCTACTGACCCCAGCCAGTTGGCAAAAGGTGTATATGGAAAATTTGCCAGAAGCAAGAAAATAGACCCGATGATCATCATTGGCATGGAATACAGCAGACCATCCTTTAATCCCCGAATTGCCTTTGTATTGATAAACACCATCATTTTAGGAATCACTTTATTATTCAAAAAATCTTTCATCCTCACTGTCCCTCCCTTTCTTTTCTCATTTACCTGACAGCTTCCGTGCAAACTCCAGAACCTTTTTTCCATTGCACATGCCGTAATCGATCATAGGGATCACATCCATTGGTACCTGATGACTTTCACATGTCTTTAAAACCTTGTCCTTTAAGTATCCTACCTGAGGACCAAGCAGGGCACAGTCTACTCCGCCCAGATTTTCATCTAAGTCATTGACCGGAAATGCCATGATATCCGCTTCCAGTCCTTCCTGAGCCGCTGCCTCCCTCATTTTACTCACAAGCAGGCTTGTGGACATTCCCTGATTGCAAAATAACCGAATCTTTAACATACTTTCCCCTCCTATAATTCCTCTCCGTTTGTTTGAATCACCTTCTTAAACCAGTAAAAGCTTTCTTTTCTGCTCCGCTCTCCTGTTCCGTTTCCCTGATTGTCCTTATCCACATAGATGAATCCGTAGCGCTTCTCCATCTCACCGGTCCCGGCAGATACCAGGTCAATACAGCCCCAGGGTGTATATCCCAAGAGATCCACTCCATCCTGTTCCACACATTTTTTCATAGATTCGATATGAGCCTTTAAATATTCGATCCGGTACCCGTCATGGATGATGCCGTCATCTCCCAGCTTGTCATAGGCACCGAAGCCATTTTCCACAATAAACAGAGGAAGCCCGTACCTGTCATACAGCCAGTTCATGGTGTAGCGAAGCCCTTCCGGATCAATGGGCCATCCCCACTGGCTTGCCTGCACATAAGGGTTTTTCACCCTGTCTCTGCCTTCCCGGTAATCATACTCTGGATTATCGTCCCTGTGCTTCACAGTAAAGGACATGTAATAGCTGAATCCGATATAATCCACACAGCCTGCTTTAAGCGCCTCCAAGTCTTCCGATGTGATATCAAGAACCATCCCTTTCCGTTTCCAATATGCCTTTATGTATTCTGGATATTGCCCTCTTACATGGACATCAGCAAACCAGTAGCGTTTCTGCATGGAAGACATGGCCATCATCATATCTTTTGGATCACAGGAGTAGGGATAAATGGGGCACATGGCCATCATACAGCCGATCTTAAAATCAGGATTTATCTCATGTCCCGCCTTTACTGCCAGAGCTGATGCCACCAGCTCATAATGGGCTGCCTGGTACATCAGATGTTCCCGGTTATCTCCTTCCTTAAAACGAAGTCCTGAGTTGGTAAATGGTGCAAAGTCTCCGTCATAATCAGCCTGGTTATTGATCTCGTTAAAGGTCATCCAATAGGTCACCTTGTCCTTATACCGTTCAAAGCAAGCTTTGGCAAACTTCACGAACAGCTCCACACAGATGCGGCTTCTAAAGCCGCCGTACTTAACCGCCAGTTCATATGGCATTTCAAAGTGGGACAGGGTCACTACCGGCTGGATCCCATGCTTTCTGCACTCATCAAATAAGTCGTCATAAAACCGGAGGCCTTCTTCATTAGGTTCTGACTCTTCTCCCGTAGGAAAAATCCTGGTCCAGGCAATGGAGGTGCGGAAGCACTGAAAACCCATTTCCGCAAAAAGAAGGATATCTTCTTTATATCGGTGGTAAAAATCAATGCCCTCATGGTTGGGGTAATATTTTCCTTCTATGACACCATCTGTGATCTCCCGTTCCTTTCCATTGGCTCCAGCTGTCATCACATCGGCAACGCTGACGCCTTTGCCTCCTTCTTTCCAGGCTCCTTCCAGCTGATGGGCAGCTACTGCACCTCCCCACAGAAAATCTTTTCTCAGCATATGTATTGTTTCCTCCTTCAATCATTTGTCTTTATGGTAACATCAGTCCGTTTAAAACTCCAACGAAAAAAATACCACATTCAATCTGGCAGTTCCTCGCAGTCTGAATGTGGTATCTTTATTCTTCCAGCAGATCCAGTAAAGTCTCATACTCCGGTTTCTGGATCAATTGTTTCACTGCTTCCTTATTAAGGGCAAACCGTGCAGTTGTTTCATAAAAGGTCTGACGGTTTCTATCCTCTTTTCTTCCTATGGAAATCAGCAGGACGATCTGGACCGGAAGCTTGTTCCAGATAACCGGTTCTTTAAGGATCGCCACATAAGCAAAGGTTTCCTCTGAAGCGATCTGGTTTGGGTGCGGGAGGGTGATATAATTTCCATAATCCATCTGGGCAAAGGTTTCCCGCTCCAGCACCAGCTCATAAAAATTATCATCCACCTTTTCCTGCTTTTTGATCACGCCGCATAAATCCTTTAATATATCTTCCTTATGCTTTCCTTCCATCCCTGTAAGCAGGCGCTGCGGAGTATAATACCGCTTTATGATCCCACGGCTGTTACCTCTTCTAAGGGTTTTTGTGATCTTCTGGATATCATCAGCTTCCAGAAATGCCCCCACCTCTACAATAGGCACCGGGACCTCCATGGGAATTGGAACGGTGGAAAAGATATAATCGACCTTCTGGAAATCGAAATGCTCCAGCTCCAGAAGATCGCAGACATAGATATTCCTTAAATAACCGGAAAATTCACTTTCATATTTGTATTTTAATAACCGGGAGCTACCCTTTCCCGTGCTGCATACCACAAGAATATCTGAGCAGGGATCCATCTTCTCCTTTTCTAAAGCCAATTGGAAGATCAGGGCAAAATATCCGATCTCATCCTCGGAAATATCCTTTTTATAATGCTTTTTAAGGACTCCTACTGCTTCATAGGATATCTGATAAGCCAAGCAATACCTCTGCTTAATGTCCTCCAGAATTGGGTTTTTCAGCGGAATATCGTACCGGATCCTGATATCAAAGGGGACCAGATGCTGGTTTAAGGTCATCCGTATCTCAAAATTATTATGCATTTCCAACCCGTATTCCCTGCTTACCAGCTCCATCATGGCAAGGGCTAACTGGTCGGTCTGCTCCCTGATCACAAAATTGATGTCGTTTTCCAGGGTGCTTCCGATCATTCTTTTTCCGGCCAGATACAGTAAGAGATAATGTTCCTCATCAGCCGTATAGACGATCTGTTCCTGGGTTCCGATAGAAGAAATAAGCTCCCGGATGAGGGCGGATTCCTTACCCCCTATTTCCGGCAGGTTTTCCTTGTCCAGCCGAAGATAAAAGCCTGACTTCATCCGCTTCCTGGCCACATAGGTATATTCCACGAAATTCTCAAAGGCAATCTCGGAAAGACGGATCCCATACTTCTTTAAAAGACCTTTAATCACTTCTGCCAGATGGATCATTTCGCTTTCCTGATGGCTGATGTCCACCCCTGTTAAGCCCTGTCGCTTGATAAAATAATCGCTTAACAGCCTGCGGATATCAAATTCCTCACCCTGGATCCTGATCCCGTAATTAGGCTTCCGTTCAATGGAAAGGCCGTAGCGCTTTAATATTCCTTCCACCGTTTTAAGAGAATTGGACAAGGTGGATTTTGAAACAAAGAGAAAATCACAAAGCTCATCGATCTTGATATAATCCATCCTGGATATCAGGTATGCCAGCAAAAATTCTCTTCTCTCATGTTCCCTTTCCGGAAAATGCTCCGTATTGTCCCTTTCTTTCTTTATGTATGCGTTAAATTTCTCCTGGTCATGAATCCGAAGTATATATCCATATCTCGCTTTTGAGCTTATTTCCGCTCCATGGCCTTCCAGCAGCCCGCTTAAATCCTTCAGTCTCAGCCGTACCGTCTTCTCACTGACCTTCAGCTGTTCCGCCAATGTCGAAGCCGTTCTGTATTCTTCCTGACTCAAGAGCATCAGCAATTCCTGCAACTGTTTCCAAAGCATAGCCGTCTCCTTCGCACTTTTTGTTCCACTAAACCTTATTATCAGCATAACATGGCAAGCGTTATTTTTCCATTCAGATTTTTACCACATTAATTCTGGTAATTAGAGGTGTGTGGGCCGGGAACCTTTTCCCATGATTTATACAAAAACAGTGCCGGAGGCCTGAAATTACCAGGCACCGGCACTGCTGTCAGAGTATTTCTATTAATATTTACCGCCGGTCATAAAATCATCAGCTGGTTCTATGGCTGGGTTTGGAGCCCTATGAGCCGCAATCCTTTCGCCTGAATCTCTTAGCTTAAATCTGTTTACCAGACTCTTTAACATCTGTGCCTGTCCCGAAAGCTCCTCACTTGCAGCCGCGCTTTCTTCTGATGTTGCGGAGTTGGTTTGTACAACTGATGAAATCTGTTCAAGTCCTGCTGCAATCTGAGTAACCGCATAAGACTCTTCATCGGAAGCTTTTGCTATTTGCCGGATTCTTTCATCCACGCTCTTAGATGTATCCACCACCTCAAGAAGAGAGCCGGCAGCTTGATCGGCCAGTAACCTGCCCTTCTCAATTGCCTCCACCGTGCTTTCAATCAGTGCCGTAGTATTTTTTGCGGCTTCGGCTGATTTTCCTGCGAGGTTTCGCACCTCATCCGCCACCACAGAAAATCCCTTGCCTGCTTCGCCGGCACGGGCCGCTTCCACAGCGGCGTTTAAAGCCAGGATATTCGTTTGGAATGCAATGTCATCGATGGTGTGGATAATTTTACCGATCTCTTTAGAGGTATCGGTGATTTCCTCCATTGCCTTCATCAGCTGCTGCATTTGCTGGTTGCTTTGTGCAACCTCCTCTCCTGATTCCTCCGATAAACGGCTTGCCTGTTTGGCATTGTCCGCATTATTTTTGATCCGCTCGGAAATTTCGGTGATGTTGGACGTAAGTTCTTCCACGGAACTTGCCTGCTCTGCCGCTCCCTGGCTTAAAGTCTGTGCGCCGTCTGACATCTGCCCCGCTCCTGCCGAAACCTGATCAGAGGCAGTATTAATTTCCGCGAGGGTTTCACTTAAATTACGGTTAATGGTTCTCATGGCAATTAGTATCTCCTGATAATCGCCGATGTATTTTTCCTCATATTTTGTATCGATTCTGAAATTCCCCTCACTCATTTCCTCTAATAAGTATTTAATATCCTGAATGATGGACCTCAAGTTTTCCGCCATTTCCATAAAGGTTCTGGAAAGAATCCCAATCTCATCATTGCTTTGTGTATGTACCTGTATTGCAAGATTACCTGCAGCGATCTCAGCAGCGGCAGAAACCACACCGTTAATCGGCTTCAGCGCCTTCTTTAAAACAATGATAACAATGGCGGCCACAGCCACCAGCGACAAAACAGAAACAGTTACAATTGTAGCCGTTAATATTTCGATATCTTTATTTAAGTCAGAGGTATCCAATGCAGTCTGTGCCCACCAATGGGTTCCTTCTACATCAATCGGGTAGAAAAACCGGGATACTTTATGTCCATCCTCAAGGACAGTGGTACAGGAAAATGCTTTTCCCAAAGCTGCTCCATCGGTAACCTTCTTCATTTCTTCTGGATTTTTTAAAAACTCAGAGAGATTATGGCCAATGTCTTCGGCAAATCTACTGTCGTATACCGTGGTAAAATCATCTGTAAGAATACCAACGTATAGCGTTTTATAATCTTCGGAAGATGTGGTTAGCTTATTAAAATGACCAACATCAATATCAGCTGCGATCACTCCCCGGAACTCATCTTTAATCATAACGGGATATGCGGCAGTGATCATGGTAGTGCCCTGATATTCATAAGGCTTTGTAAAATAAGGCTTGCCGGTTTCTTTCACAGGCTTATAATAGTCCTTATCACTGTAATCACTGTATTTTCCAAAAGGCTGCGCTTTTTTATTGGCAGCATCCTCACTATTCACATAAAACCCATAATCCTCTATGCTTTTATCGAACTTGCCAGGCTCAAAAAAGATTCCGAACCCAACGATATCCTCATCTGCCACAACGACAGAGCACATGCTGTTAAGTAAATAATTTTCTACTTCAATGCTTAAATCAGACATTTCCGTGTGATACACTGCGCTTTTTACCTTGATGTCCTCGGCAGATGAGATAACCGCAGCTCCCTGGTTATAGGTCTTACCAATATAATCCTGCATTGCTGCTGCCTGTTTTGATGCAGCATCCAGGATCGCCTGTACCTGGTTTCCATTTGCGTGGGCCAAATTTGTAAGCTCAGAGCGTACCGCTGTACCGGTTTCATTGCCTGAAAGACTGACGACTATAATACTTAAAATAGCAAAAACCACAAGCAATGCTGCTGTGATCACGATTGCAATTTTCTCTGAAATTTTCCTGTATTTGTTCCGCTGTATGTTTCCTATTCCAATTTTCATGTGTATTTTCCTCATATGATTGTTATTGTGAAATTCTGCCATCAATGATCTGACTTTCTCTCCTATCTTTGATGCGGCGAAACATACATAGTTACATATATGTATAAATTACTTTTATTTTTGAATACTTCCACTTTTACCTCTCCCCCCTGTCGCAAATCCGTGTTCCTCTCATAGTTTGCGTATTTTCTTCTCTGCTTATAATTGAACTTGCACTGATAAATTGCCGCCTGCCAGCCGAAAGCATAACTGGTAGTCCTGCTGGTTACAGTACAATAGCAAAAAGGTACACCTTGATATCACTGGCAAAATGTAAAGAGAATAAGTATAATATGTGTGAAATATGTTGTATTTTGTCGAAATAGTGCTTATAATAAACGTAGTATTTTTAGGCTGTTTATATTTGATAAAAAGGTGTACCTTCTTATCAAACAATCTATTTCTGTAATCCCCGTTTTATTTACAGGAATCCCCGGTAGAACAGCATTTCTTATTTATTTGATTTTCATTTTTACATTTTGACCTGCAGGCTTTTGTTTTCATAAATACTAATATAGTAGAATAATCTCTTGACCTCATGCCATAATTAAGAATGACAGGAGGTTATTTTAATGAAAAATTTTTATGGATACATGAGGGTCTCCTCATTAGAACAAAACACAGAACGGCAAAAGGTAGAGCTTCTGCGCTGGGGCATTATTGACAAGAACATATATTGCGATAAATTATCAGGAAAGGATTTTAACAGGCCCCAATATCAAAAGTTAAAAAGGAAATTAAAAGAGGGAGATGTCCTAGTTGTAAAAAGCATTGACCGTCTGGGAAGAAATTACGATGACATACAGGAAGAATGGCGGGAAATCGTGAAAGCCAGAAAAGCTGATATTGTGATTCTGGATATGCCCATTCTGGACACAAGAACAAATAAAGATCTGATCGGCACCCTGATTTCCGATATTGTCCTGCAGCTCCTCTCCTATGTAGCGCAGGCAGAGCGGGAAAACATCAAACAACGTCAGGCAGAGGGAATTGCCCTTGCAAAAGCCCAGGGAAAGCATCTGGGCCGATTTCCTACCCCTATTCCTGATGAGTTTTACCCGGTTTACGAAAAATGGCAGAAGCGCATTTATACCCTTGAAACCGCAAGCAAGGAGTTAGGCATCACTGTCAGCCAATTTCGGACAATGATAAAAAAACACAAGTCAAATACAAAGACTTTTTAAAACAGCCCCTATAGGAAATAAAACAGGCAGAACCGCTGCTTTTCATCAACGATCCTGCCTGATAATACAAACATAAATTTCTATTCACATATGCGGAAATATCGATTCCTCTCTTGACCGATCCAGTCAAACGAAAGTCAAATATCCGCTTTCTTAGGAACCAATCTCACTTCAAAAACAAATTCCTCTTCATCAAACCGGTATTCTTTCCGAAGATCCGGTCCACAGCTTGCTGATCCGATCCCGTCCTGGCGGTAATCCAGGCAAAGGACTGTATAGCCTGAGGCTGCCAGCTCATAATTATGGGCTTTTTCTGTCAACTCCTCCTGGGTATAAACCGATGCATTAAAAGAAAATGTCCGTTCTGAAGCTGCCGAGAGGGAAGCTCCCCCACCTTTTACCGTTACAAAATCACAATCGCTCCGGCTTCCGTTCTCCTGAGGCTTTAAATAGTCCTCATGCATTTCCTTTACCCCGGCATTAAATAACCCGTGATAGCTTGCTCTTCTCTTATCCAGGTAATTTTCCACCGGTCCCAGACCATAATAGGTTACCTGATCCATGCCCTTTGGAAGGAAAAGGCGAAGGCCAAACCTTGGAAGCTCTGGAAATTCCATATCCC
This sequence comes from Lacrimispora sphenoides, assembly GCF_900105215.1. NCBI lineage: Bacteria > Bacillati > Bacillota > Clostridia > Lachnospirales > Lachnospiraceae > Lacrimispora > Lacrimispora sphenoides. The sequence continues at coordinate 2,322,199 of NZ_FOIP01000001.1, read as the reverse complement.
TCTTCACATCCAGCTTTCCATTCAAAACTCCATCATTTCCGATGGTCCACAATGCTTCAATCATTAATATTCTCTGGATCACAGCAGCAGTAACGGTCAGAACGGTCCTTATTTCCACCTGCCCATCCTTTAATTCATAAGAGGTTTCATAAACCCTGGATATGGCCCGGTCATAATGGGCTTCCATCCACTTATTCTTTATATATCTGTCATTATCCGTTGGTGCTCTCCAGATGTTATATTCCATGGGGCGCTCCAGAAGAGTCCTGTTTTCAAACAACATATCCTGAAAACAGCCGGTCAGCTTGTTGTAGGTATAGGCAAAGTTTGTACCGTCTATATAAAGATAACGGTCATCTTCCCGTATCGCAGGACACACTCTCTCCTCGTCAATTGCTCCCTGTCCTTTTAACAGGCAAACCCCGGTCTGGTTTCTCGTATCTTCATTTTCAAGGAGTATTTCCTCAAATCCCAAAATGCATCCGGCTTTTAAAAGGGCTGTATTCTGCTTTAATAAATACTGAACCTTCAGATAACATTTTCCCTTTTGAGGGACCTCAAAGTCCAAAGTCAAACTGCCTATGCCATGAGGCTTTATTTCCGGCATATCTCCGTCCTTAAGAATTCCCTTTGCAGTGACTTCTCCGTCACAGGTCACCTCATATTCAATTACCGCATAATCCTTCAATCCGATAAAATCCATGCGGTTTTGAAGCACCAGCTCCTTCTTTTCCTGGTCAAAGGAAACAAACCTTGCCGGACGGTACACATTTTTAAATTCCATCAGACCGGTGTGAGGTCTTCTGTCCGGGTATACCAGGCCGTCCATACAGAAATTGCCGTCATGAGGATACTCGCCGTGATCTCCTCCATAAAGGTACATAGGTTTTCCATCCAAGGTCCTTCCCTGATAGATGGCATGGTCACACCACTCCCAAACAAACCCGCCGCAGACCTGGTCGTACTGGTCAAACACTTTAAAATAATCTTCCAGATCCCCCGGTCCATTGCCCATGGCATGACTGTACTCACACAGGATAAAAGGCTTTCCGGTATTTCTTCCAATGTATTCATGAATTTCTTCCAGCTTCGGATACATGCGGCTGTATAAATCCAGATTGGAAAAATCATAGGTCTTGCTCCGGTCACGGTAGCGGGCCGCTTCATAATGGGTGAGCCTGGAAGGATCAAAGGCTTTGGTCCAGGCCAGAGCGGCTTCAAAGGTGCAGCCATAGGCGCATTCATTTCCCATGGACCAGATCACAACACTTGACCGGTTCTTATCCCGTTGCACCAAACGCTGCGTGCGGTCAACCGTGGCCTGGGTAAACTCCGGATTATCTGCAATGGCCCGGTTCCAGCGGCCATGCACAGCTTCTATGGAATGATCTTCCATGTAGATGGAGTTAGTTCCGTGGCTCTCATTGTCTGCTTCGTCAATGACATAGAAGCCGTACTCGTCGCACAACTGGTAGAACTGAGGCCCATTCGGATAATGGCTGGTACGGATAGCATTGACATTATGCTCCTTCATGATCATTAAGTCTTTTTTCATCTGTTCCAGGCTGATGACAGACCCTGTCACCGGATCGCTGTCATGGCGGTTGACACCATGGAATTTAATCTTCTCCCCGTTAAAATATAACACTCCGTCTTTTACGGTGATTTCCCTGATTCCCAGGCGGTCCACGATCACTTCATTCTGGCATTCCAGAACAAGGGTATAAAGGTAAGGCTGCTCTGCATTCCAAAGCACCGGATTATCTATGGTCAAAAGAAGGCTGCCATCCTGTGGGATTCCTTCCTGGCTGGCGGCCAGCTCCCCTTGGGGATCATATACCAACGCATTTATTGGAACATCTTTCCCAAAAAAGGTGACTGCTGCCTGGATATGAGCCTGATTCTCTTCCCGGGAGGTTGTTAAAAAATAATCAAAAATTCCCTCTTCCGGCCTTCTTAAAAGATACACGTCCCGGAAAATGCCGGTCATGCGGAATTTATCCTGATCTTCCAGATAGCTTCCGTCGCACCATTTTAAAACAAGGACAGCTAAGGTGTTTTCTCCCTCACGGATCAGACTTGTCACATCAAACTCGCTGGTGGAATGGGATACCTGGCTGTATCCCACATAGCTTCCGTTCAGCCACACATAAAAACAGGAATCCACTCCTTCAAAGTTTATGTAAGCTCTGGGAGCATTCTCGTCCCTTTCATAGATAAAATGGCGGACATAAGCCCCGCATGGATTTTCAGCCGGTACATAGGGTGGGTCCATGGGGAAGGGGTAGCGGATATTGGTATATTGGTGTCTGTCATATCCATAGTTCTGGAAACAGCCGGGAACCGGAATATCATCATAATTTCCGGTATCATAGCCTTCCTGGAAAAACTCCTCTTTTACATCATAAATGCTGTCAAAATAGCAGAATTTCCATGTCCCGTTTAAGAGTTTAAACCGGTCAGAATTTTCCCTGTGCTCCACAAGGTCAAAACGCGCCTGGGAAGCAGGTATATAGTAGGACCTGTTTGGCATGGTGTTCTCATGAAGCAAGTGGAGATTTTCATAATGTTTGGGTACGATCATGGTTGAATCCTCCTTCGTTTATTACCTTTATTATAAAATGTAAGGATAGAAAATCCATATCTCCAATTAGACAAACTATGCACAAAATGATACTGTTGGTTTTAGAAATTCCTATAGATACGTACTTTTCCGTTTAAAATCGTTTTTGATACTTTTATCATCACCAACTACAACCACCTAAAAACAGTCAAAACAAAACATCATGCAGTCAAAATGAGTCAGATAATGATATAATCTACTTTTTATATAGCTGGTCCGAAATTTCGGATACCCGCAGCAATTTGTTGATGAAAGTATCCTGTACTTGTAATATTTTAACAGTATGTATAATATAATAAAAAAGGCAATCGCCACAGGGTGGTTGGCTAATTAGAAAAGCAAAACCTTCCCAACCGGCCAAAGTACAGGGAAGGTTTTTGTATTTAGCGACACATCTTCAAGACGAATGTCAGCAGTGCCAGAAAGAACGCGCCAAAAGACATTAAGTCCTTAAAGTCAAAATACTTCATGAGCAACACCTCCATTCTATGTAGAATCGAGGCCTACCATCCTATACACGATTGCCAGCAGTTTGTACCTGCCAGTATAATTATATGTTCCAACATAAGCATATACTATTAATAATATCTTACAAATTCCTTTGTGCCCCTATTCCGCCAATCCTGGCTACTGTAATGTCATCATGATGGCGGACCACTCGGTCCACAGGAATGTTATATTTCGCCATCAGCTCCTTAGTCAGCTCTATGGCCTTCTGAACCGTTGCATCTTCAAAGTACCAGTCCCGGCTTATGTCTGCCAGATTTCCACAACTATTTCTAACACACATTTCAATACCAATACTAAATAGTGAGCGCTGGTCCCAATGTATTGGGAGGCGTAATACTTGCAGTTTGCTTCTGCCCCTCCCAGGGCTCCTACATAATGGATCACAATGTACTTAATACGGTCTGCGGTACCTGCGGTGTAGTAATAAGGCGTAAGCAATTTTTTAATCTGCATACCATTCCTCTATTTCATAAGAAAAGGCCCAGGAAAATCCCAGGCCTAAAAGTTGTGATATCACAACAATTATTCAGTTTTTCTAGACTGCTTAATAATCTGATCTACATATGTACTCAATCCGGCAACCAGAACACCCTGCGTAATGGCCGTAAATATCGCCATAGCAATTTCCTGCCCGGTCTGGTAGCTACTTGTGCCCAAAACGTATATACCACACAACACAATGCCCACAGCCCCATTGATAAGGGGGATATACTTATCTTTGATGGTCTGGCTCTTTTTAATCGCCTGTCCTAAAAAGTACAGAACTACTGCCACTACGATCAGTTCCGGTTTGACATAATTCATAATCTGTTCCATAATTAATCCTCTCTTTCTTCCGGTTCCTCCGGCATGGATAATAAATTGTCTTTAAGTCTCGTTGCTACATCATTCCCACCCAGGTCATGATAGGCATCGTACATCCGCTTTACATTCTCTTTGGCATAAATGGGACAAAATCTCTTATCCTGGTAATGATTGTATACACCGTTTATTCTATCTCTAAGCAGCGCTTGCATTCCGTCAAAAATTGCCTGTCTACCCAATGCCTGTCCATATACTTTATGATTTCTAACAACGGACCATGCCTCATTCTTTCTATTTTTCATTTTCTTTTCCGGTGATATCCATGTATTCTTTCTCTGTAATCCAACGCCCCACCGCATTCCATACCATTTTCTCCGTCCAGTACCCTAAATCACAATACTTTTTTACCAATTCATAACGTTCGCTCATATACCCAGACCCTCCATTTCAATACCTGTCATCATAGAAAGGTATAATAACTTTGCGTTTGTTTCTGCAATCTGCTCACACACATTAGGTGCTCGGAATGCCGCGATTATTACATCGGCCTTAACCTCTGTTATTCCGTCTAATTGATTAGCTATCACAATTAACATTTTACCATTCGCATAAAGTTCTTTAGCTTTTAGTTTCGCTTCATCAGGAGCCCTAGCCATGTATCATCACCTCCTTTCGTCGTTTTGGGTATAGAAAAAGAGACAGCTAAAGCTATCTCTCAATATAATCAAATCTATTCTTTAATTTTTCATAATTCCATATGCATTAAAATTATAAGTTACCCCATCTATCCGGCGTTCTCCTGTTTCCATAACTCCTGTATCATTAGTATAGTACCAGTTGTTTCCTACTTGGATCCAACCAATTTTCATATATCCGTTTTCATCAAAAAAAACGTTTTGGAGTAAAAGTTGAATTGTAATCAAGTTAATATGCCGCAGGCAGATTGCAAAGAGCTTGTTAAAGCGGGCCCGGAATACCGAAGCCCGCTCTTATCATTAACTATCTTTCATACTCGTCATATTCTTCGTAATCTTCATACTCATCATACTTTTCACGTTCGTCACATTCATTTTCTTTCCGTCTGCATTTTCTGCAGCCGTCTTTAAAGCCTCTCCAGTAAGATTCCTTTAATGCTTTTCCGAACCATTCGCAGTCCTTATCATGATCATGTTTCTTTTCGCATTCGCACTCACGTTTCTTTTCGCATTCGCATTCACGTTTCTTTTCGCATTCGCATTCGCGTTTCTTTTCGCATTCACATTCGCGTTTCTTTTCGCATTCACATTCACGTTTGGGTTCGCACTTTTCAAAATATTTACATCTACATTTTAAATTATCATTACTCATATACTTAGACTCCTTTCATATCGTACTACACAATATTATATGGGACAAGTAAGTGGGGTGTGAATTTTGAGAATGGGTAGATAAAAGGCCCCAGTTCAGATCTCCGGAGCCCACTTTGTTGGAGTAATTTATAGCAATAAATGTTTTGTACAATATATTATATTGTATGCAGCAATTTAAAAGAGTTTCTTTCGCTATCGCTGTCTACTCTACCAGTCCAGGATACTCCAGAGCCCTATCTTGAACCGGCGTGAGCATATCCCCATCTGCATAAAAGTTCTGGATCTTAGTAATTTTAGTATTGTCCTAAATACTGATAAATCTTATGCCAAGTAAATTTACTTGGCACTTTTTATACCATATTTCCCCTTACTATAGGCCGTCTCAGGAACAACACCTTATTGCATTATATTCATATAATAATAATGGAAAACAAGATTTTCCTAATATTGGAATACAGGAGTAAATCAATATGAATGACTATAGCCAAGATTGGCATAAAGAACATTGTGATTGCCATGATAAGCAGCAGGCACACGTTCATGAAGTTCAAGGCAGCGTAGAGATAGCAGAACGCGAAGAAGATCCCCATAATCATCGTTTTGCTACGGTTTCTGGTGAAGTAATCCCTGCTGGCATGAGCCACTTTCATGAAGTAAAATTTAGAACAGATTTTTATGAAAATCATTTTCATGAATTTCGTGGTAAAACATCGCTTGCAATTCCTGTTGGGGACAGACATGTTCATTTTCTGGAATCCGTAACAGAAGTTAGCGATGGTCACTTTCATGACTTTAGAGTGGCCACCTTGATTAATGATCCTATCGGTGAAGAAGCTTAATTATTTTTTTGAAATTTAAACCTACCACATCTCAGGCTGCTTATTTCGTTTGAGATGTGGTTTTTGATTCAACGTACGATGGCAAAAAATTAACCCCAATTTATAATATACCTTTTCTTTTTATTGCAAATGTTTATTTGATTATGACAATCATGACCACCCGTCAAACGGGTGGTTTGCTCTGAGGCTATAAGCCTCTGTTACCGGCCAGCGCCTAAAGACGCTGGCTTTCACTTTGTTCAAGCCTTAACGCCCTTGACTCGTCGCAGCCCTTGAAAGGGCATTTGTACTACCGGCTACCCTTAAAAGGGTCTTCATACTCTTTGACGCTTAATTTATCCATTGCAACATCGTGACTTTCTTGTTCCTGGATATATTTCTTTATAGTTGCCTCGTTAAGTCCAACTGTGCTCACATAATATCCCTCTGCCCAAAAATGCCGATTTCCAAACTTATACTTTAAGTTTGCGTGCTGATCGAAAATCATTAGCGCACTTTTTCCTTTGAGGTATCCCATAAATTGTGATACACTAAGTTTAGGCGGAATACTTACTAGCATATGGACATGGTCGGGCATTACATGCCCTTCCAATATCTCTACGCCTTTGTATCCACATAGCTGTTTCAAAATATCTCTGATGCTCTCCTTGTACTGGTTGTAAATTATTTTTCTCCTGTACTTTGGTGTGAACACTATGTGATACTTACACATCCATTTGGTGTGTGCTAAACTGTTTGCCTTATTGGCCATTAAAATCACCTTTCCTCTCGTTATAAATTGGCTTGAACAACCTCATTATAACGGAAAGGTGATTTTTTTGTATAACAAACACCGCGCACCCGCATAGCGGGTGGTTGATATTTCGCACGCTTCGCGAGCTCAACAGGGTCACGACCCATAAAAAAACTACCAACTAAATATTATAGTTGGTAGTCCGGCTTAAAATAGTTATTATGAAAAAAATAATAACCACCAAAATGGAAATCTTAAATCAAAATCATGTCTTCTGTCGAATTCTTCTCTTCTTTCAACTTTATGTCTTCTGTCAAATTCCATTCTTCTATTGAATTCTTCCCGCATTTCCCTTCTGTCGAAACCTCTTCTACCTGAGCCTCTTCCACCAAAATCCATTCTGGGATCACCTTGAGAACAATCCATATAAATATTCCTATTTTCATAATCTTATATTATTAATAAATGCAAAGTTATTTTCTTTGACACTCTTTACCAACTAAAATATTAAGTTCTCAATGTACAATCTTTTCATAAAATCCCAATTTTGTTCCTCTTTCCATTCAGTCTGTTCGTCGCACTCCTGGCAAAAGCTCTGACCATGCTCAATTTTATCTTTCCCACACCAGGACACTCATAGCCATCACCTCCGTACCCTGCATCAATTTTTATATCCGGCAACCTGTTCTCTTTTCACAAACTCTTCACAGATCCATCAAAATCCCGTCACAATTTCCCGGTATACTAATAACTGTAAAGAGGCCAATAACCTTTAGATAAAACTTTTTTTCATACAGCCGGTAGGATTTATGATCTTTCCGGCTCCTTCCTTTTTACAATGAATTACTCTTATTTCAGATTTATTTAAGAATATGATGCTATACTATGACCATAAAGACAAAGTCTTTATAACCTTTCACTTAGCCGACATGACTCTCCGGTCTTGCCGGCTACTACCTTTTTTACGGCATATACTCTGGAAAATCATAAATTGACATCTGCACGGCTGGATAATCTTCCCAAGCTACTCCGATGTAATTAAGAACATGGCCCCAGCCATATCTTCATCCAGTAACTTCATCAACCCAACATTCATACCTCCAGAAGTGCCATGCTTTCAGGTTTCCCTCAACCGATCAATCCGATGAGGCCTTTTTTTAAGGGAGATTCCGAATCTGCATATATCACACCCAGTCATTTGTAACACTGGACCAATCGGTTCATTAAGACTGTGACCTATTCCATGCCCATAATACTTAATCAGAAAAGCTGATACTAAAGCAAAATGTCCTGGAGAAGTAGTTATTTGCCGCTGACACTTTAGCAGAAAGAAAGAACCAGTTCGAATCATCAACTATGCCAAGCCCCCCCGGCACTCTTTTGACGATTCCCCCAATCTATCCTCCCTTTCTTAATAATCTTCTGCTTGACTTCTATGTAATACCGTGATACACTAGGTCAGTATTTAAAATAAAGTTATGATTTCGCATATATTTGTAAGTCATTATTCTATTGATGATTTACAAGTATATGCGATTTTTAATTTTAAGAAGAATACAATATAATTTTAAGGAGGTATCTATCATGAAAAAAGGTACAGTGAAATGGTTTAATGCACAAAAGGGGTTCGGTTTTATTTGCGATGAAGAGGGTAATGATATATTCGTTCATTTCTCCGGTCTTGCTATGGAAGGTTATAAATCATTAGAAGATGGCCAGTCAGTTGTTTTTGAAACAACCACAGGAAATCGTGGTCTTCAGGCTGTTAATGTTCACATCGCATAATCTCTCACCGCATTAATTAATCACATCTAGCCTATCCATTTTCTTCAAATACCAAATTGATAAAGTGAATATGTACCAAATATCTGTATATTAAAAAGTCAGAGCAATGTTTAATTATTACAGCTAAGTCAGCAGGGTTTATTATTATATCCCCTGCTGGCTCAACCTAAAATTTCACTTTAATAGATTCTGAATTTCTCCAGACAATCAATAATACAACCCCACATCGAAATGCATATAAAACCCTAATCCTCTCTATTTTTATCAAGGTGTTCCTTCACTTATTCACCATAACACTCCATATACAAATTATAATAATAAGATTTATCATTGAAATCTTTTTCAAAAACATATCTGAAAGATACATTTCTTATAATGTGGCAAGAACAATAATTTTAATGAAAAGTTCTCTAACAATATTATAGTACTCTACAGAAATTTGGAAAAATAGAAAAAATAGACCTAGCTCCATTTATTATTAAGATCAAATTATAACGAAATTCGATTGTTGTAAGCGGTCGTTGGTAGTTGATTGGATTGTGTACTTGTATCTTTCGCCAAGTACTGATTATCCAAAACACCAACAGCCGCTTATTTAATTCAGTTTTTTATTCGGCGGCGAGATTTCTGCAGAGACACGATCAAAACATGGACAGAATCCCTTTTCCTTTCATCCAGTTATGAACGCTAGTTTTATGGTAGCTAATCTTTTTGAAAAACAAATTCCTGTTCAACAATCTTCTGGTGGTTTAAAGATATTAAAGTAGCATTTTTTGATAAAATATAGAAAAATAGTACTCTATATAAAGCTAAGTTGAAAACATGAGCCTGTATGTGGTAAAATCTTTCTCATACCATAGACTCCTTTGAATAAAGGAGTGTTCAATATAACAACAAAGAATGATAATAAAGGAAGAGTGTCAAAAGAGAAGGAAAAGGTCAAGTCCACTTAACTTTGACTACCGTAAATAAAAAAGGAGACTAGATATGTACACCAACACAGGCTATATGAATCTGACGGACGACGAACTGGAGGACCTCACTCTTCCTCTTAAGGCAAACAGCTGCGGCGTCTACCGCCTGATTACCCACCCCGTCATGTCCACCATACGGCCTTTGGGACGTCCTGATTATCAGCTTTTATACGTCGCATCAGGAAATGCATGGTTTTCCTTCCAAAATGAGACCGTAGAAGTCCCTGCCGGAAATATGGTACTTTATAAACCTGACGAACCTCAGAAATACGCCTATTATCTGGAAGATAAGCCAGAAGTATTCTGGCTTCATTTCACAGGTAAAGAAGCCAAAGATTTCATAACCCAGGTGGGCTTTCATGACAGTAGAATCCTATACACCGGTGTTTCATCCAAATACCAGGAATTGTTTCTTTCCATAATCCGTGAACTCCAGCTCCCCCGCCCCTGTTTCGAGGAATTGGCAACCCTTCATCTCATGCAGCTTTTCCTGCTTTTAAAGCGGCAAAGGGAGGAAGGGGGTTTGCAAAAAACTGAAATACAGAAAGAAATGGAAAAAGCGGTCCATTATTTTCACGAGAACTTATCTACGGATATCGAAATTGACCATTATGCCAAAAAGCTGCATATGAGCACCTGCTGGTTTATCCGCAGTTTTAAGCAGTATACTGGAATGCCTCCCCGTAGGTACTTAACCTCCATCCGGGTGAAAAAGGCCCAGGAGCTGCTTGAAAGCACTGACTACGGCATCGGTGAAATCGGAAGCATTGTCGGCTATGACAATCCCTTATATTTCAGCCGCATCTTTAAAAAACAAACCGGTACTTCTCCCGCAGAATACAGAAAAGCGGCAAGGTGAGCACTCCTCCCCTGCCGCTTTTTTTATCTTCCCACCAAACGATACGTCTGTCGGTATTCCTTTGGCGTTATTCCCATATACCTCTTAAAGATCCTTCTGAAATAATCCACATCCTGATATCCACACTGGTAGGCAATTTCATTTCCTGTCTGGTTTGTCTCTATGAGCATTCTGCACGCCTTATTAAGCCGTGCCTCGTGGATCCCCTCCGTAAGTGTCTTCCCATAAACAGCATTGTAGACTCGTCCCAGGTAATCCGGGCTGCAATCCAGTCTGTCGGCAAGTATGGAAGAGGATAAAGGCTCTTCAAAATGATTCCTGATATACTGTCCCGCCTGGTTTGCCAAAAGTACTTTCTGCCCGGTCACCTCCATTGGAGAAAGGGAGTCACTGAGCTCGCACAGCAATTCTAAAAGCACAAGGTTTAAGATAGTCCGGTCGCCCCTTAAGACATCCTGCCGCTTGATAAAACGGCGGAAAAGTTCCTCAAACTGCTCCGGCTTTCTGATACGGATAAGCTGAGGCAGGGACATAATATCCCGTCCAATCCTCACCGCCTCTTCTTCCAGATGAAAATGAAGCCAGTAAAAATTCAAATCTTCCTCAAACTCTCTTGTCCCCCAATGATGCCTTCCGGGAAACAGAATCAGCGCTTCCCCTTCCTCCACGTTATATGTTATGTCTTCTTCAGCAATCCCCAGGATCCCGGAATTTACATAGATAATCTCAAAGGAATCCATGACCCGGTCCGCATGGCGTCCCTTACCGCCTGTCACCAGATATCCTGCATTTAACGCCCTCACCGGAAGTACGGCCTTTAAATTTAAGTAATGTTCCATAGTTTCCTCCTGTCACCTCGGTCGGAATCCTCCAGTTTTTCGCTTCTTTTTCCTCTTGTATCCCTTCCATTATACTGGCAATATAGAGAGAGGAAAACCTTTAAAAACAGAATATCAGATATCTAACAAAAAGAAAAGGGGATTGTGGCAGTTATGTCACGGAAGTTCAATGATTGAAGCAGTATTACTCTTAAAAGAAAAAGTGTCCCGCACCTATTTCAGCGGAACCACTATGACAGAAGCAGATTTTACCAAAGGCAGAAGACTCTTTATTGCAGAGGGCTGCTGCGCCAATGGGATCGTTACACTGACCACCGGAGCATTTCTCTCCGGCTATGCCAATTCACTGGGAGCCACGGATTCCATAAACGGGATCATCGGTTCCATCCCGGTACTTCTCTGTACTCTTCAGATGTTTTCCTCCATCCTTTTGGAAAGCCTCTGCCGGAAAAAATGCCTGATTTCCAGTTTTTCTTTTATTCACAGGCTCCTTCTGGCTTCCGTCTTTTTTGTGCCCTTGTTTATTAGAAATCCCGGACTTCGCCTGGCAGCGGTAATCACTATTTATGGAATCGCTCATTTTTTCGGGGCCTTTATTGGAACCGGGACAGGGAACTGGATCTTACAGCTGGTTCCACAGCACATGAGAGGAAACTATCTGGGAAAAAAGGATTCCTTTGCTTTTGCCTTTTCCACCATCTTAAGCCTGACCATGGGATGGGTCATGGACCGGTTCCGCAGCGTTTCCATGGAACAGACCGGATTTCTGGTGGTAGGAACTGTAGTCTTTTTCGTCGCCTGTATGGACTTCTGGTGTCTCTCCTCTATCAGTGAACCGGAGAGTCTTCCCCACCGCCAAAAGCTTCAGGATGCATTATGGAAGCCATTGGCCGATAAGGAGTACCGGAAGGTCATGCTCACCTATATGTTCTGGAACCTGGCCCTTCAGATCGCAGGCCCATTTTTCAGCGTATACATGGTTACAGGACTTAAGTTAGATTATACATACATTACCTTTTTAGGCCTCATTTCCTCAACTGTCCGTGTTTTGGCGGCCTGGCTCTGGGGGCGTCTGGCCGATGCTACTTCCTGGCTTTTGGCAGCCCGCTGTTCCATGGGAATGCTGGGACTTGTCCATGCCAGCTGGCTTTTCATGACCCCGGAAACCTGCTATACCCTTCAGCCTATATTACAGGCATTGTCCGGCGCTGCCTGGGGAGGCATTGCCATATCCGTCTTTAACCTTCAGTATCATTATGCCCCTGCGGAAAAACGGGTGCTTTATGTCAGCTCCAATTCCTCCTATGCAGGGCTTTGCGGCTTTCTTTCCACCCTTCTTGGAGCCTTCTTACTCAGGGTGTTTCCTACCCTGGAAATAGGGGGACTTCCCATAACCGGAATGCAGCTGCTCTTCCTTCTTTCCGGGACCCTGATCCTGGGATGCGTATTTTACATGGGAAGACTCAAGTCTGTCTCCCTTTAAATCCGCCGGTCTTTACAGGACTCCCGGATTATCAGCTCCGGCTTTAAGATCCGCTCCACTCTGCTTTCTTCATCGGGAACATTGTTCATCTTTTCTATAAGAAGCTCCGCCGCCATCGCCCCCAGCCGCTCCTGGGGGTGGGCGATGGTGGTCAGCTTCACAATCCCATTTTCTGCGATAAAGGAATTATCATAGCCTGTTACAGAAATATCCTCAGGCACGGAAAGCCCGCTCTTTTCAATGGTTTTCATGACCTCAAAGGCAATCTGGTCATTGTAGCAGACGATTCCGTCAATTAACACTCCTTCTTCCAGCTTAAGCCTTAACGCGCCTGATGGCTTTGACGTACGGTCCTCGGTGTGGAACCAGACAACCATATCCGGATCATAAGAAAATCCCGCCTCCTGAAGAGCTTTTACATAGCCTTTGTGCCGGTCCCTTCCCTGGCTATCGTCAGCCTTGAATATTCCCAAGATGTGCTTATGCTCTAATTCGATCAGATGCTTTGTCACCAGATACCCACCCATACAGTCATCCATCAGGATATGGGGTTTGTTCATCATGTGGGCGTAACAACCTTGAATGAATACATAGGGAATCTGGTAAAAATCCAACTTCTCATAAAGCCCCTTATGGCCGCACATGATCTCACTTTTGCTTGGCTCTATGATGAGCCCGTCAATGTCCTTTTCAAGGATCTCTTCCAGACATCTGCTTTCCTTGAACCTGCTGTTTCCCGTATTTTTCAGTATAATGCTGTAACCGTTTGCCGTGAGTACACGATCGATTCCCTGGATCAGCCGCGGAAAAATATAATCAGACAAATAGGTGGTAATCACCGCGATATTTCCTGACCCTTTTTTTCCTCCCGCTTTTCTGGAAACAAAGGTTCCCCGGCCATGTTCTGCCGTAATAAATCCCTCCTGTTCCAGAATGGAAATTGCTTTTCTCACCGTGTGGCGGCTTACATGACAGGAGGCCGACAGTTCATTTTCCGAAGGCAGCCGGTCGCCCGGCTTTCTCTTACCTGAAATAATATCCTTTTTCAGTTCTTCCATTAACAGATAATACTTTGCTTTTCCGCTGTCCTCCGCCATATAGGGCTCCTTATGATTCTTTATTCTGGCCGTAATATGCATTCGGCCCATGCTTGCGCATAAAATGTTTATCCTGCATGCACTTGGGCGCCGGTAAAACCGAGGGATTCAACAGTTCCGTCATAAGGTTCATCTTTGCGATTTCCTCCAGCACAACGGCATTGTGGACCGCACCTGCTGCATCGGTTCCCCAGGTAAAGGGTCCATGGTTTTTGCATAAAACCGCCGGAACATGCATGGGATTCCTATCCTTAAAGGTTTCGATGATCACGGCTCCCGTATTCTTCTCATACCCGTCCCGGGTCTCTTTCTCCGTGAGATTTCTGGCACATGGAATCTCCCCGTAAAAGTAATCCGCATGGGTGGTTCCATAGCAGGGGAGGGCCCTTCCTGCCTGGGCCCAGGATGTAGCCATGGGGGAATGGGTATGAACGATCCCTCCTATTTCCTTAAATGCCTTATAAAGTTCCAGATGGGTGGCAGTATCAGAGGAAGGCCTTAACTTTCCTTCCACCTGATTACCGTCAAGATCCATGACCACCATATCCTCTGGCGTCAGTTCTTCATAAACCACCCCGCTGGGCTTAATTACGAAAAGCCCCTGTTCCCGGTCAATTCCGCTGACATTTCCCCAGGTATAAGTGATAAGTCCTCTTCTGGGCAATTCCATGTTTGCCTCGTATACAATCCTTTTAAGTTCTTCCAGCATGTCAGCTTCCTCCTTTTTGCTTTCCGTATTATTTTAAGTTATCTACCGCGGCACGCTCAATGGAAAGTCCATTTTTGTACCGTTCCATAAAGGCCTGAAAACCTGCTTCATCCTCAGGATCAGGCTCCATTCTGGTCCCCCCATCATCCTTAAATACCTTTTCAGCCAGGTAATGATCCAGGGATTCCCCCTCCTCCTTCTTAAGCATGTAGGAAGCTAAAAGAGCAGCTCCCCAGGCTCCTCCTTCCCCAGCTGTTTCCATGACGGAAACCGGAACGCCCAGGGCGGCAGCCATGATCCGCTGTCCCACTCCCTTAGTCTTAAATAGTCCTCCATGGCCCAAAAGCACATTAAGCCGGACTCCTTCCTTAAAGAGAATATCCATTCCCATCTTTAATGCTCCCAAAGCGGTATAAAGATGGACTCTCATAAAGTTTGCAAGATTAAACCGGCTTTCCGGTGTCCTGACAAACAAAGGCCTTCCCTCTTCAAAATGAGTGATGTGCTCTCCTGACAGATAGCCGTAGGAAAGCATACCTCCCCCATCTTTGTCTCCTTCCAGGGCCTTCTGGTAAAGAGTGGAAAACAAGGTATTCCTGTCTATTTTCATTCCCGCCGCATCCGCAAATTCCTCAAACAGGGAAACCCAGGCGTTTAAATCTGAGGTACAGTTGTTGCAGTGAACCATTGCTACTGCATCACCGGCTGGAGTGGTGACTATATCGATTTCCGGATAGACTCTGGAAAGCTCTTTTTCCAGCACCACCATAGCGAACACACTGGTTCCGGCGGATACATTGCCGGTTCTTCTTGCCACGCTGTTGGTAGCCGTCATCCCAGTCCCGGCATCACCTTCCGGCGGGCAAAGGGGTATTCCAGGCTTTAAATTCCCGCTGGCATCAAGAAGCCGTGCCCCTTCCTCGGTCAGGCTCCCAGCCCTCTCTCCTGCTGTCAGCACCCTTGGCATAATATCCCGGAGCTTCCAGGGGAACTGACAGGGTGCAACCAGCTCATCAAACTGTTCTATCATGCGCTCATGAAAATCCTTTGCAGCGCAGTCCACGGGAAACATCCCTGCACAGTCTCCGATGCCAAGGACCCGCTCTCCCGTCAGCTTCCAGTGGACATAGCCTTCTAGGGTAACCAGGTAATCAATTTCCGGCACATGCTTTTCCTGGTTAAGGATTGCCTGATAGAGGTGGGCAATGCTCCATCTCTGGGGGATTTGAAAGGAGAACAGTTCCGTCAGCTTTTCCGAAGCCTCTTCTGTCATGGTATTTCTCCAGGTCCTAAAAGGCACCAGCAGCTTCCCCTCCTTGTCAAATGCCATATATCCATGCATCATGGCAGAAAAACAGATGGCTCCAATGGTGGTAAGCGTCTCCCCATACCGCTCTTTCACCTCCTGTGCCATGTTTTTATAGCTTTCCCTTACTCCCTCCCAGATATCCGGTATGGAATAGGTCCAGACGCCGTCTACATACTGGTTTTCCCAGTCATAGCTGCCGGAAGCAATGGGATTATGTTCTTCATCTACCAGTACGGCTTTAATTCGCGTGGAGCCAAGCTCTATTCCCAGAGCGGTTCTCCCTTCCCGGATCGCTGCCCCTATTTGTTTTTCCATCATTTGAAACCCCTCCTGAATTATGTCCGCCCTTTTTCCTAAAGGGCGGCCCCTGTTATTTATTTAACGATACGCCATAGAATTCCATCTCAATTCATTTTTCAAATCTCTGATGGTGGTTTTTTCATCAATGAAAACAGCTTCAATTCCCATAGCTTCCGCCCAGTCACCCATCTGTTCTGCCGACAGATCATAGGTAAAGGCCGTATGGTGGGCGCCGCCGGCTAAAATCCAGCTCTCCGCTCCTGTGGTAAGGTTTGGCTCAGGTGTCCAGAACGCAGTGGCAACCGGAAGCTTTGGCATGGTCTTTTCCGTCTTTTTACAATTTACAGTGTTGATAATCAAGCGAAAACGGCTGCCCAGATCAATCAGGGATGTTGCTATCCCCTTCCCTTCCTTTGCAGTAAATACAAGACGTGCAGGTGCTTCCCTCTCTCCCATGGACAGCGGATTTACCCTGATGCCAACTGTTCCATCCGCGATGGTGGGGCAAACCTCCAGCATGTGGGCCTGTAAGATCCCTTCTTTGCCGGGAACCAGGTTGTAGGTGTAATCCTCCATAAAGGAAGTTCCCTTCGCGTCCTTTGCCCCTTCGGTCATGATCTTCATCAGGCGCACCATGGCTGCTGTCTTCCAGTCTCCTTCCGCCCCGAAGCCATAGCCCTTTTCCATTAGGCGCTGGATGGCAAGGCCGGGAAGCTGCTTTAAAGAGCCTAAATCCCCAAAATGAGTGACTATTGCCTGATAATCCTTATCCTTTAAAAACCGTTCAAAGCCAAGCTCGATCTGCGCCTGAACCGCCACATGGTTCTTAAATTCCTCATGGCCCATACTTTCCGTTAAAATTTCGTATCTGCTGTAATATTCCTCTACTAGGGAAGAGATATCACCTGCTGCCACATCCTTTACATAATCTGTGATTTCATTGACTGGATAGGCATCGATCTCCCAACCGAATTTCATCTGGGCTTCTACCTTATCCCCTTCAGTAACCGCCACGTTTCTCATATTGTCCGCAACCCGGACCACGCGGATATGACTGCTTTCCATAATTCCCACCGCAGTCCGCATCCAGGAACCGATCCGCCTCTGGACTCCTTCATCATCCCAATGACCTGCGATCACCTTTCTCGGAATCCCCATTCTGGTGACCATATGCCCGAATTCCCGGTCGCCGTGGGCCGACTGGTTCTCATTCATGAAATCCATATCAATGGTATCGTAGGGAATTTCCCGGTTAAACTGGGTGTGCAGATGAAGCAAAGGCTTCCGGTACTCCTGAAGCCCTAAGATCCAGGACTTAGCAGGAGAAAAGGTATGCATCCAGGTAATCACGCCGGCGCAGGACTCATCGGTGTTAGCTTCATGAAACAGCCTGCGTATGGAGGTATTATCAATCAGCACCGGTTTTAAAATCACCTCATAGGGAAGAGCACCGGATGCGTTCAGTCTTTCCGTGATGATTCGTGAATGATACGCAACATTCCTTAAGCATTCCTCACCGTAAAGATCCTGAGAGCCTGTTGCAAACCAAAATTTATATTCTTTTTTCACCATGTTTTACTGTCCCTCTCTTTCATTATTTTCCAAGACGGATCACATTCCATGACGCCTTGTGCAAGGTACTTATCATGGTATCGCCATCCAGTGCAGACTGACTGGTTTGCTTTGGAGCCACACGTTGGCAAAAAGGCCCGTTCTCCGCTTTCAAATCATCGCTTTCCAAAACCACATGCTCCAGAACCCGGTATCCTTCAAAGCTCCTCACATCAACAGTCAATTCCGCATCCTTTTTAAGATCTCTGTTCACCGCAAAAATGGTAACTTCATGAAGAACCTCATTGTATACGGACACAGCTTCTACCGCAGTCACATCTTCATGGGCTGACGTATCGAACTTTGGCGTACTGATGACCGGAACAAGGGCCGTTCCCCGTCCATATTTGGAGGCATGCATAAATGGATAAAAGATTGTCTGTCTCCATGTCTTTCCGCCTTTGGCTTCCGTCATAATGGGTGCGATCACGTTTACAAGCTGGGCCAGACATGCCATCTTCACCCGGTCCGCATGCTTTAACAGGGTAATAAGCATAAGACCTACCAAAAGAGCATCTTCAAAGTTGTAAATGTCCTCCAGCATAGGAGGTGCGACCTGCCATGGATGGTTTTTCGTGATGTCATCATCCGCCGCATTGGAGTGATACCAGACATTCCACTCATCAAAGCTGATCTTAATATCCTTTTTGCCCCTCTTTTTGGCCTTTACAAAATCACAGGTGGCAATGACGGTGCGGATAAACTGATCCATATCATCGGAGGAAGCAAGAAAATCCTGGCTGTCCCCCTTTTGGTTCCCATAATACTGGTGCATGGATATGTAATCAACGTAATCATAGGTATGCCAAAGAGTCACTGCCTCCCAGTCCGGGAACGTAGGTATGGTTAAGTATGAACTTCCGCAGGCAACCAGTTCAATGTCAGGGTCAATGATCTTCATGGCCTTTGCCGTCTCTTCTGCCAGACGCCCATATTCCTCCATGGTCTTATGTCCGATCTGCCATGGGCCATCCATCTCATTTCCCAGGCACCAGGTCTTTATGTTATGAGGCTCCTTATAACCGTGGCTGATTCTTAAATCACTGTATTTGCTGTTGCCCGGATGATTACAGTATTCCAGCAGATTGCATGCATCCGCAATTCCTCTGGTTCCTAAGTTTACCGCCATCATTACATCAGAGCCTGCACTTCTGGCCCATGTTGTAAATTCATTTAGGCCGACCTTATTCTCCTCCAGACTTTTCCAGGCCAGATCCAGACGCCTGGGTCGATCATTTAAAGGCCCCACGCTGTCCTCCCAGTTAAAGCCAGATACAAAGTTGCCTCCAGGATACCGGATGATAGGAACATTTAATTCCCGTATCAGTTCCTTCACATCATCCCGGAAGCCATTTTCATCAGCAGATACATGTTCCGGACAGTAAATCCCGTCGTATACAGCCCGCCCCAGATGTTCTATAAAGGAGCCATAGATTCTTTCATCGACCTGTGCAATGGGAAACTCCCTGTCAATTACCATTTTTACTTTGTGAAACTCCATTGAAATGATCCCGCCCTTCTGTCATAAACCAGACTTGTTATGTTCCAAATACCTTTTTATAAGAGTGACAAAATATCCTCTAACTATAATCTATTACTTGTACGCACCATTGCACAAGTTGTTTTTATGTATTTTACCACAAGAAGGCAGGTTTTACAAAAATATCCCTTAAGAGCCTGTAGAGAGAACGCACAAGGAATACACGTATTCTTTCTGTTTTCTATGTTTTTTCCACAATCCACTGAATAAACGGAGGGAAAATGCACAATTTTAATTTTAAAATTCATGAATGTTTGTTGACACTTTTTCAGAAAAATGAGTTATATTAATAAATGTAACCCCCCCCCCAATACATTATATAGTTTTTGCTACACCCCATAAGAAACGAAATACCTTCTCCGAAAAAGGACCAGCTTCCCCAGCTGGTCCTTTTCATTTTCTTTTATTCTTATATTTATTTTTTATTCCGGCGTTGTTTTAAAATCTTTTCAAACGCTTCTTCTGCCCCTTCCGCTTTTAAGCGCCGCCTTCTCTCTTCTCTTCTGAGAGCAATCTCTCTGGCCTCTTTCTTTTTCTTATAAATGAAAAATCCGGTTCCGCCGCCTGCCAGTCCAAGAAAAGCAGCAATTCCAGCTATCGTAAGCACTCTGCTTCCCTTATTATCCGATGACTTTTTATTGCCGCCTGAATTTGTTTCTGATTCCACTGGTTTTGCATCTGTGGATCCCTGTTCTGATTCCTGGCTCGTTGGTTCCGGAGCATTCTTTTCCATTAAGTAGGCCTGGCCCACCTTTCTGTCATTGTAGGTATATTGGATCATAGCTACCGCCCCTTTTGGACTTCCTTTCGGAAGCTCTGTTACAAGAGTCTTATCCGCCTGGGAGAACTCGGCTCCTTTGGGAAGGGTTATTGCGCTGTCCGGTTCTAATTCCAGATCAGAGGGTTTATAAGATGTCCCTTTTATCTCAACAGGATCTTCCCCTGATATATAACTGGTTTCATTCCCTGTAACAGGGAAGTTTTCAAAACGGCTGAAGCCAAATTCCAAAAGAGCTTTACCATCAATAAAATATTGCTTTGGGCTTCCCTTTAAAATAACGGAGATAAGCCTTTTTCCATCCTGCTCCCCATAGGTCACAAGGGTATTTCCTGCTTTAATTAGATATCCAGTCTTTCCTGCCACTGCTGACGGACAATAAAATTCACTCTTTGTATCCTTGGTCTTTACCAGACGATGCTCGTTGTAAATGGTAAGCCCCTCCGGATTATTGGATGTGGGAGGAATATTATGGCTGATTGCAGAGCTGATCTCCACAAGCTTTTTATTGCTGTAAGCAGCCTTTGCTATGAATGCCATATCATAGGCAGTCACATACTGGGTGTCTCCATTAAGCCCTGACGGGTTGTCAAAATGGCTTTCCGTACAGCCAAGCTCCTTGATCTTATCATTCATCATGTCTACAAATCCCTCTCTGCTGCCGGCCACATGCTCCGCAAGAGCATTCGCTGCCTGGTTGCAGGAATGAAGGATCAGAGAGTAGAGACAGTCTTCCACAGAAAGCTTGTCACCTGTATCAACATTTAATTTATTGCCGCTGCCCTCCTCCACATTGTAAATGGCATCCTTTGAAAAGGTCACCATGTCGTCGAGTTTCGCGTTCTCTAAAACAATAAGAGCAGTCAAAATCTTCGTTATGCTGGCTGGCGGATAAGGGGCATGGATATTCTGGCCAAATATGACGGCCCCTGAATCCCCGTCTATAACAATCCCGGCTTCCGCCTGGATGCCCGTATCAGACGGCCAGTCCGGTTTCGCATATACAGTCATTAGAAACAGCTGGCTGACCAATATGCAGCTAATCAGTACTTTTATCCTCCGATTCACGTATCATCCTCCTGACATGAAATATGCCTTAAAGCCGCATTCAGATTATTATACGGTTTTAAGGCATTATATTACTTCGCACAATTTATTACTTGCCCCAAGATTTTTTAACTATAAGTATCTTACTGACCTTAGACCAATCTGAAAAAGGGCATTTATATTATAATACATCAAATCTTTGTTATATTCAAGAAAAACATTTAGAACTATATTGCCTTTGTTTGCTCTTTCCTATACTGAGAAGGCGTAACACCATACTTATTCTTGAAAATTTTAGTAAAATAGGATGGGGTTTCATAACCAAGAAAGCTGATGATGTTTTTAATTGGTTCATTACCTTCAACCAGCATCTGTGCTCCCCGCTCAAGCTTCGCATCTAAAACGAAATCCGAATATGCAACTCCCAGTATATCTTTAAAGGATCTGCTTAAATGACCGGTAGAAATGTGGAAAATAGCGGATAGCTTACCAAGTGAAACATCCTCCTCAATATGTTCCATGATATAAGAAGAAATTTTTAACATATATTCTCCGTTTATACATAAATTACGTTCTGCGACTTTTTCAAAATAATAGCTTATCAGTTCGTCGCACCAAATAATATAATCTTCTACCGTCTCCAAATCCTGAAATTGCTTTAGCATGGAACCTTCCATTCCCTTTCCGGTAACCTGCCTGCCATAGATGAATCTGCATATGGTTTGCAGGATGGAAAAAAGAGCATCATACATGGAGACACAGGAACAATGAGCTTCTAACATATCTTCTACGGCCTTCCTGATAGCTGCTATCGCTTCATCCCTGCCTGCCTGAAGTCCATTTATGATAGAATCCAGCTGTGAATCCTGAAGACTTATGGCGCTCTGCTTCCATCTTTCGACTTCTTCAAAGAAAAAGATATGAGAATATCCATATAAAAACCTGAAATTTTTATTATCCAGTAAAGTCTGGTAACAGGCACTGCTGTGCAGTATGTCTTCGTATGGATTACTGATAATCAAGTTAAATGAACCTTCAATCCTGGAAGAAATGTGTTTAAATATAGCTGCGGACTCTTCGTTCAATTTCTTATTATCAATATTTACAAGGGAAACGATATGATTCATGTCTAAATAAATGCTTAACTGGTAACTACCATAAAGATCTTCAAAGATGTTTTTTATGTCTATTGCTAACATCTCACGTTCAACTAGGCTTAATCGGTTGATCATTGTTTTGTCAATCTCGCATAAAATGAGCCAATACTTTTTACCATAGAACTCTTTGCCTATCGTGGATGCAGATGTGAAGAATTCATCCTCTGCTGAAATACATCCGAAGATCAAATCCGTCATAAGCTTGTAAATAATCGCATCTTTGGTCTGGGAAATCAGTCTGTTCATAGCATCTCCCCCAGGAATAACAAGTGAATCGTTTGATTTCTGTCCGCCTTCCATCAGCTTGATCTGCATATTTTTATACAGATTCAGCCAATGCTTTGAAACAGCATTCGATACCAGACGTATTATGAAGATGCTTAGTAAGCTGAAAAAAATCAGCACTGTTATGGTAATGCGCAGTAAAACCCTGCTGCTCTTATATAGTGAAGAGGATTCATTACGGCTTACCAGATATAAATCTTCAGAATTCAGCTTTTTAGCTTTATAAGCAATTTCGTGTCCATTCTCCTTACAAATGTATATGCCGCTGCTGGAATGAATCAGATGTTCCATGGGGAAAACCACTTCACTGACATCAGTGAGATTGCTGTTTTTAGCAAAAATTTCTCCTTTTGTGTTAAGAATATATAAATTGAATGCTTCGTCCTCTTCCCCTGATTTAGTCTGAAACACAGAATCCGCTTTCATTTCTACGATCATGACGCCTTTTTTATTTTTTCCCAGAAGAGGAATTGGTATGACACGTGATAAAGTGTTAGAAGTATATGGAGCAGCTAAATGATCATTGATTGACGGAGAAATCCACTGGCTCTTCATATCTGTTAATGTTGCGTAGTTTACTAAGGAAATTTCTCTGGCATCGGCTGTTTTATTATCCCCTCCAAGCAAACCTATGGTTAGACCTCTTTCGGTGGATATGGAAACATCATTGGCCATATTATAAATGAAAACAGATGTAATAAAATCATTGGACAACATGATAGAATTTATTTCATTATAATATTCAGAGTAAGACAGAGTCGGGGTATCCTTATAAAATGACATAAGCCGGACTGATCCTGTGGAGGAAATGAATTCTTTTGCAATGATTCTGTCAATAGCCTCTATGTACTGATCATTAATGGCAGTGCTGTAGATATCCATTAGACTGTTGCTGGATTTACGTATCTCACTGGTTAATAAACCGCGGTTATATTGATATGATATGGCAATTGCTATAAACAAAATTATAATAGTCAACGCCGAATAAACCATAAAAATTCTGGCATTCGTACTTAAAAGATTCAATCTTTGTTTCAAATTCATACTGATCTTACCTCCTCACCATGAAACTTTCAGTGTCATTATACAAATGTATCAATCTAAATTCCAGCACTATTTTTGTATCATACCGAATAACGATTTATATGAAAAAAATTCTACATTATATCATTTTTGTATACTGTAAATATTTCTAATATCATGCTAATGTATTTTTGCAAATGAACAATTATTTCTAAACAAGGAGGAATTCAGATGAAAAAAAGAAGTTTAAGTTTTATCCTGGCATGTGCTTTGTCTATAACCTCATTAACTGCATGCGGATCATCGAAGAAGGCAGAAGCAACGACTGCTGCCGCAGCTGAGGCTGCAGCAGATCAAACACAGGCTGCCTCAGGAGAAGCGTCTATTTATGAAAAGTTTCAAAAGAGGGATCCCATCACAATCAAATGGTTAGCTTACAACACCTATGGGCAGCCAGACGAAGCTAATTCTAAAATCATTCAGGAAGTAGAAAAAAAGTACAATGTGAAATTTGATTTCTGGTTCGTTGATGATCAGCAGTGGGATCAGGTTCTAGGCGTTAAACTTGCTTCAGGAGAAATGCCTGATATCATGAAAATAAAGAACATCAACAACACAAGCGTTTACTATGACCAGGGAGTTTTAGCTGAGATCACCGATGATATATTAAATAAAATGCCCCATTACAAAGCAACCATTGAAAAGTATGATACGGATCATAACATTTGGGTGGATACCATGATCAATGGAAAGCGTTACGCATTAAAGTCACTTAACTATGACTCATCATATCCTACAACTCTTGTATGGAGAAAAGACTGGCTCAAAAATGTAGGGATTGATAAGATTCCAGAAACAATTGATGAATGGGAAGAAGCCATGAAACGTTTCACTGAAAACGACCCGGACGGCAATGGTAAGAAAGATACCTATGGTATGTCTAACACTACCATGAATGCAATCTTTGGTGCTTATGGCGCGATTCCATTAAAAGAATTCCGATCAAACGGCACACAGAACCTGTTCATGACCAAGAAAGACGGAAAACTTGTTTATGCTGCAACACAGCCGGAAACAAGACAGGCGCTTGAAAAACTAGCAGATTGGTATAAAAAAGGTTACATTGATCCTGAATTCGTAACAGGGGAAAATACCGGGGGATACTGGGCGGATTCACAAGCATTTAATAATGATAAAATCGGAGTTACCGGCATGTCCATGATAGCACACTGGAATCCAGATGGAACAGGCAAGGTTTTTGACGGGTTTGCAGCGCTTCATCCAGATGTTAAATGGGGCGAGACGATCGAATGCGGTCCGGCACCAAAAGGACCGGAAGGATATAGCGGGACTCACACATGGGGAATCGCCGGCGGAAGCTTTGGCTTTACGACAGAAGCAATGAAAGATCCCGATAAGATCGAAGTGCTTTGTCAGTTGATCGATGATAACTTTGCAGATTTTGATTTTGCAACGAAACTAAAATGGGGCTATGAAGGTGAAGATTATAAAATTGAAGATTCAAATTATATCCCCAACACCATGAAATATCCGGATTTTGCTGCTTCAACAGTTGGCGGAATAAATGTACTTAATTTGACGATTTCCAATCCTGATCACACGAAAATCTGGTACAAAAAAATCTTTGGATTTACCGATAAGTATAAAAGTGCCAGTTATGTGGATGAGAAATACCCAATAACGGAAAGCCAGAATGAATTCCTTACAGACTTAAAGAGCAAAACACTGGAAACTTATACTAATATTATTACCGGAAAAAGTGACATCACATCATTTGATGAATTCGTAGATCTTTTTAATAATAAGATGGGCGGTTCTATCATTGAAAATGAAATCAACGCAGAGATGGGGAATCAGTAATCTCTAATTTATCTGCGGCATACCTGGACGAAAACTCCAGGTATGTCTTTTTCAAGAAAAAAGGATGGGCCATATGAAAAATAAGAAAAAATCAGATTTAAGTTTTTCACCGGCCAGAACCCTGACATTGGCGGAGCAATATAAAAGACACTGGCCGCTTATCGCTATGCTGTCTCCTGTACTGCTCTATTATCTGATTTTCCGATATGCACCGATGACAGGCATTATTCTGGCGTTTAAGGATTTCAAGTTTAACCTGGGCATTTTAAATAGTCCATGGGCAAAAGAGAATGGGCTGGGACATTTTGTTAAAATGTTTCATGGTATTTATTTCTGGCCCGTATTCAGAAATACCATAATTATTGGCTTTTATAAAATTATAATCGGCTTTCCAGTACCAATTTTCCTGGCATTGTTGTTTAATGAAATCAAAAATGTAAAATTTAAAAAGGCAGCGCAAACAATTACATATATGCCTTATTTCATATCGTGGATTGTCCTTGCCAGTATTGTTATTGAAGTACTGTCTCCATCAAGGGGTTTTGTCAACTATTTCCTGGGACTATTTGGAATAGAGCCTCAATTCTTTGTGGGAGATCCAAAATATTTCCGCTGGGTTATCGTTTTCTCTTATGTTTGGAGAAATGCCGGTTATCAGACGATCGTTTTCCTTGCAGCCATGTCCGGAATTAATCCGGAGCTGTACGAAGCAGCTGAGATGGATGGTGCAGGACGCATACAGAGAATTATTCATGTAACAATTCCTTCTATCATGCCAACGATTGCGATTATGTTCATTATGGCCATGGGCGGCATCATGACCGATGACTTTGACCAGGTGTATAACCTGCTTAATTCCAATGTTATGAATGTAGGAGATGTAATTTCAACATACACATACCGGGTCGGCTTAGAACAAATGAACTTTTCTTATGCAATTGCTGTCGGTTTATTTAAAAATATCATAGCACTAATATTTTTAACCGGAAGCAATTATATTTCGAAAAAAGTTACAGATTCATCACTGTTCTAGAAAGGAGAGGTCCATGACTCATAAAATACGTTCGGGAAAACGCAGATCAAAAGAAGACATCATTTTTGATTCCATCGTATATATCATTATTATCCTCATCTGTATGGCTACTATTTTGCCCTGTATGCAGGTGCTTACTATTTCTTTAAGCCCCAACGAGGTGGCCGGCAAATACGGCCTGCACTTATTTCCGGTAAAAATTTCATTAGAGGGTTTTAAAAAGGTATTAGACTACCCCCTTATCTGGACTTCCTATGGAAATACCATTACCCGTTCCCTTTTAGGTACATTCATTACTCAGGTGTTATTAGTTCTCGGAGCATATCCGCTTGCAAAGCCCTATCTGCCTAATCGAAAATTGTGGACCATACTCATTATCTTCACTATGTATTTTAGCGGCGGTATCGTTCCGGATTATTTACTGGTTGTTAAATATCTGAAATTAAAGAACACCATTTGGTCCATGGTGCTGCCGGGAGCAGTAAATGCTTATACACTGATTATTGTCCGTAACTTTTTCGAAGGGATCCCTGCTTCCCTTGAGGAATCCGCAAGAATTGACGGTGCATCAGAAATGAAAATCCTTATGTCCATCGTACTGCCCCTTTCAAAACCGGTTTTGGCAACAACCTCCCTGTGGAGTCTGGTATATCACTGGAACAGCTGGTTTGATTGTATGCTATACATTCCAGACCAAAGTAAGTACGTATTGCAAATGGTATTACGGAACATATTGATTCAAGGCCAGATTCAGGATGTCGGTGCAGCTGCCGCAGGTGCGGTTAATAATGAAACCATGAAAATGGCTACTCTGGTAGTTTCTGTCATCCCAATTATTGCTATATATCCATTCCTGCAAAAATATTTTGTACAAGGCGTCATGGTAGGTGCTGTAAAAGAATAGGATTTGGAATGATGTACTGTAATAAAAAATATAAGCAATAGCTGCATAGAAAAAGCAGGAAGGAAAGAAGGAAGAACGCATGTTCAGAGAGCAGGTACGTGAATTTAGAAACACATTGGATTTAAAAGCATTTTTAGACAGCTATGATTTTGTCTGGGAAAATCTAAGATATCACGAAGGACCTATACGGGAAATCATCAATGACAGAATCGCTCATATCCCAAAGGATTGGGGAAATGGGGGACTCATCGGTAACGGTTTAATCGGTGCAAATATTTATAAAAACAGTATCAGTTCCATGAAGTGGGGAATCGGCCGAGGGGACATCGATGGGCCAACCAACTGCCCGGAGTTAGGCTGTTTACAACAACGGCTTTCCCTTGGCGATATCATTCTTGAAGTAAAAAATCCTATCAAAAAAGAAAGCTTATCCGTCTCCTTGCGCAAAGCAGAGGTTCTTGGAGTGATTGAAACAGATAAAGGCACCCTAAAATACTCCAGTATTGCATATGCAAAAAAAGACTGCATCATCATTGATGCTGAATGGGAAGATGACGTTGCGTTTAATTTATCCTATGTCCCAAGCCATGGCATGACATTAAAACACCATGCCGCAGAAGCTCATGAAGTACCGGAAAAGTGTTTTCCACCAGCAACAGAACGAAAAATGGCAGATAACATTGAAATACATAATCAGAAAATTCTTGATGAGTCCTTATCTCCAAAAGGGCAGTTCTCTATCGGCCTTGCGTCAAAAGAAGCAGGTCATAACCACAAAATATGGTATATATCAATAGGATTCAGCCGGCATGGATCTGCGTCAGAACAAGAAGCAGAAGAAGAAATCAAGCAGGTCATGGCAATTGATTTAAAAGAAATATACAGAAGCCACCAGAAACATTGGGAAGATTTTTACAGAAAAAGCATCGTTAAATTACCAGAAGAGTATTGGGAAAAGTTTTATCTCATGCAGTTATATAAGCTGGGCTGCTGTACCAGGCCTGGCAACCTTCATGTCATTGATAATATGGGTGTATGGCCAACGTTAAGCGCATGGCCGGCTGCATGGTGGAATTTAAATGTCCAGCTTATTTATTCCTCAATGCAGAAAGCGAATCATTTAGAACTAATAGAATCTCTCATAGATACTTTGGAGCACTATGACAAAACGCTCACGGAAAATGCAAAGCCTTTGGAAATTGATGACGGATGGTTTATCGGGCGTTCAGCCGGGCGCAATATGAAATCTTATCCGCCTTCTTATGAGGATATCATGGCTGAAAAACCAGAACGGGTCATAATATTCGAGCTTGGCAATCTTACCTGGGCACTCCATTGTGTCTATCGATATTATAAAAGTACCATGGACCAGAACATTTTAAAAAGATTTTATCCTATGCTTAAGAAGGCTGCAAACAGTTACTTAAGGATCGCCTATAAGAAGGAGGATGGCAAGTGGCATCTGCCTATGACCAGCTCACCTGAATATCCCGGACCCATTAATTCTACATCCAATCCTGTCAAAGATGCCAATTATGACCTTTCTTTATTCCGGTGGGCGCTTATTACTTTGATTGAATCGGCGAAAACACTGGGTTTTGATGATGAACCGCTTATGGATACCTGGATCGAGCACCTTGAAAACCTGACAGATTACTCCATGGATGAAACAGGCTATACGATCGGAAAGGATTTACCTCTTACCGTATCCCATCGCCATTATTCTCACCTATTGCAGTTTTTCCCGCTTCACATAGTTAGCGAAGATAATGAAGCAGAACGAAAGGTTATTGAACAGTCAATAAAAACGTGGATGAGTATGCCGGAATATCTGCAAGGATATTCCTTTACCGGAAGCGCTGCTATGCTGGCAGCATTAGGTGATGGCAATTATGCATATAAGCGTTTAAGAGGTCTGAAAGATTTCTTAAATCCAAATACTCTTTATACGGAAGGCGGGGGGCCTGTGATCGAAACGCCCCTTTCAGCAAACGAATCCATTCACTATATGTTAATGCAGTGCCACGGAGGTAGCGTAAAGATTTTCCCGGCAATGCCAGATGTATGGAAAAATGCTGAATTTTATGGACTGTTGGCTGAGGGCGGTTTTGAAATATCAGCCAGGTATACAGATGACGAAACAGAATTTGTATATATAAAAAGCAGAGCCGGAGAACCGCTTATCATAAAGCCTAATTTCAAAACAGGGTTTGCAATCGAATCAGATCAAGAAATGAAATATGAGACCCTGGAAAACGGCTGCTATAAATTTGAATTGAATGCAGGCGAAGATATGCTGCTGGTAAAGAATTTCAGATGATTTTGAGTTTCACCTGACCAATGTTTATCTGCATTAAAAAATGCCCTAATCCCGTAAGAGTAAAAACTTCTACGGTTTAGGGCATTTATCATCTCAATCTGAACATTTACTTCGCGTAATCTGTAACTCTGGACTCCCGGATCACATTGACCTTGATCTGTCCCGGGTATTCCAGAGATTCTTCAATCTTCTTGGAAATATCACGGGCTAAAAGTATCATATCGTCATCGTTAATTTGATCCGGTACTACCATAATCCGAACTTCGCGTCCTGCCTGAATGGCAAAGGACTTGTCCACTCCCTTAAAGGAGTTGGTAATATCTTCTAACTGTTTTAATCTGTTTGTATATGTCTCCAGAGTCTCTCTTCTTGCTCCAGGTCTTGCGGCAGATATTGTGTCTGCTGCCTGGACAATGCAAGCGATAAGGCTCTGTGGTTCAACATCGCCATGATGTGATTCCACAGTGTTCAGCACGATTGCAGATTCCTTATATTTCTTACATAACTCCACACCCAGCTGAATATGAGAACCTTCCATCTCATGGTCAACGGCTTTTCCGATGTCATGTAGTAAACCGGCACGCTTGGCCATGCGGATATCAAGGCCAATCTCTCCGGCCAACAGCCCAGACAATTGGGCCACCTCAATGGAATGCTTTAAGGCATTCTGACCGTAGCTTGTTCTGTATCTCAGCTTGCCAAGCAATCTGATGAGTTCCGGATGAAGTCCGTGAATACCCACTTCAAGGGCAGCGGCTTCTCCTTCTTCACGCATATTGGTTTCTACCTCTTTTTGTGCCTTTTCCACCATCTCTTCAATTCTTGCAGGATGAATACGTCCATCCACAATAAGGCGTTCCAACGCGATTCTGGCTACTTCTCTACGAACCGGATCGAATCCGGATAATACAACAGCCTCAGGGGTGTCATCAATAATGAGTTCCACGCCCGTAAGGGTCTCTAACGTACGGATGTTACGGCCTTCCCTTCCGATGATTCTTCCTTTCATCTCATCGTTTGGAAGCTGCACGACTGAAACCGTAGTTTCTGCCACATGGTCTGCAGCGCATCTTTGAATGGCTGTAACCACGTATTCCCTCGCCTTTTTTTCGGCTTCTTCTTTTGCTTTGTTGTCAAGTTCCTTAATTAATTTCGCAGTGTCATGTTTAACGTCATCTTCAACAGATTTTAAAAGATATTCTTTTGCCTGTTCGGAGGTAAGTCCAGAAATTTTTTCCAGTTCCTGAATGCCTTTTTCATAGAGAGATTCCACTTCGGCATTTCTCTTATTCAGGGCGTCCTCGCGAGCAGCCAGACCTGCTTCTCGTTTTTCCATAACCTCGGACTTCTTGTCCAGGTTTTCTTCCTTGCTTAGTACTCTTCTTTCATAACGTTGAAGCTCAGCTCTTCTTTCCCTGGTTTCCTTCTCCAGTTCATTCTTAGTCTTTAAAGACTCTTCTTTTGCCTCAAGGAGAGCTTCGCGCTTCTTTGTCTCAGCGGTCTTTAATGCTTCATCTATTATTTCCCGGGATTTTTCTTCTGCAGTGCCAATCTTGCTTTCGTAAGCATTTTTACGATACGTGATGGCAGCAGACCAGGCAATAAAAGCAACTACTACTGATACTACAATTGCAATCAATATAGCCATGAATACTGATACTGACACAGGAGCACCTCCTTATTAGATTTTCATTGTACAACAATACAACACTACAATTTTAAACTGTTTTATACATTATGTCAAGTATTTCGCCCCTGTTTCAGGTATACTTATACACATTTTCCTTGTTGTCAGTATTCACTATAAATTCCGCCTAAAACGCGGCTTATTGCATCGTAAGAAAAACCACGTCTACCCAAGGCAGCCATCATTTTTCCTCGTTCCTTAAAGTCCATTTCCTCCGCTTTTATGCGCTTCTTATTCACATAGGCCCGTATCTGTGCCTCTTCATCCACAGGCTGTTCTGTAAGGATCTCCTGGATCATCTCTTTGTCCAGACCCTTTTTCTGCAGTTCGTACTGAATCTGCCGCCCGCTTTTCCGCTCTGAATTGAATTCCACGTATCTGCGGCCATAGTTCTCATCGTTTATAAAGTTATGTTCTTTTAAAAATTCTATGGCGTAATCGGCAGCTTCTTTCGGATACCCTCCATCCTTTAACTTCCGTCTCAGTTCCTGTTCCGTCTTATCTGAGGATTTCAGAAGAAAAAGGACCCTTTCCCTGGCCCTTTTAAACAAAACCTCATTAAGGATCTCCTGATAAGTCTCTTCGGAAAGCGGCTTTCCTTCCTCTATCCCAAATTTTCTGATTTCCCCTCGATAAAGGACAAGAGTAAAGTCTTCATCCAGAATGACTTTACTCCTGCGTTTATCAACGGGCACAATTTCCACAACTGTCATATAGGCCCCTTATTTTAACTATTTTCCCGGCGTTCATGAGTTCGCCGGCCAAAACCTTGCTGAGATTACTCCTTGGGAGTTTCGCCCTTGCTTTCTTCTGCCTTGATTCTCTTGCTTTCCTTAGTGGCAGATGAACCAGCACTCTCCGGTGCTATACTGCCTTCTTCATGAAGCCCATACTTTATACGGACCTTGTTCTCTACCTCCAGGCAAACTGCCGGATTGTCCTGAAAATAAATCTTGGCATTCTCTCGTCCCTGGCCGATCTTGACATTATTATAAGCAAACCATGCTCCGCTCTTTTCTACGATATTCTCTTTCACCGCCAGATCCAGGATATCTCCTTCCTTGGAAATACCTTTGCCGAACATGATGTCGAATTCCGCCTCCTTAAATGGCGGTGCAATCTTATTCTTTACTACCTTTACACGGGCCCGGTTACCTACCATATCTCCGCCCTGCTTTAAGGTCTCGATCTTACGAATATCCAGGCGGACAGACGCATAGAACTTAAGGGCACGTCCTCCCGTGGTAGTCTCAGGGCTTCCAAACATAACTCCCACCTTCTCACGAAGCTGGTTGATAAAGAGAACAATACAGTTGGATTTGCTGATGACGGCCGTCAGCTTTCTAAGAGCCTGGGACATCAGACGCGCCTGAAGACCCACATGGGAATCGCCCATATCACCTTCGATTTCGGCCTTTGGCACAAGCGCTGCGACCGAGTCCACGATTACAATATCAACGGCACCGGACCGAACCATGGTTTCTGTAATTTCCAATGCCTGCTCCCCGTTATCCGGCTGGGAAATGTAAAGGTTATCAATATCCACTCCAATATTCTTGGCGTAAACAGGATCAAGGGCATGCTCCGCGTCAATAAATCCTGCGATGCCGCCTCTCTTCTGAACCTCTGCGATCATATGTAGGGCAACCGTCGTTTTACCACTGGATTCCGGTCCGTAGACCTCCACAACCCTTCCCCTTGGTATTCCGCCCAGGCCAAGGGCAATATCAAGGCTCAATGCACCCGTAGGTATGGTCTCAACGTTCATATTCGTGCCTGAGTCGCCCAGCTTCATAACAGAGCCTTTCCCATATGCCTTTTCTATCTGAGTAAGGGCGGCATCAAGCGCCTTTAGCTTATCATCTTTATTCATATTATCCTCCGATGCGAACAAATGTTCTTTTTCTGTTTATAATCATAGTATATTTCCGGGCAAATGTCAACCAGAATTTTATACTTCTGAGCTCAATACGCATCACACTCCTGACCTGTACAGCAATAAATCATTTTAATAAATTCAATAGGGACGTTTTGGCGAAATGCCTGAAAGTTGAAGAAAAGATAAACTGAACTCTAACTTACTATAGCATAGGAGGATTGGAGGTGCAACTACTATTTTGTAATAATATTATCTGAATCAGGCCACATCATGCGGTATATCGAATGCTCCCTGGCCACTCAAATACAGTTGTGCCTTTGCTTCATACATATGAGTGAATCGAAGTCTTAAACCACTTTATCAACTATCCTGCAATAAGAAAAATTAAGGAAAAAACCGTGCTATTCCTAAAATAATCCAGGTAAACACGGTTTTTATTATCAAGCAATACCCACCAGAGTAATCCCCCATCAGCTCCATCAGCTGTCCAATCCCAAATGTCAGCAACGTGGAAAGGCAGATAAGATAACAGTATTCCTCTCCCACTACAGCCTTCCGCACTCTCTATCAGTTATTCCCTGCATCTGGAAGCCGGCGGTATACTTTGCGGAAAGCGGAAAAAGTTCTCCGGATCGTACGTTGCCTTAATTCTTGTCAAGCGCTCAAAGTTACCACCATAGTAAACCTTTGGCCAATTTTCGATGGATAAATCCTGGGTGTTGATATAAACACCATTGGTATATGGCAGCATTTCCCTTCGAAATTGATCCACCCAATGAATACCGGGGCCTGCACCCTCGGGCTCGTTCCATGTGGCATAAATAGACATATTTGACAGCGCATTACGCTGGAAGTACGCTGTGGCTTTGCTGGGAATATCAGCTACCGCCCCACCCAAACCATGGAACAGGAGAGACACAGAACCGGTTGGTGGATTTGTAATAAAACGCTGTATGATGTCAATTGCCTCATCCGGCAGCAATTCATCGACATAAGGCCCAACGCTTTTAAATGGCTCCGGGCTAACGGGCTGGGTCTTTCCAATACGGGCTGCGGCTTCTACCCATGGTATATCCTCAATAAATACGCTAGTAGGTGAACCGGACCGGAGCAAGGGACGAAGCAATTCGCGCAATACTTTGGCTGAGCCGAGAAACACCCCTTGTGCAAGCAAAAAGGATTGCTCTCCTGATATAATCGATAACAGCGGTGTAAACCTGTTGTCTGCGTCGGGAAGCGTGTATTCCTGCCAGGTCTTTAGCACCGGCTTTAAGTCTTCTAGTTCCCAGTTGATTGCAGCATAAGCCACCGTATCGATTTCGTGTGTACGAAAACGGAAGGAAGTGCAAACCCCAAAGTTACCTCCGCCACCACCCCGCAGGGCCCAAAACAGGTCTGGGTTGCGGTCGGCGCTTGCATGCAGCACACAGCCATCTGCGTCTACCAATTCTGCCTCCAGAAGATTGTCAATAACAAGCCCCCAAGGTCTGGAAAGGCTGCTATGCCCACCGCCCAAGGTAACGCCAGCAATACCAGGGGTGGGGCATAACCCCGGCGGAACGACTAAACCCTGTGAACCAAGTTCTTCTATAATTTCAACATTCCGAAGCCCTGTCTGGAGTGTGACTGTGCCTTTTTTGCGATTTATCTCCAGTTGTTTCATTTCGCTGACATCGATGATAAGCCCGCCATTCAGCGCAGACAAACCCTCATAGTTGTGGCGTCCAGAGCGCATTCGGAGCGGTACTCCGGTATAACGCGCCCAGCGTATGGCATTGATGACATCCTGTGTTTCCTTTGCGAATACAATAACCAGTGGAAATTTATTAAAAAACGTATTGAATTCCTGACGGGCGGAGTTGTACTGCGGATCATTTGGTAAAACAATCCGTCCAGTCAGTTCGGGCTCTTTTCTATATTTCATTGTTATTCTCCTTAATATTTGGACGCATAACATGCATGGTCCTCTTATAATATATGGCTCGTACAATGCTTTATTTCCCGAACGTAACCGCTGTCAAGAAGCCATGGCACTCTGTATGCGATGAAATTCTGTCAATCAAAACAGGAGTAATAGAATGCTTAGAATTTTTATACACCCATCAAGTCTATAAATTTACTGGCCGCCGTGGAAAGCGGCATATCCTTTTTAACGATAACCCTTAAACTTCGGGGAGGCAGCTTTTCCTGAATATTAAGCTTAAACAGGGAATTGCTTTTTAATTCCTTTTGTACATGTTCTTCTATGACACAAGCTACACCCAACCCTTTGATCGTGAATTCAATTATCAAATCCAAGTTACTTAATTCAATTTGTGGAGCTAAATTAATTCCATGAGATAAAAAATATTCATCAATATATGCTCTTGTGCTGCCTCCCTTTTGAAGCATGATAAACGGGTATTTTTGAGATAGCATATGAATAGAAATCGATTCGTCATATAAAGCTTTATACTTTTCACCGACAACAAAGCAGTCATGCATTTCTAAAGTTTTAATTGTATCGAATTTACCACTGTCAAGATTGTGAGGGTTAATGATACCTATATCAATTTTTCCCATGTCCAATAAGCGGGCTATTTCATAGCTTGGTTCGTCTTTAATATATATATATACGTCAGGATAGTTAAGATTATATTGACTGACATATTGCAGTAAATCATATTTGCAAACTGCGCTGCAAACTGCTAATCTCAACTGTCCTGACGTCATTTGTTTAAGTTCGGAAAACTTGTGTTCCCCAGCCTGTATTAAGCTATAACCTTGTTCAATATATCGATATAAGACTTCACCCTCAAGGGTCAGGGAAACACCCCTGGCATTTCTATAAAACAGTTCTCCGCCCAGCT
This sequence comes from Lacrimispora sphenoides, assembly GCF_900105215.1. Lineage (NCBI taxonomy): Bacteria > Bacillati > Bacillota > Clostridia > Lachnospirales > Lachnospiraceae > Lacrimispora > Lacrimispora sphenoides. The sequence goes on along the minus strand of NZ_FOIP01000001.1, from coordinate 2,285,992 downwards.
TTTGCTCAAGCTGCTTAATCGCCTGGCTTAATGCGGGTTGTGACGTATATAATTCTTTTGCCGCTTTGGAGATGCTCCCAAGTTTTGCAGTTGTGTAGAAAATTCTATAAAGTTCTAAATTTATTAACATATAATATTTTAATATACCTCCTATACTAACTTGCAATTTTACTTATACCTTCTTTTTTATTATAATATGAGCATACAGTAGCGTCAATAGAATGTCACAAAGGATGCGTAAAGGTGGTATTCCTGTACTATTTTCTTTCGTTGGTATCTGGGATGGATTTGACATTGCAAGTGGGATTTAATGGGCAGCCCCGTTCAAATTTACTTATAGCAGGGGTAGCTATGATACAAAAATTTCAGATAAGTAAGAGGAGGATAAGCATTGAATAGAATATGCGTTTATTCAGGTTCTAATTTCGGCAATAGCCCTGAATATAAAAAGGCTGCATTGCAGCTTGGAGAAATACTGGCACAAAACAAAATCGATTTGGTTTATGGCGGCTCTAATGTAGGTTTAATGGGGGAATTGTCCAATCAGGTACTTAAAAATAATGGCAAGGTTATAGGTGTGATGCCGAAAGGACTTTTCCCCAAAGAAATTGCAAATGTGAATCTTACTCAATTTATTGAAGTTGCAGATATGCATGAGAGAAAGAAAAAAATGGCAGATTTGTCTAATGGTTTTATTGCGCTGCCCGGGGGTGTTGGAACATATGAAGAGTTATTGGAAACACTTAGTTGGGCACAGCTAAAGATTCATAGTAAACCAGTGGGGATTTTGAATGTGGCCCATTTCTTTGACCCCCTTATTGACATGATTGATCGAGCGATACAAGAAGGGTTTATGGACCACTCTAACAAAAAGCTCCTTCTGGCAGACAGCGATCCCAACCATCTGTTGGACAAAATGAAGACATATTCTCCACCAGAGCTGGGTATAAAATGGCGTGATTTACAAGCAAAATAGCATACATTAACTCAAACATAGCCGTCTGAGGAATACATTTTTATTCCTGCCATTAAGGGCCTTCCAAGGGCAGTGAAGCAATTGAGGGCCTTTTTATAGGGGTAAGAGCCGTGTATTGGCTGTTATAACTCAAAGTTCCAAAAATTATCGACTAAAATATCAGGGCCTCCACGGGTCAAATTTTCTCGCAGAAGCCCTGATAATATTCATATCATTCTTCTATTACATCAAAAGCCTCTCCAAATCAAGCATCCCCCAGCCCTGCTGATTTATGGGAAGACCCAGATCCACTGCCCGCTCTCTTAACATCAGTTTCACATCCCGGTTGGTCATATAGGGATATTTCTGAAGAAGAAGCGCAATTGCCCCTGAAACCAGGGGTGTCGACATTGAGGTTCCGCTTTTGGCAAGGTATTGCCCTGATTCGTTGGCGCAGCTGATAATCCCTGCCCCCGGAGCGATGATTTCCGGTTTGCAGATGCAGGCACCGGTGGGACCTCTTCCGGAATAATCAATCATCCGGTTTCCCATTACATTAACTTCTTTATAGTCATCTGAGCACCCCACAGTAATCACCTTCCGGCTGATTCCAGGAGTTGTGATCGTATTCATGCCTGGTCCCATGTTTCCTGCAGCCACACAGACCACCAGCCCGTCATCCCATGCCGCATTTACTCCTCGCACGAGAACAGAATTCTCTGTCATCCCCTTTTTCGAAAAGGAACCAACAGAAATATTTACAATCCTGATCCCATACCTTTCTCTGTTATCACGAATCCATTTAAGTCCGGCCAGCACATCGGAAGCATAGCCATTCCCTTTTTTATCCAATACCTTAAGCATAATGATATGACACTCTGGTGCAATGCCCATATACATTCCTCCGGAAGCGATGCCGCTGCCTCCAATGATTCCTGATATATGAGTCCCGTGACCGTTATCGTCATAGGTATCCCTTCTGCGGTGTACAATATCTACAAAAGCCGCCATTCTATGTTCAAAGTCCTCATGAAGATAAATCCCCGTATCGAGAACTGCAACTCCAATCCCACGCCCTGTATAGCCCATATGATGGGCAGCATCACAGTGTATTGCTTCTCTCACATGATTCACAGTCCATTACCTGATTCCTTTTTTATTAAGATATTCCGGTTTGGCTCATGTGGTTTCTTTTCCTCAAAAATACGAAGGAGATTTTAGTCAAATACCATTTACATTCTGCTTGTCCGTTCCTATAATGGATATAGAATAACAAGTAAGGAGATTATTATTATGGAAAATCATCGATCCGATGCCACTTTGCTGACACAGAACCTGATCCGCATCGACAGTACGGATCCCGGTGCATACGAAAAAAATATTGCCGAATATATTTTTAACCGGCTATCTTCCCTGTCTGTCCCTGTCATAAAAAAAGAGGTCCTGCCGGGCCGTTATAATATTATGGCAAAAATTAAAGGAGAAATCGACGACCCTGCTCTTGTTTATATCTGCCACATGGATACGGTAACCATTGGAGACGGCTGGACAACCGCCCCTCTTGGAGCGGAGGTTATTAATGGAAGGATTTATGGCCGGGGAGCCTGTGACATGAAATCCGGACTGGCCTGCGCTCTCTCCGCCTTTTCCGCCATGGCAGAGGCGGCGGCTTCCGGAAAAATCCCCAGGCATTCCTTTGTTTTCATCGGCACTGTTGATGAAGAAGATTTCATGCGGGGAGTTGAGGATGTGATAAAAGAAGGCTGGGTGACTAAAAAAAGCTTTGTTCTGGATACAGAGCCAACAAACGGACAGATCCAGGTTGCTCATAAAGGGCGTACCTGGTTTGAAGTCACCGTTACAGGAGTGACCGCCCATGCGAGCACTCCCTGGAAGGGGGCCGACGCCATTGCCGCTATGGCCGAGATCATATCTTCCATACGCCGCCGGATCGGAGAATGCCCCACTCATGAGGATCTGGGCATATCTACCGTCACATTCGGCCAGATCGAAGGAGGATACCGCCCATATGTGGTTCCTGACCAATGCAAAGTATGGATCGACATGCGCCTGGTGCCTCCTACAGATACAGCTGCTGCCATCTCCATTGTGGAACAGGCTATCCGGGAAGCTGCGATCGCTGTTCCAGGGATCACCTCTTCTTATGAGATCACAGGAGACAGGCCATTCATCGAAAAGGATGAAAACTCCTATTTATTAAAAGCCCTGAAAGCCGCAGCAGAGGAAACTACAGGAAAAACGGTCCCTGTTTCCTATTTCCCCGGGTACACCGACACCGCCGTCATCGCTGGTAAGCTTCACAATCCCAACTGCATGTCCTATGGTCCCGGAGACCTGGAACTGGCCCATAAGCCAGATGAATTTGTCCCCTGTGAAGATATCTTAAGATGCGAGGAAGTGCTCACCAGACTGGCACGCTCCATTATCTTTTAGTATTTTCTTCCGGGTCCGGAATTGAAGTGAACCCAAAATGTTGGTTAAAACGCTAACATGGAGGGCTCCTTTTTTATGTAAAAGAAGAAGAACGGGAAATAAACACCCATCGACTTAATTTCGACAGATGTTTCCAAAAGTAAATGGGGACTGTTGGATTCCACCTACTCTAATTCAACACCTTTTAGATATAATTGCTGCAGAATAAAATCATTTATTCGATTATTAATTTCTGTTTTATCATATAAGCCATTGCAAATGTCATAAAACGCACCTACACTAATCTCACAAACAATTTTTTTACTTCCTCTTTTCCGTTCAAACTGGAAGATTCCATCATCATAAAATATTGTATAATCTTCATTGCTTTCTAGTCCCCTTAAACAATTCCTTATACTTTTATTTCTGTAAGTACCAGGAAATAAATGCCAAGTTCTACCCATTATATCTTTCACCTCCATATTAATATTATATACCAAGGTTTGCCGAAAGAAAGTAAATATCACCTACAAATTTCGATAATTTTCTTATGCTAAAGTGCGATACGCGAGAATACAACTCCTTCCAATGAGACTTCTTTTAAGAGCAGTATTGAAGAAGAACTCTATGATGTCCTGTACTATACTCTTGCGCTCGCTAACCTGTATGACATTGATCTGGAATCATGGATTCCTGTAAAAGAACGTATAAACGATGAAAAATACGGAACCCACAATGCAGACAAACTCTTTTCAAATTAATGGCATGGACCTTTCCGAATAATGCCACTAATTGGTCATATTTATGTTACTAGTTGCGTAATACCTGTTATTTTTCAAATAGTTCATGAGGGAGAGTCCAGATTTTTTTGCAATTTTATCAACATCTGATTTTTCCTCGTGAAGATTGAATTAAGAAAATCTTCATAATCTATTCAAACAATATACAAACTTTTCTCGAGGCGGTGTGTTATACTAATACCATAAGAAATGCACAATGTATCAATTATCCTTTCACCCTTTTTGAAATCCGAAAATCCTAAGAAAAATCTCCCCTGTGTCATGTGGCACAGGGATTTTTCTGCCCAAATTAAGATAATACACGGTTTGCGGGTAAAAAACAGGAGAGAAGTTTCCTGAATCTCCGGAAACCATCTCTCCTTCTTTTATAATTTCTTACGAAAGTATTAATATTTCATATCCTTCAGCACGTCACAAAAATCAAAGGTGGCAAAATAATCCCTGGGAGTCTCCGCCCTGCGGATCATCTGAACGGATCCATCTTCTTTTAAGAGCAGCTCCGCAGACTTTAATTTCCCATTATAATTATATCCCATGGCAAAGCCATGAGCTCCCGTATCGTGAATGAAAAGCAGATCGCCTACGGATATCTCAGGCAGGTTCCGGTCAATGGCGAATTTGTCATTATTTTCACAGAGAGATCCCACCACATCATATTTATGGCCGCACACATCTCCCTCTTTTCCCATAACAGTGATATGATGGTAAGCGCCATACATAGCCGGTCTCATCAGATTTACCGTACAGGCATCAACGCCGATGTATTCCTTGTGGGTATGCTTCTCATGAATAGCCCTTGTTACGAGTCCGCCGTAAGGCCCAAGCATGAAGCGTCCAAGCTCTGTGTAAATTGCCACATCTCCCATTCCTTCCGGCACCAGAATTTCTTCATAAACCGCTCTGACCCCTTCACCGATGGCCTTGATGTCATTAGACTCCTCCCCCGGACGGTAAGGAATTCCGATTCCTCCTGACAGGTTAATGAAAGAGATATGGGCGCCCGTCTCCTTTTTAAGCTCTACCGCAAGCTCGAAAAGCACCTTTGCAAGAAGAGGATAATATTCATTGGTAACCGTGTTGCTCGCTAAAAATGCATGAATTCCGAAGTTTTTGGCTCCATTGCTTTTCAATATACGGAAGGCCTCAAACATCTGCTCGGTCGTCATCCCATATTTGGAATCTCCCGGATTATCCATAATGTCATTGCTGATCTTAAATATACCGCCCGGATTATATCGGCAGCTGATGGTCTCCGGAATATGCCCGATGGCTTTTTTAAGAAATTCTATATGAGTGATGTCGTCCAGATTGATGATACCGCCGATTTTGTCCGCATACTGGAATTCCTCGGCAGGCGTGTCATTGGATGAAAACATGATATCAGAGCCGGTAAAGCCAAGACAATCAGACATCATAAGCTCTGTCATGGATGAACAGTCCGCTCCGCACCCATAATCCTTTAAAATATTCAGGATAAATGGATTGGGCGTGGCCTTAACCGCAAAATACTCCCGGTACCCTTTATTCCAGGAAAACGCCTCCTTTAACTTCTGGGCATTCTCCCTGATTCCCTTTTCATCGTATAAATGAAAAGGCGTTGGATACTCTCTCGCGATCTCTTCTAACTTTTCCTTTGTAACAAATGGTCTCTTGTCCATAGCTTTCCTCTCCTCTCGTAGCTTACCATATGCAAAAAGAGCCTGTCTCCGGCACATCTGCTGTAAGCTACATTGTACCGGGGATAGACTCCTTTGTCTACACTTTTCTTGTATAATTATTCATAGCAGATGTAATCTGCGGTGTGCGCTTTTAAAACCTGCGGTTTTACTCGCTCACGGGCATCCCTTAATCTACGGTTACGACCCTCATGATGTTGGTATGTGCTGCCGGTTCATTTTTTCTTACCGGATTCACCACACCGGCAGTTACTACTACCGTTTCATTTTCCTTAACAATGCCTTTTGACTTTAACAGCTCCATGGAGGAATAAATCAAAACGTCAGTGGATTCTGCACGCTTTCCGTGGAATGGCTTTACGCCCCAGTATAACTGCATCTGGCGAAGGGCGGAAGCACTTGGGGACAGGCCGATGATCAGGCTTTCCGGTCTCCATTTGGATAACATCCTTGTAGTGAAGCCAGTGATGCTTGGCGCAACGATCACACTGGCACCCAGATCATGAGCTGTGGAAACGGAAGAATAACATACTGCATTGGATACATTATGCACATTAACAGCAGAAACCTTACGTTCTCTGTATGCGCTGTAATCCAGATGCTTTTCTGTCTCCTCTACGATGGAAGCCATCATGGAAAGAGCCTCAACCGGATATTTACCCATAGCAGTCTCGCCGGAAAGCATTACTGCATCTGTTCCGTCATAAACTGCATTTGCCACGTCCGTTACCTCTGCTCTGGTTGGGCGAGGATTGCGGATCATGGAATCTAACATCTGGGTTGCCGTAATAACAGGTTTGCAGGCTTCATTGCATTTTTCGATGATACTCTTCTGAATGAATGGAACCTCCTGGGCCGGGATCTCAACTCCCATGTCGCCGCGGGCAACCATGATGCCGTCGCTGGCTTCGATGATATCATCCAGATTTTCAATGCCTTCCGCATTTTCGATCTTGGCAATAACGGCCATGTTGGAACCATGCTCATCCAGGATTTTCTTAATTTCGCAAATGGCATCAGCGGTACGTACAAAGGAAGCTGCAATGAAATCAAAGCCCTGCTCGATACCAAATTTTATGTCCATTTTATCCTTGTCAGTAAGCGCCGGAAGCTTTACCTTAACATTAGGAACATTGACGCCTTTTCTCTCTCCCAGCTCGCCGCCGTTAATGATTTTGCATGTAATCTCTTTGCCCTTTACCTCGATGACTTCCAGTTCAATCAGGCCATCATCAATGAGGATACGGTTTCCTGGGACTACATCTTCATTCAGGCCATCATAGTTAATATGTCCTTTTGTTTCATCTCCAACGATTTCCTCTGTTGTCAGGATATAGATTTCTCCCTCTTTCAGATTCACCTTTTTGCCGTCCTTCAAAAGTCCGGTACGGATCTCCGGTCCTTTTGTGTCAAGAAGTGCTGCAATCGGAAGGTCAAGTTCCTCACGGATGCTCTTCAGTAAATTAAGGCGCATCTTCTGCTCCTCGTAATCACCGTGTGAAAAGTTGAATCTGGCAACATCCATGCCGTGCTCGGCAAGTGCCTTCATCATTGCGTAATCGTTGGTATTAGGTCCCATGGTGCAAATAATCTTGGTTCTCTTCATCGTTATCCTCCGTAGCTAGTTGGTCGTATCACCGGTTGTGGGGTTGGACGGTGTTACATGTTTATGTGTATACAAATGCTCAGAACAGTATTCAAAACTGCCTTCGCATTTTGAACAATAACGGAATTCCAGGTTTGGGGAATCCTTTTCGGTCCGCCCGCAAACGGCACACCGGTGGTGTGTCCAGCCCTGGGGCTTTATCTTCATCTGCTTATTAAAATTTTGCTTTCTTTTGATCTCTTTTGGATTGAACCGGCTTAAATTCCGTGTCAAAACGAAAAAGATGATAAAGTTCAATAAGGACATGAATATCGTGACTCTGGTCGCTATATTGCCAGTGATAAAGCCATACAGGAAATAGATTCCGTTAAAGATGGCCAGCCATTTGGCTTTTATAGGAATCACGAAAAACAAAAGGAATTCCAAATCCGGAAATGTGGCGGCAAAGGCAAAGAACAGGGAATAATTGAGAAATTCCGTTGTCAGATATACCGTCTTTCCCATGAAAACATACACGATCAGCGCCGCCGCCACATGACCGATGACTCCCATGAAGAAATAGACATTAAAACGGAATGCTCCCCAGATCCTCTCTAAGTTTACTCCCAGCATGTAATACAAATACATGCTGATCAGGCTTAAGAACGTGCCGCCTCCCGGCGGATAAATCATAAAAGTGGCTATTCTCCACACCTGGCCGCTAAGTATCTTCCCAGCGTCAAGGGACAGGTACTGCCAGTAAAATCCCGGTGCGAGCATCTCCATTAAGAGTCCCACACCATACATACCGATGATATAGTACATCAGATTCGGAATCGCATACTTTCTGAATCTGTGTTCAAAATTATAAAAAAACTTCATGCTTTCCTCATTTCTGCCCACGCTTTTTGGGCATAAAGGTATACCCCCAGGGTGTCTCCTCTTCTCTGCTAAAGCTAAAACAGATCCTTTTTAGAAAAAATCCACGCTACAATCAGCGTCAGGGCCAGAGTCAGACCTAAAACGATGATAAAGCCATGAGGATTATCCGCAAAAGGCATGCCAAGGGAATTAACATTCATTCCGTAAAAGCTTGCCACCATAGTTGGTATGGACATAACAATGGTGATGGTTGCCAGAAACTTCATTACAATATTTAGGTTATTGGATATAACGGAAGCAAATGCGTCCATGGTCCCGCTTAAAATCCCGCTGTAGATGTTTGCCATCTCGATCGCCTGCTTGTTTTCTACGATGACATCCTCCAGAAGCTCCGTATCCTCGGGGTACTTCTTGATTTTTTCGTTTCTCATCAGTTTTTCAAGCACCATCTCATTGGAGCGTAAAGATGTGGTAAAGTATACAAGGCTCTTTTCCAGCTGCAACAGCTCGATAAGTTCCCGGTTTTTAGTGGATTTATGAAGCTTCTCTTCCACCTCCCCACTCTTTTTATCAATAATCCTTAAATATTGCAGATACAAAGATGCATTCTTATAAAGAATCTGCAGGATAAACCGGGTTTTCATATAGGTGTGGAAATCCCTCACCCTGCCATCCATAAATGCATTAAGAACTGTAGTCTCTTCCAGACAGACTGTAATGATTGCATCTTCTGTCGTTATGATACCCATTGGTATGGTAACATACCAGTCCTTGCCGCCGCGTTCCTCTACGGTGGGAACGTCCACCAGGATAAGCGTGTAATGATCCTCCGTCTGGATACGGGAACGTTCTTCCTCATCAAGAGGAGCCCTTAAGTCATCGGGATCGATTTTACAGGTGTTGGCGATTTCCAGGATCTCTGTGGCAGTAGGATTTGTAAGGGCGATCCAGGAACCGGGAGAAAGCTCATCCTTTTGCTGAATCAGGCCGTCTTCTGTTTTATAAATCTGAATCATAGCATTTCTCTCTTTCACTGAAAAATCTAAATAGAAACGTTGGCAGACTTTGACTTATACATTATAATTTCCCAGGCCATTTTTGTCAAATGAAAAGGAACCTCTTTTCGTTAACTTAAACAAATTTTACTAGAATTAACATTTTTTTAGCATGTTATGGCAATTGTATTATTTCTTATTTTATGTTAAACTGATGTTCGGTGAGTCAGCAACTTACTTTTACACAAAAGGAGGCAGGGGATACCCCGCACATATGATTACATATCACACACTAGGAATCGATATCGGTTCAACAACGGTTAAAATAGCTGTATTAAACGAAGACCATGAGATCTTGTTCGCTGATTATGAGCGGCATTTTGCAAACATACAGGAAACACTGGCAGGCCTTTTAAAGAAGGCCTTTGATAAGTTGGGCCCTATAGAAATACGCCCTGCCATCACAGGCTCTGGTGGATTAACTCTGTCCAAGCATTTAAAGGTTCCCTTTGTCCAGGAGGTAGTATCGGTCGCAACCTCTCTTAAGGATTATGCCCCACAGACCGACGTGGCAATCGAACTCGGCGGAGAAGATGCAAAAATTATTTACTTCACCGGCGGCATTGACCAGCGTATGAACGGGATCTGTGCCGGCGGCACCGGGTCCTTTATCGATCAGATGGCAGCGCTTTTACAGACCGATGCCTCCGGTTTAAATGATTATGCGGCCAATTATAAGGCCATTTACCCCATTGCCGCGCGCTGCGGCGTATTTGCTAAAACGGACATCCAGCCGCTCATCAATGAAGGGGCTACCAGAGAAGATCTTGCTGCTTCCATTTTTCAGGCAGTGGTGAATCAGACCATCAGCGGTCTGGCATGCGGAAAGCCCATCAGGGGCCATGTGGCCTTCTTAGGCGGCCCGCTCCATTTCCTACCGGAGCTTCAGAAGGCATTTGTCCGCACCCTCCATTTATCTGGAGATGAGATCATCGCTCCGGAGCATTCCCACTTATTTGCTGCCACAGGTGCGGCCATGAATGCAGAGGAAACACAAGGAGGGGAGATCTCCCTTAAGGAACTGATCGGCCGCTTATCTTCCGGCATCCGAATGGAATTTGAAGTAAAGCGCATGGAACCCCTGTTTGCGGATCAGGCTGATTTTGACGCATTCATAGACCGTCACAACAGCCACTGCGTTAAAACCAGTGATTTATCCTCCTACCATGGAAAATGCTTTTTAGGCATCGATGCAGGCTCCACCACCACAAAGGTGGCTCTTGTAGGCGAAGACGGCACCCTGTTATATAAATTTTACAGCAGCAACAATGGAAGTCCGCTTGCAACAGCGATCCGGGCCATGGGTGAAATCAAGGAGCAATTGCCAAAGGACAGCCAGATCGTATGGTCCTGTTCGACTGGATACGGTGAAGCCCTCTTAAAATCAGCATTCCTGCTTGATGAAGGAGAGGTGGAGACCATCTCCCACTACTATGCGGCCGCCTTCTTTGAACCAAAGGTAGACTGCATCTTGGATATCGGCGGTCAGGATATGAAATGCATCCGCATTAAAAACGGCACCGTGGACAGCGTTCAGTTAAACGAAGCATGCTCCTCGGGCTGCGGCTCCTTTATCGAAACCTTTGCCAACTCTCTAAACTACCAGGTAGAGAATTTTGCACAGGAAGCCGTGTTTGCCAAGAACCCCACCGACTTAGGGACCAGATGCACGGTATTCATGAATTCCAACGTAAAGCAGGCCCAAAAGGAAGGGGCCGAGGTATCCGATATCTCTGCAGGGCTTGCTTATTCAGTCATTAAAAACGCCCTGTTTAAAGTAATAAAAATTACAAATGCTTCTGATTTAGGCCAGCATGTGGTGGTCCAGGGCGGTACCTTCTACAACAACGCCGTTTTAAGAAGCTTTGAAAAGATCGCAGGCTGCGAAGCCATCAGGCCTGATATTGCAGGCATCATGGGAGCCTTTGGTGCTGCTCTTATCGCAAGAGAACGCTATGAGGAATCCAAAACAACCACCATGCTGAGCCTGGATAAAATTCTGGGACTGCATTACGAAACCTCCATGGCCCGGTGCAAGGGCTGTACCAACAACTGTGTGCTTACCGTTAACCGTTTTGACGGAGGGCGTCAGTTTATAACGGGAAACCGCTGTGAACGAGGCCTTGGCAAGGAAAAAGCAAAGAGGGAAATACCAAACCTCTTTGATTACAAAAACCGCCGTATGTTTGATTACGAGCCCCTTAGCCCGGATCTTGCAGAGCGGGGTACCATCGGCATTCCCAGGGTCCTAAACATGTATGAAAACTACCCCTTCTGGGCTGTTTTCTTTAAGGAACTGAAATTCCGTACCGTGCTTTCCCCTCAGTCCACCAAAAAGATTTATGAACTGGGCATTGAATCCATACCAAGCGAATCGGAATGCTATCCGGCAAAGATCGCCCACGGACACATTGAATGGCTGATCAAACAGGGAATTAAAACCATATTTTATCCCTGCATTCCCTATGAACGGAATGAAACCCCTGGTGCAGGAAACCATTTTAACTGTCCCATTGTCACCTCCTACGCAGAGAACATTAAAAACAACGTGGAAGGTATTAAATCGGAAAATATCCGCTTTTTGAACCCGTTCATGGCCTTTACCAATGAAGAAATACTTACCGGACGCTTAACAGAGGTATTTGTTAAGGAATTCCAGATTCCAGCGTCTGAAGTTGCTGCTGCCGCCGGGAAGGGCTGGGCGGAGCTCATGGCTTCCAGGTCCGATATGGAGAAAAAGGGCGAGGAAACTTTAAAGTGGCTGGAAGACAATGACCGGCATGGTATCGTGCTGGCGGGCCGCCCCTATCACGTGGATCCGGAAATCAACCACGGCATCCCGGAACTTATCACTTCCTATGGATTTGCAGTGCTTACGGAGGATTCCATTTCCCATCTGGCTGAAATTGAACGCCCTCTGGTGGTTACTGACCAGTGGATGTACCACACCAGGCTTTACCAGGCCGCCGCTCTTGTAAAAAAAGAGAGCCGCCTGGACTTGATCCAGCTGAATTCCTTTGGCTGCGGTCTGGATGCCGTTACCACAGACCAGGTTAATGACATCTTAACCGGCTCCGGCAAGATCTATACGGTTTTAAAGATCGATGAGGTCAATAACCTGGGAGCTGCCAGGATCCGCATTCGTTCCCTGATTGCGGCGCTGCGGGTGCGTGACAAACGCCACTACGAGCAAAAGGTAGTTTCCAGCGCTTATCATAGGATTATGTTTACCAAAGAGATGAAGAAGGATTACACCATCCTGTGTCCTCAGATGTCTCCCCTTCATTTTGATTTAATTGAACCAGCCATCCGTTCCTTTGGCTACCGGGTGGAGGTCCTTCAAAACGACAACCGCTCTGCCATTGATACCGGGTTAAAATACGTAAACAACGATGCCTGCTACCCGTCCCTAATCGTGGTAGGCCAAATCATGGATGCACTTCTTTCCGGTAAATACGATTTAGACCGCACTGCGGTGTTCATGAGCCAGACCGGAGGCGGATGCCGGGCTTCCAATTATATCGGCTTCATCAGGCGCGCCCTGGAGAAAGCAGATATGGGGCATATCCCGGTCATTTCCGTCAATGCAAACAACATGGAGTCGAACCCTGGATTCACCATCACTCTGCCCATGCTGACAAAGGCCATGCAGGCAGTGGTATACGGCGACGTCTTTATGAGAGTGTTATATGCAACACGCCCCTATGAGAAGGTACCAGGCTCAGCCAACTCCCTTCATGACAAATGGAAAGAGGTGTGCATCGAATCCCTGTCCAGGAAATCTCCGGACATGATGACCTTCTCCCGTAACATAAAGGGAATTATCAGGGATTTTGACAATCTTCCAAGAACTGCCGTTCAGAAGCCCAAGGTAGGAATCGTAGGAGAAATCCTTGTTAAGTTTTCACCTCTGGCTAACAATCACATTGTAGAGCTGCTGGAATCAGAAGGTGCAGAAGCTGTTATGCCGGACCTGATGGACTTCCTTTTATACTGCTTCTACAACAATAACTTTAAGGCCCAGAAATTAGGCGGCAAAAAAACCACCGCAGCCTTATCCAATATGGGGATCTCCCTGCTTGAATATTTCCGCAGGACTTCAAAGAAGGAGCTGTTAAAGAGCAAACACTTCACAGCCCCGGCCCACATCGGAAATCTGGCGGATATGGCAAAGGAATTTGTATCCATCGGAAACCAGACCGGCGAAGGTTGGTTCTTGACTGGAGAAATGCTGGAGCTGATCCACAGCGGCACCAATAATATCGTGTGCACCCAGCCCTTTGGCTGCCTCCCCAACCACATCGTTGGAAAGGGCGTCATTAAGGAGTTGCGGAAAGCTTATCCTGACTCTAATATCATTGCCGTGGATTATGATCCCGGCGCAAGCGAGGTAAACCAGTTAAACCGAATCAAGCTGATGCTCTCTACTGCCCAGAAAAATATGCGCAGAGGGGAAAATCCATCAGAGACGATATAAAAAAGATACCGGGAAGAATCGAACGATCTTCCCGGTATCTTTTTTATTGTAAAAATCCTGGAAACGGTCTGGCACAGGAAAATATCCAGAGTAGACTTCCACGATAATACATGGCAACATATACAAAAAACTTTCGTATAAAATATACATTTTATACTAATTGTCAAATCTCTGCACTAAGTAGAGTGAAGCAAATTGTTCTTTATTTTGCCCGATAATGTTGCTATACTACATGACATAAGTAGTATATGGTAATATTTACGGTTAATTTATGAAATTATCCAGATTAATCGGTCGTTTTGCATGGTACTTGGAGGAAGGAAACAAGATGGGAAAAGGGGGATGCAGGTGTTTACAGGCAGGGAAATTCAAGTTGCAGGCAAAATACTGTCCGCCAAGGGCAGCATTCGAATCAAGGATTTAGCTGACGAGTTCCAGGTAAGCTCCCGGACCGTACAATACGATTTGGAAAATATAAAGTTCTTTTTTAAGAAACAAGGCATTGAGTATTGTTCAAGTCCCGGCAAAGGCATTTGGGTGAATTGTATGAAACAACAGAGAGAACATGCCCTTGCCGAGCTTTCACAGCAGCAGAAAATAAACATCCATCTTAGCCAGGAAACCCGGGTCAGGCATATTTTGCTGCAGCTTCTGTTCCGCGAAGGTTATATTACCGCAGGCGTGCTTGCAGAAGAGCTTAATGTAAGCCGCGGCACAATCTTAAGCGACATGGACTATGTGAATGTTTTTCTTGAAGGCAGCGGACTGTTTTTTAAAAGGCAGGTGCGTCTCGGCTATCGCTTAGACGGCTCGGAAATCGCTCTGCGTTCTCTGGCTGAGAAGCTTTTGCGCGACAGTATGTCAGTTTATGATATCTACAAAATGATTGACAGAATAAAGGACGGTATCTCAAAGGAAACGCCGCCCTTACAGTTAAGCGGAGTCTCTGCCGGAGATTATAAAGTGGTTGAGGAAATGATGATCCGTGCATACCGCGACCATGGTTCGGTGCTTCTGGAGGAAAATATCGTGATCATGGTAACCCGCCTGCTGGTCAGCCTGGCCAGAGTTCGCATAAAGAAATACATTGGGGATTCCATGCAGGAGGCGTTAAAGGATGAAAGTGGACTTTCACTTTATTGGTGCGAGGTTTATGAAAAAAACAATCTTCCCACATTGCAGGATGAATTCGATTATGTACAGGGACGTTACCAGAAGACACAAATGCAGGTAGATGTTGCGGGGTTAAGCGTAGACCTGATACAGAAGGTCAGCATCATGGAGAACTTTCCGTATTATGAAGACAATACGCTGTATTCAAGACTTTTAAACCATCTGCGCCATGACCTTTCCCATATGTTTTCAACCGAAAAAAATGATACTGACCGAAACCCCTTCCATGACCTGATTATCAAAAACCACTACCATCTCTATAAGAGCATAAGGACCGTATGCAGGCATCACATTGATGATGCGTATCTGTTTCCCAATGAATCTTTTATATCCTATCTTGCGCTGCATTTTCTGGTGGCACAGAAGAATTTGGGTGTCGGGCGGAAAATGAGGGTCGTATTCGTATGTGCTACGGGACGGGGAGCTGCAAAGCTTATAGAAAGAATGCTGGAAGCCGAGATCCGGCGCCTGGAAGTCGTAAAGCACTGCTCTCTTTCAGAGGTAACCGAAGTGGTGGAGCACTCGAAGCCTGACTTTATCATAAGCATATTTCCCATAGAAGCAACGGTGCCTGTGGTAGTTGTAGAACCCCTTCCCACAAAGGCGGATATTGAGTCCATCCGTAAGCTTATTGACGACCGGACGGAAGATAACGAGATTCTCAACAGCAGCCAGCCCGTTACCCTGAGCATGGACAGCAACAAGCAGGAGGAGGTTTCCCAGGAAGTCATTCTGGCAGGCTTAAAAATATATGCTGTACTTCAGGAACATCCCGTTTACGCAGTAAAGCAAGGTCTGGAACTCGCTTTTCTTGCACATGTCATGCTGCTTGCCAACCGCTATGTATTCGACAAGCAGTTTACCGCCAAATCCAAAGAGGAACGGCCTTTGGACTGCCTCTTAAAAAACAGAATGTCTGAAGTTGGAATTTTCTTAACCCTTGATGAAATTCAGGCGCTCACTTATTACTTTAAGGAACAAGGAGAGATCATATGACAAACACCATGATTATCAAACATGCAGAGGTAATCGATCCTTCAGCTGGCAAAACCCAAAAAAGGGATTTATGCATCTTAGACGGACGCTTTGCCGGGATGCCGGACAGGATCGGGGATATTCCGGTATTTGATGCCGCCGGCTGCTATGCTGCGCCAGGTTTTGTAGACAGCCACGTCCATGTTTTTGAAAACCATGCCCCTATTTCCATTTCTGCGGATCAAATCGGCATACGTCAAGGCGTGCTCACGGTCGTTGACGCAGGAAGCACCGGCGTAAAGGATTTCGACTTTTTTGAAAAGGAAATCATAAACAGAAACAGCACTGATGTCCGATTCTTTTTAAACATCGCCCGCAGCGGTCTTTGCGCCGGACTAAGTGAGCTTGCTGACATGGATGATTTAATGACACCGGAGGAGCTTTCGCGCTTTCAGAAACAGCATGGAAGTCACATTGTAGGTCTTAAGGTCCGTATGAGCGGTTCCGTGGTAAAGGAAAATGGAATCCATCCCCTCGTCTATGCCCGTGAGCTTTCCGACAAATCGGGTCTGCCGCTTATGATACATATAGGAAACCAGCCGCCAAAGCTTCATGAAGTTCTTGATTTGCTCCGCCAGGGAGACATCGTAACCCACTGCTTCCATGGTAAGGCAGGCGGCGTAGCGGATTACCCCAGAGAATTTGTTTCAGCCGCAAGCAGGGGAGTAAGGTTTGACGTAGGCCACGGCTCGTCAAGCTTCTCTTCCGATACGGTTCCACGGGTCATGGGCATTTATCCGGTTGATTTTACAATATCCACAGATTTATACAGCAGAAATTTTGAAAGCCCGGTTGGCAGCCTTATGGACACAATGACAAAATTCCTGCCCTATGGCTTTACCGTAGAGGATCTGGTACGCCGGGTAACAGATTTGCCCCGCAAATTCTTAGGGCTCTCTCCCGCCGCCATCAAGTTGGGAGAACCTGCAGACCTAACAATTTTCAGAATAAATCAGGGGGCTAAGGAACTCGTGGACTCCGAAGGAAAGGCAATAAGCGTAACCCGGTATTTTAAGCCGGTTGCCGCAATTATGAAGGGAAAGAAGGTGTGGGGCAATGAGTTCTGATTTTAAAATGGGTGATGACATCCGTCAAATCATACAGGCTTGCAAAGAACCTGAAAAAGCTCAGGCGGTCATTGAATGGCTGGCAGAAAGATGCCGGTCAGACGGTATTCCATTTGAAGATTACAGATGGAAGTCATTGGTAAACCATGTATGTGCAATGATTGACCGCAGCTTAACGGGCGAGATTCTCGACATCGACCCCGAGTTGTTTCGGGATGTATCTGCCGATTCCATCATGCTGTCAAAGAATATTGTGGATGTTGTCGGTGGAATTGCGGACGAGGAAAAATACCTGCTGTCCATCCATTTTGAAGGAGTCAAAGAAAGCATATAGCATAAAAAGGAGGTAAAGGATTATGGAACAAATTGTAGTAGTTATCGGAGACCGCTTGGGCAAGGGTCAGAACGTGGCAAAGGGAGTTGAAACGGCGGGTGGCCGCGCAGTGGTTATTCCCGGTGTGGGCGCTGACATGAGGCTAGGCGATGTAATGAGAAAGGAAAACGCGGATATCGGCATATCCTTCTGCGGAAGCGGAGGCGCCGGAGCGATCACAGCGCAATCCAAGTACGGATATCCGGCGGAGCACGGAATGCGTTCGGTTGACGAGGGTATAACGGCCCTTCGGAACGGAAAGCGTGTTTTAGGCTTTGGGTTCATGGACATCGAAGAACTGGGACGACGGTTGACAGAAGAAATGACAAAAATAAAGGGGTAGATCATTGTGACAAAGCCAATAACCGAAGAAAGGGAAATGACTCTGCAAATCGAAGGCAGAGGCCAGACAAAGGAGCAAGCCTTAAACGCAGCGTTTTCTAATTTAAAAAACGAGGTTAGCGGCACTCCGCTGCGCATAGAACCGCTTGATGCAGAGGTTTTAGAGGCCGACGAAATACAGTATACAGAGCGTTTTCTATTCCTGTTTTTTAGGAGAACCCGCTTTGAATACTTTCTGCGGCTGCGTGTACGGGTACGGGTGGTATGTATAAAAATGGATAGCATACCCTTTAAGCAAAAAACAAACAAATCAATTTTCCGGTAAGATCTTTAAAGTCAGGAGGAATGTTATGTTAATGATAATACTTTTCAAATCACTTATCATCGGTGGTTTGGCTGGAATCGGTATAGGTGCCGGTGCCGCGCGTATGTTCCATGCGCCGTCCGTGCAGGGTATGGGCGCGTTCCGTACTCTGGGAGAACTAAATGCCTGCGAAGGCGACCCTATCTCCCACTTTTCGTTTGGTTTGGGATTTTTCTTCAATTCATGGGCATCCGTCGTGGGCGCAGGTGCTCTTACCCAGGACATTGATCACCGCATTATACCGAACTGGGCAGCTGCAGCCCTGATGATTAAAAACAAAAATGTGGAGGAAACCCTTCACGATCCTCGTAAGATGGCACTGGCAGGCGGAGTCATCGGCGCGGTGATCGTTGCATTTTTAAATACCACAGCCGTTGCAGTTCCGTCCTCAGTTCAGACCATCGCAGTTGCGGTTTTAGTACCTGCTGCCAACCTGCTTATAAACCCTGTCATGCCGGTAATTTTCTGGCTGGCTGCTTTGGATGCGGGCAGACGTTCCGGTATCTGGGGTACTGTCCTTGGCGGACTTGCACAGGTCATCATGGGTAATGCAGTTCCGGGTGTAGTACTTGGTATTCTTATCGGCAAGGGAGTTGATGACAGCGGATGGAACAAGGTGACAAAGGCTTTGCTTGCAGCAGTCTTTATTCTGTTTGCACTTAGCGCATTCTTCCGTGGCGTGGATTTGAAGCTCATTACACAGATGAATCTTGAAGTTCCGGGCTGGCTGACAAACTTACACGGCGTATTTGGAATGACGAAATAAGGAGGGAGTATTTAAATGTCTGAAACAAACAAGAAAGCAGATGGTAAAAAAGGACTTTTTGGATTTGAAAACTTCTGGTATGCTGACTGGTCATTTCCGATCTTTGTAGGTCTTCTTGCAGCAGCTATCTTTGCCGGAACACATATGTACGTGACCTATGGCGTAGGCGCATTTAACGATGTATCAGTTGTTGCTATGCTGAAAGCAGGACTGGAGGACAGCACTGCCCTGGGCGCGGCTGCGGCTTTTGGAGCAAGCTTTTTATTCGCACGGGTGCTGGAAGGTTCGCTGGTTGGCATCCTTGATATCGGCGGAGCTTTGCAGACCGGTATTGGAATCGGGGTTCCAGCCATTATGCTTGCATCGGGCAAAACTGCTCCGTTAGACAGCTTCCCGCTCTCACTGATCATCGGCGGGATTTTGGGGGTTATTGTGGGTACAGTAGTCGTACTTATTAAAAAACTTACGGTTGGCCGGGCAAATTCTACCTTTGGCGCAGATGTAATGATGGGCGCCGGTAATGCATCAGGGCGTTTCCTTGGACCTTTGCTTGTTATCTCTGCATGCAGTGCTTCAGTCCCCATCGGCATCGGTTCCATCATAGGCGCCGGAGTTCTTTACGCTCTTAAAAAACCTATCGCCGGCGGCGCGATTATCGGTGCTATGATTATGGGTATCTTCTTCCCGCTGCCACCGGCTTAAAGAAGAAAAGGAGCGATGATATGAACATATACGCCAAGTCTGGGCTTCGGGAGGTCATAAATGCCAACGGTAAGATGACCATACTCGGCGCCAGTGCAGTGAGCGAGTCCGTTGTAAAGAGCGTGGGGAGCGCGCTCCGGAATTTTGTTGTTATTGAAGAACTAATGGACCACGCCGGTAGGGTTATCGCTCAGAAAACCGGGGCTGAGGACGGCTGTCCCACCTGCGGGGCAGCCAGCGGCCTGGTAATTGCCACAGCAGCCTGCATTGCAGGCTGCAATCTGGGGCTTATCGAGCGTATTCCTGACACCAGGGGCCTTAAAAATGAGATTATACTCCAAAAGGGCCAGTCCATTAACTTTGGAGGCAGCATAACACAGATGCTGCGTTTGGGCGGTGGAGTTCCGGTGGAAGCCGGCTGTTCAAATAAGGTGGAACTTTACAACATAGAATCAGCAATCAATGAAAAAACCGCAGCTTTACTCTATGTAAAAAGCCACCATGCGGTGCAAAAGGGCATGCAGAGCATCGAATCTATGCTGGAGCTTGCAAAAAATTATCACCTGCCGCTTATCATCGATGCTGCTGCGGAAGAAGATTTTTGCAAATATGTTTCCATGGGCGCAGATTTGGTATTATACAGCGGAGGAAAGGCTTTGTCCGGACCTACGTCCGGTCTGATTGCCGGCAAATCCTCTTATATTGCGGCATGTAAAATGCAGTACAAAGGTGTTGGCCGTGCAATGAAGGTTTCAAAAGAAGCTATGATGGGCCTCGTTACAGCACTTGAAATGTATGACCCTGCCCAGGGTAATCCGGAGGGCCAGAAAAAGCGCATGCAGCGTATGTGCGATGAGCTTGCACAGGTAAGAGGACTTAAGTGCCGGGTAGCGCAGGATGAAGCTGGACGGGAAATTTACCGCGCTGAAATCCATGTAGGTTCCGAAACAGGCATGAATGCCGCAAAGCTCAATGAACTGTTAAAACAAGGAGACCCTGCGATTTATGTGCGCGACTACTATGTAAATCAGGGCATTCTGTCCATTGATCCCCGTCCGCTGTTTGACGGACAGGAGGAAATTATTATTGACCGCATAAAGAGCTGTCTTTTGGAGGGGTAACGTATGTCAATAAATATTTATTTTAACGTTTTAGCAAAGGATTTGGAGAACGCCGTTGAAATCAGCCGTTTTGCTCCGGAACGCACGTTGGTTGGAGTGATGGTTAAAAACTTTGCCACTGACGACGAAGCCGTTGCCAGAGTAGAAGAATTTAAGGCAAACGGCGTGCGTGCTTCGGTTGGCCTAGGCGGGGGCGATCCCGCTATGTGGAAGCGTGTGGCAGATGTTTCGGTCCGCACATGTCCGTTCCATATCAATCAGGTTTACCCTGCCGCAGGCTACACAATGGGACGCCTGCAGGAGATTCATAAAAGTGAGTTCATTGTAAACTCATTGATTGAACCTGCCGGTGAGCCTGGAATCGTTTACATGGCTACCGGAGCCATAAGCTCCCGGAAAAAAGAGCCTGTAAGCGCTGAGCTTGCCGCTAAGCTTATGGCTGATATCGGCTTGCCATCGGTTAAATTCTATCCCATCGGCGGTTTAAAATGTCTTGATGAGCTGAAAGCCATGGTTCGTGCCGCGGTAAACGAGGGCATAACCATATTCGAGCCAACGGGCGGAATCGATATGGAAAATGTGCACGAAATTGTACGTGCCTGCATCGATGGCGGCGCTACAACCATTATTCCCCACCTCTATACATCACTGGTTAATCCGGAAACCGGAAGAACAAGTCCCGATTGTCTGGAACGGCTGGCGAAAATGAGCTGGTGAGCAGTACCGCGAAAAAAACCGAGGAGGTCAAGTCAATATGAAAACCATCGTATACACGATCAAGGATGAATTAGGCATACATGCCCGACCGGCAGGGTTACTGACAAAGCTGGCAAAGAATTTTAATAGCAAAGCCATGATTGGAAAACCCGAAAAAATGATAGAGGCTTCAAACATTATCGGCATTATGAGCCTGGCTATCAGACAGGGGGAAGAAATCACCGTCACATTTGAGGGGGAGGACGAGGCGGAAGCTGCAGCCACCATGGAAAAGTTTTTGTCGGATAATCTTTAAAATAGAGGTGTGAAGGATTGCCTCCCATGAATCGATGATTGTAAATGATAAGGACAGGCTAGTAACAAAATTACGAGCCTGCCCTTTTGCCGAAAAAATGCGTGAATATACTTCTAAGGTATCCGGAAATTCAAAAGTTTTCCCCTTGCTTTACATTATATGGCGAGAATGGAATCCACGCACTGGTTCTTCACAGCATTTTTCAGTTCAAAGCAATAATCATGCAGATCGGCCTTTAGATAATCACCCAATTCCTCCAGACCATCATACCCGGACTGTACCAGTTCATCAACCAGTCCTTTCATCTCCTGCTCCAAGGAATCCGCATTGTATAGATTTACATAATCTATCAACCGTTCCAGTTCCCCTGGGATATATCCCTCTGTATTGACCCTCTTACCAGCCATTCGGCAGCCCAGAATATTCCGCAGTACAATGCCTGCAAGGTTGATGATCAGATCCCCATGGTCCGGGGAATAGGCTCTCAGTACATGGAGAACGTATTCATCCGGTAATTTTCCAAGGAAAACCTGTTCCAGGCTGACACATTTCACAAAAGCGCTTATGGCATCAATTCCCTGCAAAGGATACACTGGATACAAAACCGGATAATCCAGCGTGAGAAGGTGATTCTGAGGCTGGAAACGGGGATCATAATACAAAAAGAAAGAGGGGATTCCTTTGACAAACGTATCGTAATAACACCGGTTTTCATAATACTTAAAATCCGGTATTACTTTGTTATACAGAATCTGGGTTTCCTTCACATTCCTTAGCACCGTCTCATATCCCAGGCTATAGACCCTTTTTGCCACCGGCTTCCCATCCATAGAAAGAAGTTCCTGCCCTTTTTTGGCATCTTCTTCGTACTCATGGATACAGTACAGAACCGCTTCCATGAGCTGCCTTGCTTTTTCATAGGTAATGGAGGTACTTTCCTTTCCCGTATACTTATCTGCCAATTCTGCTACGATTGGCATTAACTCTTCCGTCTCAAAACTCATCGTCTTCTTCCTCATACAGATCTGATCCAGAGCGGATGCGTCTGGCAAAAGCCTCCAATCCAGTATCCTCCAGATGATCAAGAGAACCCTGGCACGGTCCGTCAAATTGGTTCTTCATGAATTCAATCAGTTCATCATCAGTAATTTCATCCAATGATTCATTTTTATAAAGGTAGAACATATCCTGAAGTCTTCCCAGGGAATCCATATAATTATCCTGATAAATATACGGGGAATCACAAAATGCAAAAATCAGTTTCGGAAGGATGCCCTCCCCGAACTCCACCCGTTCCTGTTCCTTTAATGCATCTTTCCTCTCCCCGATCAGCAGAGAAGCCTCCTCATCCGTTAAAACCAGGCCAAACTTTTTTGTATAATCATTGGCCGCTTTTACCCTGGCAATCTGAAAACCATCGTTTGCAGTCTGTAGCCACTTCCCATCATCCATAATAAACCCTCCAATCTTCTGATAAATACAAAGTTTACTCCAGACAGAACAGAATTACAAGACTTGAAAAAAAGTCAATTTTGTGGTATGATTATTGCATGAGAGATAGGAATTCCTGTCTCTCTTTTTTTTATTTTTCTGCACTTTTTCGCCCTCTATTTCCAGCCTCAGGAATAGCTTCCAGAATATGGTGAGATTACGGTTTTCTTAAATTCTCCGACTTTTCTTACGCATTCTTACGCCTTTTTTACATCACTTGACCTTAGACCTACTCCATGGTTTAAAGTCATTCCATCAGCAAGACCTGCTGACAAAGTTAACAAAAAGGGTTCTTATGAAAGGAGAACAAACATGAGAAAACAGAAACTTAGATGGCTTATTCCCTGCGCTGCAGCGATTTTTACCATAGGTGCATCCATGACCTCCTTCGCCGCACAGGGTTGGGCACAGGAAAATGACACCTGGGTATACTACGACTCCAACGGAGACTTATCTACCGAGTCCTGGCGCAAATCCGGAGACAACTGGTTCTATCTTAACGAAGACGGCGAGATGACAACCAGCAGCTTAATCGAATCCGATGACAATTACTATTATGTAAATTCATCAGGAGCCATGGTTACAAATGAATGGCGTGAAGTTACCGCCGACCAGGATGAAGAAGATGCTCCTGATACTTATTGGTACTACTTTGGAAGCAACGGAAAAGCTTTTAAAGCTCCTACTTCCGGCAAGACTTCCTTTAAATCCATAAAGGTTGCTAACGGAGAGTCCCATAACTATTCCTTTGATTCAGAAGGCAGAATGCTGTTTGGCTGGGTCAATGATGACTCCACACGCCAGACCGGAGACGACGCTTGGAAGGACGGAACCTATTACTTAGGCGATTCCTCTGACGGTGCTCAGGCAAATGGCTGGAAATCAGTCGAAGTAGAAGATTCAGAGAATGAAAAAGACAACTTTGACGGAGCTTACTGGTTCTATTTCGGTACCAACGGCAAGAAGGTTAAAGATACCACCAAAACCATCAACGGCCAAAAATACCGCTTCAATGAAAACGGTGCTGCTGAATCCGAGTGGTATGAAATGGCATCCGCTTCAACAGCAAGCAATGCAAACCAATATTACAATCTCCCAGAACAGTGCTGGCTTGCAAAAGGCTGGTTCAAGACTGTTCCAGGACCAGAGCTTGATCAGGAAGCTTATGATGACGATACAGAATACTGGTTCTACGCTTCCACAAGCGGACAGCTGACAACAAGCCAGATCAAGTCCATTAACGGTTTAAGCTATGCGTTCAACGAAAAGGGCGAAATGCTTCAGGGTCTTTATAAGCTGACCTTTGAATCAGGTAAGACCATTGCAACCTACGATGAGATCGAAACAGAAAGCGATTTCCCAGCAGCAGATGATGCCGCAGAGGTTTACTACTTCGGAACATCTCCTAAGGAAGGCGCTATGTCAACCGGCAAGACAACCATTGATATTGACGGCGAGAAATACACCTACAACTTCCGCAAGGCTGGAAGCAACAAGGGTGCCGGCTACAATTCCATCACTGATGACAGCATCTACGTACAGGGAAGACTGATCAAAGCTGACAAAGATGAAAAATATAAAGTAGTGGAATACAATGAGAAAGAGTACTTAGTCGGAACAAGCGGAAAGCTTGCAAAGAGCAAGACAAACATTCAGGATGGCGACGGTAAATACTACAAGACCAACAGCGACGGATCCATCAAAGAATCCAGCTACGATAAGATTAAATAAATCCATATAAAAAGGGCGGCAGCATGGGATACTCCATGCTGCCGCCCCTTTATTCTTTAGAATCTATGAACCGGCATATACCTTTGCCCCTTCATAGATTTCTTCTGAATCCACATGATCAATGACTTTCTGCCCCTCAGCCAGGCCTTCCTTTATAACCGCCTGGGCTGAGGTTTTGTATTCGACTACCACCGGAAGCTTTTCTGCTTTTCCGTTTTTGATTACAAACACATAATTTTGGTCATCAAGTTGGAAAACAGCGCTGGATGGAATCACCAGCTTATGTTCTCCCTGATACAGGGTAAAACGAATGTTGGCCCCATACCCTTCCTTTCCTTCCAGTTCTGTGTTCTCATCCATGTCGATCTTCACATGTACCCTGTATTCATCCATTCCCAGGGCAGAGGTCCCTTTGGCCGCATAGTCATAGACCTGGCTTATGGTTCCGCCGTACATCTGATCCTGATTCCTAAGCTGCAGGATCACCGTCACCTTATCTCCTGGAGTAAGGTAGGGCGCAATGCTGGTAAGCACGTCAGACTCTGCCTGGATCTTACCCCGCCCGCTAATGCTCACGGCAGTTTCCCCTGCCTGTATGTAGGACATATCCTTGACTGGAAGAGATGTGATGATCCCATCTCTGTCTGCAGTCACCACACACTTTTTTAACTTGTCATCCAATTGTTCCATTGTCGTTTCCTGGGATTTGATCTGGGCCCTTAGCTGTTCTTCCACGCTATCATAAAATCTTCCATTTATGGTTGTCTCATCAATGCCTCCCGCCTTTAAGCTCTCTAAAAACCGGCGGCTCTCCTCATACCGGCTCTTTGCCTGCTCCCATGCCAGAGAGGCATATTCATAAGAAGCCCTGTCTTTCTCCCACTCGACTCTGGAGATACTGCCGGCCGAATACAGTGACTGGGAAGCATCAATTAGAGTTTTTGCAGCCTGGTAATCCGCCTCCTTTGCCGACACTTCCGCTCTTATGGAATCCAGATATTCCTGAGGCGATGACGTCATCACCTGACCGATCCGGCTCTGCTCCAGTTTAGCCTGATACCCTGCCAGAGCACTTTCACAAAGTGATTTTTCTTGCAATAAATCCCTGTCATCAACGGTAAACAGGATATCTCCTGCCTTCACACCATCATTTTCCCTGACCTTAACTTCTTTAACCGGTCCTGATGCCTCTGAAACCAGGCGGTACTCCCCTCCTGCCGTAATGGTCCCTTCCTCCGTATAACGGTCTTCTACCGCTTCATAAGAAGCCACCGCAGTTTGCACCGGGGTCCCCCTAAAACTTTTCACTGCAGTATTCCCTATGATAAGAGCAAGGGCAATCCCTGCAGCCAGAAAGCATAATTTCTTTTTCCTGCCATCCATTCGGATCTTCATAAGCTTACTCCCTTTCCTTTAAAATATCCGTGAGTCTTATCCTTCTTACAAACCGCGTCTGGGCCAGCAAAGAAGCCCCTGCCATTGCAAGACAGGTAAGAAATGCAATCCCATAACAGGATGGCCGTATAGCCAGTTCAATGGTATAGGAATCCGATATGACCAGATGCTCCACAAGGTATTTCACCCCAAGACTCCCAAATACTCCTAAAGCAATTCCCAGAATGAAATAGACCACCTGTTCAAACATGAGAATCCTTCCGATCTCTTTATCCGTTCCTCCCATGATGATAAACGTACCAAGCTCTGCGATCCGTTCCCTGATATTAATCATGGAAATATTATAAATGAGAATCCCTCCAGCCGCCACAGCCATAAAGGAAAACATCTGGACCATTGCCATCATGCTGCCCATGATGTCCTGGTAGCTCTGGGTGATGCGTCCGGTATCCACCATCCAAGTCACACGGCTGGTTTTTAAAAGCTCTTCCCGGACGATCTTAAGCCTGCCCTTTTCCACCTTTAAAAGTACGGTTCCAGCCATTGGAACAGAATCAAAAAAACGGGAAAAACCCTTTGCCGATATGTAACATCCGCCTCCCAGGCTCTCCTTTATGACAGCTTTAACCGGAACCTTTACCGCTTCCGCGGTCAGGCCGGGGACGGATACTTCCATAATATCCCCTTCCACCAGATGAAGTTTTTCTGCGATCCGGCTGTTTATGATAATCCCATCCTCCGGCGGATCATAAAACCGGCCGTAGAGATCCATGATCCTCCACATGCCGGATCCCCGGTTCAGTCCGTAAATCATGGCAAATTCCGACAAATTTTCGTGTTTTAATTCCACTGCCTTCTGGATGACCGCTTCGCTTTTCTCCACTCCCCTGATTCCTTCCCCTGCCGATTCCCCGCGGATGGGGGACACATAGCGGTCCAGGGATATTTGTATGTCATAGGTCTGCACCTTGCTGAACTGATCAAAATACATCTGATCCGCCACTCCTCGAAAGGAAAAAAGCACAGAAGACATGGAAAAAGGAAATGCAATGGCCAAAATGATTAAAAATCCGCGAAAAGGATTCCTCACCACGGAGCGCAGGCCCATTTTTTCCATTGCGCCAAGCCTGGAGGCAAAAAAACCGGGCAGCTTTAAATTCCCGGCGGAAGCAGGAGCCTTTGCCCTCATGGCCTGGGCCGGAGTGATCTTTAAGATTCCCCTGACCCCTAAGTAAACTGCAAGGAGCCCGGTTCCCACCGCGATTCCCATACCGCTTATCCTTGTGTTCATGTAGCTGTGATAAACCGTGTCCGGCAGATTAAAAAAGTCCACATACATCAAAAACATATAACGGCCAAAGGGAACCGCCAGAACACTTCCGGCCAGAGCGCCTAAAACCCCTACTTCAGCTCCCTGATAAAGGTATGCCAGCATCAGTTCCCCGTCTCTCATTCCAAAGGATTTCATAGTGCCTATAAGGCTTTGGTCCCTGTCTATCATCTTTTTTAATACTACATAAAGCATGAACACTGAAATTGACATAAACAGGACGGGAAGCACCGTTCCCATGGAATACAGCTCATGAATCTCTCCCTGTACCATATTATAACTGGCCTGGTTTTCCTTCGAAGTGAGAGAAATCAGGCCATACCCGGAAAGACGGTCCATTAGCTGATAGCGCACGTCTTCATAGGTATAACCTTTCGCCAACCGGAATCCCAGTTCATTCATGGAATCCTTTTTTCCCGTTAATTCTTCCATCCTGTTTTTTTCTATGCAGGCAATGTCGTAAATCTCT
Source organism: Lacrimispora sphenoides (assembly GCF_900105215.1). NCBI lineage: Bacteria > Bacillati > Bacillota > Clostridia > Lachnospirales > Lachnospiraceae > Lacrimispora > Lacrimispora sphenoides. The sequence goes on along the minus strand of NZ_FOIP01000001.1, from coordinate 2,257,758 downwards.
CCATCGGGAATCATGGCTCCTCCGGGAGGAATGGCATATATGTATTCCGGCCCATAACAGGTTCCGGCCAGTTCACATTTCACGCTTTTCCCATCAATCATGAGGGTGAGAGGTGTTCCGTTTCCGTATCCATATATTCCGGCCATCCGGTTTCCCAGATAAATGCTGTCTTTTCCCGTTCCCGTCCCTTTTAACATCAGCCTGTTTAAAGAATCCGAGGGATCGTAAGACAGCAGATGCACCGTTACGATTTCCGTCTGGAAAGGAGCAAACAGCCTTACATCAACGGCCATTTTCCCGGATACCTCTTCAATCCCTGGAATCTCCTTTAACCGTTCCAGATCCACCTCAGAGATTCCTGAAACCTGGGCAAATACGTCAGCCATGGCACTGCTGTCATAGTAACGCTGCACCTGATCCCCTAAGTTTCTCAAGGTGTCCATCATGGCCACATAGACAAATATGCCGATGGCGATGATGAAAACCGCCCCCAGAAAAGACCCTGGATTTTGCCTGGCGCACCGGACTACGTTCTTGCGGAAGCTTTTCACTACCAGACCACCTCCTCCGGCTTTAAGGGTCTTTCATTGACACGGATCTTTTCCAGACATCCATCCTTAAAATAAAAAACCCGGTCCGCGATCCCCGCAATGTTCTCATTATGGGTGATCAGAAGCACCGTCTTTTCATACTGTCTGTTAAAATCCGACAACAGCCTTAATATCTGGCTTCCTGTGCTGCTGTCCAATGCCCCAGTGGGTTCGTCGCAGAGCAGGATATCAGGATTCTTACACAAGGCCCTGGCAATGGCAACCCTCTGCTGCTGCCCTCCTGACAGCCTGCTGGGAAAATGGCTTGCCCTGTCTAAAAGCCCCACCTGCCCAAGCAGCGTTTCCGGATCCAGGGGATCCTCGGAAAGCTCTGCCGCCAGTTGCACATTCTCCAGCGCAGTCAGTCCCGGCATTAAATTATAGAACTGAAAGATAAACCCGGCATGAGCCCGTCGATAGGCCGTAAGGCTCTTTAAATCTCCCCAGGAAAGAGGCGCACCATCGTAATAAACAGCTCCGCTGGTAACCGTTTCAATCCCTCCTAATATATTTAAAAGGGTGCTTTTCCCAGACCCGCTTGGTCCCAGAATTACGATAAATTCCCCTCGTTGAATCTCAAACGACACATGCTTTAAAGCTTGGACCTTGACCTCACCTGCATCGTAATCCTTGCAGATCTTTTCCGCCCTTATCAAAGCTTCCATAAGTCCCTCCCTCCTTTCTCTTTCCCAATCATACACCCTTGTTATTATCAATGCAATCATCTGTTTATATCACAACATGATTGTTTTTATCAACAATTATTATTTATATGTTCAGAAGAAAAAAGATCAAAAAAGACGCCGGAATTCTAAATTCCGGCGTTCTTTCTTTTATTCCTCTTCTTTATAGCCATAGCAAAGACCAGACACTGATCATGAACTATTACCGCTTCATGCCCCAGTACACCTTTTCGGCCGTAACAGGCAATTCCCTTACTCTTACTCCGACTGCATTGGCTACTGCATCTGCAATGGCAGGAGAAGGGGTATTGATCACGATCTCCCCAATGGACTTAGCTCCAAAAGGCCCTGTAGGCTCATAGCTGCTTTCAAATTCCACCCGGATATCGCCTACATCCTGCCTGGTAGGAAGCTTGTACTGCATGAGGGAGTTCTGCAGCATCTGTCCCTTGGAAGAATAGGTAATATCTTCATACATTGCCATGCCAATGCCCTGGGCGATTCCGCCCTCGGTCTGGATTCTGGCCAGATTGGGATTAATGGTTGTTCCGCAGTCCACAACCGCCACATAGTCCAAAAGCTCTACCTCTCCGGTCTCCTGATCCACTTCGACTTCAGCCATTCCCACCATAAAAGGAGGCGGCGATACAGGAGAGGTATGACAGGCACCGGCAATGAGCATATCTTCATTAAAGCACATGACTTTGTTTCCTATATCTTTTAAGGATATTTCCAGCTCTCCCGATGGCTGGTAGACCCTCATTCCGTCAAATTCCAGAGAATCCTCCGGGCAGTTTAGATACTCAGCACCTTTTCTTAAGATCTTTTCCCGCATTTCTTTGCAGGCCTTTACCACAGCCATTCCGGTTAAATACATGGTGCTGGACGCATAAGAACCGGAATCATAAGGAGAAACATCCGTATCTGTTCCATGGACCACGATCTCATCAAGATCACATTCCAGGCAATCAGCCGCCACCTGGGCCAAGGTGGTATCACAGCCCGTTCCCATATCGGAAGCGCCGATCATAAGGGTGTAAAAACCGTCATCATTCAGGCGCAGCTCCACAGAAGCCACATCAACGCCGGAAATGCTGGATCCCTGCATGGCCATGGCTACGCCTACGCCCCGCACCTTTCCATTTCCCATGTCGATCCTGGGGTACTTCTCATCCCAGCGGATCATCTCCTTGGCGCGGGCCATACACCGGTCCAGAGCACAGCTGTTTAAGGTTTCCCCATAATAGGCAGGCATGATATCGCCTTCCTTTACCATGTTTAATTCCCTTAATTTTACAGAATCCATTCCCAGCTTTTCCGCCAGCTCATTTACCGCAGATTCTACCGCAAATATTCCCTGGGTTGCTCCGTATCCCCTGTAAGCTCCTGATGACATGTAGTTAGTATAAACAACATCATATGTAAAACGGAAGGCTTTCGGCGTCCGGTATAAGGGTATGGATTTATGTCCGGATAAACCTACTGTAGTAGGGCCGTGTTCCCCAAAAGCTCCTGTATTTGACAGAGTATATACATCGATTGCCTGAAGGATTCCATTCTTATCCGCTCCCACACGCACATGGACTTCCATCTCATGGCGGGGAGAAGAGGCGATTTGAGACTCATACCGGCTGTAGATCATCTTGGCCGGCCTGCCGGTCTTCATTGTCACGATTGCCGGATATACCTCAGCCACCACCGTCTGCTTTGCGCCGAAGCCGCCGCCGATCCTGGGCTTGATCACGCGGATCTGGGATTTTGGAATATCCAGGGCATGAGCCAGGATTCTCCTCACATGAAAAGTAACCTGTGTGGATGCCACCATATTGAGGCGTCCATAAGCGTCCAGATAAGAATAGGCCCGGAAGGTCTCCATCATTGCCTGCTGATTCGCCTTTGTATGGTAGACCTGTTCCACCACATAATCACACTGCTTTAATACCTCATCGACGTTACCATGCTCTTCCCCTCCGGTAGCACATAAATTTCTTTTATTATCCGCACCTACCGGACAGAGGCTCAGCCAGTCCTCCTCCGGATGGACTAGCACCGGATGATCCTTTGCCTTCTTAAAATCCAGTACCGGTTCCAAGACCTCATATTCCACTTTTAAAAGGCGCAGGGCATGGTCCACCGCAGCTTCCGTCTCACCGGCTACAATGGCCGCCGCATCCCCCACAAAGCGCATTCTCTGGTCCAGAATCAGCCTGTCATAGGGACTTGGCTCCGGATAGGACTGACCCGCCATGGTGAATCTCTTCTGGGGAACATCCTTATAGGTCAGAATACAGGCAATTCCAGCCACCTTTTCCGCCTTTTCCTTATGGATCTCCTTGATCAGAGCATGGGCATGAGGGCTTCTTAAGACTTTAACGATGAGACAGTCTCCGGGAGCCAGGTCATCGGTATACACAGGCTTTCCGGTCACAAGGGCCATGGCATCCTTCTTTTTCACAGAAGTATTTACCGTACGCATTTTATAATTCATCCCTTTTTTCTCCTCTGCTTAAATATTTCTTTATAGCCCGAAGCTGTCCCATATAGCCGCTGCACCGGCATAAGTTCCCGGCAAGATACTCTTTTATCCCCTCTTCATCAAGGACCTCTTCCATCTCCATTGCCAGCACGTTCATTATAAGCCCAGGGCTGCAGAAACCGCACTGCTCTGCTCCCTCTTCCGCCAGATATGCTCCAAACGCCTTCGCTTCCTTTTCCACGCCTTCTAAGGTCACTACCTCACAGCCATTTGCCCTGGCAGCTAATAATGAGCAGGACAGCCTTGATTTTCCATTGACCAGCACCGTACAAAGCCCGCAGTTTTCTGTTTCACATCCACATTTTACGCTGTAGCAGCCCTTCCTTCTAAGAAGCTGGAATAAGGTGGTATCATCTGCGATTTCCTCATACGACATTTTTCCATTCAGTGTAAATTCGATCTCCATTTACCGTTCCTCCTGATCCAGCGCTTCTATAAGCCTTTTTATATATATTTCAGCCAAATGCTTCCGATAAGCCCCGCTTCCCCTCATGTTGGTACCGTAGGTAAAGCCTTCTGATGCTATTTTTGCAAGTTCTTCCTTAAGACAATCCTGGTTTTCATCAAGCACAACCAGCTCCGCCTTTGCCGGCCTTGCTCCGACCGAGACATAGAGCTTTCCAGCCTTTCTGGCCGCACAGCAGGCAATCACAGGAAAATCTGTCTTTGATATGCGCTGGGAAGCATAGGCTGCTTTTCTTCCATCCTTTTTTATATGGATACGGACCAGGATATCCCTGTCGCTCTTCACCCGGCAAAATTCTTCCAAAGGAACCAGGCCTCCCTTGTATAGCTCCACATAAGTATCAAGGGCCAGAAGGCAGGTAATGATATCAGAAAATCCAAACCGGCCGAACACGCTTCCTCCTATGGTCGCTCCGTTGCGGAACTGGACTCCGACAATCGAACGGGTGCACTCTTTAAAAACACCGTTAAAGCATGCGTTCAGTCCTTCATGGGTTTCCAGCTGGCGCAGGGTACACATGGCACCGATAGTAAACTCGTCTTCCCTTTCCTCAATCCCATCAAGCCCCAGTCCGGATAAGTCCACCAGAGTCATCCGCACCCGGCTTTGTACCTTCAGCCACATCATGCCTCCTCCTATGACACTGCTCTTCTTCTGATTCAGCGCAAAGGCCTCCTCCAGGTTTTCTGCTTTAACATAATTTTTAAATCGAATCATTCGAACTGTCCTCCTGGCTCCCAAGCTTTCATCGTTGTCTGCTGGCCGTTTTTCCCTTACCTATCAGTAAAACATCATTCTATTTATTAATTTTGCTTATAAATATTGTATTATATATTAGAAAAACCGAAAAGAGTATATCATACTCCTTCCGGTTTTGACAATGGCTTTCAGGGTTTTTTATTAATTTCGTCAAAATTCGACAATAGATTCTCCTATCAAGGCATAAACATATTCAGGACTGGCTTCAAGGCACTTGGAAAATCCTTCCACCGTTTCAGAAAAACTGATTCCATGAGCCTTAAGTTTTCCCATATCCATAGTTAAGTTTCTGGGATTGTCCCCGGCCACTGTTTCATCCGGGATCACAAAATTCTCCCTATTCCCGTTTTTATCAAGCATCTGAAAGACTCCGCTTCCTATTTCATAAGCGGAAAGAGTACTTTCACTGCCAAAATTATAAATTCCGCCAGGCAGGTCCATGGCCGGCTCTATATATTTCACAACTTCCTGTACCCAGGTAATGCCGCGATAATCGGAAACTGAAAGCCTTATGGGGCGGTTCTGCACCATGGAACTTAACAGATTGGTAAGTAGGTTTGAGTTGCTTTTAAGGCCTCGGACAGGGAAATCATACATCCATGAAAGTCGAAGACAGATTCCCTCAGGCAAAATCTCCAGAATCTCATCCTCCGCCTGCTTTTTATGGGCTCCGTAAACATTGATAAGAGGAACCTCATCCGTCTCTTTATTCGGTCCTTTTTGTCTGCTGCCCCCATAAATCTGATCCGAGCTCATAAAGAGTAGCCTGCTGCCATTTTCCCTGCATGCTTTGGCCATGTTAACGGACCCCCTTAAGTTCACCGCCTCAGAAAGCAACCGGTTCTCCTCACATACCCTGGTGTTTGATATTGCAGCGCAATGGATCACTACATCAGGATTATGATCCTTTATATATTCCCCTACCGCCTCTTCATCCGTAATATCTAAGTTCCTGTGACCCACACGGATCACATCATAATTTCTTTCATAATATGCAGCAATTCTTCCTCCAAGGAAGCCCCCGGATCCTGTGATCATGATTTTTTTCTTCATCCTTATCCCTCCCTTTTTTAACAGTATATCACATCTACCTCCCGGCTCCAACAGCCTGTATGATCTATAAACAGAAAAAGCCCCGGCCGGCTTATCAGCCGGACAGGACTTTTTCTATATATAACAATTGCTGGAATGCAGCTTATTTCTCTGTAGTTTTTTTGGATTCCTGTGGTCTTAAAAAGATGCAGGCAAGAACACTTACGATACAGACTGCAGCCACTGGCTCCGCAAAGATAAAACGGAGAGCAGCAGGGAAGTTTTCCTTCACAGAATCGGCTAAATTACCCACGCCAAAGCCAAGACCGAGCGTAATGGCAAGGATCAGGCTGTTTATGTCATCTAAGCCTTCTTTTAATACCATCTTAACACCATTTAAGAAAATCATGGCGAAAACAGTGATTACCGCACCGCCCATAACGCAGTTAGGCATTGCATTGAAAATCGCGCCGATTTTAGGGAACAGGCCTGCAATGATCAGAACTATGGCGCCGATCGCAATACAGAACCGGTTAATAACCTTAGTCATTGCAATGATACCCACGTTCTGGCCGAATGCTGTGTTTGGAAGAACATTGAAGACACCTGCAAATGCACAGCTTACAGCATCAGATATAATTCCGCCGGAAATCTCTTCTGCAGTAGCTTCGCGTCCAAAAGCGGAAATGGTGATACCATTTGCATTTCCCATGGTCTCAAGACCTGCAACCACGTATACCGCAAAGAACGGGAAAATGATGTCGGAACGGAACAGCGGCTTGATCATAAATGGCATCGGAACGCTGAACCATGCTGCATTGGTAACAGTATCAAAATTCACCATTCCTGAAAAAGCAGCCACGATATAGCCGACGATGATACCAATTAAAATAGCAGTTGCCTTTAACATACCGGTTGCAAAACGGTTAAGGAGAACAATGACCAGCAGCACGATGCCGCCAACCAGCCAGTACTTTCCTGCACCGATATCCTTTGCGCCTGCACCGCCTACAAAGTAAGTAGCCCCCGTCGTAAGCAGCTTAATACCAATGGTAATAAGAACTGCACCAACTACCAGCGGCGGGAAAAATCTTTTCAGCGGCTTTAAGAAAATACCCATGATCAGCTCGATCAAGCTTCCTGCGATTACACCACCCAATACGTAACCCATAGCTTCAACCGGAGCGACCTGTTCTGCCAGCAGCTTTGCCCCAAGCCCCTGCATGGTTGGTACGAATGCAAATGCTGTTCCCATAACGATGGGAAGGCGTGCTCCTACCTGAATGATTCCCAATTTCAGCGGATAAAGCTGAAGAAGGGTAGCAAGTCCGGATACAAACATGGCGCACTGAATCATCATAATCCGTAATTCCGGAGGAAATGGTGCATCCTGTGTGCTCATAGCGCCGGTCAGGATAAAGATTGGAGCCAGATTACCAACAAACATTGCCATAACATGCTGAAGACCAAGAGGAACCGCAACTTTTAACGGCGGTCTGCCATCTAGTTGGTAAATAAGATCATATTGCTTTGAATTATCCATTACTACACCTCCATATATAGTTGACAGCGAATTTTGTGCTGTTTTGACGAAAAAGAGAATAACACAAAAAATTTTTTTGGTCAACAAAAAAACTTTTTGTTTAACGGAAATATAACACAGGCCTTCCTAAGAAAAAATTGCCATAATAATTCAGCTGATTCTGACCACAATATAGATGTAATAATCAATCAAGGAGGTTTACCCATGTTAGTAAACGGAAAGAACGAATGTATCCAATGCTCCATCGATAATTGCGCTTATCATGCAAAAAGCGAAGATTATTGCACGCTGGAGAAAATTAAGGTAGGAACTCATGAACAGAATCCTACAAAGAAGGAATGTACTGACTGCGAATCTTTCAAGAACCAGGCATAACAGCAAAATTTAATTTCCTCCTAAAAAAACTGCGCGGCTTTTTTGCCGCGCAGTTTTTCATAATATGAGTAATAAATTTACATCCTTATTTCACCAGCTGTTCTTCCAGATTATCGTATTTTGAACTTAAGACAATGACATCAATACGTCTGTTTTGGGCTCTTCCTTCCGGTGTACTATTGTCTGCCACAGGTTTAAACTCTCCATAACCTACAGCAATCAGCTTGTCTGGCGAAAAATTACATTTATTTATGAAAATTTTTACAACATTGACAGCTCTTGCCGTAGATAATTCCCAGTTAGAAGGATAGTTGCTGTGTTTGATAGGAACGTTATCGGTATGGCCCTCAACACGTATATAATTATCAATCGTATTCAAAATGCCTGCTACTTCAACCAAAGTATCCTCACTTTGCTTCTTAATTTCCGCACTCCCAGAGTCAAAGAATATGGCATTATTCAGTCTGATTACAAGACCGCGCATATCAATCATGGTTGATACCGATTGATCCATACCATGATTATGCAGTTTTGTGTCGAGCTCGGTCTTTATATTTTCCAGCTTTTTGAGCTCATACTCTCCCAAAAAGCTCTCCAGCTCGCTTTGAGTTTCAATATTTAACGGACCGCCTGCCGGTGCTCCGGTTCCACCGGAACCAGTTCCCGATGCCACTCCGGCAGCATAGTTCTTATCCATCATAGATCCCGCAAACTGTTCGGAAATCTGCTGTGCTTTTTCCGAATCGATCTTACTGACAGCAAAAAGTACAATAAAAACTGCCAGCAGCAGAGTCATTAAATCCGAATATGGCAGAAGCCATGCTTCGCCTGCTTCTTCTTCCTGGTGTACATGCTCTCTCTCTTTTGACATACGTAATCACCTTACCCCTTTTTGCCCTGATCAGATGCCAGGTCCTGCTCAGATAATTTTTTCTGCTTGGATTTTGGAAGAGCGGCAAGTAACTTTTCCCTGAGTATAAAGGGGGAATCACCATGCTGCATGGAGAGTACACCTTTTATAATAATTTCTTTCGCCATTACTTCCTGCTGGCTTTTTACTTTAAGCTTTTTTGCAAATGGGTTCCATAACACGTAGCCGGTGAAAATACCAAGAATCGTAGCAATAAACGCCGCAGCAATTGCTTCGGCCATTCGCTCTGTATCGTTAATTGATGACATCGCAGCGATCAAACCAAATACTGCACCCAAAACACCAAGAGTAGGAGCATATGTACCTGCCGATGAAAAAATACTGGCATTAATTTCATGTCTCTTTTCCATTGCAGCAATTTCCGTTTCCAAAATCTCTTCGATCAGTTCTTCCCCTGCACCGTCAACAAGCAAACGAATTCCCTTTTTTAAAAAAGGGTCTTGAAGCTCTTCTGCCTTGGCTTCCAGGGACAAAAGCCCCTCTGAGCGGGCTTGTTTTGATAGGTTATACATTAATTCAATCATTTCGGATTCAGAGGATCCTTTTTGTTTTGTAAAAAGAACTCTGAACAGCGATCCGATGGATTTAATATTCTGCCCTGGAAATGAATTCAAAATTGTGGCGACAGTTCCGACAATAATAACAAAAAAAGCTGCTGGGTTCATAAGGACTGAAAATTCAATGTGCTTAAAAATCATAGCGCCGACAACGGCGACAACGCCTACTATAACTCCCAGGATGGTGGTTATTTCCATAGTTTCTCCTTTGTGTAATCCGAATTAGTAGTAATTCTATTTATTAGGCAGAGCAGGACCAATACGCTCAACCCGTTATAGTATAATATATTTGTTACTGATGGAGTATTAAATAATTGTTAAGAATACGAAAAGGCTGCCATGATAGAGTTCTTATCAGATACTGAGCTAAATTTCTTGCACAAAATCCGATATAAATTCTCACATGACAGCCTCTTTTTTATATTTCTTTATTCATACAGCGGATATTTATCACAGATCTTTGTTACTTCACCTCTAATGTAATCAGCTTTACTATCAAAATCCGTAGCTGCCAACCAGATGCACTCTGCGATTTTTTCCATATCCTCTTCCTTTAAACCTCTTGAGGTAACAGCCGGAGTTCCCACGCGGACACCGGAAGTCACAAATGGGCTTCTTGGATCATTTGGCACTGCATTTTTGTTCAGAGTAATATAAACCTCATCACAGCGGTTCTGCAGTTCCTTTCCGGTTACTTCCATTCCTCTTAAGTCGATCAGCATCAGATGATTATCTGTACCGCCTGTCAGGATGTTGAATCCCTGCTTGATCAGGGCAGCAGCCAGAGCCTTTGCGTTTTTTACCACCTGCTCCTGATAGGTCTTAAACTCAGGCTTTAAGGCTTCCCCAAAGCAGACGGCCTTACCGGCGATTACATGCTCCAAAGGACCTCCCTGTGTTCCGGGGAAAATAGCCTTATTGAAGTTAAATTTATCCGCAGCTTCCTGGTTTGCTAAAATCATTCCGCCTCTCGGTCCACGGAGAGTCTTATGAGTGGTCGTTGTCACTACGTCTGCATAAGGGATCGGACTCTCATGAACTCCTGCCGCAACAAGACCTGCAATATGTGCCATATCTACCATAAGATAAGCGCCCGCCTTGTCAGCAGCCTCCCGGAATCTCTTAAAATCAATGGCTCTTCCGTAGGCACTGGCACCTGCAACAATTAATTTCGGTTTGTGTAAAATGGCAAGCCTTTCCATCTCATCATAATCAAGAAAGCCCTCATCATCTACGCCGTAAGGGATAATATTAAAATACATACCGGAAAAATTAACAGGGCTCCCATGGGTTAAGTGACCGCCATGGTTTAAATTCATGCCCATGACCGTATCCCCTGGCTGCAGCATGGCAAGAAAAACTGCCATGTTGGCCTGAGCCCCGGAATGAGGCTGGACGTTGGCGTAATCACAGCCAAATATCTTTTTTGCACGCTCTATGGCAATGGTCTCAACAATATCCACATCCTCGCAGCCGCCATAATAACGCTTTCCCGGATAACCTTCTGCATACTTATTAGTAAGCACTGTTCCCATTGCCATCATAACCGGTTCTGAAACAATATTTTCCGATGCAATCAATTCCAGATTTCTTCTCTGTCTTGCGCACTCCTTTTCAATGGCTTCTCCCACTTCTTTGTCATAGCCGGTGATAAATTTCATAACCTCATTTACCATGTCCATTCCCTCGCCTTTCCTTATGTTTATATAATCACCACAGTTTCATATTAGAAAACTGAGGCTGAATATTACACTTCCTGTCACAAGTTTAATTCATAGTGAATCTTTTTGCAAGGTATTTCATCCATACTTTCTCTACTATAGACTCTTTGGAATCTTATAATTCCTTATTACAATCTGCAGATTCTTATTCCCGTTATATTCATTTACAGCAGGATAATAGATTACATCTAAGACCCGGCTGTCTCCCAGCTCTTCTAAAAAAGAATCTCCGTCAGCAAACAGCATGGCATCCATTGGCGTCCCCTGGTCCGTGGCAAGAGAAAACTTCACCACATTTCTGTTTTTCCCCAAAACACGGACACTTCGGATATAAAGACCCTTTTGGGCAAACAAAGGCTTCTCATTACCCTGACCAAATGGTTCTAAGAGCTCCAGTTCTTCGATTAAAGGCTCATCTATGTACTCCAGAGGCATGGGAACATCGATCCATACCTTTCGTATGAAATCCTCTTCCGTCAGCCTTGCCTGTTCATTTAGGCATTTCCTGAATTCATCCACATGCTCTTTGGGAAGGGATAGGCCGGCTGCCATCGGATGACCGCCGAATTTTAATAGCAGATCCTTCACCTCAACCAGGGCATCAAACATATGGTAAGTCTCAATGGAACGGCCGGAGCCTTTGACAGACTCCTCCCCATCCGTCAGGACAAAAGCAGGTTTCTGGAAATACTCCCGCAGCCGTCCGGCAATGATCCCTGCCAGGGATTCATGACACTCCGGTAAATACACCACCAGAACTTTATCCTCTCCATAAAGAGCTTCCACCTGTTCCACTGCTTCGATGGTCCCTTGTTTTGTCATGGTCTTTCGCTGGTCATTTAACGCTTTTAATTCCAGAGCCATTCGATCTGCCTCTTCTTCCTCCCGGCAAAGAAGCAGGGATAAGGCCAGCTTGGCCGTCTGGAGGCGGCCTCCCGCATTTAGGCAGGGTCCGATTACAAACCCGATCTGATAGGCAGTGATCTGATCCTTGTCCAGATCGTTCCTCTCAATAAGCTTTAAAAGTCCCAGGCTCTTTGTCTGTCCGATCCGTTTAAGCCCTTCCTTAACAATGATCCGGTTCTCATCCTGAAGCTTCATCACATCGCCCACGGTTGCGATGGCAGCGAACTCCACCAACTCAAGCCACTTCTCCAGAGGCACATGAAATTCCTCATAAAGAGCCTGAACCAGCTTATAGGCCACCAATCCTCCGCAAATATCAGGAAAAGGATACTGGCACTCCTCCTGTTTTGGGTTTACCACCGCATCTGCGGGAGGCAGAATCTCCTTGCCGTCCTCCTTCATAATATCATGGTGGTCCGTGATAAGAACCGTAAGTCCCAGCTCCTTTGCAAGCCTGATCTGCCCCACTGCGGCGATTCCGTTGTCACAGGTGAGTATGGTATCAATGCCATCTGCTGCCGCTGCCCGGATAATGGATTCATTGATTCCATAGCCATCCTTTAACCGGTCCGGGATCTCATAATCCACCACAGCTCCCACCTGAGACAGAGCCTGGTACAAAAGATAAGTGGAGCAAACTCCGTCAATATCATAATCCCCTACGATCCTTATAGGCCTTAACTGCTCAGTCTTTTCCTTAAGGATCGCCACGGTCCGGTCCATATCCTTAAGAAGATGAGGGCTATATAGATCCTTTAACCCGCCGTACAAGTATTTCTCCACCGCTTCATGCCCCATCACATTCCGGTTTCTTATGATTCTCGCAGTCACCGGGGTGATGCGGTAGCATCTTGCCATTTCTTCAAAATCAGCCCTTTTTGTCTGAAGCATCCATTTCTCTTCTGCCATTTTTCGTTATCTCCCTGCAAACGGCTCTTTTGGCCAGTTCTTCCTTTTCGTTTTCTGCTGGTAAGTCTCCTGTTACCCCTTCCTTTCGCTTTTTCGCCGCATCAAGCCGGCTCATTAAGCTGGTAATAGAATAGAGGATGGGCGCAAAATCACCGCGGTAAGCATGCTCACAGGTGGATTTTACTTCAAAATTCTCACTTCCAATCTCCTGGAACAGATATTTCTCATCATCGATAATGTGCTTAAGCCGCTTAATCAGCTGGTTGACGGAATTGGTCAAAACTCCGATTTCGTCTTTGGAACGGTATGGAAGATATACCTCCAGATCTCCGTTGGCAACTCTTCCGGTCCCTTCTACAAGGGCTTTCACTGGTTTATCAATGGCAATTATTATATAAATGATCAGGAGAGAAATAATCCCGCTGACCAGGCAGATGGTTATGATTTTTATTTTTGTAAGCTGATTATATAGATTATCGCCTTGAATACTGGCCGCCTCAGACCCTTTGCGGTTAAAATCCGCCACCTTTAAAAGTCCGTTACTGGCATCATCAAATAACTGTCTGGAATCCCCTATGATCATATCAAATGCTTCCTGTGTGTGGTTCTGGCGGCTTATGACAAGCAGACGGCCGCTGTACTCCAGGTACTTATTCCATTCCTCTTCCGCCTTTTCTATGAGCTTCCGGTCCGATTCATTGGTGATATAAAGCTCATAATCCGTGAAACCACGGGCGATATCTTCCCGGATCTGAGCCATTTCTCCCTCCAGCCGGTCCATATCCCTGCTGTCGCCGGTGATAACGTGGTTATATTCCTTAATGCGGTAGTCTGATGTTCTGGTATTCAGTTCCTCGGCAATGATGATGGCCGGTACCCAGGACTGGGAAATTTCAGTACTTGCTTCGTTGATCTGCCTGGCTGTTATTATAGAATCCGATCCCATAAAAATAAGTCCTGCTATACTGATTCCGCCTAAAAGCAGGAGCTTTGTTTTAATTTTAATATTTTTGATAAATTTCACCTTCATAACGCCTTAGTTCTCTCCTCCTTAACCGGTAATCCGGTAACTCTCTTTCCACAATCTCCCAAAATGCATTGGAATGGTTCATTTGAATGCGGTGTGCCAGTTCATGCACCACCACATAATCGGCCAGTTCTTCCGGAAGAAGCACAAGCCTCCAGTTAAAATTTAAATTCCCCCTGGCGCTGCAGCTTCCCCACCGGGTCGCCTGATCCCGTATTGCAATTTTCCCATAGTCCACATTCATGATTGCAGACCAGGTGGCTGCTTTTGCCTCTAAATATCCTCTGGCTTCCCGCCTGTACCAAAGCTTCACCGCCTCTTTAACCGCTGCTTCCTGCTCTTTCTCCTCATAGGACGCAACCGGACCGGAAACCACCAGCTCCTCCTTTGTATCCTGTACACAAAAAGCTTTTTTCTTATGATCTGACTTAATATGAAGGAGCCGGCACTTTCCGTAAAGAAGCACAGATGCCCCTTCCGTCCAATGAAAATCCGTCCTTTTCTCTGACGCTATTCGGATCTTTTCCACCTGTGCAAAGACCCATTCACTGTTCTTCTGTGCCAGCTCATGCCCTGCCTTAAAGGGAAGGCGCCTGGGAAGCCTGACGAAAACCTCTCCCGCTTTCGTGACCTGCAGGGCCATGGTACGCCTGTCTGATTTTATGATCCTGTAAGAACATTCGCTTCCATCAACAAAGGAAATCACACCTGTTTCCCCTCTGCTGTCAGGATTTTTTGCTTCCATATATCTGATTCCCAACCCTTTTTCTTCCTCTTTTCTCTTTCCTCTGCTTAAACTCGTATTCCCAATTATAGCGAATAAATGGAAAAGAAACAATACATAACTGAAAGGTCTGAAATGCAAAACAAGGGAACCCGGCAGGCAGGTTCCCTTATAACTGTCTTCCTACATATCATTCTTATTCCTTATGTTAAAAAACCGTCAGAGATTTCTTCCAGTCTTTCCTGATCCACAATCCGGTACCCCTTATCCTTTTTTAGTATTCCGTCATCACAAAATTTTTTCATGACAAAGAGTACGTGACGGTAGCTGATATTCATATACTCCGAAACCTCCGTATGAGATATGGTGTATTTCCCGTTCTGCTGATATTTAAGTATAAAGGAAGCAAGTCTCTTTTCCAATGAATAATTTAAGTATTCACTCAGCCGGTAACTCCTAACCATCAGCTTATTGGAAATAGAGGACGCAAAATAAAAGGATACTTCTGCTTTCTCTTTGCAGATCTGCCTTAACCGATCCAGTTCAAATTCCAGACAGATCACATCCTCTATTACTTTATTTTCTTTGATATAATCTTCCTGGCGGAATATGGAAAGTTCCCCCAGCCAGTCGCCCTTTCCTGCAAAATCAAGAATGGAACGGCGTCCGTTCTCATGGTCAATATAGATTTTCACCATTCCCGAAAGAATCAGATAGCAATGGGTGATCCTCTCATCCACATGAAAGATATTCCTCCCCGCCGGAAAATGCTTTTCCTCCCCGGCCGCCGCAAGGCTGTCTGGTATTTCATACATATTGTTTTTTTCCATATATCTCCATCAACCTTTATTCCCAATATGATAATTCTCATAGTCATCAGTCTGTATTTATGGTATCATATTCCCGAGGTGAAAACAATGAGCAGAAAAAAAATAAACGACCTGGCCATAACCATTATATCCTTTTTGTTTTTTGGCTTCGGGATATCGCTGCAGCTAAAGGCAGCTATCGGGCAAAGCGTCTTAAACGCATTGGCAGTAACATTATCTTACTCCATTCAAATGAAGGTTGGAACCATACTCAATGGGATCAATACGCTGTTCTTCCTATCCTATTTACTTTTAAGACGTTCCCGTTTAAACTATAAGGATGGGATACAGATTATTGCAACCATTGCAAACGGATACATCATCAACCTGTTTCTGTATCACTTACTTTCTAATTTTACCGTGGAAAGCTATTTTAACAGAGTGATCCTTTATTTAATCGGCATTATAATTGCTTCCATCAGCCTGGGGGCCGTTCTTGCAATCGGAATCGTAAAATTCCCTCTGGAAAGTATGTGCCTTATCATTAGTGAAGCATATAAAAAGAAGTTCACCGCTGTCCGTATGAGCTTTGATGTGATATTCTTAATTCTCACTTTATGCCTGACCTTATTTTCACATACCCCTATGCAAATAAGGGAAGGAACCGTTATCAGCATTCTTCTCCTGGCACCGCTGCTGGGGATCTGTTTTGACTTTTTTAAGAAACATTTAACTATGGAGGAAAAAATACATGTATCAGATTTATTTACTTGATATTGACAATACCCTGCTGGATTTTGACGCTGCTGAAGAGCAGGGCTTTATAAAGATGATCCAATCCTATGATTTGGAATTTAAGGATGAAATGCTGTCCCAATATAAAAAGATGAACCGTCATTTATGGGACTTATTAGAGCAGGGAAAGATAGGAAGAGAAGAACTTCTTAATACCCGCTTTCATGAATTCTTCCGCCTTTATGACATGGAAATTAACGGAGAAGAGGCGGAAGGGCGTTACCGTGGGCATCTTGGAAACAACTCCGATTTAATCCCTGGCGCCAAGGAAACCCTGATCGAGTTAAACGAGAGGGGGAAACATTTATACACCGCATCAAACGGTGTTTATTCCACCCAGATCCAGCGTCTTAAAAATGCCGGCATCTTTCATCTTTTCGAAGGAATGTTCATATCAGAAAAAGTGGGTTATGAAAAACCATCCCTTCATTTTTTCCAGCACTGTTTTAAAAATATTCCGAACTTTGAAAAAGACAAAACCATCATGGTAGGAGACAGCATATCCTCTGACATTCAGGGTGCAGTGAATGCAAATATTGATTCCTGTCTTTTTAGCAGCTCCCCAGAGCCCCTGTCACCAACCGCAACTCATACCATTCACCATATAACCGAATTGTTAAACTTTTAACTTCTACTATTCCATCATTGCCCGGCAGCTCCCGCTGCCGGGCTTTCTGGTCAATCAGGTATTCCCAATCCGAGCCCCCGCTTGATGGGGTTAAATCCCTTTCATGAACTTTGACGGCGATTTCAAGGTGTACTTCTTAAATACCGCACAAAAATGCTTATAATCCGTAAATCCCGTTGCATCGGATACCTCGCCGATCCGGTATTGCCCGGTATTTAACAGAACAATGGCCTGGGAAATCCGGTACTTGTTTAAAAAGTCCAGGAAGGTCTGTCCGGTCACCTCTTTAAACTTCCGGCTTAAATAGCTGGCGCTGACTCCCAGCTTATCTGATATGGATTCCACGCTCAGCTTGTCTCCATATCCTGACTTGATCTCCTGGATTGCCTTTGAGACATATTTGTTTTCTGAAAGGTCCAGCTGTATATAGTATTCCAGGTTCATGATCCCCGCGTCTGATTCCGCCTGCTCCATCACATACTCCACCTGGCGGCTGTTTGCGATTTCCTCTCCCAGCCTTTTCATAAGGACCGCAAGCTTTTCTTCATCCACCGGCTTTAACAGGTATTCACTGACCCCGGCGGATATGGCCCTTCTTGCATATTCAAATTCCGCATAGCTTGTCAGAAGGATGCTTTTAAACTTCACGCTCTTAGAGGCTTCCTTTATCATCTCGATCCCATCCATAAACGGCATGCAGATATCTGCAACGACTACATCAGGCTTATGCTCAAGGATCTTTAAAAGCCCCTCCTGTCCATTTGCCGCCTCTGCCACCACCACGCAGTCCATGCCCATCCAATCCGTGGTATAGATCAGTCCCTTGCGGATAATATCCTCATCTTCCGCTATCATCACCCGTAACATTATACTTCCTCCCTTTGTGCCGGAAGGGTCACCACCAGTGTTGTGCCAAGCCCTTCTGCACTGCGTATCTCCACTCCATAAGGCCTTCCGTAAAGGATCCTGCACCGTCTGTGAATATTATAAAGCCCGGAATGCCGTTTGTTATTTTCTTCCTGCTCCAATAAGGCCTGAATGTCACTTAAAACCCCTGGAGTCATTCCAATCCCGTCATCCCTGCAGATCATGATCAGCCGGTCTTCGTGAATATAGGCCTTAAGCTCCACCCTTAAATTTTCCTGGTTGCCAAAACCGTATTTGACTGAATTTTCGATCATGGGCTGCAGCACCAGCCTGGGAATCCGGCAGGATAGTACCTCTTCTTCCACGTCAATCACATAGGAAAACCGGCGGTTAAACCGGTATTTTAAGATCGTCAGATAATTCTCCAGGTGCTCTAAATCCTCTTCCAGGGTGACCTCCGTCCTGCTGCCATCCAGGCTGTAACGCAGCAGGTTAGACAGGCTGAACACCATCTTCCCGGCTGTCTCCGGCTGGATAATGCACATATACCGGATATTTTCCAGAGTATTAAACAGAAAATGCGGATTAAACTGGGATTCCAGCTGCTTATTCTGAGAAGCTGCCACCAGCTCCGTCATCTTTCTGTTATTCTCCATCTGCAGCTTTAAGCTGGCAATGGTTTCCCGGTAAGCATCTGCTATGATCCGAAATTCATTTTCACTTTCTATCTCTATGGAAGCGTCTAAATTCCCATCTCTGGCTTTTTCCATGACATGAAGGAGGAGGTAAAAATCCCTGGTCTTCCGTTCCGTCACCTTCTTCGTGCTGATCAGTACCCATATGGTCATCAGCACAAGAGCCGTAATAATAAGAGCACTGCTAAGCCCCAGGGAAAACACGATATTCTGGATATCTGTTACAGAATAGACTAAAAACATGTTATGGTATGCCGGATGAACGGATACGAGAAACATCTTCTTTTCATAAGGCAGATACCTGCCTGCCGTCTCAAGCACCTTTAACACCTGGCTGCTGCTGCTCACAAGATAATAATTGCTGCTTAAATAAACCCAGCCAAACCGGTCTGCAATGATGGTTTGGCTTTCTGACCGGTCAAGCGCCGGCTTAAACTGGCTGCTGTTAATGGTGAAGATTAAGTATCCCGCCTTTTTATCTCCCCGCATTACTGCCATGCCCATGGCAATATCCCGGTCCTGGCCTTTCCAGGCTTCCATTAAGCGTACTCTGGTTTCCCCCGGATTCTCATCCATGGCTCCGAACAATCCCCAGCGGATATCCTCCCTGTCTGATAAGTAATCCGGGATATCCTTTCTTGTGGATAACAGCACCCGCTTCTCACCGTCAAAGACATATAGATCAGCCTTATATCCCAACTGGTCGGACATCCCGTAAAATTGCTCAAACACGGCCATCCGTCCGGCTGCACCGGAATCCCTGTCAAAAAGCAGGTCAGAATCCGAAAGCACATCAAGCTTCTCCTCATACCCTGTAAGAACCTTTTCCAGTTCCTCCGCCACGAAAGCATTGTGGGACTCATTCCCACTTTTTTTCCCATAGAGCAGGACCGCAAGAAAAACCAGGGTACAGATCAGGGTAAAGCCTACTGCCGGAATGATGGCATATCCCATGATCAGGCGGCGCAGCTCATCTTTGAAATATCGTCCCTTTTTCATCCTCCCTCCCTATTCTAATCCAGGGTGCTTTGAAAAACCTCTGAAAAGCGTCTCAGCCATTCCATTTTGTTCTCCTTTACCACGCTTTCCTCGTCATAAATGATGTGGATCGCCTGTTTATCCAGCAGATACTCCGGTTCATTTACATCCGTCCTTACGGAACGCCTTCCAAGACTTTCAGAAATAACCGTCTGGGCATCCTTACCCGTTACAAAATCCACAAACTGCTTTGCTGACTCCATGTGATCGGAACCCTTGATGATGCATACTACATCCGGTTTGGATATAACACCCTCCTTCATATACACCACACTGACCGGATATCCGGAAGCAATGTAGTGAGCTGCCCCCTCTTCAAAGGTAAGTCCTACCGTATAGCGCCCCTCGGCCACTCCCTGATATACTTCAGAGGAGCTTTGAAGAAGCTTTCCATCCAGGTTTTTACAAAATGCTTCCACATAATCCCAGCCAGCCTCCGGTTCTCCTCCTCCCATGGCATAAAGCATATTGATCAGATGCTCAAACGCCGAGGATGAGGTAGAAGGATCGCACATGGCAATCTTTCCGAAAAGCTCAGGCTTAAGAAGGTCCCCATACCCTTCTATGGCAATATCTCCAGCAAGATTGGTATTCACCATGAGAAGGCTTGGAACATCAGTAAACCGGGTCATGTTTCCTTCCTTATTTCCGTAATCTTCCTGGATCATGGATTCATTTTTGCTGATATAAGGCTCAAACAGCTCACTTTTAGCCATGGTGGTAGACAGGGAGCCCCCCCAGAAGATATCACATCTGGGTTCCTTCCTGTCCTCCACCATGTTTAACAGTTCTCCCGTCCCTCCCGTGCATACCTCCACCTTAATCCCTGTCTGTTCCTCAAATTCCGATACAATGGGATTAATAAATTCCAGCGGATGAGGACAGTACACCACCAGTTCCTCATCCTTATGAAACTCTGCGGGCACCATCCGGGTACTGCGGTCGCAGCCTGCCAGACAGCCAATGCACAGAAGGGCCGCAGCACATAAGGTCCAGCCTCTCATCGTCCCTGTTTCCTGCCCTTCAAACTTATTATTATTATTCTAACACAGTGCTACAGGATGTAAACACCCTTTGGATCAAAATCCAGATAAGCTTTTTCACCCACTTCATAGATTCTACGGTTGACCGGGTTATAATCCGTAATCTGGATTTCCATATCCCCCACCATGATCTGATAGTACTGATAAGACCCCATGAAGGTGGATAAGGTGACCAGTCCCTCTAAGATACCTTGCTCCGACAGGATCGCTCCCTCCGGCCGTATCACCAAAGTCGCCTCATCTCCGGAATGGGCCCCTGCAAAATTGTTTACCTGGAATTCTTTCCCTGCCACAGAAATCATGGCTTTTTCTCCTTCTTCCGATAAAACCTTTGCCTTTAAGAAGTTGGCTTCTCCGATAAAATCAGCCACAAATCTGGAAGCGGGATGATAATAGATCTCCCTTGGGGTTCCAATCTGTTCCACCTTGCCTTTGCTCATGATGATGATCTTATCAGAAATACTCATGGCCTCGGACTGGTCGTGGGTCACATAGATTGCCGTAATCCCGACCTTCTGCTGTATCTTTCGGATCTCAGTCCTCATGGTCACCCTCAGCTTTGCATCTAAGTTGCTTAAAGGCTCATCAAAGAGCAGGACTCCCGGTTCTATGACCAGGGCTCTGGCTAATGCCACACGCTGCTGCTGCCCGCCGGAGAGCTGGTTTGTCATGCGGGTCTCCATCCCTTCCATTTCCACCAGCTTTAGTATATTCATGACCCGTTCCCTGATCTCTTCCTTTGGAACCTTCCGGATCTTAAGACCGTATGCCACGTTGTCAAACACGTTGTAATGAGGCAGAAGGGCATAGCTCTGAAACACCATGGCCGTATCCCTTTTATTGGGAGTCAAATGGTTGATTGCCTCTCCTCCCAGATAAATTTCCCCTTCATCCGGGCTTTCAAAGCCCGCGATCATACGAAGTGTAGTCGTCTTGCCGCAGCCTGACGGTCCCAACAGGGTAACAAAGGATCCCGGCTCAATATCCAGAGAGGTATCCTTTACTGCATAAAACTCCTTACCTGTCTTTGGATCTATGTATATTTTTGAAATGCGTTCTAACCGAACGCCTTTTTTCTGTTTTTCCATGTTATATTCCTCCTGTTTCTTCTTTCCTGCCCACGTTTTTTGGCATAAAGATATACCCTCAGGGTGTTAAAACTTAATCCTGTACTTCTTTCACGGCTCTGCTGACACCGAAGAACTTCATCATAGCATTCATAATGAGAACCGCACCATAAGTAATGAGAATCAATACGGTTGCATAAGCACAGGCCACACCGTAATTTCCCTTTTCCGCCTGCTCATTGATCTGGCAGGTGATTAACAGAAAATCTGGCGTCACCAGCAGGATAATGGCGGAAATGGCGGTAATGCTGCGAACAAAAGCCGTTACCAGACCGCTGAAAAAAGAATCCTTAATAAGAGGGAGAGTCACGGACATAAATACCCTGGCAGAATTGGCTCCCATGTCATAAGCAGATTCTTCTATGGATTTATCAATCTGGCGCAGGGCAGATATCCCGCTTCTGGTACCGGTGGGAAGGCTCCGGACGATAAATACAATGATCAGAATAAGCCCTGTCCCATAAAGGCCGCTCATAATTCCGGAGCGGAACAATCCGTTTGCATAGCCCCTGATATATCCAATACCAAGGACCGTTCCCGGAACAGCCATGGCCAGCATGGAAACAAACTCAATAAAGCCCTTTGCCTTAAACCTCTTCTTAACCACAAGATAAGAAATGACCATGGAAAGAAATGCCGTGAGAGGTGCAGCGATTAAGGACAGCACAAAGGAGTCCTTAAATGCCTTGATTCCGCTGGTTTTAAACATATATTGAAACCACTTAAGGCTTAGGCTGTAGTCCCTTCCCCAGAGAGTAAACAGGGCGCCAAAGGGAACCATAATGTACATCAGCAGGACAAAAGCCGCAACAATGCCGCAGAAACAGGTAAGCGGAACAGTCACACTCTTATCCTCAATAAGCATTCTCATGCGGGAAGCCTTTCCCGTTAAAGTAGCTGCTGTTTTCTTTTCCAGATAATACTTCTGTATCAGGAACAGCACAACTGTCAGGGACAACAGAACAACTGACATGGCTGCCGCACCCGTGGAGTCATAAGCTCCTGTCACCTGTAAGTAAATGGTGGTAGCCAAAGTATCATAAGACCCGCCGATCAGCATGGGATTTGCAAAATCCGCCACAGACTCGATAAAGGTCACCAGAAACGCATTGCCAAGTCCCGGAAGCAAAAGGGGAAACGTAACACTGGAAAACACCTTCCACCTGGTGGCCCCCATATCCCTGGTGGCCTCCTCCAGAGAAGGATCGATATTTTTTAAAAGCCCCTTTAGCATTAAGTAGCATACCGGAAAAAAGGTCAGAGTCTGGACAATGGCAATTCCCTTAAGCCCATAGACATTAGAATCATATATGTGAAGCAGGGACCTACTGATCAGGCCGCTCCTTCCAAAAAGCATGATCATGGACAAAGACAGAACAAATGGCGGGGATACCACCGGAAGCATGGAAACAAGCCCAAAGAGCTTTCCCAAAACCTTAGTTTTCAGCTTCACATACACCTCTACATAAGCAAACAGCAATCCGATGGCTGTAGAAGCGGTCCCCGTGATAAATCCAAGAACAAGGGTATTTTTAAATGCATTCTGGAACCGTTCCAGATTTAAAACCCTCCGAAACACTTGAAGTGTAACAGAGCCCTCCGCATAAAAGCTGTCTATCAACAGCATAAACAGAGGATAAAGAATAAACAGCGCAAGAAAAATAAGCAAAACTGTAATCATGCTGACCAAAATCGGGTCAGAAAAGAATTTTTTGCGCTCCAGCCGGTTACTCTGCAAGCTGGCCATAATAGTCCCCCTTTCGTCATTCCAGGCAGGAGTCCTGACTCCAATGATGTAAAAATGCTGCGTAATGGCCTTTTACGCATTACGCAGCATGTTCCTTCCTACAGCCGGACGTTTATTTCCTGCCTCAGTCTCCTTACTGTGTCAGGAAACGGTCAGCATCTGCCTTGTCCGAAGAGCTTCCCAAGGCTTCAAAGAAATCTTCCACATATTTCGCACTGTTTTCTTTTGCATCTTCAAAATCATAATTAATTGTATTATTCATATCCAGGCCAAAGCGTACAGCCTCTTCCGGCTGTGTTGCGTTCTTTAAAACCAGGAACTGATAAGCACCGTTTTCCTTTGCAAGATCCACGCACTCTGGTGACAGAGCATATTCGATCCACAGCTTCGCTGCATTTGGATGAGCAGCGCCCTCAAAGATCGCAGTTGCTCCTACCTCAAAGGAGGTTCCGTCCTCAGGAACAATCAGCTGAATGTTATCATATCCCTGAAGAATCTGATAAATTCCGTCATGAAGGAAACCGACTCCAATGACACATTCCCCAGGTCCAACCATCTTAGATGGGCCGGAACCAGATTTTGTATACTGTGCAATGTTCTTGTCCAGCTTTTTAAAATACTCCATAGCAGCATCATGGCCCTTCATCTGTACCATGGTATTGATCACCAGCTTAGCCGTACCTGCTGTATTTGGATTGGAAAGCATGATAAGTCCCTTATACTCTTCTTTTGTCAGATCATCCCAGGTTTTGGGAGCCTCTAACCCAAGTCTGTTTAATTCTTCCGTGTTCACCATGAAGCCCAGAATCCCCTTATAAATACCATACCAGCTATTCGTAGGATCCTTATACTGGTCTCCTATAAGATTCTTGGCATTCATCGCATCATAAGGCATTAAAATCCCAGCTGCAACCGCTTCATTATAGGGGTCAGTCGTTCCGCCGAACCATACATCAGCAGAAGGCTTTCCTCCCTCCTCAGAAACCTTGGTATAAACCTCTGAGGTTGAAAGTCTCTGGAACTTTGTCTTAATGCCATAGGTCTTTTCAAAATACTGGCATACCGCAGCCAAATGCTCTTCTTCGCAGGATCCATACACAGTTAATTCCCCTTCAGCCTGGGCTGCCTTGATCAGTTCTGTTAAATCTCCATCTTCCCCTGAATCTTTTTTCTCTTCCCCTGCAGCAGCCGTTGTTCCTTCAGCTGTCGACTGCGTCTCCGCTGCTGTCTCTGCCTTTGTAGCTGCTGCCTCCTGTTTGGAACCGCATGCGGTCAGACTGAGAGCCGCTGTTAGCGCCAGCAAAAATGCCGTTCTTTTTTTCATAATAGATATCCCTCCGTTTTTTTCTGTTACCTTATAATAACAAAAAAACCCAAAAGCAGATACCGAAAAATCAGTAATAATGTCGTGATTCTTGAACTTATCCCAACCTTTTTTAGTAAAAATACACACTGATTCTTTATTTTAAAAATCTTCCCTCCAATGCTAAAAACTGATCCAGGATCATACGGCTGACCCTGGCCCCGAACACGGTGGCCGGGTGGGCCGGATAATACATGGCATCAGAAAATTCCTTGTGGAACATGATGATAGCATAAGGCCCATAGGGAGTAAACACCAGGCCGCCGTCATTTCTGCAGGCATCCATGCTTCCGCTTTTAGAAGCAACGGAAATCAGGATATCATCCGTATTGTCACTGTCCATGTAAAATGGAGGAAAGTCCTTAGTGATCATGCTGTTATAATGCTGCTTTTTTAAGATATCCAGCATCTTTTCATCTGCCCCTGGACTAATAAGCTCCCCCTTTGCCAGACGGATAAAAATGCTTGCATAATCTTCCGGTGTACTGGTCCCAAGCCTGTCGTACTGCTCAAAGTGAATGGGATTGTGCAGCACCGTATCCTTACAGCCAAGGGCTTTGATGCATTGGTTAATTCTTTCCAGCCCCAGATAGTCTATCATCATATTGGTTGCAATATTATCACTTACAATGATCATAAGGGTCGCTGCATCCTTTACCCTGAGCATTGCTCCCGGCTCCAGATCCGGAAGTACACCGCTTCCGTCCACCACATGTTCTTCCTTATACTCGATCATATCCTCAAGGCTTTTGTTTCCCTTTTCCACCTCATCAAACAGACATGCCAGTATATAGGTCTTTATGGTGCTTGCTGTCTCAAATGCCTCATCAGCGTGAATGGCAATTACATTACCATGGAAGTCATCCAGATAAATCCCCATTTTCCCGTCATAGCTCATGATCTCCGCTTCAATTCTTTTTTCTAATGTCAGTCTGGAATCCATTTTATCCGACCTTTCTCTTAACTTATTTAAAAAATGAATCTGCAGGACAGATTCCCGCGTTTCGTGCAGCTGCTTTTGCAGCCATACTTCCTCAGCACGGAGTTTACATCAATGGGGCTGTGCCAAAAATACTCCCTGACGCATACCAGCTTTCTGCAAGATCCGCCCGATAGTCCTCTGCCTGAGGATTTAGGCTGTTGATCACCACACCGCCGCTGCCGATTTTTCCCGTAGAATGGATATATGAACCATTTCCCATATACATGGCGATATGTCCTGGAAAATACATAAGGTCCCCGGGAAGCATCTCATCCTTTGGAATCTCATGTACCGGAAATCCTGGTTTTATCCTGGCATCCCGGTAGATAAGGATTCCGTTTAAAAGATAGCTTTCCGACGTGAGTCCGGAACAGTCGATCCCTGCGGTAGATCTTCCACCCCAGCGATACTGGGTCCCCAAATACTGCTTTGCCGTCTCTACCACCGACTTACGGAATGATGCTTCATCCACAATCTTCTTTTGCGGAAGCTCCCCCGTCCACAGACCTGACTGGGAAAATTCCTTTTTCCTTAAAAACTGATTTCTCATATAGCCCACTCGCCCATTAAAAAGCTCCACCTTGGCCCAGCCTTCGGTTTCTGAGTCAAAGGAAAGTACCCTAATAAGAGAACCACGGAACAGGCTTAAAAGGCGCACTCCCTGAACCTTTGGGAGAGATAGAATGTCCACGTAGATTCCATCTATAATCATAAGCCCGCACTCTTCCCAGCATTTCAGCTCATCAAGACTCACCAGTTCTATTTCCTCTTTCCTGATAAAGCCGGAATAGCCGTAAAATGTCCGTACCGGGTAAAATCCCAGCTCTTCCTCCCCGGTTATCGTAAGCCCCATTCCATACAGCCCTTCATCCGAAATGGCCGACACTGTCTCTCCAAGGCTGTTCTCTTTTATCTCCGACCGGCCTTCCCAAATAGTAGCAACCGGTATCTTTATAATCCCATAAGATTCCATTGTCATCTCCTCCTGTTCTTTCTGCTATATTCCTTCCGGCACTTTTTATACCACTTCATGACAGTACAAATGGTTTTCCCGTTTTTGGTAAACCGCAAGGTACTGTATTTTTCATTATTATATGGTCAGATATGCGGAATGTCAATGAAACCCAAAAGTTAAAAAACTCCTTCCGTAACAGGAAGCTTTTGAAACTCAAGCTGTCTGTCACAGGAGGAGTATATTATATTTTCCTAAGATTCCATATATGATCCGATATATTAAAAACTCATTCTTATACTCACTCAATCCTTATACAGTCTTTTATATTCTTCCGCTTCCTTCCGGTTTGCCAGCACAAAATGCTCAGGCCTTATCTCCCTCCAGGAAGCCTTTTCCCATGAGTAATCATGAACCGAAGGATCATAAACCAGAAGCTTTTTCTCCTTTTCATGCTTCGGATCCGGCATGGGTATTGCGGAGAGCAGCGCCCTTGTATAGGGATGAAGGGCATGGGTGATCAGCTCCTCCGTTTCCGCCATTTCCACAATCTCACCTTTACGGATCACTGCGATCCGGTCCGTAATAAATCTCATAACAGATAAGTCGTGGGCAATAAAAAGATAAGTGATCTGCCGTTTTTTCTTCATATCTCCAAGAAGGTTTAGGACCTGGGCCCGGACTGATACATCAAGAGCAGAAATCGGTTCATCGGCGATGATAAAATCCGGGTTCATAATAAGGGATCTGGCAATCCCGATTCTCTGTCTCTGACCTCCGGAAAACTCATGAGGGAAACGGCTTGCAAATTCCGGAAGAAGCCCCACGTCAAGAAGGGCCTGGTCCACCCGTTTTTTCCGTTCCTTTTCCCCTAGTCCTTTTTCCATATTCATCAGGCCTTCGCTGATGATATAATCCACCTTGGCCCTTTCATTTAAGGAAGCCTGGGGATCCTGAAAGATCATCTGTATTTCCTTAATAACCTTCCGGTCCAGCTCTGCAGGGATTCTCCCATTGATCTTATCACCTTTATAAAGGATATCTCCTCCGCAGCTTGGAACGATCCTCATGATCGCACGGCCAATGGTGGTTTTCCCTGACCCGGACTCCCCCACCAGCCCAAAGGTTTCTCCTTTATATATTTTAAAGTTTACCTTCTTTACCGCTTCATATTTCTTTCTGCGCTCTCCAAAGGTCACATCCAAATCCCTTACATCTAACAGTACTTCACGTTCCATCAAAGCAGACCTCCATTCCTGATTTTGCTGACCACAGGCGGCGGATCCACCTTTGGTGCCCTGGGATCTAACAGCCAGGTCTTCGCCTTATGGGTAGGCGATACCTCAAAATAAGGAGGCCTTTTTACAAAATCAATTTTAAGAGCCTGAGGATTGCGGGGAGCAAAGGCATCCCCCTTTATCTCCGCATAAAGGTTGGGAGGTGTGCCTGGAATGGAAAACAGATCCGTCCCCTTTACCCCCACCTGAGGCAGGGAAGAAAGCAAAGCCCAGGTATAAGGATGTCTTGCATCATAAAAAATATCTTCACAGGTGCCGATCTCCACAATATCCCCGGCATACATAACCGCCACCCTGTCTGCGATGTTGGCCACCACTCCTAAGTCATGGGTGATCAGAATTACTGAAAGCCTGTATTTATGCCGCAGTTCCTTAATTAGGTCCAGAATCTGGGCCTGTATGGTCACATCAAGAGCCGTAGTCGGCTCATCACAAATAAGGATCTGTGGATTACAGGCAATGGCTATGGCGATCACCACCCGTTGGCGCATCCCCCCGGAAAACTCGTGAGGATACTGGTCAAACCTTTTTTCCGGGTCCTGAATTCCCACATCCATTAAATATTTAAGCGTCCGTTTCTTTGCTTCAGAATGCCCCACCTTCTGATGAAGCAGCACTGCTTCCATGATCTGAACCCCAATGGTTTTTAAAGGGTTTAAGCTGGTCATGGGATCCTGCATGATCATCGCAATCTCATGCCCCCGTATCTTAAGCCAGTCCTTCTCCCTCTTAACGGCTGTTAATTCAACATTCTCCCGGTCATCTGCCCCGGAATAAACAGCACTTCCGCCATCCACATACCCATTTCTCTCCAAAAGACCCATAAAGGATTTGGTAAAAACAGACTTTCCGCTTCCCGATTCCCCTACAATAGCCAGAATCTCCCCCTTATATAAATCCAGAGAAATCCCCCGAATGGCATGGAGGGTTTTTCCCCTTAATTCAAATTTGATGTCCAGATCGTTTACCTCTAAAATCTTTTCCTGGTTCATGCTGTCTCTCCTTACATGTGATTCTTGGGATCAGCGGCATCCGAAAAGGCATTGCCGATGATATAAAACGATATGGTAACAAAGGAAAGGATGATTGTCGGGTAAACCAGCTGATAGCGCAATGCAGAGGTGGTGATCAAAGCCCGTCCTTCGTTGATCAGATTGCCAAGACTTGGAATATTCACCGGAAGTCCCAAGCCAATGTATGTAATAAACACTTCGTTTCCGATAGCAGCCGGAATGGTCAGGGCCATGCGCAGCATGATCACAGACACCAGATAAGGAAGCAGGTTTTTTAAAATAATCCTGCTGACAGGTGTTCCCAGGCAGCGGCTGGCAACATTATAATCCCTGTCCCGGATAATAAGGATCTGATTCCTGATAAATCTGGCCATCTGAATCCAGCCGGTCAGGCACATGGCAAACACCAGAGTCTTAACACTGGGTTTCAAAATATAAGAGATCAGGATCAGAACAATGGTATTAGGTATGTTGTCTATGATATTGTAGATTTCCGTAAGAATGAAATCCGCCTTTCTCACATAGCCCCAGATCACTCCCACGGTTATGCCGATGACCGCTTCCGCCAGGGCCACGGACAAACCGATGATCAAAGAAGTCCTGGTTCCCGCCCAGATCCTTGCCCATAAATCCTGTCCAATGGAATTGGTTCCCAAAATAAAGTCTTTTCCCGGAGGAATGTTACGAAACTGCATCCCCTTTGCATCATTGATGATCATATTGGGATCATACTGCCCCGGCAAATAGGGCTGAATAAATGTAAACGCCAGGAGAAGAATCAAAAGCACCAGAAGGACAAAGGCTCCCCGGTTCTTTAAAAAAGCACGGAAGGTGCTGTACCAGTAAGAATAATTACTGTATCCTGTTTTCTCCGCTTCCCTTTCGTTAAAGCCTGCAAAGGAAAACAACGCCCCTTCCTCCATCGTTTCCATAAATTCCGCTTCTTTTG
Source organism: Lacrimispora sphenoides (assembly GCF_900105215.1). Taxonomy (NCBI): domain Bacteria; kingdom Bacillati; phylum Bacillota; class Clostridia; order Lachnospirales; family Lachnospiraceae; genus Lacrimispora; species Lacrimispora sphenoides. Next base: position 2,227,693 of record NZ_FOIP01000001.1, on the reverse strand, counting down.
TATGACGATAAGAAAACTGCTTCATCATCTGTCACCTTCTTTCTTTCCCAGACTAATTCTGGGATCCAGCAATACCATAAGAAGGTCGCCCAGTAAAAGTCCCAAAACACCTACGCAGGCATAGAGCAGGACAATGCCCTGAACCATGGTATTATCATGCTTTTTAATCACCGTTACAAGAAGCCCTCCCATTCCCGGAATACTGTACAGGGATTCAATATAAATGGATCCAATCACTGTATTTAAAAATGCAGTAGGAATATACTGAGCCAAAGGAACAAAGGCGTTGCGGAAAATATGCTTAAACATGACTCCGCCCTCTGACATTCCCTTTGCCTTAGCTAACTTCACATAATCCTTATTGCTTTCATCCACCATATACCGCCTCAGCCACATGCCATAAAAGGCTATATTTCCAAGGGACATGGAAACAACCGGAAGAACCCAGTATTTCGGATCATTGATCTGAAATAACAATCCCACCCCCATCAGCTTGGTGCCGTAGAGCTGGATATACAGAAAATAAACAGCAGCAGGAACTGCCTGGATACAGACAATGAAAAGAGTTCCGATCTTATCGAACCACCTGTATTTATACCGCGCCATCAAGGCCCCCATGGGAAGTCCTACAAGAAGAGAGAGCGCCATGGACCAGATCCCAAGTTTCACAGAGACAGGGACCTTATCCTTTAAAATATCAGACACAGGGACATTGGAACGATAGATCCTGGATACGCCCAGATCCCCGTGAAGAAGGTCTTTAAAAAAGCGGACCACCTGGATCGGCAGAGGATCCGTAAGCCCCATCTCATTTAAACCTACCTGGATCTGCTGAGGCGTCATTTTATCAAAGTTCTGGAAATATCCCTCGATGGGCATCAGGCGTAGCAGACAGAACACCGCGGTCAGAATGATGATCAGTGTAAGAAATGAACGTGCGATTCGTTTACCTAAATACTTTAACATCTGTTTCTCGGCTCCTTTGTGTTTTCTTTTAAAAATACCCTCGGAAGAAGATGTAGCTCCGGCACATCCTTTTCAGACGGTATTTTTCCGCCGGACCATAAGCGTCTCAGCCAATGGTCCGGCGTATATACCTGCCGTTTTATTTTGCGTTTGCTTCCCTGTTAGCCTTAAACTCATCCATGGAAACGTAATGATCCAGAAGATGCTGGCCTTTATACCTGAGATTTGATACGCCAAAGGGTGCATACTGGCCTTCAAATACATCCAGCTTGTTGGCTACATATTTGCTGACAGAAATGCTGAAAGGCAATACAAATGCATGGTTAATCAGGCTTGCTTCCGCCTTGGCAAATGCCTCATAGCGGGCGTTGATATCCACCTTTATGTCCTTAGCCGCCTCTATGAGAGTAAAATACTCCATTGCCGCATCGGCGGAAGGGGTTCCCTCTTCTATGGCTTTTGCAATATTTCCGTACTTATATCCAAGGTCATATCCATCTTCTCCCTTTGCCTGGTAAAATGGATCGGTCCAGGTTTCCGGATCTGCGTAATCAGCTCCCCAGTTGCATTTCATCAGTGCAAACTTGCCGCTTCGGCGCACTTCCGTTAAGAATCCATCCGCAGGACCTGCTTCTACAATGATGTCAATGAAATCCGTGCCAAGCAGGCTTTCCATCTGCTGCTCCACCACCTGGCATTCCTTATCCCAGTTGACTTCGGAAGGATTATAGGGCATCAGCACCTTTACCGGGAAGGTGACACCCTCAGCTGCAAGCTCTGTCTTTGCCAGGTCACGGTATTCCTTTGCCTTTGCCTCATTAAAGGACTGCCCAAGGGATGCCATATCGCCCACTGTGGTGTAATCCGTACCGTCCGCATTGAAGGTAAAGTTAGCCGGTGTAATGGAATTGATAACAAAATCGTCAGGAGCTGCCGGCTCCAGAACTGCCACTTCTTTTGTCTTATTTAAGCCTGCAAATAATGCCTTGCGGAAATTCTCATTATTCACCGCTTTTCTCCAGTTATCCGGTTCATACTGAGCATCGAACTGAGGATTAAAGTTAAAGCTGTAGAAATAGGAATAGCTGGTTCTCGGCCTTTCACGGCTGACCAGATTCTTGGTATCCTCGCTGCTCATCCAGTTGTCCAGAATGTCAGAGGAAATCTCCGCGTAATCAATTTCTCCGCGCTTTATCATTTCTGGCCCGATGGTATTGTATTCCGCATTATAGATCTCCTGAATTTCATTTATGTAAACTATATCTGCATCATAATTTGCAGCATTCTTTTTGAATACATGCTTCTCCTGGGGAGAAAACTCCTCCAGATAAAACGCACCATTATAGTACATCTTATCCGCAGCCGTACCGAAATCCTTTCCCAGTTCCTCAAGCTGCGGGCCATAAGCCGGCATATATACTACGTAGGCCAGGGAAGAAAGAAAATAAGGAACTTCCTTTTCCAGAGTATAAGTAAGGGTATGTTCATCAACCGCCTTTACACCTACCTCTGAATAATCCATCGACTCCCAGACCTTTCCGTCTTTATCGGCTCCGCTGTTATATACCAGACCATTATAATATTTCTCCGCATTGGCTATAACTCCAAAAAGGTTCTGAACGTTTGCACTTTCATACTCAGGAGTCAGCTCATACTTCATGGCATCAACAAAATCCTGGGCTGTTACATCCGCAACTTCCGCTCCGGTGTTGTCCACCCATTTCGCCTCCCGCAGCTTAAAGGTCCATGTCAGCGTGGCATCGTCGTAGCTCCATTCTGTTGCAAGTCCCGGCTTGATCTGTCCTTTGTTATCGTATTCAATCAGGGTATCCACACAGTTGGCCCCTATTTTGTTATCATTTTCCGATGAGGCCGTGAGATAATTCAGTGTAGTAGCTTCAGAACCATACAGCTTGGTGTACACAGCCGGATTTCCGCTCTCCGCTGCTCCTGTTTCATTCCCTGCAGCCTGGGAACCTTTTCCTGCCGTCTTATTCCCGCCGCAGCCGCTTAATGCTGTAGAAGCAGCCAGAACTGCGCATAGTGCCGCAGCCATCAGTCTTCTTTTTTTCATAAATTCTCCTCCATTTTCCTAATATTTCTAACCCAAACGGGATTAGTATCCTTTTACTACATTAGTCCCAGAATGCTTCCACTTTGCTGATTCCCATTCCAGGATCCTCATTCATAACAATCTTAGGTCCGTCAAAAACAGGTCCTCCTATGTATGGATCTTCCCTGCAAAGAGATGGTCCATCTAAATCCGCCCTGGTAATGATCCCCCTTCCGGCCGCTAGGTGAGCTGCCGCGCTCACTGCAATCTTACTCTCCAGCATACACCCAATCATGCACTCCATCCCAAAGCTTTCCGCAATGGCACAGATTTTTAAAGCCTCATGGATCCCCCCGGTCTTCATAAGCTTTATATTAATGAGATCCGCTGCCCGCTCCCTGATGATCCTTATGGCATCCTCAGGAGAAAAAACGCTTTCATCCGCCAGGATGGGAGTATACACCTGACTGGTGACAAATTTCATCCCCTCAAAGTCATGGGCATTTACCGGCTGCTCCACCAGATCCATGACGATTCCCATATCTTCCAGCGTCCGGATGATCTTTACTGCTTCCTTGGCAGACCACCCCTGATTTGCATCAATGCGAAGCCTGATATCCGGCCCTACCGCCTGACGAATGGCCTGAATCCGCTCCACATCCATTTTGCTCTCTTTTCCCACTTTGATTTTCAGGATACGAAAGCCCTGCGAAACCGCCTTTAGGCTGTCAGCCACCATCTCTTCCACGCGATTGACACTGATGGTCAGATCCGTCTCGATCTCCTTACGTCCGCCTCCCAGAATCTTATATAAAGGTTTCCTGCAGGACTTTGCAAAAAGGTCATAAACAGCCATATCCACCGCAGCCTTTGCAGAACTGTTCTTCAGTATACAGCCATGAAGTTTTTTCATGATCCCGTCCAGGTTTTCAATCTCCATTCCAATAATGGCCGGAGCAATGAATTCCTCAATGGCGGAAAGGATGGAGCCATGGGTATCCCCGGTAATCACTGCCGTAGGAGGTGCCTCACCGAACCCAGTCTGGCCGTCATCCGTTGTGATCCTCACCACAATATCATTGACGCTGTCAACCGTTCGTAACGCTGTTTTAAATGGTGTCACAAGAGGAATATTGACCTTTGCCGTTTCTATCTTTACAATCTTCATTGCTTTCCCCCAATTTCTTAAATGTCATGATTGACTTGCTTATATAATTCCAGGGAAACCTCAGCCATGACCCTTTCAAAAGCAGGGGTATCCGTCTCATTTCCGCAAAAGCAGACCAAAAACGGTTCTTTTCCATAAATAATCCCCACATCATGAGTGATCCCCGTATCTTCCCCTGTCTTGTGGGCAATCTCCGGACTCTCCACAAGGGCCTGCAGATAAAAAGGAATCTTACTGCAAAGCTGCTGATTTTTAAGAATGGAAATCATTGCTTCGCTGGACCGCCTGTCTATAAGAGTCCCCTCATACATCATTTTTAGAAGCCTGCCTGTTTCATAGGCAGTTATGTAATTCTGGATCCCACGGCTCGACCTTTTTATATCATACATTTTTCTCTGAAGTAGCGTATGCCTGAATCCAAGCCCCTGGATCGTATCGTTGATTTCCTCTATTCCAAGAATATCGATCAGTATATTGGTTGCCGTATTATCACTGAAAATGATCATTAATGTGACCAGATCCAATCCTGTTACTAAAATTCCATCATGAAGGTAAGTAAGAGCACCGCAGGAAGGAACACAATCCTCTCTTTTAACAGGAAACAGTTTATCCATTTGGAAGGTCCCCTTTTTACTCTTTTCAAAGGCAGCCGCCATAACAAACAGCTTGATGACGCTTGCCGCCATCATGGGCTCCTGTTCGTGATATGCAAATCCTTCTCCTGTCTTCAAATCCTCATATAAAAAGCTGATTTTTCCAGGAATCCGTTCCAGCTTCTTTATAATTTCATCTTTCATAACTATAAATAAACTCCCTGCCGGCCTAATTTGACAGCCTGATATAAAAAAAGAGGCACTGCACCTATTGTCTACAGCTACCTCATCGCACCTGATTCTATCTGCCTCAAAGCCTTAAGTTTAGTATAATAAATTCCGGAAAAAAATCAAGCGATAATTTGTATAAAAACAGACTTCCGCACTATCCGCCAAAGCTAATATGAAAAAAGAACAGTTTTCGCAATATAATGAAACTGTTCTTCTCATGCGCCGGACAAGATTCGAACTCGCGGCCTTCTGGTCCGTAGCCAGACGCTCTATCCAACTGAGCTACCAGCGCACATCATGGTACATGGTTAATATACACCAATTTGCTAAATTTGTAAAGCGATGAATTGTCTTTTATACACAAAAAGGCACCCTTTTCAGGATGCCTTTTTTATAACCCTTGTAAACAAAGGTTTTCTGTACGTGCGTGAGAAGATTCGAACTCCCGACACCTTGGTCCGTAGCCAAGTGCTCTATCCAGCTGAGCTACACACACATATTCACTTAATTGCCTTATCAGGCAAATGCCGGCGACCGGAATCGAACCGGTACGGGAGATTAGTCCCGCAGGATTTTAAGTCCTGTGCGTCTGCCTGTTCCGCCACGCCGGCATTCTCATGATTTGCGCGAGCAACGAGCCAAGCGAACATGCAAGCATGTTCAGTTGGCAACTGCTGCGACAATGAACGAAATTCGCAAAGCGTATTTCGTATCGTTATCATGGAAATGGGACCTATAGGGCTCGAACCTATGACCCTCTGCTTGTAAGGCAGATGCTCTCCCAGCTGAGCTAAGATCCCATATACGATGCAATAAGTATTATACTACTTACCTGCTGGTTTGTAAAGCCTGTACTTTTCAGCACAGAACGACCCGGATGGGATTCGAACCCACGACCTCCGCCGTGACAGGGCGGCGCTCTAACCAGCTGAGCCACCAGGCCAGATTATCAAATATTTAGTTCAGTGTCAGTGGACCTTCGGGGACTCGAACCCGGGACCGACCGGTTATGAGCCGGTTGCTCTAACCAACTGAGCTAAAGGTCCTAAACATTATAATCTGCAAAAGTATTAAATTTCTAAAAGCCGATGATCGGACTCGAACCGATAACCTGCTGATTACAAATCAGCTGCTCTGCCAATTGAGCCACATCGGCATTAAATGACCCCAACGAGATTCGAACTCGTGTTACCGCCGTGAAAGGGCGATGTCTTAACCGCTTGACCATGGGGCCAAAGCTCCCCGAGTAGGACTTGAACCTACGACCCAACGGTTAACAGCCGTTTGCTCTACCGACTGAGCTATCGAGGAATACTGAGGCATATACCCTCAAAACCACACATTGTTACATATCTATTTTCATCCGTTCTTTTCCTCTTACCTAAACCAACCTGGTTAAGCCCTCGACCTATTAGTGACAGTCAGCTGCACATGTTGCCATGCTTCCACCTCTGCCCTATCTACCTCGTCGTCTTCAAGGGGTCTTACTCTTGCGATGGGATATCTCATCTTGAGGGGGGCTTCACGCTTAGATGCCTTCAGCGTTTATCCCTTCCCGACTTGGCTACTCTGCCATGGCTTTGATAGCCAACAGATACACCAGAGGTCAGTCCATCCCGGTCCTCTCGTACTAAGGACAGCTCCTCTCAAATATCCTACGCCCACGCCGGATAGGGACCGAACTGTCTCACGACGTTCTGAACCCAGCTCGCGTACCGCTTTAATGGGCGAACAGCCCAACCCTTGGGACCTACTACAGCCCCAGGATGCGATGAGCCGACATCGAGGTGCCAAACCACTCCGTCGATGTGAACTCTTGGGAGTGATAAGCCTGTTATCCCCAGGGTAGCTTTTATCCGTTGAGCGATGGCAATCCCACTTTATACCACCGGATCACTAAGTCCTAGTTTCCTACCTGCTCCACCCGTCGGTGTCGCAGTCAAGCTCCCTTATGCCTTTGCACTCTTCGAATGGTTTCCGTCCATTCTGAGGGAACCTTTGAGCGCCTCCGATACCCTTTCGGAGGCGACCGCCCCAGTCAAACTCCCCGCCTGACATTGTCCCCCAGCCAGGTCATGGCTGCAGGTTAGAAATCCAATACCGCAAGGGTGGTATCCCAACATCGGCTCTGATAAGACTGGCGTCCTATCTTCACTGCCTCCCACCTATCCTGTACATGCAGTACCGAATCCCAGTATCAAGCTGGAGTAAAGCTCCATGGGGTCTTTCCGTCCTGGCGCAGGTAACCAGCATCTTCACTGGTACTTCAATTTCACCGGGTGCATTGTTGAGACAGCGCTCAAATCATTACGCCTTTCGTGCGGGTCGGAACTTACCCGACAAGGAATTTCGCTACCTTAGGACCGTTATAGTTACGGCCGCCGTTTACTGGGGCTTAAATTCAGAGCTTCGCGTTGCCGCTAACCCCTCCTCGTAACCTTCCAGCACCGGGCAGGCGTCAGCCCATATACCTCACCTTTCGGTTTTGCATAGACCTGTGTTTTTGCTAAACAGTTGCTTGAGCCTATTCTCTGCGGCCTGGTTTCCCAGGCACCCCTTATCCCGAAGTTACGGGGTCATTTTGCCGAGTTCCTTAACAATGCTTCTCCCGCCGGCCTTAGGATTCTCTCCTCATCCACCTGTGTCGGTTTACGGTACGGGCACATATTACACAATAGCGGCTTTTCTTGACAGCCCCTACGAAGACTTCCCTACTTGTGTTCGGTACGCGTCACACCTTCCTGTTGCTGGGTGGATTTGCCATTCCAGCCAGTCCAGTGCTTGCCCCGGTCTTTTCATTCCCGGGTTCTTCTTCGGTTCTGTGTCCCCACAGTTCTGATAATATGCGGTACAGGAATTTCAACCTGTTGTCCATCGACTACGTCTTTCGACCTCGCCTTAGGCCCCGACTTACCCAGAGCAGATCAGCTTTACTCTGGAAACCTTAGATATTCGGCCTGGAGGATTCTCACCTCCATCTCGCTACTCATTCCGGCATTCTCTCTTCTTAACACTCCACATCTCCTTACGGTAATGCTTCTGTGCGTTAAGAATGCTCCTCTACCAATGTATATAAATATACATTCCACAGCTTCGGTGTCGTGTTTTAGCCCCGGACATTTTCGGCGCAGGACCTCTCGACTAGTGAGCTATTACGCACTCTTTGAATGTGTGGCTGCTTCTAAGCCAACATCCTAGTTGTCTGTGAAATCCCACATCCTTTTCCACTTAACACGCACTTTGGGACCTTAGCTGGTGGTCTGGGCTCTTTCCCTTTTGACTACCCAACTTATCTCGTGCAGTCTGACTCCCGTACATCATCTGGCCGGCATTCGGAGTTTGATATTCTTTGGTAAGCTTTGACGCCCCCTAGGAAATTCAGTGCTCTACCTCCGGCAGACTAATACGAGGCTAGCCCTAAAGCTATTTCGAGGAGAACCAGCTATCTCCGGGTTCGATTGGAATTTCTCCCCTACCCACACCTCATCGCCACCCTTTTCAACGGATGTGCGTTCGGTCCTCCATTTCCTTTTACGGAAACTTCAACCTGGACATGGGTAGATCACCCGGTTTCGGGTCTACCTTTACTGACTCTACGCCCTATTAAGACTTGGTTTCCCTTCGGCTCCACACCTTAAGTGCTTAACCTTGCCAGTAACGGTAACTCGCCGGACCGTTCTACAAAAAGTACGCGGTTCCACCTTTAACGTGGTTCCACAGCTTGTAAACACAGGGTTTCAGGTTCTCTTTCACTCCCCTCCCGGGGTCCTTTTCACCTTTCCTTCACAGTACTATGCGCTATCGGTCACTAAGTAGTATTTAGCCTTGGGGGGTGGTCCCCCCGAATTCCCACAAGGTTTCTCGTGTCTCGTGGTACTTTGGATCCTGCTCGCTGACTATTGTTTTCCCATACAAGGCTTTCACTTTCTATGGCCGGTCTTTCCAGGACCGTTCTGGTAACAAATCGTCTCACTTATTGCAGTCCATAACCCCAGTATGCACGCATACTGGTTTAGGCTCCTTCCATTTCGCTCGCCGCTACTTTGGAAATCGAGTTTTCTTTCTTTTCCTCCGGGTACTTAGATGTTTCAGTTCCCCGGGTTCCCGACGTATGGCTATGTATTCACCATACGACAACTGAGGTTTGCTCAGCTGGGTTTCCCCATTCAGATATCTCCGGATCAAAGGATATTTGCTCCTCCCCGAAGCTTTTCGCAGCTTATCACGTCTTTCATCGGCTCTTAGTGCCAAGGCATCCACCCTGCGCTCTTATTAGCTTAACCAATTCGATGTTCACCTGCGGGTGCGGGCTACTTATCTAAGATACATAGCGTTGTATCTCTGGTCTTAGGTTTGTTATTTCACCGTACGTTACGGTTACTTTAACGAGTTTTGTTTGGTTACATCGTTAGATGTAACACCTCGGATGTCTTGATGTCGTCTTTATACTTTAACATATAAAAACTCTATCTAGATATATTTCAATATGTGGTTTTCAAGGTACATGCGTGATGCAATTTAAAGTCCTATTAATTATAATAAACTTCACAATTACACCAAATGGAGATGGAGAGATTCGAACTCTTGACCCCCTGCTTGCAAGGCAGGTGCTCTCCCAACTGAGCTACACCCCCATAAAATAATCTGGCACCCACCTGCTCTCCCATGCCGTCTCCAGCATAGTACCATCGGCCGCTTAAGTCTTAACCATCGTGTTCGGGATGGGAACGGGTGTCTCCCCTAAGCGCATCGGCACCAGAAATCTTTTGTCTTTCTTGGTGTTTCTATATTCATTTTTATTTCTTTGAAAACCAAAGACTCAACAGTATATAAAACCCTTACTTCTTCTTCCTTAGAAAGGAGGTGATCCAGCCGCACCTTCCGATACGGCTACCTTGTTACGACTTCACCCCAGTTATCAGTCCCGCCTTCGGCAGCTCCCTCCTTACGGTTGGGTCACTGACTTCGGGCGTTACCAACTCCCATGGTGTGACGGGCGGTGTGTACAAGACCCGGGAACGTATTCACCGCGGCATTCTGATCCGCGATTACTAGCGATTCCAGCTTCATGTAGTCGAGTTGCAGACTACAATCCGAACTGAGACGTTATTTTTGGGGTTTGCTCCAGATCGCTCCTTTGCTTCCCTTTGTTTACGCCATTGTAGCACGTGTGTAGCCCAAATCATAAGGGGCATGATGATTTGACGTCATCCCCACCTTCCTCCAGGTTATCCCTGGCAGTCTCCCCAGAGTGCCCAACTTCACTTGCTGGCTACTAAGGATAAGGGTTGCGCTCGTTGCGGGACTTAACCCAACATCTCACGACACGAGCTGACGACAACCATGCACCACCTGTCTAGAATGCCCCGTAGGGAAGGGATCGTTACATCCCGGTCATTCCGATGTCAAGACTTGGTAAGGTTCTTCGCGTTGCTTCGAATTAAACCACATGCTCCACCGCTTGTGCGGGTCCCCGTCAATTCCTTTGAGTTTCATTCTTGCGAACGTACTCCCCAGGTGGAATACTTATTGCGTTAGCGACGGCACCGAAGAGCTTTGCTCCCCAACACCTAGTATTCATCGTTTACGGCGTGGACTACCAGGGTATCTAATCCTGTTTGCTCCCCACGCTTTCGAGCCTCAACGTCAGTTACAGTCCAGTAAGCCGCCTTCGCCACTGGTGTTCCTCCTAATATCTACGCATTTCACCGCTACACTAGGAATTCCACTTACCTCTCCTGCACTCTAGCACCACAGTTTCCAAAGCAGTCCCGGGGTTGAGCCCCGGGCTTTCACTCCAGACTTGCAGTGCCGTCTACGCTCCCTTTACACCCAGTAAATCCGGATAACGCTTGCCCCCTACGTATTACCGCGGCTGCTGGCACGTAGTTAGCCGGGGCTTCTTAGTCAGGTACCGTCATTTTCTTCCCTGCTGATAGAGCTTTACATACCGAAATACTTCTTCACTCACGCGGCGTCGCTGGATCAGGGTTTCCCCCATTGTCCAATATTCCCCACTGCTGCCTCCCGTAGGAGTTTGGGCCGTGTCTCAGTCCCAATGTGGCCGGTCACCCTCTCAGGTCGGCTACTGATCGTCGGCTTGGTGGGCCGTTACCTCACCAACTACCTAATCAGACGCGGGTCCATCTCATACCACCGGAGTTTTTCACACCGTACCATGCGGCACTGTGTGCTTATGCGGTATTAGCAGTCGTTTCCGACTGTTATCCCCCTGTATGAGGCAGGTTACCCACGCGTTACTCACCCGTCCGCCGCTAAGTCAATTTCAATTCCATCCGAAAACTTCCTTGAAATCGCTTCGCTCGACTTGCATGTGTTAAGCACGCCGCCAGCGTTCATCCTGAGCCAGGATCGAACTCTCAAATTAAAGGTGTTCAATCCGGGGTCAAAATCAACTAACTAGCTAATTTATTTCCCGTTTTACTTGTTGTTTGGTTCGTATACAATTGCTTGTATTCGTTCTGAAATTTTCTCATTCAAAGCCATCAAACATGGCTTGTTTTATTAGAATTTTCAGGGTTTTACATACTGTTCAATCTTCTGTTTTCAAAGTGCTGTGCATCTGCCGGAAGGTTCGCTTCCTTGATGCTGACGCAGAAGGAGGGATTTGAACCCTCGCGCCGCTACTAACGGCCTACTCCCTTTCCAGGGGAGCCCCTTCAGCCGCTTGGGTACTTCTGCAATTAGCTGATTCTCTTATGTTATTAGCGGCTAAAAACCTGCCAACGGAGAGGGTGGGATTCGAACCCACGCGCCCTTGCGGACAAACGGTTTTCAAGACCGCCTCGTTATGACCACTTCGATACCTCTCCAAATGTGCTTTTATATTTTAATAGAAGTCCATACTTTTGTCAAGCACTTTTTTCTATTTTTCCAAATCTCTTGGAGACCAATGTTGCTTGTTTCGCTGTAGTTATCAGCTGCAACTTGGATAGTTTATCATTGTTTGTTTGTTCTGTCAACACATTTTTACATTTTTTTCAAATTATATTATTTAGTCTTAAAAATACTCCAAAAGCCGTTGTTTTGCTTCTTCAGCTGTCTTAAAATCTTCTTCTGTGCCTGTCATATAATTGATCGCTTCTTCCCATACTTTTACTGGGTAATCATCTGCCGATATTTCTGCAATAACGAAGCGGCAGCATCTTTTATAAATACAGTTTCTTAAATCTGAAAGGTACATGCAGCCCGAATTCGCCGCAATCCGGTCCAAAAGCCCAGCCCTGGCATTTTTGTCCCTCTCTATCCTGTTATCTTCAGTTTTCATCTACCGTACCTTCTTTCATCTTTCCTGCCATGGTTTCCGGGCAGAGCACCTTCTTTATCGAGTGTAAAGGTACACCCAAAGAGTGTTACGTCAGATGCGGCCGCGGACAATATCTGGCAGCCGCCAACCTGTATGGCAGACTTTTCTGTATAATCATACATTAAATACTTTATATAACTAATAATATTGTAATGAATGCAACATGTCAAGTGATGGATTGCATTATTTACTACATATATTTCATTAAATGCAATACTATGGAATCAGGAGGAGCTACCTATGTATATAGATTTCAATTTTTCAAAACGCCTTTCAGAGCTCAGAGCTCAAAAGGGCGTGTCTGCACGTGATATGAGCCTGTCTCTCGGGCAGAATCCCACATATATCCATAAAATAGAAAATGGACTGGCTCTTCCGTCCATGATGGGTTTTTTCTATATATGTGAGTATCTGGACATTGAGCCATCCGAATTTTTCTCTCACAACATCAGCAGCCCTGCAAAACTAAAAGAACTAATGGAGGATGCACAGCATTTAAACCGTGAGCAGCTTGACCACCTTCATCTGATCGTAAAGGATCTTTTAAAATCAGGAGGAAAAAAATAAAAAGGAAGCTGCAATTACAGCATCCTTTTATTTTTCCAGGTATCTTCTTTTCATCAGAACACCGGCAATTTCCATATCCTCCGGTGTTGTAATCTTTATGTTGGCGTAATCGCCCCGAATTAGTTTCACTTTTTCCTGAGTCATGGTTTCCACCACCATGGCATCATCCGTTACTCCAGCCTGATACTGTTCTGATGACATAAGCTTTTCATATGCCTGAAGTACCAGTTCATATTCAAAGGCCTGAGGAGTCTGAATCAGCCAAAGACTGTTCCGGTCAGGAGTCATGGCTGCAAATTCACTTTCGTCAGAAATTTTAATGGTATCCTTTACAGGCATACCAACCACACAAGCCCTGTACATTCTGGCTGCATCGGAAGCTGCCTCTATGATCTCGACCGTCACGCAGGGCCTGGCCCCGTCGTGGATCAGGACATATTCACAGTTGTTAACTGCCTTAAGCCCTTCGTATACGGAATGATACCGTTCCTTTCCTCCTTCAGTAACCGCAGTCACCTTGCTGAAACCATATTTCTCTATGATCTCCTCCCGGCAATAACCGGACTCTCCAGGACCGGTCACCAGGACGATCTCATCTACTGAACTGTTTTCAAAGGCATGAAGCGCATAATACAGCAGAGGTTTCCCAAAGAGCTCAAGGTACTGCTTATGCACCTGGCTTCCCATGCGTGTTCCTTTTCCTGCCGCCAATATGACTGCTGCCGTTCTCCCCCTGCTCTCCATCCGTCCATCACCTTTCACCCAGTTTTAAATTGGGAACTGCATTTAAATCCCAACCGGCTCTCGCTCCATTAATATACTCGTAATAAGCCGCTGTACCGATCATGGCTGCGTTATCCGTGCAGTAAATGGGTGACGGATAGTAAAAGGCAATGCCGGCTTTTTCACATGCATGGCCCATCTCTTTGCGCAGGGCAGAATTGGAAGCCACTCCGCCGGCTATGGCAATCTTTTTAAATCCATATTCCTTTGCCGCATCCACCGTATGGCTCACCAGCACATCCACAACCGCATTTTGGAAGGAAGCTGCTAAATCAGCGACATTAATTTCCTCTCCCAACATGCACGCATGATTGATATAGTTTAATACCGCTGACTTTAGGCCGCTGAAGCTGAAATCGTAAATGTTTCCTTCCACCTTTGCCCGAGGGAACTTGATGGCATGGGGATTTCCTTCCTTTGCCGCATGATCAATCTTCGGGCCTCCCGGGTACCCAAGGCCCACTGCTCTTGCTACCTTATCAAATGCCTCTCCTGCCGCATCATCCCTGGTACGGCCAAGAATTTCAAATTCACCGTAATCCTTTACAATAACAAGATGGGTGTGGCCGCCGGATACGATCAAACATAAAAAAGGCGGCTCCAGATCCGGATGCTCAATAAAGTTAGCTGATACATGTCCTTCTATATGATGGACACCCACTAACGGCTTACCTGCTGCATAGGCAATGGCTTTAGCCTCTGCAACGCCTACAAGGAGTGCTCCCACCAGGCCTGGACCATACGTTACGCCAATGGCGTCCATATCAGCCAGACTCAGTCCTGCCTCCAGAAGGGCTGCTTCTACGACCTGATTTATCTTTTCAATATGCTTTCTGGATGCGATTTCCGGTACAACGCCCCCGTATAATGTATGCAGGGCGATCTGAGAGGAGATCACATTGGAAAGAATCTCTCTTCCGTTCTTTACTACGGCAGCCGCAGTCTCGTCACAGGAACTTTCAATCGCAAGTATATAGACATCTTCCTCTGTATGATTCTTTTTCATCGCCGCTCCCTCACTCTTCATCAAATTCCAGTTCCAGGGTCCAGGCATCCTTTGCCACTTTGGTACGAGGGAAAATCTCCCGGACTTTTTCTAAGTATTCTTCTGGTCTGGTAAGAGAAGGACTGTAATGAGTCAGCCACATCTGTTTGGGCCTGGCTTCCTTTGCCAGTCTGGCAGCCTCATAAAAGGTCATATGCTTATACTCTCTGGCTTTTGCTTCCTTCCCTTCCTCTCCGTACATACCTTCGCAGATAAAAAGATCCGCCTCCCTTGCGTATTCCGCAATTACAGGAACCGGCCTTGTATCCGTACAATAGGTTACCTTAAGCCCCCGTCTTGCAGAACCTAAGACCATATCAGGAGTGAGGGTTCTTCCGCCGTCTTCAATGGTTTCCCCTTTTTGCAGGCGGCTCCAGAACTTCTGGGGTATTCCGGCGGCATTGGCCCGGTCCACATCAAACCGGCCTGTCCTTGGAATGGAAATGGAATAGCCATAGCAGACAACATTATGGTTCACCCGGTAAGCATCGATTACATAGGGCCCGATCTTTACCTGCTCCCGGTTCTCAGAAAGTTCGATGAATTTCAGTTCAAAGGGCAGTTCCGGCGCAATGATCCTCAGCGCTCCCACTACTCGTTCTAAGCCCTTTGGCCCAATAAGAGTCAGGGGCTCTGTCCTTTCCGCATTGCCCATGGTCAGGAGAAGCCCCGGAAGACCACTGATATGGTCGGCGTGATAATGGGTAAAACAAATGATGTCAATGGGTTTCGGGCTCCAGCCCTTTTCTTTTAACGCAATCTGGGTTCCTTCCCCGCAGTCAATGAGAAGATCACTGCCACCGCATCTGGCCATCATGGCCGTCAGCCACCGGTATGGCAGAGGCATCATTCCTCCGGTTCCCAGCAAACATATATCCAACATAAAATTTCCTCGCTTTGGTTTCTATCAATGAACAGCGGTAAAAAACCGCCTCATAAAATCATATCACAAAGCAGAGGCAATTAGCAACTATAAATATTCCAGCTGTTCTTCTACCTCCACAGGAATCTTGAATTCCTGAATCATAGTATCGTAACAGTCCTCACACAGATCAAAATGATGGATCTCACCATCCTTCTCGGAGAAAAAGTCCCAGGAATGATTGACGCTTATTACCCCCTCCCTGGCAACACCTTCTGACACGATAATTTTTTTGCCACAGCAGTTGCACACAACTGTTTCAAGCTGACCACCGTCTTTGTACTTTCTCATCTTCCTCTCACCTTTCCATTTTCCTGCCCATGCTTTTCGGGCATATAGGTATACCTGTAGGGTGTTTCCACTTAGTCGCCCTGTTTTGGGGACATAAAGGGATACCCGTAGGGTATTTCCTTTTTCGCACTTACCAGTCAGTCCCTGTTTCCGTTTTGCGTCATCCGAAAACAGGAAAAAGGGCATCCTCACTGGATACCCCTACATTATAAACGGTGATTCCCCTTATTTTTAGTGGTAAATGTTTCATATCCGGCGGTTCCACATAATGATGGCATTTTCACAGGGATTAAGGTAATAATTTTTCCGGATAGTTTCCTCTTGAAAACCATAGTATCTATAAAGGTTTCTGGCTTTTTTATTGCTTTCCCGGACCTCTAAAGACAGGGATTTTACTCCATTTTTAATGGAAGATTCCACCAGTCGGTCCATAAGTTTCTTTGATAGGCCCCTCCCCCTGTACTCTGACAAAACGGCAATCCGAAGCAGCTCTCCTTCCCCGGCTATGACCCGGAAGACGCAGTACCCTAATATGTTTCCCTCTTCTTCCAGCACCAGCCAGGTATCAAGGCTGCTTTCTAAGCCTTCTTTGACTGTATCCAAGGACCATGGATCCGAAAAGCAGAGCCGTTCTATTTCAGCGACACCGGATACATCTGACTGACTCATTTCATGAACCATTGGCTTCTCCCCCTTTCATGGAAGCTCGATTCACCTGACGGTTCATCGAACGGCTATTTTTCTGAATTCAAGCCACGCTTACGCTTGCTTTCATTAAGAAAAATTAGCCTCCCGTTCCCGTTCTGCCTGGGGCTTTCTTAAATAATCAGGGGAATGCTCCGCCGCCGTAAGGGTTTTCCCCTCTTCATAATAAAGGCCTCCTAAAGCCGCAACCGCTGCTGCCCGCTGCCGATTCAAATGAGCCGGAGCAAAGAGGAAAGGAACCGTTATCTTTTCTTGTATCTGCTTTTTGTATACAGGAACTCCGTCTCCTAAAAAGATCACCTTCTGTCCGGCTGCATTTAATTCATCAACCAATTCCAAAATGTCCATAGCGCATTGTTCTTTCATCACGGAAAAACCGTTCTGGTTATCGTAAATGCCGGTATATACCTGATTTCTTCTGGCATCCATGATGGGGCAGACACGATAGGCGCTGCCGTATAAGTTATAGGCCATGGCATCCACGGTAGGAACGGAAACCAGGGGTTTATTCAAAGCCAGGCCAAGGCCCTTTCCTGTAGCGGAGCCGATCCGCAGTCCGGTAAAAGAACCTGGTCCACCGGAAACCGCAATGGCATCAATGGTTTCTAAATCCAGTTCCACCATCTTTACAATTTCATCCAGCATGGGAAGAAGAGTCTGGGAATGGGTCCTCTTAAAATTTACCGTATATTCCGCAGTCAGTACCTCGTCCTCCACCACGGCAACGGAAGCCACCAAAGACGAGCTTTCAATTCCAAGTATCCTCATTTACATTCCCTCCACGGTTATTTTCCTGTAATCAAACCCTTTTTCCAAATCCTTTTCAATGGTTATGGTTATTACATGGTCAGGGAGAAGCTCTTTAATCAAATTCGACCATTCAATAAGGCTTACTCCCTCCCCGTAAAAGCAATCTTCATAACCGATCTCATCCATCTCACTGACATCACCAATCCGGTATACATCGAAATGGTAAAAAGGTAGCCGTCCATCCTCATACTGATTAATAATGGTAAAGGTAGGACTGTTAACCGGCTCCCGGATCCCAAGGCCTGATGCAAACCCCTGGGTAAATACGGTCTTTCCCACTCCCAAATCACCATTTAGACAGTATACGTCAGAAGGCTTTGCTTCCTCTCCCAGTTTTTTCCCAAATTCATAGGTTTCTTCTGGCTTCCAGCTTTCTATTACCATAATTTATATCCTCTTTCGCCTTTCAGGAGGCAGTTTTTCTTTGATGAGCCCACGGATAGCTGCTTTTTTTTCTCCAGTTACGGAATCAGGCAGCAGATAGGCATGAACCCGGTCCATATACAGGATCATCATATCTCTTACACGGTCCACTTTGACCATGTTTTCCCAGGCAATTTCCAGGTTTTCCTCTCCCTGGGAAACCTGGATTCCATTCTCATTAAAGGTGAGAGTCATGGCATTCTGAATCACGGGAGTCTTTGCCTGCTTAAGAGCCTTTAAATAAAGAATACCAGGCTGCCAGACTGTAAACATGAGGGCGCAAATGATTAGCAGCACCCGGTATGAGGTGGAGTTGGAACTCCATGTGGTAATCAGGAGAAAAACAGCAGCAGCACTGAAAATAATATTAAAAAGCCCCTGCAGTCCCTGATAGGAATGATACATGGAAAACTTCCATAAATCCTTTGCCGTTAATTTTACTTCTATTACAATCGAATCTTTCTCTTCCACGTTTTCTCCTTTCTGTACGCCTTGGCTTATAATTTCATGGTCAGGGCGATCCTCTTCTTCTGAACGTCCACGCTAATGACCTTGACTTCAACAATATCTCCCACGCTCACCGCTTCCAGGGGATGCTTTATGAATTTATCCGACATCTGGGAGATGTGAACAAGGCCATCCTGGTGAACACCAATATCTACAAAGGCACCGAAATCAATAACATTTCTTACAGTTCCCTTTAATACCATGCCTGGCTTCAAATCCTTCATGTCCATAACATCGGTGCGGAGAATGGGAGCAGGCATCTGGTCTCTGGGATCTCTTGCCGGTTTTTCCAGCTCTTTTACAATATCACGCAGGGTGATCTCTCCGATTTCCAACTGGGCTGCCAGCGCTTTATAATCCAGAATCTTTTTACCGATTCCATTTAATCCTCCATGAGCCAGCTCTGTTAAGTCATAGCCAAGCTTTGTCAAAAGCTTTTTTGCTGCATCGTAGGTTTCAGGGTGAACGCTGGTTCCGTCCAAGGGATTCTTCCCTCCCTGGATCCTCATAAAGCCTGCGCACTGCTCGTATGCCTTTGGTCCAAGCTTGGGAACCTTTAAAAGTTGGTTTCTGCCGGCAAAGGCCCCATTTTCTTCACGGTAAATTACGATATTCTTTGCAATGGGCTTTGAAATGCCGGATATATATTCCAGCAGGGAAGCAGAAGCTGTATTAAGATCCACTCCCACTTTGTTTACACAGTCCTCTACCACTCCCTGAAGGGCCTCGCTTAAATGCTTCTGGTTCATATCATGCTGGTACTGGCCCACCCCAATGGATTTGGGGTCGATCTTCACAAGTTCTGCCAAGGGATCCTGCAGTCTTCTTGCAATGGAAGCGGCACTTCTCTGACCTACGTCAAATTCAGGAAACTCTTCCGTAGCAAGCTTGCTGGCAGAATAAACAGAGGCCCCTGCCTCATTTACAATAATGTACTGAACCTGCTCTGGGATCTCCTTTAACAATTCCACGATAATCGCTTCCGATTCCCTGGATGCGGTTCCGTTTCCAACGGAAATCAGGGATATATGGTATTTTTTGATCAGCTTCTTTAAGACAGCTTTTGCTTCCTCCACCTTGTTCTGGGGCGCTGTGGGATAAATGACTATGGTATCGAGAACTTTTCCTGTCTCATCCACAACAGCCAGCTTGCAGCCGGTTCGAAATGCCGGATCCCAGCCCAGGACCACCCGTCCTGCAATGGGAGGCTGCATTAAAAGCTGCTCTAAGTTTTTGCCGAACACCCGGATCGCTCCAGCCTCTGCCTGCTCTGTCAATGAGCTTCTTACCTCACGCTCAATAGCCGGAGCAATAAGGCGGTCATAGCTGTCTGCGATTACCTCTTTAAGGACAGTCGTGGTGTATGGGTTGTCCTTTGCAATCACCTGCTTTTCCAGAAAGCGTATAATCTGCTCAATAGGTACAAGGATTTTTACCGTAAGGATCTTCTCTTTTTCCCCGCGGTTTAAAGCCAGAATCCTGTGACCTGCGGATTTTTTAATGGTTTCCTCATAATTGTAATACATTTCATATACGGATTCTGCCTCTTCATCCTTTGCTGATGACTGAAGGCTTCCCTGATTTACAGTGGCATTCCGGATATAGGTGCGGTATTCCGCGTTGTCGGAAATCCGCTCTGCCAGGATGTCCTTTGCCCCATTTATGGCTTCCTCCGGGGAAGAAACACCCATTTCTTCAGAAACATACTCCAGTCCTACCTCTGTTAAGGGAGTCTTTATCATCTGAAGCATGATTAAATCCGCAAGGGGTTCCAGCCCCTTCTCCTTTGCAATGGTCGCTCTCGTCCGTCTCTTTGGTTTATAGGGACGGTATAAATCTTCCACAGCTACCAGAGTCTGTGCTTCTATTATCTTTTTTTCCAGCTCCGGAGTCAGCTTCTCCTGTTCCCTGATGGAAGAAAGAACCTGTTCCTTCCGCTCTTCTAAATTCCGCAGATAGCGGAGCCTTTCATCCAGGTTACGCAGAACCTCATCATCTAAGGAACCGGTGACCTCCTTCCGGTATCTTGCAATAAACGGAATGGTGTTCCCTTCGTCAATGAGCTTTACTGCCGCTTCCACCTGTCCGCGGCTAATGGAAAGTTCTTCTTGCAATGCCTTTATTATGTCCATGGTGATCCCCTTATTTTTTCATAATTTGTATCGTAATGAATTTTCGTTCAGCCTTTATTCAATTTACTATTATAATTCATCAGCCTTCCTTATGCAAGACCCGTCTGGACATGCAGGCCTTTTCGTGCTACAATCATAAAATAGTGTGGTTAATAACCATTTTTTGTTTTCACAATATGCAAACGAGGTAAATTACGAATGGAAGAAAACCATAACAGCAACAACGGGATGCTGCCCCAGATCCGTCCGACAGGTTCCCTTCTGGCCTTCTGGTCCGTTCTTCTTGGCGGCATTGGACTTGCCAGCGACTGTCTTCCCCTATTCAGTATCTGGAGTCTGCCTGCAGGCCTGTTTCTCGGCCTGATCGGCATTGCATGCGCTGTGCTCTCCAAACAGGGAAAACCATTTACTCAACAGGCCCAGCTTGGCCTGATCCTGTCTATTATTTCCACGGTCTGCGGCCTTATGATGGCATTGTTTATTATTTTTGTATATGATACTATGGACACCAATACGCCTTTGGGCCATTATTTCAGACAGGTTTTTGAGACTGCCTCTCAGGCCCTTACCTCCTCCCCTTCCGGAGAATAGAGCCTACCTCATAACAGGCAGCAGATCTATACCCTTTATAACCAGCATATAATTCTTGAAAATCCAATTGGCTGCAACAATAGCCGCTCCTGCCAGGATCAGTATCCTGGCTCTTTTTTTATGTTCAAAGGGAGTTTTCCGCCCTTTAACGGCCCATATGATCATTTCCATAAACAGAACGAGAACAGCATAAAGGACCAGCGGATGATACTGAAAACTCATTCGCAGGTCCCCTCGCAGCAATGACCGGACGGCCCGGGTTCCCCCACAGCCCGGGCAATAAAGTCCGGTTAGGGAATGGAACAGACAGGGAAGCCCGAGGCCAAATATTCTTTTTAACAAGTTCATTTTTTCACCTTAGTTTAATCCGCCAGATCAAAGGCATCATGGACGGTCCTCATAGCACGGTTTACATCCGCTTCATCGATTAAAACCGTTATCCGTATCTCAGAGGTGGCGATCATCTTGATATTCACATTGGCACTGGAAAGGGCTTCAAACATCTTTGCAGCCACTCCGGGATTGCCTGTCATCCCTGCACCGATAATGGAAATCTTAGCGACGTCTTCCTCGCTCGTCACATCCTGGGCGGTGATGGATTCCTTATTTTCCATTAAAAGATTCATGGTATCCTTTAAATCAGTCTTTGCCACCGTAAAGGAAATGTCCTTTCTTTCCTCCCGTCCGATGGACTGAATGATAATATCCACATTGATATTTTTCCTTGCCAGGAGATTAAAGATTTTAAAAGCAATTCCCGGCGTATTTTTAACCCCGATTACAGAAATACGGGCTACATTCTTATCCGCGGCAACACCGCTAACCAGCATTCTTTCCAATTTTGTTTCCTCCTTGACGACTGTACCTTCTGCCCTGGTCAGACTTGACAGAACAACCAACTGAACTCCATAACGCTTTGCCATCTCCACAGACCGGTTATGGAGCACTTTTGCTCCAAGGGAAGCGAATTCCAGCATTTCATCATAAGAAACCTCAGGGAGCTTTCTAGCGTTTGGAACGATGTGGGGATCTGCAGTGTATACTCCATCCACATCCGTATAGATCTCACATGCATCCGCATGAAGGGCGGCTGCAAGGGCTACGGCCGTTGTATCAGAGCCTCCCCGGCCAAGCGTTGTTAAGTCTTCGTATTTATTAACCCCCTGAAAGCCTGTGACGATCACTATTTTCCTGGCCTCCAGTTCATGCCGTATGCGTTCCGTATCGATCCGCTTTAATTTGGCCGTTCCGTAGGCAGAGGTGGTGTGCATGGCCACCTGAGCCGCATTTAAAGAAACGGCGGGGACTCCCAAAGAATTCATTGCCATAGCCATAAGGGCCACACTGACCTGTTCCCCGGTGGCTAACAGCATATCCAGTTCTCTCTTAGGAGGGTTAGGATTTATCTCAAGGGCCTTTGCAATGAGACCATCCGTTGTCTTTCCCATAGCGGACAGTACCACTACCACCTGATTGCCTTTTTCATATTCCTCAATGCAGCGCTTTGCCACATTAAAAATTCTTTCTTTGTCTGCGACGGAGCTACCGCCAAATTTTTTCACTACTAACATTGATGCCTCCTGGCGAAAAGTCAAGCAGATATTCTGATCCGCTTTGCTGTATGCTCATAACCTGTTACACCGTTACTAATTCTGCGCGGATGCGCTGCCTGATTCCCGGCAGCTTTTTCGCTTTAATTTCGTATTCTTCTTCGGTCATAGTTTCCGTAAGGACTGCAAATTCGTCCATATGGTCCAGTTCCACCACTTCCACCTTGCCGAATACTGCCTCCACTTCTTTCACACGTTTATCAGCAATTCCTTTGATCCTCACAAAATAGCGGAAGGAGCTGCTGCTCATGGAAGAAATGGTGAGGTTTTCCCTATCCCAGCCCATTTCCACATGATGGCCTTGATTATTCAGGGCTTCAATAATATCCGCTACCACAGCGCTTGCTGTTGGAAGCTTACCGGCCCCGCATCCATAAAACATGGACGTGCCCAACATGTTTCCTTTTACCAGAATGCCGTTATAAACATCATTTACGGAATATAACGGATGATCTTTTCCAATCATAACCGGGGCTACAAATGCATGGACGGTTCCGTCCTGGATCCTGCTGGAGCCAAACAGCTTTACAGAGGTTCCCATAGCATCGGCATAGCGGAAATCCACATCCGTTATTTTTGTTATCCCTTCTGTATAAATATGCTCGTAATTAACCTCGTGTCCCGTTGCCATTGCCGTCAGGATAGCAATCTTTCGACAGGTATCGTGTCCTTCCACATCGGCTTCCGGATTCCGCTCCGCGTAGCCTAGGTCCTGAGCCTCTCGTAGGGCCGTTTCAAAGGTTTCACCTGCTTTGTCCATTTTTGTCAGAATATAGTTAGTGGTTCCATTTAAAATACCGGTGATCTCTTCAACCACCTCACCTGCAAGGGAAGTATACAGAGGGCGTATGACAGGAATACCGCCGCCTACACTTGCCTCGAAGAAAAAATTCACATGATGCTCTTTTGCAATTTCCAAAAGTTCCGTGCCGTATGCCGCCACCAGAGCCTTATTGGAGGTGGCCACATGCTTGCCTGCCTTTAAACACGCCTTCACAAAGGGATAAGCAGGATTTAGTCCTCCCATGGTCTCAACTACCATGGACACTGACTGATCCTTTTCAATGACAGAAAAGTCATGAACGATCTTATCTTCAGCAGGATCTCCGGGAAATTCCCTTAAATCCAGGACATACTTTACATCCACTTCATCGCCAACCCTTTTGGCAATTATCTCTTTGTTTCTTTCCAAAACCTCTACCACACCTGATCCAATGGTGCCATAGCCCATAACTGCAATATGTCTCATATTATCCTCCGGCAACTCGCTTTCGTATTATTTTTCAAGGAAGTTCAATTTGTCATTCGGCTCATCGAACGGCTGCCTCTACTCCCTGGCTAAAATTTTAACGTAGTGGACTCCATTTTTTTCTTCTATTTCCTCCACCATTTTTGAAACATTGCCGGTGGTCTCAAGGACTTCCACGCTTAATGTCAAGGTGGCCACTCCATTGACCGGAATGCTCTGGTGTATGGTTAGGATATTGGCGCGGTACACTGCAACCACATGAAGCAGATCGGACAGTAAACCTGGTTCATCATCCATCTGCATCACAAGTGTTATGGTTTTCCCTTTCGTATTATCATAAAAAGGAAAGATATCATCCTTATACTTATAAAAAGAGCTGCGGCTGATCCCGACCCGGTCAGTTGCCTCCTGTACGGTAATAACGCGCTCCGATTCCAACAGCTTTTTTGCTTCAACTACTTTCAGCAATACTTCAGGTACAGCCTTTTGCTTTACCACAAAATATTTACTCTTTTCTTCCATAATAAAAATATCTTCCCTTCTGTGTCCGCATCGGAAATACATCTGTGCTCATAGGGAAGATATTATCATATTTAGGCAGGGTATGCAACTATTTTTCTATTTATTTTCTTCGGTTTTTAAAAAAATACAGGAAAAATACTCTATTCAGCGCTGCTTTCACCGGACTTTGCCCCAGTACTCAGCCAGCGTAAATAGGCGTACATGAACTGATCCAAAGAGCCGTCCAGAACGCTTCCTACATTGCCGGTTTCCGCATTGGTCCTGTGATCCTTGACCATTGTATAAGGCTGAAGGACATAGGAACGGATCTGGTTACCCCAGCCGATCTCTGTCACATCGCCCCGGATTCCGGATAATTTCTCAGCATTTTCCTGCTGCTTCAGCATATAAAGCTTTGCCTTTAACATCTGCATGGCCTTGTCCTTGTTCTGAAACTGGGAGCGCTCATTCTGGCACTGTACCACAATTCCGGTAGGAAGGTGAGTGATGCGGATGGCCGAAGAAGTTTTGTTGATATGCTGTCCTCCTGCTCCGCTGGAGCGGTAGGTATCGATGCGAAGGTCCTCATCGTTGATCTCCACATCCAAATCCTCTTCAATATCCGGCATGACATCGCAGGATACAAAGGAGGTCTGGCGTTTGCCTGCGGCATTAAACGGCGAGATGCGCACCAGGCGGTGAACTCCCTTTTCCGATTTCAAATACCCAAAGGCATTGGGCCCGTTGATCTGAACCGTAACGGATTTAATGCCCGCTTCTTCCCCGTCAAGGTAATCCAGGACTTCTAAGGAAAAGCCTTTTTTCTCCGCCCACCGGCAGAACATACGGTACAGCATGCCGCACCAGTCACAGGATTCGGTTCCTCCTGCGCCTGCGTTAAGCTTTAAAATGGCATTGTCGCTGTCGTACTCACCGGACAGCAGTGTATTGATGCGCATGTTCTCCAGTTTTTCTTTAAACTGGTTTAACATCTCCTCCACTTCCGGAACCAGGGAGGGATCATTCTCCTCATTTCCCATTTCGATCATTACGCCAATGTCTTCATACTGCTGTTCTAAGTCCTTATAGCTCTGGACGGTATCTTTTAAATTCTTTGCAAGCTGTACAATCTTGGCCGACTTTTCAGGATCCTCCCAAAAGCCGAGCTCCTCCATGGACTTGTCCAGCTCATCGATTCTCTTTAACTTATTATCTAAGTCAAAGTGAATCCCTCACTTCCACTAATGGTTTTTCAAACGTTGATAATTCGTATTTGTACTGGTCTAACTCTACCACTGTGTCACCCACTTTCTGAATTTAATTATTTATCTAAATAAAATTGGAGTCCGGTCCTTAAAAGGGATGCGAACTCCAATTTTATAAAAATACTATACTAATTTACGTCCGCAGCACTGCTTGTATTTCTTACCGGAACCGCATGGACATGGATCATTCGGATAAACCTTAGCTTCCACCTTCTTTACCGGTGCTTTCGGGGAGCTCTCATCCTTATTGGTTCCTGTCACCTTAGCAGCCGGTTCTCTCTCCACCTTCTGCTCTACGCGGATATGGAATAAGATTCTTACGGTATCCTCACGGATGGCCGCAGCCATCTCATCAAACATCTGATATCCGCTCATCTTGTATTCCACCAGCGGATCTCTCTGTCCGTAAGCCTGCAGGCCGATGCCCTGGCGCAGCTGATCCATATCATCAATATGGGACATCCATTTATTATCGATCACCTTTAAGAGAATCACACGCTCGATTTCACGAATCTGTTCTCCCTCTGGGAATTCCGCTTCCTTGGATTCATAAAGCTTAATAGCTTCTTCCTTCAGCATATGCTTCAGTTCATTCTTCTTAATCTTCTTATCTTCCGGAAGAGTAACTGACTGTAGAGGAATGATAGGGAGAAGAAGGGTGTTAAGCTCGTTCAAATCCCAATCTTCCGGTGCCTGGTCATCGCTGACGGAAAGATCCACCGCATTTTCCACAATATCCGTCACCATCTTTAAGACGAAATCACGCATATTGTCTCCATCCAGAACCTTTCTTCTCTCTTCATAGATCACTTCACGCTGCTCGTTCATGACCTCGTCATATTTTAAAAGGTTCTCACGGATGCCGTAGTTATTTGTCTCAATCTTCATCTGGGCCTTTTCAATGGCATTAGAGAGCATCTTGTGCTCGATCTGCTCTCCTTCCGGCACGCCAAGAGCATTGAACATGCCTACCAGACGTTCGGAACCAAACAGACGCATTAAGTCATCTTCAAGGGAAATATAAAATCTGGATTCTCCCGGGTCACCCTGACGTCCGGAACGGCCGCGCAGCTGGTTATCGATTCGGCGGGATTCATGACGCTCCGTACCGATGATCTTTAAACCGCCTGCTGCCTTTGACTCATCATCAAGCTTGATATCCGTACCACGGCCTGCCATGTTGGTAGCTATGGTTACAGCCTTATGCACACCTGCATCCGCTACGATCTCAGCTTCCAGCTCATGATATTTTGCATTCAGCACCTTATGAGGAATTCCCCGGCGCCGTAACATGTTGCTTAACATTTCTGAGGTATCAATGGTAATGGTACCTACCAGGACAGGCTGTCCCTTCTCGTAAGCAATCTCCACTTCATTGCATACCGCTTCAAATTTCTCTTTCTTTGTTTTATAAACGGCATCCTCCTGATCAATACGTGAGATCGGGCGGTTGGTTGGGATGGAAATGGCATCCATGCCGTAAGTATTACGGAATTCCTTCTCTTCTGTAAGGGCGGTACCGGTCATACCTGCTTTTTTATTGTACTTATTAAAGAAGTTCTGGAAGGTGATTGTGGCAAGAGTCTTGCTCTCTCTGCGCACATTTACGTGCTCCTTGGCTTCAATCGCTTGATGAAGTCCATCAGAATAACGTCTGCCGGGCATAATACGTCCGGTAAACTCATCAACAATCAGGACCTCGTCATCTTTTACTACATAATCCTTATCCCGGAACATGAGATAATTGGCGCGAAGGGCCAGAATGATGTTATGCTGGATCTCTAAGTTCTGGGGATCAGATAAGTTCTCGATGTGAAAGAACTGCTCTACCTTTTCCACACCCTGTTCTGTCAAGTTGACAACCTTGTCCTTTTCATCCACAACGAAGTCGCCGGTTTCCGTGATCTCCTCTCCCATGATGGCTGCCATCTTGGAGAATTCTGCGGAAGCCTCGCCTCGTTCCAGCTGGCGGGCCAGAATATCACAAACCTCATACAGCTTTGTGGACTTACCGCTCTGCCCGGAAATAATAAGAGGTGTTCTTGCCTCATCAATTAATACAGAGTCTACCTCATCAATGATACAAAAATCTAAATTCCTTAAAACCATCTGTTCCTTATAGATGGCCATGTTATCTCTCAGATAATCAAAACCAAGCTCGTTGTTGGTTACATAGGTAATGTCGCAGTTGTATGCGTCACGTCTTTCGTCAGAATTCATGGAGTTAAGCACAACCCCAACGGTCAGGCCCAGGAATTCATGTACTCTTCCCATCCACTCTGCATCTCGTTTTGCCAGGTAATCATTGACCGTTACAATCTGGACTCCATTGCCTGCCAGTGCGTTTAAATAAGCAGGGCAGGTAGATACCAGGGTCTTACCTTCACCGGTCTTCATCTCAGAAATACGTCCCTGGTGAAGAACGAGTCCGCCGATGAGCTGTACACGGAAATGTTCCATATTAAGAACTCTTCGTGCTGCCTCTCTCACCGTTGCAAAAGCTTCAGGTAAAATATCATCCAGAGCCTCGCCTGATGAAAGCCTTTCCTTAAAGAGCCTTGTGTTGTTTCTCAGCTCCTCATCCGTAAGTGCAACCATGGTCGGACGCAGAGCTTCTATCTTATCCACAATGGGTTCTATTAATTTTAATTCTCTTTCACTATGAGTTCCAAATATTTTTTGAACGAAGTTCATATTTCATTCTCCTACTCTTCTTAACGATATACACGATACAATCTCGTATATTGTAGCACTAACTCCTTCTTAATTCAACGAATTCATAAAAAATTAACATTCTGGTAATAAACAGGGCCTAATATTACCAGGTCCTTCCTTTTTCCACAGCAAACAACGGCAAATCTGGAAAATTTTATGGTTAACCTGACACATTGCACAAAAAACCTGTTCGATTCCCCGCTTTTCCACATTATCCACATTCCATTGTGTATTTTTCCCCCAGTTTTATCCCCACTATGAAATCCCATAATTAGGGGAAAAAATAGTTATACACCAAGTTATCCACATTATCCACATTTATTCTCCACAGATTCCCATTTTTCCCATCCCTTTGTCAGACTTTCAGATTTTTGTATATATGTCATAAAGTTTCCTTTTTCGACGAAAATTTCTCTTTTTCCCTTGACTTTTTTTTAAGTCCATCTATAGTTTTTCAATAATTAGTCAAACTAATAAGTAGATACATTTTACAAAAAATTACCAATAATTATCTAATAATTTTACAATGCAATTGAACTATTCTCAAAAATATGCTATACTATAACCATCTCAAGAAAAAGGAGCTGATGACTTATGCGTTTTACAATTACAGGGAGAAATATTGAGGTAACACCGGGATTACGCGAGGCAGTCGAGGACAAGCTTGGAAAGCTGGACCGTTTCTTCGCTCCTGCGACAGAAGCAACAGTAAGACTCAGCGTGCAGAAAGAAATTCAGAAAATCGAAGTAACTATTCCAGTGAAAGGACATATAATCAGAGCAGAAGAATCCAGTACAGACATGTACGTTTCCATTGATCTTGTGGAAGAGATCCTGGAACGCCAGCTGAAAAAATATAAAAATAAATTAATCGACAAAAAGCTGAATGCCCCTTCCTTTTCAACAGCTTTTCTGGAAGATGAAACCCAGCCAGATGATCATGTAGAAATCGTTAAGTCAAAGAAATTTGCCATAAAGCCCATGGATCCGGAAGAAGCCTGTGTTCAGATGGAACTTCTTGGTCATAGCTTCTACGTATTCTTAAATTCGGATACAGAGGAAGTCAATGTGGTTTATAAAAGAAAAGGCGGCTCCTACGGCCTGATTGAACCAGAATTTTAACCGATTCAAGTAGTGAAGCGGATTACGAATATTCGATTGACAACCTGAAAAAAGCAGCCAGGACAATTGTCCGGCTGCTTTTTCTTATGCTTAGATTCGTGTCAGATACCGCTCTACACTGGTAATTGCGTTTGCGCCGTCTGAAACAGCTGTGGAAACCTGTCGAAGCTGTTTGGTGCGCACATCACCGGCTGCAAAGATTCCGGGAACATTGGTTTCACAGTCCTCACCGGCCTTTATATAGCCATGATCCATCTCCACCAGGTTATTAAACGCTTCGCTTTGCGGGTTGATTCCTACTGCGATAAACACTCCGTCTACCGCAAGCTTATTCGATTCCTCGGTTTTGGCATTCTTTATGGTCAGGGATTCCACCTGATCTCCGCCTTCGATCTCCTCTACCACGGTATCCCAGATGATTTCTACATTTTTTTGGTTAAACAACTGGGTCTGCAAAGTCTTT
Source organism: Lacrimispora sphenoides (assembly GCF_900105215.1). Classification (NCBI taxonomy): domain Bacteria; kingdom Bacillati; phylum Bacillota; class Clostridia; order Lachnospirales; family Lachnospiraceae; genus Lacrimispora; species Lacrimispora sphenoides. Next base: position 2,197,654 of record NZ_FOIP01000001.1, on the reverse strand, counting down.
GCCCCCCTCAGCTTATTTCTCCTATGAATTAAGTATACCTTTTTACACATTCTGGCCAGGAAAATGGCATCTTCAATGGCAACATCACCGCCGCCCACTACTGCTGCCACCTTGTTACGGAAAAATGCACCGTCACAGGTCGCACAGTAGGAAACTCCCATGCCTGTTAACTCCTCTTCTCCGATCACACTTAACTTCCGGTGCTGGGCTCCGGTAGAGATGATGACTGTCTTTGTCGCATAGGTCCTCTCTTCTCCCACTACGGTAAATTTCCCATCAGACGCTTCGATCCGAAGGACCTCGTCTGTGGAAAACTCTGCTCCCAGCTTCTCTGCGTGTTCCCGGAACTTCATTCCAAGATCAAAGCCGTTAATTCCAGGCAGCCCCGGGTAATTATCTACTTCATAAGTATTAAGGACCTGGCCGCCGCTTGCCATCTCTTTTTCAATCACTACCATCTTAAGTTCAGCCCTTTTACCATAAACCGCAGCCGAAAGCCCTGCGGGCCCGGACCCGATGATCACCACATCATAAATCTCATTCATATTTATCTACCTGCTTTCTCTATTCTATCTGATATTAGGTTTTCTATCTTCATTATATCTCACCAGCCCTTAAGTATGCAATGCCTGGTCCGTAACAAAATCACAAAAAGCCCTTTTTCCAGCCACGTTGCATTCTTCCTGATAATTTGATAAAATGAAATTATCTTACATCGACAGAAAGGATGATGTTATGGCCAGAAAAACAGTACTCATCACCGGAGCTTCCCGGGGAATCGGAAAAGCTATTGCTTTTAAATTTGCAAAAAAAGGATACAACGTGGTCATCAACTGCCTCCACAGCGAAGACCGTCTTGCGCAGGTTAAAAAGGAGCTGGAAGCTTATCAGGTAACTTGTCTTTCCTTCATGGGGGACATGGGAGACATGGACCAGTGCCAGGCTCTCTTTGAACAGGTGCGCAAGCAGTTTGGCACACTGGATGTCCTCGTTAATAACGCAGGCATCTCCTATATCGGGCTTTTACAGGATATGAGCACTGATGCCTGGGACCAGATTGTCCGCACCAACTTAACATCAGTATTTAACTGCTGTAAGCTGGCCATTCCCGGAATGGTTGAAAAAAAACAAGGAAAGATCATTAACATCTCTTCTGTATGGGGAATATCAGGCGCCTCCTGCGAAGTCGCTTACTCCGCCACAAAGGGCGGCATCAATGCATTTACAAAGGCTCTGGCTAAGGAGCTGGCTCCAAGCAATATCCAGGTCAACGCTGTTGCCTGCGGTGCCATTGATACGGAAATGAATCAATTCCTGGAGGAAGATGAATTAATCGACCTCATCGATGGAATACCGTCAGGGCGGCTGGGAAAAGCAGAGGAGGTAGCCGATCTGGTATACCACCTGGGCTATAAAAATTCTTATCTGACCGGACAGGTCATCGGCCTTGACGGAGGCTGGCTTTAATATAACATCCCTTAGTAAATCATATGTTGAAAACCCCCTGGTGTATACTGGAACTATGGGGAAGACTGGAATGCGCTGACGTAACGGGCTTTATTTGACCCATTGGATTATTTATGAAGGAATCCTCATTAGTGCCCGAGCATTAATAAGGATTCCTTATGCAAAATCATGATATTGTTATTGCTCACTGTTTCTGATATAATCTTCCCGCTTCCAGGCTAGATGGGATATTCATTGCAAAGCAGCCTGTATGGCAATTCATCTTCTTCTATTTCCGGAAATCTTCCTACTGCCGTATCAGCATAAATTTATGCTCCTTGATAAGTTGTTCCATATCTTTAATTACTTGATTGATTTCTGATCGTTTCATCAGTCTGCTCCTCTCTGGCGAAACGTTAGATTAATACTTATATTCAGACAAAATAACCTCTGGTTTATCCGCTTCCGTTTCCTCAATCTTTTTCCAGTTTGTTAACAACTCCAACAAAGCATCAATTAATGCCGTCTCCTTCAGATGGGCATAATTTTTATAATAATCAAAGGATTCCTTTCTTCCGTTTGAGATCAATACATAATCAGCCAATTCCGATATCGGCGATTGCCGGTATCCGGTAATGGCCATCATCTTAAGGCCTTTCTCTTTGGCCAATTCCATCCCCTGAATCACTTGTCTGGAACTTCCAGATTGAGAAATTGCTATAATAATATCTTCTTTATCAGCAAGATTCACATGATTTAAAAAATATTCCGGTGAGATATCATTGGTACATTTCACACCCAGTCTTCCTAACCGGAAGCCCATATACAGTGCAAGCGGGGTTGTATTTCCTACCGCTAAAATATGAGCCTGTTTACATGACTTTATCAAATTCACGCAGGACTTCATATCTTCTTCGTTAATACTCTCTGCTACCGCTGTTAATGAATTCACATACTTTTGAAAAATTTTCATTACTGGATTGGGAGTGTTCTGCAGCTCTTCAATTTCTTCTCCTTCATCTCTTCCAACATCTTTAGCCAGCATCAAACGAAACTGGTAATATCCCTTATACCCCAGATGATGACACATACGCACAACCGTTGCATCACTCACCCCGCTGGCCTTTGCCAATTCAGAAACATTTGCATCTACCGCTTCCTGTGGGTGTTCCAGAACATAATCTGCTACTTTCTTCTCCGCCGAGAAGATCTTTCCATAATTATCCTTAATCACATCTAGTACAGGTTTATCTAGCATCATGTCCCTCCCTTCTTATCTACTATATTGCCGTAAAATACACCCTTTTTCAAGCTTTTTATTCAAAACACATCTGGACACCTGCAACAAAAGAATCTCCCAATCCAATGGTATACTTTGGTTTGTCAATGTATTTAGACGGTACTAAAATAACCTCGCTGGTAAAATGCTCTTTTATTATTAATTCCCTGTATTTGATTCCTTTTTCACTTAATGGAAGCTTTATGACTTCTCCAATCTGCTCTTTTGTTCCATACCAGCCATTGGCCGCTTTTGCAGTCGCCAGCATGTTGCCAAGCATTAAGCCTTTTTCAATATCCGCATTCAACGTTTCACCAAGATACATGGAATAATTCTTAGTATGTATGATAACCCCCTTTTTTACAGAATATCTTTCCTTGATATAAGATGCTCCCCTGATACAGGAAAAGATATCATCGGTTACTATGGGGAAATCATACATAGTAAGGGTATATTCTAATTCTTCTTCATTTAAGCTCAAAATATCAACAGATGGATAAAGTGTCTCCAGGCATAGCTGCCGTACCTCCTTATTATGGTAATGTGCATCTTCAAAATAGATAATCCCATCTTTATGATTTGCTTTGTATTTTTTGATATGTTCTTTTACATAAGCCAGCCTTTGTTCTAAAATATCTTTATCCTGAATTGCATTAAAGCTTGACAGAACATTGCTTTTAATATCTGCAGCATGAGCTTCTACGTAAGAAAAATAGGAAGCCGAGAAGGGAAGCATCTCATTTACTGTAATTTTGGTTATGATCAGCCTATTTGATGTTGGAATTGTAATCTTCCGGCTGCCAAGGCAAATTATATCACCCTTTTTAAATTGAATGATGTAGTGTATTTCCTGCTCCGCTGTCTGCTGGATCTGATCTGTATGAACCATTTCTCCTTCTCTGGAGACCGTATAAATATATGGGGAATTTAAAATATCACATACTTCTTTCGAGTCATCCGTTAAATGAACAATGGAAGGACATGCTACTGCTGCCAAAGCCATGGCCCCCTGGGTTGCAGTACCGCCCATGCCCTTTTTTGCTGCAAAAGTATCCCTTATTATATGGAAATCCGAAATATCTACTTCTCCGCCGATTCCATGCCTGCAATAAAATACAATGGTCTCCAAGAATTCCTCCATGCTTGTTATCTCTTTTGCTGCTTTCATTTTGACCAAATCTGCATTCGGAAGATATCTGTTCAGCAGTTGATTGAATGTTTCTATTTGAAAATCACACAATATGTCCAGATTACTCGTGTACCCCAGTGCTGTAAAAGCATTGCTTTTAATTCTGGATTCAATCAGCTGCTCCATTTTTTCGTATGTTTCTATATATTTTTCCTCGGTCTTCATGCTATCCACCCCACTTTCTCCTGCTATCTATTTTTCTTATCAGCTTTGCCCCATAAAATAAAAACTGTATATTTCTATTTTACAGGGCGATGATACGGTGTTGGTTAATAAAGTGCAGCCTTTCCATTTGCCTTGAAAAGCCGGATCTTGTGATATGCCACTTCCTTCATGGCTTTCATGCAAGGTGGTTCAATCATATTTGGTTCTCTTAGGCTGTTATCTGACAAAATTTCTCTCATTTTATTATAATAAGCCACTTTAATATCGCTGGAGATATTGATCTTATTTACACCTAATGCTACTGATTCCCCAATTTCTTTATCCGGATTATTAGATCCTCCGTGAAGTACTAGCGGAATCGATACTTTTGACTTGATCTCTTTTAATAAATCCAATTTTAATTCCGGCTTCATGCCAGCAGGATATAATCCGTGGCAAGTTCCTATTGCAATTGCCAGTGTATCAACACCTGTTTCCTTTACAAACGTGACAGCATCATCCGGCTTTGTATAAATAATTATCTGATTTTCTGTTTCTGTAGAGTCGGTTGTTCCAATTGTGCCAAGTTCGCCTTCTACAGATACATTGGCTGCATGAGCTGCTTCACATATCTTTTTGCATAGAGCAATATTCTCTTCAAAGGGAAGACTTGAACCGTCAATCATAACAGATGTATATCCTGACTGAATCGCTACCATGACCTGCTCAAAAGAAGCACCATGATCCAGATGAATGCAAACCGGTATATTTGATTTATAAGCCCTCTGCCTGATTGCAGAAATGACATCTACTCCAATATGGCTCAGCTCATCCGGATGGATTGAAATAATAACCGGTGCATTTTCTTCTTCTGAGGCCTCCACAATTCCATTTAACATCGCATAGGAGCTGATGTTAAATGCAGGTACCGCAAAATTGTTTTCATTTGCAACAGCTAACAGTTCTTTCATGTTTAACAGCATAGTTTTTTCCTCCAACTTTTTATTAGATTTCCGTTTCCGGATAATCATACGTATTAATTTTTTACAGCTCCCGCCGTCATGCCGGCAATAAAGTACCGCTGGAAAAACAAAAACAGGACCAATACAGGTAAGGAGCCTAATACACTCATTGACATCATTTGATTCCACTCATATGCATGCTGCCCCATCAGCAGGCTAATGCCCACCGGTACCGTCCGCATTTCATTTGTCTTAGTCAACGCCAATGCAAACAAATATTCATTCCAGGCCTGCATGAATGTATACATTCCCACCGAAACCAGGCCAGGAATTGATACAGGAACCAGTACTGTCCAAAGAGCCATAAACCTTGAACCGCCGTCAATCATTACCGCTTCATCCAAATCTTTCGGCAGAGTATTCATATATCCGGTAATCATCAAGATCGCATAGGGCAAGGTGAACAGCATATACGTCAGTATCAATGCGCCAAATGTATTGTATAATTTCAGGCTGACAATCAGGCTTAAATATGGAATCAAAAGGGTGATCGGAGGCACTGCCTGCACACTGACAATGACGGTATTAATAAAACCTTTTCCCGGAAAATCGAAACGGCTGAAACTGTAAGATGCAAGTATCCCGATGATCAATGTAAAAATCACTACAACCATTGCAATGCAATAGCTGTTTATAAAAAATCTGACTTTTTCAGGATTATGAAAGATTGAAATATAGGCGTTCAAGCTAAAACTCTCTGATATCCATGTTGGCGGCCAGGCAAAGATTTCCGCATTAGACTTAAATGAACTCAGCATCATCCACAATATAGGAAATCCCGAAAATAATGCTCCGGTTATCAGAAGGATCATAATTAGTATTTTTATGTACCACTTTTTCTTACCTACCATAATCAGTCCCTCTCTCTCTGATGCCACACATAAAAAACAGCTATAACAGAACATACAACCAGTAGGATCACTGCCGATGCAGAAGCCTGGGAATATTGATATTTACTAAATCCCCTTTTATAAATAAAAGTACTTAACATCTCTGTTGCATTAATCGGACCCCCGCCTGTGGTCATCCAAATCAAGGCAAATTGCTGTATCGTCCACACAAAATCCAACATTAGCAAACTAATAATAATTGGTTTTAATTGAGGGATTGTAATGCTGAAAAATTGTTGTACTGCATTTGCACCGTCAATTGCCGATGCTTCATAAAGATCTGTGGGTATCCCCTGAAGCCCTGCCAGGATACTAACCATATAAAACGGATAGCCTGCCCATATGTTGATCAAGGTTACTGAGAACAGGGCGAAATTCCGGGAACCCAGCCATTCGATCTGTGACGACGTAAGATTTGCAATTTGTAACAGGTAGTTGATAATCCCATTGGGATTCATCATCATTTTCCATAATATTGCGATAACCGATGCTGTAAACATCCAGGGCAGTACATAAATCACTCTGAAGAATGCTTTCATATTTATTCCTATATAATTCGTATTGAGGAGTATGGCAAACAGCATTCCTAAAAGCATGTGCATCACTACACTGGCACCAACAAAAAACAATGTATTTTTGACAGCGACAAAAAATGTTTTGTCTGATAATATCATGACGTAATTCTTTAATCCAACAAACACAGGATCATTTTTGATAATAACATTGTCAAAAAAAGAATATCGGACCACCATACAGATCGGTATAATCAACAATAGAAGCATAAGCACAATTGTTGGCAGGAGATATAAGTAAGGTTCACATTTCTTTTTCATGATCTGTGACATCTTACCGCTGCTTTTCTTTTTTATCATTTCTCTTACCTTAGCCAACTCACCCATCCCCTCCTTCTTAATATCAGGCTGCACGATGCCATCATGCAGCCTGTCTCGTCTTTATTGGAATGCTCCCTCCCAGATCTCTTGTGTTGCAGACAGCATATCTGCTGCCGCGGCCGTATCGCCGTCAATATACAGCTGTAATTGCTCATCAAACTGTCTCATTAATTCTTCTGAAGTCGGAAGTCCGGTAAATTCATTGATTGCATAACACTTTTGATATAATTCATATGCTTCTACAAATAGCTCTTCAGCTTTCGAATAATCAGGATTGGCATTTACATTTCCAGGAAAGGCATTTGCATATACTGCAAGTTTGGCATTTACCTCGGGACTCATTAAATATTCCACGAACTTCATGGCCTCTGCTTTATGGTCACAGTTTTCTGCAACGCCGATTCCCCAGTTAGCCACATCCATACCACTCTTTCCTGTATAGCCTTCTTTTACCGGAATAGGCATAAATTCAAAGTTCAAGCCAGGTGCTTCTTTCTTAATTGTTGTTAAGTGTGCCAGTGAATCTGTCATAAATGCAACACGGCCATTTGTAAACTCTTCTACCATATCTGCTTCTTTCATGGAATAAGCACCTGGTGCAACGACTCCAGCATCAAATAAACTTTTTACAAAATCTACAGTATCTGCCATGAGTGGATTATCTGTCAAAGCCGGTTTTCCATCTTTCAGCATAGTTCCGCCCGAAGCCCATAACCAGCTCATGAAATTGTTCTGAATACCGCTTGGCGATTCTGTTGATAAAGGGATTGCCCATCCGGCAACACCTTTATTTGCTGCTGCAACCTTTTTACAGGCCTCCGCAAATTCCCCCCATGTCTTAGGAACTTCCGTAATACCTGCTGATGCCAATAAATCTTTATTTACGTACATGGGATATGCAAAGTTAACAACCGGGATCATATATGTATTTCCGTCTACTTTTATCTGATCAGATAATTGTCCATCATCATAACCGTCTGATGACATCAGCTCCGTCATATTTGCTATGGAACCCTGTTTTGCAAAATCATACACCCAGGCTCCATCAAGACCTACAACATCTGCCATAGTTCCTGCCGCTGCGCCTGCCGCAATCTGTGTCTTGGTATCTGCATAAGGATTGCTTAATAATTCGATTTTAATCCCTGATTGTTCTGTAAATCCATCACAGATCTCCATAAGGACACCGTCAGGCAATTCTACGCCCCACCATTGCTGAAATTCCAATGTAACATCTCCCCCGCTTGTTACACTTTCTGCTGTTGTCTCTTGTGCAGCAGCTGCCGGCTGTGCCGTTTCTGACTGTGCGGTCTTTGTTGGCTGGCTTTCGCATCCAATCAGGCTGACCGCCATACCTGCTGCCATCATGGCAGCCAGACTTTTTTCCATAAACTTGCTCACTTTCATTTATGTAGCCCTCCAAATACATGATTCGTATTCATTGCTGAATACATTTTATGTTTACAATTGCATTGTATATGAATTTTAATTTCACGTCAATATGTTTGTGTAATAATATTTCTTTTCGGAATTTTTGCTAATTATTACTCTAACCAACCATATTATCGCATATTATTTTATGCTAATTATACATATTTGTTTGTTTTATTTTTATATGCTATGCCATTATGAAATATATTTTCATGAAGGCATTAGAAAATGAATGCGGACGCCGGAAAAAGCCTGCCTCCAGCAATGGAGAGCAGACTTTTTATCTTATCCGCTGCCAGACTGATGATACCGCTAAATAATTAAGGCTTCCGGCTTTTTATCTGGCATGGTCCAGTTTCAATGGACACACTCTATGAATCAAAAAAACACCCGGAAAGAGATTTTCTCTTTCCGGGTGCCCCGATTTCTTAAGCCTGTGCTTTTTCCACCTGAACGATAGCAGTCTTCTGCATAGGAATTCTACAGTTCTTATTGTTGCCGAACTCTACGATAACCGTATCATCCGTCATATCAATGATGACACCATAAAATCCACTTGAGGTCAAAACGCTGTCTCCGATTGCAATGTTTGCAAACATCTCCTGCTGTTTCTTTTTCTCTTTCTTCTGTGGTCTGATTGCAATAAAATACATGAAGCCAAAGATCACTGCGATATAAATGACCCAAAAGCCCACGCCCATGGTACCGCCTGTTGCTGATAACATAACCATTTCCTCCTTATATAACGATCCGCCGCCTGCTTGTCTCTCTTTTTAGGTAGTTTGACCTGCCATCATACCCGAAAGCTTCTGCTCCTTGTATTCCCCATAACGGTGGTTCTCGATTGCGTCGCGGATCTCTTCCATCATTGTATTATAAAAATACAAATTATGCAATACACATAATCTCATGCCAAGCATTTCTTTTGCCTTAAAAAGATGCCTGATATAGGCTCTGCTGTAGGAGCGGCAGGCCGGACACCCACAGCCCTCTTCGATCGGCCTGTGGTCCAATTCATATTTGGTATTAAATAAATTCATTTTTCCGTGATTGGTGTATACATGTCCATGGCGGCCGTTTCTTGACGGATATACACAGTCAAAAAAATCCACGCCCCTGTCTACGGCCTCTAAAATGTTAGCAGGAGTTCCCACGCCCATTAAATAGGTTGGCTTGTTCTCCGGCAGATAAGGTACCGTCTCATCTAAGATCCGGTACATCTCCTCATGGCTTTCTCCTACCGCCAATCCGCCCAGGGCATAGCCGTCCAAATCCATGGCGGATATGGTTTTTGCATGGGAGATGCGGATATCCTCAAAGGTTCCGCCCTGGTTGATGCCGAATAACAGCTGTTCCTTATTTAAGGTATCTGGCTGGGAATTAAGCTTTGCCATCTCAGCCTGGCACCTTTCCAGCCATCTGGTGGTGCGGTCTACGCTGTTTTGCATGTATTCCCTGGTAGCCGGATGTGGCGGGCATTCGTCAAAGGCCATGGCTATGGTAGAGGCCAGATTGGACTGGATCTGCATACTTTCTTCCGGACCCATGAAAATCTTACGTCCGTCTATATGGGATTGAAAGTATACGCCCTCCTCCTTTATTTTCCTTAAGCCGGTCAGGGAGAATACCTGAAAGCCGCCGGAATCCGTGAGAATTGGACGGTCCCAGCTCATAAACTTATGAAGGCCGCCAAACTCTTTGATTAATTTATCGCCGGTGCGTACATGAAGATGATAGGTGTTTGACAGCTCCACCTGGGTTCTGATCTCACGGAGATCATCCGTGGAAACAGCCCCTTTAATGGCTGCCACCGTACCCACGTTCATGAATACCGGAGTTTGGATGGTGCCATGAACGGTGGTTACTTCTGCACGCTTTGCACGTCCATCCTTTGCAACGATCTTATAATTCATCTGATTTCCCTATTCCTGCCCAGGTTCACTGGGCATAAGAGTATTGTGTTCTCAATCTTCCGCTAAAGCCGCCTTGATCATGATGGCAGATTCGATCCGTTTCTTCTGCATTTCGCAGCCGATATCATATGCATCCGTAATGCTCCCGTGGAAGTTGTGGGAGTTAGCCGCACAGCCTCCGCTGCAGTAAAACCTTGCAAAGCAGTCCCGGCATTTGTCCTTTGCATAAACATTACAAAGCTTAAACTCATCGCGGATCTCTAAATTAGTCACGCCTGTATCCACGTTGCCAAGAAGGAATTTTTCCTCACCGACAAACTGGTGGCATGGATAAAGGTCTCCCCATGGAGTCACCGCCAGATACTCGGTTCCTGAACCGCAGCCGGACAGGCGCTTAGCCACACAGGGGCCCTGGTTTAAATCAATATTAAAGTGGAAAAAGTTAAACCCTTTTCCTTCTTTCTGCCTTTTAATGTATTCCACAGCAAGATCGTCATACTCTTTCAGGATTTGAGGAAGGTCTTCCTCCCTGATGGCATATTCTTCTTCCGGCTGTGCCACCACGGGCTCTATAGACATACTTTTAAAGCCGAGATCGGCAAATTCCAAAACATCTTTTGCAAAATCCATATTATGGCGGGTAAAGGTTCCTCTGATGTAATAATCCCTGGTTCCTCTAAGTTTTGCAAACTTCTGGAATTTGGGAACGATCAGCTCGTAGCTTCCTTTTCCATTGCGGAATGGGCGCATATTGTCATTGACTTCTTTCCGTCCGTCAAGGCTTAAGACCACATTGCTCATTTCCCGATTGCAGAATTCCATGATCTCATCGTTTAACAGTACCCCGTTGGTAGTCATGGTAAAGCGGAAGTTCTTATTATATTCTTTCTCTTTTTTACGTCCGTATTCAACAAGCTGCTTTACTACGTCCCAATTCATGAGCGGTTCTCCGCCAAAAAAGTCTACTTCTAAGTTTCTTCGGTTCCCGGAATTGGCGATAAGAAAGTCCAGAGCCTTTTTTCCCACTTCAAAGGACATTAGCGCCCGTCTGCCATGGTACTCCCCTTCTTCCGCAAAACAGTATTTGCAGGCAAGGTTGCAATCATGGGCAATATGTAAGCATAGAGCCTTTACCACTGTCTGCCGCTTTTTAAAGTCCACCACATAATCGTGGTATAAATCCTTTGTAAACAGCTCTCCCTTATCGATCAGATACTGGATTTCCTCCAGCGCTTCTTCTACTTCTGTCTCTCCATATTTTTCAGAAAGACGGATTCGTACTTCTTCTCCTACCTCTTTGTCCAGGGCCTGGGCCTCTTCCATCTCCGGCACCATGCCTGCGGCGATCTCTACGGCCTCATACATGACCGGATCCACAGAGTGAACGGAGCCGCTGTTGACATCCATAATAATATGGAAGCCATTGTTGATATATTGATGAATCACTTGTATTCTCCTTAATTGAAAAGATTTAACCGATGATTGGTTTTGGGCAGACAAGCGAAGGAACCCCTACCGTCATTACGACCGTAGGGGCATCTGCTTATCTGCCTTATGGCTATTCTATACAGTTAAAATAATTAACGGTTGCTGTTCTCGCAGCTCTGGTTTCCTACTGTACAGGATGTCTTGCAGGCTGACTGGCAGGAAGTCTGGCATTCGCCGCAGCCGCCTTTCTTCATAGACTCTTTTAATGTACTGGAATTTAAGGTCTTTACATGCTTCATAAACTTACACCTCCTGTATTTGTCTAATTCTTTGAGATTATACCACATGTTTTAGACGAGTGCAAGATGAATTGCCCCAGGGAGCCAGATAAGAGAGGATCAATTTTATTGTTAGGACATCCATGAATATCATCCATACCCCTAGAATATACTGAACCAGAAGACAAGATATAAGGAGTATTCAAATGGAAAAATCAAAGCTTCAGGTCACACTAAGAAACCTTCTTATCACCTACATACTGACCGGAATCTTGCTGGTAGTCCTGGCCTTAGCACTCTATAGATTCCGTCTTAAGGAAGGACAGATACGCCTGGGAGTCAATGCGGTTTATATTATCGCCTGTCTCTTTGGCGGAGTCTTAATGGGAAAGAGCGTACGGCATCGAAGATTCTTCTGGGGCCTTTTGTTGGGACTTCTATATTTCCTGGTGCTCTTGGCCGTATCCTTTTTCTTAAACAGGGGATTAAATGGCTCTATGAACCAGCTCCTCACAACCATGGCCATCTGTGCAGTCAGCGGCACCGCGGGGGGGATGCTTAGTTGACGGAAGATTTCCCGGGAAATGTAAAAGGGAGAGCAGAAGCAGCAAGCTTCTCTCTCCCCTCTTTCCCATCCTTCCGGTAAAGCCTGCGAAACCGCCGACCAACCAAAAGCTTAATGAGGCAAATACATCCGAACCTTATCGATTCTGTTTTTGTCCAATTCATCTACAACAAGGCGGATTCCGCTGCAGACAACTTCTTCCCCCTGTTCCGGGAGCCGGTCGAGTTGTCCGATGATCAGGCCGCCGATGGAATCATAATCATCAGATTCCAGTTCAAGGTCCAGCCTGTCATTTAAATCATCAAGCTTCATAGAGCCTTCTACCAGATATTCAAAGGGCTCCACCTCAACCAGTTCATTTTCTTCATCCTCGTCATACTCATCCCGGATCTCTCCGACGATTTCTTCCAGTAAGTCTTCCAGGGTTATCATCCCTGCCGTCGCTCCGTATTCATCCAAAACGATGACAACGTTATTGCAGGTTTGGCGCATCTCCAACATAAGTTCCGCAGTTTTTTTATACTCGTATGTATAGAGCGGCTCTCTTAAAAAATTCCTGGTATTGAAATCATCTGTCCTGTCAACAAGAAGCAGATCCTTCATATTGATGATCCCAATCACATTGTCACTGGTTTCCTCGTATACCGGAATCCTGGTGTACATCTCCTGCCGGAAAATATCGATCAATTCATCATAGGCGGCATTAACCTCTACCAGAGTCATGTCAATACGGGGAATCATAATATCCCGCGCCACAGAATCACCAAAATCAAACACGTTATTAATTATCTTTCTTTCTTCTGATTCTATCACGCCTTCCTCATGGCTCACATCTACGATGGTCCTCAGCTCATCCTCTGTGATCGGCTCCTGCTTCCGGTTCGGGTTTACATGGATAAAGCGCAAAAATCCTGATGAAAGAATTCGAATCACATAAATGACCGGTGTCATAACAATCATAAAAGCATAGATTACTTTTGCATATTTTAAAGATATTGGTTCGGAATATAAGGTAGAAATGGTTTTCGGTGAGATCTCACCAAACACCAGAATGACAAGCGTAAGGATACCGGTCCCAATGCCTATTGCCTTATTGCCCCAAATGTTCATAACCAGTGTGGTGGACATGGAAGAGGCAGTTAAGTTTACCACATTGTTACCAACAAGAATCGCACTGAGCATCTTACCCTGGTTCTCTAAAATCTTAGTCAGAGTAATGGCATTCTTATCTCCTGCCTCGGCTAAATTCCGTACCCTGATTTTATTCACCGTAGTAAGTGCAGTCTCAGCCGATGAGAAAAATGCTGATAATGCAACTAAAATAAATAACATAAGCAACTGTATATAGTCACTCGAATCCAAAAAGATCAACTCCTGTTTTGTAATATTTTATCATTGATTCTACAATAGAAAAGCGGCTATGTCAAGAAGACAGCCGCTTTTTTACGTATTTACTGCCCACGTTATCTTAGCATGAAGGGATTTCCGCAAGGTGATACACTTTATCGTTCTTTAAAAGCCTTAATGATTTCTACTATAAGGATAATTCCTGCTCCCAGAAAAATGAACAGGTCACCCAGATTGAACACTACTTTTTTTAGCTTTCCATACTGAATGCTGAAATAGTCCACAACATAATGACGAACCAGCCTGTCGTACAGATTGCTGGCCGCACCTCCCAGGGCAATGGACAAAGCAAGTTTTTCTAAAATGTTTCCTTTTCTTTGAAGAAGGCTTGCCAGCATTCCTCCGATAAAAGATGCCACTGCCAGGGGAATCATCTGCACCATAGACTGATGATCCTTAAAATAGCCGAAGGAAAAACCGGCATTATGATTCTTATGCAGCAGAATTTTTCCGCCGCTTCCCTCCAGTTCCTTAGGAAAGCCGGCTTCTTCCTGATCCTCAATGGCACTTTTTATTAAAAGATCCAGGGCAGCCAGCAATGCAATGATACCGATAAATACCATAACCCACACTCCTTCCGTCCTTATTATCTCCACTCTTTTGTATTTTTTATCCCTTGCCCAGCAATTCCCGCTTCATTAACATCTCATCTGAATGAGAGGACCGCCATTCTTATCTAAGTAAGCCCTCGTTATGACCACTGATCCAATGTTGGGATCCTTAGGAACCTCATACATGATATCAAGCATGAAATTTTCTATAATGGCTCTTAGGGCTCTTGCTCCTGTCTTTTTCTTAAGAGCTTCTTCCGCGATCCATTCAAGTGCCTCATCCTCAAATACCAGATTCACCTCATCAAGCTCTAAAAGCTTTTTATACTGTTTTAAAATAGCATTCTTCGGTTCTTTTAAAACACGGACCAGAAGCTCCTTATCTAACGATTCCAGGGTTACCGAAATGGGCAGGCGGCCTAAAAATTCAGGAATCATACCGAACTTGCGTAAATCCTCATTGGTCACGTGAGACAGGATATTGGGATCCTTCTCGAACCGGTCTTTTAATTCTGCGGAAAAACCAATGGATGACTTTTCCTTCAGCCGCTCTCTGATAATATCTTCTAAGTCCGGGAACGCTCCTCCACAGATGAACAAGATGTTTTCGGTGCTCACCGCTGTCATTGGAGTGAGAGCATTTTTCTGGTTTGAGCCCACCGGGACCTCCACACTGCTCCCCTCTAACAGCTTTAATAGCTCCTGCTGAACAGACTCTCCGCTTACATCCCTGCTGCTGGTGTTCTTCTTTTTTGCAATTTTATCAATTTCGTCAATAAAAATAATGCCACGCTCCGCCTTTTCCACATCATTATCAGCCGCCGCAAGCAATTTGGAAACCACACTCTCTATGTCATCGCCTATGTATCCGGCCTCTGTAAGAGAAGTGGCATCGGCAATGGCCAGGGGAACGTCAAGAAGCTTTGCCAGGGTTTTAACCAGGTAGGTTTTTCCGCTTCCGGTAGGACCGATCATTAAAATGTTAGATTTTTCTATCTGAACATTCCCTTCCTCATCCCCCTTTTTGGAATCCGCCAGATAAACCCTTTTGTAATGATTATAAACTGCTACGGAAATCACCTTTTTGGCCTGTTCCTGGCCGATGACATATTCATCTAACTTCCTCCGGATCACATGAGGTGCCGGAATATCTTTTAAATTAAGTGCCTGCCCTGGCTCCTTTTCCGATCTCTTTTTCACCCTCTGCTTATTAGGTATCTCAAGATCTTTTTTGTCTAAGCTTCCCAAATCGCTGAAATTCAAATTCATATAAGGCATATTCTGAATCTTAGTTATATCAAATCCGCCCTGTGTTACGGAATCAAATGCTTTCTGCATACAATCATGACACAGATTCATGCCTCCGGGCATGGAAACCATAGGTCCTGTCACATTCTCTGGCCTGCGGCAGACATAGCAGACTTTTTCATACTCATCTTCGTCTTTTTTCTTTTTGCCGCTGTCAGTGCCGCGGGCAACTGTATCTTCCATTTTCTCTTCCGGAAAATCTTTCTCGTCCAAATTGTAATCTCCTTCTATCTGTAATTATGCACCGCATACCAGATTATTATAAAGCATTTAAAAGTCTCTTACAAGTGCGGGCCAGGAATTTAGATTTTTTTAATGAGTTGAAATTCATATGATCGTAAAACAGCAAACCAATATGCAAAAATATAGCGCTGAATACTCTAAAAATAAGTACTCAGCGCAATTAATTGAATGATTGCCAGTTCTATGTAATACATTTCCCTATTCCGCCAGAGCCGCCCCCAGTGCTTTGCAAGCTGCTGCAGCCTCTCCGTCAGGCGCTTCATTGCAGATCACACTATCGTAAGCAAGCTCCACACCCGCGTCTTCGCAGGTCTTTTCCCAGGAGCGCATCCATTCGCCGTCGCCCCAACCATAGGAACCGAACAGGGCAATCTTTTTTCCTGGAAGCTTAGATAGGCAGGAAGAAAACATAGGTTCAAATTCACTCTCCTCCAAAACTTCCGCCCCCATGGCGGAGCAGCCAAATGCAATGGCATCCAGAGAATCAATCATGGAAGCTTCAAATTCGGAAGGGGTGAGTATGACCCCGTCTGCACCCTTTTCTTTTACTCCCTCCAATACAGCATCTGCCATTGCTTCGGTGTTTCCGGTTCCACTCCAATAAACTACTGCAATTTTACTCATGATGTATAACCAACCTTTCTCAATTAATCCTTCTATATCAAACGGCTACTGCGAGCCGTTCAACAGCTGTGCCTTTTGACCACTGTGCAAAATAGGTTTCCGTACATTTTTTATATCGATTAAAGGTTTGTACCGCTTTTTCCTCGTCGCCGTATACCTTCCAGCATCCGATGCATTTACAGTGACAGGCCTTGTTGTCGATGAAGCCTTGAACGTCCTCCGGCGGATAGCCAAGAAACAAGCCAATTTCATGAGGAAATCCAGAGCAGGTGCGCAGCCTGTTCACAAGCTGAACCACACAGCGCTGGGAGTTTTCAAAGGAATAGCCATATTGCTTCAGCAAGGCAGAAGCATACCCATCTGACAGATCCCGTTTTAAGTGGCTGGGACGATAGAGGTAGATCAAAGCCCTCTGTTTGTAATAGCGCAGCGGTAAAACCCGGATCCCTTTTGGCGCAAGCACACGGTTTAGCCGCCTCACCTCATTTTGGATTTCTTCTTTGGAACGGCAAGGGCAGGAAAACAAACTCCCCGTTTTTATCCCGGCAAGTGTCGGTGCACAGTGCCTGATCAGCATTTCTTCTGACATATTGCTCCCTCCTATCCGACGTGTTCTACCAGAATATTTTTCAGCGCCGACATGGAGCTGGAATGGGAACGGGCGATTATGGTATCCAGTCCCTTTGTCTCACTTAATGCACAGCGAACCATTTTATGGGACATGGTACTGGTAAAAAGCACCAGCAAATCAGGCTTGCCGATTTTATTTTTCATCCCGCCTTTTAACTCTGTAAAGACCTTTGCGCAACAGCTGTATTCCTTGCATAGTTCTTTATATTGGCGTACCATGCACTCATTTCCTCCAACGATAACTACGCTCATGCAATTACCTCCAATCCCTTAGTTAGTCTACGCTAACTATGTATGAAAAGATATGCGCCCGAAGACGCTGTGAATTAGTAAAAGAAATCAAACACCATATCCCCCGCTTGTAAGGGCAAACAGCCTTCCTCTCTTATGATATCCGGTAAGAAGAAGGGCCGCTGGTTTTGTGTGTGGTTAGCAATAACTAACTACATATTACAATACTGGAAACACCTGCATTTGTCAAGCATATTTGAAAAAATAGCCATCTTTTTTATAAGCTATTATAAAATACATTGAGCCGGCCCATTTTTAAGTACAAAAAATTCTCCCCAGGCCCAATCAATGAACCTGGAGAGACTTTATTCTTCTTAACCCTGCTGCGGAACCTCTGCCGGCCTGTTGCCGAGCGTAATATCTACATTCCTTTCCACATACTGTCCGTTTTCAACAGACTGGACAGTAAGAGTCACGGTGGTTCCTCCTTCATAATATTTAAGCATGTTTGTCAGGTCATCGTAAGTCTTAATTCCCTGGCCGTCAAACTTGGTAATAATATCTTTTTCCCGCAGTTCAGACTTGGAAGCAGCTCCGCCTTCTACGATCTTATAGATGAACACGCCCTGAGGCATACCAAGCTGCTGGCTTGTGACTGCATCAATATTCTTGCACTGGATACCTAAATATCCCTGGTTTGCATCGGTGACCTGAGTTCTGGTCTTTCTGGTCATCAAGTTATCAATGATATCCTGAGCCTTGGAAATGGGGATCGCATAGCCCATACCCTCTACTTCAGTAGAAGAATATTTGGCTGAATTAATACCGACCACCTCGCCGCGCATATTTAACAGAGCGCCGCCGCTGTTACCGGGATTAATGGCTGCATCGGTCTGAAGCAGATCACGGCTTGTGCCATCCTCTGTCTGTACGGAGCGGTCAAGTGCGCTGACATAACCAACGGTTACGGACTGTCCATAACCAAGAGCATTGCCGATGGCGACAACTCCCTGACCTACCTTTAAGTTATCGGAAGTTCCAAGAGAGGCAATCGCAATCTTTGATAATGTATCTGAAGAAATATTTTTTAACGGAACTGCGATCACTGCTAAGTCACTGTCTGCATCTGTACCCTTAATGGAAGCATCTACGGCTACCTCGTCAATAAATGTAACCTTTAATTCCTCTGCTCCCTGTACGACATGGTTATTCGTTACGATTAAAAGTTCATCGTCGTTCTTGCCGACAACGATACCGGAGCCGCTGCCAACCCCTTCTCTCTGCATAGGGCCGAACCAAGTCTGGCTTTCATAAACCATCTTGCTGGTAATTGCAACTACGGATGGCATGGCTTTGTCTACGATGGCTGAAACATCATTAGCGGCGGTAATGCTGGAAGTGTTTGACGCCTGGACTCCTGAATCGCTGGTGGAAGAGGGAATGGTTTCCGCCTGGCTGATCTCCACAGGGTTTTTACTTCCATAAGCTCCGGCTGCCCAGTTGATCCCAACCATGGTGCTTCCGGCAACCACACCAAAGACAAGTGCTCCTCCAACAAGGCCGGCTGCCTTCTTTGCAAAGCCGCCTTTTTTCTTAGGCATTGCTTCCTCCTGGAATTCATTTTGCCCTGCTGCCCTGTGGTACTGGTATTCCTGATAATGAGGAATATCCTGCTGCGCTTCATAAGAGCTGTGAGTCTGGGGCTGGGGCTGAGGCTGGCTGCTGCTTTCGGAATCCTGGGCACTGGTTTTTTCTAAATCCGGATCCCTCATAATAAAATTTGTGGTAACAGCTTCTTCTTTATGCTCTTCAGGATTCATGCGGCCTGTGTCTTTTTTCTCATCTTCGTCATACATAGAATCTATCTCCTTTCATGTATACCTGTTATTTCTTTTGATAATCAGAGTCTATCAATGAATTGTGACCATTTTGTGATAAAATTATATTGAATATGTGAAAAGAAAAAAATCCCCGCATCAGCGGCCTTTTTTATCGTCAAAGCCCTGTCTGCGGGGTATTCATCTTTTATTTACTTAATCAATTATTGGTTGGGGGCTGAACCACAATCGGAACATCCGAATTCCCGCCAGTCGTCGGGTTGGAAGGATGGGATGCAGTTGTTTCTCCCGGTCCTCCGCCCGGTCCTGCTGAGGTTGTCTGCGGAGCCGTTGTCTCGTTAGGTGCTGTTGTCTGGCCTGGTCCTGGTCCATGAGGAGATGTAGTCTCCTGTTCACTGGTTGAAGGTAAAGGCTTTGTTTCCCCTGGCTTCGTTGATCCTGTCGTGGTTTCTGAAGGCTTTGATTCCCCAGGCCTGGTTTCCTTGGTCTCACCCGTACTGCTTTCTGAGGAGTCCGTAGGCTTTCCTGGTTTTCCGCTTCCATCCGTAGCTCCTGTTGAATCTTCTTGTGCGGAAGATTCTTCTGCAGCAGTGGTTTTCTCCGGTTTCGTCGTTTCTGTGGGCTTCTTTGTATCATCGTCTTTCGTGCCGTTGGTTGAGGTGCTCCCTTGTTTATACATGCCGGTATCAGCGGCAATTTTAGCGCTTATTTTTTTAACCATATCCGAAGGCTCATAGTTTTCCTTATCAAAAAGAAGTTTATGGAGTTCGGTAACATTGGATTCCAAGGTCTGAGGAATTACGCAGTCTCCTCTTTTTCCTACCGTCATATCACCGCGGGTAAATGGAAAACCACCTGTTTTGCCGATATGATACTTGCCGATATCCAAAAGCAGCTCCGTAAAGTCGCTAAAGGTAAGGTTTGATCCTATCTGATCTACCTCCATCAACAAGATCCTGTTAAGCAGTCCAAGGTCGGCCTTCTTTGCTTTTTCAAAGGTTTTTTCAATGACAAGGCGCTGGCGCTCTGTTCTTTGAAAGTCAGTATCCATTTTTCTCAGTCTGGCATAGGCAACTGCCTGCACACCATCTAAATGATTCATTCCTGCTGACTTTAAATGAACCGAAGGCACACCTGTTTCTTTCACAGTTTCTGTGATAAAGGAATTGATGTAACGAAATTCTGGTTTGGTAATTTCAATGTCTACACCGCCAAGCATATTGATTCCGTCAGCTACCGATTTCCAGTTAAAGGTAACGAATTCCGTGATATCCAGATCCAGATCCCGGTTGAGGGCAGCCAGAGCCTGTGCGGCTCCCCCATTGGCATAGGCGGCATTTATCTTATTATAAGAATATCCTTCTCCAATACTCATGTATGTATCACGGTAGACGGATACAAGCCTGATCTCACCCGTATCTCTGTTAATATTACAAATCATAATTAAATCAGAGTTACTTCCTTTATTGATATTCCCATCACGGCCGTCAAGACCAAATATGGCGATGGTGCGATAACCGGTCATATGCTGTTTCTGTATAGGAGACAGGATATCATTGCTTACCTGGTTTTTATTAAAATCATCTGGTCTTTGGATGGATCCCATCAGTCTGGCTACATAAGCATAGGCGAAAATTCCTGCCAGTGTAAAGATTTCAAGAACCACCATAAGAATGATACGTCTGATTTTTCTCTTTTTTCCAGCCTGAGCCGCTGACCGGCTGGCTGCCACATTTTTATCCTGTCCCGGCACTCTCTGCTGCTGCTTTGTGCCGCCGTCTCCAATGACAATCTGGCCTCTTGATGAACTCTGGCTATTTCCCGAAGAAGTCCGGCTTCCGGCAGTTCCCTGGCCGTTTTCTAAGGCAGCCCTGCCTCCTGATGTTCTCTGGCTATTTCCTGAAGCAGTCCGGCTTACCGTCGCTCCCTGGCTAATACTTGCGGCAGCACGGTTTGCCGCTGCTCTCTGGCCATCTCCTGAAGAAACACGGTTTCCCGCTGCTCTTTGGCTATCTCCTGAAGCAGCACGGCCTCCCGCTGCTCTTTGGCCATCTCCTGAAGCAGCACGGCCTCCCGCTGCTCTTTGGCTATCTCCTGAAGCAGCTCGTTTTCCCGCTGCTCCATGACTTTTACCTGGACCGGCGACCGATGAGGACTGTCCTCGAAAGGCTGCCTGGCCGTCACCGGATGATTGTCTGAACCGGTCAGCGCTCCTGGTTCTTTCCCCAGTCCCGCCTCTCCTTACAGACGCATCATCAGCCTTTTTTGGTAAATCATGACCGTCTGCTGCCTGATTTGACCTGTCGTATTTCTGTTCCTGATAATTTTCATAATCATCATCCAGGTAGTAATCTTCATCAGACGGATCTGGTTTTGAGTTGAAACCGCGCTTTCTTTTCCTAATATCCTCGCGGCCTACTTCATCGTCAAATTCATTTCTCATTTATTTAACCTCATCCTAATCGTGTCGTATCCAGTATCAATACGCATTTTTATTGATAAACCCTTTGAATATGGTAAGAAACAAAATCTTAAAATCAAATCCCAGGGTCCAGTTTTCGATGTAATACAAATCGTGTTCAATTCTTTTTGTGATGGATGTGTCGCCCCGGTAACCGTTCACCTGGGCCCAGCCGGTGATACCTGGACGGACCTGATGCTTGATCATATAGCGGGGGATCTCCTCTTTAAACTTCTCAACAAAGAGAGGCCTTTCCGGCCTTGGCCCCACCAGGCTCATGTCTCCACGAAGGACATTAATGAACTGGGGCATTTCATCAATGCTTGTTTTCCTGATAAAACGCCCTACAGGCGTCACACGGGAATCATGGGGTGTCGTCCATTTTGTTTTTTCCTCTGTGGCGGTCTGCACTACCATGGAACGGAATTTATACATAGGAAACGATCTGTTATGAAGACCCACTCTCTCCTGTTTGTAAATAAGCGGTCCCGGAGCAGTCAGCTTGATAAGAACTGCTGTAATAAGCATGACAGGAGAAAATAAGACCAGAGCAACGGAGGCTCCAAAAATGTCCACCATCCGTTTCACCAGGGCATTTACCGTATCCGTAAGGGGTACCCGGCGGATGTTAACTACTGGCAGGCCCTGTAAGTCCTCGATAAAGGGCCTTGTAGGTATCATGTTATTATAGTCCGGTATAAATTTTGTATGGACACCTGATTTTTCACAGGAAGCCACGATTCCTTCCAAATTCGCATATTCTTTGATACTTAAAGTAATGGCGATTTCATCAAGAGAATTTAACGCAAGGATCTCATCTAAATCACGAACCTTGCCGATGACATTGATTCCCTTGTATCCGGTTCCCCATTCCTTAGTGTCGTCAAGGATCCCCTTGACCTGATAGCCCCATTCAGGATTCACCCGAACTCTGTCTATGAAGCCTTCCGCCGCACGGCTGTAACCAATCAAAAGGATGTGCTTCTGATTGTAGCCCTTGGAGCGCATGGAGCGGAGCATCGAACGGAGCATATTCCGAACGGCTGTCTCCAGGGTTATATTGATAGCAAAAAAATAAAATACCATCCTGGTAGAGAACTGACTTAAATAAGGATTCTTTTTAGCCAGGAACAGGATCAGAGCAAAAAGCAGAACTCCCAGGAGATTGGCCTTGCAGATATTGGCGAACTCATACCGCCTCTCCTGAACTCTTTTTGGGGCATACAAATGGAATAGGCCGTAAAGCAGCAGATAAGCCGGTAATATGATAAGAAGCGCCGCAAAATAGTACTGTGGCTTTAAAACCTGTTTATAAGGGCTGAACAACCGGTTTCCCAGTAAAAGAAGCAGCCAGGCAAATACATAGGATATTACAATGACCAGTCCATCCAGTACTACATGAAACCCATTTAATTTTTTCTGATTATCCTTAATCATAGCAGCAAAACCTTCCATTCGTGCATTGCACCATATTTCTCCACCATAATTCCCGTATATTATACATGATATGTCAATATGATGCCATTAAAATATTCTTAATATGACCTGAAAATTTTTAACTTTCTTCGTAAAAATTCCCATATATAGAGGAACGTACCAAAGATCAGCTCTCCTTCAATCCGAAAATAATTGCCAAGATGGGACATCCGGAACGGTACCTTTCTGGTATTCTTTGCTGTTCTTAGCCCTTCTGTTAACCCTTCCATATAATCAGAAGCAAAACCGATCTTCTTAAAAAACAGATATTTTACAAAGGTTCCGGCTAAAATGGGAAGCAGATTCACTAAGAGCTGCAAAACCGGCATATTCTTATAATTTAAATAAACATTATTCCTGGCAGCCAGACGGACCTTAAAGGAATTATATTTGGAACCGCTGGTTCCGCTGCCCACATGATAAACTACGGCTGTGGGACAGTATACGTTTTCATACCCATAGATCTTTGCCCGGTATCCCACATCTATATCTTCCAGATAGGCGAAATGGGCCTCGTCAAAGCCCCCAATCTCTTCAAATACTTCCCGTCTGTAGATGGCAGCTCCCGCGCATGCAGCAAAAACGGTTCGGGGCTTTTGGTAGCCCCTGATGCTTTGTCCTACGCCTCTCTGATAAGCCCAGCCTAATATGCTGTACATATCCCCTGCATCATCCATGAGCTCCTTGTGGTATAGCTGGATCATCTTACTGCTGACGGAAAATATCCTAGGCGACCGGTCCATGGCAAGTACCAGTTCCTTTATATAATCAGGTTCCGGTTCCGTGTCATTGTTTAACAAAATGACATAAGGGGTTTTCGCATGGCGGATCCCCACATTCACTGCCCCGGAAAAGCCTGTATTCTTTTCCAGAAAGACAGAAGGAATATTTCTATCCTTCAGCCACTCCACACTTCCATCCGTAGAACCGTTATCCACCACAAGAAGCTCAAAGTTCTTATCACTCTGAGCTTCCAGGGCCTTAAAACAAGGTTCCATAAATTTTAGTCCGTTATAATTAGGTATAATAACCGTTACTTTCTTCTCCATCTCACACCTCAAGCTGATAGGGTTCCCCGATTTTTTCCTTTCGAAGGTCCCGCAGGGCAAAATTGGATTTTCGCAGAGTCAGATTGGGATTGTAATAAGGATCCCCGTCTCTTAAAATCTCCGGCCATTTCCGGGAAAACTTTTTGATTTCCTCATTAAAGCGGGCCACTTTCTCCGGCGTATCTTCAAGCCCTCTTGATTTTGACTCGTAATGATAGAACAGGGCATATGGAGCGTAAACCACCAATTTATTCAAGGACCGGATCTTCATGCAGAAATCAATATCGTTAAAGGCAACGGCAAGGTCCTCTGAAAAACCTCCCGCTTCTTCAAACAAGGATCGTTTGCTCATCATGCAGGCAGCTGTTACGGCGCTGTAATTCCGGGCGCACATCGCCTGATTGAAATAGCTGCTTTCTGCTTTATGAAGGCCGATAAAGGTATGCCCTGCAATGCCACCAAAGCCAACCACTACACCGGCATGCTGAATGGTATCATCGGAATAAAGAAGCCTGACCCCGACAACACCCACATCTTCTCTCTGGCAGAAGCCTAACATCTCATGGATGCTTTCCGGACCTACCATTTCCGTATCATTATTTAAAAACAGAAGGTAATCGCCCTTTGCATGGGCAACGCCAAAGTTATTGATGGCAGAATAATTAAATTCCCGCTCCCACGTAACCACATGGACAAAAGAAAACTCTTTCTGGATCCTTTCATAATACGCAAAGGTTTCCGGGTCCGTGCTGTTATTTTCCACAATAATGAATTCCAGATTTTGATACGTGGATTTATCTATGACGGAACGAATACATAAATCCAGGTCACTACTGTGATCCTTGCTTGGAATGATAACGGAAACCAGGGGATCTCCTGCTATCTTAAACATCGTATGATAGATTCCGTAATCAATGCCTTTTTCAACAGAAAGCGCCTCTATGCCGACCCGGTCATAGTGGGCCTTAATGGCCCTTGCCCCTGCCTCAAAAGCATATAATTTACTTTCCGGATTGCTTGCGGTGGAATTCTGATGGCAGCGCCAGTGATACAGAGCCTTGGGGATATGGGAGATCTTTCTGGCTTTTTCCGTGCAGCGGAAAATAAAATCATAATCCTGGGCCCCGTCATATTCTTCCCGGAAGCCTCCCACCTCCAACAGCAGTTCATGGTTTACCACAAACAGGTGACAGATATAATTAACGCTTGTTAAAAGATCCGGGTTAAAATCCGGTTTAAAATGCGGTTCAAATAATTCTCCACCGTCAATGTCAAGCTTATCTTCATCGGTATAAACCACATCAATTTCCGGATCGGAATTAATTGTTTTCACACACTCAAACAATGCATCGGGTGCAAGGGTATCGTCATGGTCCGCAAGGACAATAAAATCTCCTGTTGCCATTTCAATGGCAGCATTGGTATTTCCCGCGATTCCTTTATTCTCGCCAAGGATCACATAGCGGATCCGTTCATCCTTTATGGCATAGCGCTTTAATACCCGTTCCACGCCCTCTCCCTTTGGGCTTCCGTCTGCAATGCACACTTCCCAGTTCCCATAGGTCTGAGCCAGCAGGGAATCCAGCATAGCCGCCAGATAACGCTCCGGTGTTTTATAGGCAGGTATTACCACAGACATCTTAGGTCTATAGTCAAAAACAGTCTTTCTCTGGGCTTCCAGCTCTTCATCCGTGGTTTTCGTAAGGGCATACCATTCCGGATAATCATAATCACTGTCAATTCCCTGAAGCTTGTGCCTGGATTTTAATACAAAAGCCTTAAAGCCGTTATCTCTCCAGAAATCTGCAGCGGACCGAAGGGTCTGCACATTCATCATGCTTTTCAGCTTTGTGCTTTTTTTATGGGCAGAGCTGTTCTGTCTTTCGATTATCTGGGCATTCAGCTTCACTCTGGCAGTTTTACCGTCGCACCGGATCACCAGGATCCTGTCCTCGTTTTTCTCCCGGATATAGGGAATTCGGATGTCAAACCCTAAATCCCTGTCGGCTGTTTTCTTAAAGTAGATCTGACACACATCATCTCTGCGTACCGGAACGTACTTAAATTCCACATTTTTTTCCTGCCCGTCCAAAACCTCAAACTCTGCCTCTGAGTCAAGGCTCTTTCCAATGACCCATCCGTTTAAAACGATTGAATTTTCACGGATTCTCGCTACATCTATCTTATATTTCATCTCTGTTCCCCATTCTCCACGGATGCCGACATTAAAAGTATCTCATCTTCCGGATTGTTTTCCTCTTTTTCCGTAAAGTTGATCCGTTCCTCCTCAATTACAAGAGGCCGTTTCATAACGCGGGCATTGATGGACAGAACATATTCTCCTACAAGTCCAATAAAAAATATCTGTACGGAGCCAAGAAAACACATGCCGATCAAAAGAGGTGCCATACCTGCCGGAAAACGGTCCCAGTACACCAGTTTCATGACCAGATAGACAAGTGCCACCATCATGCTGGCAAAGGAACAGATGCTCCCGAATATGGTGGCAAGGCGAAGCCCTACCTTGGTGTAAGAAGTAACGCTTAACATGGCAGCATCATACAGACGGTAAAAATTATTGCTGGTCTTTCCTGCCCGCCTTTTCGGCTGCTCATATGGAACCTCCTTGCGCCGAAAGCCAAGCTCCGCCACAATTCCACGGAGAAAGGGCGTAGGGTCATCCAGTTCCCTAAGAACCTTTATAAATCTTTGATCGTATAAGCCAAAGCCGGTGAAGTGCTCGATCTGCTCTACATCAGAAAGCCTTTTAATGGTTTTATAGTAACAGCTTCTCAGCCAGTACATGATCTTATTCTCTTTGCTGGATTTCTTTATTCCTATAACGATCTTATAGCCTTTTTCCCATTCCTTTACATACTTTGGAATCATTTCCACCGGATCCTGAAAATCCGCTGCCATAAGAATGGTACAGTCTCCCGTTGACTGGAGCATAGCATAATAAGGAGAGTTGAACTGCCCGAAATTCTTGGCGTTAAAAATCCCTTTTACTCTTTTCTCCTGGACGCACAATCCCCGGATGATCTCCCTGGTCCGGTCCTTGGAATCATTATCAATAAAAATCAGTTCATAGGTGTATCTTGGCAATTCAGTATTAAATATATGGTCAATCGCCTGATACAAGGCATTTATATTTTCTTCTTCATTGTAGCAGGGAACCACGATGCTAATTGTTTTCATATGTTCACTTCCAATCTATCCGAACCATTACTTTAATCAAATCTTCCGGCTTTTCTTTCATAAGCTGCAGAGCTGCTTCCACCTGCTCTAAGCCACTAAGATGGTGAGTCACAAGTTTTTCGGGATTGATCCTTCCATACTGGACCATTTTTAAAAGGCGTTCAATTCTCACTCTGCCACCCTTTGCAAGCTCCGTGTGGATCGTCTTTCCCGCCATGCCCCGTCCGCCTGAAAACTTGGGGAACGGAAGGTTACCGGTTCCGCCATAGTAATTCACATTGGATATGGTTCCGATCCCGTATTTTGCCATATCTACCGCCTGGGCAAAGACCTCATCCCCGCCTCCGCAGATGATGACACCGTCAGCTCCCAGACCTCCTGTCCGTTCCATGACCTGTTCCGTTACGTTTCCATCTTTATAGCTTAAGACCTCTGTGGCTCCGAACTCTCTGGCAAGCTTTACGCAAATGGGCCTGCTGCCTACTGCCAGGATCCTCGCAGCGCCCAGATGGCGCGCTCCTTCAATCGCCATAAGCCCAATGGGGCCGATTCCCAGGACCACTACGGTATCGCCGATTTTAATATCCGCAAATTCCGCTCCAGTAAAACCTGTAGTAACAACATCCACGCACATGAGTGCCTGCTCCAAAGTGATTCCCTCTGGAATCTTTGCCAAAGTAGTATCTGCATCAGGTACTAAAAATTTTTCCGCAAATACTCCCGGAGCCGTCCTTCCAAGCTGATGACCGGAAAATGGGGCGGTCGCATGCTTAAAATTTCCTTCCTGGATTCCACAGGCTCTCCAGTCCGGCGTGATGGCAGGAACAGCTACAAGATCTCCAGCCTTAAAGTCACAGACCAGTTCTCCGGTTTCCAGGACTTCCGCCACACATTCATGTCCCAGGATCAGGTTTGGAGCCTTCCTGGAACCTCCGCCATATACCGTATGGACATCGGAGGAACAGGGGGTCACCGCGATCGGGCGTAGGATGGCCCCATAGGGAGTTATGACAGGTTCCGGCGCATCATACCAGCCGACCTTGCCAGGTTCGATCAAAACAAAAGCTTTCATAGGTTTTTCTTATATCCTTTCCAAATGATTGGATTTTAACGCCAATATCTCTACATTCCCGCCAAATCTTTCCTGTATGATTCCCGCAATCTCATCCGTATAACCAGGAGCTACAATTAAAATGGCATCTACCGGGTCCATATGATAATGATCCGGGGGTACAATGGGAAGATGGGAGGCAGGAGCGTATTTTCCCTGCTTAAAGGGTGCGGAATCAATGATGTATCTTGCAAACCGTCCGATGACCGTTGTAGAAGCCAGAGTAAAGCCCTGATGACTGGCGCCCCATATGCCTAAGGTTTTTCCCTGGCACTTAAGATCATCTGTCAGCTCTTCCAGTTCCCTGCCAATGGTATCGAGGCTTTCTTTAAGACCGGATATGTCTACCGGCGTATGTGTTCTTCTGTCTTCCGGCTGGCTGGCCGGACTTTTCTTCACGATGACAGAAAGGGTATCCCGGTTTATCATTTCCTCTTCTAATACCTGAAACCCGGCTCTTTCTACTGCATAGCGCAGGGTGTCAAAGGTATAATAAGCAAGATGGTCCCGGATCAGTTCATAATATCCGTCATACTGCAGAATATATTCCAGGCTTGGAACTGTAATTAAGCCCACGCCCTCCTCTGATAGGTTGTCAGCTATGCAGCGGAGCATTCCCACCGGGTCTGGCTGATGTTCCAGGAAATTGAAGGATAAAAATCCGTCAAAGGGGCCGCAAGCACTGCCGTCATCGGCTGCAAGGACTTCCCCTTCCGCTGCAAACTGCTTCCAGACTGCAAGACCCTTTTCTTTCGCAAGACGGACAAGACTTTCCCTGTTTTCAATTCCATAAGCCTTCACAGGAAAGTCTGACAGCAGTCCAAGAAATTCCCCCTGGCCGCAGCCTGCCTCAATCAGCTTTTTTCCTTCCAGATGATATCTATCAATAAAATGCCGGTACTGGCTCTTTCTTAAGTTTACCATGGTGGTGGTAAAGCCGCCGGAGCGGATCACGTCCTTGTAGTATGCCACAGGTTCACAATCAAACTGTACCAGACCGCATGCCTGGCACTGATGGAGGGAAAGGGTGATCCCCTGCTCCTCTCCCAGTTCTTCCTTGACCGGAATATCCTGAGCCGAAGCTGGCATATCCGCAAGGGTCATCAAAGGCGTTTCCCCAAGAGGTCTGCCGCACACAATACAAATCCTATCTCTCATACCACAAAAATTCCTCCATGTCAATATTTTGTAATCGAATGATTTTAGCGGATCGTCCGCCGGATCCCCTCTGGAAAGTCCACAAGAGGCTGCCATCCCGTTGCTTTTTCCAGCTTTTTTATATCAGGAATAAGGTTTGTGAGTCCTTCTGCATTAGGCGCTCTTCTTCCGTAGCTGTAGCTTCCGTGAAAGCCTAAAACCTCATACATCGTCCGGATGTATTCTCTTAAAGGCCTGTTTTCACCTTCCGGTCCCGCTACATTATAAGTTCCGGAAACTGATTCTTTCTCCTGTTCCATCAAAAGTATCAGCGCCCGGATGCAGTCATCAAGATATAAAAAGTTCCATATTTGCGTACATTCCCCCAGGGAGATATACTCTCCTCTGCGAAACGCCTTAAGGCAGCTTTCCACCAGTGACCAGGGATGATCTCCTGGACCGTACACGCTGAATATCCTTGTATGGATGTATTCCATCTCTGAAACACCTGATTTTCTCCAGTTCTCTGTCAATTCCAATGCCCTGTTTAAAAATTCCAGCTTGGCTCTGCCATATTCAGAGACAGGCTTACACGGCATCTCCTCTGTCATCGTATCCTTATGAATTCCATATTCCGCCTGGGAACCGCTGAAAAGAAAGCGTTTACAGCCAAGGCGTCGGGCTCCTTCCAAAGCCTTTAAGGAATCTTCCACGTTCTTTTGCTGGACCTCTCGTTTCATCCGGTTTTCACTTCCGGAGCCATCCCAGCCAAAATGGTAAAATGCCTGGCATGGCTCGTGAATTACCTGATCCAGCTCATGAAGCTCTTCTAAGTGACCTTCGATCCGTACAAGACCCTCCCGCTCGGCCGCAAGGCTTCCCATATTCTTTGAACCGGGACGGATTACGGCAAATACCTGGTTTTTCTCTATTAAAAGCTGGTCAACCAATGCTCTCCCAAGAAAACTGGTGGCCCCTGTTACAACAACGTTCAACGCTTTTCCTCCCCCTGCTATTCCCTGATCCTCGGGATGATCATATTCCGGTCCATCTCTTCATCGGAAAGGAATGGAGACAAATCCTCTAACGGCGGCGAAATAAGGGTTCCATCAGGCAGGCGTTTCGCAGAGGACTTTGGTTCAAAGTTCTGGTCCTGGCTTACAAATACCTCGCAGATGACTGGTCCCTTCATGGCCAGAGTCGTTTCAATCGCATGTTTCAGCTGGCTGTTATGGCATGCACGGACATAAGGATAGCCATAAGCTGCTGAAAGCTTTTCCATGTCAGGGAAGCTTAAATCCCGGCTGTCTACCCCGATTCCCACTAATGGCTCTCCGAAGAAATTCTTCTGGGTCTGGCGGATGGAATGGTAGCCTCCGTTATTAATAAGGAATATTTTAACTGGCATATGGTGATGGATGATGGTCTGCAGCTCCTGTAAGTTCATCTGAATGCTTCCGTCACCTGTAACAAGGATAACGTCCTCTCCCTGTTCAGCGACGCTTGCTCCAATGGCTGCCGGAAGATCATAGCCCATGGAAGCAACTGCTGAGTTGGATATAAAACGCTGCCCCTTCTTAATGATATAGGCATGTCCTCCCACAACACAGGCGGATCCATTGCCCACCACAGTGACCCTGTTCTCAGGGACTCGGATACTTAGTTCCTTTATTAATGCATAAACATTGGCTTCCTCATCTTCTCCGCTTCTGTAGTGCTTCTGAAGCACGACCGGGTATTTTTCCTTCCACATACGGCAGGTCTCATTCCAGGTCATGCCATCAAGGCCCTTTCCGCCGGAAAAGAGTGGGTGATTAATGGAAGTTTTGTATTCTGAGTCTAGTAGTTCCTCTAAGGCTGTAAGCAGATCCTTTACATTGGCCTGGATCTTCATATCGGCGTGAATGGATGGTTTCTTCAGCTCTTCTGGGTCGATATCATTGACGATCACATAGGCTTCTCTGGCCCATGTAGTATAATTGTACCCCACCTGACGGATGCTTAAGCGGCTTCCTAGAGAAAGGACTAAGTCGCTGTTTTGAATAGCGAAGTTACCTGCACGGTCTCCCATACCACCGCCTCGCCCTGTGTAAAGCGGATGCTCATCTTCTATGCAGTCCTGGCTGTTCCAGCCGGTTACTACAGGAATTCCCAGCTTGCCTGCTACCCGCATGAATACCTCATGGGCCTGTCCAATGCGGATTCCGTTGCCTGCATTGATTACCGGACGGGAAGATGATTTTATTTTTTCTAAAATGGCCCGGGCAACATCTGCGGTTACCTTTTCCGGAAGGATCTGACGTTTTTCTCCGCAGCCAGGGTCATCCTGTTTTATTTTTGCGTTGGTTTCAGAGGACCAGCCATCTCCGCCATTCTCGTAATTTTCTGGGGAAAAGCCGATTAGCTCTTCTGTTTCTATATAGGCGCCCTGGACATTTAAGGGGATGTCCAGCCAGGTGGGGCCTGGGCGGCCGGATAGGGCGAGGTAAATGGCTTTTTCTAAAGTGTAGCGGATCCTCATGGGGTCAATTACCATCTCGCTGTATTTTGTCATACAGTCAATGGCCTTTGTTATATCAAATTCCTGATCTCCCATGGCTCTGATTCCGACTCCTGACCATCTGGCCGTTGTGTCATAGCGCACCTGACCGGACATAATTAACATGGGAATAGAATCCAGAAAACCTCCTAGCACTCCGGTAATGGCATTGGTGCCCCCAGGGCCCGTGGTTACACAGACAGCAGCTATGCGGTCCTTGATTCTGGCATAGGATTCGGCCGCTATGGCACATGCCTGCTCATGATGGTTATATAAGCAGTGCATTCCCTCCTGATGCCCCAGGGCGTCGTTTAAATGCATGGCTCCTCCGCCTGTAACCGTAAACACCTGTGTAATCCCGGAATCAACCAACTTCTGGGAGATATAATTGGATACTTTCATTCTCATGGATCTTCTCTCCTCTTTTTGAGATGTTTATTTAGTGCGTTGTGCAGAACTGTAGACTGTAGCGTTGCTTCTAGTCCGCACTGCAGCCTGTGAATCCTGCGGCTTCACAGGCTCACGGGCATTCGCCCTATGAATTAGAACACGGAAATTTTTTCTTACGTGCCAGCACGACGAAAAATTTTCCGTGTTCTAATTCGCACTGCTCATTGCTTTCGTGTAGATTATACCACACACCCCCCCTTTTTCCTATTTAAAGTTTTCTTACTTTAATTTCTTTTTGGTTACTCCTAACCCCTTGGTTTTATCTTCTTTTTTCTTTTTATGTTATCTCCTTCCATATCTGCCATCAAACCACACTATCTAAAGGCCTCCGGAATACGGTATAATCGCAGGGTAATGCAACTATGGATTTTCGGCCACGATAAAACTTATTGCAAAAAAGGAGAGAACATATTTATGAAAAAGCATTTAAAATTGATGGCTGTATTATCCGCTGCCGGCGTTTTAACCGTCGCAGCTCCAGAGCTGGGCTTAATCAGCACAGCAGCCACCGCCTATGCTAAAGTACTCGGCTGGGTTGAGGAAAACGGAAGCTGGAAATTTTATGAAGATAATGACAGCTACGTAACCGATTCCTGGAAAAAGCGCGGCGAAGACTGGTACTACTTAAACGAGGACGGCAATGTCGCCATTAATTCACAAATCGATGAATATTACGTAGATGAAAGCGGGAAAAGGGTTTCTGACAAATGGATTTCCATGACCAATGAAAACTTCTGGGATTCAGCTGATGCCCCTGAGTTTTTATGGCACTACTATGGAAAAAACGGTAAGGAAGTTGTTTCCAAGTGGCAGAAAATCAACGATAATTTGTACTACTTCAATGACCAGGGTGAAATGCAGACCGGAAAGATTGAAATTGAAGGAAGTATTTATTATTTAGGACAAGAGAATGACGGCGTTATGAAAACAGGCTGGATCGAGCTTGCAAATGACTCTGATGATCTTGATGAAACCCAATCTTGGTACTATTTTGATAAGAGCGGCCGTATGGTAGAAAGCCAGGTCGACAAAAAGATCGATGGAAACTATTATACCTTTGTTAACGGAATCATGCAGAAAGGCTGGTACAAGCTTCCTGTCACTGCAACCGAATCCGAAGCAACCGCTGACGCAACTACAGCAGCCGGATACCAGTACTATGATCCAGAGAATGGTGCACGGGTTAACGGTTGGAAGGTAATCGAAGGTATTGAAGGACTTAGCGAAGAGGGAGAGACCTATAATTTCTATTTCAAGAACGGTGCTCCTACCTGCGCAGCAAATGGTCTTGAATTGTTTACCATTGATTCCAAAAAATATGCATTCAATACTAAGGGAGAAATGCAGACCGGACTGAAAGTTATCAACTTAGAAGACGGCGGAATCGCCAATTTCTACTTTGGAACTGACGGTGCTATGACTACCGGAAAGCAGACAGTTTACAATGAAGATCTGGATGAGGATCAGGTATGGTTCTTCCAGACAGAAGGTACTAACAAAGGACAGGGAGTTCACGGTGTCCGTGATAACGTCCTGTATGAATATGGCTTAAGAAAAGAAGCTGATGCCGACTTAAAGGTTGCTCCTATTTCCTTTGAAGGCAATCAGTATCTGGTAAATGCCAGTGGTTCCCTCCAAAAAGCAACTTCCTCTTCCAAGTCTGCTACCAAACCAGAACTTGGAGCAGGATATAAGGATTATAAGGATTCCAATGACAAAGTATGGGTTGTCGATGTAAACGGCATTATCCAGTAAAGTAAAAACAAATTACAAAAGATTCATCCGTTCAAACATAAAGAGGTCCGCACGTTTGCCGCGTGCGGGCCTCTTTTATGCATTCTGCACCAATTATCCGGGGGTTTTTGTATACCTTCTATAAACTTACAATTTTTTATATAATTTGTATCTTTTCGCGTTATAATTAAAATTATTTTACGTTATATATTATAGAGGTAGATTGTTTTATGGTAAAAAAAAGGAGGAGACCGATGAGAGAACTGTCCGTGTACTATTGTCCCAAATGCGGCTACTATGGATATTATCAGCTTCAGCGGAACGCAGTTTGCCCCAAGTGCAGGGAGGATATGATAACCTTATCCATCAGTTATCAAGATTTTATGGATCTCTCCTGCGAAGCAAGGGACGAATTGCTTTCCACCCATATTATTGCCACATCCTCTCCCTATGTCCGACGACTGCTGGCGCCACACAAAGTCAATAACAACCGGGAGATCATCGCCCGTATGGGGGATCGCATTACTGAATTAGAAATAGAAAATGAAAAGCTGAATAAAACTATTGAATGGATGCACCAAACAATATGGGAACTGATGCGCAAGACCAAAGGATTAGATCCCGGTAACGAGGACACTTCCAAAACCGGGATCGATCCCTGATTGGGATACTCCCGGGAGTGCCCCCGCACTCCCCGGCTATCCCTAATCAGGCAACCTCGTCAGCGCATATGTAACGACCTATCAATCTGTTAAGCGTCTGATTTAACCTTTTAATCACTTTATGGAGTTTTTCATTCTCTTCCATAAGCCTTTCATTCTCAATCTCTATAATCCTTAGCTTCTCAGCGTCTGTCATATAGAAAACCCTCCTTTTTTTGCTTTTCTTGTAATCACTATAAGCCGTTTTCGATTGTTTGAAAAGCGAAACAAATCGCAATATTCGACATTTTTTTGTCATTCTTTAATAATTTAGCCATAATTTTTTCTAAAAAGAGGTAAAAATACAACATCTATTTATACTAATAAATCAGGGTACAATATGTGCTGTAAGAGATTGTCGATAAAATTCGTGAAAAATTGGTCACTTTTGATAACATTTTAACGACTAAATATTACATTTCATTGTATATTCTGATATTCATGGATTTTTACATCAGTTGAAGCTTATGTGATGGAGGTACTTTGTAATCTGTAAGGCCTTTTCGCTAACTGGCAGGCAGGTATATATTACTCCATAGCTCTGCAGCCTTACCACTCTCCTTTAAAAGTATCTACATTATCTTTATTTACTTCAACCTGCTTAATTTCTGTAACAGGTGCAACTGTTTCACCTTTTAAGAATTTAACTGCTGTTTCAATCGCTACATGCCCTTCTTCAACTGCTGACATATAGGTGGTACCATCAATTAAACCATCTTTAACTGCCTGAAGACCATCAATACTTCCGCCCAGGCCGATAACTTTTACAGTATCTTTTAATCCTGATTCTTTTAAAGCCTGTCCTGCCCCGGTTGCTGAGTTATCATCCTGACAGATTACAATATTAAACTCCGTTTTTTTCTGAATCATGTCTTCTACAATTTTAAGTGCCTGTTCTTTTTCCCAGTTAGATGTCTGATTAAATATAACTTCAATATTGCTGCCTTCCAGAGCCCGTTCTAATCCTTTTTTTCTATTAATCTGTGGTGTTGTTCCCGGAACGCCTTCAATTAGAATTGCCTTTCCTCCATCTTTACCTAACAGCTGTTTTGCAAGCTCACCGGTTACTGCACCTGTATTTACTTCATTTTGGCCTACATATGATACAAGACCATCATATTGTCCACTTTCCTCTCCACCGATAGCATTGGTAAATGCCAGAATTGGAATGTTTGATTCATTTGCAGATTTTACAATCTTCTCGCCTGATCCTGAATCAACAGAACATATTGCAATTAAATCCACACCTTTTACAATAAAATCTTCTGCCTGAGCAAGCTGTTTCGAAGCATCCCACTGTGCATCTGCATATTCAATTTTCACGTTATTCTCTTTTGCTGCTGCATCAATTCCTTCTTTTGTTGCTACAAAATAACCTGTCGGACCCGGAAGTAAAACTGCAATTTTATACTCGTCTTTTACCTCACCTGCTGCCTGTGTTTCTGCAGCCTTCGTAGCTGCTGCTGTTTCTTCTTTGGCCGGGGCAGAACAAGCAGTTATACCCGCTGCCATCGCCGTTACTAACCCAAGTGCCAATACTTTTTTCATTTGCTTCTTCATAATATTCTCTCCTTCTCTTTTTGGGGCTTAACTTGAAGCCAGCCGTTTTTTACTAAATGAATCTGCTCCCACTGCGATTAATATAATTAATCCTTTAAATATATATTGAAAATACATATCTACACCGAGTAAGTTAAAACTATTATTGATTACGCTCATAAGCAGCACTCCGATGACTGTTTTCAATACAGATCCTGATCCGCCTGCAACAGAAGTACCGCCAATTACTACCGATGCAATTGCATCCATATCATAGCCATCTCCCGCTGCCGGACTGGCTGTACCCATTCTGCCTACCAGTACTATCCCGGCCAATGCCGCTAAAACTGCGTTGATTACAAATACCTTTATTTTATAAGAGTCTACATTGATTCCATTTAATTTACTGGCTTCTTCATTGCCCCCAACAGAATAGACATATCTTCCAAATCGTGTTTTTGTAAGAATGATAAAAGCTATGGCAACTGCTGCTGCAAATATGATGACAGGAATCGGAATCCCAGCCACATATCCATTTCCGATGGTGTCCAGTACCGGAATTGTTTTTGTAATGGGATACCCTCCGGTAAACATCAGCATGGAACCTTTCACCACACTTACCATTGCCATGGTTGCAATCAGGGAAGGAACATTAATTTTGGCAACTGCAATACCATTAATAAGTCCTACCACTGCACCAATCCCAAGTGCTGCCAAAACAGCGATTGCTACCGGAACCCCATTCCCCATTGTTATCAGTTTCATCGTTACCGCACCTGACAAAGCAGCTACCGCCCCAACTGAGATATCGAAGCTTCCTGATATAATTACAAATGTCATTCCCGTTGCGATAATGCCGATGATGGAAGACTGCCGTAACAGGTTTAAGATATTCTTTTGAGTTGCAAATGCCGGAGTTGCAAATGAGATGACCACACACAGCAGAATAAAACCTATTACAACACCATATTCCCGAAAATTCATCTTTTTCAGTACACCCATTTTATTCTTCATATCACCTTTCTCCTCTATACATCAAATATCTTATTCATAATTTCCTGAACTGTAAGATTGTCATTTTTCAACTCACTAACAATCGTTCCATCTCTGACTACCAGTACCCGGTCTGCAACACGGATCACTTCCTCTAAATCGGACGATATAAATATGACCCCTATTCCCTGTCCTGAGAATTCCTCTATCGAATGAAAAATGTCTTCCTTCGCCGCAATATCAATTCCTTTGGTAGGTTCGTCATAAATAATCAAATCCATATCCTGATTCAGCCATTTGGATACCACAACCTTCTGTTGATTGCCGCCGCTAAGTTCTTTTACCTTTTGTTTTACGTTGCTGATTTTTATGCCCAGTTTCTTTTCTGCAAATTCAGCGAATTCTATTTCTTTTGCTTTATTTAAGAATCCTGACGTCTTAAACTTATCAATCTGAACGGCTGTAGAATTTTTATATATTTCCTGTCCCAGTATCAGACCAAGATGTTTTCTGTCTTCCGGAATAAAACCGATCTTATGGTGGATCGCCTGTTTAGGCGATCTTACCTTTACAGCTGTTCCATTCATTAAAATTTCACCGCGGTCACAATGGTCCACCCCATAAATCAGATTAATGATTTCCGTTCGTTTAGAACCTACCAGACCGGCAAATCCTACCACTTCACCTCTATGAACTTTAAAGGATACATCTTTAACCACATTTCCCCGACCAAGATTTCTGACTTCCAAAACAGGTTCGCTGGTATAATCTGCATGAAAGGTCTGTTTTTTTCCTGCAATATTGCTGCTGTCAACACCCGTCATTAACTGAGTGATCTTTTCTTTTGTAAGATCCTTTACATCATAGCTTCCAACCATAATGCCATTTCTCATAATGCTGGCGCTGTCACAATTCAAAAAGATCTCATCTAAAATATGTGATATGTAAATTATGCTTTTACCAACTGCTTTTAGCTTTGCTATAATTTCAAAAAGACTTGTTTTCTCATTATTAGTAAGTGAAGTGGTAGGCTCATCCATGATAATGATCTCAGTATCACAGGATACTGCTTTCATAATCTCTACCATCTGCTGTTTGGCAATGCTCAGCTTAGACACAATCACATTTGCAGGAATATCAAATGAAAACCGCCGGCAAATATCTTCATACTCTTTTTTCATCTCCTCTTTTTTTAAAAAGATGCCGGAAACCATTTCTCTGCCAAGAAAGATATTGTCAATTACCGATAGTGTTGGCACCAGGCTTAGTTCTTGATAGATCACACTAATGCCTGATTGCTTTGAATGATAGCTGTCCTTAAAATTTATCTTATCTCCTCTTAAGTAAATTTCACCTTTGGTCGGTGCATGTACACCGCCCAGTATTTTAATCAATGTAGATTTTCCTGCGCCATTGGCACCTAAAAGAGCTCTGACCTCACCTTTTCCCAGTGAGAAGTCAATATCATTCAACACTTTAACAGCCCCAAAATCTTTATATATGTGCTTCATCTCTAATATCCGATTCATTTACATTTCACCCCTGCCTCCAAAGCAATGGTAGACTGCCTCAATATTTTCTTCAGGTGCCGATAGAATATCCCAGGATAACACAAAGCCTTTAATATTGGTTTGAGACAGACTATTAATAGTATCTTTTATATATTCCGGATCTGCCGGTACAACATCCTTAATTCTGTTGACTTCAATCCCGCAATATACCGGTATATTTAGTCGCTCCATAACATCAAGTTCAGATTTTACAAAATCGAGATCAAACCGGTTATCCTCGTCTGACTTAATTCCTAGCAGTTGATTAAACTTCCTCCTAACCGTATCGATATTAATGCTGGTAGTTCCTGAAAGGAAGCTGTCATATTCAAATGGAAGTCCTGCCGGAGCGCAGGTAATCCGATACATCATAGGCTTCATAAAATCTGTTAATCCGTTAAGTCTAGACAGATCCTGTCCGGTAAAACGGGTTAAAAAAGGTGATAATACATCCATGCCGATCTTTAGGCCCTGTTCCCTGAAATAACCTGTAATTTCTTTTAGCGAATCATAGATAAAGTCTGCTTTACAGTCGAAAAATTTTTCCCAGATCGGATTGTCAAACCGATAGCTTCCATCTTCATAAGCTAAGCATTTTAACGGGTGTCTGTCATAACCCTCCAGTCCCTCAATAACTTTGTCCATCTCCATACGTAATTCATCAACGTCCAGTTGTCTTTCCTGATACTTTTTCATACACTCTGGGCAGAAGCAGCTAAACACACCGGTGATTTTATTGGAAAAGGAAGAATACCTGATTTTATCTAAAAATATTCCATCAAATCCTATTTTACTAAAATATTTTTCATAAATATGTTTGACGCTCTCTCTGTTTTGTTTTATATTAGGACAATAAAACTCGAAATTTTCTCCGGCTTTCAGTCGATAACTTTTTACTTCCTCACCCCGAAAATCCTGTAAGAAACTTATCGGTTCCAGCAATCCTGTCTCTGAAAAAACTGGCATCCATAGATATAATTCCGCCTGATATTTATGTACCAGTAGTTTTATCTTTTTATATAGTTCCTCATCAACAGACCAACCGATAATTACCTTTGTCACTCTTATTTTTTCCAGTATTGGTTTTAATTTGCTTTCCACTTCTTCATATGTAGTCTCTTTATTCAAATATCCTCCGGTAAATACCTGCAGGACAATTTCTTTTTTCTTCTCCAGCAGCCGCTGTGCTAACTTTATCCCTCCAAAGGATGGCCTATTCTTCTGGATATAAAACTGAAAATCCTGATTAGGAATTAATTGTCTGATTTCTGACGCAAGCATGTCTTGATAAATCTTGCTTTTTAATACTCCGCCTGAAAAAACAATCTTTGAGGCCTCTGATAAATCCATTTGTTTTACCATACCCGCAACCTGATCAGCCAATTGTCTGGCTCCGTCTTTTAAAATGTTAATGGATAATTCATCCTGCTCTTCGGCTGCTTTTACCACTTCATAAGCCAGACCTGCAATTTGATTAATATCCTTAATTTCTGTCACAGTATATGGAAGATCTGTATAACTCTCCATCTGGAAATAGCCTTTGACCTGTTCAAATACAGGTACATATGGATAACAGTTATCACAATACAGAAGAGTTCTCTTTAATAACTCACATCCGATCCAATAACCGGATCCAATATCACTGAAATGGTAACCCCATCCTCCTGAACGTCTGACCTCCCCCTGTTTATCTATTCCGATTACGATTGAACCAGTTCCTGCAATCACTACAATTCCCGGGCCCTGCGTCTGTGCATAAAATGCCAGTACCCCATCGTTGCATAAATGAACATTGTCTTTTGTAAATCCCAGACTTAAAATCCGATCAAGAATCATCTGATAATCATTATCCGAATCACATCCTGACATTCCAAATACTCCCATCAAAATATCATCAGGCGTAATTTTATATGTCTCTTTAAGCCGTTCAATCCCTGCCTTTAGCTGGTCATAAGATTTATCCCCGCCTACTGACTTGATGCTTGTGGATCCAGTTGTAAAGGTATCTATCATATTCCCTTGCAGATCACTGATATAAAATTCTGTTTTAGTTCCTCCCCCATCTACTGATAATAAATATTTCATTTTATTAACCTCGCTTTTTATTAGATAATGAATAGGAAGAAGTACTTTCCCTAATGCACATACGAATTACTCCTTGAATACTGCTTTTGCTTAAATCTGCCGCATTTATAATGGAGGGAACATTGCTTTCATCCACCCATTCTGCCAGCTCCCGCTCTATCTTTTGACAATCATGTTCTGTCAGACAGCTATGCTTCATCACGATGATTTCAGGGTTCAAAACGCAGATAACACTTAATAGGCCTTCAACAATTGTACGAATCAGCATATCTTTATACAGCCCTTGCTCTGACAATCCGGAGGATTGTTCAATTGCCTCAGTGATTAATGATATTTGTGTTTCAAAGTTACCTGTATATCTGGTAACCTTTCCTTTTATAGGAAAATGCTGCTTTACCGGTATGTAGCTTAACTCCCCAGCAAAGTTACTGGAACCTTTAAACAGCGACTGGTTAATAATAAATCCTGATCCGATTCCCTGATCCAAGTAAATCAAAGCCATGTTTCTGACTTTATTATTCTGATAATCTGTATTATAAATTCCTAATGTAGTCAGATTAATATCATTCTCAAGCAGAACCGGAAGCAGATATTTATCTGATAAAATACCAGAAATATCTTTCCCTTCCCAGGAAGGGATATTGGGAATATTGGTAATGGTACCTTCCTTTACAACTCCAGGAACACCGATTCCTATTGCTTTTATTTTATGATCACCGCACTTTTCAATGAGACTGTCCAGTGCTGCATATGTATCTTCCATGACCTCTTCATATACATCCACTCTGGTAGGAAATTCCTGCACATAAATTAATTCACCTATGGAATCTGAAATGGCTCCAATATAATGATTCTTATAATAATAAAGACCGATATAATAATTTGCTTCATTATTAATTTCAAAGAACATTGCTCTCCTGCCACCGGTGGATTCGCTGGCTCCACTGACTCTTACTTTTTCCTCCTGAATCAGTATAGCAACTGTTTTATTTACAGTAACCAGACTTAGCTGTGACCGTTTGGCTATCTCTGGTTTTGTGATTGGACCACTGCTTCGAATAATTCCTTCTACCACATCTTTATTTAATAATTTTATTACACCTGGTTTTCCAACCATCTCGCCCATAATTTAGTCCACCTTGTACTTACTTTATAAACTTTATTAATTAACTTAACTCTAATTATAGCAATTATGATTACTTTTGTCAACTTGTATTAATATTTTTGTACAAAATATTCTAATTTTAATTGCATTACTTGTGCAGTACATACAATCGCCTTCACTTTCTATATAATTGTTTTTAACTCTCTGTATTCTCATATGAGGTTCCTAAGATGCTTCTGTCAGCATAAAATCATGTCTGCCTTCTAGACCTTTACGTCATCCCCATTGGCTCCCATCTGGTAAGCAGTTCCTATTACGGTGAGCATAATGTTATGTTGTTTATCAAAGTCTAAATGGAATACAAATCAACATAGCCAATAAGATATGTTATGCTGTTATGCTGTTATGCTGTTATGCTGTTATGCTGTTATGCTGTTATGCTGTTATGTTGTTATGCTGTTATGCCGTTATGCTGTTATGCTGTTTTGCTGTTAAGTACATCTGTGGTGTGGAATCCATTGCTGCTTTGTCTTTCAATATTTCTGTCTGCCGGAATGTGCCCGAAAATGCCCTGCTTTTAAGGATGAGGGGGAAGGTAGTTATGCTATAGTATATTTTTTGAGAATATTTTAGATAATAATGTGACGTGCCGCTATGATGAACTTTAAAAGTTAGCATGAAAAGGTGGAAAAAAAGAGATAAACGGTACCCCTAATCAAGAACATTAAAAGAGAGAGAGTCTCTTTTTATGTTCTGCTATCTGGGTACCGTTAATCCCTATTTTCCAATTTAGAAATGGAAATTAATTATTATTTTTCAATTTGAACCCTTTTGGAAATGTCTTCCTTCTCTTTAGAATCAGGCTCTTTTATAATCCCTCCGAAAGGCATTTGGGCAATCAGCAGATAGCTTTCCGGCAAATCAAACAGTTCGCGGACCTTCTGATCTATAACCGGGTTATAGTGCTGTAAGGAGGCGCCGATCCCTAATTCTCTCAGCCCGCTCCAGATGCTTATTTGAAGCATTGCACTGGACTGCATCGCCCAGGCTGGAAAATTGTCCGCATACAGTGGAAACTGTCCCTGTAATCCTTTTACGACCTCCTGATCGTAGTAATAAAGAATTGTTCCTGCCCCAGCTTTAAAGCTGTCGATTTTTTCTCTTGGGACCTGGCCTCCGAAAGCGTCATAGATAGCGTCCCATAATAAATCCTGCTTTTCTCCTAACGCCACAACAACGCGGGAGCTTTTCATGTTAAAAGCATCAGGTACCAATTCTGTTAATTTTTCAATCTGTTCAATGACTTCTCCGGTATCAACGGGAAGTTCTTTATTAATGCTATAATAGCTTCTTCTCTTTTCTAATGATTCAATAATGCCCATTTTAATTCCTCCTGATCTAATTATAATATTTTATTAGTTATCATATGACATTTTCTTTTGTAAGAACGTTCCCTGATCCAGATCTGTAAAAGCTTTTTGTAATTCAGCTTTCGTATTCATTACGATGGGACCTCCCCAGGCGATAGGCTCTCCCAGAGGCGTTGAGCTTATAAATAATACCTGGACATTCTTCTCAGTGCTTTTTAACTCGACCTTGTCTCCAGAGGTAAGCTTTGCTGCAGTCTTCTCTCTCACCAGTTCTCCTCCGACAGAAACCTCTCCGGACAGGGTAAAGATCATAACCGAGCGGTTTGGATCCGTATCTATGGAAATGGAAGCGTTGGGATCAAGATGGATATCGTAGTAATCCAGAGGAAGATATCTGCCCATGTATCCGTTACTGTCCTTATATTGTCCGGCAAGTAGTCTCAGCTTTCCATTTTCAAGATTAATCTCTTCAATCTCTTCATTTTTTATGCTGTGGTAGGAAGGAGCGGTCATCTTATCCTTTGATGGTAAATTCAGCCACAGCTGTACTCCAAGCATTCGTTCTGATGCAGGTAGTTTCTCTTCATGCAGGATTCCGGAACCTGCTGTCATCCACTGGACTTCTCCGTCGGAAATAGAATCTTCATTTCCTAAACTGTCCCTATGAACCATCTGCCCGCGGTATACATAACTGATTGTTTCAATGCCCCTATGCGGGTGCATAGGGAACCCAGCTGTGTAATCATCGGGATTTGTGCTGTCAAAGGAATCCAGCATCAAAATGGGATCGTATTCTTCCATTGTTTCATGACCTAATACCCTGACCAGGTTTACACCGGCACCGTCTTGGGTTCTAAAGCCTCTAACCTGTCTTTTAATCTTTCTCTCCATTAATCTCATCTCCATACTTTTTTAATAACATTGCCAATTGTTCTTTTTCTTCATCAGTCCAATGAGCCATTAACTCAATAATCCTGGCTTCATTTCTTGGGTAAACCTGACCAATCAACTCTTTTCCCTGAGCTGTGATATGGAGAATGCATCGCCTCTTATCCTTGCTGTCCGCTTTCCTTATAAGATACCCTCTTTTCTCAAGGTTATTTATAATAAGAGGAATGGTTCCGCTGGAACTTAGAATTTTTTCTTGTACCTGACCGATGGTCATGTCTCCTTTGTGGTATAGTG
This sequence comes from Lacrimispora sphenoides, assembly GCF_900105215.1. Lineage (NCBI taxonomy): Bacteria > Bacillati > Bacillota > Clostridia > Lachnospirales > Lachnospiraceae > Lacrimispora > Lacrimispora sphenoides. Next base: position 2,152,661 of record NZ_FOIP01000001.1, on the reverse strand, counting down.
CCTCTAAAACGGCAAATTGTCCCATGGTAAGATTGTACTCTGAAAAAATTTTGGTTGATTGGCGGTCAATGTAGTTTACGGCCCGATGGAGGCCTATTAGGATTTTTAACTCTGTCTTTGCCATTGCTTCTCCTATATTATCTCTATGTAGTTATATATTACTCTATGTAGAGGTAAATTGCAAGAGGTATTTTTTTATTTTTTGATCTGTTCATGGTAAGCAAACTTCAAGGAACAGATCAACGATTTTATTCATGAAATAGAACCTGTACCAATCAAAACAGTAGATCTGCCTATAAATAAAAACTCAAACCTAATCATGTGCTTGAGCTTTTATTATTTCCTATTAATTAAACCTTATTACTCAACTAAACAGTTCATACCAGGATTGCACAGACATTCTTCCTAATTTGGTGTGTGTATTTACAAGGCCGCCTAATAATTCATTCTAAAAAAAGTTTGCATTTCAATACGAGAAGGTAGGCATTTTTTCTATTCACCTATGCAATAATCTATTACACTATGGCAATATAGTGCCAGAAGTGTTAACTGATCACCGATCACATTATATTTATCCTATGATCAAATATTTATGAATGTTAAAAGTATACGCTTTGGCCATCTTAATCTTAGTGTATATGGTTGTGCCTGCGATTGCTCTGTAAGCGACCAATCTTGTTAGTAGTCTTTTCATTAATGTTAAAGATTTTCTTTAATGATGGAACATTCAAGACTAGTATAATCCCTCCATAATACTCCAGCCCAATTTCATCCCAAACAATATTATGGTCCTTAAATAAATGTTATATATATTTAAGACATTTAAAAGTCTCTCCCATGGAAATGTATTTAATTCAATCAAATAAAGTACAAGACCACAAGTGAATACTTTCCACTGTCAATAGGTATATTTGTAAAATAATTTCCTACTAAATAAAACCTTCCTTTATCAAGATATATGCAAATACACCATGCTATTAAATTCAATAATAACAATAAAATTATTAACAAAGATATCCTTTTGTTTGGCTAAACTCCCTAAATAGATAAAGATAACCGCTACGATAGTTGATTGAATACTCCATGGTAGATAAATATACTTTGTGGTCATATACCCCATAATAAAAAGAATACATAAATCCAAAAGTATTTCTTATCAATTATGTAATTATAAATGATAAATGCTAAAAACAAAGCCAGTAAGAACCATAAAGCACCAATTGACTTTATAAAAAAAGGCGAACTATAATTACTTCCACTACCATATAATATAGCGTAAATCCAACTTGATATGTCAAACGGAATCCTATCATATATACAACGACATAAATCTTTAAAAACCTCAAACACAACGATGCACAAACCTGTAAACAAATACGGTACTAATAAGGTTTTAGCCTTTTTCAATATAAATACGCTATAATCGCTTTTCTTTATAAAGTACCCATTTATTATATAAAATAAAGGCATATGAAAACTAAATACTATTGTATTTATCTTATCTATTTCCATATGTCCAAGAATAACGCATATCATTCCAATTCCTTTTGCTATATCAATGTAAGATAATCTTCTAGATTCGATCATAAAACTCCCTCCCTCAAAGGGATACTTTTTTATACTATTCTTTGTTGTATTTCCGTATCCCTATGATAATGCTCTCATGGAATCGTTTTATAGAACCATAAAAAGAGAGCTTATTCAAGGTGCTCGTTATGAGACTCCTGAACAAGCTCAATATGATATTTTTAAATACATTGAATTATATCATAATACTAAGTGAATTCATTCTGCTCTGATATATAACTCCGGCTCAATTTAAAGATCAAAATATTCCGTTTAATTTCGTGTCTACAAAACCTTAACAGCTCCAAGCAAAACAATTGAATTCAGATCATTGTTGAGCGCTTATGTCAAGCAATGGACAATCATGACTTTCATTATATTTGGCGGGAGCGCATACCGCCCAGGTCATTATAATTTTTATGATAAATTTATCATAGGCCACAGACAATACCACTTGTCTATGACCTATGTCATAAATAACCTTATAACTGTCAGGATTTATGTACAACCACTAACCTCTCTCAACCCCAGCATCAGAAGCCAGTACAATATACCCCATAAAATCTCTTTTCAGATTTGAAACCATTTCAATTTCCTTTTCAATCTCTCTGTAGCGGGATACTTTCCGCATCTCTACCAGAATGATTTCATCGATTTCAGGAATTTTGAGCAAAGTCGACGCATTCCTGGTCATATCCGCAGCATATTCTAAGCGAAGTTCAGGCAGCCTATCTCGAAGTTTTTCTACCAGATCACTTAAAGCCTCGTCCGATACAGTTCCGGTAAATATTACGGAAGTCCCTTTATTCGCCATATTCCCCAGGTTAGCAGCAAGCATATCAAAGACAACTTCGTCAGTTACATACTCCTTTCCTTCCAACCTGTCCAGCCAGGCATCAACTCCAGAAAAGACTTTCTTTTCTTTCTTATCTGTAAAACCACCTAAAAATCTCAAACGGAAACGCCCTTTTAAATCGCCATCCACATTTAGCCTTCCGCTCATTACGAATACCACACAAACACCAAATACTATCAAGAAAGCTCCAAGGAATCCGCCAAAAACACCATATTTTATTCCCGCCTTCAGCGTAGATCGTTTAGACAAGGCTACAGGCTGTTCCGGTTCCTTTAACTCTTTTAGTGCCTTTTCCGCCTCATCAAGATTTTCCTTTGTTTCTGTTAAATCAGTCAATTTTTTCTTCTGGTAATCGACCAGAGACTGATCTACTACAGTACCAATATCCTGATTCATAATTGCAATAGTATGCTGACCAAGATTAGTCTGGATTTCCGTATATGAAGATTCAATTAAGTCCAGCAATCCCTCTAATATCTCTTCCGCACCTTCTTCGTCAGTATAGATAACACTAACATTCAGCATATTGCCGTCATAATCCGTTGTGACCTTAACCATTTCTTTTAAATACAGCAAATCTATTCCGGTCTGTTTTGACACACTCTTCAAAACCGTCCCTTGCACAATCCCAGATGCATACGCCTTAACAATTCCATCTGCAGGGTCAACAGGCATTATAGTGATTCCATTCTCTTGAGGAAGTTCCGGTACCTGAATGAAAATATCTACCGCAGCAGCCGCTTCATTGTATGGGTCCACTTTCATGAGAATGGAATTTTCCCTATATTGCTCCTGATAATCTATACTCGCAGTAAGCTTCTCGATATTCCATTCATATCCGCTTTTGGCTTGCTCATACTGCTCCACATCGCTGTCATACCGCGCTTTCAATTCCGAACTATACTCTTCGTCCTGATGATTCATGAGCTCTTTGACACATTTATATCCACCTGATAAGAAAGCGAGAATGATTGCTATAAATAAAATCAGTCTCCACTTTCTGAATACAGCGAATATCAAATCCTTTAAGTCAATTTCCTGCTCATACATATTGTTTTCCATGTCTTCTCCTCTTAGCATCTCCTGATTCATTTAATAAATATCAATCATCTGGACCCCTTTCTTGTTAAGACTACCCAGACTGTTAAAATCAATATCTTAATATCTTTCAATATTGACCAATTATCTATGTACTGCATATCCAATTTTACGACCTCATCAAAGTCCTTGATGTTACTGCGTCCACTGATCTGCCATAAGCCGGTAAGTCCCGGCGTCATACTCAGCCGACATTTGTGCTTTACCTCATAACGCTCAAACTCATCCACGGTCGGCGGCCTAGTCCCTACAAGACTCATGTCGCCACGCAAGACATTCCAGAACTGAGGCAGTTCATCAATGCTGGTGTTCCGCAGGAATTTTCCTACCTTCGTTATTCGGGGATCATCTTCCATCTTAAACATGAGACCTTTTACTTCATTCTTCTTCATCAGCTCTTTTTTTCTTTGTTCCGCATCCTGATACATAGAGCGAAATTTGTAAAAGGTAAACTTCCTTCCATTTTTGCCAACTCGTGTCTGGCCAAAAAAAACGGGACCTGAAGAATTCAGCTTGATAGCCGGTGCTACAAAGACTGTTGCTATGGCAAGTACAATCATCCCTACAAGACTTCCTGCAATATCCAGCATTCTCTTCGCCACAATCTGCCTTGTAGAAAATATATTTCTTGCAAAAGTAACTACCGCATATTTTCCGACACGGTTTAATATCTTCTTTCCGCTAGATGGTATATTAAAAATATCAATATTTAAATCTACGATTACTCCCATAATTTCAAGATTCGTTATCCATCCCTGGAGCGTATCTTTCTGAACGACAGTGCTATCGTTAATAAATACCTCATCCACATCATGATGAACCACGTAATCCAACAAAGAATCCATATCTGCTACAATCGGCAAACCACATACTGCTTCGCCCACCTGTGATTTATCTGTCAGGACTATCCCTACTAATGTACGATTCCATTCATTATACTCGACCAAATTCTCAATAATAGTCTCAATTTGGCTGGAGGTAGTTACAATCAATAAACGGTTACTATACTTGCTCGCTTTATAGACTTTAGTCATAAACTGTTTAAATATCGTTCGAAAAGCGAAGGTCAAACCAACATTTATTATTATAAAATAGCCAAAAACTAGACGAGATAATTCACTGCTTCGATGGATGAGAAATAATATGACGACCCATGATACAGAGAATATGGCCTGATTACGAATAACTGCAGCAAACTCTTCAAAATATCCTCTTCTGAAAAAATGATTGTTGAAATCAGTGAGAGAATTAATTAATCCATATAGCAGACTGATCAATAGAATCTGCCATAATTGGTCAATGTGATTATATCTGCCATAAAGCATGCCATATCTGATGCCAAATGCTATACCAATGCTGATCCATACTGCCAATATATCTATTATTAAGATTAGAAAGTTTTCCATTGCCTTTTTCTTTTGGTACATAATCAAATTCCTCTTTTTTCCTAATCTGTTTTTATTTTACTTAGAGAACATTTGCACATTCCAATTGTTCAATAATGTTAAAGATAATTTAAACAATTTATATTTATTTTAACATGAACACCAATAATAAACAATTACAATTTTTATAAGCTTTATTAATTCTTTTCGAATTTGTTAAGCTTTTATCACAAGCGCACACTAATTCAACGAATAGCCCGTCTCATGGAAATGCGCTATAATTATCTACAGAAAATGCAAGCACTATTCTTCACTTTGGATTGTCAGGAGGTTAGATGTATAATAGTTATAATTGGCCATTTGTCAAAATAAAACTCATCTTGATAAACTGATATGGTGGATAAGTGACTCAGGAAATGTAGTAAGGCGCTCCCAATATACGAGATTCATTATGCTGCAACATCAGTAACTAAATTGGGAAATACATACAGCCAATATCAGGTTGCTGGTTGCAGAGTGGTATAATTCAAGGTTGTAGGTGCGTTCTGGCTGCTTTTTACCCTGCTCATTTCTCCGCTAAAAAACATTAAAATTCGGTTTTACGCCTAAGGCTAGATTCTTACAGTGTAGTCGGACATAATTTTTAAGGCCCTGTGGGACTGTATTTTCACCTGTCTTGCACAAAAGGAACTCCATAAGTTCTGCTGGTATCTTATGTACTGTTTGATATCATCATACAAACTGTCAAATCCATCTTCTATCACAATAATGCGAATGCTTGCAGGTGCTAGAAAACAGTCAACTACGTATCATAAGTTTCGACCCAAGAGACAAAGATGAGAATGGTCTTACTCTGTAAAAAGCACAGAAACTTACAGTCTCCTTTGCGAAGAAAAACTTCCCGGACACCAGACAATCATCAGTGCACAACCTGATGGACACATATCAATTAACTGCGGAAACTGGTTGTCGAAAAAAACAGATGGTAAAATAAATGTCCTTCCATTAAACAGCTGCGAACTGAAAAAGGAAAACTTACAGCGTAAGCGTCAAATAAGTCGGTGTGTATTTTTTTACTTTTAGTTGTGAGATAATAGCTCTAATTCTAAAAGTCTTAAGGAACTTAAGTACCTTAAGGGATTGGAGATTTATCTATGGATAGCTTAACAGTAGCGACTCATTCCCAAAAACTTAGCCTTTGGATAGAGCGGATTCAAAAATGCAGGGCAAGCAATCAGAAAGTGTCTGATTGGTGTACCGCTCATGATGTCAGTATAAAATCCTATTATTACTGGCTTCGCAAAATCAAGCATGAAGCGTTTGATACGATTCCTGCTGAAAGAAAACCTAAAGTTTCAACAGTTGTCTCCCATCCCTCCATGTTTGCTGAAGTTCCGTATGCAGTTGCCAAATCCAGCTCATCAACCGCTGTCATCATCAGACTTGGAAATATGACTCTGGAAATTCAAAATGGGGCAAACCAGGAAACAATCGAAAATACTCTTCGTACCATTAGGCATCTATGTTAGGCGACATTTCAAAGGCAGAACATATCTATCTTGCCTGCGGTTATACGGATATGCGCAAATCCATTGATAGCCTGTCCGCCATTGTACAACAGAACTTCAAACTTGATCCTTTTTCCAACAGCCTGTTTTTGTTCTGTGGCCGTAAATGCAACCGCATCAAAGCTCTCTTCTGGGAGGGCGATGGTTTTGTCTTACTTTATAAGAGACTTGAGAATGGAACTTTCCAGTGGCCCAGGACACAGGCTGAAGTGAGGCTAATATCGGGGCAGGAGTTCCGGTGGCTCATGGAAGGGCTGTCCATCAACCAACCAAAAGCAGTGAAAAAATCCTATCCAGAAATGATTATATAAAGTGCCGAAAAGTGCCGTATTTACTGGATTTTACGGCGCTTTTATGGTATAATTATGACAGTTAAAAAGCAAAGGGACTGTCATCAATGGCGCATAACAATCAGGTTGAAAATCTCGAAAACCGCATCGCTGAGTTAGAAAAAGAAAACCTTCTTCTTCACGAAAAGGTTGTTTTTCTGACCAGAAAACTTTATGGCAGGACTACGGAGCAGACATCATCTCTTGGACTCGAGGGACAGATGTCTCTTTTTGATGAAGCTGAAACCTCCTCGGACCCGAAGGCGGCAGAGCCAGATTTGAAAGATGTTGCGTCTTATCGCCGCCGCAAACACAAAGGGCAAAAAGAAGAACTGTTGAAGGATCTCCCCCATGAAAAGAAACTTTGTACTCTTGCGGAAGAAGACCGCTTCTGCGAAACCTGCGGCACTCCACTTGAATCTGTTGGGGAGGAATTCGTCCGTACTGAAATTGAATTTATTCCTGCTAAAGTGCGTGTCATCGATTATTACCGTGAGACCTTTGAATGCAGAAAGTGCCGTAAGGAGGGAAAAGAATACATGGAGAAATCTCCAATGCCTTATCCGGTAATCCAACACTCTTATGCTTCCCCCGGAGCGGTTGCATGGGTCATTCATCAAAAGTATGAACTTGCTGTTCCTTTATACCGTCAGGAAAAGGAATGGGAAAGCCTCGGAGTAGCCTTAAGCCGTGCAACGATGTCAAACTGGATTCTTACCAGTTATCGGGACTGGCTTTCCCCGGTTGTTGGACTCCTTCATAAAAAACTATTAGAGCAGCAATACCTTCACATAGATGAAACACCCGTACAGGTCATGAATGAACCAAATCGAAAGAATACAACGGATTCTTATATGTGGGTATACTGCTCTATCAAAGGCTTTGAGCAGCCAATTCGCCAGTTCGTATATCAACCAGGGCGAAGCGGAAAATATCCTCAGGAATATCTGGAGGGATACCATGGATTCATTCATACCGATGCTTACAAAGGATATGAAAAAGTATCTGGTATTATCCGGTGCATCTGCTGGACCCATCTACGGAGATACTTTGTTGAAACTCTCCCCAAAGATGTAGACAGCCCAGAAGCAACCATTCCAGCTCAGGCAGTCAAATATATCAACCAACTTTTTGAGATTGAGAAAAAACTGGAAATCCTATCCCCCGTAGGGCGGAAAGAACAGCGTCTACTACAGGAAAAACCTGTACTGGATGCCTTTTGGTCATGGGTAAAAGAAATCTCACCTAAAGTACTTCCGAGTTCCAAACTGGGCAAAGCCTTTCAGTACGCGAATAACCAAAAAGATGGACTGTTGAATTATCTTCTTGATGGTAACTGCAGCATATCAAACAATCTGGCGGAGAACAGCATCCGGCCATTTACAATCGGCCGCAAGAACTGGCTGTTCTCAGGAAGTCCCAAAGGGGCAGAAGCAAGTGCAGGTATTTATACTTTAATTGAAACCGCCAAAGCCAATGGATTAAATCCATGGAAGTATATCCAATTCATTCTCAGCGATATTCCCGGAACTGCATTTCTTGAATATCCAGAATATCTGGAAGAATATATGCCATGGGATCCAATGGTTCAAAAACTTTGTCGCTAACAGACAACCTTCAATTATAAACAGAGGTTGTCTGTTTTTCTATACACCAACTTATTTGACGCTTACCTTACAGCTGTAAAGAATAAGCAGTATGAAGACTACTCCTATGCACTATCAAAACGTATAGAGCACAAGACAGTTTCTGTAAATATCCATACTATTATCGATACACCAATACAGCACACTTCAAAAAAGAAGACGAGCAGTCATTATGTTTGCACGTCTTTCTTAATTAGACCTTATATAGCTGATATGTTTCTTCTACCAATTCTGGCCAAAGCTTTATCGGAACATTTTCTTTTATCTCTCTTCTTAGACTAAGCAGTTTTTCATTATCAAGAGAAATAATGGCCTGTTCCAACTGTTCAACGCTACCTGCCTTTACAATAATCCCACCTGTTCCAATAACATCTTTAGCTCCTACATGGTCACTGACAATTGCAGGCACTCCATAGCTTATTGCTTCCAGTACTGTAAAACCAAATGTTTCATACCATATACTTGGAGCTACCAGAATATCAGTTTCTACCATAATGTCTTTAAGTTCTGAATAAGTAAATCCATCCTCTTTTATATTCATATATTCTGATGCATTTTGAACCAGGCTATATAACTTCAATTCGAACTTGTGATTGCCACTATTCCATATCTCATCCAGCGCTTTTTTCAATACTTCAAATCCTTTGAAAGGCTTTGCCGGGGCAAGACATGTTATTCTTAATTTTTCATTTAACTGCCATGAATTTTCCTTTCTATTGTCAGCAATGTCTTTATGAGTAATAGATATCCGCTTACCATTTTTAGGTTTTAAATATCGCTTATAAACTTCCTCTGATACTGATGAATTAAAATGGATAGTACCTATCCTTTCAAGCATATTGATATAATATGCTCTTAAACATTTATATGATTCAGCGCTTCCTTTTACATTCTCGGTTTCTGAATCTGACAATTTATCTTCTGCAAAGAAATCTGATCTATGCTTCTTTCTCAAAGCTTTCACTATTCTGCTGTTTTTCAACATCCTATACAGTGAAGACTGCATTACAAATATCTTTTTCATAGATAATGCCGTTTCATTACATAGCATACAGTCATCACACCCATGATCATTTTCACAAGCCGCTCCACAATGATATAGAGTTACTTTCGGGCAAATTCCAAAATAATCATGTGTCGTAAATATTGTCTTAATTCCAACTGCCTCTGTTGCATCAATAAACTCCTTATGGAGTCCCATTAATGTGTGTATATGAATAACATCAGGTTTTGTCTCTGAAAGAAATTTCGTGTAAACTGATTCATCGCAGGATTTCATGTATTCTTCGAAATCTTTTATACCTTCATCAAGTGAAACTGGTAATGGATTGATCAGCTCGTAATTATTAATCCCTTCAATAGACTCTCTTTGTTTAACACATGTTTTCTTATTTAATAATTTGATTTCTCCTGGCCATAAAGCCATAACTACATGTCCGTCTGAAACCTGAGATTTCATAAGATCCATGGCATATTTAGTTAAACCTCCTGTTCTATATGGAGGATAGCCTAAAAAATAATGCATGATACGCATTTATTATCACATCCTTAAAATTTTTTATTCTTCTATCATTTTATTAGACCTTCATTTAAATAGCAATGTCTTTTTTGCCAGACACCTCTTACAGACCTAATAATACTGGTCTTTATCTACACTGTACTCCCGCTGGATTTCTTTAAACTTGTCCTCTATTCCTGTGATCAGTTTAGATGCAACAAGCTCAATATTCTCAAGTGAGGATTTCAGCTCCTTCATATCTTTACCTGCAATATATCTAAATTGTACTCAAATGTATCTACAGAAAATCTATCAGCTTCAATAAAAGCAAGCTTTCTGCGATCACCTCTTTTAATTTCTGCTCTGCTCAACTGATGTGTCCAGACCATCTACACAAACGTTATCCTTATCATGTATCATGGCATGTCCTATCTAATGGATAAATATCTTTACAATCTGAGCTCCTGAAATACCTTCGTTGATTACAATCTTCTGCTCTGACGGGCTGAAATATCCTTTTGCTCCTGTATCAATATATGCAAATTCTACAGGAACCGGTGATACTTATGTTAATGCTTTCATGAAGTTCTGATAGTTATCAACAGAAAATTTCGGTTCATCCACTCTCAGTGTTGTAAGTGGTTCACTATCAGTCTGTGACTCTTCGAGTAGGAGGTAGATAATTTTTATACCTACCGACCTCTCACAGCACCGTACGTACCGTTCTGTATACGGTACTTCTCTAGTTTTCACAGATTTTTAGATAATAGTCTGACATGGACATATATCCTACTGGAACTGTATCTTCTTTCCCTGATCAACCGCAGCCATGATGTGGTCGATAAATATATAAGTCATACGATCATCAGACTTTACTCATTCAGAAGTAAAGATTCATGCAATAAGCTTCTTTTCTACACTGGGACCTGCTAGATGTGCAAGCTTTCCTATCAATTTCTCACTATTATCTGCTGTAATAAATCTGGAAGAAGGTACCGCATCGATCATAAGCTTAATCTCAGGTATCTCAAAAATCCTTGTTCCATAATAGAATGTATTTGTTGCTTCTTTACTGACGATGATATCAAAACCAGCATCGATTAACATATCCACGTAATTCTTTACAGTCATGCGGTTTCCATGATATCCATTCTCTGTCAGGATATCATGAAGCTGCTGAGTCGTGACTTTCTGTTCTTCATCCGTACATACATAGAGATATCTGAAAAGGCGAAGAAGCCTCATCTTGTTATTATTCGTCGTTTCTGCCATCTAACTGAGCGTCCTTCTTTTTTAATTCTTTATTTTCTATAATACCAAATTTCAAGAACATCGGATAGAGATAAGTTCCTAGTTTCTTCGGTCCTGTAACTTTACATTCGTGCTTTATAACCTTCTGATATTCCACTTCAACACTTGCTCTGGTAATCGACTTCTCCTTACGGTTTACAAAGAGTTCATTACCGAATACTGAATATTTAAACTTTACTCCCTTAACTGTCTGAAATGGATATCCCGAATACAGTGTAATTGCATACCACAGATTGTCAGTACCTGGCATATCATGCAATTTCTTAGCAGCTTCCTGTCTCATTCTGAAAAGCTTGATACGTTCTGCATCAGTACTGATCTTGCTCTGCTTATACACTACCTTAGTATATGGCAAATAACTATGTACAGATGACCTGCTCAGTTGTAGTTTACGCATGATTTCCGGGATAGAATCACATGAAGCATACAGTCTCTGCACAAGCTTACTAGTATCTGTAGAATATACACCTTCCGTAACCAGCAACTTACGCACCTTATGCGGTGTCATATTAAACTCCTCAGCAAGAAATTTAAGCTGTTTATGAGAAGGATCTTTATCCGGTGTTTCTCCTATAGATGGATTCAGATAAGAGTGACATACTGCAGCGATCAAACCTTCCTTTAGTTTATCCGGATCAAAATCTGGTTTCTTAATCGGACGAGACATCTATATCCTCCTTATTCGTTACAATCCACTTTTCATTGATAAAAAACATTTCCATTTGTTGATGGAAATTCTCTTATATATTATGATCATCCAAATACAAATTATCATTATTTGTCTTAGACATCTATCATTTTTTGCACAACAATAATCCTAACGAGATCATTAGTGACAAACTTTCATTTACAGTCAATTATCACCCCCTGCTTTTTTGTTGTTTTATTGGACATACTTTCACACAGGCATAGCATCTTACGCATTTTTCTTCATCTATATGTGGATATTTGAATTCTTCATCATCATCTAACATAACAATAGCTTTCTTTGCGCATATCGCATAACATGCTGTGCAACCACAGCAATCCTCTTTTTTTTCAAATAAAATAGGGATTTTTTTCACTATATATGTACCTCCAGCTCCTTAATTACTTAAAAATCCTTTGATTTTTCTTATTAATCTAGATTTCATCCCAAATTGTTCGTTTGATCTAAGTAAATCATTAACAATACCTTCAACTGTATCACCTGAGTTAAATCGTTCAAAAAACTTTTCTCTCTTAACTGTTTTCTCCGCTCTTTTACATATACTTGGATTATAATTTATCACTTTATTATAATCCGTAATCTCCTCATAAACAAATTCGTTTGCAACTATTTCAAAAGCTTTTTTCCCATTTTCTGAATGAATAATAGCCAAAGATGTACCTTTGTTATCATCCATTCCTGGCTGTATATTCCATACCCCCCAGTAATCTCCCAGTGTAATGTCTGTTTTTCTTTCGAGGCCTTTAAAGCAACACTCATAGCAAGAAGGTCTGAGAAAGAGATCCCCAGTAAAACCTTTCATAAAAGCAATATTTGACTGAGATAATACTTTAGTTTCATTAGCATTACTAAATTTCCATGAATATTGATAATTTGTCCAACCACTTGTTTTATCTCGCATATTAATTGTATCTATAGGTTGAAGATATTGTTGCTCATTAAGATATCTGTTTAATACCTTCTTGCTTGGTACCCCATGACAAATAAAATCAATAGCAAGTAGATTAATATAATCTTTACTTAAATATGCCTTTAAACCAGCACATTGGCATGGAGTTCCTACAAAAAGCACTTTACGCCCATTTTGTAAATCTTCCTTTACTAATGAAAAACAATCTTTCATATTAGATTGAGCATATTTTGATCCGCAGCTTTTTTCTAATAAATGAACAGAATCAATTCTTGTATGCACTACCGAAAGATTATCATATAATACAGCATAAACAATTCCTGAATTATCTAGCACATTCTTTGCAATAGTATAATAGATTCCACCAGAAGAACTTTGCATTCTAATACTTTCTTTTTTATTATAACATGCTAATATCATTATCTCACCAGCTTACTAAGTTTTATTTTCCCTTTGGATATTTTTTCTAATAAAGATATACTTTCATTAAATTCAGGCAGTTTACGATACGCTAGAAAGAATACTACATTAGGTAAAATTGCACAAACAATCATTCTTATTGCAAACGTCACCCATTTTTCATAATTTATATAACTGCATATAAAATACGCTACGCCACAATTTAGAAATGTAATTATCACATATAGTCCAAGTTTACGCAAATACAATGGTAGCTGTCTCTTCTCAAACAAAGACGTGAATAAGTTATATAGAATCCATGGCATCCCAATAAATAGCATTGAAAGAACTGTTGAAAGTATAATTCCATAAATTCCCCAAAACTGAACCATAATTAAATTCATTCCAAGATTTGCAATAGCAGTTACTAAGGGTCTAAATCTATCCTGGTGCCAAATGCCACCTGCATCTTTATATGTATTTAATAATCTATTAATTTCATAAATAAAAAAATAAATACAAAGACATACAACTGCAGAATATTGTAACATTAAATCTCTACCCACCCATATTTCCATGAATGGCTGATAAAGATTCAAAAAGCAACAAGCACAAAAGCCAGCTACCCATGCTATCATAAATGTAAATTTATTTAGATCATTAAAATTCTTTTCTTTTGGCTCAACTATAAGGCTGTTTCCAATTCCCGCTGTGCATGCCGTAAAAACCACTTCAACAATTCCTATGACCGCAGTTAATATAAAATAATAATTTTGGTAAATTGCTAATACCGTTAATCCAAGAAATGCTGAAATAACTATAGTATCTGCTGAGTTTACAATAATTGCACCTATTTTTGATGTAAATAAATCTTTAATTTTCTGATTTATACCTTTAATCAACTCATCAGGCAACGTACCAATAGGCTTATAATCAGGATACTTTTTTGTTGCAATAATTGCTGTTAATATGTTGGTTAATATCTGAGTCGTTAACATAATTAATACATATATGTAGTAATTTCTTAAAAAAATTAGCACCATAATTTGAAGTGCATATTGAATTGTATTTGTCACTAAATTTATTTTACTTATTACATCTATTCTTTGATGCGCCTGTAAAATGCTATTCTTATATGCAAGAAGCCAATATGAAAGTACTGTAGCTCCCAGATTTAATAAATATAATATATATATATTTGTATCTACTGGGACATCACCATTGATTATTTTAGGGATAAATGGTGTAAGTAATGTACCTAATATTGCAATAATGAGTCCAATAATATTGTAGTATCTTCGGTATAGTTTCATTAATGCACAAATAGTGACTTCATCATCATCTGCTATAGGTTTATACATGCTAAACACCATTGCACTTCCAACGCCCAGTTCCGCAAGGTTTAACACCTGCAAAACTGAAGCAAATAGACTATTTAGTCCCAAATATTGTACACCCATGAAATATATCATGATTGTTCGCATTAAAAATGGGATTACTATTTGATATATTTTCAAAAGTCCACCAAAAACTATGTTTCTACTGGCATTATTTATTCTTTCTATTTTCAATTTAACACCTTCCATAAGCTTCTACAAATATACTATCACATTATCGCTCTAGTGCAGCTAATAAGTAGCTCATACTATCCCTTTTTCTTGAATTTAATATCTCTTCTATCTCCACCCAATCGATTGTTGATTGTGTTTTTAATACATTCGTATGATCATTATTATCCTTAAATACTCTGTTCATCAAATCAAATTCATTTAATAAATTCTCGATACGATTAAACATATCTTCGTATCCTTTTCCTGCTCTCTTAAAAACTGTAAATTCCTTATGATATATTATTGAAAAAACAGTCGCATGAAAGGAGTCCGTACACACATAATCAGCATTTTTTATTATCCAGATGAATTCTGATGGACCCATCGAATAAAAAGGTGATTCTTTATCGAATATGTCTATTAATTCTAAATTATTCTCATGACAAACTTTCTTATATCCCTCAATTACTGATGATGTTCGTTCGCCTAAAAAATATAAAAACAAATATTTGTTTGGTAATTTTTCCTTTGGTCTTTTGGTGATTTCATCCCAGTCTGTTGATCTTAGAAGCATCGTAGGATCTAAAACTAATGTAGCTTCTCGACCAGTATAATCATGTATTAATTGTGCACCTTTATGCTCCCTTACAGACAATTTATTAATTCCACTTATTCCTTTAATATGTGTATTTTTATCTTCATCCGGAAATATGGAAAATCCAAATGATGGTGCATAAGCAATTCTTTTTTCTTTATCAATAAATCGTAAATAGAAGTAATCCAATTCTCCATCTGCATGATCCCAGTTATGCCATACTTGATCACTCCCAGTGATCGCATAATCAAATTTCTCTAGATCAAGCGCTGCATAGTTATTATATTGTATTGGTATCATTTTTTTTATATATTTACGATTAAACTCATAAAAGTTATCTGATCTTATCCCTCTGATTACTCTTATGTTTCGCTTTTTTTTATATTGTTCTAATCCACATAATGCTAAAAAATCTACTGCTAGATTTTTCACTCTACTTAGCTTTGAATTTGTATCTGTTGGTCTTGGTTGTATAGCATTAGTTACTTCAAAACCTTGATTTTCTATAACTGTTTGAAGTGCATAATTTTGAAGTCGATTTCCATAATTATCATCAAACAAAGTTACCAATAGCACATGTTTCACTTTTTAGCTCTCCATTTCTAGCCATTCTCTTTATGTAATATCTTATCAATACAATGTAATATACCAAATCCCACTCTATTGCCAAATAACATCACAATAATTACCTTGACATCAAATGAGAATGACAAATATCCTAATGATTTTTTTAGCATCCATCTGTATTTCCGTAACAAATCATAGTATGAATTTCTTTCAATTGGTAACAATATATCTCGAAGTCTTAATCCCAATTTTAAATAAACACTTGAAAAATTCCTTATCAAATTAGTTTTTAGATTTTTATCAAAAAAATCACTGTTAATAACATATATCACATTTTTTTCAGCAACTTCTAGCATATCTTGAAATTGAGTCTTACTAATTGTGCCCATAGCAGAAGAAGCGTTTCCAATCCTATAACAATATGCATACTCTTCCAAATTCCAAATAGAATGTGCTCTAGTAATTATCTTAAATAAAACCTCTTCATCCTCACAGATTTTACGTTGAGGATTAAAGGAGATTCTTGGATTTAACCATAAATCTTTTTTTATTGCATATAGCCATAACCACCAATTAAAATTCCCACCATTTAATACTTCATATAGAAATTGATTTCCGCTGATTTTTTTTTTGGTAAAGTTAATATTGTTGTTATACCTTTTTATAATTGAATTCTGAACATCTTCAATTTCTGCCCACCAACAGACTATCTCTGGACTTACATCATGAATAACCATACTTATCTTATATAAAAAATCATCAGAAATCCAATAATCATCTGCATCCAAAAAAATCAGATACTCACCTTTAGCTTTTTCAACTAAAGAATTCCTAGTTGTTGATACTCCACTATTATCCTGATGTATTACAACTATGCGATTATTTTGCCTAGAAAAATCTTGGCAAATCTTGAGAGTATCATCACTTGAACCATCATCAATGATTATTAATTCCCAATTCCTATATTTTTGCTTTAAAACGCTTTCTATGCACTCCGATATATATTCTTGTGCATTGTAAACCGGTATTAAAATACTAAATAATACATTAACTTCCATAATATTTATTTCATAAATTTATATATATTTTTCCAAATTCTAGGAATTAAATTTATGCCCCTAGTTTTAATATCAATTGTTTCATAATTGTCCGAACAGTTGTATGTATGAATACCTATTCCATTCACTTTTTTATCAAATAATAATTCATCAAAATGTATTCTTTTTACTACCTTTTCACTAAATGATGGCCAATTTAACTGAAATTCAGTAAAAACTAAAGATTTTCCATACTCACTAGAACAATCCTGTGAGACCCTATACGTTTTATTTCCATCATTAAAATAAGCTCCACCGGATCTGGCTAATTCTCCACCTTTAATTAATGGGTTCTTTTCAGAAAACGTTAGTTTTCCATCTTCATATTTAAACAATAGCAATTTCATCGGGTTTTCATGAAATAAGCAAGTAACTCCATAAAATATTCCATCTTGGCACAAAAAAGTGGTATCACTACAGTCCATATCATTAATGAAAGGATTTGTTTTCTCCCATTTATCTGGGAATTCCTTGCATTTATATAAAAATACCGTCTTGTCCTCACAACTCTCAGGACAAATGACCCAGTTACCATCCATTTTAAATATATGAGGATAAGACATATGAAAATTTTCTTTTAAAATCACTTTCCATTTAGAACACATATTATTATTAATAGTACAATACCCTAAGCTTGCTTTTCCTTCTCTTTGATCAAACAACTCCGCAAATATGTATACCTTACCATTTTCTTCAACTAAAAACGGATCCGCAGCATAACCCCATGATGGATTTTTTACTATATTATACAGTGATTCTCCTTTTTTTCTATATGCAACTGACCAACTGCCACTATATAGCTTCATTTCAATATCCTCATTTCAGTAATTTCATTCTTTCATCTTTATTTTGAATAACATATCCGAATATCAATAAAAAAGCATTACATACTAGTGAGAATGGATTTGTCTCTACCATACCATACATAGCATAGCATATAAGGATTATCAGCAAGCTCCAACACCTGTTTTTTATTAATTTACTTATACTCCAGCAATAAATTCCTATAAAAAAAACAAATGCCAGAATTCCGTTTCTCAAAAGGTATTCTAAAGGAGCATTATCAAGATAATAGTATCCCATTGCTGTTCCTGGTAATCTAGTATTTGCTCCTGATAATATTGTGTTTCCAAATAAATTCACAGGATATGCGTCATAATATATTATTGCCATTCGTATTCTCGATATCAATGTGCTTTCATAATATAGTTTCTGATTTTTGTATAGATACCAAACAAATACCACTGTAGCAATACAAGCCAAAGCAATTACAAATTTAGCTAATAATTTCATATTACGGATTTTCATCTTTTTCATAACTACTTCAAATACAAAAAATACGATTATTACAAATATCGATAATAAAAAGGCAGTTCTTGATTTTGCAATTGAGTAAACTAAAAATGATAATACTAACGAAATAAAGTATTTATATTTACTCTTTTCCTTATAACAGTATAAAATCAAACAAATTATTTCAAATGAAATTATTCCAACTCTGTTTGGATGTGTGAACCCCATTGCATATCGCATACCCATGTTTTTATTTGTCGTATCTATTATCATTTCTGTGACCCCGGAATATGCTAAACCAACAATAATCAAAGTCATTAAAGTTAGCATATTTAGGACTTTTTTTAGTATCGCATTAAAATCCATACCTCTCATACAGAATATGATTAGAGTAAAATCAAAAAATGAAGTTGATCCCGTTTGAATTGCTATCATACTACCTATACCTACAGCAATAATGAATTCTATGATTCTTTTCTTAGTAATTCTATTTTTAAAGAAAATCAGCCATAAACTCAATAATATGATTAGTATGTGTAGCGTTAATGTAATAAATTTAGAGATAGAGGCTCCTATCCATTCATTTATAGTCGTCCCATAGAAAATAAAATCTTTTACAAGATATATAAAATATAAAATCATAAAAAACTTATTATTATCTATTATTATTCTACTATTTATGGGATTTTTCACAGTAATATTATTTTTTTGCTGTATATACTTCAATGTCTATATTTCCTCTCTCATAAATCAGCCTCAAGCATCAACGCATAATATTCACATAAATCTCTTGCAGAACTATTGAATTGTCTGCAATATCATATCCTTTTTCTTTTAATAAATCGATGTTTGACTCTCTTTTAGCATTTATCTTTTTACTGTTACGTATGCAGTTCGCCCATATTATAGCAGGTTCATTGATACTAAGAAATTGAAAATTGTCTTCAACTTTTGCCGTTTTAGGAACAACATCACTTACAACACATTGCAACCCAGCTGCCTGCGCCTCAATATTTACTATTCCAAAACCTTCCCTTTTTGACGTTAAAACAAAAATATCCATTCCTTGGAGCAGCTCTTTTACATTATTACAATTCCCCATAAACATCACAGAATCTCTTATTCCAAAATCTTGTGACAACTTCTCAATTTCAGCTCTTAATTCGCCATCCCCAACTAACATTAAAATTGAATTTTTATCCGTTTTTTGATACTCATAAAAGACCTTTATTAAAAACTGATGATTTTTTGGTTCTGTTAATCTGCCGATACAACCTATCACATATTTATCGCTAATATGTAAACCTTCTCTAATCCTTTTTCGTAGTTCTGGATTAAATGTATATGAATCAAGCTCTATACCGTTATTTATAATCACTAAATCATTCGGAATTCTTCCAAACATGAATTTTGCAGCTTCATTACTACATGCAAAAGTCCTATCGCAAAATAACGGAATATTTTTTTTACATAAACCAATAATAAATGGTAATGCTCTATTACTATTTTCTGAAATACCTGTAGCATGTGCATGTGCAAATACTACTCTACATCCAGCCATTTTAGAAATGATTGCACTTTTTATGACTTCATACGCATGATCTGCATGTATGTGAATAATATCATATTTATTATTTTTAATAGTATCTAAAATAGCTTTTGTCCTTGCATATTCATATGTTAATCTCTTGTTTCTCTTAGGTAGATTTAATATATATTGTAAATGTCCACCCTTATCATTAATTAGGTTTTCAAGTTCTGCTTCCACCTTCTTAAAACATAAAAAGTCATTGCAAACCAGTTTTGGATTCATGTGTTGTGTTAAATTAAAAACGATAACTGAACGGCCACCTCGCCCAATATTATCTGCTCCTATATGTAATACTTTTATTGGTGTTTCTTTATTTCTAGGATTGTTGTTCATGACACATAACTCCTATTGGTCTATTTTTCAAACTGTGATTTTTGTGGCAATAAATTCTGTAGAGCGTCGTTTATTCTTGACTTACATACATCAAAATCCTCTACTCTTGAAGTATCATTTATACATACCATTTTTATTTTTCCAGGATTACGTAAAAGTTCAATTATTGCATCTTCCTGTGTTGCAACATCCATTAAAATTCCAAAATTCCATCTTCTAGGTTCAAACTTTCCAGACATTAATTGCCAGTGTCTAAATAACCACTCATTTACATCATCCCTTGTTCTGAATTTATTTTTGCATGTATTGTCTAATACTGTATATTCCTTTTCCCATAATTCTGTCATGGTTGTTTTTAAATGTGAAAAAGGTATATGTGGTTCAAACAATCCTAATATTGACTTAAACTTACTAAAAATAAAAGTTCTAACAAGAAATTTACCATATTTCAAAGTATACCATTTACGATTATTTTTCTTAATGTCTTCAACCGAAAAATAATCATTTATTATCCCAAAATTATTGGCTTCAGTACAACACATAACATCTCTGAAGCATGGTGCTGGAGAAATCACTGCTATATCCTTTGGTAGTCCATCATGGAAAAAATCAGTAGGCTTCGTATCACCTATTACAAACATATCATCATTAAAATTAAGAAACTCTTCTGATAGGCCAGGTATCCTATGTAAATTTAAGTCTATTGTATTTGAATTAAATGTCGGAAGATAAGCTTCAGGAATGAAACCCTTATGATTAACTATATTTAATTTTGGACAATCTTCATTTAACCACTTCGGAATATGGCCCCACGTAACAAAATGGACTTTATTTATCCATGGCATGAACTTTTCAATTCCTCTAAAAATATATTGAATATTATCCCAGTCTCTGTATCTTGCATTATTATTACTTGAAGTATCTATTCCTTTTATCTTCATTTCATATTCTGATTTTTGTTTTAGCCATACATTATCATTCCCATCAACCCATGTAATTACAATGTCGATTTTATCTATATCCATAAATTATTATAATCCTTTCAAGGCAACAATCAGACTAACCAAATTTACTTTATTTTAAAGATATCTTTATATTCTTCTGCAATAAACTGCCAACTATAGGCATCTGTTATTCTCTGTTTTGCCTTCTTGCTCATTGTTTCAATTTTATCATCTGACAATTTATCTGATCTATCTATGAGATTTGCAAGATTCTGGTCTTCAAGTGTCCAATACAAAGCTGCATCTTCTGCAACTTCCTTATTAAACCCTACATCAAATAGAAGATTAAGCTTAGTACTTCCCAGTGCTTCGAGCAGGGATGGGTTTGTTCCACCTACTGAATGGCCGTGGATATAAGCGAATGATTTTTCTCTTATCTTTGTAAGTAGTTCTGGATTGTATACTGTACCTACAAACTTTATTCTCTTGTCATTTTTATAATGGAGCTTATTATCTAGATCACTCAGCATCTCTGGATTATTGGTTGTGATGATTACCAAGCACTTATCTGTATGGCTTTTCATGAATTCCCTGGTGATTGTTTCATAGTTATTCTCTGGTACACATCTACCAATAACTGTATAAAATGGTGTATTTATCTCATGTTTGTTCAACCACTCAACATATTTAGGATCATCAGCATTTAATGGGCTTGCAGATGTCTCTGCACCATATGCGATATATGTAGTCTTGGGATTGTATTTCTTATACTCTTCCTGAATGTATTTCTCAATATTCACGCTATCACATATCAAAAGATCAGCATATTTCACCATCAGTCGCTCAGATTCTTTCCAGTATTTTCTTACAGGAGTTGACCATTTAGCACGTTTCCACTCATGGCCATCTGGATTGACATAGACTTTACCACCTAGAGCATGTATCTTTTTAATGTATTTATTCATAAAAGGTCCGATTCTGCAGGCAAGGATATAAACTATTGGATTTTCTATATGTTCCTCTTCAATAATCTTACAAAATAGCTTTAATGCTGCTATATCATAATAAATTGCCTGAGCTGCACCCATCCACTCTGGAATATTGATCATATAGCAAGTTGCATTGCAATATGTAAATGCTCCGTTTTTTACTTCTGATGTTCCTTCCAATTCAGAAGGTATCATCTTACCATCACCATTTGCTTTGCATGCAATGTAATACTTTATACCTTTATTATCTTTATGGTATTCTACAAGCTTCTTTAAAAATGACTCATATCCACCATATTTTCCGAGAGATTTTGCTCCTGCCACAAAGCAGTTTGCAATCTTTTTATTGTCTTCCATAAGATAATGTTTTCTCCTCAATTACGTTAAACCTTTTTTGTTTAATTGACTTATTCCTAGTCTTGCATTATACTCATAAACATGAATTTCTTTATGCTCTTGTTCACCAACATAAGCATAAGGAATTCTTCTAAGATTTCTTTCCACATGCTTCTGTCTATTTGACATTGCATAGACTATTCCATATCAATGCAATAATTCGGTATGTTTTTTCCTCACACCATTAAATTCATGATGACACTCATGGATTTAATGCCATAATGAAAATATAAATTTAAGAAGCAACATCTTAATGTGTCGAAAACTGGCTTTTGATTTTTTCACCGTCAGAACACAGCAAACAGCAAAAGTTTTTTCCATTCGCTGCGGCATCTCTTTTACCCTTCTTCCAATGTGCCGGAATGCCTTTAAAAAAAGGCTTTCTGTTCATTTCTCCAGGTAAGATAATTTAAACCTCAGAGTAGATTTTTCATATCTTTGCTAACCTTCTCCCAATTATGCCGCAAGCAAGTAATCTTTAGCTGATATCCCTTTTTGTTTATAAGTAATTGTTTATCATCATCTGCAATTTTGCTTTTTCTAGTCTCCGAACCATAAGCAATAAAGGTTGTTTTGGGATTGGCACTATTAATGCCTTTGTCATCATAACTCTCGTGAATATATTTCTCAATGTTTAAGTACGTTTTACATTTTTTACTCTCCACTCCTAATTGTTGTACATAAATGTACTCATTGTATAATTCAATTCGAAGCATTTTATTTTAAAACTTCTATGCTCTAAAATAACCATAGAGAAAATCTCCAGTCCACCAAAAGCATCTATCCTCCACATAATATTATCATCATACCATATAAACCTCAACCACTTAAGATTAAATTAAGAATAATATATTAGCAATTCTGAAAAGATATGGTATTTCTCAAATTGTCTCTCTAAGTCCAGAATTCATTTATATAATCTATTACAAACGTCATTTAAGGCGCCTGCATGCGTTTTCTATCGAATTAATAATACGCTTTCATCTCAAATGTAATCAATGCCTACTCTATACCATCTTTATCTCTCACATAACTTTAGGGCCACTTACCAACTTCTTTTCACCTTTTACACAATACGCTAAAAATATATTCACTAACGGATTATAAGTCGCATCCAAAATATGATGTGCAATTACACAATTAATTGCAATCAAAGCAACTGCAAAAAGAAAATATATATCGCCTTTGTGTCTATAGCAGCATAAGACATAAACTACCAACAGTGCGCCAACGAACACAAATCCAAATCTAAGAAGTATATGGATGTAGGAATTATCAATAAAGAAATAATCCGTAGGCCATTGATCCGAGCCACCTGCTCCAACCATATCAACTACTTGTCCCCATAGTGTAACCGGATAAGTATCTAAACCCTGTTTTCCTAAACTCAGCCTATTTGATATTACTTTATTAACTAACTTAAGTACCTTATTTTCCTCATTATAATACTTAGTGCAAACAAAAGAGATTAGTGCAAAAAGAGGCATGCTCACCATCCCAAACCGTCTCCAAAAGTATCTCCACTTCTTCAATAGCCCTTTTCCATTATATGACAGTTTCTGCAACCAGTGGTTGATACCAAATACAACCACAACCAATACCATACTTAAACAGTCCAAACGTGTTTTGCAAAAATGGTATACCACACCTGCTATAATAAGAATACCAACAAAATGATACGTTTTCAACTGATCTGCCTTTAGATAACAGTAGGTCAGAATCATATAGAAAATATGGGAGGCAAAGTCCGTCACATAAATACTGCCAAAGGCAATTCGTACTCCCCTCCCAGAAGTTTTGTAAACCAGATTTTCAATCACCCCAAAAAAAGCCGCACAAAATGCTAAAATCATTATGGAACCGATTATCACCAAATAAACTTTTAAAATTTTTTCAAACGGAATATTCCTACATCCCACAAGTAGTAAAAGCCAGAAAAATGGATTCGTATATCCACTATTCAAATAAATTAAGATGGTACACCCAACCCCCGCTGCCATCCCCAGATATCCACCCACAGAATATGTGTCAAAAAAAAGAATTTTCATTGTTATGAAAAATATAGTTAGTAATAAACACAACTGACTGATACTGGTATTAAGAGGAAGCATGGTGGTTTCCCACATTCCTCTGCAAAGATAGATAATAAACCCTGTAAAAAAGAGTCCTTCTGCCGAACAGATTGCATTGATGTATTGTTTAAAATCTGCTATTTTATGTTTCATTATAAACTCCTGCCTGCTCTACTCTACAACCACATACCCCAAAATTTTCACTCCAAACTTTTCACACACAGCAATCTGTTCACTTATCTGTGAATATAAAGTCTTACCTACCTGTACAATCGCAATACTATATTTCGCATTAATCATATTCCGTAATTCTTCGGCATCATCGTTCACATGATACCCAGTATCAACCGACAAATCCAGCTGGCTAATCTTGTCTATATAATCCACGACCACTATTTTTGTCAATTCATCTTCGCTTAATGCATTAATAAATACCCCGGACATCTGATACTGCTCAGACCAGAGCTGTATATCCAAGACAGTCCGGTCTATGGATGGCAGATAACCTCTTGCAGAACTATAAGTGGCAATTACTGGCAGATTGGCACTAAGCAGATCTTCCTTTGATTTCAAATAATTTCCCAGAATAAATTTAATTGAATAAAAACACCATAAAAGCAAAATTCCAAAGACTGCACCTGTTCCTGCAAATTTTATTACTTCTTTTAATGGATTGACCTGGGCCATAGCCGCAACCTTTGATTCATTTTTCTCAATGTATGAACTCTTGCTGCTTTCCTGAGAAATTCTTTTATTCTCCAAATCAACCTTATAGGTCAAAAAGTTTTTTAAATTATTGATATTATTATTTTGTGTATTCGCAACATTAACATCAGCCTTTGTAAAACTTGAGGAGCTTATCTTCTGAATCGTAAACGTGTTCTGGGCCTTGGCAATTACAGGCACTTGCCCATTAATATGATTTTCAATTGATTCCAAAAGTTTTTGGGCCTGCTCTTTTTCGTGATGATAAATCGAAATATTCAAGATATTGCTTCCTGTTGAACTCATTATTATTTCTTTCAAATACTTGGTATCCAGATCACCATACTCTTTAGATAAATCACTTAACAGGCCTCCTTCATTAATAAAATAGGTAAATGAGTTCAGAACATTACCCGTATTGCTTGTATTGGATATGGCAAACTGAACAGAAGCTGCATAAATATTCTGGGAATCTAATTTCATATAGATCGATTGGTCCATATAATCCTGCAGCTGGTTAATTTGCTTTTGAACCAACTCTAGGCCTCGGTCCAGCTCCGATATTGCATTATCATAATCAGCAACTGTATTCTGATAGTTCTGAACTTTCTTTTCCTGTTCTTGCGAAAGCTGCGCACTGCTTATTCCCTTTTTATATCCGCTAACCGCAAATACCGCAGTAAATAACAGTACAAAAGTAAACAGCAGCTTTTTTCTTTTCATTATTTCTACATATATATTTCTGAGATAGATGGATTTAATTTGCCTCAAAATTAGCCTCCTTATATTTCCATTTCGTTCTTTATACCGCATCCAGATAAATCAGACTGACAGGCTTGAACTTCTTCCTGTAATTATGATATACTCATAAAAGTCAAAGAATCGAGGTGTCTAATGCTCAGTAAGAAATCATTAAAAACAAACTTTATCATGAATGCGGTCTTAACTGCCTCTTCATTTATTTTCCCTCTCATAACTTTTCCATACGTATCAAGAATCCTTCTGCCAGTCGGTATGGGCAAGATAACTCTCACCACTTCTATTGCTGCCTATTTTTCCATGGCAGCAATGCTTGGTATCCCCACATATGGTATACGTGCTTGTTCACGAGTCAGAGATAATTCCATAGAATTATCTAGAACTGTTCACGAAATATTTTTCATTAATTTCATAATGACTGTTTTTGTGTATACCATCTTTTTTATATGTTTATTTAAAATCCCTCAATTCAAGCAAGAAAAACTTCTCTACATTATTTGTAGCTCCAGTATATTATTTAACCTTCTAGGAATGGAGTGGTTATATAAGGCACTGGAGGAATATCAATATATTACCACGCGCTCTATATTGTTTAAATTCTTATCCGTCGTATTAATGTTCGCTTTGGTACACAATCAAAAAGACTATGTTATTTATGGAGCTATTACTATATTTGCCAGCGTAGGTTCTAATTTTGTAAACTTTATTAATGTCAGAAAATATATAAAATTTGGTTATATTGGGCCTTACAATTTTACACAGCATTTAAAACCCATTTTTACATTTTTCGCCCTCACTGTTACCACTACTATATATACCAATATGGATATTATTATGTTAGGATTTATGAAAGGTAATTTGGAAGTAGGATACTATAACTCTGCAATAAAGATTAAAGCTATATTAGTCACTTTAGTCACTTCTCTCAGTACGGTCTTACTTCCAAGAGTATCCTATTATGTTGAAAAAAATCTTAAAAAAGAAATTATGGTTTTAACAGAAAAGGCTCTTCAATTTGTAATTTTAATCTCCCTGCCTTTATGTGTTTATTTTTCATTTATGGCAGAAAAAAGTATATTACTTCTTTCTGGCACTGCCTTTTTAGGGTCCGTACAGCCTATGCAGATCATTATGCCAACCATAATATTTATAGGAATAACAAATATAATAGGGATTCAGCTTCTCGTACCTCACGGCAAGGAACATCTGGTTCTTTACTCTACCTGCGTTGGAGCACTTGTTGATATTATATTAAATGTATTATTAATACCCCAGCTGGGAGCATCTGGTGCCGCTATAGGTACACTGATTGCTGAGTTTGTAGTTCTAATGATACAGCTTTTTTTCATTCGTAATGACTTCAGTCAAGTATCGAAAAATTTACAACTTTACAAAATTCTATTTTCATCGCTGACCGCCAGCTTCATCATGATTTTTATAAGAAACATAAACACAGGATCAATATTTATAGATCTTCTGCTTACTTCTTCCGTTTTCTTTGGAGTCTATATACTTTTTATAGCACTGATTTTACACTATAAACTTTAACACCTTATAGTATAGCCCAGGCCGGTTCTGTATATTAATAGTGAATCAATAAATATGCATTCATTATTAAATGCAGAACCAGTTTTATTAAAGCAATAATCTACTGTATATTCTGCACATATCTTTCTTTACATACTGGTCACTGAATTCCTTTGCACAGAGGCGATTCTTCTCCCCCATCTCTTCCCTCATTTTCCTATCTTCCATCAAGATCCTAATGGCTTGACCGTAAGAGAGAACATCACTTGCAGATTTCACCACAATACCTCCTGCACAGTAATCCAGCGCATGTTCAGCATACTTTCCCATCAAGTCTCTGCTACCGCGAATATCAGAGCATATGACAGGAAGTCCATATGCCATCGCCTCCAGCATAGCCATGGGAAGCCCTTCTTGAATTGATGGAAAAAGGAACACATCAGCTATCTGTAATATTTCTGACATATCTTCCCGATATCCCAAAAAAGAAACTAGTTCCAATACCTGAAGTTCCTTAGCCAATTGATGAAGGTGTTTTTCTAATACCCCATGCCCACAAATAACGTAATGAAAGTCCATTGTACTATTTTTCAATTGTGCAATTGCCCATATGATTGCTTCATGATTTTTACGCTTTATCAATTCTCCCGAAGACAAAAGAATAACCTTACCTTCAGGTATTCCAAGTTCTTCTCTCTTCCTTAAAACTTCGACAGTTTTTTGAACTCTTTCTAGATTTATTCCCACACCAGGAATATAGTCTACATTCCTGGCATGAAATTTTTTCTTTGCCCTTTTATAATCCTCCTTATTAATACAGATTAACTCATCAGTAAAAAATGAGAGAAGTTTCTCAACGGGATAGTATAGTAGCCAGTTAACAAGTGGTGCTCCCGAATAGAAATGAAAACCATGAGCGGTATAAACTACCGGTGCCGTTTTCGTTTTATGAGCCGCTAGTCGGGATAATACGCCTCCCATAGGTGTATGGCAATGGATTAGTCCAAAATCTTCTGTCGTCATAAGGCGCTTCAACTGCTTATATGCCTTTACATTTTGAGACTTAAACGGGCTTCGGGCGAAATCTACTTGATGCTGGATAATACCAGTGCCATCTAATCTATGGTTATCATTTCCATAAGAAGGGTAATTATAGTTAGCAGCATAATGAATCTCATAACCCATCTCTTGCAGTATACGAACATTCGCCATTTCGAACTGGGGAACAAAGCCACTGACCGTCGTAACCAAAAGTGCTTTTTTATTTTTCATATTTTTCACTCTCCCCCTGTTTATGATCTTGGCAAAAGGGACCTATATTTATTCCAATATTTTTCTGAGGTTAGTTCCTTCCAATGCTTTTGGTAATTATCGTAATACTTATCATAAAATAACGGGAAAAATATAACCCGAAAGCACACAATAATAATATCTTTAATAGATGCATTTACTTTTTCAGAGCTTACCTTCTGGTGAAAATTATCAATTTCCAGCCCTTCCCACCATTCCACTCCTTCAAAAAAGTCCTTCATTGCATTTATTCGTGTATGAAAACTCAGCTTAGGTATTAACACCCCAGCTGCTAATCGGCAAATCAACGCGGCTGTTAGTGCCCACTTTGAATACCCTTTTTTGTCATAAAGAATATTCATCACCATAAAATTTCTAACATCATAGTAATCCCTTATCAGGTTTTTCCTAACAGAAGCAATCTCATGCCATACACAAATACCGTTAAGAAATATCCAGTTCTTTGCATTGCGTAGACCATATTCCACATCATCGCAATGAATAAAGAAAGGAAAAGGTAGATTATTCAGGCCAATCTCAGATAACGGAATACAGCTATACCACCAGCCATTATAATCTGCAGAATATATTTCGTCATTTTTCATAATACATTCCGCGTTCCTTAAATCGTATCCTTTTCCATGGGAGCGTGATATACCATCCCAGTTTGCGCCTGATTCTTCCTGAATGTTCGGCTCATCACGTCTTAACATCGCACCTCCTATAAAAGAATGCTTGTAAGTATGTTTCAGCAGACATAGCATGGAATACGTTCTTTCAAATGCTTCCGGCTCAATATCGACATCATCATCCATCAAAAGGACATGGGTATAGGATTTTTCTTCCCTCTGATGAAGCGCTTCAATAAGACCTCTTGTAAAGCCTCCTGTTCCACCAGTATTACGATTAGGGTATAGCTGTATATCTTTAAAATCAAAGTTTAGAGTTTGTCCATTATCTATAACTATGATATCTAAACGGCTATGTAAAAGTGACTTATTGTTTTGCAATATTCTCTTTCGAATTTGTTCTATGTTATCTTGTATATAACCTTCTCTCTTGTAAGTACATATAGCGACTGCAATCCGGACATCATCGACTGCGGCCTCATCCCCCGAATAATGCAAGTCTTCCAGAAACACGTCTGAAATAGCTCTTATTTTTACAAAACACATACTATCCTGATGCTTCGGCAATAGTGCTACACTGATTGATGTTTCAACAGGGTAATTTTGTTCACCGCTGTAAATGCATTGATCATATACAGTATCTTTTAATACAATCCTTTCAAAAATTTCCAGAATGTAATGACCTTTTATTTGTCCAGAAAAATTTATTTTATTAACCGTTGTATACTCTTTCCATTTTTTTATGGATATACTATTAAAATAAGTTCCTGCATCAAGAACTCCGCCTTTTATTATTTGAGCCTTATTATACTCCATAATCCGAACGTCCTCGTTGGATACAACATATAGTTCTTTAACAGAAGTTTTTACAGAAGACGGAAACACTATTGATTGTAATCTCATTAATTCCCCCCACGTTTATAATTTACCATCTTAGAGATCAAACTATAAAGACAATAATTGCTTTTTCTTAAAATAATTATTGCAGGATTTTTAACAGCTTGATAAATTTCCCTATAGTTGCTTTGTATCTCCTTCTCCATCTTCATCAACTTTTCTTTATGATTCAAACCAAAACTAAGGTATATCTTATATTGACTGGTAACCATTCTTCCAATTATCACAGTCATGCAATTGCAACATGGTTCATTTTTAAAAGCATTATAGTATTCAAGCAGACGCCTCAATACCCGTTCATGCTGCAGGCATCTTTTTCGCATATTCTCTAAACTTACACTCTGTGTTGGCTGTCCGATCCTATACATATATACACAATCTGGAATAGCTGCTACAGAATTTATATATGGAAGCGGAAATGTAATATATTCCATATCCACATAATAGCAATGTTCATCAATCTTATCAGGGATCTGCCTTAGGACTTCCGTCCGGTACGTAATCGCATGCATCTTAAAAAATATTTTATCCACGACGCTTGTAAAGGACACTTTACGACCATATTCGATACCCGGACATACTTGCTTTACTTCTGTAGTCACCTTTTCTGTAGCGTCATCAACCCAATAATAATTACTAAGAACCAAATCAGCATCAGTATTGCGCAAAAGATCAACCAATTTTTTAAGGCCTTCCTCTAATACCCAGTCATCGCCATCAACCACTTTAAAATATTTACCCTTTGCTTCCTCTATCCCTTTATTAATAGTTGAGCCATGACCTCCATTTTCTTTCGTAATCATTCGAAAGGTCTGGGGATATTTATTCACATAATGTTTTCCAATTTCTGCGCTGGAATCTGTTGATCCATCATTAACAATCAAAACCTCCAGGTCTTCCATGACATCTGGCACCAAAAAAGAGGCTAAACATTGGTTTAAATACTTTTCCACATTATAAGTTGGTATAGCAATTGTTAAAACTTTTACTTTTTCATTTCCCTTCATCTGACTGTACCCCTTCCGTAGCTTCTTTCATAAACATAATTTTAGGTGTCATAAAAATTAGCCTTAAGTCCAAAAGCAACGAATAATTCCTAATATATGTTAAATCCAACTTTAGCTTATCATACGATGTTGTATTATATTTCCCGTAAATTTGCGCATAACCTGTAAGACCTGCTTTGACCCTTGTCCGATAAGAGAATTCCGGTATATCCTCTAGTATTTCTTTAACAAGTTCGGGGCGCTCCGGCCTAGGGCCCACAAGAGACATATCACCCATCAATATATTAAAAAGCTGAGGAAGCTCGTCTAATCTTGTTCTCCGGAGAAGATGCCCAATTGGCAATATTCTGCTATCTCCCTCTGCAGCCAAACGTGCTACCCCATCTTTTTCGGCGCCCTGAATCATAGTTCGAAACTTATAAATATTAAATACTCTATCATCTATTGTTAATCTGGCTTGTTTAAAAAAAATAGGGCCTTTATCTGTAAACTTAATGAAGAGGCCTATAATTAAAAAAAGAGGGCTTGTTATTACAATTCCTGACAAGGCCCCTATAATATCTACAAAGCGTTTTACAAATAACTGCTCAATAGTTAAGCCCTCATTTCTGGAAAGATATAGTGGTGAATCGAAAAGATTTAGCTCTACTGTGCTTTTTAATAATATATCTGAAATCTTAGGAACGTTATAAGTACGAATAGAATTAGAAAAACAATATTTTAATATTAGATTCCGTTCATGGGAGGATATATCACCGACTATGACTCCATCATACTTTAATATCTCCTGTTGTAAGAGGGGAATGCCCTGCTCGATGTTAATGATTTGGCATATTTCATATTTATCCTCTCTTGAATTAATCTTTTCTACAAGGTGATAATCTGACCTTTTTCCAGATATCAATAACATTTTTCTCGGTGGAAACATCTTTCCATAAATCCATTGATAGGCTAATGTCCAAATTACTATAACCAGGAAATCTAATCCAGTCATCCTTATTAATTGCAAAGGATTTAAGAAATGTTTATCCAAAGCAGCAATCTGCAAGTACGTAAAAACATTGGTAAAAATGACTGCTAATATTTGTGAATAGATTAAAATCCCCTTTTTTAAATATCCAACTTTAAATCCGCCATATGTATTCATGAAAAGGACTAGAATAATCCCATATAGAAAAATCATCATCCAGTTCCCACGGCGATAAAACGGAAATTCTAGAATCTTGTTATAATAACCGATCCACGTCCAACCATACATCACAATTAGCATTGACGCAATCCCAAAAGTGAAAATCAACTTAAAGAGTCGTTTATATTTTTGATCAACTTTCATTTAAATGCACCTTTATCTTTATTAATCTAATTGTTAATTTGCCTAATGCCTTATTAGTATAACATATTACCCGAAATTAGTACAATCTTCTCCATTACAAAAAGCACTGTTAATATTTAAGATTTTATGAATAAACTCCAAAAACTGGTTATTTTATACAAAATCAACAGTTTTTGGAGTTCATGTTATCTAAGCTTTATAATTTCAGTTAGTAAAATATTGGCCAATTAATAAAATGTGCAGAATACGAAAGTCCACCCCCGTTCTCTGGAATATAGAATTTTAATCTAAACACAATTTTGTATCTTCTCTTACTCCCGCGAGCCCTATTGCTAAAAGAGTAAACATAATTGGAGTAACAATAGGCACACTTATATTGACTGTTGCTTGAACTGCATAACAGATAACAGCAAAGAAAATGGCCATAATGTGAGCATCTCCCTTTGATCTTCTAA
Organism: Lacrimispora sphenoides; assembly: GCF_900105215.1. Classification (NCBI taxonomy): domain Bacteria; kingdom Bacillati; phylum Bacillota; class Clostridia; order Lachnospirales; family Lachnospiraceae; genus Lacrimispora; species Lacrimispora sphenoides. The sequence continues at coordinate 2,119,357 of NZ_FOIP01000001.1, read as the reverse complement.
ACATACTAACTCCCGATGATATCAAAAATGCTATATACGAAATCAAGCTGAATGGTCCCATGGTAATAAAATATTGTAAATATTCATTATGCACACTATCAAAAACTTCCTGGTATTTATGAACCATGTCATTATAATTATTAAAATGAGTTAAAAGACCATAGGTATCCGGTCCATATCCAAATATTTTATGAATCATGGGAAACCTGCTATAATTCTCAAGACCGATTCTCCAAATATATCCCCTATGAGTTCCCCAATCATCGTTAAACAACAAATAAGAGTTCAACTCACCATATCGATTCAATTTTAAAATATTTACTTCATATAAAACATATGCTAAAAAAGCAGTAGCCATAAATAGAAACACAAGCCACGCAATCTGCCATTTGTGTCCCAGGTTATCTTCCTTACCCCTTCTAAAATGTCCGACAATATATACCAGTATACTTAATGCAACTACACTAACTACAATATATTCCAATTTACCATAGCCAGATAATTTCTGTAAAATCCCATCCATTTCCAATACATAGTCTGGTATAGTTTTATTTATAAAATCCATCACAAAGATGACAACAGAAAATGAAGCAATCATTAAAATATATCGTTTTACGCCAGTCCTTGTACTAAAGATATATAGAGGTAAAAAGGCAAAAAGAGCTCCTAATGCAAGATATGAATTATCACTTATACCCATGATAATTGCAAAGAATGAGATAATCATACTTATATAATATAAAATCACCTTCCAAAAAATACGCTCTTTTGAAAAAAGAACGGAAGAAACAGCCATTATCATAGCAATATAGGAGGTATAACTATTAATATTGCCTATGGTTGAAACAAATATATTACGCTGACCAGGATTCATGTTAACTTTAAACTTTAATATATCAAGTTTAAAATAGTCTGTAATTCCAAACAGACAAATCAATATTCCAGTGAATAAAAATAGATCTAATATCCATTTATTAAATTTAAATGTCCTGCTTACAATAAGAATACTAATTCCACAAATCAACAAAAGAAAACATCCTATATATCTCCCCTCATTACCCCAAAAAGATTCAAATCTATAATCGGACTGAATAGTTGATACAATAGCAATCACCATAAACATTAGCAATGAAATTTCTGAAGGTGTTAATGATTTTCTCTTTTCTAAAAAAAATCTCAAATTTTCTCGATTGTATTTTTTTGAAACAATATTCATAATAAACATTACAACGAAAAAAACAAGTGAAGTCACAAAATAAAAACGATATTTAAATATTAAAATATCAAAATAATAGTCATGAAATACTATAGGAAAAATCCCCAAAATAATAGCCACATAGATGGCAGTTATCACCTGTAAAACCCGAGGTTTATTTTCTACTGATTCAGTGTAAAAATGTTTTTCTAAATTTATCTTATCATCCATAAAATATTCTCCTCGTATCCATATTTAATGTATAACTTGGTATCACAGAACATAATTGCTTTCACTAGTATATCATTGAATGGTAGATTGCGCAACTTGACAACCTTAATATTATATTGACAAAACTTTAATTTTTTACCATAAACCTCTGTTTCCGTATAAACATCCCATAACGAAAGAAGGAGCATGCTCATGATTAGTATGCAATATATGTCTGAATAATAAGGTATTGAAATAGAGTACAATTAATCGATAGGGATACTGTGAATACAATAGCCAAGGGATATATATGTGAAAGTTGCCTTTATCTAAAGAATGTATAGAAAGTAAGGAATATGTAAAAAGGTCACACGTCATATCTAGGAACCATATATGGAGATGTAAAAAAAATATCCGTTATACGTAGACAGTGAAGGAACTGTATTCCCAGCGGAAATGAAACTATAGAACATCTCTTTGGAAGAGCGAAAGAAAACCATGATTTCGATATAAACAGATGAAAGTAAAGGCCGATTGGAAAAAATGGCCGGGCTTTCGTTTGTATGCATGAATCTATAAAAACTGGCAAGAAAATCAGGACATCTAAAAGAGGCTTTTCTTTGTTGAGACCAAGTATCATTATGTATAAGTCAAGACTACTGGCTTAGCCGGTGGCTTTAACCACCCCTATAAGGGTTTTTACCTGCTTGCTCGAAAAGCGCTCCGGTAGTCTGCCCACCTCCCCTGCAAGGGGGTATTTTTTTGTGATATAAGAAAATCGGTGCTAGGACATAAGTCCTAGCACCGATTTGTCTACAGTTTGGGTGTGTAATAGATAACCTATTACCCACTTTTAAGACAAACTTTTTGATCTAACTAATTAGCTTTCTACAAAAACTGCTACGATGTTCTCAACGCTCTGCTTGTAGCAACGATCATTGCCATCTTTAGCTTTTGTCTTATTTTTCTGAACAGCACCAGAAGTATTTACTAATTTAAATTTAGTATTAGCAACAGTCTTAACTTCGTAATACTCGGAATACTTCTCAGCATCAGTATTATTTGAGATTGTATAGTCTTTAATGAAATCATCAGTTGTTAATAAGGAGTAAATTGTGATATCCTTATCATTTTCATCTTTTGTTTCTTCAATCTTGACTACAGCATACTTATCATCTTTGTCTGCTGATAAAAGCATACCTGCAGAGTAATATTTTTTGTTATCTTCGCCATTCTTACCTGTGCCCTTATAGCTGCCAGACTTATTGAATAAGAAGTTGAAATTATCTCCATCAATATCAACAGTCTGCTTATTTGTCTTCATTGCACCGTCAGAACCACTGCCAAAGTAATAGCAGTTATAACCCAATTTTAACAGATCTTCAGAATACTTCTTAAAGTTAGCTTCTGTATCGAATGGATAATCATCATTATCATCTGCTAAGATCTCATCAATCTTAGTTGTGCTGCCAGCTTCAAACTTGATAAATCTCATTCCAGCTCTCATTCTGCCATATCCGTCAAATGCATACTTCTTACCATTGACAGTTTCAATCTTAGAGGCAACTAAATTACCGTTTCTATCAGAATAATACCATGCATCTGAGCTATCATCATAGTTACCCTTATTCAGGTTCTCATCTGCAACTACCTGGAACCAACCTTTGGTAACTCTTGCGCCATCTTCTGGAGAGCCATAGTATTTGAACTTATCGCTATAAGAAGGAGTACCCTGCTCATTTTTTACATCGGTTGGAGTAGATGGTGTACCATAGAATACCCACTCTGCATTCATACGGCCATGTTTATCAAAGCTATATTTTTTGCCATTGATAGTCTCACCGTTCTTACCAGCTAACTTCTTACCATTGCTCTTGAAATAGAACCAACGTGTCTGATTCTCATCATCAAATACGTTTTTGCTGGAAAATCCGTCTTCATTAGTGGCTTCATAATTAGGATCTACGATATCAAGAGATAACCAGCCTGTTGCCTGAGCACCATCGTTCTCGTCTCCACAGTAATAAAGACCATTTCCTTCTTCCCAAGCGTCATCACCGGTTTTTCTTTCACCATTGGTATCAATCCAGCCATATAACATCTTGCCTTCATCATTAAAGATATACTTCTTGCCATTGATGATCTTAAAGTTAGCAGTGTTGCTGGTTGAAGAGGACTTAAAAGCCTTACCATTGGAACCGAAGTAGTACCAGTTATTTAATGGTTCTTCATCGCTGTCTCCATCATAGTCTTCATTCTCAACAGAAGCCCACTTATTGGTAGCCATAGCACCGTTCTCATCTACATAGTAGTAGTTATCGTTGTATTCAACAACAACATCGGTAGCCATCTCGCCATCTTCGTTTAAGTAGAACCAGTTATCTCCTGATTTCTCCCATTTCTCTGTCTCTAAGTCGCCGTTCTTGTCATAGTACACCCATGAACCATTTTCTTCCTGCCAGCCAGTTGCTGCGAAAGAGGACATGGAAGCGCCTAATGCAAGCAGTGCTGCTGTTGATAATACAGCAACTAATTTGGTCTGCTTTCTCATAATTAATGCACTCTCCTTTTTTCTTTTTGAAATACTCTTCGAAATTCCTAATTGCATTACGAGGTAATTATACTTCCTATAATGGAAATTATCAATACCTTTTTTACTTTTTTTGCATTTTTTGCAAAAACAAAAAAATATTTACATTTCCGGCAGAAGCTATCAATTCCTCCATCACATGGTATAGTATAATACAATTTTTTGGAAAATGCTATAACATTTCTCTGTGTATTTTCTTACATAATCTTTACGAAAATGCAATACGGGGGAAGGATTGTATTTTTATTAGTACAATCCTGTTTTTATGGACTTATTCTTCTGTTTTTTCTTGATAAACCTTATAATATCTGTTGTTTCAAAAGCGAAAAACAGAGCTCCATCCTGATCAAAAAGTCATCTTTTTTCCTGCTAAACACAACAAACCTAGTTTGTCACAGAGCAAAACAGTACAAGATTAAACCACATATCATAATCAATTCATAATTATTCTCAAGCACCTTAGCCCATGCCATACCGACAATCTTCTATCGCAATCTCCAAATACTATCTACTTTCACAATCCAATCGCAGTCCCTATAACTATCCAATTGCAATCCCTATCAACATCCAATCGCAATCCCTATTGCAATTTGCCATTTCAATGGTATAATGTTCATATATCTATAATAACATCAAATTCTGAACACCTTTCGCAATTTACCAATTTATTAACTATACGGAGGTCACACGACTATGGATCGTAACGTCATCATCTGCCGTTCCATTCTGGAAAACCCGGCAGTCACACAGAGAGATTTATCAAAGGAGCTTAGCGTTTCCCTGGGAACCGTTAATAACTTAATAAAGGAATGCATAGAAAAAAAATACATTGAGATTGGAAACGGCAATGACCTATACGAATTACTCCCAGCCGGCCAAGCCCTTCTAAATGAAAATAAAGTAGACGGCGCCGTCATCATCGCCGCCGGCTTCGGCTCCCGTTTCGTTCCCTTAACTTTCGAGACCCCCAAAGGCCTGCTTGAAGTGTTCGGAGAGCGAATGATCGAACGGCAGATCCGCCAGCTTCATGAAGCAGGAATTAAAGACATTACCATAGTGGTCGGATATTTAAAGGAAAAGTTTGAATACCTTATAGACAAATATCAGGTTAAGCTTCTATATAATCCCGAGTATTCCCAGAAAAACACCCTGACCACCATTTATCATGCCCGCAAACTCCTCCGGGGCAGAAATATGTATGTTCTTTCTTCCGACAACTGGATGCGCCACAATATGTACCATGCTTATGAAAGCGGTGCATGGTACTCTGCTTCATATATGGAAGGAGAAACCTCCGAATGGTGCCTTGATTATAATAAGAAGGGACGCATTTTAAATGTATCCGTAGGTGGCCAGGACAAATGGGTGATGTATGGACCGGTTTTTTTCTCAAAATTATTCTCAGATCAATTTTTAACCGTACTGGAACATTATTACAACCTTCCTGGAACCGAGCAGTTTTACTGGGAAAATGTTTATATGGAAATGCTGTCCGGAGAAGCTGCCAAAAGGCTTCCTCATATTCCGGAAGCAAAACAGGACATTGATCTGTTCGTCAACCGAAGGCCGGCCGATGAAGTATATGAATTTGAGAACCTGGAAGAGCTTCGCCGTTTTGATTTGAAATACCAGCACCATTCTGATAATGAAGCAATGGAATTAGTATCGACCGTATTCCAGGTACCGGAGTCAGAAATCACAGAAATACGGTGCTTAAAATCAGGTATGACCAACAAATCCTTCCTATTTAAAATAAAAGACCGCCATTATATCTGCCGCATCCCGGGAGCTGGAACAGAGCTTCTGATCAACCGTCAGCAGGAAAAAGCAGTTTATGATGCCTTAAGCGGACTGGATATCACGGAAAAGGTCATTTACTTTAATGGGGAAACCGGATATAAGATTGCGGAATTTTATGAAGGTACTCACAATGCCAACCCTTCCAGCCGGGAAGAAATGGAGCACTGCATGGCGGTTGTCCGAAGGCTCCACAAATCCGGGCTTAAGGTGGACCATTCCTTTGACATTCGCGAACGGATCGACTTCTACGAAAAGCTTTGCATGGCCCACGGTGGTATCCCGTTTGACGATTACGCCGCTGTCCGCAGGCAGATGACTGAGCTATTAGACCAGTTGGACAACCTAAAGCATGAGAAAGTCCTTTCCCATATTGATACAGTGGTCGATAACTTTTTAATGATGCCCGATGGTAACGTGCGCTTAATCGATTGGGAATATTCAGGAATGTGTGATCCCCTTATAGATATCAGCATGAGTGCAATCTACTCCTACTACAATGAAGAAGAAGCAGATGACCTCATAAGGATCTACCTGGAACGGGAGCCTTCTGAAGAAGAGCGTTTCACCATTTACGCTTATATCGCACTTGGCGGTTTTCTATGGAGCCTATGGGCAGTATATAAGGCAGCCTTAGGAGATGAATTTGGTGAATATACCATAATCATGTATCGGTATGCAAAAAACTATTACAAAAAATGCTCCAAAATCTCCAAATAATGAGATTTTTGGAAATTGTCCGCAAATCGTAATAAAATGTTTAGGTATTTCTGTCGGTACTGTGGTATAATGTTCACGAAAGCGATGAGCAGTGCGAAATAAGACGGATAAAGATTTTCGTTGTGCCCCGCACATAAGAAAATCTTTATCCGTCTTATTTCATAGGGCGAAAGCCCGTGAGCGAGTAAAACCTACGGTTTTACTCGCTGCACTGCGGACTATAGCATATGAATAAAACGGCTAGACAGGAGGAAGGACGGTATGCAATACAGAAAGAAAATGACAGCACTGCTTATAGCAGGGCTTGTAGGAACCTCTACTCTGATACCGGCAGGCACGGCCTGGGGGGCCACCGGCTGGGTTTCAGAAGGCTCCCAGTGGAAGTACATAGACCAGGATGGTTCCACTCATAAAGGCTGGGTAAAAACATCTGACGGAACCTTTTATTTTCTTGATCTCTCCACAGGCTTTATGGCTACTGGTTGGAAACAGATCAACGGTAACTGGTACTATTTTCATTCCAACGGCGCCATGGCTACCAAATGGATACAGAACGGCGGTAAATACTATTACCTAATGGATGATACAGGTGTCCTTGTTAAGGGCTGGTTAAAAATAGGCAATGACTACTACTATATGAAGGGCGACGGATCCATGTCCACCGGTTGGCGTGAAATGGACGGCGGCTGGTATTATTTCAAAGAAAACGGAAAATGCACCATTGGATGGGGACAGATTGGAAGCGACTGGTTTTATTTTGGTTCTGACGGCAAGATGGTAACCGGCTGGAAACAGATTGATAATGCCTACTACTATCTGAATGTTGATAACAAGTCTGTGCTGGGACGTATGATGACCGGCTGGCTCAGTGATGGAACCAACAAGTATTACATGGATACCAGCAGCGGAAAGATGGCCCACGGCTGGCTGCAGATTGACGGTTCCTATTATTATTTTAATGATTCAGGTCATATGATGACCGGCTGGGTACAGCTTTCCGGTGTTTATTATTATCTTGATCCATCTACCGGTAAGATGGCGGCCAACACTACCCTTACCATTGACGGAACAAGTTACACATTTGGTTCCAATGGAGCTTACCAGGGGAATGCTTCCGGTTCTCCTTCTGGTTCAACTGGCGGAAACACCCCCGGAGGCTCATCAACAGGCACCTCCAATGCGCCAGGCGGGTCTACCTCGACTCCATCAGGCTCCGGCGGGCCGGGAGGAAGCTCCTCTTCCGACAGCAATTCCTTAAGCGGAGCACCGGGAAGTTCTTCTAACGATACTCCTGGCGGTTCCTCCAATTCTTCGAGCAATGGCGTATATCAGCTATCACCAGGGCTTACGTCAGGCCCCGGCTGATCTCATAGGAATTAGTATCTGTGTGGGTATCTGCACCTCGGCGCGGATACCCTTTTATTTACGCGGATAACGGACCAGACAAATAAAAATATTTTGCATGGTGCCGCCGTAATTACCTGGAAACTTGCAAAGTAAGTTTCTTCTGTTTTTGTGCGCCTACGTTTTCATTCCGGAAGCAAAAAAGCGTGCAGCATTACATAGTACTCGAATGATAAGGAGGTATCACATTGAGACACAAGAAATTAGGCATACGGTTTGCAGCAGCAGCATTATGTGCCTTTATGGGAATGTCTGCGGGGTTTGGCCCGGCTATGAATTCCTGGGCAGCAGGCTATGAAAAGGTCAATGGCTATTATCAGCTTGCAAACGGTACGGTAATTGAACAGGTAATTGCCAGAGGAATCGACGTTTCCAGATGGCAGGGAAACGTAAACTGGGCGGCAGTAGCAGAAGATGATGTAAGCTTTGTCATGCTGGGCACCAGATCCAAGGGTATTGTTGACCCTTATTTCCATACCAATGTACAGGGTGCATCAGCGGCAGGTCTGAAAGTCGGTGCTTATATCTATTCTCTGGCTACCACTCCAGATATGGCCAGAGAGGAAGCGGATTTTGTACTCAGCCTGGTAAAGGATTATCCAATCTCCTTTCCCATCGCTTTTGACGCAGAAGACAGTGCCACCCTTGGTACCCTCCCGCCGGCACAGGTGAGCGAAATAATCAATGCATTCTGCCAGCGAATTGCAGATGCTGGATATTATCCCATTGTGTATGCCAATGATTACTGGTTATCAAATAAAATCGATTTATCCAATATGCCCTATGACGTTTGGGTTGCCCGTTATGAGGCAAAACACGTTTATGCCAACCCCATCATGTGGCAGGTCACCAGCACCGGCTCGATTAACGGAATCAATGGAAACGTTGACATTGACTTCCTCTATAAGGACTTAACTCCAAAGCTTCCGGGAAATATGTGGAGAACCATAGGAGGAAAGACACATTACTACCAGAATTATTCGATCCAGAAAAACACCTGGGTCAACGATGGCTCCGGTTGGTTCTTTATGAACGAAGAAGGACTGACTGCCACCGGATGGTTTGATAAGGATGGCCTGCGTTATTATCTTGACGAAACTTCCGGACGGATGAACACCGGTTGGAAGCAGCTTACCGACAAATGGTATTTCTTCAATCAAAGCGGTTCCATGAACACCGGATGGCTTACTGACAACGGGTCACGATATTACCTTGGTTCCGATGGTACCATGGCCACCGGATGGCAGGAATTAAACGGCCAGTATTACTATCTGGATCCTTCTTCCGGCAAAATGGCTACCGGATGGAAGAACTTAAACAACAAGTGGTACTTCTTGCAGGAAAGCGGTGTGATGTCCACCGGATGGCTGGATAACAACGGCGCCCGCTATTACTTAAATAACGACGGTTCCATGGCAACGGGCTGGCATACCGACGGCTCCTCCAAGTATTATCTGGCAGGAAACGGTGCAGTCTCAACCGGATGGCAGCTCATTGATAACAGCTGGTATTTCTTTAACCAGAGCGGAGCCATGACTACAGGCTGGATCAATCCTGATGGAAGCTGGTACTACATTGGAAATGACGGAAAGATGCAGTCCGGATGGCTTGAGGAACGGGGAGCCAAGTACTATTTAAGCGCTTCTTCCGGTAAGATGACCGTAGGCTGGAGACAAGTCGATGGGTATTGGTATTACTTTGGCGGAAGCGGCGCCATGGCAACCGGTATGACACAGGTAGGCGGACAGCAGTATTACTTAAATCCAGCTGACGGAAAGATGGCTGCCTCTGCTACCTTTGTACTTGATGGAGTTTCCTATACCGCTGATGCTAACGGAGTATGTACTATGACTCCTCAGGCAACCACCCAGCAGACAGAAGGAAATAACACTACAGAAAGCCAGGCCGGTCAAACGGGGACAGAAACAGCTCCTACCGATTCTGCCACTAACCAAACAAAAGAAATCGGTCCTGGAATACATTAATAGACTGCAGATGAGTAGGTTGCCTGTTGCAAAGCAGATCCGCAATGACATCTCATACAAAAAAATAGCACTATAAAGTTCGATAAACAAGAGAATGCGCTTTGAAAAACGGCTTTTTAAGCCCGATTCAAAGCGCATTTCTTATCTTAAATCTTTATCCCAAAATCTTCATCTCAAAGTCTTTATCTCAAAATCTTCATCTCAAAGTCTTTATCTCAAAATCTTTATCACAAAGTCTTTATCCCAAAGTCTTTATCCCAAAGTCTTTATCACAAAGTCTTTATCACAAAGTCTTTATCCCAAAATCTTTATCCCAAAATCTTTATCTCAAAATCTTTATCTACTCCGAAAAATTCTTCGTCTCTCCAACAATATAAATAGGCCTGTCCTTAAGCTCCGCGAACAGGATGGCAATGTAATTACCAATAATCCCCACAATCAGGAACAGCACCGAAAACATAAAGCAGATCAGCACAATGGTGGTAGCATACCCGTTTGGCGTCCCTACCCTTGCCCAGCTCCATATGGTGTAAATCATCATGATGATTCCCAGGATGCCTGCACCGCCCCCGGCATAGATCCCAAGCTTTAGAGGCAGATTAGAAAAGCACATGATGGTATTCAGTGAAAAGGCCATCAGCTTTTTAATGCTGTATTTGCTTTCTCCTGCTACCCTTGTTCCTGCCTCATATTCAATGGTAGTCCGGTTAAACCCGATGTTTTGCACATATCCCCGCAAAAAACGTACCTTTTCCCTGTAATTATCCCGAAGCACCTCACCAGCCCGCCTGGAAATCACAAAAAAGTCAGAAGCGTTTGGTTCAAATTTTACATCGGAAAGTACGTTGATCAAATGGTAAAAGGCAGAGGAGGCAAAATTCTTAAACCAGCCTGCGGACTCATTTTTCGTTCGCACCATATTGATGACATCATAGCCTTCCTCAAGCTTCCTGACGATTTCCGGCAAATACTGGGGAGGATGCTGTAAATCCGCATCCATGCAGACGATCCCATCCCCGCTGCTGTAATCCAGACCGGCAATCATAGCTGCCTCATGTCCGAAGTTTCTGGAAAAGCTGATGACCTTTACCTTTTTATCTTTCCTGGACAAGCCGTCCAGAATCTTCATGGTGCCATCCTGGCTTCCGTCATTGACAAAAATCAGTTCATAGTCCCAGTTAAGTTTATTTAAAATTCTGGCCGTTTCCTGATAGAACTGGTCAAGAGCCAGTTCCTCGTTGTAGCATGATACCACGACCGATATTGTTTTTCCCATATGTGCCTCCTAATGAATCAAGTGGATATGCTATTGATTATCATTCGCTTTCTTTTTTATATAACATTGTTCAAATTCTGTCAATGCCCGTGTTGATTTTTCGCTGTAATCCCCATTCACCTCTACCGCGGCCAAAAGGTTTCCATTATCATAACACACAGGTACCAGTTTTCCCCATTCGATCAAATCCCTAACCAGGGTATAGGAACGGTTCTCTTCTCCCGTATAGCCTGCCTGGACATAAACATAATCTGATTTTGCATAATCCATAAATTCCACGAAATAATCCATTTTCTTTACCAGGGCCACATTTCCCCATACCCCGGTTATATCATCATAAGACTGAACGTTACATGGGAATGCCAGTACATCCGGATGGTCTCCAATGGCAATAAGACGGGTCTCCGGGTCGGCAGCAAGGATATCCCATATATCTCCATTTCCCTTTGATACCATGTCCTGTCTGGCGGCTTCCTGATGGTTATAATAGCCTTTATGACGAAATGACACAGGTGTAAAGCCAAGGCTCCAATTCCAGCTGGTCATGGCTGTAAAAAACACAGCAAACATAAGCACCCAGACTCCGGCTCCTACGCCTCCCCGCCAGACAGTCTTTTCCCCTGTTTCTACCGCTGCCTTTAAGACATAGACCGCTGTAAGTACATAGAACAGCATGAAATAATTCCCGTCAACCTGGGTCAGCATACCTAAACTGATAAGATTGACCACCAAAAACGGTACATAGATGACTTTCAAGAAAACGGACAGGTGAGATTTTTTCCCTCTATCCACATTCTTGCCGTAAAAACAGCTTACAATCCACAATAAGAGAAGAAAGTACAGCAGAAATCCACCCCAGGCGAGGATCACATGATCCATATCCTCTCCTACAGGGCAAAAGAAAAATCCATGTAGTCGGTTTGCCAGGTGTACGGTCCTTTCCTCTAGAGACATTCCGGAGCCGGAATTGGGTATGGTATTAACCATGAACGGATATTTCAAATGAAATCCTATCCTTGTAAGAAAGGAGGAGAACACCGAGGTAAGGGGAAGACCTGTTAATACCTGAGTTCTTGCCCAGATACCTCCTAAAGCCAAAAGTGCGCCTGCCACAACTGCCAACCCACCGATATTTCCCCCTTCCGCTCCGAATCTGGGAAGCAAAAACTTCCCTAACAGATATAAAAATCCCATTCCAAAGACAGCGGTGGAAAAGATCAGAGCTGTTGGTTTTAAAGTCAGACTGAGAAAAAAGGCTGCAGTGCCGTAGCACAGATAACGCCAGGACTTTTGCCCCGCTTTTATATAGCACAGCAGGTAATACAACATGATCTCCTGGACAAACAGCGTAATGATATCGCTTTTGGCTGTGACTGCCATATTCATTATGCCTGGAACACCTGACAGCAGGGCCGCCAAAAAGACCGCCTGATCCCGCTTCATATAAAACCGTCCGATTTTGTAACCCATAAAAAGGACTCCCAGAGACAGCCACAGATTGATTGAGGTCACAAAGCTATAGGAGGGAAGCTGGGACAGGGGCAGGGTCAAAACCTCAAAACCTTTGGAATAGGTGTAGACGATCCCTATGGTTCCCAGATTTTCGTAAATCCCATGTCCATTGTCCAGGATATACCGGGACCTGACCCCATACCACAGGCTGTCGTAATCCACGGCAATGTTAAGCCGCCCCGCCTGGAGGCACACCATGGTCAGGAGAAATGCCAGTAAAAAAATCTCTTTGCCGCTGAAAGCCAAACCAGACCCATTCCCTTCGCCTCCCAGACAGGACCTTCCGAAAAGAAGCAGGATCCCGCCGCTGATAAAGACAAACACGGTCAGGTGGCCGATGGAGCCTATGCCAACAGCTGACATTAAGCAAAATATACCGATGAGAAAGACAGCGCCGGTGAGAAAGTCAGAAGCCACCCCGTCATCCTTTGGAAGTCTCCATAAGGATACCCGGAGAAAACGTCCAAAAAACAGGATATATGCCAGATAAAGACCGGATACAAGTACCGGAACAAAGGCCACATGCGCCCACAAAAAGACGGCCGTAATAAGGACCACCGCCACAAGTTTCTGTCTGCTCTTAGGGAATAAAAATCCTGACAAACAGAAGGCAGCAAACAGCTCTGCCGTCTCTGCCATCATGGTCTTATATTCCCTCTGGTTCATAATCCACTGAAAAACTTCCTGGTTTAAAATCTGATTCAGAGAATACAGGATCCCTGCCGCTGAAAAAACCATAAACAGCAGGACTCCATATTTATGTTTCTGCAATCGACCCATAAAAACCCCCGTCTGTCATTTTGTATACTGATGTAGCTACCGGATCAGTTATCGTTTAAAATCATTTCGGAATACACTGTATCCGTTTTCCTTTAATATCGTAAGCGCACTCCGCACCTTGGCCCCACTGTCAGGCAGGTTGCGCCTGTATTCAAAACCCTCCCGCAGTTCATCATCCGTAACTGCTTCAAAGTTTAGGGCTAACACCGCCATTCTTTCAAAGCTGTCTCTGCGGTTAGGGGCCTTTTTTATCTCTGTATATGTGGTATAGCAGTTTCCTGCCAGAAACATCACACAAGCCCCGCAGGCAGCGATTCTAAGGAAAGTCTTACCCATACTCTTCCACTGCTTCGATAATAAGGCAAAGGTCAGCAAGATCCCAAGGATCCCGGACTGGAACTGAAGGGCATATCTTGAGCTTAAGCCATAATTTTCCTGAAGGAATATCCACCTGGACAATAGAATGAGCACGTGGTTCAGTCCACCCGATACTATGAGAATGGCAGGCAGAACCGTCTTCTCATACAGACGGTACCGCAAATTTAACCATAGCGCAAACAGATACAGCAGGATAACCAGAAAACCAAGGATCAGAAACGGTGTATTGGTCCGAAAGATGTACTCTGCCTGCTCCCCTTCTATTACCATGGAGGAAAAAGACTTTACGAAAAAACGGACAAAAAAACCGGGCGTATCTCTCAACTGGACAAGAAGAGGCACGGTCGCCGGGGCCGCATGGTCTTCCACCGCATAGGCATTGCTCCACAAATAAAGGAGAAGAGGAATCAGTGCACAGAGGCCGTATAACCCCCAGCCCTTTCTCGAATTGCCCTTTTTTAACAGGAACATGAGACCGCAGGCTATTATTACCGTCACCGAATAGATTGCACAGTAGGGGCCTGCCACCAGAAGTGTTGTAAAAAGCGGAAGAAGCATGAGCTTTACTCTGTCATATTTCTTTTCCTGTCCGCTCCATACCCGGTCCATCACCTCATAATGGTAATAGAAACAGGCAAAAGACAGGAAATGGGCCCAACCACTTCCATTGGTCAGCATTTCCCACTTATTAAGGCTGAAAAGTACGATCATTAAAGCCCCAAACCAGCCAGGAGAAACCTTCCTGCGGCTGCAGTAGCTTCCCAGGGCAAGGCCGGAAAGTCCGAGGGCCAGGACGCCTAACACACGGTCAAACATGGTGTTGTATCCGAAAAGTGATACATTAAGGATCCTTCCCAGATAATTGGCCGGAATCCTGGTCAGGACATCCGGCACAAAAAACTTAGCCGGATTCCATACGTCAGGCAGATAACTGTTCACAAGGCGGACGTAATCGGTATAGATTCCGTCACAGGTTGCCGTAAAGATATACCAGAGGCCAAAAACAGTCCCCAAAAGGGGAAACAGGCCGTACAGATACTTTCTATTCATGCGTTTCTCCTATGCCCTTAATTTGCGGTTATGGAAGCAACGACGGAGAGGTGCTTTTCTCCTCTTTGCTCCGATGCATTTTCGTAGTAAAAGTTGCTTTCAAAAGTAAGCTCCGTAACCTGAAAGGCTGTCGTGTCAATTTCAGCTGTTACCGTATTGGAAGTGATGGGGATGACCTGGTTTTCTGTTCCATTTATGGTCACAGTAATCTGTTCCAGACCGGTAATAACGCCAGGATAATAGAATTTAAATCCGATCTTGCCTTCTTTCCCTGCCATGATCCGGACTTTGGCGCTTTCATCCAGCCAACCGTCCTCATAACAGCCATAGACCGACTCAAATTTTAAGTTCCGGACAAATTCCGTTACATCCTGAAATGCGTTATGGGCCGGATCTTCCCTCAGTATCAGCATGTTTGGAGTTACCAGGCCGATATCGTGGATGGATTCAATAAAAGTAACTTCGGTTCCTTCTGCCAGCCGTTCTTTATCAAAGGTTTTGAAAAAGGTCCTGGCAGTAAAATCGCTCATCTCGTAGGAATTGCCGATGATGTAAATTTTCTTTCCGAATATCTCAGCCTTATATTTCCCGAAAGTCTCTTCTGCCAGGGAATTGTACCGCAGCTGGGAAGACCAGTAATAAAGATTCTCATATTTACCCCGGTAAAAACTTTCTACCGGAAGCATGAGAATGCCGTAAAGCAGAAACAGACCGCAGTATATCAGAGGCCTGGTACGCTTTACCACACCGCACATGTAAGCTGCGAATAACCACGCCGCTGTCATGGAAACATAGATCCACCGGGTCTCCACCCTTATGGTGACGCTTGAAGAGCCGATGCACAGGGCGATAAATAAAAGAAACAAGCAGATTACAGGAAGACGTTTTTTAAGCTGCTTCCGTTCCCGTATAACTGTTACAAGAAAAATCACGGTCATAATAAGGAGAAAGAAATCTGCAAACACTACAAGAACATGAACCCAGTAAGGTGATCTTCCCCAGCTAAGTCCATTTAAATGATCAGGGCCTGCATTGATTCCAAATAAGTAAAGCACCTGGCTTAAGGCATACCGGATAGTTTCCGAAAGATGGAAGGTATCCGCCACATCCGTTCCACCTGTCCCTGCCGGAGAAATACTTCCGATGGTAAGAAAGCGGATCACCTGAACCGCCAGGAATGCCCCGGTAATGCTCAGCCACGGCTTTAGACTCCTCTCCTTTTTCATGAGAAACGCGGCATAAAATAAGGGCAGAAGCACCATATAGCGTTCATGAATGAAGCAGACAGAGAAATACATTACCGTTGCAGCCGGTACAAGCCACCTTCTCTCCTCTTCATCGGAGAGATAACGGTAGAGACAGTAGAAAATGCCGATAGCTGCCCACAGCGCCATGCTTTCCATCAGTCCGTATACCTGGCTGATCTGGTAATAAGACATCCGGGAGAGCAGGTATAAAATCCCGCACAAAAAGCCAATGATCCGCCTGCCTGACAAACGCTTTCCAAACCGGTAAACCGTATAGGCGATACAGCTGTTTAAAAGGATATTAAAAGGTACGAACCAGCCGATGTGGTTTCCGAAGACCATCAGTTCCAGCCAGGCCGCCAGATAATAGACAAAACGGAACCGGGTGCTTCCCAGAGGGAATACAAATTCACGGAAAGACTGCTCTCCGTAACAGGACCAAAGATATAAATCATCCATATAAAGCCCTTTTATCTCTATTCCTCTGTTTATGAAAAAAGCAAATCCCAGCAAAAGCGCGGCTGCGATGATCTCTTCCTTCCACTCAGCTTTCCACTTTTTATCTTTCATCTTTAGCCCCTTTCTTATTTTAATTCACGCTTAAAAGAATCGTTCCTCTAACATCAGGCAGAGGGCATGGTAAACCGGTAGGTGGAGTTCCTGAATTTTAAATGTCTCTGTTTCCGGAACCACTACTGTCACATCCGCTCCCATCTTTAAAAGCCCTCCGTCTTTCCCGGAAAGACCGATGGTTTTCATGCCAATAGCCTTTGCTGCTGTTACGGCATACATAACATTCTTCGCATTACCGGAGGTGGATATTCCTAAAAATACATCCCCCTTCTTTCCGTATCCATACGTCTGCTGGGCGTAGATCATTTCCCCGTCCACATCGTTTAAAAATGCTGTGGAAAGGCTGGGATGGCCGGTTAAGGCAATGGCCGGAAGACCTCCCTGAAGCTTATCTCCTAGCTCCTTACCAAGCGCTTGGTCTGCCTCTAAGAGCTTTGCAGCAAAATCTTCTGATACAGGACGGCGCTTTACAAAACCCTTCATCAATTCTCCTACAATGTGCTCTGCATCCGCACAGCTACCCCCGTTTCCTGCGATCAGCAGCTTTCCGCCGTTTTCATAACATGATTCCAGGATCTCGTAAGCTTCCCTGATCTGAGGCTTTACGCCAGCCAGCACAGGATAACGTTCGATCAGCTCTTCTAAATAGTTCATAGGTTCCATGTTTCTCACACTCCTTCTCTGTTCAGTATCCAGTCTGCAGCTTCTTTCATGGCAGGGGCATAGAAGTCAAAAGAATTCCTTTTCTCTGACTGGGTCAGATTGCCGTATAATTCTTTTCCATATCCGGTCCCTACTAATATTGTGTTCACTCCATATCTTTTTCCAGCTTCTGTATCCAGAAGCTTATCTCCGATCATATATGAATGGGACTTGTCCACCTGAAAGCTTGTCTCTGCCATTTCAAACATCCCTGTTTCTGGCTTCCGGCAGTGACATTCCACCCGGTATTTTCCGATCCCATGAACCGGATGGTGGGGGCAGTAATAAAAGCGGTCTATCTGGGCTCCTTCTTTTGTAAGAAGGCTGTTTAAATATTCATGGAGAGCTCTCACATCCTCTTCCCCATAATATCCTCTTGCCACACCGGCCTGATTGGTGACTACCACAAGCTTAAATCCCTGCTCCCTAAGCCGCCTTAAGGCTTCCGGCACTCCTGGAAGGATCACCAGGTCATTAGGCCGGTGCAGGTATTCTACTTCTTCGTTGATGGTTCCATCCCGGTCTAAAAATACGATTCTGTCCATGGTTTCCCCCCTCCTTTTTCTGCTCTTTTTAACTGACAGGCGCTCCGCTATAAATGCGTGTAGCCCATAAATGTAGTAGGATTGCCGTAGCAGCCGTGCTCCGGCGCGAGAATCTGCATTAAGACTTTTTATATCTACACTTGAAAGTGATATTCGCCTCCTGGTATAGCAACCCGGACCTCTTGGTAATCCCAGCGTTTTTCGTCTGTGACCCACGCCTGGGCGCCCCGAAGTTCAAAGTTCCAGTCCGTAAGCTGTCCTCCGGCTGCTTCCATACGTGCAGCCACCTTATGACGGACGTTATAGGGACAGTACACCAGAAGGAAACCTCCTCCTCCGGCTCCTAAAAGCTTTCCGCCCAGAGCACCAGCCTTTAATGCCTCCTCGTAAAGCTCGTCAATATGGGGAGTGGAGATCTTGCTGCTCATGCGCTTCTTGCTCTTCCAGCCATAATCCAGAAGCTTTCCAAAGCTGTAAAGGTTACCTTTTAACAGTTCATCCTTCATGGCATAAGAAAGCGCTTTTACCTCACACATAGCATCGAATGGATCCTTCTTTTCGTAGTTTTTCACCTGGTCTTTTATGATGTTGGCGGATACATGGATGTTTCCTGTATAGCAAAGAAGCAGATTGTACTGCAGCTCATGGATAATCTCTTTTTTTATGCGGAGAGGGTTAACCACCACATTGTTGCGGCCGTGGAACTCGATGAAGTTAAAGCCTCCAAAGGTAGCAGCATACTGGTCCTGGTAGCCGCCGTCGATCTTTAAATCCTCTCTCTCCACCTGATAGGCTAAGTCTGCCATGGCATAGCTGTCCATTTCCACGCCTTTCCATTTGGCCATGGCCGTTAATAAGGCCACCATAACGGTGGAGGATGTACCAAGGCCTGATCCGGGAGGGGCATCGCACTGTAAGTACACCTCACAGCCCTGCTTGATATCCATTGCCTTTAATGCCGCCGTCACCAGATCCAGGCGTCCGTCATATACATAATTTTCATTCGTGTTGTACTTGACCGTCATATCAAAGTCCAGAGAATGAACGATGATCTGATCATCATCCCTTGGTACGATGGAGCAGTATGCGTACTTATTGATGGTGCTGCCGATGATGGCTCCTCCCTGTTCCACACAGAAGGGAGCTACATCGGTTCCTCCTCCGCCAAAGCTCACCCGCAGGGGAGCACGTCCTCTGATTACCATAAGTTCACCTCTCCTTTCCCCTCTCCGCCCATGCTCTCCGGGCACAGCGCACCCCGCTTCATCGGGTGTAAAGGTATACCTGTAAGGTGTTTCCCTACATCTTCTGCAAACCGGTAATAATCCTCCGGAATTCCTATATCAATGAAATACCCGCTGCTTACAAGGCCGCCCAGCTTTTTCCCTTCTGAAAGCCACTTTGGAATCATTACCTGTTCCAGGGACACCTTTCCTTCAGGGATCTCATCAAGCAGATCGCGCCTGAGTAAATAAATGCCGCCGTTTATGGTTCCCCGGCGTTTTTCTTCCATCTTCTCATTAAAGGCAGTAAGCCAGCCGTCTTCTAAAACTGCCTGTCCGTAACGGGACACATCTGGCACCTCCCGGAGTACCAGGGCCATGTCTAAATCCCGTTCTTTGCCAAGTTCCATAAGCTTGTTGTAATCAATCCGGTAAAAAGTATCAGCATTTAGTACTAAGAATCGGTCTGAATGTATTTGAGATCCTGCATTTTTAATGGCTCCTGCGGTTCCTAACAACTCTTCTTCATAAGCATAAGAAACCCGTATCCCCCATTTAGATCCGTCTTTAAAATATTCTTCTACCATCGAGCCTTTATAGCCCACGGC
This sequence comes from Lacrimispora sphenoides, assembly GCF_900105215.1. Taxonomy (NCBI): domain Bacteria; kingdom Bacillati; phylum Bacillota; class Clostridia; order Lachnospirales; family Lachnospiraceae; genus Lacrimispora; species Lacrimispora sphenoides. The sequence continues at coordinate 2,099,562 of NZ_FOIP01000001.1, read as the reverse complement.
GAAAATTATCTCCGTCACTCCATAGCGGACCAGCTCCAATACTACATATTCCATAAATGGCTTGTCTCCGATCAGGGCCATAGGCTTTGGTCTGTCGCTTACTACGGAACGGAGCCGTGTGCCTAGGCCGCCTGCCAGTAAAACTGCCTGCATAACTGTACCCTCCTGATATTATTTCTTATGGTTATTATAACATAAGTCCACAGTGCAGAACATAAAACCTGCGGTATACATACTTACGGTATACGTACTTACGGCTTACGCCCTATGAAGTAAGCCATGAGATTTTTTATTATGTACAAGTACAAAAATAATCTTTCCCAGCCTTATTTCGCACTGCTCATTGCTTTCGTGGTTAGTATATCATATATCCTTTAGAACAATCCAGGAAGATCATTTCCCCGGATTCCCTGACCGGGACCGAAGCATGCCTCCCAGGCCATGAATGACCTTTCTTGCCCCAATTGCAAATAAGACCGGAAGGACAATTCCCATAACAAAATACAGAACATGAAGTTCTGGATAGGAATGAGGGAAGCCTCCCTGATTTTCTGCGGGCTCCAGTATCATCTGGGCATAAATCCAGTCGCAGACCTTAAATGCCAGAAAATGCAGAGCCATGATGTCAAAGGAATATTTTCCAAGCAAGGCCGCAGTCTTCCCTGCGATCGGAGCCTTCTGCAAACACTTAGCTGCATAGCAGCAGAGATAAATACCGGCTGCAGAAATGATATAAAAGTTGATCCCTCCTGGTATCTGATTGGCGGACAGCTCCACACTTTCCTCTGTAAACATCAGGAAATAATAGAAAAGCCCTGCGCACAAAGCAGCACCATACCATGTTACATATTTTTCAATGGAAATCTTCCATGTCCGCACAGCATATCCGCCATAGTAAACCGGAATCACCAATAGGGCTGTCTGAAGGTGGTAGTTTAAGAAAATCTCTCTCCGGATGAGGACTACACCAAAAAGCCCTGCTCCAACACAGAGAGCCGCTGCTGCCCATGGCCGGAAAGAATCCGGGAGATAGTTCCTGCAGAACCAGAGAATGACCGAAAAGCCTGTTCCTGCCCCCAGCATAAGAGGCACGAACCACATCGCTCCTGACGGTCCTTCCGGGCATCGTAAGAACAGGGTATTTGCCATGGCAAGGATCATCTCCTTTTTGCCGTAGTGCGCATCAGACAGAAAAAGCAGATACTTTGAAAGCAGGTTATGTAGTAAAACGAACAGGCCTCCATAACAGAAATAGGGCACCCACATATTCTTTAACCGCCTTGCAAAAAAGTCAAAGGGGGCATCCCCGTAGCGCTCTTCATTATAGAAGTATCCTGAAATGAAAAAGAATATAGCCAGATGGTAATAATACACCGTCCGAATGGCAATCCCCAGGTTCTGTGAATGACCAAACACAATGGATACGATTCCGATCCCCTTTAAAATATCCCAGAACAGAAGCCGGTCTATTTTTTTCTCTTCCATGCGATCCTCTTCCTTTCCCCTTACTTTCTCCATAGTTCCTTTCTCTTCATTCAAGTACGCCCTTGCAATCTGCCGTCCGGCACAGCCACAGGCTTAAAACGGCATGGCACCGCGCCCGGTCATACCGGGACGGGTTTACCTGTTTGCCGTTTAAAAATCTTCTCCAATTACGTTCCAGGCAGCATCTATACTATGATAGCTGCGGATATAATTCTGGGTTTCCATACTCATCTGCCTGCATCGTTCCGTATCCTGATACAGGGAAATAACATCCCCTGCAAAGGCAGCCGGCTCATCTCTCACAACCATAACCTTTTCTGCCTCCGGGATTCCCTCTGCACCAATGGAGGTGGTGACCACCGGAGCGCCGTTATATAAGGCTTCGATGACTTTTCCCTTAACTCCTGCGCCGTAACGCAAAGGCACTACGACTACCCGGCAGCTTGAATAAAGTCTTGTCAGTTCCTCTTCTGATACGAATCCCTTTACAATGATTCCGCTGCCCGGCTGCTCCAAAGCCTTGATTTCATCCGTTACCTTGGAACCCACGATATAGAAATCAATGGGAAGCTGTTCCCGGATCAGAGGGAATATTTCCTGTGCAAACCACAAAACTGCATCTGCGTTAGGCGGATGGGCAAATCCTCCTACAAACAAGAGCCCTTCCCTCTTTTCAAAGTTATCAGGAATGTGGTTTAAGAACTTTTCGTAAACATAGGCCACAATGGCTTTTACATGGATGGTCGGCTCTATCTCATGAATGGCCTCCCGTTCCACATAGGATGGATAATAGGATACCGCAGCCTTTCTCATCAGGCGAAGCTCCACGGACCTCCAGTATTCAGAGGACTCCCTTTTCTTAGGATCTCCGGTCAGTTCATACTCCCGGCCTTCCCTTAAGAAGTGCAGATCATGCCCATAATAGATCATCTTAATGTTTGTCTTATCTTTGATAAAATCTACATACTTTGTAGCAATATGGGGACGGTTCAAATAAGCTACCTTGATATCGTCTCCATGCTCCTTTAGCCAGTCCCAGATTTTCACCTGGAATTCCTTGCCGTAAAGAATCTCAATTCCCATCTGCTGCAAAGCGGTGGAATAAGGTTCCTCATGGAGGAAATTATCTCCCAGGAACTTTACAACGTAGCCCTTTTCCAAAAACATCTTCAAATACTGGAAGGTGGTCTTGGAACCGGCATCCCGGTCATAGGTGGGAACATAATGATCCACTACCAGAATGATGTCTTTGCCCTGGCTTCTCTCCCTGGCCCGGAATACATCGGGATTCCCGTCATTTTCACTTTGCAGTTTGAATTCAGCTGCCCATTTTTCCCTTAACTTAAGGCCATTTTCCACCTGGTACCGTTTAAGGCCTGAGCCATTGACATCCGTTCCGTTGGAAATGCCCTCAAAATGTATGACCTTGGATAAAGGCTGGTAAACCACCCGAAGGCCCGCTTTGCGCACCTCAAAGGCAAGGTCAGAATCCTCACAATAGGCAGGGGCAAACCGGTCGTCAAATCCGCCGATCCGCTTCCATAAGTCATTGGTGAGAAGGATGGCGGCTCCGGATATATAGTCCACATCTTTTACATAGTTGTATTCCGGCTTGTCCGGATCATCAAGGCGTCCGTAATTCCAGCCGGAACCGTCACAGAAGATGATCCCCCCTGCTTCCTGCAGGCGTCCATCTGGATAGACCAGCTTGGACCCTACCATGCCGATGGTTGGGTCTGATTCGATTAAGTTCACCAGGCTGCTTAGCCACCCTTCTGTTACCTGGGTGTCATTGTTAAGGAACATGACATATTTTCCTCTAGCAGCTTTGGCCGCCTGGTTGCAGTTCCGCAAAAATCCCTGATTGGTTTCATTGCGGCATATGATCACGTTTTCCGTAAATTTTGAAAGTTCAGCCGTTGCATCTGTAGAAACATCGTCTGCTATGATAACCTCATACACCACGTCCCTGGTATGTTCCAGAATAGATGCAAGACAGGCATAGGTATAATGGATCTGATTGTAGACCGGAATGACGATGGATACCATGGGATGGCCCTCTTTAATAAAACGGAGCTTTCCATGGGTACGGTAGGCATCTCCTATCTTCATATCTCCTTCGATCAGATTCCTCCCTTCCTCTGTTGTATAGAGGCGGAAAGATTTCAGCGGATGAAATACCGTGTCCTTGGCATAAAACAGCAGCTTCCGCTTTCTGGTCCCTTTGGGGAACCTTTCGTTAAAGATTCTTCCTAGCTTTCTCCTGGCACGGAAGGTTAATGCCTCGTGCCCCTGAAGCCAGGTGATCATCTCTCTCATATCGTCACAATCTGTCCGCAGGGTCTGAATGATCATCTCCTGGTTGGTCACATGGTTGTCAGTCAGACGCTTTTCTTCCTGCTGCCTGGTGATGAGCACATCCTTTTCCCGTATCTCCATTTCCATCTGGGAAAGGCGTTCCTTTGTCTCATCGATCACCTGGGATAGGCCATACATATCCTCAGGCAGGGCATGGGTTTCCTGCATATAATTGACCAGATAGATCTGCTGGTTCTCTCCGTGGACATATTCCTGGAAACAGCGTTCCATCTCCTCATACGTTGCAATACGCTCTGCCTCCACGCCGAACTCTTCCATAAAGGCTTCCATGGAACCATAGGACAAAAGGCTTTTATACTGCTCGTAAAAATAATAAAGAACCCTGAACTTTATAAAAGTGACTGGAACCGGGAAGGAAAATACCCATTCATAGTCCAGGAGATAAGGACCGTCCTCTGTCATCATGATGTTCTCAAATAGGCAGTCAATGTTGGAGGTTTTAAACGCCCAGTCTTTTTCATCTGCCTTAGCGAGTTTTCCAAACACCTCTTCAAATTCAGCCGTAACGGTGAAGGGGATGATGCAGTTTTCTTTCACGCCCAGGATCAGGGAAAGCCCGTCTTCCATATGGGATACGGAAACCTTTCCGTTACGGATCTCCCTTCCAAGCAGCTCGGAAAGGGTCTGACCTTTAAGGAAATCGAAACGGGCGGTTTTTTCATCCGGACTTATGGAAACCCCGGCAACCTTAAGCTTTTGGCTTTGCGCCGCAAGGCTTTTATATTTTTCACCAAGGGATTTTATATGTGCAGCCCCCTCAGGCCTTAAGGCTGTCTTCTCCACAAATGGACAGCCTTCCTCTTCCACCAGACTGGTGCGGATCTGGAACGCTTCCCTGCGGGTCTTGTTGTATTTTACAAAGTTAATTTTCTTCATGACGGCTCCAAATGGTTAAAAATGAATTGGCAAATGTCTCAAACTGTTTTCCCTCACATACCTCGTCGAACATCTTTCCTAAATCAAACTTCAGATATTTCGGATAGTCATAGGCCAGTATGGCGTGAGTTAAATCTCCCTTGCCTGGCAGATATTGATCGGAATACAGGGTGATGGGCAGGCGGTAGTCGGGCATGGGATAATGGAATTCGGCATTACCCGATCTTCCGTCCTCTCCGCACAAAAGTTCCAGGACCTCTGCCCTTGAAAGCCGGTCCTTATCTGGAACCGCACCGGCCTGATATTTAAGGCCCAGGCGGTTGCATATGGAAAGGATCAGCTTTCCTTCCGGCTTTAAAAGGGATTTTGCTTTTCTTATGTGTTTGTCATATGGCGGCCTTAAGGAACCCACAATCACCACATAGTCGAAGCCTTCCTCATCAATGGTGTCTAAATCTCCTGTTATATATCGGATGTTTCCCTGTTTTTCATTGCGCAAACGATTGAATGACAGATTATTACTGTCAGGGTCAAGGACGGTTACCTCTCTGACCCGCCTGCTGTATAGGCCGGTCAGGGCGCCGTAATCGGATCCTACCTGAAGCAGAGAGCTCTCCTCATCAAATTCATACCACTCCAGAAGGTTCTCACGTATATCTGATAATGCATAGAGGTAATCCAGGTTAGGATTCTCCTGCAGCAGCTTTTTCGTATCTCCATTATATTTTAAAAACAGCTTCTTAAGTTCAGGGCTTAAATCATTCATGGACGTTTCCTCCTCACTCTCCTGCCCGGTGAAGCTTTACGCTTACTTCCGGTTCCATATCATAAATACCTACTGTATTTTTATTGGAAATGACCGTAATATTTGCGATGTCATACAGACGGTGGTAAACCACATGCTCCCCGTTTTCAAATCCGGTGCAGCTCATGGAAAGAAGATACTCTCCTCCCTGAAGGGTCATTTTCTGGTTAAATTCCACCTCATATTCATCGCCTTTTCCCACGGCCTGCACATCAGAGGCCTCGTACATGGTGTTGGTGCCGGTTAAATCAGCTCCCCGTTTATCTTTGATGGTGTAGGTAAAGATGGGCGTTTCGATTTGGGTATGGAAATGGATCCGCTCTTTAATGGTAAAGCGTTCTCCTTTAAGGAGGAGGTTGGTTACATTTCCTCTTTCATCCAGAAGTCCGAAATCCACGATCTCTGCTCTCTTATCGCCGTATTCGGTACGGGTCGGGTTGATCGTCAGTTTTTCCTTCATAAGGCCTTCCTGGCGGGAGTTTTTGGACTGTGCCAGAATTGCAGCCTGGTCTCCGGAAAAATCGTTTAATATGCCGCTTCTTATTTCTTCCAGTTCTTCTCCAAGATCGTCCATTTGATTTGCCAGGATCTTTTTATAGAGATCCACCATCTTTCCGGGCTCTCCTTCGGCGATAAAGTTGCCTTTGTTTAATACTACCACACGGTCACAGTATTTGATGATTGCACCCATATCATGAGTGACCATTAATATCGTGGTTCCATTCTGGCGGATATCTTCCATTCGGCGGTAGCATTTGGCCTGGAAAAACACGTCTCCAACGGACAGGGCCTCGTCAACGATCAGGATTTCTGGCTCCACGTTGATTGCCAGCGCAAACGCCAGGCGGACGAACATGCCGCTTGAGTAGGTTTTTACTGGCTGATAAACGAAGTCACCGATGTCTGCGAAGTCTAAAATGTCCTGAAGCTTTCCATCCATTTCTTTTTTGGAGAAGCCCATCATGGTGCCATTCATGTAAATGTTTTCGATTCCGGTATAATCCATATTAAATCCGGCCCCCAGCTCTAAAAGAGCGGAAATCACACCGTTTACCTCTAAACTGCCTGAGGTAGGGGTGAGGACTCCGGTAATGATCTTTAGTATGGTGGACTTGCCTGATCCATTGGTTCCGATGATTCCTACGGTTTGTCCTTTTTCTACATCAAAAGAAATGCCGTTTAGGGCATAGAAATCTCTATGGTAGTTTTTGTGGGTTATGCTTAAAGCCTCCTTTAATCGGTCGGAGGGCTTTTCGTATAATTTGTAGATTTTTGTTACGTTGTTAACAGATATTACTTTGTTGTTCCATTCTACGGACATTGAATCCTCCATGTTACATAAAATTAATCCCACTGGTCCGTAGTGCAGCTTGGGAAACTTTCAGTTTCCCAAGCTCACGGGCATTCGCCCTATGAAATATGTCAGGAAAAGATTTTCTTATGTGCGAGCACAACGAAAATCTTTTTCTGCCATATTTCGCACTACTCATTGCTTTCTTGAAGGTTATAGCACATCAGAAAAGTGTGGGCGCAGTTTTTTAAATACTTTCAGCCCTATAAGCATCAGGACAATGGTCACTGTCCAGAAATAAAGTCCCAGGGTCGGCCGTTCTGTCAGCCAGTTTCCGGTCAGCATGCTGTCACGGTATCCGGCTACGATATAATAGAAAGGATTTAGCTTAAGCAGTACCGGCAGCCAGGTTGGAATTGCCGGAAACATCTCCGGCGCCCACATTATCGGCACCATCCACATTCCAAACTGCAGAAAAATCCCTATGATCTGGGCCATATCCTTGAAAAATACATGAATGGCACTGGTAAAATAAGCAATGGCCAGTGACAGCATGGAGCTTGCAAAGGAATAATACAAAATCTGGATCCAGCTTGCCTTTGGAAGGAAGCCGTAGCAGAAAAATACCAGGATCATGATGATTGCAAATATACCATGTACCATCAGACAGGAAATCATCTTAATGACCGGAAGGATCTCTACCCGGAATACCACCTTTTTCACCAGATAATTATATTCCTGAAGACAGCCCGTCCCCATATTCAGTACCTCGCTGAAATAAAACCATGGCACAATGCCTGGAATCAGCCAAAGCACGTAAGGATAATCCGGGACCGGAGGTACACTTTTAAAGCCCATCTGGAATACGAAGAAATATACCAGAACAGTTGCCATGGGCTGCAAAAACATCCAGGCAATCCCAAAATAGGAACCTACAAACCGTTTTTTAAAATCTGCCTTTGACAGATCCAGAATGAGCTTTCTTTTTGTAATAATTTCTTTTATTAAGGAAACCAGATAATTCATGGTTTTCTCCTCTCACTAAAATTTGAAGGTATCCCGGATTCCGCTCCATTTCTGATCCTTCTCAGAAATGATCAGCTCCATACCTTCTTCAATCGGCCAGTCAATGCCAATTGACGGGTCACTCCATAAAATACCGCCCTCATCACCCGGGTGATAGAAATCGGTACATTTATATGCGAATTCTGCCTCATCGGATAAAACTAAAAATCCATGGGCAAAGCCTTCCGGAATGTAGAACTGCTTTTTGTTTTCTGCAGACAGCTCCACCCCGAACCATTTACCATAAGTTTCAGAAGCGGAACGCAGATCCACCGCAACGTCAAATACTTTTCCTCTTACGACCCGTACCAGCTTTCCCTGGGGGAACTGCTTCTGGAAATGAAGCCCCCGCAGTACGCCTTTTGTAGACATGGACTGGTTGTCCTGTACAAAAACCATATCAAGTCCGGCTTCTTTAAAATCATTCTGATTATAGGTTTCCATGAAATATCCTCTGGTATCGTGAAATACCGCAGGCTCAATGACAAAAAGTCCTTCTATTCCGCATGTTGATACCTTTATCTTTCCCATAATTTATGTTCCTTTCCACTTTCTGTCTATTTTTTTGACATAATCGTATACCTCTAAGGTATTTATCTTTTAAAAACATTCTTTTACTTGTAGCATTCTACCACAAGTTTGACCAGATTTCTATATATAGGGGGATTTTTATTAAAATAAGCCACTCATTCTCAGGAGAATCCAGGTAGAATGAAATGCGAAAAATGTCTTTTATTAAAGAAAAAAAATGCTGCATCTCATACATCTGTACAAGAAAACAGCATTTTAATTCTTTATGGACTCATATTTCCATATCTGATCAACAATCTAATGATTCGGGAGAAATTTTTCTCAATTTACTGCTTGACAATAAATGACTTTCTCTTACTTACCACATCGAAAATAACCGCTGCCATAAGAACCGCACCCTTTACCACCTTCTGAAGGTTCTGGTCCACACCCATGATGCTCATGCCTAAGTTAAGCACGCCCATCAGGGTCGCACCCACGATTACTCCCGGTACAGTTCCGGTACCGCCGTATGCGGAAGCGCCTCCGATAAAGCAGGCACCGATGGCATCCATTTCATAGCTGTTTCCTGCTGTGGGATTGGCGGAATTTAAGCGGGCAACCGTCACCATGCCTGCCACTGCTGCCAGCAGTCCCATATTTAAATAAGCGAGGAAATACACCTTATTGGTATCAATACCGGACAGTCTGGTGGCCTTCTCATTTCCCCCCACAGCGTAAAAATACCGCCCTGTGGTAGTTTTGGAAGAAATATAGCTGTAAATCCCGATGATCGCAGTCACCCAGATCAGGGCATTGGGAATGCCTTTATATCTTGCCAGCTTATACATAACAAACAGGACCACAAAACTGATAAGAGTCACCTTGATTGCCATGCCTCCAATTGGATCCACCCGGTATCCCTTTTGAAGCTTTCTTCTGCGGTTTAAAAGTTCCAGTGCCACAAAAACCAGGCAGGCAATGATTCCCACTAAAAAACAGGTCAGGTTAAAGCCCTGCATCCCGAATAGATCCGGAACATAGGTATTAAACAGACTTAAAAACGGATCAGGAATGGGGGACAAGGTCATTCCCTGCAAAACCACATTGGATAACCCGCGGAACATGAGCATGCCGGCCAGAGTCACGATAAAGGGAGGGATCCGTACATAGGCGATCCAGAAGCCCTGCCAGGCGCCTACCAGCATACCAATAATCAGCATTGCAAGAAGGGTCAGATAGGGGTTGATCCCCATGGTGATCATCATGCTTCCGCCTACTGCTCCTACAAAACAGACCACAGAGCCTACGGATAAGTCAATGTTACCTCCCGTAAGAATGCAAAAAAGCATGCCGGTTGCCAGAATAAATACGTAGGCGTTTTGGGCAATCAAGTTGTTCACATTCTGAGGCAGGAGCATCTTCCCTCCGGTATTGACCGTGAAAAGAAAGATTACAACGGCCAGAACGATCACCATCGTATATTTTTTTAATCCCTCAGATAATTTCATCTTATTCTCCATCTTCTACTCTCCTTTATCTGATTTTAAAATACAGGCCATAATCTTCTCCTGAGTTGCCTCGGCCGCACTGACCTCTCCCACCATACGGCCCTCATTCATGATATAAATGCGGTCGGACATTCCAAGTACCTCAGGAAGCTCCGATGATATCATGATGACAGATTTGCCTTCCGCAGCCAGGCGGTTGATGATACAGTATATTTCGTATTTTGCGCCCACATCGATTCCTCTGGTGGGTTCATCTAAAATCAGAATATCCGGCTCTGCAAACATCCATTTTGAAAGGAGGACCTTCTGCTGGTTTCCGCCGCTTAAGTTCCCTACATTCTGTTCCACAGAGGGGCACTTGGTCTTTAACTTATCCCGGTAATCCTCTGCAACTGCAAATTCCTTATCCTTATCAATAATGGAGCGGCGGCTGATTGCCTGCATATTTGCAAGGGTCGTGTTGATCTTAATAGGATTTCCAAGGATCAGGCCATTGCCTTTCCGGTCTTCGGTAACATAGGCAAGTTTATGGCGTATGGCTTCCCGGACGGAGTTTAACGCTACTTCCTGCCCTTTGATACGGACCTTTCCCGAAATATTGACGCCATAGCTCTTTCCGAAAATGCTCATGGCAAGCTCTGTTCTTCCGGCGCCCATCAGGCCGCAGATTCCCACGACCTCTCCTTTCCTCACATAAAAGGAGACATCATTTACTACCTTCCGGTCCGAATACAGAGGATGGCAGGCATTCCAGTGCTCTACCTCCATGGCCCTTTCACCGATTTCCACGTCATCCCGTTTGGGAAAACGGTCCACCAGTTCCCGCCCTACCATGCCTTTGATAATACGGTCCTCGGTAATGGCATCTTTTTTCCTGTCCAGTGTTTCTATGGTTGAGCCGTCGCGGATGACTGTGATCTTATCCGACACATAGGCAATTTCATTCAGTTTATGAGAAATAATGATGGAGGTTAATCCCTCTGATTTAAATTTCAACAAAAGCTCCAGAAGCGCTTTGGAATCATCTTCATTTAAGGATGCGGTAGGCTCATCCAGGATCAAAAGCCTGGCATTCTTTGCAAGTGCCTTTGCAATTTCCACCAGCTGCTGCTTTCCTACGCTGATATCCTTAATTAAAGTATGAGAAGATTCCATAAGTCCCACTGTATTTAAGTACCGGTCCGCCTCTCCATAGGTTTCATTCCAGTTGATCGCGTACCTTTTCCCCTTTTCATTTCCCAGATACATGTTTTCTGCAATCGTCATATAGGGGACAAGAGCCAGCTCCTGATGAATGATGACGATTCCCTTTTGTTCACTGTCACTGATACGGTTAAATTTGCAGATCTCTCCGTTATAAATAATATCTCCCTCATAGGTGCCATAGGGATAAATGCCGCTGAGCACGTTCATCAAGGTAGATTTGCCAGCTCCATTTTCACCCACCAGGGCATGGATCTCACCTTCCTCTACCTGAAGGTTTACATTATCCAGAGCCTTAACGCCTGGAAATGTCTTGGTTATGCTCTTCATTTCCAAAAGTATTTTTGCCAAGAATATCCCTCCCTTGCCGTCATTTCTTAAGGACGGCCTCTCTATCTGTAAGAAGCCGTCCTCATAAGAAAATAATTTCTATTACTTTAACTGGTCTTCCGTGTAATATCCGGAAGTAATTAACATATCTTTATAGTTGTCAACCGTTACAACCACTGGATCACACAGATAAGTTGGGATAATTCCGGTTCCGTTATCATAGGATTTGGTATCATTGATCTCAGCTTCTCCGCCCTGCATAACGGAATCCACCATTTTTACTACCTGAGAAGCAAGAGTACGGGTATCCTTAAAGATACTCATGGCCTGTTTTCCTAAAAGCATGTTCTTTACATTGGCGATATCACAGTCCTGCCCGGTGATGACCGGGTATTTTCCGGTATAGGATGAAGCAAGAGCATTCTCAACGCCAAGAGCGGTGGAGTCATTGGAGCAGAGGACCGCATCCAATACGGTTCCGTCGGAATAGTTACCTGCGATAATGGTATCCATACGGTTCTGAGATTTCTCTGAATCCCAGTTAGCGGTTGCTACCTGTTCAAAAGCAGTCTGGCCGGATTTTACTACAAGCTTTCCGCTGTCAATATACTTTTTAAGGACATCCATGGCTCCGCCAAAGAAGAAGTTACAGTTATTATCCGCCGGATCACCGGTAAACAGCTCGATGTTCTTAGGTTCCGTTGCCTTCTCAAGATCCAGAGCCTCTACCAGATACTCACCCTGCTTTTGTCCGACTTTATAGTTATCAAAGGTAGCATAATATGTAACCGCATCAGAGTTCATGATCAGACGGTCGTAGGAAATAACCGGGATCCCCATGGCTTTGGCCTGGCTTAAAGGCTCTCCCAAAGAGCTTCCGTCAATAGAGGCAATAACTAATATCTGGCAGCCATTGGAAATCATGTTCTCCACCTGGGATACCTGGGTTTGGACATCATTGCTGGCATACTGTAAATCTACCTTATAGCCGGCATCTTCCAGTTCCTTCTTCATATTAGATCCATCCTGGTTCCATCTCTGCAGATCCTTGGTGGGCATGGCGACTCCGACTAAGGTTCCACTCCCCTTCGTTGCTTTTGTTTCCTCTGCTTTGGTCTCAGCCGCTTTGGCAGCTTCTGTGGTGGCTGCCGCAGTTGTCTGTGTCTCTTTGTTCTCCGGTGCAGAACTTTTAGAGCTTCCGCATCCGGAAAGCATTCCTGCCGTTAAGGCAAGGGCCATTGCAGCCGCTAAAAATTTTCGTTTCATGTTTCTTTTCCTCCTCCAATTTTTGTTTTTGCTGACAGTTTTATCTTAGCACGAATAGAACAGGACTTGTTTGCGAATCATTAGCACTGATTAATCCAGAAAAAAAATGCCCTGAATACACAGGACTTTTTCGCGTCAAGAAAATGCTACTGAAGCTATCATAGCAATTGCTGCCAGAAGAGAGGAAATTAAGACTTAAGGTTGCAATTTTTCAGACATCTTGCTAAAATAGGAATGGTATAAGTTTTTCTTATAATGTATCTCAATCAGGCATATTATATCTCATTGAAAAGATATGGTGATTATATGGAAATCAGAAAATTATCTTATTTTGTCTCAGTTGTAAAACATAAGAATTTTACAAAAGCTGCCCAGGAACACCACATGGTGCAAACAGCAATGAGCCGCCAGATTGCATCGATCGAAGAAGAGCTGGGAGTCGTTTTGTTAAAACGTAATAATAGGTCTGTTTTGCTTACATCTGCCGGGGAAGTTTTTTATAACAAAGCTTTAAAGATAATAGAACTGTACAACGAAATGATCTCTGAAACCCAAAAGACGGCCAAGCTGCAGCCTAGGGTATTAGAGATTGGCTTTGGTCATTATGAGCATATTTTAATAGCGCAGGTAGTTTCTGAGTTTCGAACCCTTTATCCGGATATTGATGTCCTGGTTGCTAAGTATAGCTATAACGACCTTATAACATACTTACAGGCAGGAAAATTAGATATCGTCTTCACTCTTCCGTTTAGTCCTGCTTTTGTATCACAGGATGAGACGGTTGTAAAGCAGGTTTTTCCTTCTACCATGTATATCATTGTAAATAAAAAGCATCCCCTTGCTCAGTACGATACCATATCAGCTGATTTACTTAATGATTGTACATTAATTACATTAAGTGAAGATTCAGGTCCCTGCTCCCTGGATATTTTAAGACAATTTACGATGACGGCCGGTCTTAATATCAAAGATATTATTAATGCAAACAGCTTGGAATCACAGATATTAATGGTGGAATCCGGGCTAGGTGTGGCATTCTTACCGAGTATTTGTACCAAGCATTTAACACCGAATGTGAAAGCTATTAATTTAAAGGATTTTGATCCCGGGAATTTTGTTGCCATGTTCCAGAAGTCCAATGAGAATCCTTTTATTAAAATATTTCTTGAATCGGCTTCATTAAAAGACAGTTAATAAATGTACAAAGGGATATTGCCCGACTAACCTGGTTAGTTTTGCAATATCCCCTTTTGATTTTTATGTCTTATTTATTCTCCGTTTTTTTAGTCAGGGCTATGCCAACACATAGTAACAGTCCACCCCATACAACGGAACAGCCAACAATCATCATAACCAATGCAAATGGATTCATCGTAATTCCCCCTTAGTTATTCAATTTCAACTTGCCATGGGCGTTTGCAGAACACAATGGCAACACCGATCATGAGTACAACAGTTCCCCAGCCGAACACAACATTTGACAGCAAGGTTACAGAATCCATACCAAACATCTTCATAATACCGGATACAAAGTTTGTAATAACGGTAATTCCAAGCAATATTGGCGTAAAATATTTTAGTAGGTAATCCCACCATTTACCGACCTTGAAGTCAGAATATTGGTTTGCATCTTCCCGGAGTTTCTCCGTACCATAAATGTGACTAATCGCAATAACTTCCACCAGGCCAAGAGTAGCAATTACATAGTTTGCCACGTAAGAATCCACAAGATCCAGAATAAAATTGAATCCGCAGTATGTAGCGAAGGTGGCACTTCCAATAAAACCGACAATGGATATGATGCCTGTTAACTTTTTACGTGAAATCTTAAATTTATCCAGGGCTGCGGTATTGAATGCCTCAAGCATAGAAATACTGGAGGAAATACCTGCAATAAATAAGCAGAAGAAGAATAAAAATCCTAAAATGCCCTGAACCACAATATTAGAAGACATGGTTGAAATTGCAATAGGAAATGCGATAAAAGCAACTCCAGCTCCGTTTCCAAACGAGTCAAAAGAAACTCCCTGCTTATTGACCAGAAATCCCAGGGTTGAAAATACGGTAATCCCTGCAATAATATCAAACGAGCTGTTTGAAAGCACCGTGATAAACGAGTTGTTTACGATATCCTGTTTTTCTCCCAGATAAGAGCCGTATGCAATCATAACACCCACAGCTAGTGTGGTGGAGAAAAATACCTGTGCATATGCTGCAACCCATATACTGGGGTTTAAAATTTTAGAGAAGTCCGGTGTAAATAATGCATTTAACCCGATACTGGCCCCCTCTAACCTCATGGAATTAATCATAAATATTATCATTAGAATCATGAGCAGGGGAGTAAATATCTTTGAGGCTTTTTCAATTCCTCCGGAAATTCCCTGCCGGACGATGGCCCAGTTGGCAAACCATACGACAACCACTGCGCCCAGCATATAAAGACTGAATCCGCTTGCAAAGTCGAAGGCATTCTGGGCTTGCCCGGTAATAGCACCTAGCAAAGGGCCTGGATTACTCATCCAGTTTACCATACCGAAGGTATGACCGATACAATAGATCATAAAGACGACGGATATGGAAATAATGGTGCTGTAGAACATCATGACTACGATCGGTACCATAACCTGTACCCAGCCAATAATCTCAAACTTCTTTTTCAGTTTGGCAAATGCCTTTGTGGAACCGCCACGTATTCTCCGACCATAGGTGTATTCCATGATCATTAGGGGAACGGCACATGTAATAATAGCTACAAAGTATGGAAGGAAAAATGCTCCTCCACCATTTTTATAAGCTTGAAACGGAAATCTCCATAAATTACCTAATCCTACCGCAGCCCCAATTGCTGCAAATAAAAATCCTGTTCTGCTATTCCATTGATCACGCATAGTAAATACCCCCTGATGTCGGATATAATCTAATATTCGATGGGTTCCAAAGATGCCTGGAAGTGACGTAAAATCGGCGGCTCCCAGGTGATGCGGTATCCTCGCTCAATTTCGGAAGCTCTTTGCTTGATTGCGATTAATGCATCAGCCATAATGTCAATATGTGCCTGTGTATAAACACGGCGCGGAATCGCAAAGCGAGTAAATTCAAACTCGGAATGAAGCTGCACTCCGGTATCAGGATCGTTACCCAGCATAAAAGAACCGATGTCACAGGTACGGATTCCAGCCTCTTTGTAAAGCTCTATTGCCAGCACCTGTGCAGGGAATTCATTATATGGAATATGCGGAAAAAATTCTGCCGCATCTACAAAGACTCCATGGCCTCCAACCGGGGCTTGGTAAGCGATTCCTGCATCATCTAATTTAGCTGCCAGGTATTCCATCTGGCCGATGCGGTATCTTAAGAAGTCTTCATCAATTCCTTCGTAAAGTCCAATTGCTAGGGCTTCAAGATCACGTCCGGAAAGTCCACCATAAGTAAAAAATCCTTCGAAAGAAATACAGTTAGCTTTTACTTTTAATATAATTGGTGAATTGCCATCTTTTATTCCAATCAGTCCGCCGATATTTACGATGGTATCCTTTTTGGCAGACATCGTAAACATATCGCCATAGCTGAAGATTTTATTGACAATTTCTTTAATGGACATATCTTTGCATTCTTCTTCCCGTTGCTTTAAGAAAAAAGCATTTTCAGCGTATCTGGCAGCATCAATATTTAGAGGAATATGATACTTCTTACAGATTTCTGATACCTCTCTCATATTTGCCATGGATACAGGCTGACCGCCTGCTGAGTTGTTCGTAATCGTCATTACAACAAGACCAACATTTTCAGCACCCAGTTCATTGATCAGCTTTTCTAATTTAACAACATCCATGTTGCCTTTAAAGGGAGCTCTTACAGAAGGATTTTTTGCTTCTTCTACCACGCAGTCGATGGCTCTGGCTCCTGCCAATTCTACATGAGCTCTTGTTGTATCAAAGAACATATTGGAAATAGCATATTTGCCCTTGGAAAGGAAAACAGGAAAAAGTACCTTCTCTCCAGCGCGGCCCTGGTGAACCGGCTGTATAAAATCATAACCGAATATATCTTTACCGGCATCAAATAATTTATAGTAACTGGATGAACCGGCGTATGCTTCATCACCCTTCATAACGCCTGACCATTGGTCATCACTCATAGCATTGGTTCCGCTATCGGTTAAAAGGTCAATATAAACATCTTCGCCCCTTAACCCAAACATATTATACTTAGCCTCTTTGATCTTTTCAATACGTTCCTCTCGAGTTAACATTTTAATTCGCTCTACCATTTTAATTCTGAATGGTTCCGGAATATACTTTACAGCCATAATTGTTTTCTCTCCTTTTGTTTTTTTGTATATATTTGATATGATTTTATTTTATTACAATTCAATACGTTTGTAAAATGACTAAAAAGTATGGCATAACAACAATTTTATTATGATATATATCCAAGATATTCACTCGATCAGATACTTAAAGTACATCACAGGAGATACCCATGAGGGATTAAAATAAAAAAGCCCTGAATACTCAGGACTTTTTCACGACAAGAAAACACTACTGCTGTTTCACATTCAGGTATACATCTTCCTTACCATGGAATCCACCCTGAATGATAACGGAATCCATATTTTCCCTGGTAACTGCAACCGGCCTTAATTCAAGACTTGGAACATCATAAGTTCCATCGTCAATGGTTGTCACAATTCCTTCCAAAGGCTCTCCCTTCCCAAGCTTCACCGCGTACTCCGCTGCGATTCTGGCCTCTTCCTCTACGGATTTAAAAGCCGTCATATTCTGGGTTCCTTCCACAATCCTCTGACAGGCCATCAGATCCCCATCCTGGCCCACCAGACAGACCCTTCCTGCCATCCTGTCCTCAGATAAGGCACGGAAAACCTGGGTTGCCAGATCGTCGTTTCCGCACATGATCCCCTTTACATCCGGATGCTCTTCCAGCGCTTCTTTGGCATAGTCAAAGGCATGCTCGGAAAGCCAGCCCTCACAGTTGCTTTTATAAACCACTTCCAGATTTTTCCCCTTTATTACCGAATCAAAACCCTCCCGGACCATTGCCACATTATGATCCGTTTCTGGGCCCTGGATCATGAAAATCTTACCTCCCTCAGGAATGTCTCTCACCAGGCTTTCCGCCATGAGTATTCCGACCTCTTTATTATCAAAAGATATGTACATATCGCTGTCCGCATTCCGAATCAGCCGGTCATAGCTCATGGTCTTAATCCCCGCCTCCTTTGCCTTTTTCATGACATCGGATAAAGCTTCACAGTCTCCTGCCACCACTACAATTACGTCCATCTGCTTTTTTATGAAGTACTTTATCTGTTCGATCTGTTCGTTTACATCCCCGTTTGCGTTTTGTACATTAACCTCTGCCCCAAGTTCCTTTGCGGTTGATACAAAAACATCCCGGTCCCTGATCCACCGCTCAATCACAAAGGAATCAATGCTTAACCCGATCTGTAAGGGCCTATCCCCGGCCTTTACAGATACCTCGGTCTCTGCCTCTGCCTTGGTATTTACACAGCCTGCCGTCAAGGCACAACAGAGTATCACCACCAGTAACAATCTCCCTCGACCCATTTTCATAACACTTACCTCTCCCTATATTCGCTTGGCGTCATCCCTTCATACTTTTTGAATATCCGGCTGAAATAATTGGGATCGCTGTAGCCGGACATGATACATACCTCCTTAATGCTGTATCTGGAATCTTCCAGAAGACGCCTGGCGTTTTTAATCCTGGTTCTGGTTACATACTCGATAAAGTTCTCTCCCACCTCCTGCTTAAATAATTTACTGAAATAATAAGGACTTATGTCAACCATTCGGGAAGCATCGTCAAGAGAAATGTCCTTAGCATAATTCTCATCAATATAACTCTTGACCCTGGAAACCACATTTTCATACTCCTTCTCCCTGGAAGTGCTGATGTTTTCGCATATCTCCCTTGTCTTATTTAAAAACCAGCGCCTTAGCGCGTCCGTATCGGGGGCTTCCATCAGTTCTTCTAAGTAGTTCTCCCGATAACGGAAACCATAACGGACATTCCCTGCCTCAAAAGCCCGTCTCTCAAGTCTCATGACCAGCTCCAGTATCTTTACCTCAATATTGGACCTCACATTTTCATCATGAGCCAGCATCCAGTCAAAAAATTCACCGGCACAGGACAATGCTCCTTCCCGGTCCGCCTTTGTCCCCCTTTGAAGGTACTGGTTTTCTAAGTCCAGGGGATATTCTCCGTCATAATCAGCCACCGCCGGGATATCCGTGATATGCACTACATGGCTGTCACTGTCCCGCAGGGATTTTAAGGCCTCTTTATAGGAGTCTCTAATCCCTTCCAGAGGTTTTACAGAACCGATCCCTCCCCTGCATTTGATATCCGTGGTGCTTTCCAGCTTATGGATCATATTCCGGGTCCTTGTAATGATTTCCACCCGCTCCTCATACCGTACTTTTTCCTGTTCGAAGGATAGGAAAAGCACCAGCCGGTTTCCCATGGCAGGCCCCATGACACAATCAAAATAATCCTTAACAATCTCTCTGACCATGGGATAATACTTGTTCACCCGGACGCTGACCCCTATGGCATTGGTCATGGTCCCTCCCTCAATGCTGTCCCCGAATTCCAGAATAATCATAAAGCCATAAGGGCTTTTTATGTCCAGCATTTCAATGTATCCGCTCTTAGAAAGCTCTAAGTCCTCTTGAAGCACACTATAGATGAACCCGCTTTCGATCATGGGAATTACGATCTCAAGCTTTTCCCTGATCTTTAAATCATCGCTTAACTTTTGTCTGGCCTCCTCCACCTGGTGCATGGCCTTTACGCACACATCCAGGATCTTCTTTTTATTGACCGGCTTCATGATAAACTCCATGACCCCTAAGTTCACCGCTTCCTGGGCATAAGAAAATTTATCATAAGCTGTTATGATAATGAATACAACGGAAGGGTTGAATTTACGTACCTCCCTGATTGCCTGGATCCCGTTTAATCCAGGCATCTGAATATCCACGAATGCAATATCCGGCCGGAAGGAGCCGGCCTGTTCAATGACCGCCCTGCCTGTTTTGACACAGACGATCTCACAATCGCTGCCGAAATTGGACTTTATGATATGACTGATGGATTCCAGCATGATCCCCTCATCATCAGCTACCAGTATGCGAAACATGTACATCTCCCCCTCTTTTTGGAATCCTTAATACCACAGTGGTTCCTTTATCCTTCCCATCACTGAACATATGGAAAATACCGTCATCATTATAATAAAGCTCCAGCCGGGATATAACATTGCGAATACCGATCCCGGTAGAATTCTCCCCTTCTGCGGCTTGTCCACCGGCCAGGATCCTCTCAAGAGTTTCCATTTCCAATCCGGCACCATTATCCCTGATGCGGATTTCTATTTTCTCCTCATGATTCTCCACGGTCAGATAAATTTCTCCCGGCCGTTCGATATTCCGGATCCCATGGTTCACCGCATTCTCCACCAGGGGCTGTAAGATCATGCTAGGAATGGAAAAATCCATTGCCTCCTCATCGATCTTTGAATGATACCGGATATCCCCTGCAAAACGGACATTCAATATATAAACATAGTTCTCCACCGCCTCCACCTCTTCACGGATGGTGGCATCCCTTGAACCCTTTTTTACATTATAGCGGAAAAAGTCCGCCATTTTTTCCATAAATACCGAAGTCTTCTCTGCATCCTCCATCATGGCTAACTGGACCCCGGCGTTCAAGGAATTAAAAAGAAAGTGGGGATTTATTTGGGACTGAAGATACTTTAACTGGGCTTCCTTTAAGTGGTTTTCCATTAAAAGCTCCCGCTCCTTCATCTCCTGCTCTTTTTCCGCGCTCTCCTTAATTTTATTCACATACTCGTCCAAACTGTCCACCATTTGATTAAAGGTTCCTGTTACGATCCCCAGTTCATCTCCGGTACCTAAGGACGGTACCTTTACGTGGAAATTCCCCTGCCCTACAAGCTTTGCCGTATGGGCTAAATTGGTGAGCGGTGTAACGATATCCTTTGTCATCATCATCATGACCGTCAGGCTTATGACCATTACGATCATTAAGATCACAGTACTTATAACCTCCAGATACTGAAGGGCTGCCTGCAGAGTCTGATAGCTGGCGGAATTGTTTTTAAACTGCCGGCTGTTTAAGACTGAAATGTCACGGTTGATAAACTGGTAAAGCTTTAAAGCCGATTCGTAGGAGCTTTTGTATTTTTCTACATTCTGCCCCCTCTTGGCCTGTACTGTCTCATCCGTGATAGCCAGATAGCTGTCCGACATGTTGCGGATATTTTTTTCCAGGATCTGAATCTGATTATCCGTTACCGTAACATTAAGCCCCTCTAACAGCTTCCTGTAATCCTGTTCCGCCCGGTAATAATCTGTTAAGGACTCGGAATCCTTTACCTGTAAGTATTTGTACATGAAATTCTGTACATCGGAAAAAACATCCGACAGCTCATTGAGATTCACATTGCTTATGTATACAGAATTCATACGCTCTACCATCTGGTTGATCTGGGCGTAGATGAATAAATTGCTGGCAAAAAGCGTGGCTGCCGTTACCGCAACTTCCAAAAACAGCTTGCGGGCAATCGGTAAGTTTTCCCATAGGTGTTCCCATTTATTTTTCATAGCCGCTCCACTAATTACTCATGAAATCTGACGTATTTTCCTTTGTAACAAACTGCAGATCCACACTGTAAAAGGAATTGGTCCTCCCGTCATGTATGGATTCGGTAAGAGCCTGCACGCTGAATTTCCCCATCTGGTCGGTGTCAATGTAAAGTGTCATGGCCATCGTTCCCTTTCTCACCGCCTCTAAGGCTGCTTTTGATTTATAATAGCCGATGACCTGAGTCTTACCTACGCTGTTATAGTCAATGACCGCCTGATACACAGCCTCCGTATCCACCTCATCCATGCAAACAATAATATCCGGGGGACCCTGGGGGTTCTGAAACAAATTGCGCACAATTTCCTCAGCTTCAAATGCCCGTCCGGACGGGATCTTGATCTCTTCTACCTTAATCCGGTCCGCAGTTTCCTTTGAAGTGACCATCCGGTTGTTGATCTGATTAAAAATCTGGGACTGGTTGCTGTCAATGGAATTGTCATGAAGGAGCATCATCACTCTGGCCTTCCGGGAATCCTGGGGTAATATCTTTAAAATTTGATTTCCGTATTCCTGCCCCAGCTCATAGGAATTAATTCCAACATAGCTTTTTCGGTCCGTAGCAGGTGCATCGTTTAATATCGTTACCACAGGTATTCCTTTTGCAGCCGCTTCATTGATCCGCTCTTCCAGCTTCTCTTCTCCCGTAAATTCCAGCAGGATCCCATCTACCTTTGCAGCTATGCTCATGTCCATAAAATCCACTGCATTATACTCCGATGACTGATTTCTTCCCTTCAGCTCCACATAAGCATCGTATAAGGCCGCTTCTTTCCGTACACTCTGGTACACGTCATTCCAGAACTGAGAATCCAGGTCATTAATGATCATGACATAATGGTATCGGTAGGTTCTGGTATTTTCCGCATGTTCAACCCCGATTCTCTTTAACACGAATCCGTAAAAGGAGGTGGTCAAAAGCGTAAGAAATACGATACTGGACAATCCCCCCAGAACCAGCAGCAGCAGGCTTTTCTTTCTGTTATCCATGGTTATCCCCTTTTTCATATAGCACTAGAACCATTATACTAAATCACAGGGAAAAAATAAATGGAAAACAGTCCGGATTTTTACCGGACTGACAGAAAAGTTATCATAAATTGTTAATTTTTTAATTATTTAAAAATAGGTCTTGCAATTAATTTTTAATTAACTTATCTTTATCTTAAGGATATCCTTTATAACTTAAAGGAGGAAATAATATGAATCAAGAAAAAATGAAAGAGCTTGAAAAGACGAGTAACAGTGACTATAGCAATATCGTAGGCATACTTGTACAAAAAAATGGCATAAAACTATATGAAAACTATTTTAATGGATATACCGCCGATAACGCAGTACATGTGTTTTCGGTGACAAAGAGCGTATTTTCTGCATTGATTGGTATCGCCATTGATAAGGGCTTCATCAAAAGTGCAGACCAGAAGGTATTAGACTTTTTCCCTGATTACGCGGTTAAAGCAGGAGAAAAAACAATACAGGGCATTACGCTTAAGAATTTACTTACCATGACAGCCCCATATTAATATAAGTCTGAGCCATACGAAGAGTTTTTCGCAAGCGATAACTGGGTAAATTCCGCCCTTGATTTATTGGGAGGCGAGAAACATACCGGAGAATTTATGTATTCTCCTATCATAGGAACACATATCTTGTCAGGCATTCTTGTAAAAGCGACAGGGCAGCCGGTACTTGCTTTTGCTGCGGAACATTTATTCTCTCCACTGGGAATCAAGGTTACGCACAATGTGGTACTGCGCAATAAAGAAGAGCATATCGCTGTTATGAATGATAAGAACACCAGCGGCTGGGTCGTTGATCCACAAGGGATAAACACGGCAAGCTGGGGGCTTTTCCTGACGCCTGAGGATATGGCAAAAATAGGTCAATTGTATCTAAACGGTGGAAAATGGGAAAACAAACAAATCATATCAGAAAAATGGATAGAAGAAAGCACAAAGGAGCATATCAGATTGGATCGGCTGTCTTATGGCTACCTGTGGTGGATATTTGATAATAAAGAACTTATCTATGCAGCTTTGGGAGACGGAGGAAATGTAATTTACATCAATACAAAGAAAAAGATGGTTGTTTCTATCGCTTCTCTTTTTATGCCGGACGCTAAGGACAGGATAGGGCTAATTATGGAGTGTATTGAACCAATATTTGAGGACTGAGTATAACGAGCCCCCATGCTCAGCATGATAACCTAAATGTAGAGTACAAGGTGTAACTGTTCCCTACCGAAATAACCATATAATAAAAAATAGGCTCAAAGTATATCTTGAGCCTATTTTTTAACAGCATTGCAGTCTGGCTTTTAACCAGGCTGCATTTCTCAGTGTTTATCTTTCTTTTTTCCAATATTCCTTGTTCATAGTAAAGCTTAAAACCAGCCCCTTGGGCAGGCTGCGATACCGTTTTCCCATAAGATATCCCATGTATTTAAAACCACTCTTTACAATTACACCGGGAATGAGCCATGGCTTTTTTACCTTTAAAAGCCAGGCGCAGGTCTTTTTCACAAGACGGATTCCCTCGCCTTCCGAGCGGATTCCCTCAAACACCTCCGGGTGGTCGGCCTGGGATACCGCAAGATCAAAATTCCGCTTAAACTGGGCGATGCAGCCGTAATTATGGGAATGATACACGTTTGCATCGGCTGCATAGGCTACCGCCTGCCCCCGGTGTCTTACTGCATTTCCCGCATAAATCATATCCTCATTAAAAATAGTCCGCTTAATAAATCCGCCGGCCTCCATAAATGCAGCCCGGTCATAGGAACAACAGACATTGGAGGCAAAAAAGGTCTTGATTCCCAGCTCCTTTAGGTCTCCGCCTGTTTTCACCCGGCTTTGTTCCGGATAATTAAAGGAACGGGTATACTGCTCCGCCAGGGCACAGTCAGGATTCGGCAGTTGCCTTCCATAAGCCATGACCACCTTTTCTCCGCCTTTTCCTCTCTGGTCAAGACCTCTTACCAGCGCTCCTATTAAATTCTCATCGGCCGGAACTGCATCATCGGTCATAAATACCATAATATCTGCCTCAGAACAACCGGCTCCCTGGTTTCTGGTGCCGCCATGGTCAAATTCCTCTTTTGTCACATGGTGTACTTCCAGATTGGGGACCCAGCCATATTCCTCTTCCTTCCAATAGGACCGTTCCGTGTTCATGATGATGATCCGCCGGATAGGATATGACTGTTCCCCAAGGCGTTCCAGCAAAAGCTGCAGCTTTTCATCAGGTCTATATACGGGAATAATCACATCTACCGATTTTTCCTGCCTTTTTTCTTCCATTGCAATTTCCTACCTTCCAGTAAAATACTCCGCAAGCAGCCACCAAGATCAAGCGAGATTTAATCCGGCTCGTTGCCTTCGTATGAATCAATAGCGCAGACACGCCGTGGAACAGATGCGTATCAGGGCATAGATGCTCACAAAGCATTCCAGATACCATGCACTTTTCCTTAAATCCATGTTTATAACCAGGCGTTTATCAAATACAACTAACAGCACGAGGGGCAGCAGGGGGATAAAATACCTTCCCTGGACACCCGTTATATAGGTAAGCTCCCGTGGCGTCCAGCCTAATAGCATGGAGGCAAGAACCAGACAGGCACTTAAAAACACCAGAATGACCATCCAAAGCTTCTGGCCGCCAGACATCGGAGCTTCTTCCCCTTCTCTCCTTATCACGCTGACAAAGAGCACATACCACAAAATCATGAGACAGAAGGGGGGCACGGTCAGGTTAGGGTCCAAATTGCCCAGAAATCCTCCAAGCATGGTAGTCAGATAATAATCAAACTGGGTCACCAGAGTTTCATAATATACTTTAAAGATGCGATAGGGGTGTTCCCATACATCCTGCAGCGTATATCCTGCCGCTTCACTCCAGCCCACATAGCTTTCCGTTGTGGTCGCCCACGCAGATAGGACCAGACGGTTTACCAAAAACACCGCCAGAACGACTGCAGTTATAACACTTATGACGGAGATCCAGTAATTCCTTTTTGACTTAAACTTAGAAGAAGGAATAAACAGGCAGATCCCGGCGACCGGCAGATAAACGATCTTTCCAGGCTCCAGAATGATCAGCAAAAGAGCCAGAAGAACCGTATCCTTTACGGTCACTTTCTCTTTCTCAAAGGCTAAGTAAAAGCACCAGGCCAGAAAAAGCATGGACAGACCGATAAAGGCCGTATCATAGGAAAAGGAAGCTGCCAGATGAAGGGTCATGGGAAGACACGATACCGCCATGAGAAGCTCTTTTTTAAATGGCATGATCCTCACAGCCAGGGCTGCCATACCTGCAAAAGCAAGAAGATTGAACAGCCTGCCAAGATATACCAAAGGGATGTATCCCAGATGGAGCAGCCTGGCAAGGCAAATCCCAAGGGCCTGGGGTAGGTATACCACAGGCGTAGTGTTCACCGGTATTTCATAGCGGACCGTCATTCCCTGGCTGTTATCAAGGGAAAACATCTCCTTAAGGACCAGGTTGTATGTGGCCCGTCCCACATTGGTATAAAGTCCGGGGGCATCATCACCACTCCGCACTAAAACATTGGCTCCCCGGCTGATCCTCTCCTTTTCCTCCTCTGTTGCATGGGAAAAAAAAGAGTCATCTGCCACCGCCGGTTTTCCCATAAGCTGGCTGGAGAGCCGGTAAGCGCTGGTAAAATGGGCCGCCTCATCGGGCGTTGAAAAGGGGGTCAGAACCAGCATATAAAACAGTCCAAGAATTACCACAGTCCCCGGAAACAATAAGAAGGCTGGAGTCTTAACTATCCACAAAGCTGCTCCCAAACACGCCAGAAATCCACATCCGAACACGATGATCCACCAGTAAAAGCGGCGGACTGCTTCAAATTCCGGTGAGGGGATTCCCACAATGGTTTCCTCATAGGTTTTTATAAAGAGAAAGGCGAGAAATAAACAAGTTCCCGCCGTAAGCCACAATCCCTTTTTATTCAGAATGAGCTTCATGATGACCTTCCTCCTTTTCCCTGGCATCTTCCCGGTCCAGAGCAAGCATCTGGATCAGCTCCGTCATCTTCCGCTCCAGCTGGGATATTTTGACAGACTGGAAGAAAACCTTTACCAGCAAGATAAATATCATGAAGGTAAAGATAAAATTAGCGGTGGAATAGGTCCCCACCATCCGGGAAATGAAATCAGCCAATGGAGGGAATAAGCTGAATACCACCAAAAGCAGGGCAAACATCACCCAAAAGATAGAATCCTCTATCTTCATCTTAGAATGGCGTATTCTTCTAAGTACATAAAATGTAAGTAATATGGAAACGCATATCAGTACGCAGCGAAGCAAAACTGTCATGTTCGTTCTCCCTTCCTTTATCTCCTGTCCCTAATGCGGAAACTCTGTACCAGCAATATGGAAAACAGCATCTTTCCCATATACCTGGCCGCATTGACCGGATTTAAATAGCTCTCTCCCAGAATCCGTTCATCCATGATCACAGGGATTTCCGCGACCTTTGCCCCCTGGCTGATCAAATAGGAGATCGTATCCGGTTCCGGACCGTAATTTAACCCATCAGCAAATTCCTTGATCATCTTCCTGCTGAACATGCGCATACCAGAGGTAGGGTCACTGACCTTTACCCCAGTGGTGAACCAGATGGAGCCGC
This sequence comes from Lacrimispora sphenoides, assembly GCF_900105215.1. Classification (NCBI taxonomy): domain Bacteria; kingdom Bacillati; phylum Bacillota; class Clostridia; order Lachnospirales; family Lachnospiraceae; genus Lacrimispora; species Lacrimispora sphenoides. The sequence continues at coordinate 2,072,464 of NZ_FOIP01000001.1, read as the reverse complement.
TTAAGAGCCTGCTCCCAAGCATCCGCATGGTATGGGGTTTCTTCCCTGTCATAAATCTGGAGCCGATAACAATATCATAGCCCTCGTCCATCTTCTCTTTCATGGGAAGGATATATTCCGGCCGGTGCTGCCCGTCCCCGTCAAACTGTATGGCATACCGGTAACCGCGCCTGTGAGCATATTTAAGCCCGGTCTGGAACGCTCCGGCAAGTCCCAGATTCATGGGCAGGTCAATGATCTTCCAGCCATGCTTTCTGCAGATATCTGCTGTTTGATCGGTAGATCCGTCATTAATGATCACATAATCAAACATGGGATAGTTCGTAATGACATCTCCTACCACGCGCTCAATATTTAGAGCCTCATTGTATGCAGGTATTACTACCAGTACCTTATCCATCATTTCTTCCGCTCCATTCTCTCTTTTACCTCTGCACCGTCCATGTTTCCGGGGCGTAACGGTATGCCTGAATGACGTTCCTCCGTAATAAAAATATGGATCGCCTGTCCCATAAAGCAAAGCATGAGAATCAGCATTTCCAGCATATAAGAGAAGGCCGCTCCGTTGATTCCTCCCACTCCTACCAGCCAAAAAGAGAGAAAGAAGGAAAGGATGCAGACCGGTACATAGCCAAAAAAGATTCCCTTCTGCTTTTTCATGATAACAAGCACATAATAAAACAGATTCATAACCGCAAAGAAACCGCCGCCCAGCACGATGAAAAGAAGCCCGGATTTATACGGTTTAAGCTCCACATTGGAAATGGCTCCCAGTACAGGAACCCCAATCGCCCAGGCTCCTGCCAGGGCAATGACCGTAAGAAGGAATATGATTCCGGAAAGCTTCTTTAGGCCGGTCCCCAATTCCACAAAGTTCCGTTCCTCCCACTGATAAGACATCCTGGTCAAAAAGGGTCGGATCACAAAGTTAGCAGCCAGGTTAATGACCGAGGTCGGCATAAAAATAGCCACAAAAACAGCGTTGTCCGTGGAAGTCATCCGGGCATCCACCGCATATTTTGCCATGGCAAAAATAAGCCCGTCCAGAAAAACGGATAAAAACAGTAAAAAACTGTCCTGCAAAAGCTTCCACTGCCTGCCGGGTGTTCTGGTAAACACCATTCCGGGGACACTCTCCGCCATTCTTTTATCAAACAGCAGGATCCCTGCTCCCTGGGACAGGACCGCAACCACGCAGGAAAATACAAGCTCCCTTGTAACAGCAAGGGTCCCTAAAAAACAAAACACTGACAACAGGGTTCTAAATGCCATGGCCTGTCCTGTTAGATACAGCCGCCCGTTTCTCTGAAATTCCGATTCATACACATCTGCAAACCCGTCTAGCACCTTATAAAGCACCATCAAAAATACTACCAGTGCTTTTTGAGCCGTATAGCCTGCTGACGGAGACAGGGTATTAAAAATGATATAACAGATTCCAAAAATAACTGCCATGGAACAGGTAGCGAACCGGGCCAGACGATATTCGGAAAACGTATAACTTTGACTTGTATCCGTACTCTGCAAAGGCCTCATGCCAAAATAGGCCACCAAAAACATCTGCTGCCCAAATGTGCTGAATGCAAAGCCAAAGATCCCTCCCTGTTCCGTTCCTATGAGATGGTTGACCAGGGCCGTGAGTATCATACTGGAACCGGCATAAACCAGGCTTCCGATCATATTCCAGGCCACATTTTTTCGTTCCATTTATTTTCCTCTTATTTGTCCACGGTTTTGAGGCATAATCATATACCCACCGGTTATTTCCTCACAATGTCCCTTTATTCTACAATATCCGGCTTTAAAAGTAAACTTAAAACCACCCCGCTACTCTTTTGTAATCCCGGAAATACGGCACAGGTACAAAAAAGCCTCCAGCCGGAACAGCCAGGAAAGCCCTGCATAAACAACGACTCCTACCAGAATCTGTACAACCAGGGTTAAGAGTGTTCCTTCTATTACATATTGTACTCCGTATGCGAAGAGGCACATCACCGCTGATAAAAGAAGAGAAGGAAGTACATCCTTCCACTGCTCAAGAAAGCTGTAGTTTAAAAGCTTTTTATTGGGATAGGCATTGATAAAGGTGCAGATGAAATCGGTTACTGCCCTTAAAGCAACCATGGTATAAATCCCAAAGGGAATGCTGATCAGAAGTGCAGTCATGCTGACTGCCTTCTTTATTATTTCCAGTTTGAGGAATATCTCGCTTTTTCCCATGGCATTGATGGCCTGCAAATTCGCCACATGAAGGGGCCAGGTTGCATAGGCGATGCATAACAGCCGAAGCATGGGGACACAGGGTAAATACCGGTCCGTCAAAAGCAGCTTAACCATAGGCTCAGCCACGGCAATCAATCCGGCCATCATGGGAAACACCAGGTAAGAGCTGGTGACAATGGACCTTCTCACCATTCGCTTTAGCGTCTCCTTGTCCTCCTGGCAAGCCGAAAAAGCCGGGAGCATGACCGACTGGATCGCCGCTCCAAGATTATTTGCAATCAGAGCAGGAAACTGGTTTCCTCTTGAGTATTGCCCCATCATGGCGGAATTATATAATTTCCCGATGACTAGCCCGTAAACATTATTAAATACTGTATCAATAAGTCCGGAACAAAGTATCTTCCAGCCATAAGAGAACAATTCCTTCGCCTTCTTAACGGAAAACAGAAGCCTTGGCCTCCACTTCACCAGAAATACCAGCATGACCATTAAGAAAAAGCTGTAGAAAAACTGCTGCATGGCAAGAGCCCACAGACCCTGTCCCCTGTATGCCAGAAATACACCGATGATACCGGAGCAAAGGGCGGCAAAAAGGCTTGCCAGACAAAGCTTTCGAAACTCCATATTCCTGGCGATCACAGCAGACTGCACGGAGGTAACGGCACCAAAAAACAGGGTCACAGAAAGGACCCGGAGCACCGGAGTAAAAACAGGCTGTCCGTAAAAAGAAGCTATGGCCGGAGCTGAGAAAAAGAGAATTACATATAAAACAAAAGCAATGGCTCCGCTGATATAAAATGCAGAGGAATAATCGGCCTCATCCACCGTCTGTTTCTGGATCAGGGAGGTATTAAAACCACTTTGGACAAACACATTTCCAATGGTGATAAATATCATGATGAGCATGACTTCCCCGGACTCTGCCGGTGTCAGCATCCTGGCAAGCAGAACCGAAACAAGGAACTGAATCCCCTGTGTACCCCCGTTTTCCATCACTTTCCAGAACAGACCGGAAAGGACCTTTTTTTTCATATTTTCCTGGTACATACTGGCTTTTCTCCTTGCTTTACCAATTTACATTTACGCCTTATTGTACTATATTCCCCATTAAATGTAAATCGTATATAGCATTTTGAACTTACTTGTGTTAGAGTATAAAGGAATATAATTTTCATTTTTAGAATTCAGGAGGTTTTAAATTATGCGTAAACTGACACGAAGCCTGACGCTTCTCTGCCTGACGGCTGCTCTTGTTTCCGGACAGGCCACCCTTGCATGGGCAGATGAAGCATATGGACCGGGATTTAAGAATGGTGTCCCCATCAGTCAGAGCGACGGGCAGTCTGAAGATCAGAACCAGACGAACACCCAGACGCAGGAAGGCGTAACTACAGATGAAGCGGAAAACGCTTTGGCAAATGCCGGTATAGACATTGGAAAAGAAGGGGAAGGCGGCGGCGAAGACGGCGAGGTAGATGAAGCTACCAGAGCTGCTCAGGAAGCGTTAAAGGCCAATTTCCCACGTCTCCAGACTACCGTTATGGTCGGTGACAGCAACTGGTCACAGCCATTTGTTAATGATGCATGGATCACAAATAACGGACAGGGCTTTCACGGAATGTCCACCTTTCTTACCAACATTGTTGGAAACGTGCTTTACCGGACCTATACCTCCAGCACCGGCTGGTCTCCATGGGTTTTAAACGGACAGCAGACTACCAACTATGCCAATGACATAAACATCGAAGCAGTACAGATGAGGTTTTCCGGTTATGTGAATAACCAGTTCGACCTCTACTATACCGCACAGTTGGAAGACGGGACCACCATGGACTGGGCGAAGAATGGGACCACTACAGGAACCATGGGAACCGGACATTACATAACAGGGCTGAGAATGGCCTTTTACACCAAGAATTCCCAGTTCCCTTATGCCACGGAGAAGCCTCTGATTTCCGCCGTTGCAGACGGAATGCGGCTGATCGATGGCGGCCTCCGTTACTTTAACGGAGATGGTACGTCCTTCACCGGCTGGGCATGGGCAGGCAATGAACGTTACTATTTCCAGGATTCCTATCCGGTGACTGGCTGGCAGTATCTTGACGGCTACAAATATTATTTCGACGAATCCGGAAAAATGCTCACTGACTTAGAGCCAATTATCGGCGCTAAGGGACCATTCCTCATCAGCATCAACAAATCCATGAACTGCATGACCATCTTTGCCAAAGATGGGAACAACGGCTATATTATTCCGGTGAAATCCTTTTTGACCTCCACCGGACCGGATACCCCTCTTGGGACATACCAGACTCCGGAAAAGTACCGCTGGAGGGATATGAATCACGGAATCTTTACCCAGTACGCAACCCGTATCTGGAAGGGCTTCTTAATTCATTCCATTCTGTACAGCAAACCTAACAATATGACGCTGGATCCGATGACTTATAATTATATGAGCATTGCTCAGTCAGCGGGATGCGTCCGGCTCCTCTCCGGAGACGCCAAGTGGGTATATGATCACTGTGCTATCGGAACCACCGTTACGATTTACGAATCACCGGTTCCAGGCCCCTACGAGAGACCGGCCATTGAACAGATCATACCCGAAACCCAGACCTGGGATCCTACGGACCCTAATATTGCAAGATAACCTGGGCAGATAACTTTATAATAATAAAATGCATGGGCAGGAAACGGATTATACCGGATCCTGCCCATATTTTTGCCGCTTTACCGTTTCTTTCCCAGGAATATCTTCCTTAACAGCCTATAAGCTCCAGGAGCCCTGTACTCAGTCTGAATAAAGAACCTGGTTCTTGGTGTCAATTCTTTATAATACCTGGCGTACTCCGGGTTCACGATCTCCTTAAACTGCCTGGTATTAACCATGGTATGATAATAAGTCCGTTTTGCCGCACTATCTGCAGCTTCCTTTAAACGCCCCTCTGTGGCAACGTTAAATTCCTCATACACCGTTTTCATCCGCTCCCAGTAAATCTTCTGCTTTTGGGCGTAATTCCCGCTTTTTCCTTCCACGGTCCAGGAGCCTGCTACTCCCACCCGGTAGGCACTCATAGGTTCATCCATGTAATAGCCGTACCCTTTTTCAGCCGCCATCATCTGCAGGGGAGTATCTCCCACCGGGCAATCCACGTAATAATCCGGAAGTTCTTTCACAAGGCGGGAGGGAAATGCCATGGAGGACATGGCATAACCGGAAGGCTTATCTACAATCTCCTCCGGCGTGATCACCCGGCTCTCCCTGTAAGGACGCATCTGTTTTTCTGTCAGAGCCTTTCCCACCAGTTCGATTTTGGCACTGTGTATACAAAGGGTACAGTCCGGATGAGCCTCCATGTAATCCACCTGCTTTTGCATCTTATCCGGTGTCGTCCAGTAATCATCTCCATCGCACATGAAAATGTATTTTCCTCTGGCCCGGGGGAAATTAAACGCTCCGCTGATATTGTCGATTCCCTGAGAATACTGGTTCTCTGTCTGTATAAGTGGTTTCACCTTATCCGGATATTTTTCAGCATATTCTCTTATGATATCCCCCGTACCATCGGTGGATGCATCGTCATGGACCAGAATCTCAAATTCAAAATCTGTCTTCTGCATGAGAAAGCTGTCCAAGGCCTGCCTGATATAAGCCCCATGGTTAAAGGTCACACAATTAATGCTGGCCATTATGTTTGATTCGGAACTGCCGCTCATTCCTCTCCACCCTTTCCTGCATCTGCTTTTGTAATATAACTTATCTTCACTTGCAATTGCTTTTAACTTCCCATAATATATTCCTCATATTTTCTCGCAATATACATGCCCATAATTCCTTTTAAGGGTTCTATGGCCTCTCCGATAAAACATCTTAAATGGTTGGTGACACAGTCGTATCCTGCCAGGCAGGAAAACTCTACGCCACCGGAAAAACGGGGATTACACTCCAGCATATGATACGATCCATCCTCTGTCTGAATGAATTCAAAGTTCACGCATCCGTTGATACCAAGGGCATTGGCTATATCCCTGCACGTTGCTTCCAGAACCGGATCCAGAAACACCAGCACCGAGGTTCCTGCTCCGTTCGGGGTCCGCAAAAGCTCCTTCCGGCATACGGCAACGCTCTCTCCTGTTTCCGCCTGCCTTACCACGTCAACGGTAATGATGCTTCCCTGATAATAGGGCTGTACGATCAGCCCCTCAGAGTCCCCACATTCCAGAAAGCCTTTCATCTCGTCAAGGGATTGTATATAGCGAAGCCCTTGACTACTTCTTCCGTTAAAGGGTTTGATAACCGCAGGATAGGAAAGGCGCTCTGCTTCAGCCTCCATAAGCTCCAGCGTGGGAATGGGGTTGCCTATGCCCTTTTCCTTAAGAAAACGGTACAGCTCCCTTTTATCCCTGCACAGAAGAAGGGTTTCCTCCGATGACAGACATAATGTCACCGAAGCAAGGGCCAGTTCATCCCTGTAGCGGTTCCACACATCTACCTCCACATCTGTGAGAACCATCAGCACTTTTACCTGTTCCTCCCTGCATATCTTCAGGATGGTGTTTACATACCGTTTCTCGTCCGTTGCAAGGGGAACCTGGTAAAAGGACGCCACATTCCCGGAATCCGCAATCCATTCTGCCGGATAAATATCACAGCCAACTACACGGTAACCGCCTTTTTTTAAGTTTTTTATAACGATATCTGCTGAAAACGACCCAATCGCAGTCACCAGTGCTGTATTCATGATTTCCTCTTTTCCGCTCTGTTACCCAGGGCATATTAGTATCCCTGTAAGGAGTTTCCTCTTTCCTTACCTTTCCTCCTATCTGGCACCTAAAATAATGGCGCAGATGCGGTCGACCTGATCCAGGGAAAGTTCTGCATATAAAGGCAGGGTCAGTACGCTGTCTGCCGCTTTTTTTGCCACAGGAAGATGTACATTTGAAAACCGTTCCCGATAGCATTCAAAATCAGTGATCAGAGGATAAAAATACTTTCTCGCAAAGATATGGTGAGTGGCCAGCAGGTCATATACCTCATTTCGTGTTAAAGAGAAGCCATCAAAGGCTACAGGAAAATAAGCATAATTCTGGCGGATCCCTTCTTTGGGATTCATCAGGCGGATTCCCGGTACTCCCGCCAGATGTTCCCGGTACCGTTCTGCCACAAGCCTGCGCTTTTCGATGTTATCATTCACATGGCGGAGGTTGCAGATACCCATAGCCGCCTGAAACTCATTCATTTTTGCATTACCGCCGATATATTCTACGGTTTCCTTGCCAGTGATACCGAAATTCTTTAAATAATTGAACAAGATCTCCAGGGATGGATCCTGAAAGGTCACAGCACCGCCTTCAATGGTATTAAACACCTTTGTGGCATGGAAGCTGAACATGGAAGCGTCTCCGTAGGTCCCGATCCCTCTCCCATTTACATCTACACCAAAGGCATGGGCAGCATCATAAATTACCTTTAAATTATGTTTTTTCGCGATCTTTTCAATTTTATCTACATCACAGATATTTCCATAAACATGAACCGGTAAAATGGCGGTCGTCTTTTCCGTAATCATCGCTTCAATCTTATCCGGATCAATGGTATAATCCTCCTCCCGGATATCGCAGAACACGGGAGTTAAGTTATTTCTTACAATGGCATGGGTGGTGGAAGCGAAAGAAAATGGGGTGGTGATCACCTCGCCGGATAGATTCATGGCCTGGAGCGCCATTTCAAGAGCCATATGTCCATTGACAAACAAAAGAAGCTTCTGTACCTTTAAATACTCCTTTAACTGCTCCATCAGTTTTTCATGAAATTCTCCCATATTCGTCATCCAGGCAGTTTCCCAGATCGGCTTAATCTCTTCTATAAATTCTTCATAGGAAGGCATGGAAGCCCTCGTCACTAATATGTCCTCTTTGTTGTCCATGCGTTATCCTCCATTTCCCGGTCAGATGGAAAACATCTGGCCCAGCGTCCGTATAAGGGTGCTTTTCATTAATTTGTATTTCCAAATCGTATATATCTTTACCGCCCTGTTTTTTTCGGGCAGTCCGATAAAATGCTCCAGAACCGCTCTTTGCTCTCTGGACATCTCATTTCCATAGAGTTTTAAAAACATCTGTGCCTGCACAAACATTTTCCTGTAATTTTCCCGGACCGCATCCTGATTCCGGATCCGCTCCGCATACTGCTCCTTGCCGCTTTTGGATCCCATCTGATTTTCTCCATGCTGCCGGTATAAGACCAGGGGACGGTCAATGTAGGATATCCTTCCAAAACAGCTTGCCAAAAGCCCCAGCCACCAGTCATGCATAACGCATTCCCTGGGAACATCGGTCAGGAACCCCAAAAATGCCTTGTTGATCATGACTGTATTCCCTGTGATATTATTCTCAACCAGATAATGGCTGAACCGGTTATCATGAACTGCGATTTTCTGGTATTCCGCCATGGATTCGTGAAGAATGCTGCCCTCCTTATCGGTTACCGATAAGTCACCATGGACCAGAAGGGGGATCGCTTTCCCCCATTCCGCTTCCAGCTTCTTCATTTCCCTTAAGGTGACCTCTGCCTTATCCGGCAGCCATACGTCATCCTGGTCACACAGCATGATATACTCATCATTTACCACCTTAAGCAGGCGGAAGAAATTATTCTGGGCACTGCCGGATCTTTCGCTATTCCTAAGGCCCCTCACCCGTCCCGGATATCGTTCTTCATATTCCCGGATAATGGCAGGGGTGCCGTCTGTAGAAAGATCGTCGGAAATCACGATGGACAGATCGGAAAACGTCTGGTTTAATATAGATTCCAGCTGCTCCCGTATATATTTTTCTCCGTTAAAGGATGCAAGCAGCACCGAAACCATATATTTTCCCCCTTTCCACGTTTCTATCTACCAGGATAATCCCACGATCTTTGTCAAAAACCAGATTTCAGCCATGAGAAATGCCAGGAAAGCCTTTACCAGACATTCCTGGAACCGGTTGATCCCCAGATAGTTTTTATAATAGTGAAGCTTGCTCTCATGAAGAATTGCCTGCTTCTTTAATATAGATTTCACATTCTTATTAATAGACACGGAATGAAGGTGTACATAGGTCTGGTTTAAAAGAAGTACCGTCCCGTATCCCTTTTTCTTAAGCTGAAATCCAAGTATCTTTTCCTCATAGTAAAGAAAGACATCTTCATCATAAAGACCGCATTCCATCAGAGCATTAATATCCGCCATAAAAAGGGAACCAAGCACAGCATCTACATAAACGTACCGCTCCTTTTCAAAATCTGCCTTAAGTTCCGGCCGGTCATTCAGCCAGCGGGCAAAAATACGCCTTGTAATAAGACCGGTATCCAGAAGATCGCCTATCAGGCCGTTAATACGCCAGCTTGACAGCGCCACCTCTCCCGTTCCAGCCCTGGTGACTGCTGCCGCAACCCCCAGCCGGCTTATCTTTAAAAAGGAATCCTTCATGGCCTGTATACATCCTTCTGTAACCTTAACATCAGGATTTGCGATGAGCACATGGGAAGCGTGAAGCGTCCCATGTGCATACCGGATCCCCTGATTATTGCCGTATCCGTATCCCCCGTTCCTTTCCGTGGAGATAAGATGGACCTTTCCGCCCGCAACCGCCTGAAGCCTTGATACGGAATCATCGGTGGAGCAGTTGTCCACGATCACGATAGAATCCAGGGTTTTATAATTTACTATGGAGGTTACCAGGCTTATGGTGGTTTCCGGATCATTATAATTAAGAATGATACAGCTAATGTTCATATCCGCTCCTCTTTAAGAACCTTTTCTGGAATTGATTACCCGCATCCCAAACCTGGAGCTTACAAAATCTCTCACGGCAGGACATAAAAAGGTGGCGTAATCCATCAGGTGATAAGCAGCCATATAAAGACGGCTTCCCTTTTCCTTAGGTGTTCCGGCCCATGGCGTAAGTGATAGATAATGATCATAAGCCCTGCGGTAATGGTTTAAATTCCCCTCTTTCCAGGGTCTTTCATCCCCCATAAAGTGTAGGATCGCAGGATGTTTTTTTGCCTCCCGGAACCCATTTTGCCCAAGCTTTCCATACACAGGAGACAGCCTTACCAGATGACTGTACCGGTAATATCGGTAATTGGTAAAAAAGTTATATCGGGGAGATAAGGGTTTTATCCTTCCCTTTAACGCCCCGTTAATGGTATCCTGGTCTCCAGCAAACAGCTTCCCGCCCATGGAACAGTAAAAGTCCAGAAGCTGCTTCTGGGCGTTTTCCTCTCTCCAGCGGGTCATATCAATGAGGAGAACACCGGAATTAAAATAAGGAGCTTCGGGTAAAAGGCCGATTTCTTCCTTAATGGAAGGGTATATGGTAGGTTCCATGACCGCTCCTAATAGGAAGGATCCCAGATCCTTTTCCCACAGTTTTTTTAGGGAAGACAGCACTACCGTATCACAGTCTAAATACAGCACGCGGTCCGTTACCTCCGGGAGAACCTCTCCCATAAACAGGCGGGCCATAATGCTTAAATCAAAACCGCCCGTATCAACTTCATAGGAAAAGCGCTCCTTTAAATCTCCCAGCTCCACGACCGTCAGTTCCTGACCAAACCCATCTGCCACGGACTTAAGCCGTTCTTTCGTCTTTTTGGACAGGCTCATGGACAAAACAAAGATATGGATGTCACCCATGTCCCTGTTATGATCCAAAAGGGAATAAAGGGATACGGCCAGATGCCTGGCATAATTATCGTTGGAAGCGTATACAACGTTCATAGATTCCTCCAGTTTACGTACGTTTCAGGGCATGGAAAATCCAGCCCTGGTTCCGTAGTATTGTACTATATCTGCCATAAAAAGTAAACAGCTATGCCTGTATGCAGGATTAGCCCAATTCCTTTTCTGCCCGGTTCATGGCTGATTCAATAACCTTGTCCATATCGTAGTATTTATATTCTCCTAACCGTCCCCCGAAAATCACATGATCTTCCGTTTCAGCCAAAGCCGCATATTTTAAGAATAATCCCTGATTTTTTTCATCGTTTACCGGATAATAGGGCTCCATGCCCTCGGTCCAGTCTACGGAATATTCCCGGGTTATAACAGATTTAGGCTGAGTTCCGAATTCAAAATGCTTATGCTCAATGATCCTGGTATAAGGAGTTTCCCGGTCCGTGTAGTTAACGACTGCCACTCCCTGGTAGTTGTCCGTATCCACTACCTGGGTTTCAAACCGCAAGCTCCGGTATTCCAGCTTTCCAAACTGATATCCGTAATAAGCATCAATGGTTCCAGTATAAATCACCCGTTCTCCTAACCCATCATAATATTCCTTATTTTCCAGATAATCGACTCCCATTTCCACGTCGCAGCCTTCAAACAGCTTTTCAATGATCACATTATATCCGCCTATGGGAATTCCCTGGTATAAGTCATTGAAGTAGTTGTTATCATAGGTAAAGCGAACGGGAAGGCGTTTGATGATAAAGGCAGGAAGATCCTTGCAGTCTCTGCCCCACTGTTTCTCCGTATAGCCTTTCACCAGCTTTTCATAAATATCCCTGCCCACAAGGCTGATCGCCTGCTCCTCTAAGTTCCTGGGTTCTCCGGTTACAGAAGCTTTTTGCTCTTCGATTTTTGCCTTTGCTTCCGCAGGGGTAGATATTCCCCACATCTTACTGAAGGTGTTCATATTAAAGGGCATGTTATACATTTCACCCTTGAAATTTGCTACCGGGCTGTTGGTATAGCGATTGAACTCTGCCAGCTCATTGACAAATTGCCATACCTTCTTGTTGCTGGTATGGAAAATATGGGCTCCGTAACGGTGTACGTGGATTCCTTCTGTTTCCTCGCAGAAAATGTTGCCGCCCATGTGGTCCCTCTTCTCTACCACAAGGCACTTTTTCCCTTTTTGCCTTGCCAAATATGCAAAGACACCGGAATAAAGGCCGCCGCCTACCAGCACATAATCATATTTTTTCATGGTTTCCTTCTCCTGTCTTGTTTATAAACTGTCTACATTATACTAAAACCATTTAGAAAAGTAAATGTATGTGCTTATTTCCTTCAAGAGGATAAATATATAAGTGATTTAATTGCCAAACCTAACTTATTGGAGGTAAAATACCGATATACTTGCTATATACAAAAGAATAAAGCTTTAGGGGGATGGATAAATGTTTAAAGTAGCAATTTGCGATGATGAACAGATTGAAGCTGCGGTAATTAAACAGCTTGTAGAAGAATTTATGAAAGATCATGGAATTCTTTACAGCATTCAAATGTTTCATTCTGGTGAGGAACTGACAGCCTCCTCTGTAAGCTTTGATTTCGTCTTTCTGGATATTTCTATGGGAGGAATGAATGGGATTGAAGCGGGAATGAAGCTATACCAGAAAAACAGAAAGGTCAGGATCATTTATATTACAGGGTTTAACGGATACTGCAGTGATGCAATTAATCGTGCACATGCATTTGCCTATTTGCCAAAGCCTGTTAAAAAGGAACAATTAATAGATCATATCAGTGAGCTGGTACAGGTCATAGGATTGGACCGAGGAAATGATATCGAGATTGTATTGTCAAATGTAACAGAAATAAGTGAAAGCGGCGAAAAAGAATATCCGGCAGTTAATGTATCGGTTTCAAAGATTCTTTATTTTGAATATGTAAAAACCGCACGTAAAATCAGAGTGAAAACAATTAAAAAAACGTATGAATATATTGGGACAATGACAGATGTGGAGCAGAGAATGGAAATATATGGCTTTGGAACCTGCTACCGCGGAGTGATTGTAAATTTTGAACATGTGGCAAAAGTTAAAGGAGATATGGTCTATTTAAATACGGGAGAAAGATTACCCTTATCACAAAAGCGGGTAATTGCCTTTAAAGAGCAGTTAAATAATTATGTTCACAGGAGTATTTAACTATGGAAAATAATATATTATTTTTATCCGGTATCATAGTCTCGTGTCTGGTTACAACTATCGTCATATTTCAATTTATGGGCAGCAGGCATAAAAAGGCATTTCATAATAAACAGTTCTACTTTCTCGTTCAAATAGGCGTCAGTATATTTTTAATGGGCATCAATTTATTGCAGCGGCCATTGGTAAATATGCTGAGTTGGGTCATTTCATATGGTTTAGTAAGCTATTTCTTATATTTTGATGATTTTGATAAACCGATGCGAAGGGTTTTAGAAGCGGAAATTATGGTATTGGTATTTGCAGTGTGCGAAGCCGCAGGAGTAGCCTTACTTGATTTTATGTTCTGGAAAATGCGTATGCCTCCATTGGAGCCGGAGGTGGAAACCTTTCTTAATATGACATTTTCCATGTTTGTTTTGCTGTTTATGTATTATACTTTTATTTCTCCAATATGGGGGAGAAATGAAAAAGTCAAATTTACCAAATCACAGTATGTACTTCATTTTATTATTGCCATTTACAGTTTTATGAATATGGTTGTAATAGGCGTTTCCTTCGGGAAAATAAGGGGAGAAGGTATGGGTCTTATTCTGTTAATCAACATGGGATTCATTATATTTGCAGATATGTATTTTTTATATTTCATACGATTTATGGAAGATAATTATCAATTAAAGGTAAAACTGGAGTTATTGGAACAGCAGGCGACTATGCAGTATAAATATTATTTGCATCAGGAAAAGAAGCATCAGGAATCTCTTAGTATACTTCATGATGTTGACAAACACATAGCGGTTATGGAAGGGCTGTATCATGGAGATGACAAAGAAGGGACAATTAATTACATTAAAGAGATCAATACAATCTTAAAGCCTTTGCTCCCACAACAGCTAACCAATAATGGTATTTTAAATATTCTTTTAAATGACAAAATACAAAACACAGAAAAACTACATATCGATTTGCAATATGAAATAGGAAATGTTGATTTAAGCTTCATGAATCCGATGGATATCACTACAATCTTTGGTAATTTATTGGATAATGCCATAGAAGCCTGTGCACAAGTGAACGGATCTCCATGGATAAAGTTAAAAATCAGCCCTTATTATGAAATGATAGCAATAAAAGTTGAAAATACTTCAAATAGCATCGACAGATGGAATGAGGGCAGACCGGTGTCTCAAAAGGGGGCAAATCACGGAATCGGATTAAGCAATGTTGAGCGCGCGGTAGAAAAGTACGATGGTTCTATGAATCTGAGCAGTGAAAATGGAATATTCCAGTGTAATGTATTGATAAATATGTAGGAATGAGCGGACGGAACGTTTTCAGTTGAAGTGCCTACTTCGTGCAAAAAAATCGTCTTTCGTGCTTCACATATTGAAAGCAAATGGTATTTGACTATAATTAAAACATAACTATAAATTACACAAGAAAGGAAGATTAAAATGAAGAAAAATTTCAAAGAAACAGCTTTAACTTTACTTTCAAAGGCCGCATTATCCACATCTAAGAAGGAGGCAAACTCAGCATGTATTTGCATTGGGTATCAGCCTAAAATGCCTGAGAGCGTTACAAAGTTCAAAAAGAACATTTAGTTAAATTTCATGTGTAATAAGTCGACGAAATAATGAGAAGAATAGTTGGTTACATATCAAAAAGCATGGTCAAAGATGGTATAATTTTAGAATCAGAGCAGGATATCTATGATTTCGGAATAGAATGTTTGCTTTTAAAATTAATACACTACATTTCTTATATAACCATTGCAGTCATGATGCAGCAAGTCTTTGATTTGTTTGTAATGGCATGCGCCTTTTATCCCATACGGGTTAATGCAGGCGGCTATCATGCCAGGACGAGAATAGGCTGCTACTTTGTATCATGTTTGACGGTTTTTTCTGGCTTGTTGTTTTACAGGCAAAACTTTAGCGATAAGGTTTATATTATATGTTGGCTGGCTGCTTCTATCATTATCTACTTCAATGCTCCTATCGATAACGAAGGAAAAATCATGAGCCGGTCAGAAATAGAATATTACAAAAAAAAGACCAGAGTGGTTATCATAGTTCTTGGTGTATTAATAGGGGGAGTTTGGGGATTAAATAAAGATTATATCGGCAAAATGTTGATTTGTGGAATTGTAATTTCGGCGATTGCAATATTCATAGAAAAACAAAGAAGAAAATTGAGAGATGAACATGATTCCCAAAAGTAGTTTACTTTTGGGAACCCTTTTTTAATCACATAATTTTAAAAAATAAACCATTCTTTTATACTTATATATTTTTTAACAAAGTTTCACCAGCTATATTTCTGTTATATTATGATAAAGTCACCGGGAAAAACAAATTCTTCTTTCGAACTCCCGGTTTTTTGTAGGAACGTCCAGGCAAAATTGCCGGATGGAAAAAGGGAATTTGTTGATGATACCAGTTTCCCCACTGGTATGATCAACAAATCCCCTTCCTTTGCTCTTATCATTGTTAATAATGCTTATGAGACCTTTTCATTATGCCTAGTCAGCCTTTCCTTGATCCTCGGCCCTATGATCTGAACCACGATCACCAGAATCAGGATGATACCCTTGATTGCATCGTTGATGAGAGAATCCATCTTAAGTGCAACGATGATCTTGTCAATGATCGTATAAGACATGGCTCCAAATAAGATTCCCAGGCATTTGCCCTTTCCTCCGGACATGCTGATGCCGCCTAATACAACTGCCGCAATGGCATACATTTCATAGCTGCTTCCGGTTGTGGCCGGGTCAGAAGAAGCGTTCATGGCCACCCATAAAAAGGAGGCAAGCCCTGTCAGGATTCCTGCAAGAACAAATACGGAAACCTTCATGAGACTCACATTGATCCCCGCCATCTGTGCTCCCTTCGCATTGCTTCCCACCGCATATACCTTTTTTCCATACTTGGTGCTAGTCGTTATATAAACAAATAATGCCGTCATTAAAATCAGGATCAGTCCCACAATGGGAACGGTAAGGATCTTTCCGTTTCCAAGGCCGTAAAACGGCTGATAAGAGGACAGTTCTTTGATCATCCGGTATACGCTGCTTCCGCCTCCTGCCAGAGCCTTATCGATATGCTGGCAGATATATTGGGCAAAGGAACGGAAGATCAGCATGGTCGCTAAAGTAACAATAAAGGCCGGCATTTTTATGTATCCCACCAGCAGGCCGTTGATTAAGCCGCAGACCGCACCAAATAAAAGGGCAAACAATAATGTCATCAGTATATGATCTGTGATATTAAACATGATGACCGACAGCCCGCTGTTTAATGCCAGCATGGAACCTACCGATAAATCGATTTCCCCGGTCATACATACCAGTCCCATTCCCAGACCAATGATTCCCACCACTGCCGAATGACGGAAAATATTCATGGTGCCGCTCCAGGTCAGCCCGTTGCTGGTGAGGGCATATACCAAAAAGATCAGTACAAATACGATAATAAAACTGAATTCCCCGCACCATTTGGACAGAACCCCAAGGGACACTCCGTTTTTCTTTTCTCCTGCCTTCATTTCTTTATCCTCCTATTTCCTGGTTCACAGCATTTGTAGAATACAGCATGACCGTAGTATCATTGATTTCATCGTGCTCCAGAATTTTGATCATTCTTCCGTTGTAAAAAACAGCACAGAAATCTGCTACCTTCTGGATCTCCGGTATTTCCAGAGTATTGATGAGTATGGTCTTTCCCTTTTTTGCCATTTCCAGTATCAGCTTATAAATCTCAGCCTTGGCTCCTACGTCGATGCCTTGAGTAGGATTATCAAACAGCAGAATATCCGCATCCGTATTCAGCCATCGGGCAATAAATACCTTCTGCTGGTTTCCGCCGCTTAAGGATAGAATGGAATCTGAGCTGCTTCTTGCCTTGATATTTAACAGGGTCTTAAACGCTTCAAACCGCTCTTCTTCCTTCCGTTTTTGAATGTGAGGCCTGCGTGCCGATAAGGTATGCTCCGCCAGGTACATGTTTTCCAGCAGATTCATGTCCGGGATGACGGAATTTTCTTTTCGGTTGGATGCCAGCATGGCGATGTTTGCTTCCATGGCTTTATGGATCGAATGGGAGGGCACCCGTTTTCCCCTGACCTTCATTTCTCCTGATATAGCCTCAGTAACCCCAAACATGCACTGCATCAGCTCGCTGCTTCCGGAGCCTTGAAGTCCGGTGAGTCCGATGATCTGGCCTTTTTTGACCTGCAAGGACACTTGTTCAAATCCAGGCCCTGAAAAATCATGAAGCTCCAGAACCACTTCACCGGGTTTTCTCTTTTCATAGACCTCACCGGCAGAATAATTCTCTCCTACCATGAGCCCTGTTACCTCTTCCGGAGTCGTTTTATCAATGGCGCCGTCTCCTATAAACTCACCATTACGGAATACAGTATACCGGTCAGCCAGTTCAAAAATCTCCGGCATTTTGTGGGAAATAAAAATAAAGGAGGTTCCTGTCTTTTTTAAATGATTGACTATGCTGAACAAATGCTTTACTTCTTCGTTATTTAAGGAAGTGGTAGGTTCATCTAAGATCAGCAGCTTTGCCTTAAAAAACAGCGCCTTTGCAATCTCCAGCATCTGCTTCTGGCTGGTCTTTAAATTCGCCACCAGCTCACCTGAATTTATGTCAACTCCCAGTTCAAGGAATAACCTCTCCGTTTCTTCCATCATCTTTCGTTTGTTCAGTTTTCCAAGCCTGTTCTGATACTCTTTCCCCAGAAAAATATTTTCATAGACCTTTAAATCGTTAAACAGATTCAGTTCCTGATGGACAAAGGCAATTCCAAGTTCCTCCGATTGTCTGATGGTGATGGTATCGATCTCTTTTCCGTCAAATGCAATGGTTCCGCTGTCTTTGGAAAATACTCCTGTCAGCACGTTCATCAAAGTCGACTTCCCTGCCCCATTTTCTCCAAGCAGGGCATGAACCTCCCCCTGTTCGACGGTTAAGCGGACTCCCTTTAGTACCTGGACTCCGTTAAATGCCTTGCTGATCCCACTCATTTCCAATAAACTCATCTCTCAACCTCCGGTTTTATAAAAGGGGCCGTTCCGAAAGCGACGAACGGCCCCTTTTGTCCCTCAGACCATTATTTCTAAAAGGATGGGTACTCATTTACATTTTCTGATGTTACATTTTCGCAGGCGATCACATGATCCTGGGTCACCTGTTTTTCATCTAAGTAATCCACCATATCTTCAATCGCTGTCTGAATCATAGATGGGCTGTAGGTTACTGACATGATGCCTCCGCATTTTGATGCGATATCCTCATAGGATTTTCCCCGAAGTACTTCGTACAGTTCGTCAAGTCCGCCGCAGCCGGTGATAACGGGTTTGCCGGAAAGGAAGGTATCCTTGGTTGCCTCATCAATTCCGCCTCCGGAAAGAGCCTCTAAGATTCCCATGGCAAGCTCATCATCTTCTGCATAAAACCATTTGATCTTGGCGTTTTTGCTGTCTCCCATCAGGGATTCAAAGGATGTTTTTGTGTCTGAGCGGCTCCAGTTCATTGCTCCGGAATATGTAATGGATTTTATGTCATCCTGGCTCCATTTCTTATCTGCATTAATGACTTCTCCGCCAAATTCCAGTTCCCCTGTTAAGTATTTGGTGAAGCCTTCATCCCGCAGTGTGGTAACGGAAGAAGTGTCGCCTTCATAAACGTAGATCGGCTCTCCCGGTGTAAGTCCCAGGGAAACAAAATAAGCGGCAGCACCTGCGCCGATGCCGGAATTGTCGCCTTTTACATTGGACACGGCCTTACCGGCAACGCCGTCAATGATCCGGTCAAATGCCACATAGGGAATTCTTGCATCGATCACGCCCTGAATCGCAGACTGTACCGTATCATCAATGGGCTGGATGACCATTGCAATGTTCTTTTCTCCTTTGGAAACGATATCCTCGATGTTCCGGATCTGCTCTGCCGCATTGGCTGAGGTGATGAGTTCCGAGGTGTAAGTGCCGTTTTCATTTACTTCCTGGATCTTCTGTTTTGCAAAGGTAGCTACAGAACCGGTCCAGCCATGATCTTCTGGTACGGTCAGAACATAAATATGAGTACCTTCTTTTACGGCCTCTGTTTCTTTCACAGTTTCCGCTGATGTTGACTCTGTCTTTGCTGCCGCTGTTGTGGTGTCTGCCGGTTTTACCTGGGAACATGCAGTTCCTGCTGCCGCCACCAATGCCGCCAAAATAATTGCTGCTGCTTTTTTCATATTGCTGATCCTCCTTTTACATTTTCCTTCTCTATCAAAGCATTTTTGCTGCTTTAACCTAAATGATAAACTGGTCCATATATTTCTTAGACAGTTTCAGACTGTCAAGGATCTTTTCCCTGGAGCCCTCAAACGCCCTGTCCTCAACTTCAATGCAAGTGAAACCGTTGTAACCGATATCCGTTAATGCGCTGACATATTTTCCCCAGTTCACATCCCCAAGGCCGGGAAGCTTTGGCGACATATAATCCAGAGGATATGCCATGGTCCCCACCTTTTTTAACTCATCCTCATACAATTTAATGTCCTTATAATGGACGTGAAAAATCTTATCCCGGAACTGGTAAAGAGGCTTAATATAATCCATCATCTGCCAGACAAAATGGGAAGGATCATAATTGATCCCAAGATTTTCATTGGGCAGGATCTCAAATATCTTTTCCCAGTTCGCCGGAGATGTCATCAGGTTCTGCCCGCCGGGCCACTGCTCCCTGCCAAACAGCATGGGGCAGTTCTCAATGGCGATCCGCACATTTTTTTCCTCTGCATGGGCAAGAATGGGCGGCCATATTTCTTTCACCAGCTCTAAGTTCTCTTCTACGGTCTTTGTCTGGTCCCTGCCGATAAAAGTGGTCACCAGACGAACGCCCAGGACATCGCTGGCATCGATCACCTTCTTAAGATGGGAAATATTGTCCTGCCTTTTTTCCTTATCCTCTTCCATTACGTTGGGATAAAAAGCAAGGGCGGAAATATCCACATTACGTTCTATGCAGTAGTTTCTTATGTACTCCGCCTTTTCCTCTGTTAAACCGGCCACGTCAATGTGGCTGACTCCCGCATACCTGCGTTCTGCTTTTCCCTGGGGCCAGCAAGCCACTTCCACGCACTGGAAACCCATAGCTGCCGCCGTATCGATCATTTCCTCAAAAGTCCATTCAGCAAGAATTGCACTGACAAATCCCAGTTTCATGCTATCTTTCCCCCTTTTTCCTGATAACGATCCTTCGTTTTTCCCTGCCAGACTTCAGGCAGGCAAACACAGCTTCCATGGCGCTTAATACATCAGCCCCGCTGACCGGCACCTCTGCCCCCACCTCCAGAGCATCCACAAATGCATCAATAATCCCGGATTTTGTCTGATTGTCATTGGTCTGTATCTTATCAATATCGTATAATATTTGCTCCCCATTTTTCAAAACCACGGAAATGGAATGTTCCGGATCATCATAGATCTTCATGATCCCCTTAGTCCCATAAAGGACTGTAGAATTATCTTCCCTGCCATAATAAGTCCAGCTGGCTGTCATGGTACCTATGGCACCATTTTCCATCTCATAGATGCAGATGGCATTGTCATCCACACCGATCAGCTCTCCTGACTCGTATCTCTTATCCAGCGTCAGCAGCTGGGCAGTCACAGCTGCGACTTTCTGGCCCAGAAGATATTGAATTAAATCCGTCTTATGAACCCCCAGATCAGCCATGGCTCCCATGGAAGCCCTATCTTTATCAAAAAACCAACTGTTAGCCCCATCGATGCTCCAGGTTTCCGGCCCGCCATGCCCGAATGTGGTCTTAAATGTGAGGACCTTTCCGATCGTATCTACTAAAAGAAGCCCCTTTGCCCGTACATGAGCTTTGGCAAATCTCTGATTTTGTCCGATCATCAGCTGCCGGTTGTTCTCTGCCGCCGCGTGTACCATTGCTTTACATTCCTCAAGGCTTACAGCCATGGGCTTTTCACAAAGTACATGCTTTCCCGACCGAAGGGCCTTGATTGTAATTTCCGCATGTGTATGATTGGCCGTACAGATACTCACTGCATCGATTCCCCGGTCAGCCAGCAAAGCATCTGCAGAATCATATACCTTTCCGCCGTAAACTGCAGCCAGCTCCCTTGCCCGTTCCTCGTTGAAATCATAATAGCCTGCAATCTGGACTCCGGGATGCGCCCCGTATTCAGGGATGTGTCTTGTCTGTGCGACCCTTCCGCACCCAATGATTCCTACCTTCATAGCATGTTCCTTCCTCTTCCGATTGGCTTTCATATTGCTTTTCATTTCTTTCATTTTTTCAAGGTGATTTTAACATTTTCTTGCTTTATTTTCAAGTTTTTGGTCGTTATTAATAGTTTTTCCATGTTATATCCAGATTCTATTGTGATAATATAATCAATCTGCACAATTGCACTCTTGATTTTCTGAAAACTTTTCATAACTATGAAAATTTTATATTTACAATAAGCCTCTCTCATGATATAAACAAAAGAAAGAACTAAGCAAAGGAAGAACATGGGAATGAAACAGGAAAAAATTACAATAGAAGAAATTGCAAGACAGGCGGGAGTTTCACCGGCCACCGTCTCCCGCGTGTTAAATCACAGGGAGCAGGTCAAGGCAGATACCGCCAAACGGGTAGAAAGCACTATGGCCGCTCTTGGATATGCCTTTGAATCCACCGCTCCGCCCTCCATTGAAGATCAACCGCTGATCGTTCTGAATATTCCTGGAATTGAAAATGTTTTCTATCAGGAGGTTATAAAAGGGGCCAGAGTCTCGGCAAAAGCCCATGGCTGTCATCTGCTCATTAATGAATCACCTTTGGACCGGAGTTCCATCCGCAATTTCTGCAATCTGCTCCACCGGGTCAATGCTGCCGGTTCTATTCTTTTGAACCGGGCATCGGAAGAACACTTAAAACAGATACGCGCCATCACCCCTCTGGTGCAGTGCTGTGAATACAACGAGGACGCCGCAGGATATCCCTATGTCAGCATTGACGATTTTTCCGCTGCAGAGGCGGCCACCGGATATCTCTATCATTGCGGCTGCAATAAGATCGCCCTCATCAATGGGCCTTTAAGCTTTAAGTATGCGGTAAAGCGGCAGGAGGGATATTTGAGCGCCTTAAAAAAGGCGGAAATCTCTGTCCCTCAAAACTGGATCATACAGCTTCCGGAGATCAACTACCAGATGGCCTACGCTGCCATATGCCGTTTATTAAACAGTGAGCCAAGGCCCAACGCCTTCTTTGTGGTCTCCGATATATTTGCAGCTGCTGTCATCCGGGCGGCAAAGCGTTTTAAACTCAATGTACCAAAGGACATCATGGTGGTGGGCTTTGATAACATCGAATTTTCAACTATGACCTGTCCTTCCATCACAACGGTCAACCAGCCCTGCCTGCAGCTTGGGTATACTGCCTGTGAGATGCTTCTGGAAATGATGGAAAATCCCTCCAGCTCCCCAAAATCACTGATCCTGGACGCAGAACTGGTGATCCGGGAATCAACTGCAAAAATCTGATTTAAGTTTTCCGCCAAAACATAAAAATAAGACCAGCCTTTTCTCAAAGGCTGGCCCTTTTATTTATGAATAGAATAACCGGTTGACTGCGCTGAAGATTCCGCGGATAGACGCTCTTGTAATGTTGGAGCTGATTCCCACACCATAGGTAGCTTTTCCTGTCTTCACATCTAAGAGGTGAATATAGGAGGCCGCCTGTGCTCCGGAACCGGAAGCAAGGGCATGCTCGTAGTAGTCAAGAACTCGGATCTCAATGCCAAGTTCTTTTTCAAGCCCCTTCTGTACCGCATCAATAGGTCCGTTTCCAACACCCTCGAAGATTTTCTCTACGCCATGATCGGTATAGCGGACTTTTGCAGCTGTTGAGAACGGTGTATCATCTTCTGCTTCCGTAATCTGTGATTTGCGGAAATGGATCGGTTCTTTCTTCTCCGTGTAATTGCTCTTAAACTCATCCATAATCTGCTCAGGAGCAACCTCACCCTGCTTTTCAGAAATCGCCTGGATCACATCTGCAAACTCCTTATGCATACCCTTGGGAAGCTTGAAACCATAGAAGGTATCCATGACAAAGGCTACGCCGCCCTTGCCGGACTGGCTGTTGATCCGCACGATAGGCTCATACTGCCTGCCGATATCTGATGGATCAATGGGCAGGTAAGGAACCTCCCAGTAAGTATTCTTTCTATCCCGCATGGCCTGCATGCCTTTGTTGATGGCATCCTGGTGGGAGCCGGAAAAGGCGGTAAAGACAAGCTTACCTGCATATGGATGTCTTGGCTCCACTTCCATCTTGGTGCATCGCTCATATATGTCAACGATCTCACGAATATTCTCAATGTGAAGCTCCGGATTGATCCCGTGAGAGAACATGTTGTATGCGACTGTTAAAATATCTACATTCCCGGTCCGTTCGCCGTTTCCTAAAAGCGTACCTTCCACCCGGTCGGCTCCTGCCAGCAGAGCAAGCTCCGTGGCTGCGATTCCGGTTCCCCGGTCATTGTGGGGGTGAACGCTTAAAATAATGCTGTCACGGTCCTTGAAATGAGTATTCATCCATTCGATCTGATCCGCATAAACGTTAGGAGTATTCATCTCCACAGTAGAAGGAAGGTTGAAGATAATTTTCTTATCCGGTGTTGCGCCCCAGGTTTCCTGGACAGCCGCACAAATATCCAAAGCAAAATCCAGCTCTGTTCCTGTAAAGCTCTCTGGAGAATATTCAAGAACCACTTCTCCATCAAAGTCCTGCATATACTGCTTCACCCATTCCGTACCCTTTACGGCGATCTCCCTGATTTCTTCCCGGCCCTTGCCAAAAACTACATCCCGCTGAAGAGTTGAAGTGGAATTGTAGATATGCACAATTGCCTTCTTAACTCCCTGAAGGGCTTCAAAGGTCCTCTTGATCAAATGCTCCCTGCACTGAACCAGAACCTGAATGACCACATCATCAGGAATCAGCTTACGTTCCACAAGCTGCCTTAAGAAATCATATTCAATCTGGGAAGCTGCTGGAAAACCGACCTCAATCTCCTTAAAACCCAACCGGATCAGGAGATCAAACATCTCGATCTTCTCTTCCACAACCATGGGCTCCGTAAGGGCCTGGTTTCCATCCCTTAAATCAACGCTGCACCAGATCGGCGCTTTCTTAATCTCATTGCACGGCCATTGTCTTTCCGGATAGGTGACTACCGGTATTCTTTTATATCTTTGATAATTCAACATATTTTATCTCCTCCATAATTATGTAATCGTCTGCTTTGTCCGGCGGATTGCCGAATCTGTTCTTGAAACAGAAAAAACTTAACACAGGCTTTGGAGTCGATAAATCACGCTGTATCTTTTGACAATGAACAACGTGGTTTTTACAGGTCTAACCCCATCTATCATCATTCCTTTGCATTAAAATCACATACCGTGCTCTGACAGTGTGTCACGGTAAAGTGTTATGTTATTATAGCACGACTAAAAAAGACTTACAACAGAAAAATTAATTTTCTATTGTAAGTCTTTTTGCCTGTTATTTGCTAAGCTGTAAAAGCTTGGACTTAAGCTCCCCTTCCATCCGGCTTAACTCCACTTCTGCTTCCCGGCGTTTTGTCCTGCCATCCGCCTGGATCCGGACTACTTCATCCAAAGTTGTTATCAGGGATTCATTGGTCTTCTTAAGTGTCTCCATGTCCACGATTCCCCGTTCTGATTCCTTTGCCGTCTGAATGGTTGCGGTTTTTAATACCTCTGCATTCTTCTTTAAAAGATCATTGGTCATATCTGTCACTTCCCGCTGGGCCTTTGCCGCCTGCTCGGAATGGCTGATTCCGATGGCTAGTACCATCTGGCTCTTCCAAAGAGGAATGGTATTCACCAGGGTCGACTGTATCTTTTCCGTCATTAAGGTGTCATTGTTCTGGACCAGACGGATCTGAGGCGCCATCTGAATGGATATCATGCGGGTAAGCTCCAGGTCATGAAGCTTCTTCTCAAAACGGTTCAGCATGGAAGACAAGTCATTGGCTGCCTGGGCATCTTCCGGAAGTCCGCTTTTTGCAGCCCTCTCTAAAAGTGCCGGCAGCTCTTCCTGCTGCACCCTGGCAAGCTTCCGCTTTCCGGCCATAATATACATGGTAAGTTCTTTAAAATACGTGGTATTTAAATCATACATTTTATCCAGAAGGGCAATGTCCTTTAACAGCTGGATCTGATGGTTTTGAAGGACCTTGCAGATCTGGTTTATATTGGTTTCTGCCTTTGCATACTTTGCCTTAATGCCTTCCACCCGGTTTACGCTCTTTTTGAAAAAGCCGAAAAGGCCCTTTTCTTCTTCCTCCACCTCGATGCTCTTAAGCTCGACAACCACCTCTGACAGGATCTGACCCACTTCCCCCAGATCCTTGGACTTTACATTATCAAGAGCTGCTTCCGAAAAATCGGCAATCTTCTTCTGGGCTCCGGCTCCATACTGAAGAATCAGATTGGAATCCTTTAAATCGATCTTTTCCGCAAAGTCAGCCACTCGTCTTTCTTCTTCCGGCGTTAAATCAGCTGCCGGTGCTTCCTCCACCACTTTAAGAACGCTTTCTGTCTGCACCAGCTGGGTTTCTTCCATACCGCCGGGCCCAAGAGGAGACAGGGTCAGTTCCGGAGCTTCCTTTAACATATCTTCAATATCCTTACTCATTCTTCATACCTCCTGTAAAATCACTTTCCGCCCAGCCATCCTTTTTTAACATCGTCTGGATCACCGATGCATCTGTAGAAACATCCAAGGCAGCAGCCTGATAAAGATCATCAAGCAGCCGCTCAAAGGCCTGGTTTATTGTGTCAAGAGTTCTCTCTATCTCCGCCTTTGCGGAAGAAATATTGGCCCCCTGGGTTCCCACGCTGTCAAAATCCCGGTACGCATTTACCAGTTTTACCGTTGTGGGAAGGTAATATTCCATAAAGCGCTCCATCTCTCCGATCCGCCCGGGATGTTTGGAAACCGATTCAAATATCCTACGGATCACATGTTCAAGGTTTGAAATCTTCTGGGAAATCACTTCCCCCGGTATGGCATCATTGGCCTCCCGTAATATCCTTAAATAGTTCTGGCCGTCGGCCATCATCTGCTTTATTTCCTCTGAAGGAATCTCTTCCTTTTCTTTTTCTCTGGCTTCTTCCAGTTCCCTTTCCTTAAGTGCCTTTTGGCATTCCAGATACTGCCTGTAGGTGTTTTCGCTTAAGATCAGGCAGGTCTTTTGTTCATCCAGATATGCCTGCTTAAAAATTCCAAGCTTGATCATCTTTTGGACGTCCTTTAATACAAAATCACGGGATCTTCCAATGTTTCCTGCCAGTTCCTCAATGCTGCAGTACATCCGCTTACCTGACTGTTTCGCATAAATTCTGGCTCTCTTTAACCTGTCCCGGATGCCGATTCCTGCGCGAAGCATAAAACCGGATACGCCGCCTAACAGAAGTAAGATTAAGGTTGCACCTGCCACAGCCCAGATAACCGGCTTCACCACCAGAGCCACAATCCAGACAACTAAAAGAAGAATCAGTATTATACCAATACCAATGCTCCCAAACACCGTATACAAAACACCTGATACACGGCCTGTCTGGTTTAACTGCGCCAGTTCCCCTTGTCCGTCACCGGTTCTTTTTAAAACATCCCGGCTGGTCTGAAACGCCCGGTATCCAGGTCCGTCTTCACGGCTCTCTCTTTGTACCGATGCTCCGCTCCACTCCGTTTTCTGGTATGTCTCTGTTTTTTCAGTTCTTTGGCTGCTAAAGCTTCCGGGCGGTATGTTCTTCCTAAACTCCGTCCCCTTAATCAGCTGGCTCCTGGCTTCCTCCAGGGCAGAATTAACCGTATCGGATATGGTTCTGTTCAGCTGGTTAAAATCCATGGAATCAATAGCATTCTGCACCGAATCCCTGATCTGGTCTCCTAAATTTGAAAATTCTCTATTATCCATATTTCCTGGTCTCCCAAAAACAATTTGTTGCATCAGACCTTAATCATATCATGAATTGTCCTGATTTACAATTACGCATACCTGCAAAAAAATAGAAAGCTACCAAAACCGGAAGCTTCTCCGGACTTTGGATCACTTTCTATTCTTTTAACAAGCTTCTAGGAAAGCAGATGGCCTTTTTCTTTCATTACTTCTATGACCTGATCCACATATTTCTCACAGGTATCCAGATCAGCGGCCTCTACCATGACCCGTACCACAGGCTCTGTTCCTGACTGGCGAAGAAGGATCCTTCCACTGTTTCCAAGGCTTTCCGCAACTTTTTCCACTTCAGCCTTAACCGCCTCATCATCCTGGGCCGCCGTCTTATCGTGGACACGGACATTTTTAAGTACCTGGGGATAGATCTCAAGCTCGGAAACTAGTTTCCCAAGGCTCTCCTTCTTTTCCAGAATGACTTCCATTACCTTTAAGGAAGTCAAGATACCGTCTCCCGTGGTAGCATGCTTACTGAAAATTATATGGCCGGACTGCTCTCCGCCCAGACAATTTCCGTTTGCCGACATATTTTCATAAACATACTTATCGCCTACCGCCGTTTTCTCAAACTCAATGCCTTCCCGCTCAAAGGCCTTGTATAGACCGAAGTTTGACATGATGGTGGTCACCACCTTATTATTCTTAAGGGTTCCCTGTTCCTTCATATACTTGCCGCAAATGTACAGAATGGCATCTCCATCCACCACTTCACCGTTCTCATCCACCGCAATACACCGGTCCGCATCCCCGTCATAGGCAAAGCCCACATCGGCTCCCACTTCTTTAACAAATTTCATAAGCTGCCCGATGTGAGTGGAACCGCATCCTGTATTGATGTTTAAGCCGTTGGGTTCATTGCTGATCACATGGGTTTCAGCTCCCAAGGCATCAAAAACATTCTTGGCAATGGCGGAAGCGCTGCCGTTTGCACAGTCCAGAGCCACCTTTTTATTCTTAAAGGATCTGGTAGCTGTTGAAATCAAATAGCCGATATAACGGTTTCTTCCTGCAGCAAAATCTATGGTACGGCCGATTTTATCGCGTTTAGCCATAGGTAGTTCGACCGTCTCTCCATCCAGATACTTTTCTATTTCCAGGGTCACGCTCTCTTCCAGCTTCTCACCCTTTTCGTTAATTACTTTTATTCCGTTATCATAGTAAGGATTATGGCTGGCGGAAATCATGATGCCGCAGGAAAATCCTTCGGTGCGCACTACATAAGATACGCTAGGAGTTGTAGTAACATGAAGCAGGTATGCATCGGCTCCGGATGCGGTAAGGCCCGCCACCAGAGAGTATTCAAACATGTAGCTGCTGCGTCTCGTATCTTTTCCTATGACAATCCTGCATACTTCATCCGGATTCTTCTGCCCATAGTACCAGCCTAAGAAACGGCCCACCTTATAGGCATCCTCCACTGTAAGCGTTACATTGGCTTCCCCGCGGAAGCCATCTGTTCCAAAATATTTTCCCATATAATAATATCTTCCTTTCATCAGTCTGCAGATCATACAGAACAGTATGTATGCCTATAACCCTCTAATCTTCGCCCTTAGGTACCTCACAGGCGTATAGAATGGTTCTTGCATCATTAAACTCATAGCTGCAGGTTACAAAAGACCAAAGCTGTCTCACCGGCTCTTCCGGCTTTTTAAGAAACAGGCCGTCCTTTGTCATCTCCTCCACATATGCCTGAAAGCTTTCGTCTGTTTCAAACACGGTCTTCCTGCGGATGGGGGAGGCATCCGTATAAAGTGCGGTGATGGGCCTCAAATGGTATTCCCTCTCCGGCGTATAAATATAAATATCCTGATGTTCCTTAAAAAAAGCCTCATCCTTGTACTTTATGATGTCCTTAAACATCGATCCGTTCTTCATGTGATGCCCGTATATTATGTTATGCCGGCCGGAAAAGTCAGGTTCGCTTTCATAATCAAGGTAAATGGCTCCGGCTACGCTCTTCTTGCCCT
Source organism: Lacrimispora sphenoides (assembly GCF_900105215.1). Classification (NCBI taxonomy): domain Bacteria; kingdom Bacillati; phylum Bacillota; class Clostridia; order Lachnospirales; family Lachnospiraceae; genus Lacrimispora; species Lacrimispora sphenoides. The sequence goes on along the minus strand of NZ_FOIP01000001.1, from coordinate 2,043,273 downwards.
CAAAATCCGTATCCAGATAAGTTTCATTGTTATCCGTCTGCACAATGGGGTAGTCGATGACCGTGCCTTCAATCCTGATCCAGCCCACGATATCCGGATTGATTTTTCCCAGTTTCTCAAAATCAATGGGGGAAACATAAACAGCGCTTGTTTCTGCTTCCGGGATACTGGCCTTAGTTTCCCCGGCCGTAGTCTCCCTTGCAAGCTCCGCAAGGCTTTCATACTGCTGTTCGGCATGATCTCTTGTTTTAAAATCAGAATAGAGCTTTCCTACACCCACAGCCAGAAAAATAACGGCTATGATAAGAACGCCAAAGGCCAATTTTTTGCTTTTCATGCTCATTCCTGCTTTCTCAAATGATTTTTTTCCTCCCTAAGTATACCGTATTTTAACAAAAATCACAATCTTTTATAAGCAATGCTAGACTTTTCCACTTTTTTTCTATATACTAAAAAAAGAAAATGTTAATATGGAGACATTATATGAAAAACCAAGAATCTATCGTTCATGTAAATATGCTGGGAGGATTCTCCATATCCATGGGGGACAGGACGATCGTAGACCAGAATAATCAAGCAAAAAAACCCTGGAGCCTTTTAGAATATCTTATTACGTTTCGAGGTCGGGATATTCCGGTAGAAGAACTTATTGATCTGTTTTGGAAAGATGAAGCCAGCAATAACCCGGCAGGAGCCTTAAAGACCTTAATGTTCCGTGTACGCAAACTTTTAGAGCCTCTGGGATATCCCACACAGGAGCTGGTTTTCCAGAACCGTAAAGCCTACGGCTGGACGAAAGACCTTATCACGGTCTGCGATACCGACCAGTTTGAGGACTTGTGCGCCCAATTAGAGGCCCACGGTCTTTCCGAGGATGACCGTTTAGCCCTTTGTCTAGAGGCCTTTGCCCTGTACAAGGGAAACTTTCTTCCAAAATCAGAGTGGGAATCCTGGGTGGTACCGATCCACACTTATTATCACACCCTTTATCAAAAACTGATCCAAAAAACTTTATTCCTTCTGGAGAAAAGAAAGGATTATCCCACCATCATCGATGTATGCCAACAGGCCATTGCCATCGATTCCTATAGCGAAGAAGCTCATTATTACCTGGTCTATGCACTGTACCAAAGCGGCAACCAGCTAATGGCTATGGAACATTACCATCATGTGACTGACATGTTCTATAACGAATTTGCCATCACTCCGTCCATTCGATTTAAGGACCTATACAAGCTTATCAGTGATAAGAAGCATGGAATTACCATGGATCTTAGCACCATACAGGAGATTCTTTCAGAGGGCGGCACGAACAGCGGGGCCTTTAGTTGTGAACCCTCTGTGTTCCGGGACATCTATCAGCTGGAAACAAGGGCGATCCAGCGAACCGGTGACTCCATCTTCTTATGCCTTCTGACCATCAGCAATCTAAAGGGAGAGCTTTTAAAGCCTGCTGTCCAGACAAGGGCGATGGATGAGCTTGGAGAATCTATCCGTAAATCCCTGCGCAGAGGAGATATCTTTTGCCGCTACAGCGTAAGCCAATACCTATTGCTTCTGCCCACGGCAACCTATGAAAACGGCGAGCTGGTGTTAAAGCGCATTATTCAGAACTTCAAAAAAGAATATTCAAGAAAAGATCTTTCCATTACTTATTCATTGCAGAGTATCATTCCAAACTAAGCCTTATGGCTAAAGCTACATACAGGAAGCTGCTGCTCACAGGAGGAACCGGATGTTATCAAATGACTTTATTACATTCACACTGGAAAAGAAAAAAAGCATCGCACTAATTGCTCATGACAACGAAAAGCACGCATTGATCGAATGGTGCAAGGAGCATAAATCGGCTCTGGAAAAGCATACTCTCTGCGGCACCGGAACAACGGCACGGATGATCACGGATCAGACAGGACTTCCCGTAAAGGGCTACAACAGCGGCCCCTTAGGTGGTGACCAGCAGATCGGCGCAAAGATTGTGGAAGGAAGAGTCGACCTGGTCATCTTCTTTTCCGACCCTCTCACCGCACAGCCTCACGACCCGGATGTGAAAGCACTTTTACGTATTGCCCAGGTTTACGATATACCCATTGCCAACACCAGGGCAACCGCAGATTTCATCATCACCTCGCCGCTCATGGAAGAGACCTACGAGCATCAGGTCATCAACTTTCACAAAAACATTGCGGACCGGGCGAAAACCCTTTAAGGGTCCTGACGTAAGGATCAACAGAAGGCAGAGCTTTTTTTAAATTAAGCCCTGCCTTTTTTCTGTATTTGTCCATATTTTATTCAAAAACTCTTTCACACAATTTTATATATTCCTGATAAGCAGGAAACTCCTCAAGACCTGTAAGGCGTTTTGCGACCCCCTTGTAATACCAGGCGTGTTCTGACTTGTTTTTTTCGTTAAAGCGCTGCCAAAGGTCATCTCCCACTAAAAAATAGTCTCTTGCAGTGGTTCTTAAATTGCTCAGCTTGTCCGCCAAAACAAGGATCTTGCTTTCTCTGGAAGCATTTTCTAAATGATCAAGTGTCGCGCATTTGCGTTCCTTCCAGCACTTAGTTTTGTCTTCTGTTTCTTCCATAACCAGTTCAGCCACCCGAAGTCCGAACTTTTCTTTAAGCTCTTCCTCCGTAACACCCGTATCCTCCACCACATCATGTAATAGTGCGGCGCAGATCAGCTCTTCATCCGTTACCATCAGCGCAACGATGACTGCCGTCTCTAAGGGATGGACGATGTAGGGAATCTTCGTCCCTTTCCGAAAGGTCCCCTCGTGGGACTTGGTTGCAAATGCAACAGCCTTCTCGACCATACTGAGTCTCCTTTTGATCTTTCTAAAACCTCCTTACTATATTAACACAAATAATTCCGATTTAACAGAGCATAATTCACTAGGCTGCCCTTTTCCCATATCTGTATATTCATCATCAGCCTCAGGGCTAAAATCACTAAGAATCGGCTTTGGAATATAATAGACTATAAAGATATAGATAAATTCTTTAAAATGTAAGATTAGGATAAGGAGGATTATTTATGAATGCCAATGAATATAGTGATGGATTTGATAATAGAGTAATATGTTGTGATTGTGATCAAAAATGCAGCGAACGAAAATGCGTTTGTAAATCTGAGAGAATCCAAAGAGCTTTAAAACCTAATAGAACATCCTTAAGATGCGGTACATCAACAGGAACTGTAACAATTCCTGTCGATACCTCTGCCGGAGTTACATTTACATTAGCTACTGTAAATGTGGATACAAAATGCATGAACCACCCATGTATTCAATTAGAATTTACAAGTAACATCATTGCTATCTCTGCAACTTTAGTTCTTAACTTCCAGATTTTTAAACAATGCGGCAATCAAATGGCACCTATTCCAGTAGGACCAATCTGGACATTTTCACCCCCTGTTGAATTTTCTGAAGGTGGTGGCTTTACTAATACCTTCTCATTCTCTGTATGTGATTGTGATACAACCTGTGATGAATGCTGTAACTATCGTGTAGTAGTTACTCCAGTTGGCGCAGCTACAATAGGTATAACCACTATTAACAATTCATCTCTTGCTGCTGTCATTGTTGATCGTGCATGTAAATAATAAGAAAATTCCCATTAATAAATAATAAAAAATGGCGAGTGAATCCGTGCTATTTGGATACTCGCCTTTTACTTATGACCTATCTGGTTAATGCGCCAGATCACTTTCTACTGTCTCACTTTCCAAACTGTGTATAACTAAAAGCTTCAGCATGTAATAATTTGCAGTTTAGTGTCGTATTTTCAGACATTAACACTCAATCCACAATTGTTTCCACAATATTGTGGATAAGTGTCGTTTTACTAGATATTGCAAACCTCTCTATTACTTTTTACAACTCAAGAAATATTGAAACATAGGCCCTACTTTTTCTTTATTCACGATTACAAAGTAATTACTCAACATATCTTCAAATTCCTGAGATGGCATATCATATTGATCTGTTCTACCTAAGTAATCCTCTATCATCATTGTAATTTGAAACTCAGGACTTCCAAGGTCCGGAACATCAAGGACAAACTTCCCATAAGGCTTCAGGATACGATGGGCTTCCGTAATAGCTTTTTCAATAAAGTCTTTTTTAAAATATTCGAGGGAACCAATACATGATCCTATGTCAAAAAAGTTTGTATCATATGGCGTTTCATGCATACTGCCGCAATATAAAGAACCAATGGTCAAATGATGCTTTTCAACAAACCCGTTTAGTAACTGAATGGTTTTGCTGCTTATATCAACCCCATAATATGTGGATGGCCAATTATCATAGCCGCGAAACATTAAGTTTAGGCAACACCCAAGATCAATAAATTTCATATCTATAGCTGGCGATAAATAATCTATAATTTCTTGCCGGTCACTATCAGAAAGCATTCCATCCATCTGCATTTTTTGAAATAAAAGATAATTAGGATCACTTGTAATGTATTCTGGAAGTTCTTTGTACAAGTCAATGCCTCTTCGTCCTAAATCAATAGCTTTGTCATAAGACTCTGCAACTAACTTCAACTGATTTCTCATATGATTAGGCCTCCCCTTTTATAAAATCCACATTTCTCCATTTGGCATTTCACTTAAGTTACCTTTTTCTATTGATAAAACTTCTCCTGATTTACTGACTCTCACTATATTGTCATAATATTTATAGTCTGATGTTACATTATCATTTTCATCAATGCCTTCTTCTACCCATCGATTAAAATAAAAAACATCCCCATCTCTAACAATAAAGCTATCCCTGGCATCCATTTTTATTGTTAATTTTTCAGGATAATACACGATACACTCATGATCAACACTAATAAGCATCAATGGGTATTTAGCAAGCCTTATATTATATAAATTCAGATCTTTCATATCAAAATTAGCAATTTCCGTTAAAACATTCTTATCCGGTATATATTTGATTATATAAACCTGATCTATATTAAAATCCGCCCTTATGAAATATATAATACCTTCAATAAAAATTATATGCTCATAATAAATTCCATATTCTAATTCATATGGAGTGTAGCTATAGCCATCAGGATAAGAAAAAAAGGTGAGTTCATTTCCTTTTATCGGCTCATTCATTTCCTTTAATTCTTTTATTTCATATAGGCTAATATAATTATCAAAAGAATATAGCCATCGATCAGTACCTATCAAACCTGAATATCCATTATTATATTTCTTTTCCATAGCTTTGAATTTCATAAAATCCCCCCTGCATACTAATTCCTAAGCCCAAATTGCCTTAATTGCCTTTATTTCCTTAATTCTACCATGAAGCTAATTGCATCATCAATATAAATCAGCAGTCATGACGGTACTGTTTCCTGGTACGTAGGAATAATATTGGCGGTTCCAGGTAAATCCGTATATTCTTTTTTCTGAAATTCCTGATTTTTAATAGCAGTGATATTTATGTCACATATATTAGTATAGAATATATAAAAGGTGACTAAGTGCATGTCTAATTCAGAAAACTCAAATCGTGATGCTGCAAATACGCCAACTTTCCCCTATGACTATGGACCGAACTCTTTAGTTATTGATCTCAATAAGGCAGCACAGCAAAACGATAATTTCCGTTCGACTTTATGGACGGCAACCTATTTACAGGTCACTCTCATGAGCATTCCTGTCCATGGGAGCATTGGTATGGAAGTCCACACTGATCACGACCAGATTTTACGAATAGAAGATGGTCTAGGCTTAGTTCAGCTAGGGGAAACTCAACTCTCATTGTACGGACAGTATCTCGCATTTTCTAATTATGTTATATTAGTACCTGCCGGTATATGGCATAACATCATTAATATCGGCAATGTCCCACTTAAAATATCATCGTTCTATGCCCCTCCTAATTATGCATGGAACACGGTTCAGAGGACAAGAGCTTCTGAACCCACCTCACAGAACAACTCTTAAACAATTTTTTCACACAGCCGGCAGGATTTCCCCAATCTTGCCGGCTCTGCTTCAATGTAAACCAGCACAGGTATTGGACAGGCAGAGGAGCAGATAATAGCCTTCAGGCATGTATAAATACCCTCACAGTCCTTATACGATCACCGCAATCCAAAGGGTATAAGCAGGGCTTGTGTCAAAAAGATTTATATCGAATATTATTATATTGTAAGTAAATATAAAAGGGGGCGCAATATTATTATGAAATCACAGGAAATGGCATTAGAAGAATTGAAAGAAGAAGTATTAGAAGCCATAGAAGGAAAATCAGATGATGAAAAAATTGAATTACTCAGAAATAAATTTAAAATTGATTGGGACATCCCCAGATGTTGTGATCGTAGACCATGTAAAATGTGGTATGCTCAAGTTTTCACTTATTGCAGCACATGCGAATTAGAGAAAGAACTGAATTTTTTCTTGTTTTTAATCAACCTTTTTGGACACATTTTTGGTTTTTGTTTTAACCAGGAAAGTACAGTTTTTTTAGGCTGTACATGCCCTTGTGGTAACAAACAAATAATTCTTTATTATACAATTGTATTTAAGGATTAAATTCTAACCTTCTATTGATGGTGTTTGAGGTTTCCCCGGTAGATCTTCCGGGGAAATACCGCTGAAACACGCATAAACTCAGCATTCTGTAAGAATAAATTAAATTATTACGATTTAATAGATAATCTTGTAAGATCCATCATTTTCTGATATGCTTATAGGCGTAAAAACCATCAGGAGGAAAAGGAATCAGTATGAACCAATATAACAATCAAATCAGACCAAACCACAGAAAAACGCGCTCCGGCAATAGAAATGATACGGGGAAAAACGGTTTTCTATCGGTCCTTCTGTTTTATGTGCTTCCTTTCATCGTTATTAATGGCCTGATCTTTTTTCTGGTAACTTCCAGACCAAAGGGCGAGATTACAATCGGTGAAAGCAGCGATTATATATCCACAACCATGGAGCTTAAGATCAAATCCCTGCTTCCCGTGAATAGCATGGAGGTGTCTTTAAACGGTTCACCCGTTGAGATAACGAAAACAGGCCTTAAGACCTATTCTGCAGTCCTTAAAAGTAACGGAACGCTTACAGTAAAGCTTACATGCTTTAACAAAATGAAGACCGTTATAGATGAACAGGTGGATGTTTTAGATGACACACCTCCAGTCATTAAGGATAAGGTAGTTGAAAACGGAATTCTTTACTTCCGTTTGGAAGACAGCCAGTCCGGCGTGGATTATTCCTCTATTTCTGCCTGTGATGAGGACAACCAGGATATTGCTCCCATGTCCATAGACCGGAGTACAGGCCGTGTAACCTTTGAGCTTATAAAGGACAATTTAAACATCACTGCTAAAGACAATATCGGCAATGAGCTTCATGTAACCATCACCCCCCAGGGCGAAAGCATTGAAGAAGAGGAAGCACCAGACGGACAGGCTGAGGTTCAGACAGGATCTTAAGCTATACCGTATGATAGGTAAATAGGAAGAAAATAGATAAAGTGCGGTTCCTGAATATTTGGAACCGCACTTTATTCGTATCATTATTGAATTGTTTCCTTTATTAAATCCTGGTACCAATAAAAACTGTCCTTAGGAATCCTGGTCTGGCTTTCATAATCTACAAAAACAATTCCGAATCTGTCGTCATACCCCTTTTCCCATTCAAAGTTATCTAAAAAACTCCAAAGGAAATACCCGGTGACATCCGCACCATCAGTAATTGCCCGCTCCAGCTCTGTCAGATAACGCTTTAGGTAATCAATCCGGCCAGGGTCATGAACGCCCCCATCCAGGGAAATCACATCAAGAGCAGACATACCATTTTCCGTAATAATCACAGGAAGCCGATAGGTCTCATAAAAATTGCGGACCGCCCAGTACATGGCCTTTGGCGTAATCGGCCAACCCATTCCGGTCTTTCCATGTCCGACCGGGAGCTTTCCAAGCAAAAGCTTTCCCTGATTATCATGGTTGACTGAGGTTCCCTGATACAGGTTCATCCCGCAAAAATCCAGAGGCTGGCTAATGAGTTTTTGTTCTTCTTCCGTTATAACCGGAAGCAGAGGCCCAAACAACTCTTTACATCTGTCATGAAATGCTCCTTTTAAAAACAGTTCATTCCAGAATGCGGAGGAGTAAATCCAATCTTCTTTCCCAAAGGAATTCTGAAGCCTTCTGGCGGCATCGATCAGTTCATCCGTTTCATCAACAGGCCAATAGGCATTACCGCAGGTAGGCGCATAACCAACCCTGCTGTCCGGTATCAATTTCCTTATCTCCTGTACCGCCCTTCCATGAGCCAGCGCAATATGACGGCACATGATAAGCAATCTTTCCACCGGGTATTTGATCCCGGGAGCATGAATGCATTTATCATATCCAAGCCAGGTAAATATCTGCGGTTCATTGAACGTAAAGAAATGCTTTACACGGTCTCCCAATGCTTTTGCCACGGCTTCCGTATAAGTGGCAAACCATTCCGGACTTTCCGGATTCAGCCAGCCGCCCTGCATCTCCAGTTCATTGGGATAATCCCAGTGATACAGGGTTACATAAGGAGTGATTCCGTATTTCAGCAATTCATCCACTAAATCGGAATAAAACTTTAATCCTTTTTTATTTAACGAACCACAGCCCTTTGGAAAAATTCTGGGCCAGGAAATAGAGAACCTATACGCTTTTACTCCCAATTCTCCAAGCAGAGCTACATCCTCTTTCATGCGGTGGTAATGATCACATGCCAATTCTCCGGTATGTCCTTCAAAGATCCTTCCCTCCTCCCGGGCAAATACATCCCAGATGGACTTACCTTTGCCATCTTCCTGTGCGCCTCCCTCGATCTGGTACGATGAAGTCGCAGTCCCCCATATAAAGTCTTTTTTGAAATTCATCTCTTTATCCTTTCACACTGCCGGCAGTCACACCGCCGATAATAAATTTAGATAAGCATAAATAAATAATCGCTACCGGTACAATTGCTATGGTAATCAGCATATAAACCTGCCCCATATCAAACTTCAGGAAATCGGCACTCCGAAGCTGTGCAATCAGAATCGGCAATGTCTTTTTGGCATTGGATTTCAGCACCAAAGAGGGTACAAAGTAATTATTCCAGGAAGCCACGAATGCAAAGATCCCCTGTACCGCAAGTGCCGGCTTGACAATGGGAATTACAATCGTATTAAAGGTGTAGAATTCATGGGATCCATCGATTCTTGCCGATTCGATGATCTCAAGGGGAAGATTGCTCTCAAAATAGGAAACCATGAAATAAAACACCACCGGAGCAGCCATGGAAGGAAGGATAAGAGGGACAAAACTGTCCATAAGCCCCATTTTGCTGATCATCCTTAAAAAACCAAGGGTCGTTACCTGATTGGGGATCATCATAATCAAAACGATAAACAGATAAGCCACATTTCGCAGCCGGAATTCATAAGCATGAATGGCATAAGCAGTCAGAGCAGAAACATATACCGCAAGCGCTGCAGAGCTTCCGGCTATCAGAAGACTGTTGACGATCCCGTATACAACCGGAAGATTCTTATTATGAAGTACGTTATACAAATTGGAACCAAAGGACTTACCCGGAATAAAGGAAAATCCCTTTGAAATCTCTGGATGAGACCTGGTTGCATTTATGATCAGGCAATAAAAGAAGAAGAGGCATAAAAACGCCAAAAGTGACAAAAATACATACGCAACAGCCTTCTTTATATTCATCGACTTGCCCATTACTTTCCTCCTCTCTTTTTCCCTGCACCGGTCAGTACAAAGAATACCACCAGACTGAGTGCTGCCGTAATGACAAAAAGTATTACCGATAAGGCACCTGCCATGCCATAATTCTTACTGTAGAGATGGTTATTCAAAAACATAATCAGGGTAGTACTGGTTCTGTCCGGACTCCCCTTTGCATTCGTCAGTACCTGAGGCACATCAAACATCTGCAGACCGCCGATCAGGGAAGTGATCAGGACATAAATAAAAATAGGCTTAATGGTGGGCATGGTTATCTTTGTGAATATCTGCAGAGATTTTGCTCCGTCAATGGAAGCCGCTTCAAATAAAGATGCATCCACACCAAGAATCGCAGCCATCAAAAGAATCGTTGTATTTCCGAACCACATCATAAAGTTCATGAGCCCGATCAGACCCCTGGTTCCCCAAACGGTTGCCAGAAAGCGGAAAGGGCTGTTTAAAATCCCCAGGTTTATAAGCAGGTTATTCATAGGGCCGTCATCGGAGAACAAAGCAAAAAACAGCATGGCAAAAGAAGCCGCCATTATGACATTTGGCATATAGATTATGGTCTTAAAGAAAGTGCTTCCTTTTAACCTTAACTTAAAATCCGAAAACCAGACTGCCAGAATCAAAGAAATGATAATCTGGGGAATAAAGCCGATGATCCAAAGAATCATGGTATTGCCCAGATACTTAAGTAAGTCACTTTGAAAAATAGATACGTAATTTTGCAGTCCTACAAAGTTAGGACCGATCTGCGACAATCCGGAACGATAATTTTCAAATAGGCTGTTATAAAAAGTATTCACCAGGGGGATAAAGGAGAAAATCAAATAAGTGGCAAAAAACGGTATCAGAAAAATATATCCCCATTTCGCATAGCTGATTTTTTTTCTGGTCTTTGCCTTCTTTTCTTTTACCATTGCAAAACCTCCTGTTTTATACAGGGCGGGATATCCCCGCCCTGCAGCTCATAACTATTCTGTCTTTAATTCCGGGTACTTTTCAGTAATTGCGGTGTAAAAATTCTTCAGTGCAGTATCTTTGTCAACAGCCCCATTAAAGTAATCATGCATTGCAGTCTGGAATTCTTCATTAAGGCCCTGGTCATAAGGAGAAATTTTACTCATATCAATTTTTTCAGCCGCATCGCAGTACATCTGAAGCGGATTCTGCCCTCCGAGGAATTGGGACTTATAATCACTCTTTGCCAATTCTTCCATAACTGTCTTGTTATTGACAAAGTCATTCTTTTCTTCTACGATCTTTTTCATCGTTGCATCATCACAGCAAATGGTTCTCATAATATCCGCTACAATATCCGCATTATCAGTTCCGTTAGCAGCACAAATCCAGGTTCCGCCCCAGTTATAGGACTCCGGACCAATGGTTGCCGCCCAGTCACCATAACAGCCATTTCCTACTTCCTGTTTTCCTCCATCCGCTTCTGCTTTTTCAAGGGAGTTTCCTGCCATAACGAAGTCCACACCCCATGCAGGCATGAAATAGCCGAATACTTTTCCTTCCGGTCCCTGGCCGGCAGCCCATTCTGCTGCCCAAAGGATGGTCTTCTGGTTATATCCCTTATCCGTATAATCTTTTGTCTGCTCCACCCATTTTTCCATGTTAGGATCAATGACAACCTTAGTCCCATCAACCCAGGGAGCGGAAACATTATTGGAAAAGGTACGATAGGTATCATCAAAACCGGATACCATATAATACCCTTTTTCTTTCACCTTTTCCGCAGTCTTGTCAAAGGAATCCCAATCATTGATTGCCTTCTGGACTTCTGCCGGATCGTCTGTTCCAAGCACAGCCTTTGCAATGGAACGGCGGTAAATATAGAGTCCAGGACAGCCCTGCCAGGAAATCCCCTTCTGCGCACCGTTTGCATCCTGGGCGATCTCCTTGGTATAGTTATATTGTTTGGACATATCCTGATCCGTGATGCCGATATCCTTTAAATCAGTGGTACTGTCGGAATTCACATATTTCAAAATATAATCCGCCTCTACCAGAAACATATCAACTTTGTCATCCGCTTTTGCATCAGCCTGATTTAACAGAGCCTCATCAAGAGCATTCTGATATGCATTGTTTTCACTGGGGGTTGTTATAAAGTTCACCGTATACCCTTCAGGCAGCTTGGAAGCATAATAATCCTCATATCTTGCCTTGAATTCATCATTCCAGACATAGATATTGACAACTTTCCCCTCTGTACTGTCAGCCCCCTTTTCTTCTGTTGCCTCCTTACTGGTGGCCTCAGTAGTTCCACTACCGCTCTGAGTACTTTGAGCGCTCTTGGAACTGCAGCCTCCAATCAGTGTTGCTGCCATTGCAGCACACAGCAATCCGCTTACTACTTTCTTCCTCATATTACCCTCTCCTTTTCTGATATGAACTATCATTATATAGTTGCTTTTCCAACCGATTCCCCTTTTAACAGCTCTCCTTCCACAATGATCTGTTCTGTAAAAGTTGTCTTGGACTTCTCGATGGAGCTAATTAATTTTTTAGCGGCCTGCATACCAATGGCGACCGTATCCTGGTGTATGGTGGTCAGTTTGGGATTCAACAGCTGCGAGATCCGGTTGCCATCATATCCCGCTATGGAGATATCCTCCGGAACCTTTAAGCTTCTCGACCGTATTTCATTTAACCCGCCGATTAATGCCGTATCATCCGGGTATAAAATACAGGTGGGGGGATCCTTTCTGTCCAGCAGTTCCCTGGTGTATGCCATCGCCTGGCTGACATCCAGATAATCTGCTTCCAATACATAATTGTCCGGAATATACAGATCGTGGCTCTCCATAAACCGGTAAAAGCTTGTAAGTCTTGCCTTTGTAACGGCCGTATTAATCTGTCCGTGGATGTATGCAATCTTTCTGTGACCATTTTCATAAATATATTGCATCAGGGATTGGATTCCCTTAATGTTATCGGACAAAACCGAGGAACAGTTTTCGTGGATATGGTCAATGGTAACTACGGGAATGTCGCCCCCCAAAAGGTCGATCACCTCCGGGTTATCAAAATTTACACAGGCGATTACCACGCCATCCACATTTCTGTATTTACAATGATCATAATAGGAGACTTTCTTTGTTCCTATCTGACTATTGATAAACGTGATATCATACCCCTGTTTCTCCGCCTCCACCTTAAAGGCTTCCAGTACCGCTGCAAAATACTCATGAGTCAGGCCGCTGTTGGCCTCATCAACAAATAAAACGCCAATGTTGTAGCTTCTGTTTGTCTTTAAAGACCTTGCAGCTGCGTTGGGATAATATCCCAGCTCTACCGCAGCTTCTTTGATCCTGGTTTTTGTACTCTCCCCGATGTCACTCTGGTCATTAAGTGCTTTGCTTACTGTGGCAACAGAGACTCCACAGTGCTGTGCCAGTTCCTTCATTGAAATCATATGTCTCTTCCTTTTACTTAATCGTTTTCGTAAGCTCAATATACTCCTTTCAGAAAGAAAAAGCAATATATTTTTGTTTTTTCATCTAATTTATATAGTTTTAATCAATCTAATTTATGCAATATTGCCAATATACAAACATTGGACGATTAATTTTTATAAATACCTATTGTAATTTAAAAATTAATGAGTTATTATGGCCCTATATCTCACTAATTCTGTTCTTAATCGTTTTCGTAAAATGTCGAATTAAGTAAATTTATCACCTAATCAGAAAGGGGTTATTCGATTATGAAATATGGATATTTCGACGACCAGGAAAAAGAGTATGTTATTACAACCCCAGATACTCCCCTTCCTTGGATCAATTATCTGGGCAGCCAGGATTTCTTCTCCCTGGTTTCCAACACCGGAGGCGGCTACAGCTTCTATAAAGATGCAAAGCTGTTAAGGCTGACCCGGTACCGCTATAACAACGTCCCTCTGGACAGCAACGGACACTACTATTATATCAATGATAATGGTACCATCTGGAATCCTGGATGGCAGCCCACCCAGACACCCCTGGATTTTTATGAATGCCGGCACGGACTGGGAGTTACCCGCTACCAGGGAATAAAAAATGGCTTATCTGCCACTGTTACAGCCTTTGTGCCCCTACATGACACCTGTGAGATCCATAAGGTTATCCTGAAAAACGAAAGCAAAGAATCAAAAGATTTTACCCTGTTCTCCTATGTGGAATTCTGTTTATGGAATGCTGTGGATGACATGACCAATTTTCAGCGGAATTTTAGCACCGGAGAAGTAGAGGTAGAAGGCTCGGTCATTTATCACAAGACAGAGTACAGAGAGCGGCGCAACCATTACGCTTATTACGCTGTCAATTCAGATATTCAGGGCTTTGATACGGACAGAAACTCATTTGTCGGTGTATATGGCTCCAACCAGCTGCCGCTTATGGTGAAAAATAACACCTCAGGGAATTCCATGGCAAGCGGCTGGTCTCCCATCGGCTCCCACCGCTTAAAGCTCCATTTAGAGCCTGGAGAAGAGACCAGTTTCATCTTTGTGCTGGGCTATGCAGAGAATCCTAAGGAACAAAAATGGATTGCTCCTAATGTCATCAACAAAGAACCTGCCATGGCTGTTCTGTCAAAATATAAGACGGACCAACAGGTTGATGAGGCTCTCGCCGCATTAAAGCACTACTGGGAAGAGCTGCTTTCCAACTACTCCGTTACCATGGCCGATGAGAAAACAGCCCGCATGGTAAACATCTGGAACCAGTATCAGTGCATGGTGACCTTTAATATGTCCCGCTCCGCCTCCTATTACGAATCAGGTACCGGCCGCGGTATGGGTTTTCGGGATTCCTGCCAGGATCTTCTTGGGTTCGTACATATGATCCCGGAAAGGGCCAGGGAACGAATCATCGACATTGCTTCCACCCAGTTTGAGGATGGAAGCGCCTATCACCAGTATCAGCCTCTTACAAAAAAGGGGAATATGGACATCGGAAGCGGATTCAACGACGATCCTTTGTGGCTCATTGCCGGTGTATCGGCTTATATCAGGGAAACCGGGGACTTAAGTATTTTAGAGGAATCCGTACCCTTTGATAATGACCTGGAGAAAAGCCAGCCGCTTATGGAGCATTTGAGACGGTCCTTCCAATTTACCAGGACCCACCTGGGCCCCCATGGTCTGCCTCTTATTGGGCGGGCTGACTGGAATGACTGTCTGAATTTAAACTGCTTTTCCACGGAGCCCGGAGAATCCTTTCAAACCACCGGCCCCTCGGAAGGACCAGTAGCAGAATCCTTAATGATCGCAGGGATGTTTGTAAAATACGGAAAAGAGTACGTTGAAGTTTGCCGCTTGATGGGATTAAAAAATGAAGCTGGGGAAGCAGAGAATTCTGTACAGGAAGTATACGATGCCGTGATTCAACATGGCTGGGATGGCAGCTGGTTTTTACGCGCCTATGATGCATTTGGCCAGAAGGTAGGATCCAGAGAATGCAGGGAAGGACAGATCTTTATTGAACCACAAGGGTTTTGCGTCATGGGTGGTATCGGTATTAAAGAAGGCCATGCAAAAAAAGCTTTGGACAGTGTAAAAGAGAAGCTGGATACGGCCTGTGGAATCGTTCTGCTGCAGCCGTCATACACCGGTTACCAGGAAAGCCTTGGAGAGATCTCCTCTTATCCTCCTGGCTACAAGGAAAACGCAGGCATTTTCTGTCACAACAATCCCTGGATCTCCATTGCAGAAACCATGATCGGAAGGGGTAACCGGGCATTTGAAATCTATCGGCGCACTTCTCCGGCCTATATGGAAGAAAACAGTGAAACCTATAAAGCAGAACCTTATGTTTATGCACAGATGATTGCCGGTAAGGATGCGGCTCATTTCGGAGAAGCCAAGAACAGCTGGCTGACCGGAACGGCTGCATGGTCATTTGCATGTATTTCCCAGTATATCTTAGGGATCCGACCTGGTTTCAACGGATTAATCGTAGACCCATGCCTGCCGGATTCCATCGGGGAATTTTCCGCCATCCGGAAATTTAGGGGAGCGGATTATTATATCCATGTGGATCATACCAAAGAGAGTGATCATGGAACCCGTTCCATGCTGGTGGATGGGAAACCTGTGGAAGGAACGGAAATCCCTTATGTGGAGGGGAAAAAGGAATACCATATTTCCCTTACTTGGGAATAAGCGATAATAATCTCGAAACACCTCATTGATATTGTCATATAATAACATGAGCTAATTTCAAGGATCAGTTATGAACGTTAACATTGGCATGCATGCCCCTGATTTTACTGCTATGACAACATTCGGACCGCTTAAGCTGTCCGATTTCAAAGGACAATGGGTTATTTTATTTTCTCACCCAGGCGATTTCACATTGCATATAGTTGGAAAATATATCTCGAAATGAGAGTGATTTAAAAAATGTTCTAGAAATAATGTTTTAAGGATAGCATCCATTTTATGGTATTTCATTTGGGTCTTTCCAAATTTTTGTGTAAATGTGGCAGACATAATTCTGATATAATGCCTTGAATAATTGAACCTAAGATAGCGGAAACGTTGTGAAGGCAAGCATTTCAGTCTTTACTGCGGGTTCGCTATCTAATATAAATAATTATTAAAAATCAGTTAAAAACCAGCGGTTGCCGTTTCTAGTCTCTCTTTTTAGTCGGTGTCAGGTCTTATCATTTTATATCATACAATAAAGAGAGGCTCCTCCCTTAGCCGGTCGTTCTGTATGAAGTTCTTCAGCCCCTCCAGTCCTTTCCGGAGTTGTCCGTCACTCTCGGCAGAACAGGTTGCTACCCGTACTGCATTTGTCTTTCCCT
This sequence comes from Lacrimispora sphenoides, assembly GCF_900105215.1. NCBI lineage: Bacteria > Bacillati > Bacillota > Clostridia > Lachnospirales > Lachnospiraceae > Lacrimispora > Lacrimispora sphenoides. The sequence continues at coordinate 2,026,716 of NZ_FOIP01000001.1, read as the reverse complement.
GATTTCCACATAAAAAACGTTCTGCCCCAAACACGCTGATTCCTTGCCGTGAAAGTTCCATCTCACAGATTCTTCCAGTACGGTGTTCCGGAAGATACAACCACTGATAGTAGGATTCCATGTAGGTTCTACTTTCCGGAAAATAAGAAGCATATATTTGATTTCTTTTCACTGTTGCCTTACGCTTTTTTTGTATAATTTTCCTGTCCAGGCCACTTCGGATAATTTCTGCTGCAATTTCCATGTTTAAAGATGAAATTTTCAAATTCTGGCTAAACATTCCCTGCTCCATTATTTCAATGAATTGGTCTGGAAGATGCATATAAGCAATCCGGAGTCCTGGGCAAAGAGGCTTTGACAACCCGCTGATATAAATACAATGTTCCGGTGCTTCAAGTGCCAACGGAGTATAAGGTTCCTCAAGTAAAACAGCATAGTTATCATCCTCTATGGCAATCAAATTTTTCTTTCTGATAATTTCTCCAATTTCACGCTTTCTAGATTCAGAAAATGCAATATTAGTTGGATTTCCTCCTGCGGGCATCATGTAGATGCCTTTGATTTTGCGTAACGTACAGGCATTCTCCAGTCGGTCCGGTAACATCCCTGCCCCATCATTTTCAATGGGAACCAACTGAAGATAAAGGAGATTGGCCAGGCTGATAAAGTTAGGATAAGTATAAATATCCACTGCAACGCAATCTCCTGCCTCAAATAAAGAAGACAGGATGGTTGCAAGGGCATTCTGTGCTCCGGCAGCAATCATGGTATTATGTTCATCCGCCTCTAAACCTGACCGCTTAAGCCACCGGGCAGCCGTCAGAATCTGCCCCCGGTCACCCAGGGGATGTGAATATTCAAAAAGCTGCTCAGAAAACGGTTTTTTCAAAATCTCAATGGTTAGGTCCCGGATTGTGGTATTGGATTCATAAAAGGGGTGGATGACTGCAAGTTCGATTTTTGATTTGGCAATTTTTTCTACGGTTGAGGTGGAGACATTCGCATAAGGTGTGACAAAAGTTCCTTTTCCCGTAATAGCATGAATCAATCCTCGCATTTCGCAAAGCTTGTATGCTTTAGTAATCGTACTCAAATTCAAGTCCATATAGTCAGCCAGTTCTCGCTGTGGAGGCAGCTTCGTGTTTGCGGTCAGTTTTCCGCTTTTAATCTCCTGCTCCAACATATCTGCGAGACAGTAATAGAACGGGAAGGTCAGCTTCTGCTTGTCCGGAGTCCAGGACATCGGATAGTTTTCAAATGAATTAATCGGCATTGTCGTCTCCTATATTATGACTTATTATTGTTTCGTATATCAACGGCCCTGTTGCTGCCTGCTCCGTTTGTGGAATCCTATTGCACATCTCCAGGCCCTTGCAAAATTGCATTCCCAGATTCCTCTGACATCCAATCAGAGGATATGGTTTCATTCCGACTAGCAGTTGTTTCTGCCGGCGCAGACTCCACCACCGACGTCTCTGGCACAGATGTTTGTTCCGCGGCACTTTCAGTTTGTGTGGTTTCAGAAGAAGGAACTATTTCGACCGCAGTCTTAGGCTTCGTTTTTACTGGTGGTGCCGTCTCATTTTTCCTTTTAGAAGAACCCGTTGTTTTTTTAGTAAAATCTGTAGTTATCTCTTGGGTTTCTGTATTCTTGAGATGATAGCAAAGTACAGGCGTTCCTGCTTCTATATTTTCATAAATGATTTTTGCTACAGCCGGAGGAAGATTAATACAGCCATGAGAACCGTTTTTCTTATAGATAGTTCCGCCAAAACTGGTACGCCAGTATCCATCGTGCATACCAATGTTGCCGTTAAAAGGCATCCAGTATCTAACTGGTGTCCTATAATTCTTTCCCTTTAAAGTTGCATTCATCTGCTTGTAGGTTACTTCATATGCTCCGGCTGGAGTGTTCCAGCCTTTGGTCTCATCTCCAGATACAAAATCCGATTCGATTAGCAGTTTGCCATTCTTATAAAAAAACAGATGCTGAGCCGTGAGGTTCATCTCCACATAAGTATTCCCGAAGTCTGGTCCATCATGGCTGGCTGCTGACTGCTTATAAATTGGTTCGCGTTCCCGGCTCTCTCCTGACTTTATAATTTCCATCAATGCATCAGTTTCTGACTCCATATCAATCATCCATCCATAGTGTCCTTTTGTAATGGTAACAACCTGACCGTAAGAAGTTTTTAGTTTTTTGGCACAATAGGCGGTATTGTATTTTACAGACATTTCCTGCACATACTCTTCTACTTTCCCCCGATCAACTATGACATTTCCTACATCATCCATATCTAACCACTGGAGGATAGTATCTCCTTCCAACAATTCTATACTGCTTCCAAAGTGGTAAATAACCGTTACGTTCGTATAGGTCTCCCATTTTTTCTTTTGGCTGACCAGTTGTGGACTGTTTGCTAAAATATCCGGTTTTTTATAAATATTCAGTTCCTCTAGAATGATTTGCTCTGCCAGTCTGGAAACCGCCTTCTCAACTTCCACAGAGAGCTGTTCCGGAATCGGGGCATTCCCCTCATCCTGCGGAGCAATCTGCAATCCTTCTTCTTTTTTGAAAAAGAGATATGCATTCGCAGGTTCTGTAATCTGCTCCGGATTCATACAATCCAGCATACTGATTACCATTTCCAACTTTGCTTTATCATAACACACCATGTAGCTATACTGATAACTTTCTCCTTTTATTAACCGGATTCCCCATAACAGTGAATTTTGAGCGTTTAAAATCTCTTCTAAAAATCCATCAAAAATTGGCTGCAGGCTGATATCCCTGCCTAGAATCACCTCATGCCCTCCTCCTCGTTCTTCTATAACCAATTGATACTGTCTGATGTCTTCTACAATATCTGCTTTCACCTCTTCTACTGTCATTCCAGAAATAGGAATGCCACCGATGGTCGTATTCGGCAGAAAAACATTCTTATATTTTAAGCTGATCGCAAAATAAACTCCCAGCAGAACTATCAAAAGTCCCAGCAGAACTACATATGGTAATTTTCTTTTTTTTCGGTGTTTTGGCATGCTGGATCTACGCACTTCCAGTTTCTGATGGATGCTACAGTCCTTCGTTCTTTTTCTGCTTCTTCTCGCCCTTTCGTCCATAATGCTTGGATACTCTCCTTCAATGCACAATATATGTATCTGTGATTATATCACCACTATTGTACCATTAAAACCAATTCATTGTATGGCGGACAATTCTTAGTCCTTGCACCTTGTACAATACCTACTCCAAATCTGAAACTTCTCATAGTATTTGATGCCTCAAATGAACTTGTGAATATAATGAAAAATTATGTTCCTCCCCTTTTGGAACTAAAATGGCGTAAGTTAAAAGTGAATATTTAATTACTTTGGCTTTACCTACTTATTATGTGTTTTATATTTCTTGGCAGCTTTGATTACTCAAAACCGCCGTAGAAATAGAATGGCTTCATGGAGCAGTTTTGTCGCGTTTATATGCTGAACCGCTTTTAGGTAATATATTTTGAAAGTAAATAAACGACAAAACCAAATTAATTAGCTTTGTCGTTTTTCGGGTTTAGTTGTTTTTCAAATATTAGCAGCAGAACTCTCCCGGCCTACCATTTAAGAGGGAGCCCAGACTTCCAGAGTTTTGTCAGCCAATGCTTTCTTAAGTTTGGTAGTCAGAATCCATGCAAGCCCCATTGGAGCAGTAACGGTCAAGCAGATAACAGATCGATTCATACGGACGCAGGGAAGTAGAACGATTAAGTTTAGGAGAATCTTCATAGTTGGATAATAAAATTTTAGATTCATATCCTTCTATATTTATTTCTTTCGGTAATAGAAATTGGGTATTTTCTCCGTAGAAGTTATTTAGAACGATTAATTTCTGCTCCTTAAAACTTCTCATATATGCATATACCTGCGGATGCTTTTTTGATAACGATTCATATTTTCCGTATGCAATCAAATCATATTCTTTGCGAAGTTTAATAAGTTTCTTATAGTGATAAAACACAGAATCCTTGTCACGTAAAGCCGCTTCGACGTTGATTGAACGATAGCTTTCCCCAACGGACAACCATGGAGTTCCTGTTGTAAAACCACCATTTTCTTTATTATTCCATTGCATTGGTGTACGGGAGTTATCTCTGGATTTTACGCTTAAAATATTTAAAACTTCTTCTCTTGGTACACCCTGAGCGCATAAAATGTCATGATAATTTAAGCTTTCCACATCTTTATATTGATCAATAGAATCAAAATAAGGATTTTTCATTCCAATCTCCTCGCCTTGATAAATATACGGAGTTCCTCTGAGCATATGAATGGCAGTGGCAAGCATTTTTGCAGATTGCTTATGGTATTCCTTATCATTCCCAATTCGTGAAACAATACGGGGCTGATCGTGGTTGCACCAAAATACAGCATTCCATCCCTTACCTTCTGCCATTCCTTTTTGCCATGTATCAAGGATATTTTTAAGCTCCCCAAAATCAAAATCCTTTAAAGACCACTTTTCTCCATCTTTATAGTCAATTTTTAAATGATGGAAATTAAACACCATTGATAATTCTTTTTCCTCTTGATTGGAGTAGCGAATACAATGATCTATGGTTGTAGATGACATCTCCCCTACTGTGATAATATCATTATATTTTCCAAATGTTTCTTTGTTCAATTCCTTTAAATATTCATGAATCCTTGGACCGTCTGTGTAGAAACGTCTTCCGTCTCCCCTATGATCGTCCTTCCAATCACCAGACTTGGAAATCAGATTAATTACATCCAAGCGGAATCCTTTAATGCCCTTTTCAATCCAGAAGTTTACAATATCAAAGATTTCTTTTCTTACTTCTTCATTCTCCCAGTTTAAGTCCGGTTGACTCTTGTCAAATAGATGCAGGTAAAATTCATCGGTTCCTTCAACAGGCTCCCAAACAGAACCGCCGAACTTAGATACCCAGTTGGTTGGCTCCTTACCGCCTATACTCTTTTTAAAAATATAGTAATCCCGGTATTTCTTCTCTCCTGCAATTGCTTTTTTAAACCATGCATGTTCAGAAGATGTATGATTAAATACCATATCAAGCATTATGTCGATATTTTTTTCCCTGGCAGCAGCTACCATTTCTTCAAATTCTTCCATCGTCCCGAAAGCAGGATCAATATTTCGATAATCGGCAACATCATAACCGTTGTCATTTTGCGGTGATACATAGAATGGAGTCAACCATATATAATCTACACCCAACTCCTGCAAGTAATCTAATTTTTCTGTTATACCTTTTAAATCCCCAAGTCCATCCCCATTTGAATCGTTAAATGATTTTGGATAGATTTGATACACGACACTTTTTTTGAAATCTTTCATAATTGAACTCCTTATTCTTCCGGGTGCAGCTCATAATACTTCTTTCTTCCAGGGTATGCCCGTCCCTCTTCTATCTCTTTCTCCCATCTTTTTGATCCTGTACCGGCAATAGGACCTTTTAAAAGAGGATCCTTTGTCTTAACCATCCAATCCTTTACTTTCTCTCTAAGTTCAACAGCAATATGCTGATAATCCGGATGATTGATCACGTTATTTTCCTCTAATGGATCTTTTTGTAAATCATATAATTCTTCCTCATCATTTGGAACATAATATTGATCTCTGATATCAACACCAGATAAACTTAAATGGGAATCTATGGGCAAGTATACTTTCGGACCGTCTGCGAAGTTTTTTACATAACTATATTCCCTGGTTCTGATTCCTCTCATTGGGTGATATCTGTCATGCCAGGTCAGCTCTGTAAAAAATGATTCTCTTCCTGCATCCTCCATTGATTTCAACAAATGGGCAAAGCTTTTTCCATCCAGATTATCAGGAATTTCGGCTCCAATTAAATCTAAAATCGTTGGCAACAAATCAACGTTACACAGCAGTGCTTCTTTTTGAGTATTTTTTTGTTCCCTATCAGGCAGAACAATGATTAACCCTGTTTCCAAACCTGCTTCCTTTAAAGTTCCTTTTGCTCCCGGAAAATCCACTCCATGATCTGTTGTAAGAATAACAATTGTATTTTTGTCTAATCCTGTTTCTGACAATGTATGATTTATTTTTCCAATGGCAGCATCCAGCACTTTGGCAGAAGCGTTAAATAGCGTAATATCTTTTCTTACGTTAGGCGTATCCGGTAAAAAATCAAACACCTTAACTTCTTCCTGTTTGTCTGCATATGGTGCATACTCATCAAAGCTCCTGTGAGTTTCAAAAAAGCCCACATTCAGATAAAATGGCTGTTCCGGATTGCCCTTATGCTTTTCTAAGAACGCAATCACTTCATCTGCAACCCTCGGAGCTCTGTCACCTGGAACAGGAATAAAGTTGTCATATCCTAAATCATAAGTTGAAGAAAATACCCGTTCTTCAATAGGCGGAGCCACATTGATTGTTTCATGGCTTAATCCAATCAATGTTGTTTCATATCCGTTTTTCTGCATCTCTTTAGGTAATGTTGTATGACTTCCGTCAATACAGAAACCTAAGTGCGCCAGCCCCATCATTCCATTATTGTGGGGATATAGGCCCGTTAAGATACTGGCTCTGCTGGGACTACACTGGGGAGCTGGGCAGAAATACTGATTAAACTGAATTCCCTCCTCCGACATTTTTTGAATCGCAGGAGTATCTACTTTGTATCCGTAATTGCTGAATTTCCTTCCGCTATCATGAGAAATCATAAATAGAATATTTGGTTTCATTGCAGTTCTCCTTTTTTAACCTTTATTCTTAACTTAAATTAAAACATTTTTTTCAGACCAATACGTCCTAAATTTGACTAGACAAATCTATAACTACGATTATATTCACTATTTATCAAAAAAGCAATACTTTTATGCAAAATGAAAAATTAACCAAATAGACTCTAGATACATCATGGTTTTTTTGAAAGTATTTCTTGACATACATGATTCTGCCATGTTAAATTATATTTATAATTTGTCTAGTCAAATTCAAAAAGGTATGTGAATAAGGAGGAGGTTGTTCTATGAATTTAAATGAGCAAGTCAAACAAATTATTAATGCGGTGGGCGGACTTTCCAACATAACATCCGCAACCCACTGTGTCACCCGGTTAAGGTTCATTTTAAAAGATGAGAAAACGGTTGACACAAAAGAATTGGAAAAAATAGAAATTGTAAAAGGCAGCTTTTCTGCCAATGGACAATTTCAGGTCATTGTTGGCCCAGGGTTGGTTAACAAAGCATATGCTGCGCTTATCAAAGAAACAGGGTTAAAGGAAGCTAGCAAGGAAGAGATCAAACAGGCGAGTAATGAAAAATTACACCCTATTCAAAAAGGTGTAAAAGTCCTGGCTGATATCTTCATCCCAATTTTACCGGCCATTGTTGCCGCCGGTATATTGATGGGATTAAATAACCTTCTTGCCAATCCAGGGATTTTTTATGAGAAGCCCGTTTTAGAAGTTCATCCTGGTTGGGCCGGCATTTCCAATATGATAAATATTATTGCCAGCACATCATTTTCATTTTTACCTGCATTAGTTGGCTGGTCATCTGTTAAAAAGTTTGGTGGAAATCCTGTTTTAGGTATTGTTCTTGGACTTATTTTAATAAACCCTGCATTAATGCCAGGTGCACAATATGCGAGAACACCTGAGGACGTTCAATATTGGAAAATTTTGGGGCTGAATATTGCGAAAATCGGATATCAGGGGCAAGTAATTCCTATTTTATTCTCATCTTACCTTTTAGCGAAAACTGAGCAGTTTTTATCAAAGAAAATTCCGGATATGGTTCAGCTGATTTTTGTTGCTCCTCTGACACTGTTAATCACCGGATTCTTTACCTTTACAATTATCGGACCTGTTACCATGTGGTTTGCAAACTTAATTACAAACGGAGTTGTTGGTTTATTTGATATTTCACCTGTAATAGCCGGAGTTATATTTGGAGCGCTTGTGTCTCCGCTTGTTGTTACCGGAATGCATCATTTATTCTTAGGAGTTAATTTACAAATGATCGGGGCTCTTGGTTATGCAACACTTTGGCCAATCCAGGTAATGGCCAGCCTTGGACAGGGTGCAGCAGCTTTGGCAATATTCTTCATTTGCAAAAATAAAAAAATGAAAGGCGTTGCAGTATCTGCCGCTATTTCAGCATGGCTTGGTATTACAGAACCTGCCATCTTCGGGGTGAATTTACGTTACCGTTTCCCATTCATTGCATCAATGATTGGTGCCGGAGTTGCAGGAGGAATTGTTTCACTTGCCGGAGTAAAAGCCGGATCAATCGGAATTTCCGGATTACCTGCCTTCCTTTCTATCTTTACGGAATATTGGGGTGTATATTTCCTGGCAATGGGAACTTCCATTACAATTACAATTGTTCTTACCTTTGTATTTTCTAAAATGAAAATTTTTGAGAAGCAATTACAAGATGAATAATATTATGCTCAGCAAATGAAATGAGGCTATGAAAAAAATAATTATTTTTTTCATAGCCTCATTTCATTTAAAAATCCACTATATTTTTTCTTCTTGCAAAGTCTACAAACCGGAATGTATCCACACGCTGCCTTGATTCATGGTATTGGAAAAACCTTGTATCTTCCAAATAAACTTCACTTCTGACAACCGCCACATGGGTATCATTATGAATATCAAGCAGTATTCTGTCTTCTTCTGTTACAGGTTCAATGTTAATTTCTTTATTAGCGTATCCAATATTCAGGCCCAGAACATTTTCAATATAATTATAGATGGAAAGTTGTGCAGCAGATAATGGAATCTCCGGAATAATTCCAGCTATTAAGTAATCCTTATCTAAAATAACAGCTTCTCCATTTATCTTTCGCAATCTTTCAAGGGAAAGCACTTCAGTCTTTTTATTTAAATTAAGTTTTTTCGCTAATTCTCCTGAAATTTTTTCCCTTTTATTTTTTAAGATGGCTGTTTCACTTTTTAAATTCTGCTGTTTTTGCATTTCATTAAAGCTGACCAGGCCGGAACCGGCAAATTTGAGCTTATTAATATCCAGAACAATGGCCCCGCGACCTTGTTTTTTTTGAATAAGGCCATTCTCCATCAAAAGCGCCTGAGCTTTTCTCACCGTCTCTCTTGAAACGTGATATTTCTCAACTAACTTCATCTCAACAGGCAAAAAATCTCCTGGCAAATATTTCTTTTCTTTTATATCCTTTACCAAATCCAAATATATATCATAATATTTATTCAATGAAATCACTCTCACTTATCATTCTGTTGCTCCTATTATAGCAAACATGTACTTAACTATTCAATACCATTCTGGAGTATTTTTGTCTATACAAATTGAATGTAGAGTTTTAATCAAATATTCTTTATTTGGTTTTTCCACTATTTTCTTAGAATGCCAACATTTATAAAGAGTACAGTTCACTTTGTATAAACGGGATCTTTATGTACGGTTCTTAGATGAGGGAAAGGGAGTAATCCCTTTTTCTTAATCGATTATACTTCGCAGGAAATAGAAACGCTCTAGATCATATTAATGTCAATTTAATCATTTTCATAATAAGTCTGGCCGTACCTTATTTTTTAAAATTTCATTTAGTATCATCAGTTACTTTTGAACTCATATTTTCCCCTCTTCTGCCATATCATTTAACATGCATATCAGCCCGGTATCGATGCCGAGACAACCCATTTTTTTTAGACTGCTATGTCTATTACATGATTGCGCTGCAAGTAATAACCAGGAGACTTAACTATGAAAAAAATTTTGGATAACAATTATTTTGATTTAATCTTAACCAATCCAATAACTTCAGATCTCGGCAATGATAACATTACATATTTGAACAACCGGCATTCCTTACTGCATATCCCGACTGTCAACATAGACATTTGTGAATCAAGGTATCCTGCTCACACCTTTCCGTCCTTATATACTCTCAATTCTACGGCCAATCTCGAACAGACCGGTGTAGGGGAGGTGCAGCGGAATCCTGCATTAGCCCTGTTTGGGCAGGGCGTAATCGTTGTAGTTATTGATACAGGTATTGATTATCAGCATCCTGCTTTCCGCAATAGCGACGGTTCGACCCGTATCCTCACCATATGGGACCAGACCCAGCAGGAGGGAACTCCTCCCGATACGTTTACCTTTGGTACGGAGTACAGCCGTGAGACAATCAATGCCGCATTGAATTCTGAAGACCCCCTATCCGTTGTTCCATCAACGGACATCAAAGGACACGGAACGGCCATTGCAAGTGTTATCGCCGGTACACCCAACGTTCTGGAGGCTTTTAGCGGAGTCGTCCCGCAATCTGATCTGGTGATTGTGAAACTGAAGGAAGCAAAACAGAATCTAAAAAGTTTTTATTTTGTTCCCGATGATGATTTATGCTTTCAGGAATCCGATCTTATGCTTGGCTTCCGTTATTCCCTTACCATACAGAAAAGGTTTAACCGCCCAGTAGTTACCTGCTTCGCCGTTGGAAGCAACCAGGGAGGCCATGATGGGAGAGGCGCTCTAAGCGGTTACCTAAATGATTTGGCATTGCAGCCCGGAATCGGCATATCCGTCTCAGCCGGTAACGAGGGAAACAGCCAAAGGCATTATTTTAATTCCACTCCAGAAGAGCCTTATTACAATGACTTCGAATTAAGAATAGGGGAAAATGATAAAATGTTTGCCATGGAAATCTGGTCACATTCTCTAGGACGGGCTTCCATTAGCATATCCTCACCAAACGGAGAATCAACACAACAGATTTATCCTGCGATCGGCAATTGCAGAATATTCAACTTTGTGTTCATCCCTACTACCCTTTATGTCAACAACTATTTGTTTGAAGAGGAAACTGGAGACCAGTTGATCCTTGTGCGTTTTCAGAACGCAACACCCGGAATCTGGCATATACGGATCAGGAGCGTTAAAGATGGACCCTTGTCCTTTCATGCCTGGCTTCCTTCAAACGGTCTCATATCCAACCAGACCTATTTTTCTAACTCCTCCCCGGATACCACCATCACATCACCTGGAAACGGTATGCGCCAACTGACTGTGACTGCTTACAATCACCTTAATAACTCAATTCTTGGCGAATCAAGCAGGGGTTATACGAGAATGGGCCTTGTCAAGCCGAATATTGCTGCTCCCGGTTATCAGCTAACATGTGCGATTCCCGGAGGCGGATATGGTTCTGTAACAGGAACAGGGGCAGCCGCTGCCCATACAGCCGGCATTATTTCTATGGTCTTTGAGTGGTCCATTGTGAGGGGAAATTACAGCACGATGAACGGACTCAATGTCAGCCGGCTGATGATGAGAGGAGCTACACGGTCCAGCTCATACACCTATCCGAATAACATATGGGGATACGGCCAGGTAAATGTTACTAATTTATTCAGGCAGCTTACCAGTATTTAGTAGAATGGGGATTATAATTATCTTACAGCCTGGCAGAAAAACATGGTTGAATAGAACCATATTCATATCCGCATGGACTATTATAATGAGGAAAATATCATAAAGCTAATGAACCACATAAATAGCGAAACAAGGGACAGTCTGAATGGCTGCCCCCATTTAAAATGCCCCTTATGGCAATCTTGCCTTTTTAAATTTTATTGCTGTATTAATTTTTTTAAATTGCTTACTGTTAATTCGAATTAGATTACTAGAACTTAATAAACACTATTCCAATAATAGTCAACACAAGAGCGGCAATTCTTCTACTATCAATTTTCCTTTTTTGTAAATTAAACATTCCAAACTGATCGATTGTTAATGCCATAATCATTTGTCCTAATATAAAAATCATAGTAGTTAAAACCGATCCAAGGACTGGTAATATGATTATGTTACCTGTTAGAATAAATATTCCAAATATACCTCCTATATAGACCCAAATAGGAATACGATTTTTTTGAGTGTCATACAAAGGAAACTCTATTCGCCGTTGAGTGATCAATAACAAAATAAGTAAGATAATGGCGCCAACGACCTCAATAAGCACCTATCCAGTTATCTAGGTAATGGATAGGTGTTTACTGATCCTTCTAACTTTTCCTTGGTGCGCCATAGTTACATCTTCACCTACTTCTTCCATACCAGCTTAATATAGTCATTATATGTAACAACTGTCTCAATGTAGGAGAATGCTACTGCTCTCTTATCATCTTTGTTTAGTTCCGAAAATATGATTTTTTGCGGCGTTACTAACTCCTGGATCACCTTAGCCTTTTGATCCATTAGCTTATTCTTTTTTTCAGTAAGCTCTTCCAGTTCTTTATTGACGTATTCCATCGTCAATGCACTGACCGTTTTTGTTTTAAGCACTTGCAGAAGATTGGATATGGCTTCATCAATCCTGATGAGTTCAAGTTCGATTTCATTTGTACCATGAACTGCTTCGATTGGTGTCGGCTTACACCTATGAAAAAGAGCCTCCAGCTCTTTTTGTACAGATTGTTCAATATCTTCAATCCTCATTTCAAGAGCTATATTGCAATCCAAATAATCCTTTCCCCTACATCGTAAGTGGCGGACTGTCTCACCATCTGACTTTCGGTTATATCTTCTAACCATAATCGCACGCCCGCAATCTCCGCATCTTAATAATCCAGTCAACCAGCTGGTACGTGGTCCATCATTAGGGACCACTTGCTGGTTAGTATCAAGCTTCTGCTGGCATTTTAACCATAATTCTGAATCTATAAAACCAGGCCAGTTACCAATAGCGAATGTAGTCTCCTGTGGCTTTAAAGTATCCCTATTGGCAGCTCCCTGTTTACCAACCAACATGCCACCTTGTTTACCGTCAAATTCTTCTAATGGATTCAAAATGCTTACACCCAGCTTTTTAAAGTAGGTATAAACGGCATGGTCACATTTTACACTAACCGGATTCCGTAGTATACGCGCAATGGCGGTGGAGGACCAGTTTTTACTGTTTGGTCCAGGGCAATTCTTCTTGGTTAGCTTACGTCGTATATCACCAAGGCTTGTTGTAGGATAGGTATGCATTTTCATGATTTCTTCCAGTATATTTATAGTATCGTCCAGCTTCAAAGAGGATACATTTTTATTTTCCTGCACAATTATGGCGTTACTATACCCATATGGGGCCGGACCGCCAGGCCAACGGCCTAATTCAATTCTATCATAGTAATTATCGCACACTCTTTTTGATATCTGTTCTCTCTCCAACTGTGCAAAGATTGCCATAATAAAAATCATTGCTTTTCCAATAGGGGTTGAAGTGTCGAAATTCTCCGTGACAGAAACGAATTCTACTCCATACTTGCACATATAGTCCCAGATATTTGCAAAATCCAGAAGTGACCTGGTAAATCGATCCAGCTTATATACCAATACTCTGCTTATAAGTCCCTTTTTTATGTCACTTAAAAGTCTCTTAAATTCAGGTCTGTGAATGACATCCTTTCCTGATATTCCTCTATCAATATATATTCCCGGTTCACCCACTGCAATGCTCCTGGCAAAATTCAATTGCGTTTCGATGGATAAACTATCTTTCTTGTCAATTGACTGTCTGGCATAAATAGCATCCATATCTTTTCAATTAATTCCCTTCCTTCTTAGAATTAATGACCTGCCCATTGTCAGAAATAGGGCTGTCTTTTTTACCCTCCCTCTCTTTATAATAGAAAATTAATTGAAGCTCTGTATATGTATCTTGTATGCTTTTCTCTCTTTCAAGGGCATCTTTATAGTCTGGATACACATTTACTACTCTCATAGAATACACTTTCACACCTTTAGACACTATATTTTGTTTAAATATATGATTTGTATTGATATTTAATCTGCCAGGACAAGCCGTATCTCAGCATTTCTGCAATTTTATTTAAAAAACCTACAATGCGGCTTTATTTTTGATTTCATACTGATACGAAGAAAGCGCGGTCCCATGTCCTGGAAACGCACTTTCTTCGTATTCTTCATATTCACTTATCCAATGCCCTTGAAAATAGTCTGCATATTCTTTTTTACGACTTTTAGCAGTTCTTTAGGAAGCTTCTCCACTTGTTCTCCTAAAATTATGCCGTGAGGCTCCTTGTAGCCGTCATTCCATACAAAATTAAATGTTCTTTCGCTTGCTGTACTGTTCTTTCCGATTTGAAAAGCGTAAAGGGCAACATCTTTCGATAAAAGCTCTTGGACAGCATCCTTAGTCAGGCCGGGAAAACTAGAGGCTCCGTCAGTAATTTCAAAAACTATCTTTATATGCTTTCCCATTTTAAGCTGCCTTTCTTCTTCAGGAGTTATGCTTCCGGATATTTCTTTCAAGCAGCTTGCATCGTCTGTAGCGCCATCGGTGGAATTAAGCCTTACGATGGAACGGATAATATCCGCCGATTCTTTCTCTTCGGAGGTCGTGTCGTTAAATTCTTTCATATGATAATATTGACTTCCGAAAAACCATGTTTCACTTAAGACTTCTATTTTCTGGTTTAATTGTTCAGCATTTCGCTTAATATATCTGTTCAGATCATCAATTGACAGCAATGTTACGGCCAGCGCTTCTCTTGCAGATTCAATCTTTGCAGCATTCATGGAGCCTGAATTATCTATAACAAAAGAAATTTCGATTCGCTCCGGCAATTTATCTGCTTGGGTTTCCAGCAAGTATCTGCTGAATACGGGAAGATTTTTATAGTTTCCTTTTCTCTCCGCTTCTACAAAATCCGGATAGGCGGCAATAAAGCTGTTAACGTCCAGCTTGCCTTTTATTTGCCCGTCTTTTTTTACGCTGATTTCTTTTTTGGCATCTCCAATAAGTTTACTCCAGAATTGACGCATCTGCTCTCTTTCTGACTTCATTTTATTTGAATAATACTGAAAAAGCTGCTGATCATTCTGGTTGATGCCGTAAGATGTTAAGTCGACCTTACCAGTCATTATATTTTGAACTATTTCATTGTTTTTCTCCTGCTGGTCCAGCATCTCTTCAAGGATTTTTTTTACTTCTTCCTCAGTGGATTCCAATGTATCCCTTTTTTCTTCTTTTGATTGTTCAAAGGGGCTTTTTCTTTCACTTACCTGTTCCTGAGATGCGCCTTGGGATTTAATAAAGTCCATTGCATCTATTTCTTCTTTCCATAATTGCTCAAATACAGGATAAATAAAAGAACGAATCAGGGAATCTCTTTCTAAAACACCTTCTTCGCTGTTTATCTGCCTTACTAATTGAGAATGAATGAAATCCAAAAAAGGCTGATTCAATATCCTTTTGCTGAATGGATTCTCACCACATCCTTTCATCTCAGGCGTTGTTTTATAAATTTCCTTAAGGATAAAACTATTGATAAATGCCCTGTGTTTCGGCATTTCATCAATAGCCTTCCTTTTATTGCCTGTCTGCTCCATATATGCAGCTATCTTTTTAAAATTAGCTTCATCTCTGTAAACTGGGCACATTTGCAGTACCCTTAAAAAGGAAGTCAGCTTATCCAGCCTGTGCAGAGCATCAAGTATTTCCTTTTTAACATATCCGGTTATAATATCCGGCTGATATGCGCGATCTTCTCCAAGGCCTTCTTTCTCAATGCGATGAAGGATATATCCGGTCATTCTATCTCTTTCTTTTTTCCACGCTTTACCTCTGTACAGATAGGCTTTCGTTTGTTTTTTCCAATCGGGGTACATGGCAAGCTCATAATAAATATGCCATAGAATCTTATTTTCATCTAAGCCCCTATCCAAAAAAGCAGCCAGTGGAAGATATAATATGCCCTTGGACGGATTTAACAAAAATCTTTCAAGCTTTGGATCAGGTATATACATCAGGCTGGAATCCCCTGTAAATGTAGCTAACGTACGCTGCTCTCTCTGCAAAAAGGATTCCACATGTTTTGTTGACTCTTCTATCAGCTTCTGTTCATCATAATTAGGCAAGCCCCTTCCCCTCCTACAGATATAACGGCAAATCCCACAAAGCTTCTGGGGTATCGATTCTGTTAATATTTAGTGTGCATAATTCGCCTTCTACCCCCATCAGCAAATACTTTGATGGATAAAGCTTCAGCACATCGGTAAAAAAGGCCCCTTCCATAATTGACTCCTTATTGATATGCCATTTTCCGAAATTTTCTTCCAGCAAATATATAATTCCGTCTTCGCTTAATATTACGGCTGCTCCTTTTGAAGACTCTGCATCAAAAAGATTCCCTTTAAGAAAATCTCCTTCATCAAGAATATTTATATCCGTCCCGTCAAGAGAAATGATATAAAGCTTACCATTATTCCCTATGGACAAAAGAGTATCCTTCTGCCCCTTTTCATTTTCAAGACTATGGATTTTGCGTATTTCGCAATCTGGAATTTTAATTTTATTTACTATAGAAAGATTATTATAGTTCCGTTTTATAAAATATATTTCTCCTGATTTGGTGCCGACGGCAAAATCATCAGCTCCTGTTTTCTCCATTCCGATTATGTTCGAAATAGGAAGAGAAGCGTCTTTATGGAGTATCAGGCGGTATTCTTCTTTTTCTTTAACTACTTCCAGCAAAACCAGCTCTTCCTGCTCTCTTTCCGCGGCTATCAAATTATTGCTTACGGACAGGCATTGGCCAAACCAGCTCATTCCTGTTTCTGTCTCTAACTTTTTTATATGAATTTCCCCGCTTCCATTGGGGATTTGTTTAAAATTGCTGCATGATAATAAATAGCCGCCGCCTTTGCTTCCCAAAAGCAGAATTTCATTCTTATTAAGCCTGTGAAAGGCCGAGATTTTTTCTTTAATATCTTTAAAAGGCGGACTCCATTCCACCTGAATCCTTTCCTTGCCGGAAGGTTCCGTTCTTTTGCTTATCTGAAAAAACCGCAATGCACAATCTGTGCTTCCAGTAATAAACATTTCCTCGGAAAACCTAAAAACACTTTGTAAAAATCCTTCAAAGCCACAGGCTCCCAGCCTTGTTATAAATTCTGTTTTTATGGCGTCTTTTGAATTTCCTACATATGCTCTGTAATGGGGAATCATCTCCGTAAGAAGCTTTTCCTCCTTAACTGAAAGCACTTCAAGACATTTTTCAAAATCATCTTCTAAAATGCCTGTTTCCCGAGTTTTATTTAGTTTTTGCCTTAGGTCTTTTACCTGCTTTTTAAATTCTTCCTCATCAACCGATAAATTCAGCTTCATTTTAGCCTCCCTTGTTCTCCAAATGCTCAATGAGAGCTTTTGAATGTTCTAAATGGGATAATTTCTGATCCAGCAGCTGATATTTTTTTGCATCAATCCTCAGCGTTTCTTCCAGGTCCGATTGAAAAATATTCTTTAATTCTTCCGGTATATTTTTTCTTTGGGTCCCCTTTCCAAAAAGCATATGAACTACATCCAAATGGCTCAAGGTCTGGGTTTTGGGGCGAACATAGCGATAAGGGCGGGTTCTGATTTCGTCGTAAGTGGTGGTTGATTCTCCTATGCCTTTGGTTTCAATCTTCCAACCTTCCTCGGCTGGAAAAAAGCCAAAGCGCACCGCCTGAGAAAGAATATAATTCTGATCGTCGGAATAAGTGATAGAGCTTATAAATCCGTCCCACAGGGCCTTGCTTAAATCCTTTTCTTCTCCTTGATTCCAATTGTCCAAAACGTGCAGAATATTTCTTATGGACAATACGGATTCTCTAAGCTCCAGCTCCCCGCCGGAAAAATCCTTCTGCTCTTCATCCTTCCATTTGCCCATAAATACATTTTGGGTAACACGGCAAAGCTGAGAAAAACGAAACAGCTCTTCAAGAGTTCGTTTGGAATTAGGAATTTGAATTGTTCCGTTGGCATTCGAAAGCCTTGCAATAATAACTCTGAAAAGTTCATTTTTTTCCGGGTCTGCCTGTTCTTCCATAGAGCCTTTGGTATTCTGGGAAACGTAATTATATTCTATAGTTACAAACCGGGATTTAAACGCAGGGTTAAGCTCGTTTGTGCCTTCGTAATTAACCATCTGGGTAGACAGATTTCCTGTTCCTATAAATGCAAACCCAGGCTTAATCAATACAGGGCCTACCCCTGTAATATAAGCCGTCTGCCCTGCATGGTGCTGCAGTATATCGTTTAATCCAATGAGATTCTGCATTGCGATGGTGTTAATCTCGTCAATAATTACAGGCCGGCCTTCTTTTACCGCGATTAATATTTCCTTCTCAATTTTCTTGATTTCCGTACCGAAGGCACTGTTGCTTGCAACCAATAAATCGGAGAAGCTGTTCCATATCTGTATTTTAAGCTGAAGCTTTTCTTCTTCCGTCATCTGCTGAAGCTTATCTTCGTTTTCATGCAGCCACTGATAAAAGTCTCCGATGATCATATCCAGATAATCATTATAGGATTTTTGAGAAAAGCTATGTTTGAGCGTCAGTGTCTTCTCCACAAACATATCTTCATAGGTCAGATTGTGAGAACCGGATATAAAGAGCGGCTGCAAAGATTCTATTTCTTCTTGCGTTCCATTTGTCAATATTTCCTTATAATACTGCTTTCGCTGTTTATATATCTCCTTGAATTTTTCAATAGCCTCTTTTTCCCCGGCCTTTGGATTGGCACAATACCATTTCTCCAATTGATCTTCAAGTTCTGCCTGAATTTTATTCTGTATTGAAAAGTCCATGGCGGCTTCCGTGGCAAGCTGGGTCTTTCCGCTTCCTAAATGCCCTACAATATAAACCGGCATTCCAAGGTTTAAAGAATCTATTACCTTTTCCTTTGCTTCCATTACATAAGGAACCGTTACTAAGCCCTGCTGATGCTGAGTTTTTATATCACTCAGCAATTGACGGGTATGATAAAATTCCCATGCTTCGGCAGAGCTGTCCAAAAGCTTTTCTATCTCTTTTTTTAAACGCTCTATACGGTCAACCCTGTATCTCGTAGCGGAATTACTTCTGTGATGGGAATAATTATTGCTCTCATAGCTAACTCGCCTTTCCCATTTAAGAAAAAAAGTCTCGTACTCAATAAGAGTTTCAATTTCCTCTATTGTCAGACCCTGATTTGCTGTTTCCTTTTCAACATATGCCCTGTATTTTTCAAAATATTCAATGTCTGTAATTTCATCTGCCACAGAGCTTTCGCTTATTTGTTCAAATCTTCTAAAGGCCTTGAAAAAGCTTTCTTGCCCGTCTGTAATTTTATTGTGCTCATCCTCTAATAACTGTGAAGCTTCCTTTCTCAGATGGTTTTCATACTGCTCCTGGATGGCTTCAATTGAGGGAATACAGCGCGGTTCAATGTCGTGTTTGTCCTTCATGGAAAATTCCCCTTTGCACTATATTAATAGTCAAATAAATTCAAATAAGTAACAAAAGCCTGTTTTCCACAGTTCATCATCCCGGTTCCTTGGGAAAGGTCCGTTTTGATAAAGGCTCCTGTTACTTTTATTTGTACAGTAAACGAAATTGAAAACCGTTAT
Source organism: Lacrimispora sphenoides (assembly GCF_900105215.1). NCBI lineage: Bacteria > Bacillati > Bacillota > Clostridia > Lachnospirales > Lachnospiraceae > Lacrimispora > Lacrimispora sphenoides. The sequence goes on along the minus strand of NZ_FOIP01000001.1, from coordinate 2,007,292 downwards.
AGGACTTTTAGAACCTTTCTTACACGGAATCTGTACATTTTTTAACTTGACTGGCTATAAATTAAAATCCCGGCTTTTAAAAACCGGGATTTTAACCTTTTTATCTAATTTCACAACTTTGGTTATTTTATAAAACCCCACAATCTTTCAGCATTACCTCAATGTCCGTTCCTGCTAATTGCTTCATAATCTTGCTTTTTTTAAGAGGGGGCAAGTCTATTTCCAGTTTTTCTCCGTCAAGAAGACATACGCCTGCGCTGAGAAGATAACGAATATCGTAACGGGAAGCAAATACTTCGGGAACACCCTTTTCGACTCCGGTTAAAACATATACGGCTTCCATAGCTGTACGTCCGGAATATTCAATGGTAAATACTGTATCGCGGCCGGGATCATCCAATGTTTCAGCGAACTGTCCAAGGAAAGCAAAGTTTACTGCATTCTTAGGCACTACATAAGGACGGTCACCAGATTCACGTGGCATAAATTGAGAAGTTATGAACGGCATCATTACTGGGATAGCTGTACATGTATTGGCTAACTCCTCTATTTCATCAACAGGCACTCCTATATGATACAACCATTCTTTTGTGATTTCCTTGCCGGTACAGTCTCTCATGGGCTTTTTAATATAGTCTCCCGGAACATCGGAGAATAAACCGTATACCCAAACTACAACGTCTTTTTCAGGCTGTCCGTAGTACTGTTCCTGACGGTTTATTGTCCAGCTCATAAGCCATGAAGAATCCAATGCGGTAACTATACCGCCTGTTACTGTACGGCCTGTGTAAGGTGAGCGTTTTGTAATCTTTTCAATATATTTGGGCACGCTTTCGTCATGGCATGTTACAGTACAGGATTCCCAATTAGATTTTTCAGGCTCTCCGCAGAATTTATCTGGTCTTCCGAATTCATCGCATTGATCAGCGATATTTTTCCAAAGTGTCCAGCATCCGCCAAGCTCTTTATTGAAAGGAGCAGGCGTATTGTCATCACCGTATCCGGAGCCTTCTGTCATGGAACCGTTTGTAATAAATACTAAATCATTTTCCGACAAGTCCATAGAAATGTCTGTTCCTTCTTTATCTACTGCAACAATCTTTTTAGCAACCTTCTTTTCTTGAGAAATTGCAAACTCTACATTGTTTACGGTAACTCCATATCTGAATGTTGCTCCATTTTCCTTCAAATATTTAACCATAGGCATTACGAAGGAAGTATACTGGTCATGGCGTGAGAACTGCAAAGCTGAAAGGTTAGGCAAACCGCCCACATGATGTATGAAACGGTTCATGTAGAGCTTCATTTCAAGTGCGCTGTGCCAGTTTTCAAAGGCAAACATAGTTCTCCAATATGTCCAGAAATCACTGTCAAGAAGCTCATCGGAGAATACGTCTTCTATGGTTTTGTTTTCAAGCTCTTCATCGGATGTTGCTACAAACATAGCAAGTTCTTTTGCAAGCTCCTGGCCTAAATTGAATTTACCGTTGTCATAGCGAACGCCGCGTTCTTTCGTAATACGGCAATTGCTGTAGTTGGGGTCTTCCAGGTTTGTATAATACAGATGATCCAATACAGTCATATTCGGATCCTCTGTGGATGGTAAAGAGCTGAACAAGTTCCAAAGGACCTCGAAGCACTGGCCCATTTCACGGCCGCCGCGTGCTACATAACCTGTGTTTTGCATAACTGCACCGTCTAAAGAACCTCCGGGAATATCAAGCTGCTCTAAAAAAACAATTTTGCTGCCGTCCATATGAGCGTCCCGAATCAAAAAGCAGCCTGCAGCCAAGGCACCGATGCCTGTACCGATTAAATAGGCTTTCTTATCATCGATTCCTTTCGGCTTTCTTGCATGAACCAAAGCATGATATGTGCCGTTTGTAAGAGTAAGTCTTTCATCATGAGTTTTAATTTTCATTCTTAGCCCCTCTTTCAAGATTTTTATTTTAAATGTTAACTGAAGTAATGTATAGCAAAATTAGAATAATAACAGCAACAAAATCCGTATATTTTAATGACTAAAATATAGAGGTTTTATATATTTAAGCCGTTTATGAAAAACAGGCTTTTGTTACTCCCTTCATGTTATTTTGCTGTAATTAGAGTTTTGAGCGTTCACCTGGTATTAACAATAGGCAATACCCCTTCAATTTTATGAACGCCGGCAACCTTATTTCCTACATCATATAACTTTTTTCACAACTTTTCATTAGACAAATAAGCCCCAGTGTTCAAAAATCGAACACTGGGGCTTATTTGTCTAGCATTTAGACCTTAAAATAATCAAATTCCATAAGCGGCAAATGCTTCAGAAAAATCAGCTTGAAATATTACCCTAACTTTCCGGCCTATTTGCTTATTCTTAAGTTCGTTTACTTTATCCATTTGATTTGGCAATATTTTAAAAATCAAGTTTTCCACTCCTTTTAAGGGACAGTGTGATATGACCGTCAAAAAGCTCGCCGATGCGTCTGATGATTACATTGGGATCTTCTTTCATTCCTGAGCCTATCCAGCGCAGCACCATTTCAGTAAGAGCGCATTGATAGAAAGAGGCTATGAGTTTTTTATCTTTGGTGGAGGCTTGAATCCCTTCGCTTTCGCTTTCTCTTTCAACATAACGGTACATAACATTTCCGGCAACGCTGAAAATATAATTTTCCAATTCCTCTCTCTGCATGGAATTATATACATGATAAACGGCTCTTCTGTTTTCCATTGCAAATTTAGCCGCAACAAGAAAGCCTTCCTCCCATGAAAGGGTATCATTATATTCATCAATGGCATTTTGAAGCTCCGACTGGAAAATTTCCGATAAAATTGCATATATATCTGGATAATGGTAATAAAAAGTATTTCTGTTAATATCACAGGCTTTAACAATATCTTTTACTGTGATTTTATTCAAGGGACGCTCATTCAGCATTTTAATGCACATATCCCGAATCATCTTTTTTGTATATTGTTTTGCCAAATTATACCTCCAAAACCCAATATTTCACTTAATATTATAACATGAAAGCTAATATTTGCAAATATATTAAGCCTCCCCCTTCTATCCGATATCCCTCCCCAATAATATTGCTCACGTTAGTTACAGCCACTAATTTTTTATACTTTAAAAATTAGATTGTAACACAATAAAATCCAGCTAGAATAAGGATTTCCCTAATAATGGACATTCTTTGTAACACTCAGGCATATAGAAAACTTCGTTTGTTACATACGAAAATCTTTGATAGTTGCAGACTTTGCCTGCAATCTGCGGTACGACGTGTAACGCCCTATTCCTGCCATAAATTCTGCAAGGGTTTATGGTAGCAAGGGAAGGCGTCCCTTGTCGGGTGAGCGAAGCGTGAGGGTGAATCCCTAGCCATAAATTCATAGAATTTGTGGTAGGGTCAAGAGAAGGCTGTACCTTGTCGGGTGAGGAAGCGGGGTGGAAACCGTCATCGGCATTGTGGGCATGTGGGTAAGAGACTGCTTTTAGAAGTGTGGAGAAATTGTATTGTCTTAGTTCGTTCAGCAAAAAGTAATGTTGTATAATTCCAAGCCATTGCCAATATACATATAATTAAATACTATTACCAGAAAGAGCACGAGGTGCTGTTCTATGAAGCTTTTCAACTTTCCAGGCTTGAATTGCTATTACAGCAGTGTTGTAAGTGCAGCAAATGCCTTTGGTATTCCTATTATTGACGCATTTGCAACGTTGTTTTCGGAAACCGATTTTGATTTTAATCCCTGTAGTAAGTCGTTTTCTTCCAAACGCCTACTTACAAACCTGAACCATCTGGGCGCACATTCGGAAGTTTTTGCCTGCGGTATGCCAAAAGAAAACAAAAGCAGTTTCCTACAATGTGACAAAGAAATGTATTTTATCATTGGAATGGACCCGTTTCACATTCATTGGACCCCGTCTTTTGGCAGGTTCAACGGCTATCACTATTTTCTTGCCAAGCCTGCGGGCGGCAATGACTTTTTGTGCTATGATCCGACTTACGGAAACCAGAAAGAACCAATGACACAGGAGGTAATTGTTACACACGCATTTGACATTACTAGCTTTTGTCGTTCCCAGAAGAATTCTTTGGAAACAGATGATTTGGCCGAGCTTTTAAATGTTGCAGAGGGAGATACTCTCTCATTTTGGCAGTTGCTTTCCCAAATGGAAGCGGGTAAAATACCAACATATTCCATTGCACCTCCTAGCGGAAACAAACCAAACACTGACCGCAGGGTTGCCGAAAAAGCGGCCAGATATGTGGATTGTCTGATTCACAGCCGACTGCTTTATGAATATTACCTCCAAAATCGGAAGCTCTTCCTTTTAAATGAGCTTACAATTTTTAACGCCGACTATTTCAACCGTTGGCAGGCGGTGAAAAACGGCCTGCTCAAGGCTTCCGTCCTCAGGGACAATGCCGCAGTGCTGGAGAAAACAGAGGAACTGTTTTCCAACCTGATACGTTGTGAGAGGGAAGCAGCAAAAGCAATTTGCCAAAAGAATGGGAAAAACACGTCTTGAATGGACTTTCAAAGCTCGTTTCAAGACGTGTTTTATTTATTATTTGTTTAACCTCATGATTAGCAGAACTTTAACAAAGTCTTTGATGAAGTCATTGATGAAGCCTTTAATAAATCCTTTGGCAAAGCGTTTGGGAGATGCCTCCCGCTTTGTTTGCCGCTAAAGATTTGTCATGTCCATAGCTCCGACGCAGGGAGCGGGAATGACCTGTATCGATGTTCCATTTGGATTTAAGATTAGTACTCCATTGCTATAGGTTGATTCATATACATTGCCGGTCTCAGGGTTGACCGTTGCCCCGCCCGGAAGCCCTCCGTTATATTGGAACGGACCAAAAAGATTAAGCAGGTTTCCGTTCTCATCAAATAGCATCGAAGATCCGCTGTAATTGCTTCCGTTTACAGTAACTTGATGATTGACAGGATCTACGGTTAAATCAGCATTATACAGGCTCGTTGCCGGAAAAGCCTGTTGAGTTAAAATTGTGTTGGTGTTTCCGTCCAAAGTGGTCAACAGTCCCAGGTTGCTTGGCTCAGTAGAATTAGGATTATGGCTCAGGATATAGACTCTGTTTGTGACTGGGTCTACCGCTACTTTTTGCAGTTCCGTAAATCCAGTAAGTGTTTGAACTATCTGGTTTGTGGAAGCGTCAATTACCTGTACATCGCCTGAGGCTGCTTCGGCAACATAGACCAGATTGGTAGTCGGATTCACTGCTATGCTGGTCGCCGGCGACGCCAATGGGATTTGTGTGATTAACTGATTGGTGGCGCCGTTGATGACATTTAGAACGTCACCGCTATCTCCGACATAAACGAGGTTTGTATCGGTATTTATCGCAGGAGAGCCTTCGAAGGTTCCCGGTATGGTAGCAATAATTTGGTTAGTGAAAAGATCAATCACCTGAATTGAGCCATTTTGTTCTGTGACATATGCAGTTTTAGTAACTTGATTGATCGTTATCTTCTGTGGTGTTGAGCTCAGTTGAATGGAACCCAGTTCTTTTCCGGAGGCTCCACTCCAAATATCAATTGTGCCATTGCATTGGTTGACCGTATAGAGGTTGGCGTTTGATGGTTCATTATTTACGGCAGTGCCTCCAGCCGGTCCGGTTGGTCCTGTTGGTCCTTCTATTCCCTGTGGTCCGGTTGGGCCAGTTGCTCCGGTAAGTCCGGTGGGACCAGTCGGGCCAGTTGCTCCGGTGATTCCGGTCGGGCCAGTAGGTCCGGTCGGGCCAGTAGGTCCGGTCGGGCCAGTAGGTCCGGTCGGGCCAGTCGGACCAGTTGCTCCGGTGAGCCCGGTGGGGCCAGTCGGGCCGGTTGCTCCTGTAAGACCACTAGGTCCGGTCGGGCCGGTTGCCCCGGCAGCTCCGGTCGGGCCAGTCGGGCCAGTTGCTCCGGCAAGACCACTAGGTCCAGTCGGGCCGGTTGCTCCGGCAGCTCCAGTCGGGCCAGTCGGACCAGTTGCTCCGGTAAGTCCTATGGGGCCGGTCGGGCCGGTTGCCCCGGCAGCTCCGGTCGGGCCAGTCGGGCCAGTTGCTCCGGCAAGACCACTAGGTCCAGTCGGGCCGGTTGCTCCGGCAGCTCCAGTCGGGCCAGTCGGGCCAGTTGCTCCGGTAAGTCCTATGGGACCGGTCGGACCAGTCGGGCCCTGAGATCCTTGGGCACCAGTTGCACCAGTTGGTCCAGTTGATCCAGTAGGTCCTTGTAGTCCCATCGGTCCCCGGGCACCAGTCGGGCCAGTCGGACCAATAAATCCCCGTGGTCCCATTGGTCCCATCGGTCCAACAGGTCCTTGTAGTCCCATCGGTCCTTGAGCGCCAGTTGCTCCGGTTGGTCCAGTAGGTCCGGTAGGCCCTGGTACACCTTGTGGTCCTGTTGGTCCCACGCAGCATCTGCAGCCTTGCGATTTATCAAAACAGCAATTTTCATTATGATTCCTACAATTACAAAAATTACTCATTAAAATATCCTCCTATAATGGTGCAAATTATACTTTTATACTTATAAACCATCTGTATAAATTTAAAGTATAAATTTAAGGTATAAATATAAAGAGCTTTTCCTCTCTTTATATATTAATATATGCATTCCCTCTCTCTTCGATAAGACAGATCCCTTTCATGAACGGAACTCAGTTCCACTAATTCGTTTCCTTCTCTCTTCGATAAGGCCGATCCCACTCATGAACGGAACTCAGTTCTGCTCACACGCTTCCCTCCCTTCGATAGGGCCGATCCATTCATGAACGTTACCTAGATAAATGATAATTCTCTATGACTTCATATTTTTTTACACTTGTTATATGAGCCAGATTCGCTCCCCAAGTGTTACCAGCACTTGTTTGATGGACTGTGCTTTTATCTATCCGAAATGTTAGGTATCGAGTAGGAGGGGAATTTTGTAAATTCCCCGACCTCTCACACCACCGTGCGTACCGTTCGGTACACGGCGGTTCAATCAACTTAACATTAAACACTCCTTGCGGTGTAATAGTCCAACATGGAGACTAATCCGAATCGGGTTAGTCTCTCATTATTTATAGCCACGTTCACTGCACCCTTATTACATATATAGGCTATCCTTGCTCCTGCATATGCCGTTCTAAATGCAGTTCTTCTGTCTATCCCTAACTTCATAAGGTTCTTTGCTCTGTTTTGTGGTGTCTTCCAGTGTTTCCAGATACACATGCGAAGTCTATATCTGATGTTACTATCAAACTTCTTGCATAGCACTTTCATACTTCCGATTTTGAAATAGTTTATCCAGCCACGTATCAACTGGTTTAGCTTCTCAATCTTATATGAGTTACTGACACCCCAGCTTCGGCATGTTAGTTCTTTCATTCTTGCCTTGAACTTTGCTACTGATTTGGCGTGTGGCTTAGCTTTATATTGTTTGGCAAATGAGTCATAGTAAAATCCAAATCCGAGATATTTAATTCCTTTGGGGGTATCCACTTTACTTTTGCTGACATTCACTTTTAATCCAAGCTTTTCTTCTATAAACTTCGAAATGCTCTTCATTACTCGATTTGCAGCCAGTTCACTTCCGACCATTATGATACAGTCGTCTGCATATCTGACAAAGTCCAGTCCTCTTTGTTCCATTTCCTTGTCCAGTTCATTCAGCATGATATTTGCCATCAATGGCGATATATTTCCGCCTTGTGGTGTTCCGATTATGGATTCTTTATATTCATCGTCTATCATAATTCCACTGACTAAGAACTTTCTAATTATGGAGATTACATCTCCATCTTTGATAGTTCTTCCGATTATGGTCATCAGTTTGTCATGATTTACTGTGTCAAAGAACTTTTCAAGGTCAATATCTACTATCCAACTATGTCCATCGTTCATCATTTCTAATGCTTTCAGGACTGCTTGCTGTGCCCCTCTGTTTGGCCTAAATCCGTAACTTTGGTCATGGAATTGTTCCTCATAGATCGGTGTTAACACCTGCGCTACTGCTTGTTGGATAAATCTGTCAGTTACTGTTGGAACTCCAAGATTTCTGATTCCACCATCTGGTTTTGGTATCTCCACACGTCTTACTGGCTGAGGTTTATATTTTCTTGTCCTCAGCTGTTCCTTAATTGTTTCGCCATTTTTCGAAAGGTATTCGCCCAGTTCTGTGTACTCCATTCCGTCCACTCCTGCGGCTCCTTTGTTTCGTATGACTTGCAGATATGCCGCATTGAGATTATCTTTACTTACTATCTGCTCCATTAGACTATTTGTGTCCATGCGTTGTTTCCTTTCTGTCCCGTTCCTCTAGGCCACCTTTGACGTTATCGACAGGTGTTGCTTTGATTACAAGCCGGAACCTACTTCAACTGATTGATTGTTCGTCCCTTCGCTCCATTTCCATTACAGTAACTTCCTCACTACTATGGACTATGCTGACTTCTCACAGTTCGTTGTTACTCGGCAAATGATACCGCTGTGAGACCTCCCCGATTAAGGTACGAGCTCTTTCCTCTCATCTATCCGCCACATTTACTCCTACTTCCAGCAACTTTTGGACTTCGTCTCTTTATGCAGACTTATCCGTATTTCAGAGCCTAATATGTGATTTCTGTCCGTCGGACCAAGAGTTTGCCTACAGCTTCCTTCGGATTCCACCTCACAATGAACACCCTTGCTGTTTAGCTATGTGCTTCCTCGTTGCCTAGGCGCACTTGGGACTTTCACCCATTAGAGCCCGCCCATGGCGGGCAAACATAAAAAAGAGACCTAACATTTTTTTAGGTCTCTTTCACTCTTTTCTATATTTTCCATCCGTAAGCAATGTATTTACGCCTGTATGCACGACCGAATTTATCGCTTTTGCACAGGCGAACGACCAGTTTGAAGCATTAAATGCAAAACTGTTAGGTTTAAGCATAGACAGTAACCCTTCCCATCTGGCATGGGTAAATCAGATCCGTTTATTAACCGGCGTTCAAATTCCGTTTCCAGTCATCGCCGACCGTATGGCTGAAGTTGCAAACCTTTATGGAATGATTGCCCCGGATGTTAATAAGCAGGAAACCGTTCGAAATGTTTTTTTCATTGACCCGAATCAGATCATACGCGCAATCCTGGTTTATCCTCTAACAAACGGCAGAAACATTTCTGAAATACTGCGTCTGTTAACTGCTCTTCAGACAACAGACAAATGCGGTGTAGTAACTCCTGCAAACTGGATGCCTGGCAATTCTGTAATGGTTCCTCCGCCTGGTACTTATAGTCAATCGTTGGAGCGGCTCAATGAAACCGGAACATCGGAACTAAATTGTATTGATTGGTTCTGGTGCTATAAAAATGAGCCTTGTTAATTATGCTGTAAAATAGTTCAAATACCCCCTGCAGCCAGGAAACGGCTGATATGTACCCAGTTTTCTGGACACATCATTATTCAACTGGATGATTAGGCACTCTTGATGGATGTCTTCCTGTATATTACAGGAGGCATCCATTTTGTTTTTGATTGAATTCTCCTGTTATTATAATAATCTATATATTCATCTATTGCTTTCTTAAATTCATCGAAGGATCCAAAATCCTTTTCATGTCCATAAAACATTTCGGTCTTTAGTCTTCCGAAAAAAGTCTCCATAATGCAATTATCGTAACAGTTTCCTTTACGAGACATAGATTGAATTATTCCATATTTCTTTAATTCATTACGATAGTACGCATGTTGGTACTGCCAACCTTGATCGGAATGAAAGATGATTCCTTCAGTATTACTAAATTTCCGAAATGCTCTTTCTAACATGTTAGATATTTGCTCCATATTTGGACTTTTTGACAAATCGTATGAGATAACTTCATTTGTATTCATATCTAAAATAGGCGAAAGATAACATTTTCCCCATGGCAGGTTAAATTGAGATACATCTGTTGTCCATTTTTGAAGTGGAGCAGTTGTACAAAAATCTCTATTAATTAAGTTGTCAGCTATTCTGCCAACTTCGCCCCTATATGAATGGTATTTCTCTTTAGGTCGTTTGCCGGCCAACATCATCTTATGCATTAATCGTTGTACTCTTTTGTGGTTTATGGAATATCCTTTATTTAATAATTCCTGATGAACTCTGCGAACACCATATCGTTGCTTATTGTCTTCAAAAATCTTATTGATTTCATCCATAAGTTTCTTATTTTTGATTACGTCAAAACACACATGATTTAATTCATAATAGTATGTAGATTTTGATAATCCTACAGCTTTCAATAAATGCTTTAAGGCATATCCTTTTTCTCGGAGTTCCTTAATGATTGCTGCTTTTTCGCCTTGAGTTGCGCAGCTTCTTTTTCTCGTCTCAAGGCGATAGATTTTTTTATTGATTCATTTTCTGCTTTAAGGTACTCTGTCTCTGCCCTTAATCTAATTAATTCTTCTCTTTCAGAAGGTGAAAGTTCTTTTGGTTTATTGTCTTTTTTCATGAAGGGCTCCTTACCATGTCTACCTTTCTTTAAATACAGACCATCGTACCCTTTTATTTTATATATCTGTACCCATTTAGACAATAGGCCTGAATCAATTCCAGCAATTATTGCAACACTTTTTTGTGATTCTCCAGCTAGAACTCTAGCTACAAGAGAATACCTTTCTTCAGCTGTACGTTCTTTACATGTTGAAGGATGCTTTAAAGCATCAATTCCATAAATATCTGCAATTCTTGACCAAGTAACAATTCGTTTTCTAAAATTCTTTTGACCAATTCCTGCTGGTATTTCAGGCCATTGGCCATTTCTGTATAGCTCGACACAATTTAATTTAAATACAAAATCATATTTCACGTAAAAACCCCCTTTACTGGTGCTGTCCAGTAAAGGGGGTACATATCAGGCTGAAGGGGGTATTTTATGAATTGTTTTTATGAAATTCCTGATTCTATTTTTTCTCTTTTTATTCCATGCTTTTCAGCGAATCCAGTCAGAATCATGGTCAATGCACCGTCACCGGTTACGTTGCAAGCTGTGCCGAAGCTGTCCTGCAATGCGAAAATGGTCAGCATAAGGGCTGTTCCTGTTTCACTGAAGCCTAAAACTCCTGTTATAAGACCAAGAGATGCCATTACTGTTCCTCCTGGAACGCCCGGGGCACCAATGGCAAATACACCTAATAAAACGCAGAACAACACCATGGTTCCGTAGGATGGAAAGGCTCCGTAAAGTATTTTTGAGACAGTCATTACAAAGAATACCTCTGTTAAAACGGAGCCGCACAGATGAATGTTGGCAAACAGCGGAATGCCGAAATCCACCATATCATCACGTAAAGTAGGCTGAGACTTTTTTGCACAGCGGAGTGCCACGGCCAGGGTAGCGGCCGATGACATAGTACCTACGGCGGTGATATAAGCAGGTCCGTAATTTCTGATGACATCCATAGGATTCTTCCCGGAATAAATACCGCCGATTGCATAAAGCAGTGCCAGCCAGATAAAATGGCCTATCATGACGATAAGGACAACCTGAAAGAATACTGGAAGCTGCTTGGTAATGGTTCCCTCGTAGGAGAGGGCACAAAAGGTAAATGCGATGAATACAGGCAGCATAGGGATAACAATTTTTGTTACAATGGAAAGCACGATTTCCTGAAATTCTTCCAATGCTTCGGTAATCACCTTTGCCTTTGTCCAGGTTGCGGCCAGGCCCAGGAGCAGGGAAAATACCAATGCGCTCATTACCGGCATGATCTGCGGAATATCCAGCTGGAACACGATTCCAGGAAGTTCCTTGAGTCCGTCTACATCGGTAGCGATGGACAGATGGGGAATCATGATATAGCCGGCCGTCATTGCGAAAAATGCCGCCCCAATGGAAGATATATATGCAACGGTAACTGCTACGCCCAGCATTTTGGAAGCATTATTACCCAGCCTTGTGATCGAAGGAGCGATAAAGCCAATGATAATGAGAGGAACACAGAATGTAATAACCTGATTTAATATGTATTTCACTGTCACGACAAAATTCATGACATGTTCGCCTGCTACCTGTCCAATCAGAATCCCCAGAACTACCCCAAAAAGTAATTTAAAAGGTAAACTACTTATTATTTTTTTCATACCTATTCTCCTATCATGATTTTAATAATTTCCTCGTTGGTTTCCTTCATACCCTCTTTCGCCAATCTACCAACATTTTTAAGTGTGGCCTCCACACCTTTGGTAACGATGCCGTCACCATCAAGAAACTGCTGCCCCTGCATGTACATGCTGTAACCGAAAATACCGGCATCAATGGAAGAAGCGATCTTTGCTGCACAGGAGGCCTTTGCCCCATCGCATACAATACCTGATATAATTGCAAGTGCATTAACCATCGTATGTATGACTTCCTTATAGCCCCCTCCGCATAAATAAGCAATACCTGCTCCTGCCCCCGCCCCTGCATTAACCGCCCCGCAATAAGCGGATAATCTGCCGATGGGCGTTTTCTGATGTATTGCGGCCAGATTGGATAAAGCCAGGGCCCGGTACATTTTTTCCGCGCTGACTTTTCGTTCTTTTGCATATACAATGACAGGCACGGAAACTGTAATCCCCTGATTACCGCTTCCTGAATTAATTATGACCGGCAATTCACAGCCATTCATACGGGCATCCGAACCAGCTGCCGCCATAGCCTTTGCCTTTACAGCAACATCATTCCCGGACGACCATAGAAGAACCTTGCCGATGTTGGCCCCATAACTGCACCTAAGCCCTTCCTCGGCAATGGCCCAGTTATATTGAATCTGCCGGTCCAGGATTTCTTTGATATCCGAGATGTCTACTGTATTGATAAAGTCCCAGATATCCTCCATATTGAGTAAACCCCGGTCGGTCAATGGCTGTTCTTCCATCAATGCTTCCCGTTGTTTCAATATGTTTCCGTCTTTCTCAATGAGAACGATATTGGTATGGAAATTGGCAATGCGAACTTTACTGTAAGAAGAGTCTTTATACAGAGTGACTATAATGTCAAAGGTAAATCCGCTTTTAATGTGTTCTATCCTGACCTCCGTTCTTTCCATAAATTCTTTCATCTGCATGATCTGTTCCTGCGTTACTGCCCCAATGACCTCCAGCTCTTTCTCTGGCTTCCCTGCTACGATACCCGCTGTCACTGCAGCAGGAATTCCCTTTAAATGGCCTGTGTTAGGAACAATCACAGATTTCACATTTTTGATGATGCTTCCACTTACCCCTACTACCACTCTGTCTGGCATTTCCCCCAGCGTTCTCCTTGCCACGGCAGCAGCATAGGCCAAAGCGATCGGTTCGGTACAGCCCATGGCAGGAATAAGCTCTTCTCTCAATATCTGCACAAAGGCACCATATTTTATATTTGCCTTTTCCATACTAACGTTAAGTCCTTTCTGCAATATCATTGATCTTCCGGAAAACGTATACCAATAGGTACGGATTTCTAAGTAACTTTAATGTACCATAAAAACACATGTATGTATAATTTAATTATTTTATGATAATGTTTAAAATTTATAAATCAACAGAAGAAAGGGTACGTTATAAGAGGGCTATCTGGCGTCTTTCTACTTAACATTAAAAAGAGAGCTTATTCAAGATGCAAATTTCTCTGCTCTTAAATAAGCTCATATGGAATTTTTAATTCTCTAACCCCTTAAAAGATTATGCCGTGGCCTTTTCCTCTTCTGAGGCATTGGAAGTATCTTTGCCTTTGCCAAGAATACAGGTATAAACGAATACTCCAAAGCATACCGCTGCAAACAGGATGCCTGCCGGATAAGCAATGCCGGTGGAAAGCTGGAACCCTTCTTTCGCGATCAGAATGTAAGTGAAGGATACTGCGGACATAAAAGTTGCCGGAAGTACTGTGATCCAGTAAAAACGTTTCCTCTGGTATAAATATACGCTTGCGGACCAGAGCGCAATCATGGCCAGGGTCTGGTTGCTCCAGGAGAAGTACCTCCATACAATCTGTACATCAAACTGAGTAAGAACGGAGCCGACTGCCAGAAGAGGAATGGTAAGAATCAGCCGGTTTTTAACAGGCTTCTGGTCCATCTGGAACCAGTCGGCCAGCGTCAGCCTGGCACTTCTATAAGCGGTATCTGCTGAAGAAATGGGACAGGCAATGACTCCGATCATGGCGATGACCGCACCCACAGGCCCCAAAAGTTTGAAGCAGATTTCATAGACCACGCTGGATTGTCCGTTTCCCAGTGCAGTTAAAAGACCACCGGTACCGTCGTAAAATGCAACACCTGCAGCCGCCCAGATCAGGGCGATCACACCTTCTGCCACCATTGCACCGTAAAATACCTTACGGCCATCATTTTCATTGGTAAGGCAGCGTGCCATAAGCGAAGACTGGGTTGCATGAAAGCCGGAAATAGCACCGCATGCAACAGATATGAACATGGTCGGCCAGATGGGAGTTTCTGACGGATGAAGGTTTGACAAGGTGATTTCAGGAATATGGTAACCTTTAAAAAGAATGGCACCTCCTACCCCCAGCGCCATAACAATCAGACAAATGCCGAAAAACGGGTAAATCTTGCCGATGACCTTGTCGATAGGGACAAATGTCGCAATAAAATAATAAATCAATACTACAGCAAGCCAAAACCGGGAATCAAGTATATCCGGTGTCAGCATGGCTAAAAGATTTGCGGGACCGGTTGAAAAGGCAACCCCGACCAGAACCAGAAGGATCACGGAGAACACCCGCATGACCTGCTTCATGGTATTTCCCAAGTATGTACCCGTAAGCTCAGAAACACTGGCTCCTTTATGGCGCATGGACATCATGCCCACCATATAATCATGGATGCCTCCTCCAAAAAGGGTGCCAAGGGTGATCCACAGGAATACGCTGGGCCCCCAGCATGCTCCGGCCAGAGCACCGAAAATTGGCCCCAGACCTGCAATGTTTAAAAGCTGGATCAGAAAAATCCTGGGTGTACCCATTGGTACATAATCACTCCCATCTGTCATGGTCAGAGCAGGGGTTTTTCTGTCATCCGGGCCGAAAACCTTTTCGGCCACCTTGCTGTAGGTTAAGAATCCGATGATCAGCAATGCCAGACATACAAAGAAACTTATCATATTCATACCTCCTGTAAACTATTATGAAAACCATTTCTATCAACGATTATACAGTAATATGTACAAAAATAAATGATATTTGTATGAACGTAAGTGCTAAATGCACAAAAAGCAGAATGGCTGTCATAAACCGGAGGGAAGCATTTTAAATACCGATGAGCCGTCTTAAATGTTTGACTTTTTCTCTGCCTACAGGAAGGATGTTTTGTTCAAATCCCTGCATCTTAACCGCCATACTGTTGCCGGCCCAGGGAAACATTTCTGCGATGTAGTTTAAATTGACCAGATAGCTCTTATGGATACGGCAGAAGCTGTAAGGCACCAGACGTTTTTCGTATTCTCCCAGCAGCTGGTTTTCCGTGTAATCCTTTGAAACAGTATGTATGATACAGCTTCTTAGGCAGGTTTCAATATAAACGATCTGGCTGATGTCCAGCAGTGTGATGGTACGGTTCACGCAGATTGGCATCCGGTTGGCTGGAAAAGGCGGGAACCTGTCTTCCGCCGGTATCTTTTCTTTTTGCAGACTGGCCAGATCCCGGCTGCATTTTTCTAGGACCAGCCGTACCCTTTCCGGATCAAAGGGTTTCAGGATATAATTACTTACCCCCAGTTCAAATGCCTTCACCGCATATTGGGAGTAGGCCGTAGCGAAAACAATCTGTGCCTCCGGCAGCATGCGCTTTACCGCCGATGCCAGGGTAGTTCCTTCCATGTCATTTAAGTTAATGTCCAAAAACAGAAGATCAAAGGACTGGTCCTCAAGAAGTTCCAGGGCGGATGCTCCGCTGCCGGCCTCTTTAATCAGGCTGTCCGGCAGAATGGACAAAATCTGATGGATCAGCTCTTTTCTGGCAGGACGCTCGTCATCGATCACTGCAATTTTCATGATGATACCTCCATTCCATTGTTTTTCTGACTTATGGTTGCGGCAAGCTCTTCCACATACTTAAATTCTGAAACTGCCACGGGGATCAGAAAATAAACCTTGGAGCCATTTTCTGAGCTTTGAATGTGAAGTCCGTTCTCCTGTCCGTAGATGCTCATTAACCGCTTATGGACATTTTCCAGTCCCACACCTCCATAGCTCTGCCCTGCATACAGCCGCGTAAGAATCTCCTGGGGAAATCCAGTTCCATTGTCGGAAACCGCTATTTCGATCCGGTCGCTGTCTGCATGGGCATGAATGGACACCAGACGGATTCCCATTTGATCGGCTCCGTAACGGATGGCATTTTCCACCAGAGGCTGGAGAATAAAGGCGGGAACCATACAGTTTAAATCCTCCTCAATGTTGATTTCCACACATAGCTTTTCTTCAAATCTGGCTTTTTCAAGATCCAGATAGCTTGATATGTGATAAAGTTCCGTATGCAGGTTCAGCATATACTGGTCATTTTCCAGAGTCTGCCGGTAGTAGGTAGAGAGGGAGCGGAGAAGTTCCCTTGCCCTGTCCGCGTTCTCCCGGCTGACGTAAGAAATTGTATTGAGCGCATTGTATAAAAAATGTGGGTTAACCTGGGACTGTAATGCCTTAAACTCCGCTTTGCGCCGCAGCTTTTTCTGGTATTCCAGATAAGAAAGCTCCAGCTGAGTGGAGAAAAGCCTGGCCAGTTCAGAAGCAAAACTTAAGTCAGATCGTGAACTGTGCCAATGCTTTTTGACCACCATGGTCAGGCTGCCGATGATATGGTCCATTTCGATCAGGGGAGCGGCCACAATCATGTGGTTTTTTACTATGGGATAAAAAGGATCATCTTTTTCTGCATAATCAAAAATAGTAGAATTCCGGTCATGTAAAGAGGCGAGAATAGGAGCCAGGATGGAATCTCCTTTTAAGGCGCATAACCCTGTATCGGATTTCATAGCCAGAATCTTCCGGGTATCCGTGATCAATATGGCGGCACAGGACGTGGAGCAGTAAATGATTTCCGCAGCAGCCTCCATATCCTCTTTGCTGTATAAGCCCTTACGCAGATGGGGCAGGCTCTGCTCCACAATTCCCAGTGCAAGGCGCATTTTTTCGGCAAACTGGCTGTCTTCCTCCATAAATACCATGTTAAAGGTTCCTAAAAAGATGATCATGCCCAGTGCATTCATGATGATCATTGGAAATGCGATCACCTTCACCAGCTGTATGGCCGCCGGAAAAGGCCTTGAGATCAGGAGAATAATTGCCATTTGTCCCGTTTCGACAATCGCGGTAAGCAGAAAGATTCCGGAGCTGTCTATTTTTCCCATTTTGAAACGGCGGGAGAAAATACACCCTGCAAGGCCTTCCATGAAGGTAGATACGGCACAGGATACGGCAGTAAAGCCGCCGATATCAAAAAAATAACGGTGCAGCCCTCCGATCAGGGCCGCCCCCATACCGACCCATGGGCCTCCTAACAGGCCGGCCGCTAATACGCCGATCACACGGGTGTTAACGATGGCTCCCTGTTCGTGCACACCCGTATAGGTGGAAATAATGCTGACGAGACCGAATATAACTGCCAGGGATACTGTGCAGCCGGCAGAATTTTTATCGTACAAAAGCATGCTGCGTACGATGGGTATTTTGGTCAGCATAGTGGCAATGAGCACCAGGAGGCCAATATTTAACAGGAGACTGAAAAACATGGTATCAGGCATGGAAAATCCCTCCTTGATCAAATGTGAGATATAATAAAATTATATCAAATAATAAGTAAAAATGCAGCACAATTGACAGATTTACTCATAATCTTGCATTTGATCCAGAGGGACTGCTTATTGACATGGGAAATTATTTAACTTTTCTTGTAGACTCTCCTTCTACCAGTTCGGCCTTAAAAACCTTTTTCTGATGCTCTGCCTTGTTCTTAATCACATCGAATAAGATCTTTATAGTAGCCTTTGCCATCTCTTCCACCGGCTGGCGGATGGTGGTGATGGACGGGTTATAATAGCGGGCAATATCAAGGCCGTCATAGCCGGCTATACAATAATCTTCCGGTATCCGCATGCCATGCTCAAAGATGGCTTTGCAGGCGCCGATGGCAATGCTGTCTGAGATCGCATAAACAGCGGTAAATTCCGGTTTTTCATTCAAAATACGGTTCATCATCCGGTACCCGTTTTCCATGGTATAGCATTCCTCGCATTCCTCTGAAAATATGATCAGAGACGGGGAAGGGGTGATGCCGTTATCTAAAAGAGCCTTTTTGTATCCTTCCAAACGAAGGCGGCCGATGCTCTCATCATCAGAAGGAGCAGTCAGGATAAGGATTTTTTCATGTCCTAGTTTACATAAGTAATCCGTCATTTTGTAGCTTTCCGCGTAGTCATCTACGGATACGCAGGAAAAATCAGGAGATTCACCTAAGTACTCTGTCATTCCGATGGTACTTAACACATAAGGAACGGTTAGCTGTTCCAGCTCTTCTCTGCTGTGGGAAAAGTATCCTCCAAGGAACACGATTCCCCTTGGCTTCTTTTCCTTGATCAGTTCCAAAGCCACATCAACCTCATCCTCCTGCTCATCGACCCTCTGCAGGATGAATGAGTATTTCTTTTTCTGGATCTCCTCCTCGAAGATACGGATCATCTTGCTGAAAAAGGGATTGCCGATCCCTTTGATCAGCACCGCGATGGCCCTGGAATCGGTACGTTTTAAATTCCGCGCGCTGTTATTGGGAATATAGTTGTTTTCCTTAATCACCTGCATGATCATATTCTTTGTCTCTGGATTGATATCCGGATGGTTATTGATGGCCCGGGATACGGTACTCACCCCCACCCCGCACAATCTGGCTATATCCTTTATATTAATGGAGTCCATCAGAAATACTCATCTCCTTTCCTCATGCCCTGCCGTATAGCCTGGCAATTTTTCTGCATTTTTCCACAATCTCTTCTGTTATTTCCCCAGAAACCATACGCCATCTCCAGTTTTTCCCCAGGGTGGAAGGCACATTGATCCTGGCCTCCGCGCTAAGGCCCAGATAATCCTGCACCGGTACCACCGCCAGCTTGGCCACACTTGCCAGAGCCAGACGGACAAAATCCCAATGGATCTCTTCTCCCGGCGTTCTTCCGTTATTCATATAGTCAATGGAAAGCTGACGGTCCTCCTGGGACAATTCTTCATACCAGCCCCTAATGGTATTATTATCATGGGTTCCCGTATATACCACGCAGTTCTGTGTGTAGTTATGAGGCAGATAATCGCTTTCTTCTCTGGAATCAAACGCAAACTCCAGAACCTTCATACCTGGGAAGCCCGTATCCTTTACAAGCTTTAAAACCGATGGAGTCAAAAAGCCAAGGTCTTCCGCTATGATATCCAGTGTCCCAAATCGTTCCCGCATCTTATTGAAAATATCAATTCCAGGCCCTTTTTCCCAGGTACCGTGAACGGCATTCTCACTTCCCGCCGGAATGGAATAATACTCATCAAAGCCACGGAAATGATCTACCCTCACCACATCGTAAAGGCGGAAGCTGTATTCCATTCGCTTCATCCACCATTCGTAACCTGTTTTTCCATGGTAATCCCAGCGGTAAAGGGGATTTCCCCATAACTGTCCAGTGGCGGAAAATCCGTCCGGCGGACAGCCTGCTACCGCAACAGGTTCGCAGGTTTCATCAAACTGGAACAGTTCCGGATGAAACCAGGAATCCGCGCTGTCAAATGCCACATATATGGGGATGTCACCGATGATCCTGATCCCCTGTTCTCCTGCATAGGACTTTAACCGGCTCCACTGTTCTTCAAATTTCATCTGAAGGAAGCCATAAAATCCAATCTCATCTGACAGTTCCTTTTCATACCGGGAAACTGCCTCTTCTTTTCTAAGACGGATATCCTCATCCCAAGAGATCCAGCTCTTTCCTTTAAAATGATCCTTAACCGCCATGTAAAAGCAGTAACCGGCCGTTTCCTCTCCAAGATGTCTCTCAGGCTCATCTGGCGTATGTCCCTGCTCCTTCCACCGTCCATAAGCCTTTCTCAACAAGGGAAAACGGTTATAATACATTTTCTCATAGTCAATATCTCTCGGATCATCTCCAAAGTCCACGGCTTCGCATTCCGCTATGGTAAGCAGTCCCTCTGCAGCCAGTTCATCTAAATCAATAAAGTACGGATTTCCCGCAAATGCGGAGAATGACTGGTAAGGAGAGTCCCCATAACCGGTGGGCCCCAGCGGGAGTATCTGCCAGTACTGCTGACCTGCTTTTTTTAATAAATCTATAAATTCATATGCCTCTTTTGAAAATGCCCCGATCCCGTATTTTGACGGAAGGCTTGCAACTGGGAGCAACATACCACATTCCCGCATAATCAGTCTCCTTTTTCTGTTAATACTGCAAACAATGAGCCAATCGCAGACTTTCTAGCCTTTTACCGCACCTGCAGCTACGCCCTTTATGATATATTTCTGACAACTTAAATAAAATACAATGATAGGTAAAATCGCCAGAACCAGCATTGCCATCATGGCTCCCATATCAATGGAACCATATCCGCCTTTTAAGTTCTGAATAACCATTGGTATTGTACCTTTTTCCTGGGGAAGAATCAAGCTTGGAAGCAAATAATCGTTCCAAATCCACATGGCATTTAAGATGGCGACGGTCACTGCCGTAGGCCTTAACATGGGGAATACCACATGAAAATAAGTCTGAATGGGGGAACAGCCGTCGATCATAGCCGCTTCTTCGATTTCAAGGGGAATAGCCTTAACAAAACCGCAGAATAAAAATACCGCCTGCCCGGCACCAAAGCCCAGGTAAAGAAGCACAAGGCCGTACATGGAGTTTAAATACAAGTCATTTGCTGTCTTTGACATGGTGAACATGACCATCTGGAACGGTACGATCATGGCAAATACAAAAACGTAATATAAGACGTTCGTAAATACGGATTTCACTCTGGTTAAAAACCAGGCTGTCATGGAAGTGAACAGGATAATCGCTGCCACAGAAGCTACCGTAATAAACAAGGATCTGCCAAAAGCCGGGAACAGCCCTGTTTTCCGTATGCCTTCCACATAATTGGTAAACCCTACATAGGTTCCCGCCTTAGGAAGCTGAAACGGCGCATCGCTGATAAACAGCTTGCTCTTAAAGGAGTTCATGAAAACCAGGACAATCGGAAATAAAAATGTCAGGGAAAGGACTGATAATACAGCCGTTAAAAACGCTCCCGTGGTTTTTCCCACTTCCATTTGCTGAGCTTCTATATTTCTTCTCTTTCTGCTCATCAGCTCTCCACCTCCTTACGACGCGTTAATGTAAGCTGGGTCAGGGATATGACCGCAACCATAAGAAAGAACACCGTAGCCTTTGCCTGGCCCACCCCTTCCCAGCCCACTCTGCCGTAAAAGGTATTGTAAATATCAAGGGCCAGCATGCTGGTCTGCCTTCCCGGTCCGCCTGCGGTCAGTGCAAGGTTCTGGTCAAACAGCTTAAAGGAATTTGTCAGGGTCAGAAACAAACAGATGGTAAAGGATGGCATAACCATAGGGATCATGATGCGCTTTAAGATCTGGAATCCGGTCGCTCCGTCGATCCTTGCCGCCTCAATCAGTTCTCCTGGAACATTTTGAAGCCCGGCAATGTAGATAATCATCATATATCCGATCAACTGCCAGTTCATCAGGATCACCAGACCCCAAAAGCCGTACTTGGCGTTAAAAGAGAGGGTAACCCCAAATCTTGCAAGAATACCGTTTAACAGAAGCTGCCAGACATAACCTAACACAATGCCGCCGATTAAGTTTGGCATGAAAAATACGGTCCGGAACAGGTTGGTCCCTTTAATTCCTCTTGTGAGGACATAGGCCAGTAAAAACCCCAGGGTATTGATGCTCACTACCGACACAATGGTAAACTTCACGGTAAATATCAGTGCATTGATAAAATTCCGGTCCATAAATATCTTTTTATAATTTGAAATCCCTACCCATGAGGCATCCTTTACTGTGGTGAATTCCGTAAAGGATAAATAAATACCTATGATAAACGGGTACAGGAATGCAACGGTAAATGCAGCCAGTGTTGGCAGAACAAATATTGGAAAGTACCGTTTCATTGACTTTTGCATAGCAGTTCTCCTTTCTTTTTTACTGTCCATGCTTTTGGGACAGGGCCCGCCACTCTTTATCGGGCTCATAGGTATACCCGTAGGGTATTCTATAAAACTCCTCGATGAGCTGAGGCTGATCGATTTCTTGTATGAAAATGGGTGAGGCATCTCCCCCGCGCTCACCCATTTCCCTTAAAACTACTTTATATTCTTATTTTGTCATAGCTTTTTCATTTGCCCAATCGGCCTTCATGTCATCGACTACTGCTTTCCAGTCTTTGCCGCCCTGAGCGTACTCAAGAAGGGATGCTCCGAAGTTATCCTTAAAGGTCTGGCTTGGGAAGGAGGTAAAGTTCCAGGACACAGAATATAAGTCCTTGTTGTTCATATAGCGGTCGATCTCTTTTGCCAGAGGATCGGTTGGTTTTTCATCTGCTGCAAAGGTATCAAAAGGAGCGATAAAGCCCAGCTTGTTGGTTACATAATCTTTACCTGTATCAGAAGTGAAGAGCCACTCCAGGAAGTCAAGAGATGCCTGCTGATCCTCTTCTTTTGCCTGGCTGTTAATGGAGAAGAAGTTTTCTGTTCCAATGCAAAGTCCCTGCTTTTCCTCACCGTTTACTCCGGTGTAGATAGGAAGGAATTTCACATCTTCTTCCTTAACTGTGTTTCCGTCAACGCCGGACACCTGTCCCCAGCCCCAGTTTCCGTTCTGGACCATGGCAACCTTGCCAAGAGCAAATTCTGCCATGGAATCCTCAACAGTCTTTGCGCCTACCATCTTGGGATCCGTACAGGAGTTGTGAATATATAAGTCAAAAATGTTTTTGTAGTTGTCTGCATACTTAAAGTCAAGGGCATCTTTATCGGATACGCTGTCATCCTTATATTCATAATAAACCGGAAGGTTTGCCAGATGGGTCTGCCATCTCCAGTCTTCGCCAGGAGCAAAGGAAGTGGAAGCAAACACGCCTTCGATTCCAAGGTCTGCCTTTCTTGCCTGCATATCTTCTACAACTGCTTTGAGAGAATCAAAGGTATTGATCTCTTCCATGGATTTTGCTTTTGCGCCGTCAAGAGCAAAATACTTCTTCATGATGGCATCATTATAAATAATTCCATAGCCTTCCACTACGTAAGGAATGCCGTAAACTCCATCTCCGTCCTTTACAGCCATATCCTTATCAACCAGATGTCCGTAGATTGTGGAATCCTTTAAATCCCTGCAATATTTTGCCCAGGACTTATACCCAATAGGACCGTTGATCTGAAACAGTGTAGGCGGTTCCTTCTTAGCCACCTCAGATTTTAAGGTCTGCTCATAGGTACCTGCTGCCGCGGTCTGCACCTTCATAGGCATACCGGTTTCCTCTGTATACTTGCCGGCAAGCTCCACCCATGTGTCTGCAACTTCTGGCTTAAAATTCAGATAATAGATCTGTCCTTTGGCCTCTGCCGTATTATCACCCTTTGCTGCAGTGGTTTCCGCTGCCTGAGTGTTCTGCTCTGCCCCTGATGTCTCCGTTTTCTTGTTGGAAGCACAGCCTACCAGTGTTCCCGCTGCCATTGCCGCAGCCAGAGTAAGTACTGCCAGTTTTTTTAGTTTCATAATATCCTCCTTCCGTGCATTTGCACCTTCCGGTTGATGGATCCGTCCACTCAACCCCCAATATTTTCCTGCATACCTTCCATACAGAAACTTGTTTCACCTGCTTGTTCCCAGGCTTTATCTTTCCTGATCATTGGATACCAACTTTTTGGTAACGATATCGGTAACGTTTCCAATAACCTTATGGCTATAAGATAACACATTGCACAAAAAAATGCAATAGATTTAGCCAAAATTTCTTTTTTCGTCAAACCATTGCATTTTCATTTATTTTGTTAGGCAATTTCCACAATTTACTCTACACAATTTGCTTTCTTCCATCGTTTTTTATCCCTTATGCCCACTTTTTTCCATAGTCAGATTTTCGTAAATAAAACCTATGAAATTTGACTTAAATGTTAAGGGAAAAGAAATACTAATTCCTAAATTTTTCCTGTAGAATATAAAATATGAAAAGGAGGAAATAATTATGAGAAAAATGAATAAGCCGCTGGCTGCCGCTCTTATTGCCGCAGCCGTGCTGAGCATGACTGCATGTGCCCAGACAGGGACCGCTTCCGTACCGGGAGCCAATGTAACTACCATTAGCAATAAGGATACCAATACCATACAGGTAAGTAGCACAGAGGGAGTAAAAGTAGTTCCCGATATGGCACAGGTCAATTTTGCAGTGCTCTCTCAGGCCGCGGATCCCAAGGCCTGCCAGGAGAAAAACAGCGGGGATACAAGCAATGTCATTGAATTTTTAAAGAAATCCGGAATTGATGAAAAATCCATTCAGACCTCCAGCTACGGCCTTGAGCCGATGTATGACTGGAATAATTCCGGCCAGCAGATCACCGGATATCAGATGCGCACAAGCATTACCGTTTCTGACCTTCCCATTGACCAGGTGGGTACCATGCTTTCTTCCAGCGTAGAAGCAGGCATTAACTGCATTGACAGCGTAAACTATCTTTCCAGTAAATACGATGAAAACTACAGGGATGCCCTTAAAAAGGCTGTTGAAGCCGCTAAAGTCAAAGCAGAGGCAATTGCTGCCGCCAGCGGAGTCACCCTGGATGGAATCGCTCACATCGAAGAGATGAATACCTACCCGAATATCCGCTACTCCACATCTGCGGCAAAAGAAGATGCCGCAGCCGGAGCCAAATCCGTGGTTGTGGAACCAGGACAGATCGGAGTGGAAGCCCAGGTAACCGTGACCTACCGGGTAAAATAAAAAAAGTAGAGGCGTCCCAATCTTTCGGAACAGTCTAAAAAAAGTGCACCGTATGTCAGATAAAATAATATCTGGCATACGGTGCACCTCACGTTTTTCAAGGATTATTTTGAGGTTATCCTTTTTATCAGGAATGGCGGTTTTCTACCTGCACTTCCATCCGGCTATAGGGAATCTCAATCCCTGCCGCTTCAAATTCAAGCTTTACCTTTTCAAGGATTTCCCATCTGGCCGGCCAGTAATCATCTAAGGAGGTCCAGCCCCGCCCTCCGATGGTAACGGCATTTTCTGTTAAATCGCTGACGAAAATATCTATGGGTTCCTCTTTTAAGATCCCCTTCTGATTACGAAAAATTCTATCCAAAACTTCCTTGGCTTTCTTTAAATCCGAATGATATCCGATCCCCACCAGGACATCCAGCCGCCTCTTATCCATGGCAGTCACATTGGTAAGGGGAGAATTAGACAGGGTCCCGTTGGGAATAACCACCTGCTTATTATCTCCTGTGTTTAAAACCGTGTACACAAGTCCAATGGTATGGACTGTGCCTTCCCCATCCCTGGATACGATATAATCCCCTACACGGAACGGCTTCATAAGAAGGATCAGCACACCGCCTGCAAAATTAGCCAGGCTTCCCTGGACTGCCAGACCTACAGCAATACTTGCAGACCCCAGCAAAGCCACGATAGAAGCCGAATTCACTCCTATCTGCCCTGCTACGATAAAAGCAAGCAGACAGTACATGGTGGCGTTTAAAACGGACAGCAGGAACTTTCTTAAGCTTACCTCCATATCCACTCTCTTAAAAGAGCGGTTCAGCATATGATTGAGGAACTTAATGATCCTGGAGCCAACGAAAAAAATCAACAGAGCAATGAGAAGCTTTATCCCGAATGCAATCAGCCCCGGAGCCCAGCTCTTTAAGGTTTCCAGTACGACATTGGGCCTTAACTGGTTTAAGTTTTCCTGTACCTCCTGCTGTAAATCCGCCAGGGACTCTCCCGGAAGTACACTGGAAACCATATAGAATATCATTTCATAACCTCCTGATCCTTTATTATGTACGAATAAATTAAGTTATTTTCTTTTAGCCTTTGCTTTTTCAGTATATGCAGGCTTCCTGGTCTTCTTCCCTGCCAAAGCAGGCTTCTTTTTTTCAGGGGTACAGGTAAAGACCATGATGCTTAAGGGAGCCACGGTTATTTCCATAGAATCCGGCCTTTCATCCGCCTCCTTTTTCTTAGAGGTTTTTGCCCTTGGATTTACCCGGCCCTGTCCTCCGAAGGCCTTGTCATCACTGTTTAATATTTCCTTATATATTCCCTCAAAGGGAACCCCTACCGGGTATTTCTCGTGGTGCATTGTATCAAAATTACATAGGAAGAGAAGAGTCTCCTCCTTTTTCTTTGTCTTTCTTAAAAAGCATACAATGCTGTCTTTCGAATCCGTGCATTCCACCCACTCAAAGCCGTCCGGATCATAATCCATCTGGTACAGGGCCGGCTGGCTCTTATAAAGATGGTTCAAAGCCTTTACGTAATCCTGCGTCTGCTTATGAAGGGGATATTTTAGGATCTCCCAGTCTAGACTTTTATTTTCATTCCATTCACTCACCTGTGCAAAATCCTGGCCCATGAACAAAAGCTTTTTACCGGGATGTCCTATCATAAAACCATAGGCAGCTTTTAAATTCGCCGCCTTTTCCTCCAGGGTTTCTCCCGGCATCTTGCCCAACATGGAACCTTTTCCATGAACCACTTCATCGTGGGAAAATACAAGGATAAAATTTTCGCTGTATGCATAAAGCATGCTGGAGGTCATCTCTCCATAATGGTGTTTTCTGAAGTAAGGATCATATTGCATATATCCGGTGAAATCATTCATCCAGCCCATGTTCCATTTATAGTCAAAGCCCAGGCCTTCGCTCTTTACATCAGCCGTGATCCGGGGCCATGCCGTGGATTCCTCCGCAATCATTGCCGCCCCATCTTTCCGGCCCTTAAATATGGAATTCAGATGTTTCAGGAACTCGACAGCTTCCAGGTTTTCATGGCCTCCGTAAATATTGGGAATCCATTCCCCCGGGTTTTTTCCGTAATCTAAGTACAGCATGGAAGCCACCGCATCCATACGGATTCCATCCGCATGGTACTTGTCCGCCCAGAAAAGAGCATTGGCGATAAGAAAGTTGCTGACGCCTGGCCTGCCGTAATTATAAATCAAAGTTCCCCAATGGGGATGCGCCCCTTGTCTTGGGTCCTTATGCTCATAAACACAGGTTCCGTCAAAGCTGGCAAGCCCAAAGCTGTCTCTGGGGAAATGAGCCGGAACCCAGTCTAAAATCACACCGATGCCCTGCTTATGCATGTAATCCATGAAATACATAAAATCATCCGGCGTTCCGTAACGGCTGGTGGGCGCATAATACCCGGTCACCTGATATCCCCAGGAGGCATCCAGGGGATGTTCCATGATAGGAAGAAGTTCCACATGAGTGTACCCCATATCCTTTACATATTCCGCCAGCTTTTCTGCTATTTCACGATAATGATAGAATTCGGAACCAACAATGGCAGCTCCGCTTTCATCAAGCTCCACTTCCTTCCGGAGCCAGGAACCTAAGTGCACCTCATAAATGGACATGGGACTTTGTTTGGAATCAGACGCTGCCCGCTTTTTCATCCATTCCTGATCACTCCAGGAATACTGGTTAATATCCCAGACCACGGAAGCATTGTCAGGGCGCAGCTCACAGTAATTGGCGTAGGGATCGCTTTTGAGCTGGGGTGTCCCGTTTTTATGCTTTATCTCATACTTATATATCGCTCCTGTCTTTAAGCCGGGTATAAACAATTCAAAAATGCCGGAATCACCCAGCCTCCTCATCTGATGACGCCTGCCATCCCACAGGTTAAAGTCTCCAACCACGCTGACACGCATGGCACAGGGAGCCCACACAGAAAAGTATACCCCTTCTGCTCCGCCTGCAGACATGGGGTGCGCCCCCATTTTTTCATAGATGCTGTAGTGAATTCCGGATTCAAACTTTTTGATGTCTTCCGACTTATAAAAGGCTGAAAAGGAATAGGGATCCAAACATTCTTCTGATGTCCCATTATCGTAAGTAACCAACAGGGTATAAGCTTCTGTGATTTTGCGTGGTATAAGAGCCGCAAAAAAACCGGCTTCATCCACTAGCTCCATAGGGTATTCCTTACTGCTTTCCCTAAACCGGACGATCACCGATTCAGCCGTAGGAATAAATGCCTGGATAAGCAGCCCCTGCTCTGTTACGTGCGGGCCCAGAATCTCGTGGGGATTCGCTGCTTCTGAATATACAATCTCTTCAATGCCGGCCCAATCCATCAAATCATACAATTTACCATCCATACATGACTCCTCCTGGTCCCTCGTTATGGAAATATTTTATCACCAGGTCTTGTAATTTTCAAGAGTCTGCCAGGAATTGGGGCTTATTTGAGCCTTGCATAAGCCAGCATTAAATCAACCATTCTGCCATAGCTGTTAACACCATCGGTCTGGCTGTTGAGCTTTAAATAAGTATCATTCATCCGGTTGGAAACCTCGGCAGTCTTTCCCTCGTATTTCCCCCAGAATTCATTGTTGTTTCTTAAATCATCCCATGCCTTTTCACTAAGCTGTCCGCAGATTTCTGCGTATGCTTCCAGGTCTGCTTTTGCCAGGGCATTGGTAGCGTAAACCCAGCCGGTTAAGTACCCACTGTAGCGGAATGCATCAACCTCAGATCCAATGCAGGCCAGATAGCCGATGAAGTTGGCCTCATCTTCTCTCATGAACCCTCTTAGGTGGGACAGCTCATGGCAGACCGTATGGGGAATGTTGTAATCCGGCATGGACCGGTTATAAGTGGCCTCCACAGTAAAAGGGGAATACTGGCCGCAAAGCTGCTGGACGGAAAAGAAGTAAGACCATAGGAGGGGCTTGGGAGGCGGGTAATAGCCTGCCAGCTCAGGATAAGCCTCTCCCAGTCTTTTCATGGCTTTTACGCTTTCCTTTTCCAGGCTTTTTAAGTCTATATCTTTTGCTATATCTCCGCACATACGGTTAACTTCATCTGTAAGCTCTCGGCAGAGACGTTCCAGTTCCTCAACGGAAGACTTTCTCATATCCAGCCCTGAATAGCTGGAAAACGGCTTCCGGTAATAATTGATACCACAGTTAAATGTAAACAGTAAAAATAGGCCGGTAACGAGAAACACGGCTCTTATGAGAATCTTCTTCCTCTCCTTTCGGTGGACGAAGACGTAGAAAACAGCGTACAAAATAAGCAGGTAGGTGCAAACCTCCACAAGGGCAAAGGGAAATACCCCGGACAGCCTTCCAATGCTTCCTACCATAAACCGGTAAACACGCCTGGCATACCAGTCCCCAAATCCCGGAACCTTTCTTGCCAGTATCTGAAACAGCGTTGAAACTGCAAACATTAACGCAGAAGCTGCAATAAGCGTTCTATCCTGATTCCGGCATTTCCCTCCCATGATCCGGCTCCCCCTGGTGTAATTTTTTATCTTAGAATCATGTTATCATGATTTTATGGACAATCCATAGAGTATTTGTGAATATTTTCTTACCATTTTGTAAAACCCCTTGCGTTATAAATCAATCTCATTTAAACTCTGTAATGGAACCATCATGAAGGAAAAGAAGAGAGATCATATGAAAAAGAACGATAACATGCCAAAAGAACGGGAACCGTTCAGCTGGAGGGAAGAAATCATCAGTTGGATCAAGATCATCATAACCGCCGCTGTCATTGCATTTTTGCTCAATAATTTCATCATCGCAAACAGCAGGGTACCCAGCGGATCCATGGAAAAGACCATTATGACAGGAGACCGGGTCATTGGCTCCAGGCTGTCCTATTATTTTGGCGATCCGAAGCGGGGAGATATCGCCATCTTCCATTTCCCTGATGACCCTACCGGAAAAACCTATTACGTAAAACGTGTCATCGGCCTTCCAGGCGACATCATTGATATCCGGGACGGAAAAGTTTATATCAATAATTCCGAGACGCCTCTTGAAGAGCCTTATCTTCCGGAGCCAATGGAACCGGAGCCTGATGCTCATTATGAAGTGCCGGAAGACTGTTACTTCATGCTTGGAGACAACCGGAATTTCTCCGCAGATGCAAGAAGGTGGAAACATAAATTCGTGGAAAAGGACAAGATCATCGCAAAGGTCCTGTTCCGGTATTTCCCTTCCATAAAAAATATTGAATAAGTAAAAACGCAGGCTGGAGCTGCTACCCCGCCTGCGCTTTTATATTTTTTACCACTGGTAATATTTGACCAGAGCCTGTGTTCCTTCCTCTTCATGACCAGAAGCAGCCATGGATTCATACATGGAAAGCACGTGGTCAAGCACTCCAAGCCGGATACCTGCACCCTCCGCCTCTTCGGCCGCAAGTTTCATGTCTTTAATAAAATGCTTGATAAAGAATCCTGGTGCAAAGTCTCCGGAAAGGATCCTGGGAGCCATTGCATTTAACTGGGCGCTTCCTGCCGCACCGGTAGCGATGGAATCCACCATGGTATCTACGTCAAGACCATTGGCCTTTGCATAAACCATTGCCTCACAGACGCCTGAGAGGGCTCCTGCAATGGCGATCTGGTTGCACATTTTGGTGTGCTGTCCGTTTCCGGCCTTTCCTTCATACCGGATGGCCTTTCCCATTGCCTCAAAAACAGGGAGGCAGCGGTCATAAGTGTCTCTGTCTCCTCCTGCCAGTATGGTAAGGGTTCCTTCCCTTGCGCCAGTATCTCCTCCTGTCACCGGGGCATCCAGGGCTTTTAGATCTGCCTGTTTTGCTTCGTCATAAATCCGCACCGCAAGCTTGGGACTGGTAGTGGTCATGTCAATCAAGCAGGTTCCCTTGTCTGCGTTAGCGATAATCCCATTTTCCCCGAAATAGACCTCTTCCACATCCTGCGGATATCCAACGATTGTGATGACCCCATCTCTTCCTTTGGAGCAGGCCTTCACATCTTCGCACCATATGGCACCTTCAGAAAGGATATCTTCTGCCTTGCTTTTGGTTCTTGAATACACCGCCACCTCATATCCAGCCTTCATCAGATTGCGTACCATGGACTTTCCCATAATACCAATTCCGATAAATCCAATTTTTTTCATATGTTTTCCCCCTTCTCAATACATTTTATTCGTTTCTTTTTTCGATATCCATTACCATATCCACACGGCGCTGGTGTCTTCCGCCCTCATACTTTGCATCCAGCCATTCTTCTGTGATCATCTTTGCCATTTCCTGGCCAATGACACGGGCTCCAAAGCAGAGCACATTGGAATCGTTGTGCATTCTGGAAAGCTTTGCAGTATAAGGTTCGCTGCAGACACAGGCCCGGATTCCCCTGACCTTGTTGCAGGCAAGGGAGATTCCCACTCCTGTTCCGCAGATAGCGATTCCCAGATCAGCCTCTCCGTCTGCAACCGCGCGTCCAACCTTTTCTCCATATTCCGGATAATCGCAGCTTTCTGTGGAATTGGTTCCAAAGTCGATCACTTCATATCCCTTGCTCTCTACAAATTCCTTGATGTAATTTTTCATTTCTATGGCCGTATGGTCATTTCCCATTGCAATCTTCATCATCATTCTCCTGTCATTCTGTCATTGCCGGCTGAACATACAGACATGTTCGTCCGGCTCATTGCCCGTGTAAAATATATCCGGCATTTAACATATCATAAATGCCGGATTTTATCAAGTTTCTAAGCTTCCTTCTCCTGCAGTCTGCCGGCCATAAAAGGTAAGGATCCTGTCCATTCTGGATGCCATGTTGGCAAGCAGTAAGTCTGCCGTGGTAAGTGCTGCCATGGCCTCCACTACTACCACTGCGCGAGGAACAACGATAGGGTCATGGCGCCCCTTGATTTGGATCTCTGTTTCCTCACCCAGTCGCGTCACGGTTTTCTGGGACTGTGCCACAGACGGTGTAGGCTTAAATGCAGCACGGAGAACCACCTGGGAACCATCGCTGATCCCTCCAAGAATTCCCCCTGCATGGTTGGTGATCTTCTCCACTCCCTTATTAAGTCCCTTACAAAATCCATCGTTATTCTGGGATCCCAGGGCGCGTGCAGCCCCAAAGCCGTCTCCGATCTCAAAGCCCTTGACTGCTCCGATGGACATGACCGCCTTTGCAAGAGCCGCATCATACTTTTCAAATACCGGATCGCCGATTCCGGCCGGAACACCGTCAATGACGCATTCCACCACGCCTCCCACAGAGTCCAGCTTTCCCATCATCTCTTCTAAGTATTCGCAGGCAAGAGCCGCTGTTTCCTTATCAGGCATGAAAAGTTGGTTATTATCCCGCTCCTTTATACTGAACTGCTCTGCCTTTACCTCATAAGGCCCGACGGATCTGGTATAAGCGGTCACAGTAATTCCAAGACTCTTTAAAAAGCAGGCAGCAACAGCACCGGCCGCCACCCTTCCAATGGTCTCCCTTCCGGAGGAACGGCCGCCTCCCCGGTAATCCCTGATTCCGTATTTTTCATCAAAGGAAAAATCTGCATGGCCCGGACGGTAAACCTCCATTAATTTTCCGTAATCCCTGGAGCGCTGGTCTGTATTCCAGATCACCATGGAAATAGGAGTTCCCGTTGTCTTTCCCTCAAAAACTCCGGACAGGATCTCCACTTGATCGGCCTCCTGGCGCTTTGTGGTGAATTTGCTCTGCCCCGGTTTTCTCCGGTCCAAGTATTCCTGGATATCCGCCTCCTCCAGTTTAAGACCTGCCGGACAGCCATCTAGCACAACGCCGATGGCCTTTCCATGAGATTCCCCCCAGGTTGTTACCTTCCATATTGTCCCCAGTGTTGATCCTGCCATGTATGTCTCTCCTTTCCTCTTCCCTGCCCATGTTTTCCGGGCATAGAGGTATGCCTATAAGGTGTTTCCTCTCAATTGCCATGCCTCTTTCCTGCCTGTGCTTTCCGTGCAGATTCCACCCGCTTTATGGGGGCTAAGGTATGCCTTCAAGGTGTTTTAATTGTCTACTTTTACGATCACGCAGCTGTTTGGTTCATTGACCTTCAGTTCCTTACCGTTCATGACAAGAAGCCCTTTCTTATAATCAACCGTGAAAAATGTGATACTGCCGGTCTCATGGTTGATGGAAGCGATATGCTTATCATCCGGAAAAACGCAGATATCCTTGGGAAAGCTGCCGCTTATGGGAAGACAGCATAAGGCTTCTAAAAGCCCTGTTTCCTTGTCCCGTTCATAAACCGTAACAGAATTGTCCCCCGCGTTGCCGCAGAATAAATGTCTTTCATCATTGGATATGCGCATGGAGCATGCCGCAGTAAGCTGGCTCTGCTTTGGTCCGGCAGTGAAAACCGTCTGGATCTTCTCAATCTTTGGCTGCCGTTCTCCTGTTTCATAGGTGAACACATCGATCACATTCTTTAACTCTGAAATAAGATAGAAAAATCTTCCGTCAGAACTGAAACGAAAGCATTTGGGAGCGGATTCCAGATCGCAGTGCAGGACATCCACCAGTAGCATTTCTTCATCGTTCTCATTAAAACGGTAAATCTTAACCTGATCTATTCCCAGATCAGCCACCATGATAAATTTTCCGTCAGGAGTTCTTCTGGAACAGCTCACGTGGGGACGGAAGTTTCTTTCTGCCACACTGCCAAGGCCCTTATGGTACACTCCGGTTACGATCTCACCTACGGAGCCATCCTTATTCAGCCGAAGCACCGTGGACTTTCCATCATGGTATCCAGATACAAAGATATACCTGTCCTCTGCATCGGTAGACAGATGGCAGCCTCTCATTCCCTTAATATTCGCTGAATTAAGTCTTGTTATCGCCCCATTCTCATGAATGCGGAAGGATACGATTCCTTCATCCGCGATGGAGTACAGCGTCTTCCCATCATTAGAAGCAATTACATAGGAAGAATTATCAACTTCCACCTCGCATCTTGGAATAAAACGGCCCTCTTCCACATCAACATCGTATACAGTAATCCCCTTTGCCTGTCCGTTGTAGGAATAAGAACCTACATAAGCCATATACTTGCCCTTCATCACACATATCCTCCTGAAATCTTCCTTGGCATGATCCTCTGAATAAAGGCAAATTTATGCGCTGCCTGAATCCAGAAAATCGGCCGTTCGACGCGCTGTTTGGCGAATCGAACTTCGTTGTACAAACTAAAACTATCATATCATAAATTTCATAGTTTGTTAAGGAAAAAGTTCCTTAAAAACTATTGACATACAATGAAAAAACAGTATAATGTATTTTGCTGCTTGTTTATCATTACTAAACTTTTTAGTTATATTTATCGTCAGTTAGTATAGGTAAACTTTCAGCTTAACATAAACATAAAGGAGGAGCATATGGATATCGGTACAAAACTAAAAGAGCTTCGGGTCTTAAAGGGGCTTACGCAGGAAGAACTGGCTGACCGCGCAGAGCTGTCAAAGGGGTTCATATCCCAGCTGGAAAGGGATTTGACGTCCCCCTCCATTGCTACCCTTTTGGATATTTTACAATGCCTTGGAACCTCTGTCGGCGAGTTCTTCAATGAGAGCCCGGAAGAACAGATCGTTTTCGGAAAATCTGATTACTTTGAGAAACACGATGCAGAGCTTAAGAATGAAATCAAATGGATCATTCCCAATGCGCAGAAAAACATGATGGAGCCGATCCTTCTCACCCTGGAAGCCGGCGGAGAAACTTATCCTGACAATCCTCATGAGGGAGAGGAATTCGGCTATGTACTGCAGGGTAATATTTCCATCCATATAGGAAACAAAACATATAAAGCTAAAAAAGGGGAATCCTTTTACTTTGTATCAGACAAAAAACATTACTTAAGCAGCAAGGCCGGCGCTACTCTCATATGGGTAAGCTCCCCGCCAAGCTTTTAACAGGAGGATAAAGGGAGATGGGTCAGCCATTAATTGATTTAAGGAATATTACAAAAAGCTTTGACGGTACCATGGTACTGGATGATTTAAACCTCTCGGTAAAAGAGAACGCATTTGTTACCCTGCTAGGACCCAGCGGATGCGGCAAGACTACAACCCTTCGGATCATCGGCGGCTTTGAAAGCCCTGACAAAGGGCAGGTAATTTTTGACGGACAGGACATCACCAGCCTGCCTCCCAACAAGCGGCAGCTGAATACTGTATTCCAGAAATACGCTTTGTTTAACCACATGTCCATTTCAGAAAATATCGCCTTTGGCCTGAAAATCAAAAATAAACCGAAAGCCTATATAAAGGATAAGATTAAATATGCCTTAAAGCTGGTCAACTTAGACGGCTTTGAAAACCGCACGGTAAGCTCCTTAAGCGGCGGCCAGCAGCAGCGGATCGCCATCGCCAGGGCAATCGTAAACGAACCAAGGGTCCTTCTCCTTGACGAGCCTTTGGGAGCTTTGGACTTAAAGCTCCGCCAGGATATGCAGTATGAGCTGATTCGTCTGAAAAATGAGCTGGGCATCACCTTTATCTATGTTACCCATGACCAGGAGGAAGCCCTGACCATGTCTGATACCATCGTTGTCATGAACCAGGGTTATATCCAGCAAATGGGCTCCCCGGAAAACATCTACAATGAGCCGGAAAATGCCTTTGTGGCCGACTTTATTGGAGAAAGCAACATAGTGCCCGGAATTATGGTCCGGGATGAACTGGTGGAAATTTTTAATGCCAAATTTGTCTGTGTGGATAAGGGCTTTGGATCCCATAAGCCGGTTGACGTGGTGATCCGTCCGGAGGATATCGACCTGGTAGCTCCTGAGGAAGGGATCCTCACAGGCATTGTCACCCATTTAATTTTCAAGGGCGTCCACTATGAGATGGAAGTGACCACTCCCGACGGCTTTGAATGGCTGGTACACAGCACGGATATGTTCCCGGTCGGACAGGAGGTGGGCATTCACGTGAACCCATTCGACATTCAGATCATGAACAAGCCGGCTTCTGAGGATGAGGAGGCCGTGGGAATCAATGAATAAAAAATTATTATCCGGCCCATACATCATGTGGATGATCGGCTTCATCCTGATTCCGCTGGCGCTGATTGTGTATTACGGGCTCACGGACCGGTCCGGGGCCTTTACCCTGGCAAATGTCCTCTCCGTAACATCGGCAGAACATGCAAAGGCCCTTTGGCTTTCTCTGGGACTTTCCTTTATCAGCACAGTCCTCTGTCTGATCCTAGCTTATCCTCTGGCCATGGTTCTGCGTTCCAGAGGGATGGGTCAGGGAAGCTTTATTGTTTTTATCTTCATCCTACCCATGTGGATGAATTTTCTTCTCCGGACCCTGGCATGGCAGACATTACTGGAAAAGAACGGTGTTATAAACGGCGTTCTGACCGCACTCCACCTGCCGAACCAGAATCTGATCAATACATCGGGAGCCATTATCCTCGGCATGGTTTACAACTTTCTGCCGTTTATGGTTCTTCCGATTTACAACGTACTGATGAAAATTGATGACAATGTGATAAACGCTGCCAGAGACTTGGGGGCCAACACGGTTCAGATTTTGTTCCGGATCCTTTTTCCCTTAAGCATCCCCGGCATTGTAAGCGGGATCACCATGGTATTCGTACCGGCTCTTACCACATTTGTTATCTCAAACCTTTTGGGGGGAAGCAAGATCCTTCTGATTGGAAATGTGATCGAGCAGGAGTTTACCAGGGGAAGCAACTGGAATTTAGGCTCCGGCCTTTCCCTGGTTTTGATGATTTTCATTCTGATCAGCATGGCGCTTATTGCCAAATATGATAAGAACGGGGAGGGAACGGCATTCTGATGAACGGAAAGACTTTTATTAAACGAATGATCCAGGATTTTTACCTGGTGATCATTCTGGTGTTTTTATATGCCCCTATTGCCACCATGGCAGTACTGTCCTTTAACAGCTCCAAATCCCGTACCCAGTGGGGCGGCTTTACCACCAGATGGTATACAGAGCTGTTCTCAAGCAGTACCATTATGACAGCCCT
This sequence comes from Lacrimispora sphenoides, assembly GCF_900105215.1. NCBI lineage: Bacteria > Bacillati > Bacillota > Clostridia > Lachnospirales > Lachnospiraceae > Lacrimispora > Lacrimispora sphenoides. The sequence goes on along the minus strand of NZ_FOIP01000001.1, from coordinate 1,970,253 downwards.
TTACAATACGCTGCTGATCGCATTCCTGTCTTCTCTGATAGCGGTCATTATCGGCACCGCTGCGGCAATTGCCATTAACGGCATGAAGCGGGTCCCCCGCTCCCTTCTCATGGGCGTTACCAACATCCCCATGCTGAACGCGGATATTGTTACAGGAATCTCCCTTATGCTGGCATTTATCGCCTTTGGGATTTCCCTGGGCTTTAAAACCATTTTAATTTCACATATTACCTTTAACATCCCGTATGTCATTTTAAGCGTCATGCCAAAGTTAAAGCAAACAGATAAAAGCACTTATGAAGCCGCCTTGGATCTGGGAGCCACATCGGTCTCCGCATTTTTCAAAGTGGTGTTCCCGGATATCCTTCCGGGTGTACTTTCCGGTTTTCTCCTTGCATTCACCATGTCCTTAGATGATTTTATCATCACACACTTTACAAGGGGAGCCGGCATCAATACTCTTTCTACCCTAATTTACAGCGAGGTGCGCCGGGGGATCAAGCCCTCCATGTACGCGCTGTCAAGTATCATCTTTATCACGGTGCTGGTGCTGTTGCTCATCACCAACTTTGCACCAAAGCGAAAAAAATAATAGGAGAATATTCACATGAAAAAAACTTTATCTAAGATCATGGCAGTCGGCTCCCTGTGTGCTCTTACCCTCTCCGTTTTAAGCGGCTGCGGAAAATCCGCCCCCAAGTCTGGAAGCGCCGGAGAGGTTTACGTTTACAACTGGGGGGAGTACATTGACGAATCCGTTATCCAGGAATTTGAAAAAGAAACCGGTATTAAGGTCGTTTATGACATGTTTGAAACCAATGAAGAGATGTATCCTGTCATCGAGGCAGGAGGCGTAAAATATGACGCGGTATGCCCTTCCGATTATATGATCCAGAAAATGATCGAAAACAATCTTCTGGCTGAAATCAATTTTGACAATGTTCCAAATGTAAAGGAGATTGACCCCAGATACCAGGAGATGTCAAAGAGCTTTGACCCGGAAAATAAATACTCCGTTCCGTACTGCTGGGGAACCGTAGGAATTCTTTACAACACAAGCATGGTGGACCCGAAAGACGTTCCAACCAAATGGTCTGACCTTTGGGATGTTAAATTTAAAGACAACATCCTCATGCAGGACAGCGTCCGGGATGCCTTTATGGTGGCATTAAAATCCCTCGGCTACTCTTCTAACACCACCAATGAGGAAGAAATCAAGGAAGCAAAGGAACTGCTGATAAAGCAAAAACCTCTGGTTCAGGCATATGTCATCGACCAGGTCAGGGATAAGATGATCGGCGGCGAGGCTGCAGTAGGCGTCATCTATTCCGGCGAAATGCTTTACATCCAGAATGAAGTAAAGGACCTTGGTCTCGACTACTCCTTAGAATACGTGATCCCTGAGGAAGGAACCAACCTTTGGCTGGATTCCTGGGTCATTCCTGCCAATGCACCTAACAAGGAAAACGCAGAGAAATGGATCGACTTCCTCTGCCGTCCTGAAATTGCCAAAAAGAATTTTGAATACATCACCTATCCTACTCCAAATAAGGGTGCCTTTGATTTACTTGATCCTGAACTGCAGAACAACAAAGCCGTTTTCCCGGACGTGGACTCTTTGAAGAACAGTGAAGTGTATAAGTATCTTGGGGATGAAGTGGATTCCCGTTACAATGAAGCCTGGAAAGAAGTAAAATCCAATTAAAATGGTCTCAAGCATTAAAGGGCTCGAGACATCATATTACCGCATGATTATAAATTAACAAAAAAGGCAGATGCTTAAAGGGTGTCTCAGAGAGACATGTACGATACCCTTTATTCACCTGCCTTTTTTGCTCTCATTTAAACCTGTCTGCTCGTCTGACTCAGTTAGAAAGATTGACTTTTATTTGTTCTATTTCATCGTCGGTTAAACCGATTGACTTGATATAATTCTCTGCTGCTTTGGACAAATCTACCACTTTAAGACTGCCTCCCTTGGGAATACCAGCCATCTGTCTCATACTCTCCAGGATGTTATTGTTCCCAATCCGGTCATATTGACCGGGTGCGACAGGCACATGAAAGAAATTAACGAAACTGTCCATATAGTCATCTTTAATCTCCCAATATTTCGCGCCCATTAGGGATTCAAGCAATGCGGCAACGAAACCGGTCCTGTCTTTTCCCTCTACGCAATGGATAAGGTAAGGACCTTTTTTTTCGCTCATTTCTCTCAAAATAACTGCAAGTTTCTGTTTGAAATCTTCTGATTGTGAATCAAGTCCCATACCCATCGCGTACACATTACCGATATCATTCAGTCCCTTGTAATATACAAGATTACCGTTGGTATCGGCTCCCAAATGAGCCGTGACCTCCTCGGCTGTTTCTGAAAGATTAAATATAACCTTAACTCCCGCCGCCTCCGTAAGCCGCATAGCGTATTGATTTCTTCCAATTTCCGGATTGATCGGGTTGGATGACCTGTATAGCCTACCTGGAGCTATACTGCCATAAGTTACTTCACGGAAATTGGCAAATACCTCATCACTGCTATAGTCCTCTCTGTTGTTCGTACGTTTCAGTTGACGAATTTCGTATTCATCTAAGTATCCTCCCTTTTTTGAAAGGGTGATCGTTACATTATCATTAACAGCCGTCCCGTATGTATCTGCAAAGCTACCGAGATTTATTGCCAAGATGATATCCTCATTCGCTTTATCCTCCGCTGACGATGCAACGATTACGACTTTCTTACTGTCCACATCACTATAGGAAGAACATACCGGAACCTCTAAGAACTGTCCTCCAATTGTCACAGCCACGATGTCACCATACTGGAATAATTTCAGAAAATCGGGGTTTTTAATACCAATATAAACATTGCCATACTTTTCATGCACTTTCGAAACCTTAACGGACAACTGGTTTTGCGACTCTTGTATTACACTTGCATTTTCAAAAGCCATGGTGTAAACAGGCTTAGCACCACTTAAAAATACAGCAATAAATAAGCCAATCGAAACACATCTTCTCCTTTTCATTAAAACGCCTCCATGTATTATATTTTGTAAACCTCATACATCAAGAATACCACAGAACAAGCATGATGTTAAGTATAATTGAGCAACTGTTTTCCCGTTGTTTTTGCCGGTATGTAACCCCTAATAAATGTGGTGCCCGGCTACCCGTACAACGGGAAAGGTAAGGACAACTATGCCTTCCATTCATGTTGAAAATCTTCATATATATTTGCGGATATGCTATAATAATTAATATATATAATAGCTGATTTTAGAGAAAGAAAGGGGAGGCAAATTGGAAAACATCGTTACAGACAGACTGATTATCAGGAAGTTTCAGCCAAGCGATTGGCAGGATATGTATGAGTACTTATCTGACAAGGAAACCGTAGCCTTCGAACCATATGATATTTACTCAGAAGCCCAGGCAAAAAAAGAAGTAATCAGAAGATCAAATGATGAATCTTTCTATGCGGTCTGCCTGAAAGGAACCGAAAAATTAATAGGGAACCTGTATCTGGGCAAAGAGGATTTTAATACATGGGAATTGGGATATGTGTTTAACAGAAAGTACCAGGGCCAGGGCTATGCCACAGAGAGCGCTAAGGCTCTCCTTGACCATGCCTTTACACAGTTAGGGGCAAGGCGTATTATAGCCATGTGTAACCCAAAGAATGACCATTCCTGGAGGCTGCTTGAACGTTTACATATGAGACGGGAAGGACATCTTTTACAAAACATATATTTTAAAACCAACAGCAACGGGGAACCGGTATGGCTGGATACATTCGAATACGCTATATTGTGGACAGAATGGTGTCAGTGATATTAGTTTCAGAGCTGTCTATGCCGGCTGAATGATAGAATTCAGCCGGCTTTTTGATTGACCTGACAATAACTGTAATATACATCTATATAGGATCGTTTGTTTAACACGCAGAAAAAACGGGAAACCTATTTGGAAGACTTATGGACCAGTTAACGACGGAATTATATAGGAATTATAATGGTGATCATCTTATGAAAGACAGAAAAGGCAAAGGGTTAATAATAAATAAATCTTTAAAGCGATGCAATCCTGATATCAGTACAGGACTAACTGCAGAACAAGTCCGCAATCGTATCGATGCAGGGGCTGTGAATATACAAAGAACGGGTCTGACCCCGACAATCTCCAGTATTATATCTAAGAACATTTTTACACTGTTCAACTTCATCAATGTTTTCCTGGCGGTGATTCTTGTAATTGTCGGACATCCGGAAAACATACTTTTTCTTGGAATCGCCATAAGCAATACGTGTATGGGTATTTTTCAAGAATTGAGGGCAAAACGAGGATTAGATAAACTATCTGTATTAGCCAAGGCACATGTAACCGTAATCCGGGATGGGGCTGAATATACAGTAGCACAAGATGAGATTGTACTCGACGATATTGTGATACTGGCTATCGGTAACCAGGTATGTGCAGATGCCGTGGTTGTTTCTTCGGAGCGGCTTGAAGTAGATGAATCCCTTCTGACCGGAGAGACGGATCGAATTCAAAAATCAAAGGGCGATACTCTTCTATCCGGCAGTTATGTGGCAAGTGGACATGGCTATGCCCAAATAACTGCCATAGGGGAAGATAGTTATGCCCACTCTCTGACTGTGGAAGCCAAAAAAAGTAAAAAGCAGGTCCCTCCACTTCTGCGTACATTAAACCGCATTATCTTGATTTTGACCATTGTGATACTGCCGCTTGGCACCACCTTATTCTATATGAAATACTTTCTGTTTGGAGATTCGCTGGAGACTGCCGTTCTTGGCTCGTCAGCATCTGTATTGGGCATGATACCGGCAGGACTGATCTTATTAACCGGTGTCACTATGACTGTTGGTGCGCTTAAACTGGCAAAAAGAAAGGCGTTAGTCCAGGAATTATACAGTATAGAAACTTTAGCCCGTACGGATGTGCTGTGTTTGGATAAAACAGGAACCATAACAGACGGATCACTGCAGTTTGAGAGGCTGGAACCATATTCCGATGTTTCTGAAAAAGAGGCAGGATTAGCCGTTTCTGAACTAATGGGGACTTTGGAAGACAAAAATGCAACAGCCGCAGCATTGACCAAAGTATTTGGGAAAACTGAAAATTGGGTTTCCGACATCATTTTACCTTTCTCCTCAGAGCGCAAGTGGAGCGGTGCTACTTTTAAAGAAAAGGGCAGTTATATCATTGGAGCGCCAAATATCGTATTTAAGGGCAGTAATAAAGATTTTTTAGAACAGGCCAATACAAAGGCCGCCTTGGGGTTCAGAGTACTGTGCCTTGCACACTCTCCTCTATCTATCACGAAAGAGAAGCTTCCAGAGGAACTAAGCTGCCATGCTCTTTTGATTCTTTCTGATCATCTTCGGGAGAATGCCAATGAGACCTTTCGGTATTTCTCACAGGAAGGCGTGATTTTAAAAGTAATTTCCGGAGATAATCCCCGCACTGTCCAAGCAGTTGCAGAGAAGGCTGGAATCTCAGGGTCAGAAAAAAGCATTGATATGAGCCAAGTGGAACGTGAAGCTGATTACGCAGCTATCGTAGAAGAATATACCATATTCGGTCATGTAACACCGCAGCAAAAGCGGGAGTTAATCCGTGGCCTTAAAAAAAATGGCCATACCGCATGTATGACCGGAGACGGCGTAAACGATATTCTGGCAATGCGCGAAGCCGATTGCAGCGTTGCAATGGTCGGCGGCAGCGATGCTGCCCGCTCCGCCTCTGATTTCGTATTAATAACTGACGATTTCAGTGTCATGATTGACGTTTTAAAGGAAGGTCGAAGGGTGATCAACAACATAGAAAAAGTGGCAGCGATTTTTCTTTTAAAGACCGTCTACTCTGTGCTGCTTACCCTGATTTATATTTTTATCCCATATCCCTATCCGATAGCACCGCTGCAAATGATGCCGATTAATGAACTTACGATTGGCATTCCGTCATTCTTTTTGGCGCTGCAGGCAAATTACTCCAGACCAGAAGGAAAGCTGCTTACTAATATTTTAGAGCACACAATTCCTGCTGCAATAACAGTTGTTTTTAATTCACTTTATATACAATTAGCGAGCATTCTCTTTCATATCCCCACAACGGAATCTTCAACCATGGTCGTCTTCCTAATAGGGATAATGGGCTTTTACCAGCTGGCAAAGTTGGCAAAACCATATACGCAGCGCATTCGATGGCTGTTGATTGGACTGGTTTGCAGCTTTGTCCTATGCTTCGCGCTATTAGGCAATTTATTTATGTTATCCAGTTTATTCAGCCGGAACGTATTTTTTTATATGCCGCTTGTGTATTTCAGCTATCATGTTCATAGCTTTCTGGGTAATATCTGCCGTAAGGCGGTTGAGGCATTTCATATCTTAAAAACTGCCGGTTGGCTGAAGCGGAGTGTCCGTGAATAAGATATTAAATCTTATTAATAGCCATTAATCGATCTCTCCGTGAATATAGATATAATATGAAATAAAAGAGGAGGGATATGTATCAAAGAATATCTGGATTTAAATGGAGTACCAGACGAAGGCACATCACAATTAGGAGCCATCGTAAATGCAGCAGCTGCAAAACAGTCCCTCTCTTTACGGAAATTAAGTGCACTAAGCGGAATTTCTGCGTCGAGTATATCAAGAATAATAAGCGGAAAACAAGCTGCAAACATGCATCACCTGCAGCAATTTTCCAAGTATTTAGATGTGCCTATTGAACAGTTATTACGGGCTGTGGGCGTTAAAGTAGGCAGTAATATTTCTCCAAATTCAGAATTTATCATTAAAATCATTCAGGATATTCTTCAATCATATAGCATTGAATTGGATGATGTTATTGTTGATATGCAAAAAGAATTAAAGAAATATGAGCAGTACGCAAAGACAGAAGCCGGAAAAGAGTTGATACATTCTGGCTTTAATTCTAAGATTAAGGAGTTGAATGGAGAGGGTATTATTATTGAACAATTAAAAAGGCTTTATGAATTGTTTTGCTCCGCTGATATTGATCCCTGTATTCACCCAATTATTGGCAGTGCATTATTATACTTAATCCTTACTCCTGATGTGATCCCTGATTATGTTTTTCCGATTGGTTATTTAGATGATGCAATCGCGGTTTCCCTGACTGTAAGCCGCCTTTTAAATGAGTTCCATATAACCTTATAATAGTTCCGTTTGGCCGGTATTTTATACCGGCCTTTTTTATTGATTCTTAACAAACTTTGACGATGCATATGTTCCGGATTTGCAACATCACGTGCTGTAATTGCAACAGCTGTTGCTATTTAATAAATCATTTTAGGCTGCCAGTAACAATGTTGCGGAATAAAGAATATAGTGCTGGTATAAATGCAATAAGGAGTGTAGTAAAATGGAGCAAATCAATGCCACTGCATCTGGAATGCCACTTGAAAACTTTTCTGAAGGTGGCCTGAATTCCATGCAGGTCAAGGCAAAATTAGATCAATTCGGTGAAAATACCTTTAAAAAAGAAAAAATAAATGGCTTTATTATTTTTTGCAGGCAGTTTATCAATCCATTAAGTTTTATACTAATGTTTGCGGCCGGACTTTCGGTTATTATGGGGGAGCACTCGGATGCTGCTGTTATTATGGTTATTGTTTCTTTAAACTCGTTTTTAAGCTTTATTCAGGAATATCGTTCAAGCAAAGCGATTGAAAGACTTTCACAGTTAATTAAACGCAACGTATTAGTCATCAGGAATCATGAGCAGATCGTAATAGATGCCAGCCAGCTTGTACCGGGAGACATTGTAATATTGCGGGGAGGCGATGTGGTTCCGGCAGATTTAATAATCATTGATTCTTACAACCTTTCAGTGGATGAATCTCAGCTGACAGGTGAATCGATTCCTGTAAGTAAGGGGAATAATTCCATTGATGCAAATGACAGTCTGCTGTTCACCGGCAGTGTTATTGAAAGAGGCCACTGTAAGTGCGTAGTTTTTGCCACAGGCAATCAAAGCGAACTGGGTAAAATCGCACAGTTATCCAATGATACAAAGAAAGTAACACCGTATCAAAAATCCCTTGCGGAATTCAGTGTTACTTTGCTGCGTATGATTGGCGCTACAATTGTTCTTATGCTGGCAATCAAAGCTGTTACGATTCACAATGTCAATGATTTTGGGGAAGTATTAATTTTCGCTGTTGCTTTGGCAATGACCGTCGTGCCGGAAGCTCTGCCGATGATCACCACAATCAACCTTTCCTATGGGGCATTGCAATTGGCGAAACAAAAAGTAATCGTCAAAAGGCTGGCAGTTATTGAAGGGTTAGGCAGGATAAATCTTCTTTGTTCAGATAAGACCGGTACACTGACCAATGACTGCCTTACTGTTTCCAATGTCTTATCAGAAGATGAAACGCTATTTCAAACATTAGCCTATGTCTCTATTGAAGACTTACAAGTAGAAAACAAAAAATATATGAGTTCCTTTGACCGGGCGTTCTTACAATATGTACCGGAAGAAATCATGGCACAGGCAGGGTGCTGGATTCAGCTTAATAGCATTCCCTTTAACCCTGCAGAGAGAAGAAGAAGAGTCGTTGTCCAGAATCCAGAGGATAACAAATCATATTTAGTGGTTATCGGCGCACCTGAAACTCTTATTGAACTTTCAAATCATAATAAAAATTTACGTTACAAACAGCTAGCGGCAGAATCCGGAAAAAAAGGTATGCGCCAATTGGCTATTGCTTACAAAGAGATCGATTATAATCCGGATTATGACATTCTTACGGACGAAATGGATTTAATCTTTTTAGGCTTCGCGGAATTGCTCGATCCTCTTCGTTTAACAGCCAAATCCACAATAGACAAAGCAAGGCAACTAGGAGTAGATGTTAAAATCTTAACAGGCGACAGTATTGAAATAGCGGAATATGTAAGCAGAGAACTGGGGCTTTCAAAAGATGGCGATAAAATCTACACAGGAGATGATCTTGAACGAATGTCGGATGTACAATATGAAACAGCATTAAGGGAATGCGCTGTTTTTGCAAGAGTTACGCCGGAGCAAAAATACAATATTATCAATCACCTTAAGAAACACCATGTCGTAGGATATCAGGGAGATGGTATTAACGACGCACCCTCCCTTAAACTGGCAGATGTAGCTATTGCTGTCCATAACGCGACCGACGTAGCAAAGGACAGCGCGGACATTGTTCTGCTTGAAGATGATTTAGGGGTCATTTTAGATGGGATTCAATATGGCCGGAGCATATTTGTAAATATCAATAAATATATTAAGCATGCTATGATCGGAAATTTAGGCAACTTCTTTTCCATGATATTCTTTTATGTGTTTTTTGCTGCGGATATACCGATGCTGGCAATACAGCTTTTAATTGGAAATATTATTCAGGATATGCCTTTAATGACAGTGTTTTCTGATCTTGTTGATCCGGAAGAAGTACGCAGCCCCCAGGCTGCAAGTCAGATTAGATCAATAATAAATACTTCTTTGGGTCTGGGTGCTTTTACAGCTGTTTATTATTTATTTTTCTTCCTGTTTACCGGTACAGAATCAACACCTTTGACACAAACTACACTATTTTTATTTTATAACTTCACGCAGCTTCTGGTTATTATTTCCGTGAGAAGCAAAGATCACTTTTTTTGGCAGGGAGCAAAGCCATCCCGCTTGCTGCTTGGCACTATTGCGCTGTTCATAGCTGTTTCCATAGCCCTCGTATATATTCCTTTTACTGCCGGATTAATGGGGTTTGTACCTTTGCCGTTAACAGACTTTGCAGTCCTTACAGGGATTACCATCGCCTTTATCTGCCTGCTTGATTTTGTAAAGGTGATGCTTAGTAAATTGAAAAGCAATGCTCTTGCCCATAAGGCAATTGCTTCATAAAACATGCCAAATAAAGGGAAGTCTTATAACGACTTCCCTTAAACATATATAATTAATTTGTCTTAACATATTGTCTTAATTAATAATTGGTGATCAGCACTTCTACCGTAACCGCATCCCGCTCTTTAAACTGATAGCTGCAGTTGGAATAGGTATGATCAATATAATGAACCTGATACCCCTTGCTCCACTCAATGAGAAGGTCATTGGACAATCCCTTATGATAAAGAACATTGGACAGGGCAAACCGGGTACCTTGTTTATGAAGACGGTCCAAAAGCTCTAAAAGCGCCTGCTCCTCCCGTTCCTTCCAGTCCTTGAATCCCCGGTTCCCATCGTTATAATTCCCCGTTGAGATCAGATAAGGCGGATCGCAGTAAACCAGGTCTTCCGGCCCCAGGCCAGTATAATCCAGTTCCATAAAGTCCAGGTTTGAAAACTCAATGTTTTTCTCGTGAAGAGCCTGGCAGAACTCCGTTAAATTCTTTTCAATGTTACCATTAAAGGAGCTTCTGTTCCTTCCAAAAGGTGAATTGAATTCATGACTGTTATTAAAGCGAATCTGATGGTTAAACGCATAGCAGGCCAGGACAAACAGCTCCGTTAAATCCTTCGTTTTGTTATAGTCTGACCGAAGAGCATAATATCCTTCCCTGTTCTGCTGTGTCAGTTCATATTTTGAGATCAGGCCCTGAATCCTCTCCAGAATTTCCTTAATGTCAGTGGAACGGAACATCTGGTACAGTTCGATGAGATACATGATCTGGTCATTGCAGACGATCTGCCTGGCATCCACGTTGATCCCTACGTTGAAGCCCCCGGCAAAGACATCCACAAATGTGCGGATATTCTTTGGAAACGCCTCGAAAATGGGTTCCAGGATCTTAAATTTCCCCCCAGTATAGTTTAGAGGACTTTTTATGTACATGGCGGCACCTGCTTTTCCATATAGAACAAAAGCTCCCGTAACCGTTCTGTTTCCTTCACCTTCCGGCTCTTATATCTCCGGTATGGGATCTCATAGATCTGGAAGGTTTCCGGCTTCCCGTACTTTTTCATGGCCTTCTCAATTTCATCTACCGTCATAAGCCCGTCCGTGCTGTAGCTTAAGATAATATGCTTAAACTGCGCATTCTTAAGCAATTCCTCAAACGCCGGAACCACCTTATTCTTCATACAGAACTCCGATTTCTGCCCTTCGTCAGGCCGCTGCCCGGTGACTCCCCGAACCATAGGATAATCATATCTGGCAGCTGTCTCAAGGACATGGTAATTGGAAAGATACTGGCGCGCATTATAGGGAGGATCAATATAGAGGATGTCCCCCTTAAGGCGTGTTAAAAGATCCACTCCGTTTTCATTAAAAGAGCGGTTCTGCTTTCCATTGTGTGTCACACCCAGCTGATACAGCTCATACCGCTTGTAGCTTCGCCTCTCCCAGGCTTTATGGAATGCACCATAGGTTCCTGAGGTATTGGAAACAAAAGGGATCCCCTCCACAATGCAGGCGACCAGATAATAATACTCGTCCTCACTAAGCAGTCCGGCAGCCTTCCAGTCTTCCACGGTGCATCTGGCAAAGTCAATGCGCAGAGCATTCTCGTCATTTAAATACATGCGGCCGCCTGTGGGAGCATAGGTATTTTGAAAAAACCGGCGCTCCTTTGGCAGCTCTTCTAAATCCTTTTTTTCCCTGCCGTTAAAATAATCTACCGGATCCATGATCCCGGTTTCTTCCTGCAAACGGGTAAATTCCGGCACACTGTCATTCTCAACGGTAGCCCTTTGCAGCACATAGGAAAAGTACAGCAGGTCATTGGAACAGACCTGGTACCACTGTTTAAAATATCTGGCAACCGCTGCGGTTCCAGAAAATATATCACAAAAGCTCTCCGCTCCCGGCGCCTTTTCATCAATCACATGCTTAATCTGGTCCAGCAGCAATGTCTTGCTTCCAATAAATCTCATTCTTTTCTTGCTCCTATTTCGTTTTAACCTGCCTATCATTATAATGTAAAATCATAAAAAACACAAGAAAAGTTGAGCTTTCTAAATTCCTTTGCTGCCTAACCCGTTATTTTTCTTCTTTCGCTGCCTTTTAAAGCGGTACATTCTTTCATCTGCTATATTTAAAGCGGCTTCCGGAGACAGTTCCGCCCCCTCTTCAACATAAACCACTCCATAGCTGATGGACATCGGATAAACCTCCGCAAGTTCAGACAGCTTCTTATCGATCAGGTCCATCCTCTCCTCTGCCGTCTGTTCATCGCACCCCCTAAACAGCATGATAAACTCATCGCCTCCGAACCGGCATGTAATGTCTATATCCCGGGCAGAGTCCTTCAGCACTTGCGAAACAGACTTTATATATTCATCTCCATATAAATGCCCGTACAGGTCATTGATATTTTTAAGCCCGTCCATATCAATCATGCAAAGGGAAAAAGGAATGCCCTTTTGAATACAAGAGTCAATGGTACGCAGGCCGCTGCGCCGGTTATCCAGCCCGGTCAGTTCATCCTTATAGGCCATGACCTCTAAGAAGGCTTCATTTTCCCTCTGATATGTAACATCCGTCATGAGATGGACCACCGCTTTTTTCTCCTCCCATAACAAAGAATAGGACCTTACCTGGAAGGTCTTATTGCGGGAGCATTTGAATTCATACCGCAATTCCTGTTCCAGGCCGGTATGGGACTTTAAGCGGGCCATTAAGGGACAATCTTCTCCCCCGCAGGCAAATTGCCTTGTTCCGGGGTCATAAAACCTCTTTCTGGCTGAATCATTGGTATATAATACCGTCCCGTTCTCTTCTTCTATAACAACAACCCATTCCTTCAGACTGTCCATAATGAATATCAGCAGCCTATTAAACCTTTTGATCTTATCTGCCTGCTCTTTCAACTCATTTTCCCTTATTTCCAGCTGGACTACCATTTCATTAAATGCCTGGGAAAAATCCCCCATGAAATTCACCCGCTGCTTATAATCTCCCTTGATCACCTGTTCGGTCTGCCACTCCAGATGCTTTAAAGCAGCATGAAGCTGTTTTAATTCACCTGCCTGAAAATTGTGGCGATCAGGCAGAGGAACATTTAAGTTCCCTTCCGCCAGGTTCTTAAGAAGCTCATTGGATTCCATAAGACAGTGAGAAAGATAGAAAACTGCCTGCTCCAGATCTGAATATACCTGTGCCTTCTCCTCCAGCTCCCCGAAAACCGGCTTATTTAAAATGATATTGCGAATCTGCTCCAAAAGTACAGACGCATCTTTTTCTGTCATCCACTACACCTTCGCCTGTTGATCGACATTAGCCTCAAATCTGCATACACGTGCTCCGCTGGCCCAGCAATCAACCTCTTTTACAAGATAATCCTTTCCCGTGTATTCCTTTAAAACGCCGGAAAGAAATCCTTCGTCATAATTACACACTTGATCTCCCGTTACAGGGAGTCCGGAACAATCCAGGTCTTCCCCAACAGTCAGGACCACATCTCCAGTGTGGGGATCAAACTTTTCAATTCGTAGAATGCCTATCTTATGTACCTCCAGGCTGTTTTGCAGGGACGCCAGAAAGTCATTGAGAGGAAGAGTTAAATCAAGCATATGTAAAGCAAATTCTCTTCCGGAAAGCTCTCCTGCCTTTCGGAAAAGCTCTTTTGCCATATCTTCACTGAATCTCCGTGATAATTCGCTTCTTAAGGAATACTGGAACAGCCGGTACATCATGACTGGCATCCCTTCCCCCAGATTCCTTCTCCCTTCTGCTATATTCCCTATCATACTCCAGGAAAAATCCTTCTCTTCTCCTATATGAAAAACATTGAACATATGCCTCCCCCCATATCTTTGTCTGCATAGCCCGATTGCTTCGCCTTAAGGCATCTGCAAAATGATAAAGTCAACCATAATACATTATAATAAAAATTTTGACATATTTCAACAAAAAAAATGGTAACATGGTTTTTTTGTAACCGAAATAATCAGGTAACAAAATAATATAAGGAGAAGTCATCTTGAAAAGTTGTGCCGGTCCATGTTAAAATAAAGGAATATCCAATGAAAGCAGGAAAGAGGGTGATGATATGAGGATACAGGAATCTGCAGAAAATTATCTGGAAACGATCCTGATGCTTAAGAAGCGCAACGGCTATGTGCGCTCCATAGACATTGCCGAAGAACTGGACTTTTCCAAACCAAGCGTCAGCGTGGCAATGAAAAATCTCCGGGAAAACGGGTACATCGGGATAGACGAAAACGGTCACATCACATTGCAGGAAAAAGGTCTTGAAATCGCAGAAAAGATATACGAACGCCACACCTTGCTTTCGGAGTGGCTGATTGCCCTTGGGGTGACTCCTAAGACCGCACTGGAGGATGCCTGCCGGGTCGAGCACGTAATAAGCGCGGAAAGCTTTGCAGCCATTAAAGCTCACGTGAATGGTGAAGGAGAAGTATAAAAAAGAAAGCAAAAAGAGCAGTCAGGCCAAAATAAGCCGGCTGCTCTTTCTATGATTGGAGGATCGTTACATCCATTCCTTATATCGTTGAATATATACCTTTTTCATCATCTGCACGGCTGCAAGATAGCCGATCAGAATCAAAGCAAGCCATGGAACAAACTGTACCGGCAGGCGGTACATATCAAGGCCTACGGAAAGATCTGTAAATCCAATGACCAGTGCAAGGACCGCAATAATAAATGTTGAAAGGAACAGGGGCATGGAAGGCCTGCTTTGCACAAAGGGCAGTTTCTCAGTACGGATCAGGTGGATGACCAGTACCTGTGATATGGTTCCGAATACAAACCAGCCGCAATGAAAGAGCGGGGAAAGCTCCACTTTATTGGCGCCAATAACCCACCATATAACGGCATAGCACAAGATATCAAAAATTGAGCTAAGAGGACCAAAAAAGGTCATAAAGGATTTGATGGACTTAGTTTCCCATTTATGGGGCTTTTTTAGATATTCCTTATCCACATCATCAAAGGGTATGCCCATCTGGGAAAAATCGCACAGCAGGTTCTGAGTCAATATCTGCACCGGCAGCATAGGAAGAAACGGCAGGAGCAGACTGGCAGCGATAACGGATATCATGTTTCCGAAATTGCCGCTTGCCGCCATCTTAATGTATTTGATGATATTTCCAAACGTGCGGCGTCCTTCTATGACGCCTTCCTCCAAGACCATCAGATCCTTTTCCAGAAGAATGATATCGGCGGTTTCCTTGGCAATATCCACGGCGCTGTCAATGGAAATCCCCACATCGGCCTGGTGCAGGGGCGGCGCATCATTAATGCCGTCTCCCATATACCCTACCGTATGGCCTGCACTCTGGAATGCTTTTACTACCCGTTCCTTCTGGGAGGGTGATAACTTTGCAAATAAATTACATATGCCTACTGCATGTAAAAGCTCTTTGTCATTCATCCGCTCCACATCCCGGCCTGTCATCATGTTGGAGGCATCAACGCCCACTTTGCTGCATACCTTTGCTGCCACGCCCTCGCTGTCTCCGGTGAGGACGACCGTTCTCACCCCATGGTCGTAAAGGGCGGCAATTGCGGTGCCTGCACTCTCCTTTGGCGGGTCAAGAAAGCCGATAAAGCCTATTAAAACCATATCCTGCTCATCGTCCACGCTGAATACCCCTATGCCAGGAACCTCGTTCTTCTGGGCAACAGCAATGATCCGAAGACCATCGTTATTATACTTTTCATAGGTCGCCAAGGCGATGCGCCGGGTTTCCTCATCCATTGGCAAAACGCTCCCGTTCATCTCCACAAAGGATGAGATCTCCAGGATTTCTTCCACCGCTCCCTTTGTGATCAGCTGGAGTTTTCCCTTTTGGTCGGTCAAAACCACGCTCATCCGGCGCCGCGTAAAATCAAAAGGAATTTCATCAATGCGGCTGTAAGAACTTAAAACAGACTCCAGTCCGTTCTGCTCTGCACGGTTTATGATCGCCAGATCAATAAGGTTCTTAAGGCCAGTTTGATAATAGCTGTTTAAGTAAGCATGACGCAGGATCCTGGTATCCACATCCCCTTTTAGATTCATGTATCTTTCCAGAACCACCTTATCTTCGGTAAGGGTTCCTGTCTTATCGGTGCAGAGCACATCCATCTCCCCAAAGGTCTGTATCGCTCCAAGAGTGCGGACGATCACTTTATGCCTGGACATGGAAACCGCTCCCTTTGCCAGGGTGGAGGTCATAATCATGGGCAGCATTTCCGGCGTTAGTCCTACTGCGATACTGATGGCAAAAAGAAGGGCCCCGGCCCAGTCTCCTTTTGCAATGCCGTTAATTAAAAATACCACCGGGATCATGACCAGCATCCTTCTGACCAGAAGCCCGCTGACAGATTCCACCCCCCGTTCAAAGCTGGTCTTGGCTCTGTCACCTGACAGAGATTGAGCCATGGAACCGAAATACGTGTTATTACCGGTCTCCAAAACCACTGCTGTGGCGCTTCCGCTTACCACATTAGAGCCCATAAAGCCGATATTTTTTAAATCCGTCAAAGCATCACCGGGATTATTGTCCCCATCTGCGAATTTCTCCACAGGAGCAGACTCACCAGTGAGAGCCGCCTGAGCCAAAAAGGTGTCTTTGGTGGTCAGGAAACGCACATCTGCCGGAAGCATGTGACCTGCCGAAAGCTTTACGATGTCTCCCGGGACCACTTCATCCATGGGGATCTCAGTAAGTTTTCCGTCTCTCCACACATCTGCTTTGTTGGAAATCATCTCCGAAAGCTTTTCCGCAGCGGCACTAGATCGCTGACTCTGGACAAAGGCAATCAGACTTGAGACAATCACCAGAAAAATGATGATGGAAACAGTAAGATAATCAGGCCTTGAGGAAGCAATGACATCTGTAAAATAATTAACAGCCGCAATGACAAGTAAAATCACGTTAAAGGGATTAATAACTGCCTCTCTAAGCCTGTGGAGCGTTGTATCTTTATTTCCTGCCGTGATTACATTTGCTCCGAATTCATTCTGCCTTTCTAAGGCCTCCTCATTGGAAAGGCCTGTTATTGAGGCAGAAAGGGATGACAGGAGATTTTTTTTCTCAAGAAACGCATATGCTCTGAGCTTTTTTTCCGTGTCGTTTCTGTTTTTCTGGATCTGAGTGCTGATTATTTTCTTTCTCATGAATTTCATTGGAATCATCCTTTCTTTATTATGATTCCCCAATGAAAATAAAATAGCAATAAAAAAAGCCGTCCCAATAGACGGCGTTAAAAGCACAAGCTAAGGAAGCCCATTTGTTTCAACAACAATGGACGGGCGCATGCTTAAAGCGCCGGTATATTGGTTTTTATTTTCATACCGGGGGTTGAAGCCGCATATCGGACTTCGAGGATTGCCATCCATTGTTTCACTTCCTTTTCATAATCTTATTTCTTAATTTCAGTTTATCTGATGTTAGAGGAAAAGTCAACCATACTTGCCAATATCTGCCGATGCAGATGCATCTAAAGATTTTATAACTATTATCTGGTAATATTTGGATTATATGCCATTATTAGAAACGTCATATAATAATTATATGATAAGCAAAGGAGTATTGTACTATGCCGCGAAGAGGAGAAAATATTTACAAACGCAAGGACGGCCGCTGGGAAGGCAGGAGTTTAAAATCTGATGGAACGTATCGGTATTTCTACTCCCGAACCTACAAAGGCGTAAAAGAAAAGATGAAAAATCACCAGGAAATCCAGGAATCCGTTGGAGAGAAACCTTCCTGGAATGGAGGCGATGTCTGCTGCTTATTTGAGGCATGGCTGGAGGATGCCGCCATTCGGGTAAAGCCCTCCACTTATGAAAGCTATTACCGATGCATGAATAAATATGTCATTCCTTTTTTTGAAGAGGAAAAGAATCGGAAAATTACAGAAGATTCTGTCCTTTGTTTTGTAAAAACCATAAGAGAAAATACCTGTCTGGCAGATTCATCGAAAAAGAAAAATCTTACCATCTTTAAAATAGCTTTAAAAGAAATCTTAAAGGGGGCGCCAGATGGTTTTTCCATAATTGAACAGGTTAAAGTCCCGAAACCGGAGGACAAGGAGGTTAAAGTCTTTTCCTTAAAAGAGCAGAGGCTCATAGAAAATGCGGCACTGAATTCCAAAGACAAGCGTGCAGCAGGGATCATCCTGTCATTTTATACAGGCATCCGCCTTGGAGAATTGTGTTCCCTTAGATGGGGAGATATTGATACGGAGGCCGGCACCCTGTCCATTGCAAGGACCGTATCCAGAATCAAACGTTTTGAAGAGGGTGAAAACAAAACATCTCTGCAGGTAGGTGCTCCGAAAAGCCGCAAATCTTTAAGAAAAATTCCCCTGCCGGATTTTCTGTTAAAAATGTCAGAGGAGCAGGGATTTTCTCATGCAAGCCCGGACCATTATATTTTTTCTGAAGGGGATAATCCCTTAGATCCCCGCTGCTTTCAAAAGCTTTATAAGAAACTATTAAAAGAAGCTCACGTGCAGGACCGAAAGTTTCATGCCATCCGCCATACCTTTGCCACCCGGGCCCTTGAGCTGGGGGTGGATGTGAAAACCATCAGCGAGCTATTGGGCCATTCCAGCGTGTCCATCACCCTTAATGTGTATTCCCATTCCCTTATGGAACAAAAAAAGGCGGCCATTGAAAAGTTTAACCATATGTATCTTTTAAATATGGAAACTGCCGCCGCCCTGCCTGATCCTGCCCCAACTATAAAAAACAATACATAAGCCATTACTTTAGCAGCCAGGCTGCTCCCCAGAGATCCTGGCCATCACCAGAGAATAAAGCTTTTCCATGGTTTTCCAGTTCCGTACCGTTGCCGGTCCACCAGCGAGGGATAGATTGGCGGCAAGTTTGGAATTGCGGATGCTGTGACGAAGCAGGAGATAAATATCCCTGCCCTGCATCCGGTAATCATCAAGCTCCCCTGCAAAGGACTTTAATCGTTCCGTTTCTGCCTCCTTCGGCGCCTGATGAAAAAGACAGATATAAAAGCTCTCTCCTTCTGAATTTAGAGCCTCCGCTTCCTTCCTTTCACTCTCCTTATAAGGACAGTTTCTTATCAGTTGTTCCAACTGGCCGGAGGTTCTTAAAATCACGCTCACGGAAAAACCGAACCTTTCCCTGATTTTATTCTCAAGTTCCTCCTTTAGTTCCTCTTCCCCATCCTCTGTCTCAAATATAACATTGCCGCTTTGAATATAAGTCTCTACCCGGGTCAGGCCCGCCTCTTCCAGCAGCTGCCTTAACTCAGCCATTTTTATCTTGTTCTTTCCGCCCACATTAATTCCCCGGAGCAGTGCGGTATAAATGGTCATCATGCAGTCTTCCCCTTTCCCCGTCTTATTTTCTATAAAATAATATTGGCCTGATTCCGCCCTTCTGACTTTGACTTATAAAGGGCCTCATCCGCCCGATTTAATGCATCATGAAAATCTTCATCTCCTTCCTTAAAGAAGGAAAAGCCGATGGATACGGTGATCCCTATCTCCTCATGGTGATCCAGGATTTTTAAAGAAGAAACGGAAGTCAAAAACTTGTTTCCAAAATCCAGTACATGCTTCTCTTCCATGCCATAAAGAATGATGATAAATTCATCTCCGCCCCAGCGGATGATCTTGTCCGTGCTTCTTAAGATCCCTTTCATTACATTAACAAATTCCGCCAAAGCCATATCCCCTGTGGAATGGCCGTATCTATCATTGATCCCTTTAAAATGATCTACATCGCACATCATAATTCCGGGGCTTAAGCCTGTCCGTTTAAATTCCTTAAAAGCATTGGTCAAATCATTGGTCCCGCTTCTCCTGCTCCCCGCCTTTGTAAGAGCATCCTGGTTAAGCTCAGATTCCATTGCCTTTTTCGCATGGCGGTAATATATCTTTTCCAATAAGGAAACAGAAAACAGGCTGACGATTAATATAACAATGAGCAGTAAAACCAAAAGAAGGGTAATCCTGGATACCAGCTCTTTGCTTTCCTTATTCGTCTGGTCAACATAGGGCTGAAGATCATCAAGATACACTCCCATGGCAACCACCCAGTTATAATCCTTATATAGCTTGGCATAAGCCAGCTTCCTGGATATCTTATCACTGCCTGGTTCCTTGAAATAGTAAGAGAAAAACAGCTCTCCATCCGTATTAATTCCCTGAAGCTCGGTCAAATATGGATGATTTCCTGCGATATCAGTCATATCCGTCGAAAGATAGATTCCTTCTGTTTCCGACATATTGGGATGGATCCTTCGGATGGCATAATTTTTACCTCCCTGATAATTCTGTATCTCATTAACCCAGATGTAGGAATTTCCGTCAAATTTAGAATTCCTGATCACATTGGCAATGTCCGCCTGAACAAGCTCATCCACGTAGTTCTTGGTGATCCCAAAGAGGAAGGAATAATCTCCGTGAATGAAAACCCGGTAAGAGGATAAACCGGAGGTATTGGCCTTAAGAGTATCCTTCCAGGTGGTTCCTGCCAGATTTCCCGGGTCATAAGTTACTTTATTTGCCGCATTATCCCATACGAACACGGTCAGAAATTTATAATCCGGATTATCCCGAAAAAAACCGATAAAGAAATCATTGAATTCAGAGTCCGGAAGATCCTTTTTCATATTAATGATATCAGATGTTCTGGATATAAAGGATTCCATGTGTGACGATTTAGCCGCCCGCCCTAATTCAATTTCAGAAATCAGGTTATTGACCGTATCCTTTAGAAAATCTTTCTTAATGTTATAGATTGCTTCTTCTGACTTTTCAATATAAATATCGCCGACCTTGGCAATAGAAAATAAATAAAAGCAAACCATGACAGCGCAGATAATGCTGATAATTGTGGATAGAAATATTGCGTATTTACGCCTGATAACGCATTCCTCCTTTTTTTGGAATGTATACTTTTGCATATCATGTAAGCACTTTTCATTTACTCATCCACATATTCCAGAAAAATCCTGTTATTAAATCCGCCCCTGTCTTTCGCCTTTTTTCCCCGCTCTGCCTCCAGTTCCGCCTTTGTATATCCTCTTGCACTGCAAAGAGAATATAACACTTCCAGCACATCTGCCATCTCTTCCAGGCTCTTATCTTCTAAATATTCCTTTACCTCTTCGTTAAGCTTTTCTTCCAGCTTCATCATATATTCTTCATCAGACAGAATACGGCATACCGTCCTTTTACCTTTTTCTTCAATTATTTCAGGTATCCTGTCCCTGACTAACTTATCGTACCTTTTAATGGAAAATCCCTTCTTTCCAGTTAATCAATTTAACGGTCCAATGCTTTTCGAAAGATACACTTTAAAAACAGTATATCACATTCATAAAAAAATGTCGCTTGTTCCCGGCAATAATCACTGGTAAAATTCATGAACTTTTCTTTACGGCCCCTGGTTCCACGCTGTGAGCAAAGATTATTGCTTCTTAGTACATATAGAGTAATATTTTACAGCATAAGCATATAATATTAATTAATTCACATGCTATTTAGGGGATTTATATGAATGATACCACTTCAGGCAGGAGAGGAACCATCAGCCAGGTCGGGAGCATCCTGCGCATTGAAAACGCACTTGTAGAGGATGTTTTTACTTCCAACAGCAGAACTGGTTATGTCCTGGTTTCCTACGCAGCTCCCGGCCGAAATGAAATGATCAATATTGAACTCTTGCAATTGAACGTTGATTGGGACACAATCTTAATCAATCAATTTGGCGACTCTATCAGCCTGTGCACTATCAGGAAGGGGATGTGGATAAATGCCGAATTCTCCGCTGCCATGACAAGGAGCATTCCCCCTCAAACAAAGGCTTTCCGGATCGTAGCTTTCGTGCAAATGCCTGCTTACCGCACAACGACAGACTGGATCGTTTCCGTAGATGTTGCAAATGGCTTCCTCGTTACCGGCAATCCCGATGATGAGATGGACCAGATGAGATTTGTTGTCTCCCGCGCTACAGAAATCCTGGATCAGAATAATAATCCTATTCGATTCAGCTCCCTTCAGCCTGGACAGCTGGTGAGGGTCGAGCATGCCAACTTCCAGACTGCCAGCATACCTCCACAGTCCACAGCTTATCGCATTCAACTGGTTTAAACTTGCTGAGATAGAAAAAACCGCTTATTATCTTCACAGGTATAATAAGCGGTTTTATAATTTCAATCAGGAATTAATAATCAAATATCTCCTTATCCTCCAGAGAATGAACATTTCCGGCAGGAGAATGGGCCATTGTCATGGAATACAATGCAGATTCCATTGTCTTTGCTGCTCTGCCTATTATAATTGCGATCAATTCCTACTGGTTCCCCACAGACCGGACCGTACCCTTTTGTCAAAGTACTTTACCATGCCTATCTCCGGCTCATTCTTTATAATCGCCTCTTTTTTCTACCACGTTATAACCAATGGAGGCAACACGGTTTCTCAGACAGACATTACATTCTGCAGCTTCCTCTCCGGTACAGATCTTGTTGTCATATAATTCATATTTCTTCCGGACGCCAATGGGTGATAAATTAGGCATCAGAACATTGGCTCCTGACAGGATCCCTTTTTCCCTTCCCTTGGGGTCAAGGGTCCCTAGTGCTGTGGTGGAAGGCAGTAGTGCATTTGGCAGCATCAACCTTAAGATCCCTATGAGAAACAGGGTGAGATCAACACTTCCTGCAGGAAAATCGGCAAAGGGGGTGTCCTTATGAGGAATAAAAGGCCCAATGCCCACCATCTGTGGGGACAGTTCTTTTATAAACTCCAAATCTTCAGCCAGACACTTGGCGGTCTGGTAGGGGGAACCTACCATGAATCCAGTTCCCACCTGATAGCCGATCTTTTTTAAATCCCTTAAGCATTCCTTCCGGTTTTCTAAGGACAGAGAGTCCGGATGAAGGCGGGAATAATGTTCCTCATCCGCTGTTTCATGGCGGAGGAGATAGCGGTTTGCTCCCGCTTCATAATATTTCAAATACTGGTCATAGGTTTTTTCCCCTATGGAAAGGGTGATGGCACAATCCGGATATTCCTCCCGGATGGTTTTAACAATATCCACCATGACCTCATCTGTAAATGCAGGGTCTTCTCCACCCTGAAGCACAAAGGTCCGAAAGCCGAGTCCATACCCGGACTCGCAGCAGGAAAGGATCTCTTCCTTGCTTAACCGGTACCGGCTGGCATTTTTATTGCCTCTTCTTATACCGCAGTAATAGCAGTCATTTTTGCAGTAATTCGTAAATTCAATCAGTCCCCTGATATAAACTTCCTTCTCATAATGATCCTGACTGTAGGTCCTTGCCAGGGAAAATAAATATTCACTGTCTTCTTTATTATAATTTTCCAGCAGGTAGATGAACTCGTCCTTATCCAGGTTATGAGTTTCATACAGCTTATCAATTAAATGCTTCATTTTCTTTCTCCTTGCTCTGTAGTGTCCGCTGCTGCCTGGTTTTTCCGTTCATTACCCCAGAGTTTCTATAAGCTGTACTCTCATACCATTAGGATCTTTTATAAAGGCAAACCTCACATGGGGATTTGGCTGCACCGGCTCTCCTAAAAGAACCACGCCTTTTTCCTTTGCCAGAGAAAGGGTCTGATCAAGGGATTTCACTTCAAACCCCCAGCTGATATCATCTCCCACATGAATTTCCCTGTCCCCGCCGCATATCAATTCAATTTGTGTTTCCCCATCGCCTAAAAATGCAATTTCAGTACCAGGACCGGCGGGGAATCTTCTGGTCACCCTCAGACCGATGATCTCCTCATAAAATTTGATTGATTCTTCTAAATTCCTGACGTTTAAAGTGCTCCAGCAAAACTTCATAATAATTCCTCCTGTTTTAATCATTTTATCGTATTTTATATTAGCCTGTGCAAAAAGGTTATCTGCGCTTAATCATACCAGAATGACATGTTTATTCTATCATTTTCTATATAATAGTTAAAGACAATTTTAAAACATTTTTTTCCGTTTGATTCCAATCTTCATGTAAGTAGCCAAAAGTATGATTTTATCAAAAAAAGTCCCGATTACATAAGATTTGTAATACTTTAATCTATTATAATATGAATATAGAATCCAGGAAACTTTTTATGGAACGAAATTCTTAACAGGAGGAACCCCTTATGAAATACGAAAGCAACAAAGTCTGCGATAGTAATTACTTCCATTGGGAAGATAGCGCCTTCCACGTATATGGAGAGCGGGATCGTGAAGTAATTGCACTGTTGGCCAACCGTTTTATCGGGCACAACCCCCAGGCGCCTTATCAGTACCGGCTGGATTTCACATCCGGCATTACCTGCAATACAAAAGGCTGGTATCAATTCGATTTCGGCAGCCGCTTTCCCCAGGCCGCCGTTGGAGAGGTCTGCTATGGAGCAGGAGATTTATACAGCCACAGCCAAACTGTCTCCCAGTTTCAGATCCAATGCTGCGGACCGACTGTTTTATGGGTAAATGGAGAAAAAGTGTTTCACTCACTCCCCCCTCAGGAAGGCTTGAAATCCTGCTGCACATGTTCCATTCCCCTTGAAACAGGCCTTAACCATTTTCTTTTGGAAACCGAAAAAACGGAGATCGGTTTCGGCCTCTCTCTCCGCCATGCACAGCCTCAATGGCAGCCTTCCCATTTTACGGTGCCTTTGGCCGAAAGAAAGGGACAGGCAGGTTTTGTCTATTGCCCTCCCATTGGCCGGGAGACAGCGGATACCTCTGCTCTGATTGACGGTACTTTTGAGGGGCTTTTCTGGTTTCCAAGGCAGGAGTATGAATCGCCTGTCTCCTCCTGCCCGTTATCCCGTATTTTCGGTCTGGACAGTCAGGGAACTGCTGCTGCTAAAAGCAGTTTCTTCCATGGGGATTCCGGCAAGGTCATGATCAAAGGCAGCTCCAGTCAGCCGCTTAGAGTCTATATCAACGGGGGTCTATACTTAGAATGGCTGGAAGGGGCTTTTGAAAAGGAAATCTCACTGCCCAGAGGAAGATATGAGGTAATACTAATTTGCAAAAAGAAAGCAGGTCACGATACAGGTCTGTCAGTTGAATTTCAGGTTGCCGGCGGTACCCTTCCTCTTAGCACCGGGGTAAAAGGATATGAGGGTGAATGGATCTATACCGGTCTTTTTGAAGAGGAAATTCCACCCATCAGCCATTTGACAGGCATGGATAGAGTGTATTCCGGAGCAAATGGCACCTGCTACTGGCAGGCAGACCTGCCGGATTCCTTTGTGAGGATATTCGCGGAGCAGGAATTATACGGAAAATGGACCTATCCCTGCGGCGTGACCCTTTACGGCATGTTAAAAGCAGGGGAATATCTCAATCGTCCGGACTGGCTGGAATATGTACAGGAGTATGCCCGGATGACAGCGGCGGCGTATGATTATTCCATTTATGATAAATCGGTATTCGGATATCCGGGAGTGAACACCCAGCTTTGCTGGCTGACCGAGTTGGATGACTGCGGCTCCTTTGGCTCCTTTTTGCTGGAAGCCAACCGGCGGTGTCCTTCAAAAGAAGCCCATGCCCTGGCGGATGTGATTGCTGATTTTATGAAAAACCGCCAGCGAAGGGAAAAGGATCAGGTGTTCTCAAGAAACGACAACACCATGTGGATCGATGATATGTACATGAGCATCCCATTTTTATGCCGTTACTACCAGTTAAGTGAAAAAGAGGAATACTTAACAGAAGCTTGCCGCCAGGCGAAGCTATTCAAGCAGTACTTCTTTATGCCGGGTCAGAATCTGATGTCCCATATTGTGGATCTGGAGTATAAGAAAATGAATAAAATCCCCTGGAGCCGGGGAAACGGCTGGGTGGTGCTGGCATTATCAGAGTTGCTTCTGGTTCTTCCTGAAGATCACCCGGACTATAAGGCTGTGGCCGGATTCTTCCATGAGATGGCGGAAGGCATTTTGCGGGTGCAGGATGTAAACGGCCTGTGGCATCAGATCCTGGACGACCCTTCCACCTATGAAGAGGCTTCCTCCACTTCCATGTTCATCTGTGCTCTTTCCCGGGGAATCCGCCTGGGGATTTTAAGCCCGGAGCTGTGCCGGGAAAGCGTTTTATCCATACAGCGGGCATGGAGAGGAATGAAGCAAAGGGTAATCAACCGGAAGGGCGATCTTTACGGTGTCTGCCAGGGTTCCGGCTGTTCCTTCAGCCGCTCTTATTACCAGCAGCTTGGATGGCGTTTCAACGACCCTCATGGAATTGGAATCGCTATTTTGGCGGGAGTCGAAAAGCTAATGCTTGACGATTTTCTCCGACATAACCATATCTCTGAATAAATAATATATGCTCCCCTTATGGCAGACAGCTTTTCCAATTAAACGGTCTGCCATAAGGGGAGCATGTTACATCACAGACTATGCCCTCTGATGTTCTTTATCCGTTAGCCCCTACAGTTACCAGTAATTCTGGACCAATTTTATCTTAAATACCCAGACGTTCGGTTACAATCCTTTTCTCTGTAAAATGCTGGCCCACCAGCTTAATCACACCCTTTGCTGCTGTACTGCTGAGTCAGGGAATCCCTTACTGCCACCTGTCTGAAAAAAGTCTACCATTGTTAAAATCTTAACGTCTCTGTCAGCATCCTTTTCCTCGATAAGCATGCTGTTTGAAATGTTTTTCAGCAGTTCCACCACCAAGGAAATACCTTTTATCTTTACAGGAACAGCCGTGATCATAAAAACATTGTTATTTTTATATTCCATTTTAAAGAAAGTGTCATCCTCTTTAAAGGCTCTCATGGAAATACAGTTATCACATAAATGACCTCTTTCCCAGTAATCATGACATATGGTATCTGACGTTAAACATTCATTACCTCTGACTTCAATCACCCTCTTTTTCAAGGGGTCTACAATCCGCATGACATCATATGTCTTTTCAAAAACTTTTATTTTATCCATGAGAGCTTCGTATTCCTGCATTTCTGAAACCTCCTGGCTCTTTCTGTTGTACCTAAATATAGTCTCTGCTCCAGCTGCAGAAAGTGAATAGACACGGATCGCATTG
Source organism: Lacrimispora sphenoides (assembly GCF_900105215.1). Lineage (NCBI taxonomy): Bacteria > Bacillati > Bacillota > Clostridia > Lachnospirales > Lachnospiraceae > Lacrimispora > Lacrimispora sphenoides. Next base: position 1,943,275 of record NZ_FOIP01000001.1, on the reverse strand, counting down.
CGAACCCTTTTTGCCTCATACAGGGCGTGGTCGGCATGAATAAAAAGCCTTACCGTATCAACCTGGTCCGATATTGCCGCAAGCCCAAAGCTGGCCGTCAGCATCAGCTTGGGATAATCCGCAAAAATCAGACGATTCACCCTGGTCTTGATCTCACTGCATATGGATTCCGCTTCTTCCATGCTTTTATCATGGAACAATAAGCAGAACTCATCGCCTCCGTAACGAAAGGCAGTCATATCTTCATGAAATTCTTTTAAGATTTTAGCAAATTCTATCAGGCAGCGGTCTCCCACGTGATGTCCCCATGTATCATTTATATTTTTAAATTTGTCAATATCTACTATAGCAAGAATATAGCTCTGATCAGATGCTTTATCTTCCACATATTTCATTCTATCCCGGAATGCCTTCCGGTTGTATATTCCGGTCATTTCATCCATATTGACGCTCTTCTGTAAAAGCTGCCGTTCTATCTCCTTTTGTATGGCAGCGCTGTTTTTTCTGCGTTCAAACCGGATCACAGCCATACAGGCAATGGAAAAAGCAATCAATACGAAAAGTGATATCAAAAAATCCCCCAATCGGTGAGTATTTTCAAAAATACTGATCTTATCTGTATCCCATTTCAAGAAAAGCTCGGAAATCATAATGGAAACAATGCTCATTAGAGCCGCAGCCCAGGTTACGCGATAGTCCGCATAGATTGCAGTCAGCATGATGGCGATTGCAAAAATATAGTAAGTAGCTGTGAATGTGTTGTGCACTGTAAAAAGAACAAAACCGATCCCCACAAAGATAAGTGAAACCGAATAAATTTTATGTTTCCGGGAAAAACGTTTTGATTTCATGATCAGTGTTTCGATAGCAATACAAATGAAGTTTATTCCACTGGGAATGATTAAAAATTTCATAAAATATCTGTATACCGTTGTTGACAGCATATCCGAATTAACCAGAATCACTCCCATTGCAATCTCAACCAATAAAGAAAAAATAACCAGGACAACGGAGGTCTTATAATGAAGCTTAAGCCAGCTTTCATCGATCTTTGAATACTCTTCCTGTACTGCCCTGATGTACATGTCATTTAAGTTTTCTTTATCTGTATGAAACTCAAAACTTTCAAATCCCATATCCCACCTCCAGGTATCATGTATGTTATATTAAAAAATTTAAAATTCAACCTGCTTCATCTTTGTATAGCTACTGCATACTGCTGATATTTTTAAATACGTTAAAATGTCCCGCCTTAGTACTTAATCGTCCCTTATCTTTAGACATCAATCTATGAACTTTTTCCATTTTAATATTTTATAGGATAAATCCATTTTTTCCTATCATGTTCTGTCATATTTTACACTTTTCTGCAAATCCGACAATTAACTATAGCAGCTCCCGGCCACATTCTGCCTCCCCTGTATGATCTGAATATCTGCCGTTGCCGACTCGTCATAAGAAAGGAAAAGGGGCCTTCCGGCCCCATAAACCTGTGTTAATCAGGCTTTCGTTTTCAGTTTGTATCTGACCACACCGGCCGTTTCATTAGTAATCTTTGTTCCGCCTTCCACATTTTTGAAACCACTTTTCAATACTTTTTGCATCACCAGGCTTTGCAAAATAATACCCCTGGATATAATCGCATCCCATCTCCTTAAGAATCTCTCTTTGTTCCGCCGATTCCACTCCTTCACAAACCACCTTTAAGTTCAGGCCATGGGCCAGCTCAGTGATGCTTTTTATCACCCGATGCTCTGTCTCGCTTTCAAGAGCTCTTCTTAAAAATGACTTGTCAATTTTCAATATATCAATAGGGAGAACCGTTAAATAATTAAGAGAGGAATACCCTGTACCAAAGTCATCCAGCGCAATGCTGACCCCAAGGGACCGCAATTTTTTAAGGATTTCGATATTGTCCTGGGAAAGCTCCAGGAGGACACTTTCCGTGATTTCCAGCTCCAGCTGGTTTACCGGAAACTGTGTCTCTTTCAGAATCCCCTCAACCAGATCATAGAAATTCTCATTACGCAGCTGATGTACAGAGATATTTACGGACAGTCTTCCGATTTTACAGCCGCTGTCAATCCATGATTTTCCCTGTTTACATGCATTTTTTAATATCCAGCTACCAAGAGGAATAATTAGTCCTGTATATTCGGCAACCCCTATGAACTCAAAAGGCAGGATCATACCCAGTTCTTCCGAATTAAGCCTTGCCAGAGCCTCCACTCCTCTTATTTCATCATTTGATAAATCCTGCTGCAGCTGATAATAAATGAGAAGATTATCTTTTGCTAAGGCTTCCCTGATACATGCCTCCACATCGGATTTTCTGATAATTTCATCATGCATCTGTGCATCGTAAATGCAGTACTGGTTTTTTCCGCTTTCCTTGGCCTTGTTAAGAGCCGTATCGGCGTTCCGAAGCACATTATTTGCTGTCTGGCCGGCTTCAAGACCATGGACAACACCTATGCTGACAGATAAATAAACGGACTTTTCCATCAGCACAAAGGGAGAGTCAAAGATGCTAAGAATGTTCTGGCAAATCATTTCCACCTCTTTGACGTCCTGATGATTCCTGATGAGAATTAAAAACTCATCCCCGCCGAACCTTGCTACCATATTTTCCTGCCCCAGTATCTGTGTCAGCCGGTTACCTACCTGCTTAAGCAGCTGGTCGCAGAAATCAAGTCCAAGTAAATCATTATGGATCTTGAAATTATCCAGATCAATCATAAGGATGGAATATCTGCATAGCCCCTCTCCAATGCATCTTAATGTGTCCTCAAGGGTACCCATAAACTGCACCTTATTAGGCAATCCTGTCAGCATATCATAAAATGCCATGTATTCCATCTTCGATTCTCTATGCTTCCGTTCTTCAATATTGGACACTGCACCTGCAAGCTTACCAGGAAGGCCTTCACCGTCAAAATAAACCTTTCCCTTATTTAAGACCCAGGTATAGCTGCCATCCTTATTTTTAATACGGTATTCCCGGTGAAACTCCCGGGACTCTCCCTTTAAACAAGAGTCAAATTCAGCCAGCACTGCCTGATAATCCTCCTGATGAATGGTTTCTTCCTGTAATATCCCCCGGAGTCCATGTCCTTTCGGGGCATTTCCGGTAATATCGATCCATTTATCGGAAGTAATGATCTCATCGGTTATGAGATTCCATTCCCAGAGCGCATCATTCGCACTGTCAAGAGCCAGGGTGTAGCTTTCCTTCAGCCTTTCCAGTTCCTTGTGAAGGTTGGCAAGATGCTGGATGTTTTCATCCTTTTTAAAGAGACCCATCTGCACATAGATGAGTACTCCCATAAGGAACAGCACCAGCACCGAGATAAACCCTATGACCGCTCCGTTGGTATTGATACTGTTTCCTTCCTTTGACAGTTTCAATGTCCAGTAAGTATCCATGACCGGTATCTGGACTATGTAGGAATTTCTGTCCATCCAGGGGGAATCCCCCCAGATGAGCCCTCCTTTATTATTATAGATACTGATGTGGTAGGTATTTGGTACCGCCTCTCTGATCACCCTGTCCATATAGGTATTGAAGTTAAAAACCACAACAAAAAATCCGTTAAACTGATCGTTCTTATAAAGAGGATACCGTATGACCAGCCCCAGCAAATTCTGAGTCCCCTTCAGGATAAAGGGATCATTGACCGTTATAATCCTGTTTTTAATCGATTTTTCAAGGGATTCCTCCACCTCCGGACGTCCAAGCAAGGAGGCGCCTATGGTATAATCATAGGCATCAGGATATACCATATCTGTGATCGTATCCTTATCTTTATGCTGGATATAAAGGATGTCCGGGTTTTTCTCCATATATTTGGATGACAAAATATTAAATTTATGCTTATCGATTTCATCATCAATGTCATAATTATAAGCAAGGGAGGTTAATACGCCCTCTGTTATGGCAATATGCTGCTGAACAGAATAGGATACAGATTGTCCAATGCTTGAAAGAACATAATTGTCTTCTGACTTCTGGGAACGCAAAAGAACGAAAACAATCGTCATGAAAATGATAAGCATAATGACCGTCTGTACGGCTATATATCTGGAATACTTATTTCTCATTACTGCCACCTCGGTACTGGTTTGTTTCTCCATAACCAGTTATTTCATTGATTGTCTTTAATTAGTTGTGTACTTTAAATTATTAAAATACAATTTACCATTGTAGTATACAAAAATAATCTGCCATGAATAAAGAATACAGCAGATTATCTTTTTCCACATAATCAATTATGTAGTATATTTAAGCTTAGACTTTCCGAAAAACAGTACTGTTGATTGACCTTTTTTTGCATCCATTTTCCTTTCCAATTGTCCCATTTTTACCAGCTCATTTTCACTTAAAGTATTCCGTCATAATATCTTAATTCCCTATAATTTACCATAAAAACCGACATATTTCAACAAATAGTAACATGTCAAGCATTAAAATGCATATTTATGTTATATCAGTAACACATCTTTTATCTCCACTTGTTATACAAAAAGGGCTTAGTTTACTGGTTATAGATACCTCCAATAAACTAAGCCCCTTGATCTCTGAATTCTATTTATTAACCATATATATGGCGTCGCTATCCGGCAGATTACATACAACTGCTCTTTACTGACGTACTTGGAGTTTTTCCACTCCATAACCTCCGGCTGGTATTCATGCTTGTTCCTTCAAATTTTCAAATAACCCTCCATGATAGCAATAATAGCGGTCTGCATCCAGAGATATCAGTTTATGAAGGGAAGCTTTGGCCGCCTCAATATCCAGGGTATACTGCGGATTTGCAATGACCAGTTGATTGCCCTCAATAACTGCGGCATCTCCTGTAATAACGGAACTGCTTTCCTTTAGATATAAGGAAATATGTCCAGGCATATGCCCCGGAGTCTCTATGATCTCACAGCCGCCGGCCCAGTCAAAATGTTCCCCGTCCTTAACCTCTATGTCAACGGAAACAGGTTTGACTCTTCTTAAGGATTCACAGAATTGAATTCCAAAAGGCTTTTGTTCTTCCGGCATTACATTCAACATTTCTTCCGCCTGTAACAAGCGCAGCGATTTTTTCTCACCGGAGATATACCCGCTTTCCGTGCGACCTGCCACAACCTTAATATCAGGATATTTTTCCTTTATTTCAAATAGAGCTCCCATGTGGTCGTCGTCATGGTGAGTGATCAATACCTTTGTTAAGGAACCAGGATTAATCCCCTTTGATTTCATCTCTTCCTCTAATAAAGGCAGGAAACCGGGATATCCGCAGTCCACTAGAACAACATCATTAGCGCTTAATAATAAAACTGGATGAAATGTCCGGATTTCATTCTGATATTGAAAATTTATATCTAACATAATTATTTGATTCATTTTACTTTTCCTCACAAAATTTTCTAGCGGATTGCAGACTGGTAATGATTATATAACTTATTGCCTCCGTAATTCTTCCGTACGTTATTTTAAATTAACTACAATACCCACAAATTCACACCTTCAAGCAGCCCCGAAATCCCCTGCTGCCATAAAAGCTGTGCGCACTGTTGTGATATAGGAAAGCATGACCGTAGCGAAAATCAGCAAAGACAGCACCTCCAAGTTTTCTGATATCAGATGGAGTCTTTACCCAGCTTGATGTCTTCCTATCGAAATTCCCCCATTTCTGAAGCTCCCGGTATTGTTCCTCCGTTAAAAGTTCTATGCCCATGGCAGCCGCCATACCAACGGCATTGCCCTCCGGATACACGCCTTTCCTTTCTCTCTCCTCCTGGCCTTCACGATCATAACAAATATTTCTGCGGCCACTTGGACTTTCTGCAGAACAGTCATAAAAGACATATTCATCCCTTGTTTCAGCCAATGCAACAACATCAGGTTCTCCACCGGTTCTTTCCATTTCATGAAGTGACCGGAGTTTATCAGCGTTTTCTTCCAGCCTTTCCTGCACCTGATCCCACTCAAGACCTTTATGGCGGTTCATATTTTCAAAAAATCGGTTTTTCAGTATACTTAGCAGTTCTTCATTTGACATGGATGTTTTCCTCCCTTACGGTTTCCTTTCGTCCAATAACGGACTTGATTCACCCTTGCAGAATAAGTTGAGTCTATGCAGCGCCCTTGTACAGGCAATGTATAATAGCTTCTTATCATCCTGGCTGCAGTAAGTCCCAGCATCAGCATCACATATTAAAACAGCATCAAACTCAAGCCCTTTGGACATATAGACCGGTATAATGAAAACGCCTTGTAAATCTGTTGTGCTTTCACTTTTTATTAACTGGACATCAGCTTTGTCCTTTAAGCACTCAAAGAGGAAACGGGCGCTTTTTTCAGTTTTACAGATTAATCCGATTGACTGGTACCCCATTTCCAGGCAGGAATTCACTTCTGATACAATCAAGTCATGATACGATGATTGATCCTTCGCCGCATATAACTGGGGCTCATCTCCTTTTCGGTTGAAACTCTTTATCTCTGTACTTTGTTCAAGGAATTTTAATCCGTAATTTAAAATCTCATTTGTACACCGGAAGCTTTTATCCATAGTGACAAGAGAAGATTTTTTCTTATTGAAGATTTTTCCGATCAATTGGTACAGGGATAAGTCTTCCCTCTTTTCCAGGGTCTGGTTGATATCTCCCAGGATTGTAAATTTCGCTTTTGAAAACAGCAGGTGAAAAATTTCAAAATGGAGAGGATAGTAATCCTGTGCTTCATCAATTACTACTTGCTTAATGGTCTTATATTTTTTGATACCGTATATTTTTAAATTCAAATAAGTGAGAACCGTTGCATCATCATAGTATAGCATATTGGTATCTAAATTTTCCTGGGTGAAAGTTAAAATGTGGTCCATGCAGCCGGGAAGCTCTATTCCTTTTGCCAGACTGTAAAAATATTCTTTGTCATGGAACAGCTTTCTATAAACATCCTTAATATCAAGTTCCATGAATTTTAACATTTCTTCATTCATCAGGATTTTCTCTGATTGTTTTAAGCGGTATTTCTTAGACTCGCTGATCAGTTCCAAAATATATTCCCCTATCAGCTTTAATCTCAAACCCAAAGGAGTTTCGTTAATTCCGGATAGTACTTTCTCTTTTATCATCTCTCCACTTATGATACACTCACCGCCATAGCAGATATCCTCAAAGTTCATCCATTTGTGGGGCAGGTCATCAATGAACCGATCCATTATCTCCAAAAACTGGCGGGATGTTTTAAATTCAATGCTGCTTTTTATAATATCCCTGTATTGAGTATTTGAGATCAGGTTTTCCAAAAATTGGTTTCTCGACTGTACTTGCTCATTCTTCAGTACAGAAGCAATGATATCTTCAAATACCACTGATACAACATGTTCTTCTCCAAGCTCAGGCAATACATTGGAAATATACTGCTCAAACAATGAGTTTGGTGAAATAATCAAAATATTATCAGCGGTCAGCTTTGAGGAAAGGCCCTGGTACATCAGGTAGGCTGCCCTGTGAAGAGCAATGGACGTCTTGCCGCTTCCTGCCACGCCCTGTACCATCATTAAGTCATTTTCCATATCCCGGATAACAATGTCCTGTTCCCTTTGAATGGTTTCTACAATCGTTTTCATCTTAGGAGAAGTATTCTGGGACAGCAGCTTCCTTAAAAATTCGTCCACAATCTGCACATCTGCATCGAAATAATACTCCAGCTCCCCTTTGCTGATTTCATACTGGCGCTTTAAATTAACCTCTCCTGTGATCCTTCCGCCAGGGGCATCATAAAATACCTGCCCCAATACAAACCGGTAAAAGACGCTTGCTATGGGTGATCTCCAGTCATAAATGAAAAATTCATTTGTCTCATCTTTCTTTAATGAGGTGCGCCCGATGTAGATATTTTCGAATTCATCTTCATCATCGAACTTGAAATCAATCCGGGCAAAATAAGGGGATTGGATCATTTTCTCCAGCAACAGGATTTTGTTTTCTACCGCTTCATAATCGGCGATTTTATCTGTGATCGGATTTGCATACTGGTTTAAGGCAGCAAGGGCTTCAAAACCTTCGCTGCTCCATAGACTTGCTATGGAGTGAGATGTATTCTCGCGCAGCTCTTTCTTGGCAGAAATTATGGCCGACTTATTCTCTACATTGCGCTCTCTCGCTTGATCCAGCTGCTTTTTCGCTAAAGCAATGGTTTGTTCTAACCTGCTCTTTTCAAATTCTAATTCCGTCCGGTTATCTTCCATAACAAATACCACCTCTCTTATAGAATCGGCAGAAAACTCATTTCCTAAACCGTTATTCAAAATAGTCTAGCACAACCCGTATCAGAAAAACAGTCTTGTTGTTGCCGGCTGTATGTGTTATAATAAAGGTGAAGAGAGAAAGGTGATTGCGCAGACGCACAATCACCTTTCTTTTATATATGCTATATTTTATAAAAAGCAGGCCACAGCCTGTATAACGCTGCTGTTATAAAGCGGCTTTCTTTCCTGTTATGCATAAACCGAAAAACTCCATGCTGACAGCAGTATTTTTAAGCATTGACTGACCAAGTAAGTTCGTTATTTCATCGGCCGTATACGAGGCATTGAAAGAAGTTAAAAATCCCGGACGGATTTCCTTTGGACTGGTTGAGAAATAAATAAACCACTTGATCAGAGAGTTCACATCTCGGCGCATGTCGGTGATGCATAAAAGCCCTTGGGGTTTTAAGACTCTGTTTATTTCATTAAAAACCTTTACGGGGTCTTCCCATTCATGAAGCGATCCATTGGAAATTTTTTTAGCCACTCAAGACCCACATACCCGGGACCTGGGCCAATCTCCAATACATTTCCTTTTGTAATCCCTGCTTTCATGAAGCTGTTTACATTATTCCAGCCTTTATCCCGCATGATTCTAGCAAAATTATCGAAAATCTCAACCGTCTTTCCTATCGTATAAAGTTAGTCATAACATGGTCTTCTTCTTTTGGAACAGGTATGTTCTCTTTTCCTGCATCAATGATCTTAAGCAGCCAGGCCATTGACCTGGCGTTTTTGCGGATGGTCTGGATTCCTTCCTCGTCCTGTATAACTTCTCCTTTATCCATGCCATACGCTACTGTCCAGTATTGGGACGGCGGTATAACAGTCTCGGCTAAATTAAGATAGTTATTAAGCTGATGAACTACATCCACACCGCCAGCACGTCTAACAACGGAAATGGAAGTTGCAACTTTATATTTGAAGTAACCTGAACTTGTGAAAAATACCCTATCCAGAAAGGCTTTCATTGTTCCTGCTATTCCTGCATAATAAGTCGGGGATCCAAGGATGAAACCGTCTGCCTCCCGCAGCTTTTTTGCAGTTTCATTGACAATATCATCTTTAAAAACACAATGATTGTCTTCGGAAGTCCAACAGTATCCGCAGTGAATGCACCCGTGGATATCCAGATGACCAATTTGAATGATTTCAACTTCTATCCCCTGCTGCTCCAACTCATCTGCCATGATCTTAAGTGCCTGATTTGTATTACCGTTTTTACGTGGACTGCCATTAATTGCTATTACTTTCATAAATCCACACTCCTTTCTTTGATATACGGAAAGTATAGACCCAACACTTAGATGTAGGTCAATAGTCTAAATTAAAATTATAACATTTTACAACATTATGACTTATCATATGACAATTTAGATACGATATTTTTCATAATCGTTAAGTGAGAAGGTAAATTCGTGATTTTTCTACTCCCTTGATTTTGCAGGACTGAAATCATGTTTTACCAGTTTACGGGTTACTTAAATAGCGTTATAATGCATTTATAGAGGTCTGTTTCCATGAGTGCAAGCATGGTAAACAGGCATCTGGCTTAGCGTGCAAGACTAAATTCCACATACCTTTTTCGTGCAGGATTAAATTCGGCAGTGGATTCCGTCTTGTATATAGGTTTATTTTTTGAATAAGGAAGGCTTCAGTGAGACCTCATCTGCAGGGATTTCCCTGAGCTTAAGGAGTTTATGGAGCTTGTTATTCAAAAGAAGCTGGGACAGCCTGAACGGAGTGCAACTGTTCAGGCTGTCCCTCGCTTCGCTATTGATGTGGTTCATTAGTTTTATGGCATCAGCCTGTGTGTATGGATCCAGACTTTCGCCTTTGGGAATCACATAACGTATATATTCATGATTCTTTTCTATCATGCCTTTCTGCCAGGAACTGTTCGGATTACAGTAAAAAATCTTTGTGCGGATTTGGCCATTTCTATCACACTCCAGACGGGAAGGGAACTGGAATTCAGTTCCATTGTCGGTAAGAATAACCGGAAACAGTTCCCGAAAGGTTTCTATACCAAGCTTTTTCGTCAACTGATCAAATACTCCAATGACATGATCCTGGGTCTTTTCTTCCAAAACAAAAATCAGCATAAGAGAGCAGTTCCGAAAGAACATCGTCATAAAGGCCTGTTTGCTGTTATCTCGTCCACCTTCCACTGTGTCCATTTCCACAATCGGAATCATAGGATTTTCCTGTATGTATTTCTGAAAATCTTCATAGGTTCTGCCAATACGAAATTCCTTAGCAGCAAGGCTTATCCTTGTACCTGTTTTCCTTGGTTTACATTTATAACGCACTTTACGCCTTAGATCTATATTCCTGGCGGTAAATACACCCTGCTCAATGTAACTGTAAAGAGTTTTACGACTACAGGGAATCTCATGCCCATGAAAGGCATAGATATGGGCCAAGGATTGACCCTGCTTTAACAAAGGTGAAATTAAATCATCCAGCATTGCGATATCGGCAGGATTTTGGTTGATGCCTAAACGGCAGGATACAAGCAGTTCCTGATATGACTTATCCGCATTTTGGGCGATATAGAATGCTTTATGCTTATTACACCGTTTGCTTTTAGGGCAGCTATTGCAGACATAAGGAGCTTTTCGGACGGAAGGACATTGTGGTTCTTTGTATTCAGGACAAAGATAAGAACATTTAACAACCTGCAGTTTTACATCAAAACAGGATTTGCACATTTTCACACAATCCTTTTCATCACAGAGGAACCGCATGGTACATTCTTTGAACAGAGCACACCGGGACGGCTTTTGGGGATCAGCGTCATAAGGCTGAAAAGTGCGGTATTTCTTCACTTCTTTTGTGATGGTGCTTGGATGTTTATCCAGCTTCCTTGCAATGGCAGCGAAGGAAAGTCCCTCATTCAAGCCCTTTTCGATATGGATACGTTGACTGGTAGAAAGATGCTTCTGGTCATATACTTTTTTCTTGGGCATAATAGACCTCCTTTATCGGAGGAATCCACCATCTTTACCATACCATATATCGTGTAAGACTAAAATCCTCTAACACGAATTTAATAGGTGAATCACGAATTCACTTTAACATTTAACAATATTTTTCATAATTATCCTTGACCTGGAGCTAAGTGTAAGCTATATAATAGCTGTATAAAACTATTTGAGGTGATAAATGTGAACTATACCATAGCGCAAGCCGCAAAAAAAATGAATCTGACAATCTATACCTTACGATACTATGACCGTGAAGGGCTGCTCTCTAACGTAAAAAGAGATAAATCAGGCAACCGTATTTTTACAAAGGATGATATGGAAATGCTTTTTCTTATATGCTGCCTTAAGAATACCGGAATGCCAATTAAGAAAATAAAGCAATTTACGGACTGGCAAAATGAAGGCAACCAAACCCTTCATACCCGTAACGATATGTTAGAAAATCATAAAGAAGATATTTTAAAGCAAATCGATGATCTAAAAAAACATCTTCGTTTGATTGATCGAAAGCTGGATTATTACCATGATGCCTGCCAGGCCTACGATACGAACTCACCAATTCCAACCTGCTGCGAATATATCGATGATGAATTAGAATTATAGACTGCGTTTTAGCAGGCTCCCCATCAGGTGTCATTTCTTCCATAAAAAACATATGATAATACAGTATATATCTAAGGAGATCAATCTTTATGATATCTAATCTGCGAAGTTGTTTTTATGGAACCGATACCCCAATAAACACTGACTTTGGTGTTACAAGCAGAGTGTATTTAAATAATGCAGCAACACCTCTTGTTGCCAAACCAGCCATTCAGGAGCTGTACAAAATCCTTCCTATTTATTCGTATGGTAATGAACCCAACGCTTTATCAGCCCAACTCACAGAAAAATATAATGAGGTCAGAGATATCGTGACGGATTTTATCGGTGCCGACGCTTCGCTGGATACTGTTATATACACCGCGAATACTACCTCAGCCATCAACATTCTCAGCCAGGTATATTATGAGCACGACCCGGACCAGATTATCCTTACGACAAGAATGGAACATATGGCCAACTATCTGCCCTTCCGGGAAAGGATGAAGACAGTGGCTGTCAGAATTACGCCAGAGGGTGACGTAGATATGAACGACTATGCCGCCAAGCTTGAACAATACAGAGGACAAATAAAATTAGTAGCCGTAACAGGGGCTTCCAATGTAACAGGCATTATTCCCCCATTTTATGACATGGCTGCAATGGCCCATCAGTATGGAGCCAGAATATTCGTTGATGCAGTTCAGCTTGTGCAGCACAAAAGCTTTACCATGAAGCCTCACGGCGATGCCTCCCATATTGATTTTGTGTCCTTTGACGGCCATAAATTTTATACTGGGCAATCCGGCGGTGTTCTGGTAGGAGACCGGGCATTTTTAGATCAATATAAACCACTGATATACGGATCCGGTATTACTGAATTCGTAAGCAGTTCAAATATCATATATAAGGGTTCTCCTGAACGATATGAGGCAGGGTACCCCGACTTCCTTGGCATCATCTCAATGGGTGCGACAATCCGTTTTCTAAACGGGATCGGAATGAAAAATGTTGAGGTATGGGAACTAGGGCTGTACAGGTACCTGATTAGCCGTTTAAGTCAAATCCCGGGGCTGACTCTCTATGGTGACGTATACAGGAATACACGAACCCCGTTTGCGGCATTTAATCTTAATTATATGCCATACCGGACACTTGCCAGTCATCTAGGATTTGGGTTCGGCATTGATATCGCGCCAGGTACAAATGGAGCTAATCTATATGTTCAAGATCTGCTTGGGCTTACGGATGATCAGGCATTTTCTCTCTATCAAAGCGGGGAAGGATACGGCATTGTCAGGGCGTCCATTGGTTTGTTTAATAATTACGAAGATATCGACCGCCTGGCTGATGCATTGCTCTCCATTAGTAATCCATCTATCTCATTTGCGTCGTATCAGTCATTTCTATGATCCTGACAAATCAGTACCGGCGAACTTTTTTAATTGTTTTTCATCGGAAATAAAACGGGTATTTTCCAGATGTTAAATCTTGTACTAATATAATAGTTCTATTCATATTTTATAAAAAAATGATTAGAATGGGGTTTGGACATTGGTTAAGGTTAAGGTTCATTTACAGCCATTAGTTGGTAATATAAATTTACCCACAGTTTTAAAAACAGCCATACTTCCGGGTGATAATGCAGAACGATTATTTATTGCAACCCAGATCGGAGAAATCTTTTACATCGGAGACGGAGCTATAGAAACTTTTTTAGATATTCGCCCGAGAGTTTTAGAACTGGGGGGTTCTTCCGGCGGATATGATGAACGTGGACTACTGGGATTAGCGTTTCATCCCGACTTTTATAAGAATGGCCTGTTTTACCTTCATTACTCAGTTGCCGGATCGCAAGGCCCAGGTGCTCTTCCATCATCTTTTAAGCCTGACCCATGTGACCCAGCAACCTTAAACTTAAAGTGGACAAATAGGGAAACGCAATATAATCACATTGACACCGTTGAAGAGTGGATCTATCAATCCAATGCCCAACCTCAAAAACGCCGTACATTACTTAGTATAAGACGACCGTTTCTAAATCATAATGGTGTCAACAGCTTAAATTTTTCACCAGAAACAGGAAAACTTGTTTTAACAACCGGAGATGGCGGCGCAGGCTTCGATCCATTTAATTTAAGCCAGGATGATATGGAAATTGCCGGTAAAATAATTGAAATTGATGTTGCGGTGAATACATTGAATGATAACCCACCCGTAATTACACGCTTTCAGGAACTTCCTGTCTCCTTTCAGGAGACGCTTACGGTTATTGCCAAAGGTGTCCGCAATATTACAGGAATTTCATTTCAAAGGTTTAACAGTCAATATGTCAAATACGTTGGGAATGTGGGACAGGATGTGGTAGAATCGATTTTTTCTTTTGTAGATTATAAACCCATACCGGTCACTAAGCTTATCCAATCTTCTATGATGAATACCGAGCCTGAGCAAGAAGGGTTTATTAACTTTGGCTGGCGTGGTTGGGAGGGCGCCCTGCCTACTTCAGTAGTAAGTAACTGCACTGTAAATCCAGCTTTGAATGATAAAATAATTGCTTATTACGATGAAACAATAACAACATCGGTAAAACGCTTACCGCCTCTTATCAGTTATTTTCACCAAGATCCCCGGTCCGATAAGTTTGGGGCAACTGCGCTTACCGGAGTCCAACCATACATGGGAAATGAAATCCCAGATTTAAAAGGGAGTGTTGTGTTCACTGATCTTGCCAGGAATGAAGAAGCTCCGCCGCCTGTCAGAGGGGCTTTATCCTATACCACAGTAAGGGCAGATTGTAAACTTCAGGATTTTAGTGTGATTGATATTGATTATGATTTCGGTTCTAAATCAGCTTATTTTGTTAGCTTGGGAACTAATCTGGATCAAACCAGGCTGTATTTAGGAGTCTATGGATCTATGAAAGTAGCGGATCATTACCAAGGTACTGTTTTTGAAATTATTCCATGAATAGATTTAGTTAAATACCAATAAGAAGGAGATATACATGACGGTCCAGTATCAAATGACGGATGCAGCCACCGGCAAATTAAGAACAATCGGAGAAAGCACACATTGCTATTATGACTCTAATAAGAAGCGTCCGGTTTCTTTAAAGAAGTCTCTGCCGGAATTATATGATTTGTTAACCTCCCTCTGTGAATCTGAACAGGTTTCATATGGCTCAAATGCTGAGCATAAAAATACCGCCAACCAATGAACGGCTGGCGGTATGAACTTATTTCATCCACTGCATCTTAACAGGAAGAGCAGCAAGATCAATCGTCACAACATTTTAAAATTTGTATACAAGCTGTCGCGGTATTATTGTTAAGATCTGGATCTTGCGTTGTTGAACTGACTTGTGCTGTATTAATTATTTTACAAGAACATGTCTGCCGTATGCATCCTTTTATAAGAACGACTCTTGATGTGCCTTCTGGTATTGTGCCTAAGTTAACACTTCCCGGCCATGGCTGGAAAGCAAAACCATCGTCCAGTGAAAACATCGGTTTTTTAAGAATGTTTGCCAGGCTATCGGTTAAAACAACATTATGAGCATCTGCCGGGCCTGCATTTGAAACCACGATTGTAAACACCACCAGCTCTCCACAGCAAGCCTCTTTCTTATTTGCAAATTTCTTCACAGAAACGTCTGCTTCTGTTTCTTCAGCTGCCGCTACTGCTACACATATTGATGCTACGTTGTTAAACAGATTAGGATCCGGTGTTGCTGAGATTGCAATTGCCGTATTATTAATACAGCCTGAAGCTGATTCTGCTACTGTACCTCTAATGATAATGGTTCTTGATTCTCCAGCCGGCAATGCCCCTATATTAAGGGAGCCCAGCCATGGATTAAAGGTTGCCCCTCCATCGACTGAAAATACCGGTCCTGTAATGCTTGCTGAAATATTATCATTTACAATCACATTTTCTGCAGTATTTGGTCCTGCATTGGATACTACTAGAGTGAAGGTTATCATTTCTCCTGGAGCCACTGGATTGGGGCTTGCAGTTTTTGTAATTGAAACATCTGCCTGTGCTGGAGCTAATATTGGCGTCTCTGTCGTTGAAGTATTGTTCTCCGGATTTGGGTCTGGTGTAGGGGAGCTTACTGTTGCTGTATTTATAATAATGCCTGCTGCCGTTGGGCTTACAGTTCCTCTTATTATGATAATTCTTTCCGCTCCTGCCAGTAATGTTCCTAAATTAAGAAATCCTGGCCATGGATTAAATGTTACTCCTCCATCGATTGAGTACTCTGGATTAAGAATAGAACTTGGTATACTATCCATCAAAAGAACATCCTCTGCAGCATTTGGACCAAAGTTATTCACTACAATTGTATAGCTAAGCGACTCTCCTGGTATCGCAATCGCCTGATTGCTTTGTTTTTCTACAGCAATATCTGCTTCGACAGCTGATACTGGAGTTTCTAGCGTTGAAGTGTTATTCTCCGGATTTGGATCTGGTGTCGTGGAGCTAACGATTGCTGTATTGGAAATCACGCCTGTTGCGTCAGGGCTTACAGTTCCTCTTATTATGATAACTCTTTCTGCTCCTGCCGGTAATGTTCCTAAATTAAGAAATCCCGGCCATGGATTAAATGTTACTCCTCCATCGATTGAGTACATTGGATTAAGAATAGAGCTTGGTATACTGTCCATTAGAAGAACATTCTCTGCAGCATTCGGACCAAAGTTATTAACTATAATTGTATAGCTAAATGGCTCTCCCGGTATAGCAACTGCCTGATTACTTTGTTTTTCTACAGCAACGTCTGCCTCGACAGCTGATACTGGGATTTCTAACGTTGAAGTATTATTCTCTGGATTTGGATCTGGTGTCGTGGAGCTAACGATTGCTGTATTGGAAATCACGCCTGTTGCGTCAGGGCTTACAGTTCCTTTAATTATGATAATCCTTTCTGCTCCTGCCGGTAAAGTTCCTAAGCTAAGAAATCCTGGCCATGGATTAAATGTTACTCCTCCATCGATTGAGTACATTGGATTAAGAATAGAACTAGGGATACTATCCATTAAAAGTACATTTTCTGCTGCACTTGGGCCAAAATTATTAACTGTTATCGTATAGCTAAACGGCTCTCCTGGGACTGCAATTACCTGATTACTTTGCTTTACTACAGCAACGTCTGCCTCGACGACTGCTACCGGAGTCTCTAAGGTTGAAGTATTATTCTCTGGATTTGGATCTGGTGTAGGTGAGCTAACCGTTGCTGTGTTCGTAATGACGCCTGTTGCTGTTGGGCTCACAGTTCCCCTAATAAGAACAATTCTTACCCCTCCTGCCTCTATTGTACCTAAGTTAAGGCTTCCGATCCATGGATGGAAAGTCACTCCGTCATCTATTGAAAACTGTGGATTGAGTATATTAGTTGGAATACTATCCGTTAGAAGGACACTTTCTGCATCCGCTGGGCCAAAGTTTGAAACTATAATCGTATAGGTGAACAACTGCCCTGGGACTGCAGTCTGATTATCACTTTGCTTTACTACAGCAATGTCTGCTTCGCCTGGTAATTCTTCAACCATAAGAGGAACTGGGTTGGATTCTTCTGTAAAGTTACCTGGTATGCCACCCTCAACAGGTGTATATGAGTAATCGATAGTTGCTGTATTTATAGCAGGATTCGGATTCGGAATGCCTTCAACTCTTACCTGAAACGTCACTTCCGTGACGGATCCACCTGGAATATCCGGCAGCGGAAAACCTATATTAGGATCAACTCCCAGCTCAGGAACTCCATTAACCGTTACACTTCCAGGTATGAATAATAAACCATCTGGTACATTATCCCTAAAAAATACATTAATCAGAGGACTGGTACACGTATTTGTTAATTTAACTGTATACGTTACGATATCGCCCACATTTGCAGTAAACGTGCTGCTTGATTTAACTGGGGTAAATATTGGTACTAAGATTTCCTGTAAAGCCACATCATCAATTGCATAATCGTTCCCTACAACAGCTTCTCCTTCACTGAAGAATTCTACTGTAATTTGAGTGTTATTCATAGAATTAATGACAGTTCCTATTTGTTTCCACTCTGGTGCGTTTATATTAACTGGAATCTCAACTCCTAATGCTTGCTGAAACAGTACATTACCGTTTTGATCCAGGATTCTGACACCTAACTGTGCTGGCGGAAAACCTGTTACTTTAAAAAGATTAAGAATCCATGTGCTGAATAAAAAATTAGTATTTGGTGTAACCGGTACTGTAGACCTAAAAAATACGGCTCCTGGGTTAAACCCATTCACTACCATCATTCTTCCGGTTTCATTTCCTGTCGTATGGTCAGCGATACGCCACCAAGCCCCTATAACATTGCTCATTGCATCTGTCATAAGATTTTGTATCGTATATTCTCCATCAATTGGTGTAAACTTAGTAGGATCCGGTACTACATACGTAAAAGCTGGTGTAACATTGGGATATGGTGCGACCGCAGGTCCTGTATTCGCTGGTGTCCCTGGCGGAAAGAATCCAAACGTTCCGTTATCTGCATCTGTAATAAGATTAGTATTGGATACAGTTGTACATGGGTCTAATATCGTTGTAATCGGTGTATAAATCACTGGGCCATTTAGTATATTTTGGTTGGTTATATCTGCTCCTGTTACTGTTATTAATATTGTGTTAGGTGTTAAACAATCCAAGTTTGTTGACCCTGCGGGGGGATTCGCGACGAAACTAATGGGGGGTGTTGCAGCTGTAGGAACTGGCCCTGCTACTGCCAGGGCAAAATTACCTGGTGTTGGTACTCCCCCCGCAGTACCAAATGCCTCTACGATTCTATAGCTGCCATTTGGAACATTAATAAATGCATAATTTCCTGCAGCATCCGTAAGAACTACAAGCCTGACACCTGTTGTTATATTCTGTAATACAACAGGTACATTTGCTATTCCAGAATCACCAGCATCTATAGTAGCACTTCTATTTCTGTCAAATATAATTTGACCTGATACTGTTGCCATATTATCACTCCTTTATATGAATTCTGTAATACTATAATATTCTGCCAAGCTTTTATTGGTGACAGCCCCGTCCTTTAACACTTACTCTCGTAACTCAAACTTTACCTTTTATTCTCCTTAAATTTTGGCATAAAAAAGAGAACCTTTTTACAGTTCTCTTAGTTTTCATTTTGATTATATTATTTGATATCACGGAACCCCTTAAACGCTGCTATCTTTAGAATTTACTTAAAAGGTAACTGGCTATTGTACTTATATCTTTATTGTTTCCGGAATCATTTATTTCCTGGTTCAGCTCATTGTTATTTGTAAACGATCCATCTGCCTCTTGCAAGTAAACGGCGGCCAATGGTTCTCCAGACGCCCCGTCATAGTTGTCTTCAACAATTATGATTATATCCTTTAATCCATCCTTATTTACATCCTGAAATGAAACTGCTTTTACATCTACACTATAAGGGAGAACTGCATTGAAATTATAAAGGATATCTCCTTCTTCATTGGTTAAATAAAACTCTACAGGTATATGGTTACCACCAGTTAATTTTCCTGATACGAATTTAACATTGCCCCATGAATTTAAATCCACCATAAAAGTTTGATCTTTGGTAAGTTCAAAACCATTTACATTTTTAAGATTATATGGAGTAAATTCAAACGTACCTTCCGGAAGGCGCATGACTGTATCTTCGGATTTCTCGGTTATTGTGATCGTGGCCTCAATGGTATTATCAGGTTTCAATAAAAGTTCAACAGTTCCCTTATTTTCCCTCGAATCATTTACAAGTTGACACTTTGCTGTATCATTTATAACAGATCCTTCAAGTTCTGCAATATCCATATTGTATGCCGGGGCACTGCCTACTACACTGATCTCCCCTTGGATTTTTCCATCTCCAATTTTGGAAATTAAAATAGATACGCCACCATTATCAGGGAAACCGGAATCAGTATTTCTAACCCATGTCTTTTTAAGATATTGTTTATAGTCAATACTATTTATTGCTGCAGCCGTTGTATCCGCTGTAGTTGTCGTTATGGGCATACTCTCTTCTTGGGATTCTGTGGATACACTATTTTCTGCAGAAGTTTCCAAGGACGTGTTATCATTTTGTTGCAGATTATTGGTAGAAGCATTTTTCCCACAACCTGCAAGAAGGAGACAGGTTGCTATAATTGTAAACAGCATCTTTTTATTCATAATTACCTCCGATGGCAGTACTGTTAGACTTTGTTGATAAACAAGATCCAGCGTATATAAAATAATTCATATTATATCATTATCTCTTCCAGCTTTCTATCTTTATTTAAATCTTCTGTCCGGTTCTTCCAGTCTACAACTTCCAGCAGTCCATTTACACTCCATGGCTCCAATTTTATTTGATTACCTGACATGCGATTCCTGTATAATATTTTCTAAAATCACCTGACCAGATATGTTTTACATAATTATTTGATATCATTGTTTCATATGGATCAAGATACGTAAAAAAATCTTTATCTCTTTTCACTAATAAGATCCAGTGACTATTCCTAAGGCCAAACTCTTCTTCATTACCAGTCATCATTACCATAATCGGGGACTTTTTCAGAGATTCCTTCCATTCGTCATCATAGAAAGACATTCTGAAGTTGATATTATTTTTAGTAAAATACTTAAATATGTCTTCAGGGTAAGTCCCACATTTCATATCATCATTATCATATCCTTTTTCTTCTGGTGAAACATTAAAGTTTAATTCTATAGCAAGCTTCTCAAAATTATCGTAACCAGTGATCTGATGATACTTTAATAACATAGAAAGGCAGGCAATTCCACATGCATATTCCGGATAAAAACTTTGATCATTTTGGCTGATAAAATTATTTTTATACAAGTTATTTTTTCTCCTCTCTATTGCAACCTGTTTTTAACCTCATTTTTTAAATACGCCTAGCAGTCTGAGTGGTACTGCCATCATTAATAGTCAAATGATGATAAATGCCATCATTTGCAAAATAAACTGTCACAGATAAGCTGCGAAGGAAAAATTCAGTATCTGAAACCGCATACATTTCAAGTTTCATTGATCCTGGAAGTTCAAGGAATAACCGCTGATTTTTCATCAGAACCTTTGCAGACATTTCCGGATTCTCTTCCAGCCGGTACTCACCTACATATTTGTTTAAAATCTCAGGGTCTAATGTTTTTGCCATTTGAAATTCTGGCACTTTTGGGATCTCATATGATTCATCAAATAGTATATTCTCAATTGCATGTAAAATAGATTGTTCAAAGTCAAAGTCCTGTTCTTTGTTTCTAAAAAAAATAATCGTAGAATCATGATCAATGTATCTTTTAAAGTAAGTGGCATAACCTGGCCAACCACCACTATGCCACACAGATCTTCCCCTTTTCTTATCATTCTCTAAAATCCATCCTAGTCCATATTTAAATTGACTATCAAGTCTTGGGGAAGACGGAGAATAGGCTTCCTTCAATAAAGTGTCATCAATCAGTGTCCCCTTTCTCAATGCCCGGTCTAGCAGATGAAGATCGTCAACGGTGGAATGAAGCGCACCATCTCCAACGATCCCATCAAGATAAACAACAAAATCTGTTTCAGGAAATTTATCCGGCAAAACATGTTTACCTTTGTACACATCAAACACATAACCATAGGCATAGTTATCCATAACCTGTCCAGTTAATCTTTGACAGAATACTTCTGTGTCCTGCATTCCAACAGGTAAAAATATATTTGTTTTCATATAATCTGCAAACGAATGCCCCGAAACTTTTTCAATAATGAGAGCAAGCATCACATAACCTGTATTGCTGTATTCCATATGATCATTCGGCTCAAATAGCCGTTCCGGCTGATACTTAATGAGTAGCTCTAACAAATCCTGGTTCACCGCTATTTGGGATTTATCCCAGTGCTGTTCGAATAACTCTAAATAATCGGGCAGTCCGGAAGTGTGATTCAATAATTGTCTTACTGTAGCTCCTTTATAAGGTATATTAGGCAACCACTTTTCTATAGGGTCATCAAGAGAAAGTTTATGATCCTGTACCAATAACAATATACCCAAAGCAGTCACGGGTTTTGATACTGATGCTAAGTTAAATATTGAATTTATTTTTAACTTTCGTTTTAAATCGAGTTCAGCCTCGCCAAAAGCTCCCTTATATAATAGTTCGCCGTCTTGAGCCACTAAGACAGTTCCATTCATCAATTGTTTTGTTTGAATTTCTGTAAATAATTTATTTAGTATTTCTCTTTTTTCATTCATGATATAATTTTCCTTTTAACACTTATCTTGATAATTCTTCTTCAACTATTGAATTGAGTTTTACTAAAATGTCACGTAATTGTACCATATCCTCCATTTTCATGCGAGAATAAAAGCGATTCACGATTTCCCTGTTAATCTCTTCTTCTTTTGAATAGTATTGGTGCCCTCTCTCATCTAACTGCACAATTATCTCTCTTCTATTATCAGGATTAATTGTCCTTAATAGATATTTCTCTTTTTCTAATTTGGAGACAATCTGGCTAACAGCACTTGAAGTAACATTCATTGCTTCAGCCAGTTGGCTTATAGATAATTGGGATTCTTTCTTCACCAAATCCATTATTATCATTTGCTTGGATGACAGATCCTCATTAAATAAGGATTGACGCTCTTTCATCAAACGAGCATTCATGGAATAAGTTATCTCATTAATTTCTGTAACTAAATGGAACAATTCATTTTCATTCTGATGATCTGTTTTCGGAACCAAAGCTTTACCCCTTCCTTTTATTTAAGTTACCTTAACTATAAAGTTTCCTAACGTATTTGTCAAGTAATATTGTAAGATTATCAATAAAAAGTAGATATCATGCTTAATAGTACTTCCCAAGCAAAAAGCCTCCGCTTTAAAAGTCAATTTTGCCTGTGACTTCCTGCGGGGGCCTATTTTTAGCTAATAAAAAAATATTCGTTTTTTAAGATGCTCATTATAACAATGTCATGCCAATCTCCGGCACGATAGAACGCCTGACGTAATACTCCTTCATGCATAAATCCCATTTTCTCATAGAGTTTAATTGCTCTTTCATTAAACGAGAACACGTTTAAGAATACCCGATGTAAGTTAAGTTCGCTAAAAGCATACTCAAGTATCAGAGAAAGAGCCGCTTTACCAATGCCTTTTCCCCACATATCTTTTGCTCCAATATCAATAATACATTCAGCAGAGCGGTTTTTATAATCAATATTACTTAGAGAGACAATGCCGACCGCTTGATTCGTCTCCTTATGCTCAATGATATAGCTTTTTGCATTAGGCTGAGAAATTATTGATGTGATGAATTCTTCTGTATCCTTTAATGTGTAAATGTCTAGCAGGGGGCTGGTGGTATACATGACTTCTACGTCATTTCGCCAACTATGATAAATATTGTAATCATCAAGTGATAATTTTCTTAGTTTTATGATTTCGTTTTGAAACATTGAATGATCCTCCTTAAGATAGAATGCGCTCAATCATCGTATTCAGTAAATCAATCCTTTTAGAAAGATTAATACCGGAGCAAAATTGATTATATTGCTGCAACATGATTCCATCAATCGTTGCAATAAGTAATTCAGAAAAAGTGTTTACATCAATTATATCTCTAAATTCTCCCGCTTCGATTCCCATATGAATGAATAACTGAATCACATTTGCTAGCTTTTCATGCCTTTCTTGTAAATATGGAAATTCAGAAGCATTATGGGAAAGGAAAAATTCTGACTTTGCACGTATTAAATTCCTATCTGAATCTTGTACTGACAATACTGTTTTTTGAATCCAATCTTTTAATTGCGGAAATAAGGGTTCCTTGGGATCAGGACTTAAAGCTGATTCGATGTTTAAAAAATCATCATATTTTAACGCGGCCAGAAAAACAGTGTCAATGTTTTCAAAATGAGCATATAAACCACCCCGCGATATTTGGACTTCATCCATGATATCTTTCATCGTGGCATTGGAATAACCTTTCTTAGCAAAAACATTAACCGCTGCTATTGCTATTTTATTTTTTCGTGCTTCCAGATATTTTTCGCTTACCTGCGGCATTAAAGTCATCCTTCCTTTTCATAATAGACACATATGTCTATTTTATTATAGGGTAGGAAAATAAATTTGTCAATACTGTTACTAAATTATCTTTTTGTTGGTATATACGAGATTGCCGATTACCTCTAAATTGTCCAGGCAAAAATGAGATACCGTTTTTACGGTATCTCATAGCTTTTAATTTTATTCCATTGTATCTCTTTGCTCCATATCAGTAATCAAAGAAAAATCATTATATTTTTAAGTCAATGTCTGGACATATACTCTGCTTAAAGTGGAATATATTTTCCGGGTCGTATTTGCATTTAATTTGCATAAGTTCCTGATAATTGGTGCCATAATATGCCTTGGGCCAGTCTTTGATAAAAACATCAGGCCAATTGACGTAGGTTCCATTTACATATTTTAACATGGCTCTTCTTAGACTTTCTACCCAATGTATGTTTGGCTCTTTTTCTTTATCAGCTTTCCAGCGTGTTATATACTGCATGATATAGTTTGCATCACGATGGAAATAGGCCGTTCCATCTGGAGGAACCTCCCTGACTGCCCCTGCCAGACTCTGAAATTGAACTGAGTTATCTTTATTGGGGGAAGTTTCCATAAAGCAAAGCAGGGTATCTAATGCCTCATCAGGTAAACTATGATACACGAAAGCTCCAGTGTTTTTAAATTTATGAGGGCCCAGCCCACCATCAAATTTTATTACTGCTTCAATATATGGAATTGTTTGAATATCTATCTGAATTGGATTGCCTGCGGCAATTAATGGTTTTAGTAAGCATCTCAGTTGATCCTCATTGCCTAAAAATTCACCGGCAGAAGTAATACGACCGTCTTCCTTGGTAAATAGGTCTATAATCGATGTCAGCCGTTCATCAACAAACGGCGCCCAAGACTGCCATACTTTGATGACCTCTCCGGCATCCGACCAATCCCAGGTGATATTATAAACGGCAACATCTGAAATAGGATGAACCTTAAAAATAAATGACGTTACTATCCCAAAGTTTCCGCCCCCGCCTCCTCGGGATGCCCAAAAAAGATCAGGATGCGTGCATCGGTCAGCGCAAATTACTTCTCCCTCTGCATTGACCATCTCGACTGCTATTAAGTTGTCACAAAGCAGGCCCATCTCTCTTGTCAGCATGCCGAATCCCCCTCCCAGTGTAATACCGGCAATGCCAACGCTTGGACATGTTCCTCCCGGAATAGTAACACCTCTATCCCATAAAAACTCGTAAATTGGCAACAGGGTGGCTCCGGCTCCGATCGTTGCTTCCATATTGGTTTCATCAAAAATGATTTTATCCATTTCGCTTACATCTATGACGATTCCATCATTCAATATAGAAAAAGCTTCATAACTGTGCCCACCACTGCGGGCACGTAATGAAATACAATTCTCTCTTGTCCATTTTACCGCATTAATTGCATCCTGGGTGTCCTGGCAGAATACAATAGCCAGGGGATACTTTGAGAATCTCGTATTATAATCCCTACGGGCAATCTCATAACATGGATCATCTGGAAGAACAATTCGGCCAGTGAGCTTCGTCATTTTGATCCTTTGCCTCCAAACAGCATTTTTATTCATTATATATAACATATGCCTTCTGTTTTGACTTTAACAATTATTTTAAGATCCACACGGATATGATTATGCTGTAGGCTATGCAAACGGCTTAACCATAAGGATTTTCGGCACCAAGGGGTCCATTGAATGGAGGCCGGAACAGCCGAATCAGCTAAAGGTCACGTTAAAAGGACAGCCATCAGCTATTTATGAAAGAGGTACCGGATATATTACCGGAAGAGCTGCCAGGCTGAACCGTATTCCTAGCGGACACACTGAAGGCTATTACGAAGCTTTCGCCAATGTCTACAAAACGTATGGATTTCCCTAAAATTGAAGATGGGGTTGAAGGTGTAAAGTCTCTTACTGTCTATAATTATATAGCTAGTAATTGTTAGCAAATCACATGTTTACCCTCGAAACTCAATGAATTCGCCATCAGGGCCTTGAAAAACAACTCTTTTCCAGCCTTTTTCCTGTTGCGTTCTGGGCTCGGGAATATGTGGCTCAGTCACAACCGGGACCCCTGCGTTCTTAAGCCTTTGATAATCTGAATCAAAATCATCGCTAATGAGACAGAAATGATACCCCTTATTCTCCTTTTCATTTGTCCAGTGTTCAAACTCTAACACGGTATCGCCTAACTGAAGGTAAACAACCTTCTCAAGGTTCGGCACTCCGGGAACATCGTGTTCAAAATATCTTTTAAAACCAAAGTTTTTTTCATAAAAATCAATCGACTTTTGTCTGTCTTTTACCGAAAATGCAACATGGTCTATTCGTGTAAACATAAAACAATACCTCCTGCATTGAATCTTAAATTTTTATATTTATAGTTTAATCCTTTTTGGATGTTTCAATTTTAATCTGCAGTACCACCCAATTATCAGAACTTGTATTATTGAATCCGTGTGTCTCACCATTTGGGGAGAAAATGATATCCTTTTCCTTCACATGCATTTCTTCATTGTTTATAGTAATGGTACCTTCACCAGAAATTACATAAAAGACTTCATCGATATCCGAATGCTTATGATCTGGTGTTGTTTGTCCTGGGGCATATAGTAAAAGTCCTGTATCCAACTGGCCTTCTTTAAAAATTGCCTTACGCGCACTTTTATCAGCTGCAAAATCTAGAATATCGTTAATATTAATTTTTTTCATATTTAACTCCTATCTATTGAAATAGTATTCAGCAATTATTCTCCATTTAAATCGAAACCAACTGATTTGAATGGTACTGCTGTATATTCACTATAATATCGTTACAAACTTTTTGCAAGAAGGCACTATTTTGTGCTATACTAACCAAACAGTAAGTAAACACAATACTTGATAGGAGTGATCATAATGCCGTGTGATAAATTATGCCCTATTGAGCATACCGTCAATCTGATCGGGCATAAATGGAAGGTACTTATTCTGAGAAATTTATTCAATAACGGTACACAAAGATTTATTGAACTCAGTAAAGGAATCAACGGAATAAGTCAGAAGATGCTGACTCAACAGCTCCGCCAGTTGGAGGCCGATGGGATAATTGATAGAAAGGTTTATCCAGAGGTACCGCCAAAGGTCGAATATTCTCTAACGGAACTTGGAAAATCATTAAGTCCGATTATGGAGGAAATGAATCGATGGGGATTAGAGCATCTAAAACAAAGCAATCTGAATAAGCAAAATAATGGATAGTTTTAATTCCAACATTCAAATCTCATTTTTATTGAAAAAAGGAATGCAGGCGTAAGTTAAACACCGGCATTCCTCTTTCTATATTTCTTTACTTCATCAAAATCTATAATACAACGGAAGAGCAAATCTACCGCTTTTTGTCATTCTTTGAAATTTTATTAAAACTCCTTTTTTCTTTTAATGTTCCATCTGCTGTCATTCGATACTTTTTCTTTGAAGATGAAACACGATCTATGGAAGCTGTATGCAATGACTCTCTCTTTGGCGATGCACCCGATTTCGCTGTTTTTGCTGTATCTCTTCTTGGCTGCACCACCTTTATCGCCGGAAAGTTGTTCTTTAATGGGTATGGATGATCTTTTATTTCTGTTATTTTCTTCCCTATCAATTTTTCAATATCGTTAAGTTGTCCTTTTTCATCAAAATCGCAAAAAGATATTGCTGTTCCACCAAGTCCTGCCCTGCCTGTTCGCCCAATACGATGCACATACGTCTCTGGTATATCTGGCAGGTCATAATTAATAACATGGGTTAGTTCATCTATGTCTATTCCTCTTGCCGCGATATCTGTTGCAAGCAATATTCGCAATGTTTTGTTTTTAAAGTTGTTTAATGCACTCTGACGCGCTCCCTGTGATTTATCACCATGAATTGCCCGCGCAATCACACCATCTCTTGATAATTGCTTCATTAGGCGATCCGCCCCGTGCTTGGTTCGTGTAAATACCAGCGCTGAATCTATGTTTTGATCTTTTAGAATGTGCAAAAGCAAATCCTTCTTATTACATTTATCAACAAAATACAGATACTGCTCGATGGTATCCACTGTTGATGATACCGGAGTGATTTCTATTTTCGCAGGAGTCTTTAATATCGTACTAGCCAGCTTGGCGATGTCTGGCGGCATCGTAGCCGAGAAAAGTAATGTTTGCTTTTTTAAAGGTGTTTTGGCAATGATCCTTTTAACATCATGAATAAATCCCATATCCAGCATGCGGTCAGCTTCGTCCAATATAAATATTTTAATATGTTCTATATTTATAATATTTTGATCGATTAAGGCCAATAGTCTTCCTGGTGTTGCCACCAGTATATCTACCCCTTGCTTTAAACTTTCTTCCTGAGGCTTTTGAGATACTCCCCCGAAGACTACACAACATTTTAAATCCGTGAATTTCCCATAAGTATTAAAACTTTCATAAATTTGCAGAGCGAGCTCTCTCGTCGGTGTTACGATCAGAGCCCTTATATTTTGTTTTGCCCGGTGAGGCATTTTTTCTTCACTTAGCAGCTGAATCGTCGGTATGGCAAAAGCAGCTGTTTTTCCGGTGCCAGTCTGGGCACAACCAAGTAAATCCCTGCCGCTTAATATAACTGGTATTGCCTCTTCCTGTATCGGTGTAGGAACATCGTAATTTTCCTTTTCCAAAGCCTTAATAATTTCAGGCATAATATTTAATTCTTTAAATTGCATAAATTCTCCTTTTAATCTGTATTGTTTTAATTTATCTATATATGACGCTTGACCAAGCCAGTCCATTTAGAACGGCATGATCGGCTGACTTTTAATTATTTCGATTTTTACCTCCCCACTCACACATCTCTTCCAAAACGGGTAATAGAGTTTCTGCTTTATCTGTCAGACTGTACTCTACTTTAGGAGGGATCTGAGGAAACTCTTTTCGGTTCACCAGTCCATCCGCCTCCAATTCTTTTAATTGAGAACTCAATACTTTAAAAGTAATAGTACCTAATTGTCTTTTCAGTTCATTAAAGCGAATCGGTTGATTTTCGGCTAAAAGGTATATAATAACCATTTTCCATTTACCGCCAATCACTGATATTGTATAACCAAAAGGTGTATCCTGAATATTTTTAACTTCACCATTAAAATCCGCCATGCCCATGTTTACATACACTATCCTTTCGAATAGTACCTATCAATATAGTGCGTACTATTCTTTTATTTTAGCTTAGTATATACTAAGCTCACTCTAAAGTAAAGGAGAGATAATAATGGCTAATATTTATACCTACAACCACGGTCTTCCATGGGAAGACGAACACGGCATCGCCCAAGGCTACTGCGTTAACGGCACTCTATATATTTCGGGTCAATTCTCCCATGATATACAGGGCACGTTTGTTGGAGAGGGCGATATCGAGATACAGACAAGACAAACGCTGGAGAATCTTGACCGCGTACTGGCAGGATTTGGCGCTGCCAGATCGAGCATCGCAGAGATGGAGATTTTTCTGACTGACCCTCAAGAACATTTTGAAAAGTGCATTCGTATTTTCAAGGAGTATGTGGGTGATCATCGACCAGCCGGCACCCTAGTCGGTGTGTCAGGCATGGCCTTCCCTGACCAGCTGATTGAAATTCGTGCTATAGCACATATTAGCTAAGTCGTTCACAGGGTTACAAGACGCCAGGAGATCAGGCATCGAGTTCACCAGAAAAAATGAACCGCTCCCTTACTTTTTGACAGGGAGCAGTTCATTTTACACCTCTGTTATTTATCAACCCTGGATTAAGAAATCCTAAAGTTACCGATGAAACGGTTAACCATGAGCCACAGGATTATCAGCTTCCCCATGATCTTTACCGAATTCAGGATCACGGATACGGCCAATGATAATAATTGCTACGATGAAAATAGAAAATGTAAACACAAATGGCAGGCGGCGGTCAATACTTGATAACCAGCCAGCAAAATAGCCAAATGGTGAGGCAAAAGCAATGGTAAAGGACATAATCAAAGCATTAATACGAGCACGCTCCTTCGGATTAATATTTAGCTGGAGCAAGGCATCTTTACGAGGCATTACAAGGGCACTGGCTACTGCTGCAACAAAGACATAAATGATGATAAATGGCATACCACCGATCGGAGTCAGTATCAGAAGAATCGAACATGCAGCATACAATACAAGACCAATCCACATCGGTATCCGGAATTTTACAGATTCCAAGCGGTGCTGTACTCCAATCATGAAAATCAACATCACA
This sequence comes from Lacrimispora sphenoides, assembly GCF_900105215.1. Taxonomy (NCBI): domain Bacteria; kingdom Bacillati; phylum Bacillota; class Clostridia; order Lachnospirales; family Lachnospiraceae; genus Lacrimispora; species Lacrimispora sphenoides. The sequence goes on along the minus strand of NZ_FOIP01000001.1, from coordinate 1,913,011 downwards.
GCCGCATTTAAAATAGGAAAAAAAGCCAGATAGCGGTCCGCTATACCTAACCTCTGTGTTACATACAAGCTAAAGAAGTTGGTACTGACAAGATTCGTTATATGTAATATCACAGAGACAATAAGCACTTTCATAATCTCTTTGTCCATTAGCACTTTGGGTATCAGATCCTTGTATTCATATAACATCTGTAAAACAGTGGTATCTTTTGTCTCAGTCATACGAATCTTACCTTGCCGGGTTTCATCACAATACCGAAAAGTAACAATCACCTTAATCAGCATATTCACAGCAAAAACAAAATATAAAACACGGACAACCGGAACCACGGTAAAGGAATTTATCAGCAATCCTGATATTGGTGCAAAAAAGATTGCAACTAGACCACCTATGTTCACCCAGGTATAGATTCCTAATAAATCCTTGGAATCTGCATCTTCAATCAATAAGCAATACCATGCAGTCTGGTTAATCTGCTCAAAACTGTTAAATAAAACTGCAATTAAAAAGAACCAAAAGTTACCCGAAACAGACCATATCAGACAAGCAACACACCAACCAAAGAAATCACCCATCATGGTTGTAAACTTGCGGCCAAACTTATCGGTGATGATACCGCCGAAGAAGGAAAAAAACACCTGGACAAACATGGCAACCGATAGAATCAGTCCGATTTGAACGTCCGTTATTCCCTGCGTATACATATATAATGTAGCAAAAGGTGCAATCAAGTTATACGGAATACCCCAGAGCGGTTCCATCAAAATCAGAGTTCTTGGATTCCCTTTGTTATTTTTTAATAATTCAATTAATGGGTGCTTCCGCAGAGTTTTTATTTTTTGTACTGTATTCACTGGTTTCTCCATTTTCCCCGCCTCGGTTCCGAGATAGAATCCTGATAACCTGAGGTTTACCAATCAACATCCACTGTTATCCCTACATGAATCACTTTAATATATCATTATTTAATAGTGAAAACATATTTAAATCCTGTTGTTTATTTCGAAAAAAAGCATATCCCCTTAATAAGCCTTCGTAATCAAACCCTATCTTCTTTAACAATTTTTCTGAGTTCTTGTTTTCAGGATATACGATAGCTTCAATTCTTGACAATTGCATATGGCTAAAACCATATTCTATCATTGGTTTTATTGCTTCTTTTGCATAACCTTTATCCCAATAATCTTCATGTAATTCGTATCCAATTTCAGCTCTTTTGTGTCTATGATTCCAATTATGAAATCCACAGGTACCAATTATTATATTTGATTCTTTTAGTTCAATCCCCCAACGTATTGCGAAATCTTCGTTAAACGAATTTTTATAACGAATGATAATACCTTTCGCTGTTTCTACATCTATTAAGGGAAACATTCCAAAATATTCCGTAACCTTCTCAGATGCCAGAACAGAATACACCCTTAACGCATCATCTTCAACTAATTCTCTAAGTATTAACCGATCTGTGGATAAAACTGGAAATTCACTCGGCAAAATTCTATTATCCATAAAATTAACCTCCTTAGCCTGGATTAGACAATACCTTATCTTTCACCAGCATGGGCGATTAATTTTCGAAACGATTCTTCAAACTGTATGTCATCTTCCAGAGTTCTTTTTCTTGGTCCGCTCAGATGATGTTTAGATTTTGCTCTCCTTGCAGCTTTTGCCATATGCCGCTCCATAAGAAGTTGATCTATGTTGTCATTGGTATACCATCTTCCAGATTGATGAATCGCATAAGCATCTTTTCCCAATACCATTGCTGCTACACCATAATCCTGCGTTACCACAATATCACCAGATTTACACAGGTTAACCAATGCAAAATCGACTGCATCTGCTCCTGCTCCGATAACTTTTATCACGCTATAATTGGACTGTAACACATGATTGGTATCGCATAGGAGACATACTTCTATCTTATTCTCTTCTGCTATCTTTTCCACGATTTTAACTACCGGACAGGCGTCTGCATCCACATAAATCTTCATTTACATCTTCCCCCTCATTCAGCATACTTTAACAAACAGTCACCTCCACATATACTCTACTATTAAATCCTTTATATTACAAGTTCCATTTTCCTCATTCTATCATAACAGATCACAGCTTTGCTCTTATTCTATATTTCGACTTCCGTTAAGGTTAAATTCATCGCTCTCCCTCCGACCTTGACTTCAAAAATTTTATTTTCCTTTACAGCTAAAGACACTCGGATTTCAGAAGGCCTTTTCATAGAATAACCTTGTTCAAAAATAATGTGTGAAGCTTGCTCCTCGTTGATTTTTCCATAGTGGTACAAATAACAACCAAGTGCACCGCTCGATGTTCCTGTGGCAGATTCCTCCGGGATACCATATAAGGGAGCAAAGTTTCTACAATAAGCGTTAGCACCATGTAAGGATTTCAAAGAAAAAACATGGTATCCAACAGTATTGTACTTCTGGCTGATTTCTTTTACTTTTTTCATATCCGGTCTGATCGCATCTAAAATCTCAATGCTTCTTACAGGAACCATAATATCCCGAAGCCCTGTTGATACAACTTGAACCAACAAGTCTGCTGAAATTTGGGAAGTACTGATGTTCAAGGAATCTGCTACTTCATCTTTATCTATAACTTCTGAAAATACAGGAATCGATTGATCCATCATAACGAAATTATCGTTATGAATTTCAATGCCAAGTATTCCTGCTCTGGTTTCTTGCTCATACTTACCTTGTTTTAACAAATTTAGACTTGACATTGCATAGAAGGTGGCAATCGTAGCATGACCACATAAGTCCACCTCTTCATTCGGTGTAAAGAATCTCACTTTAAAATCTGCCGCGTTTGATTGTAATACAAAAGCAGTTTCACTGAATCCAAGAACAGCAGCAATTTTTCTCATTTCTTCCTCAGATAATGAATCTGCATTCATAACAACACCTGCTGGGTTTCCGCCTTCTTTTGTTTTAGCAAAAGAATTTAATGTGTATACGTCTATTTTCATATATTTCCAAGCTCCAATTTATGGTATATTACGACTTAATCCGACAACAACTTCTGTATGCAACACCTGAGGAAACATGTCACACCCTCTGACCTTCTCCACCTCATACCCTCTCTCAGCCAGGTACTTCATATCTCTTGCCAATGTAGCCGAATCACAGCTCACATACACCACTCTCTTCGGCGCCATCTTCACAATGGTGTTTAAGCACGCCTCATCACAGCCCTTTCTGGGAGGATCCACCACAATTACGTCCGCAAACACATGATTCTTCTCATACTGCTCCGGCAGAACTTCTTCCGCCTTCCCAACAAAGAACTCCACGTTATCCAATCCATTTAATCTGGCATTCTCCCTGGCATCCTCAATGGCCTGAGGCACGATCTCTACTCCATACACCTTTTTTGCCTTTTGTGCTAGGAAAAGCGAGATGGTTCCAATCCCGCAGTAAAGATCCCAAACCGTTTCCCCTCCGGTAAGTCCTGCATACTCAAGAGCAGTGCCATAGAGCTTTTCCGTCTGCACCGGATTCACCTGATAAAAGGAAAGGGGAGAAATGCGGTATTTCACATCGCCGATATAATCCGTAATATAACCTGGTCCATAAAGATTTTCCACCCGGTCTCCTAAGATCACATTGGTCCTATCCTTATTGATATTAAAAGAAATACTGGTCATACCCGGAATTTCCAGTAGACGATTCACCAGTTCCCCGCTATGAGGCAGGCTTTTTCCATTAATAACCTGACAGACCATAAGTTCACCGGTCCGAAACCCTTTACGGATCAAGGTATGACGGATCAGCCCCTTATGAGTGGCTTCGTCATAAGGCATAAGGTGATACCGCTCCATATGCGCCTTGATCCGACTTAGGACCTCCCGGTTCTCCTCTACCCCCAGAAGACAATCCTCACAATCTATGATCGAATGGGTGCGTCCCGCATAAAATCCCACAATGATGTTCCCATCCTTATCCAGTCCCCATGGAAACTGCGCCTTATTCCTATATCTCCATGGCTCGTCCATCCCCATAATAGGCAGCATGGGAACTTCAGTAAAACCGCCGATCCTGGTAATATTGTTATAAATCTTCCGTTCTTTATACCGAAGCTGTTCCTCATAATCCATTGCCTGAAGCTGACAGCCGCCGCAGGGCCCTGCAACCGGACATTTGGGTGTCACACGGTTTACAGACGGCTCCGTGATCCGCTCCAGCTTTGCAAACCCATAGGACTTCTTGGTTTTCATCACCTTTGCCTGGGCCTTATCTCCTATAATTGTATCCTTAATAAACCAGGTAAATCCATCGGTCTTACCGATGCCTTCCCCGGTTTCGCTCATATCCTCAATCACTACCTCTATCCGATCATTCTTCTTCCACTCTGCCATCATAACCTCCTGTTTCCACATACCCGCTTCCAAGCTTATTCTCACGCCTTGCCCGAAGCATTTCCAGGCCCAAAACCTCTTGAAGCCGGTACCATATACACATCTTGAACTTATTGTAACTTCTTTTTCCACAAGAAGCAAGAAAACCTTTTACGGCCTGTGGACAAAAAAACGGGAGCAGGGTGGATCCGGTAAGACGCTCCGTCTTCCTTTCTCTCCCAGCTCCCGGAAATTTATCTGCCTTTTCCGTTGGCTTTTTCCATATGGATATTTTTTCCTTTGATTTTAACATCCTTCATAGCCTGTAATACTGTGTCGGCACTTTCTCTTGGCACCTCTACGAATGTATACTTATCATACATATCAATGCTTCCGACCATCTTACCCGGCATACCAGACTCTCCGGCAATGGCGCCCAGAATATCTCCTGGCTTCACATTCTGGTTCTTTCCAATGTTAATGAACAGGCGGGCCATATCTTCTCTGGAAGAAGAAGAATCATATCTTCCTCCCCGGCCATTTCCATTACCGTTTCTGCTGCTGCGGCCACGGTTTCCGCCGCCATATAGGCTTTCCAGATCATCAAGAGAACGAGGCTCTCTTGTATCGATGATATCCTCATTCTCCTCGCCAATCATCATCTTCAGCAAAGCTGCTGCCAGATCAAGGGAGGTATAATCCTCTTCCAAAAGCTTCTTTTCAATGATGTTCACCATCTTGCTTAAATCAGTATCTCCAATGGTATCAGCCACATTTTCCAGAACCTTATCCACCTTAATGGCTGTTACGTCATTTAAGGAAGGGATTGCCTGAGGAATGATCTTGGTCTTGCAGTAACGCTGGATATCGCGAAGCTTATAAACTTCCTTACCCACTACAAAACTGAAGGCAATACCCTCACGGCCTGCTCGACCGGTACGGCCGATTCTGTGAACATAATATTCGTCATCCTGGGGAAGGTCGTAGTTAAACACGGCCTCTACGTCGTCTACGTCGATTCCACGGGCTGCAACATCAGTTGCCACAAGGATCTCTGTCTTGCCGTTACGGAAGCTGTTCATGACCCTGTCACGCTGGATCTGCTTTAAGTCTCCATGAAGTCCTTCCGCAAAGTAACCGCGTCCCTGAAGAGCCTGAACCAGTTCGTCTACCTGCTTTTTGGTATTACAGAAAACAACGGACAGCTTTGGTGCATACATATCAAGCAGACGGCACATAACTTCTACCTTGCTCTTAGGCTTTACTTCATAATAATACTGGGTTACCTTGGGAACGGTCAGTTCTTTCTTTACTACCTTAACGGTAACCGGCTCCTGCTGGAACTTTCTGGCAATTTCCATGATAGCAGGCGGCATGGTAGCGGAGAACATAACCGTCTGGCGCTCATCCGGAAGCTGGCTTAAAATAGTTTCCATATCCTCAAGGAATCCCATATTTAACATCTCATCGGCTTCATCCATGACTACCGTATGAACGTTCTCGAATTTCACGGTCTTCCTGCGCATATGGTCCATAACACGTCCAGGAGTTCCGATAATGATCTGAGTACCGTCTTTTAAAGAACGGATCTGTTTTACAATGTCCTGTCCTCCGTAAATCGGAAGGACTTTCACACCGTGCATGTATTTTGCAAGCCTGCGGATTTCATCTGCCACCTGAATGGCAAGCTCTCTGGTAGGACAGAGGGCAACCGCCTGTAGCTTTTTCACCTTAGGATCAATCTTCTGCAACATTGGGATGCCAAAGGCTGCTGTTTTACCGGTTCCTGTCTGAGCCTGCCCAACGATATCCCTTCCCTCAGCCTGGACCGGAATGGCCTGGGCCTGGATCGGAGATGCCTCTTCAAATCCCATGTCTGCTACTGCCCGCAGAATTCTTTCATCTAACTGTAATTCATCAAATCTAATTGTTTCCATAAATGCTTGGTTCCTTTCTTACGGCCAACCGGCTTCCCATGTTGCCGACGGCCTCGCACACACTTTTCGCAAACAAAACGAGAGGCATCAGGCACGTTTCAGACCTTCATCCTCTCGCTTCACACAAAGATATACTATAGCAGATTTTTTTTTGAGTGTCAAGGGCAATGACTTGAATTTCCCGCAACTTTTCAATAGGAAATAATTACCAATTTCCTTAATCCCTATCTTTTTAGCCAGCCGTTCTTATTGAAATACCATATCTCTACCAGAATAATGATAACACTGGCTGTCACACAGACCTGATAGCCGTAATTCCAGTTAAGTTCTGGCATATTTTTAAAATTCATGCCATACCAGCCGGCGATCAGAGTGAGGGGCATGAAGATCACAGTGACCATTGTGAGAAAGGACAGTACATGGTTTTGCTTCATATCTATATGCACCTGATACATTTCCCGGATCTGCAGGGCATATTCCCTTAATTCCTTTCCATGCTCGGTAAGCCTTGCCATACGGCCGGAAAACAGATGGAACAGTGCACAGTCTTCATCCTTTAATAACCCATTATAATTTTCCGTCAAGGTTTGGCTGATATTTAATAGTTGTCCATAGTAGGAAGAAATCTTTGCCAGCTCTTTCCTCGCCCTTAGTATGGCTCCCGGAACATCGCTCCGCTCTCTTTTTCCGCTCATGATCCGGTCTTCCATTGCTGCCAGCTTTTCCTCATACTTCTGTAAAAATTCAATCTCATCCTTTACCTGGTACTCCAGAAACTCAAAAAACATATGGGAAACACATGTCTTGTCAAAGTACTGGATCCGTTCCATATCATGAAGTATTTTTTCCGCTTCCCCGCTGTCATCAATAAGTATAAGCCGGCTTTGGTCCATGTAATAGCCAAACACTACGGGCCTGCCAAAAAGCTCCTTTTTAACAGGAATAACAAGGGTTCCAACGATACAGTCCTTTAATAAGTCTGCCCTGCAATACTGCGCCCTTTCCAAACTTTTCATCAGCAAATGGTCCTGATACTTCGTATGGTATTCTTTCCAGTATTCTTCCTTGCTCATGATCTCCACAAGGGCCTCCTCTTCCGGAACCACCTCATCCGTTCCCACGGGAACCAGCCTTTTCTTTATTCGATAACGCACGTTTCTTTCCTCCTGCCGATGTATATTTATCAGGCTTCCTCACCCAATCCCTGCCAGCCTGTTCCTTTATCCAATTTTATCCCTGGTTCTCTTCCATGTCAACAAAACAGGCCCTTTTGGCGAAAAACCGGGCATTCACCCGCGTTTCGCCAAAAAGGCCTGTATTTACAAAAGCTTCCTATTCTATTCGCCATACAGCTGGTGCACAATCTCAGCGATCAACTTTGCAGTTCCTGTAACTCCAAGAAGGGAGGAGTCGATCATCAGATTCTTATGCTTCGGATCACCTGGCAGATAACCGGCGTATTTCTTATGATAGGCATTTCTGGCCTTGTCTACGGAGGCGATCATTCGTTTCCCCTCACTCTCAGTCATGCCAAGAGTGTTCACACAGTTTTCCAGCCTTTTTTCATAAGATGCATAAATGAATATATTGATGTTGTTCTTTTCCTTTTCCAGTAAGTAATCCGAGCATCTTCCTACCAGGATGCAGCTGGACTTTTTGGCCAGATCCAGGATAATGCCTTTTTGAACATCAAAAATAATATCCTGGATATAAGTCTCGTCAGTCCCCAAAGGAAACATGCGGGGCAAAAAGCTTTGCTTTGACTTTTCTTCTTCATCGCTGACCGTGGAAACAGGAAGGTTCAACTGCTTTGCGACCTCCTCCACAATATCACGGTCATAGAATTCCACTCCCAGCTCTCTGGACAGCGCCTTGGCGATGGACCGCCCCAGGCTTCCGAATTCACGGGTAATGGTGATAGTAAACTTTTTCATGTCAAGATGATCCTCCCTAACCAGTCACAATGGTTTTCTGATATCCCCTCACCGCGCAGCTAAGGGCAAAGCAGATGGTAAAATAGCAGAGAGCTTCAAAACCGAATAAAAGCAGCATGCCTCTGACATCGTATATGCTTCCAAGAACAACGGAGCAGTTTCTCATAAACTCCGCCACATCCACCATCTTTAAGAAAGAAGTGTCTTTGATGATGGTGATCACCTGGCTGAGCAGGGCCGGAATCACCTTCTTATACATTTGGGGAAGCACGATAAATATAAGAGTCTCTATAAAGCTGAATCCCTGGGACTGGGCTCCCTCGAACTGCCCTTTAGGAATGGAGTTTAAGCCCCCCCGGAATATTTCAGCCATGACCGCTGAGGTGAAAAGGGAAATCGCAAACACTGATACTCCTACCTTATTCCCCTTTACTGTGAAATAGATCCAGAGTATCCACAAAAGATTGGGTGTACAGCGGAAAAATTCCGTATAGGCAGCCACAAGCCCTCCTGTCCACTTCCATTTCCCTGATGAATAGGTCCTGATAAGAGCCAGGATCGTTCCGAAAAATGTACTGATAACGGTGGCTAGAACAGCAATCATGACCGTCATTCTTAGGCCCTTCAGCATGAAAGTCACATTAGCCGGTGTAAATATCTGATGAAATAATTCTAACATGCTGCCTCCTCATCTGCCTTAATATCAAGCGTTTTTGCTACGGGAAGCCGCATGGATCTGATTTCCAGATAACGGGCCAGCCTTGCCAATGGGAAACAGATGATAAAGTACATCACGGCGCTTGTAAAATACGCCTGGGCAAAGTATCCCCGGTCAGCTCCCCAGGAATCCGTAAAATACATAAGGTCCATACCAGCCACCATAGCCAGAATGGAGGTATTCTTCACCAGATTCAGCGCCTGATTCGCAAGAGGCGGCATAATAATCTTTATAGTCTGAGGCAGAATGATATGATACATGGTATCCAGATAGGAAAAGCCCTGAGACGAAGCTGCCTCGGACTGGCCTTTTGGTATGGCTTCGATACCGGTCCTTAAAACCTCTGATATATAGGCGCCATGATAGACACCTACCCCGATCACGCCCAGCACGAACTTGGGAATCCTGAAACCTGAGCTGGAAAATACCATAGGCAGCACAGAATAATAGCACAATACCTGCAAAGCCAGAGGCGTATTCTGTATGAATTCCACATAAATTCGTGAAATTATCTTTAATGGCTTAAATTTAGCCGTGGAAAACATACCAAATATCACTCCCAGGACCAGCGCAACGGCCAGCCCCACCAGTGATATTTTAAGCGTCATAAGAAAGCCCGGTATATAATATTCGGGAAATGCCTGAAACAGGGCATTCCAGCGTTTTGCATCAAAAAGACCTTTTATCATGTCATCTATCCTTTACATAAGGGTTTACTGCAATCCCCATTTGTCCTGAAGATTCATAAGAGAACCGTCAGAAATCATGGAAGTCACTTTATCATCAACAAGAGCTGCAAGCCCTGCATTCTCTTTTGCTGCTGCAACACCATAATCCTGTTCCGCGAAACGGTCCTGTAAGATCTGGTTGCCGTCGTTTAAATAGCCTGCCAGAATCGCACGGTCTACGGAAAAGCAGTCGATCTGATTGGTTGCCAGTGCCTGAGCCAGCGCCGGATAACCGTCAAACTCCTGGAACTGAGGATTTACCTTGTATCCTTTTTCATCAACATATTTCTTAAAGCCGTCCTTTGTCGTAGAGGACTGGGCAACTCCGATGATCTTGCCATCCAGATCTTCGATGGACTCGATCCCGGAACTCTTATTTACCAGAAGTCCTACCGCGTCGGTAAAATATGGGGTAGAGAAGTTATAAGTTTCTTTTCTTTCCGGTGTAATGGTAAAGGTAGCGATAACCAGATCGATCTCTCCGTTCTCTAAGAGAGGTCCTCTTGTCTTAGCGGTTACGCCCTGGAATTCTACCAGCTTCTTTTCTTTTGCTTCATCTGCGGTGCATCCGAAGATGGAGCCGGCAATCTCATAAGCCAGGTCATCCTCAAAGCCTTCATATTCTCCGGTAGCCGTATTCTGTAAGCTGAACTTTGGAATATCTGCCTTACAGCCAACCTTTAAAACTCCGCGGTCAATAATTTTCTGTACGTCTGCTGTGGCTTTTCCGCCTGCTGCATCTGAGCCAGCCGCTCCTTCCTTTGCAGTAGACTCAGCTGGAGCAGCCGTAGTAGCCTCCGGAGCCTTTGCGCCGCATGCAGTTAAAGATGCCACAGTCGCAAAAGCAAGGGCAAGTGATAACATTTTCTTCATCATAATTGGTTCCCTCCTCATTAATATAATTTAATCAACATCCTAATGAAGGATCTTGCTTAAAAACGCTTTGGTCCGCTCATGTTCCGGACATTCAAAAAAGTGTTCCGGCGTTCCCTCTTCCAGGATGTAGCCTCCATCCATGAAGATCACCCGGTCTGCCACCTGGCGTGCAAAGCCCATTTCATGAGTCACACAGATCATGGTGATGTTCTCATGAGCCAGCTCCACCATAACATTTAAAACCTCCTGAACCATCTCAGGATCCAGTGCAGAGGTAGGCTCATCAAAGAGTATTAAGGGCTGTTTGGTGCATAAAGCCCTAGCTATTGCCACTCTCTGCTGCTGACCGCCGGAGAGCTGGATCGGATAATTTCCCGCTTTTTCCTTTAAACCGACTCGTTCCAGGCATTTGATGGCATTCTTCTTTGCCTCTTCCTTGGGAACATGCTGCAGCTTAATGGGTGCTAAAGTCAGATTTTCTAAGACAGTCAGATGGGGATATAAATTGAATTGCTGAAAGACCATAGAGGAATACTTTTTAGCCATTTCCAAATGGTTCTTTTTTGTCACTTCCGTGCCTGCCACGGTTATCTTTCCGCTGGTTGGTTCCTCTAAGTAGTTGATGCAGCGGATAAAGGTGGACTTTCCTGAGCCGGAGGGTCCGATTATGACCAGCTTTTCGCCCTCCTTTACTGTCAGGCTTATATCCTTTAAAACCTCTAAATCTCCGAAGTTCTTCTTTAAGTTTTCAACTTTCACCATATCTGGCATAATTCCATCCCCTTTCCTCTTATTTCTTGTTTATGTCTTTTGGACACAAGGCGTTCTGTATTTCTTCCTAAAAATATGCAAAAAGACGCCTTAGAGTTTGAATGTCTTAAGCGTCTTTGCTTAGTCTTTTTTAATTGTTGTTATTATAAAAAGTTTTATTTGAAAAGTCAAGGATTATTTTCGTTTTATCCTTTAATTGGCAGACAAGAGCATGCCACAAAATGTTCGGGTGAAACCTCTTTCATCTCCGGCACAGCCCTGCTGCATTCTTCCACAGCATACATGCATCTGGTATGGAAATGGCAGCCGGAAGGCACATGCATGGGGCTTGGAAGTTCTCCATGAAGCATCAGCCGCTTTGACTTTGCAGAAAGCTGGGGATCAGCTACCGGGATAGCAGAAAGAAGCGCCTTTGTATAAGGATGAAGAGGATTTTCATACAGTTCGTCGCTGTCTGCGATCTCCACCAGTCTGCCTAAATACATGACGCCGATCCGTGTGGAAATATGGCGTACCATGGACAGATCATGAGCTACAAACAGATAAGTGAGCCCCATTTCCTCCTGTAAATCCTCCAGCATGTTTACTACCTGTGCCTGAATGGAAACATCCAGGGCAGAGATCGGTTCGTCGCAGAGTAAAAATTCCGGTTCTACTGCCAATGCCCTGGCAATTCCGATTCTCTGACGCTGGCCTCCGGAAAACTCATAGGCATACTTGTACATGTCATCCGGCTTCATTCCAACCTTTTTAAGCATCTCTTCGATTCTGCCGTCCACCTCGCTTGCCGCTATGCCAGATACCGCCGCCATGGACTCTCCAATGATCTCCCGCACATTGTGATGAGGATCCAGAGCTGAATAGGGATCCTGGAAAATGATCTGCATCTGCCGGTGGATAGGAAGTAACTTACTGCCCTTTACCCTGGTGATATCCTGCCCCTTAAACAGGATAGACCCGCTGGTGGGATCGTACATACGGATTAAGGTCCGTCCTAAGGTGGATTTCCCGCAGCCGGATTCTCCTACCAGTCCAAAGGTTTCCCCTTTTCGGATAGTAATATTCACACCGTCCACTGCCTTTACCTCTGCCTTCTTGCGGCCGAAAAAGTCCTTGGCCGGAAAATATTTACATACCTCCCTGGCTTCCAGCAGGATTTCCTGGTTCCTGTTATCCATATCAGTCTACCTTCCTTTCCCTTGCATCCAGTTCCTCTGCCGAATAGATACACATGGCTCTCTGGGTGTCCGAATATACCCGGTACTTGGGAATTCCCTTCTCACACTGTTCACAGGCAAATTTACACCGCTCAGCAAAGGGACAGCCATCCGGGGGATCGATTAAGGACGGAGCCATTCCCGGGATTGGTTCCAGCCGCTTCCGGTCCCCTGTCTGAGGTTTGGGAATTGCCTGAAGAAGGGCCCTGGTATAGGGATGCTTAGGCGAATAAAAGATTTCTTCGGTAAGCCCCTCTTCCATCATAAGTCCGCCATACATAACCATGATCCGGCGGCTTAAGCTTGCCACCACTCCAAGATCATGAGTGATGAGTATGATACTCATTCCCGTTTCATCCTGCAGCTTTTTCAAAAGTTCCAGGATCTGGGCCTGAATGGTAACATCAAGAGCCGTAGTCGGCTCATCTGCAATCAGTAACTTCGGCCGGCAGCAAAGGGCCATGGCAATTAACACCCTCTGTCTCATACCTCCGGAAAATTCATGAGGATACTGATTGAGCCTCTTTTCGGGAGATGGGATTCCCACCTGTTCCAAAACTGCAACCGCTTCCTTCTGAGCAGCACGCTTATCCATCCCCCTATGGCGTTTCAGCACCTCTGTCAGATGAAAGCCAATGGTTCTTAATGGGTTCAAAGCCGTCATGGGGTCCTGGAAAACCATGGCGATCTCTTTTCCCCTCATCTTTCTTTGCTGCTCCGGTGTCATTTCAAGTATGTTCTTATCCATAAATAAAATCTGGTCCGCGGTGACCTCTGCATTCTCCGGCATCAGGCCCATGATGGATTTCATCAGAACACTTTTACCGCTGCCGGATTCCCCCACAACGGCCAGGATTTCCTGATAGCCTGCATAAAAGCTTACGCCGCGAACCGCCTTTACCGATTTCCCGTGGGTGTGGAAGGTGGTATGCACATTTTGGACGGACAGGATTTTATCATCGTTTTTCTTTATCTCTTCCAATTCCTGTTTCCTCGCTTTACTCTTTTTCGTCGTTCATAATTTTAGGTTCCACGAAAACCCGGAGCAGATTTCCCAGCTTATTAAAAGCAAATATCGTAATGATGATCAAAAGTCCTGGGATCAGCGCCATGTAAAAGGTATTCTGCATGGTTCCCTGAGCATTTTGCAAAAGACTTCCCCAGGAAGACATCGGCTGTTGGACACCAACTCCCAGGAAACTTAAGGAAGACTCTGTCATAATTGCATTGGCCATGCTTGTGGTCGCCGATACAATGATCGTAGGAAATACGGAAGGTATGATATGACTAATAATGATCTTCCAGATACCCACGCCGGAAAACTCCGCATAAAGGATGAATTCTCTTTCCTTAAGGGAGAGAGTCTCGGCCCGCACCAGCCTGGCAATCTCCATCCAGGTAAAAAAGCCGATAACCAGAATGATGGACTTTAATCCTGGCCTTAAAAAGATGCTGACAACGGTTACCAGGATCATCCAAGGAATTGAATACAGGACATCTACGATACGCATAAGAACCATATCCACCAGCCCGCCGCAGAAGCCGGAAATGGTTCCCACTGCCACGCCAATGGTAAGGCTTGTTAGCATGGCCAAAAATCCCACCAGCAGGGAAACACGGCCGCCGTAGATAACTCTGGCAAAATAATCCCGTCCAACTTCATCGGTCCCGAACCAGTGTCCGGCAGACGGAGGCTGAAGTCGGTTTGCAATGTTGGTGGCATTAGGCTCCACAGGAAGAAGGGGCGCAATGAGTGCAAATAAAATGATTAATCCCAAAAGAATCAGGGAAATGACTGCCGCCTTATCATGCTTTAATGCCAGGAATACGCTGTCCACTCTCACGGATCTGTTTTTCTTTTTGTTCACTTCGTTTCTTATCATCTTCTGTCACCCCATTTCCCTGATTCGCGGATCCGTGATACAGTATAGGATATCCGACAGAAGGTTACCAAGAATAACGAGGGAAGAGGACAGAACCAGAACGATCATGACGATGGGATAATCCATGCCCTGGATCGCCTTGATAAAATAAGGTCCGACACCCGGCCACCCAAATACGGTCTCCGTAATGATGGCACCTGTTACCAGAAGCTGAAGAGCCATGCCAAGCCTGGTAATAATGGGAAGCAGGACGTTCTTACAGACATGCTTAAACATAATTTCCCCTCTGGAAGCGCCAAAGGCCCGCTGAACCAGCACATAGTCCTCAGAAAACTGGGTGACTGTGGAAGAACGGACAAACTTAACATTAGCCGGTAAAAATGCAAAGGTAAGGGTGATAAAAGGCATAATAAAATGCCTTAGAAAATCCGCCATAGAAGCTTCCTTTCCTACGGAATGCATTCCTACGATGGGAAGAAGCTTAAGCTTATAACCCAGGACAAAAATCAAAAGCATGGAAAACCAGAAGGAAGGAACGGCGATCGCTACGGAAGAGAATCCGTCTATCACTTTGTCTGCTGCCTTATTCTTGTGGGAGCCTGCCAAAAGTCCCAGTATGATTGCCAGGATATAAGCGGTTCCATAGGCCGGTAGTACCAGTTTTATGGTGTTTGGAATCCTCACAGCAAGATCCCCGGCAATGCTTTGCTTGGTTACGATGGAATATCCGAAATTCCCGTTCAATATCCCGTTCAGCCAGCGTAAATACTGGATGAACAGAGGCTTGTCGTACCCATATTTGGCCTTAATCAATTCAATTGTTTCCGGAGACATCTTTGGTGTTGTCATTGCATCAATGGCATTATACGGTGCAAAATGCATCAAAGCAAAACATAGAATTGTGATTAAAAGGACCATGGGTATGGCTGTCAATATCCGTCTTAATATATATTTCGCCATATGGTTTCTCCTTATATATAGAAAGAGGTGTCTGCCGCAGGATTCCAGCAGCAGAACACCCTTTCCTCTTCACAGCTGATCCACAACCCGCCATTTCTGTTGCTTACGCATCTGCTGTCATCATTACTTCATCTGTAGTTTGGAAGTATCTTCAAAGGTATAAACAGGAACCAGCTTTGACTCTTCAATCCCTGATGCATTTTTGGATACTACAAGAAGGCGTTTATTGGAATACAATGGATAGAAGCATGCGGTATCCTGCAGTTTCTGCTGGATCGTTGTATAGATTTCTTTACGCTTTGCATCATCTGTTTCCTTACGGCCCTGGGCAAAAAGGTCATTCATCTCAGGATAGTCGTAATGCATATAATTGTATGGTGCACCTGATTCAAATAAACTTGAAAACGTATCCGGGTCAATGCCCATGATATATCCGCCAAAGTACATATCATAAGGATTATCAGCCTGCTTCATCTGCTGGCTGAGAGCCGTCGAATCCACGCCGGTTAAGTTCACCTTAATTCCTGCCTTCTGAAGCTGTTCCTGTATCATGATGGCTGAGGTGGACTGGAGGCTGTCGGAAGCGTTATAGGCAAGTGTCAGTTCCGGATTTGTTACGCCGGATGTCGCAAGAAGCTCTTTGGATTTATCCAGATTCTGTTCGTATTTCTCCACATCCTCTGTAAAATACTGGCTGTTGGGAGGCATGAAGCTCCATGGAAGATCATAATACTGGGGATCCAGGAGTGCTGCGTCTGCAATGGCCTTTTTATCCAGTGCATAGAAGATCGCTTTCCTGAAGTTTTCATCCTTTATGCGGTTTGCATTTATCATCATATATCCCACACGGCCTTCCTGGTATGGGTAAACCGTCAGATTGGCTGCATCCAGGTTCATCTGTGCCACCTGCGCAGGAGTACCGATCCAGGCGTTTACTTCCCCACTCTGAATGGCTGTCATCGCTGTATTTTCATTTTCAATGATCCGGTATACAAAATTATCAATAGAAGGAGCACCTAAGAAGTAACTCTCATTCTTTGTGAATTTCACATAGGAACCTGGGGAGTATTCTGCCATTACATAAGGTCCTGTACCGACCGGCTTGGTGTTTACGTCATTGTTTTCAAAGTTCTCCACGTTTTCATAGATATGCTTTGGCATAATGAATATCTGGGAAAACATTTCCACTGCAGCGGAGTTAACAAAAGGCATGGTGAGGGAAACCGTATAGTCGTCGATCTTTTCGATTTTAACTGCTCCTTCAGGGAATACCAGCTGAGAATATGCCCAGCCTGCGTTTTTCTCATCTGCCATGGCTTCAAAGGTAAATACAACGTCATCGGCAGTGAATTTCTCTCCGTCAGACCATTTTACATCATCCCTAAGATGCATGGTATAGGTCAGTTTGTCATCGGAGGTGTCAATGCTCTTTGCCAGGAAATAATTGATTCCATCTGCATTGTACATATACAACGGGGAATAGATCATTTTAATAGTCATAAGGCCGAAACGGTCGCTGGTTGTAATTACATTTACATTAGCGCCCGGATCCCCTGCAATTGCATAAGTAAATGTGCTTTCCCCTCCTGCAGCCGTTTGTCCGGCTCCGTCATTAGATCCGCCTGCTGAACTGGCATTCGCAGCTGTGGTACTTTCTGCAACCGGGTCCTTTCCTCCGCAGGCAGTAAGGCCTCCCAGCACCAAGACAGATGCTAACAGGAATGCTGCACTCTTCATAAATCTTTTCATACATTTCTCCTTTCAGTTTTCCTATAATTATGCCTAATACCGTGACCGGTTATCAGACGGAAAAGTCAGATTCATTATAAACATATTTCCGGAACTTTTGCAACTGTTTTTAAATTATTTCCTACTTTTTCTATATGCTTTAAGGTGATTAAAATTATATTACCCACTGATGGAATTGATCCTCTTATCATTTGACCATTTGACGATCAGGTCATTTTTCCCGTATCCCGCAGGATAAAGGAGATCAAGCTCCACCTTGGTATAATCCTTAGATTTACCCACTTTAATGTTTAAAACCTTGATTTTTTCCTCATTTAGATAATGAAGCAGTTCTATTATAACGATGTCATATTGGTTCGTAGTTATTTTTAAGACTCCTTGGAATGGCTCCCTGGACAAAAAAGGTACATCATGGAGGAGGATCTGGGTGAAAATAAGAAAAAGGCCTGCTCCGCATCCCATAAAGTAGTCGCCTGCACCGATTGCCATCCCCACTCCTGCAGTTGCCCAGATGCCTGCTGCAGTGGTTAAACCACTGACGGAATGATTCTTAACAAAGATGACCCCTGCTCCTAGAAAACCGATTCCTGATACGATCTGGGAGGCGATTCTGGAAGCATCAAAATTTGGGACATCCCGGAACCCGTACTTGGAAATCACCATCATTAAAGCGGCTCCCATGGCCACAATGGCATGGGTTCTCATCCCTGCTCCTTTGTATCGATTCGTTCTCTCATATCCGATTAAATATCCTAAAAATCCTGCAACAACAATTCTAAAAAACAAACCCGTCTGGTAGATAAGGTCATACCTTTCCACAAGGCTTCCCAGCACTTTCCAAACCTGGCTCATGATTACTCCTCTTTTCTGATATCAATTATCCATCAATATCTTATAAAGTATGCTGCCAAAGTATATCATGTTTGCAAAAAGCCCTGCAGGGAATCTGTTTGTCCGGATCTGCAGGAAACGACAGAAGCGCGGTGTTTTATCCGGAATAAAACACCACGCTTTCTAGCCGATCAATTTATTTTAATTCTTTGATCCAGTTGTATCTGGGATCATCTACCCGTGTTGTCCATGGGTTATCCGGAAGGTGCCGGATCATCCAACAATAGTACATGGGAAACCCTGGGGCGGTTACCTGGGGATGAGTTCTGCCGCCGGGAATGGCAGCACAGCTTCCATCCTTGATTTTAAAGACATCCTCTCCGATAAAGCAGGCGCCAAAACCTTCCGGCCGTTCAAACCGGTAATAATAAACCTCAGGCTGAGGATGCTCATGAGGGGTGTAGCTGGACCAGCCTCCCTGATGATTGATCACTTCCCCGTTTACCATATTGGAATAGGGAGCATTGTTGTAGTCGAAGACGGTGCGGACCGTCCGCTTCATCTTACCATCCAAAAGACCTTCCCCGAAAATATCATTGGTACAGTCTTCCGGCTTATAGAATACGCTGTCAAACTCCCTGTCATTTCTGGTGCACTGGACCAGAACCTGACTGTATTCTTTTGCCGCCACGTTTACCATAACGCCCTTTGAAACGTGAAGACAATAGGGTCCTTCTTCCGTCAGGCTGCTCCGGTTTCCCCGCTCCTTCCTGTCTTCCCAGGAAAACAGGATATCCCCGGTAAGGAGAAGGACCGCCATCTCATCCGACTGGCTGGAGAAGGACCGCTCCTCTCCTGCCTTCATCTCGTAAACGGCAATGTCCATTAACATATCATTTTCCCTATCCCCTGCATTTGTGAGGAGTTTTACTCCCTTGGGATCAAATTCCGGGTAACTGAATAATTCGCTCATGGCAGCTCCTTTCGACCTTCGCGCCGATGAGCGAGCTCATCTTCGCTCTCTTGCGTTCATTATCTTAGGAACCTTCGGTCCCTAAGCGGCATTCACCGTTCGCGCCGATGAGCGAGCTCATCTTCGCTCTCTTGCGTTCATATCTTAGGAACCTTCGGTCCCTAAGCGGCATTCACCGTTCGCGCCGATGAGCGAGCTCATCTTCGCTCTCTTGCGTTCATTACATCATGATTTCAGAAATTCTCACAGGTCTGTGCTCCTGTACAGACTTTTTGGCAGCAATGCCCATTAATACAGGTTTTAATCCATCCACTACGCCAAGAGGAGTATCGGTATCATTCTCAATGGCCTCAATAAAGCAGTTCACTTCCTTTGCAAAGGACTGCATATAGCGCTCTAAGAAGAAGTAAAGGGGCTTTTCACCGGTAACGCCATCGGCAGTGCTTAATACTGCGCTGGATTCGGTATCATTGGAGGTTGCCACCATTCCCTTGGAGCCGAATACCTCTGCTCTCTGGTCATAGCCATAAGCGGCCTTTCTGGAATTATCAATAACTGCCAGGCTTCCGTTCTCCATCTTTAAGGTAATGACTGCGGTATCCACATCCCCTGCTTCTCCGATGGCCGGGTCCACAAGCACTGCGGACTGAACGTAGATTTCCTCTGCATCACAGCCTGCCAGATAACGGACCATATCAAAATCATGAATGGTCATGTCTAAAAACATGCCGCCGGATACTGCCGCATACTCTGCGCTGGGCGGCTCTGGATCTCTGGATGTCACTTTGATGATGTGAGGCTCTCCGATCCTTCCGGCTGCAACCGCATTTCTAACTGCCTCAAAGTTGTGGTCAAAGCGGCGGTTAAAGCCTACCTGATATTTTATCTTACTGCCCTCTAAGGCTTCAATCACTTCTTTGATCTTATCAATGTCGTGGTCAATTGGTTTTTCACAGAATACATGCTTTCCTGCTTTAATGGCCTCAACTGAAATGGGGGAATGGGTGTTGGTGGAAGAGCAGATCAATACGGCGTCGATCTCCGGATCTGCTAAAATCTCCTTATAATCCTTGGTAGTATTAGGAACTCCCATGCTTTTTGCCCATTTGTCTGTTTCCTCATTCATGAATGGATCGGCAATGGTCTTGATCCTTCCGTTCTTTACAAGGTTGCAGATGCTGGTTGTATGTACCTTTCCGATTCTTCCTGCTCCGATAATTCCTACAGTTACCATAATTTTCTTCTCCTTCTCTTTTCTTATTCTTAAAGACCGGTTTTTTCAGTAATGAATTTTCTTGCGCGTATAGCATATTCCAGAGGATTTGCCTTTGCAGGATCCTGTTCTGCTTCCACTACCATGTAACCCTCATAGGAAGCATCCTCCAGCACCTTGAAAATAGGATCAAAGTTTACGCAGCCGTCTCCTGGAATGGTGAATGCACCTGCCCGTACCCCTGCCAGGAAGCTCAACTTTTCTTCTCTTACTTTTTTTACAATCTCTGAACGGATATCTTTTAAATGAACATGCTTGATGCGTCCCACATATTTTTCCACCATAGCAACCGGGTCCTCACCGCAGTATGCAAAATGGCCGCTGTCAAACAAAAGGCTTACATATTCCGGGTCCGTGTTCGCCATCATGCGTTCCACCTCTGCAGCACTCTGAACAACGGTTCCCATATGATGATGGAAGGTTAAAGCCACCCCGTATTTTTCTTTGGAAAGCTTTCCAAGGCGGTTTAAGCCTTCACAAAGCAGCTCCCATTCTCTGTCATCCATCTCATGCTTTCCTTCAAACACCGGCTGGTCTAAAATCCCCTGTGTGCTGTAGCTCTGCTCGGAAACGCCTACAACCTTAGCTCCCATTGATGCAAGGAACGCCACATGCTTTTCAAATCCTTCTTCCGTCTCCTCATAGGGCCTGCTGATTAAAAAGGTGGAAAACCATGCGTTGCAGATCTCTACGCCCCGAAGGTCCAAAGCCTTTTTTAAACCTTCCACATCTCTTGGATATTTGTTGCCCACCTCGGAACCGGTAAAGCCTGCCAGAGCCATTTCGCTGACACACTGTTCAAAGGTGTTTTCTTTCCCCAGATCCGGCAAATCATCATTGGTCCATGCAATCGGTGCAATTCCTAATTTCACTTTCTCCTTGTTTAACATATTTGCATCCCTTCCCTGTCATATAATTTTTTATTCCGCCGGCATTGCAGCAGATTAATACTTTCTGGCTTCATTTCTTCCTTCTAAGACTTTTTCCCACGCCTCTCTCACACTGCTCTTTTCCGAGGTTGTGGCTATTCCTACGTTCCACCAGGATTCATAACCATCCGTCATGGTTTTGGGGATCACCTTTAAATCAAACAGGCAGGCCCTTTCCTGTTTTTTGGCATCTTCCAGAGCCTCTTCCAGCTCTTTGGTGGTTCTGCAGGTATAAGCTTTCAGACCATACCCCTCCCCGATTTTGGCATAATCAACTGGAATTAAATCCCCTGAAGGCTTCTTCCCGTCCGTATAGCGGAATTCCGTGGCAAGGCTTCCGATCCCATGGTTCATCTCCAGATTATTGATGCAGCCAAAGCCGCAGTTATCAAATATCAGAATATTGACCTTCTGCCGTTCCTGCATAATGGTCATAATTTCACTATGTAACATCTGGAAGCTGGAATCGCCGACAACACAGTAAACTTCCGTTTCCGGCTCCGCAAATTTAACACCCAGGGTGGCTGCCACTTCATACCCCATACAGGAGTATCCGTACTCTGCATGGTATCCGCCCCGTTTATCAGTCGTCCACATACGCTGCATACAGCTTGGAAGGGAGCCCCCTGCCGTGATGATGGTAGCATCTTCATCGATGACCCTTCTGATTGCTGCAAGTGCAGCGGTTTGGGTGAGCCTTCCATTGGTTAACCGGACAAACTCCGGGATCGTCCTGGGATCCCTTGCTTTTATGTTGGGTTCAAAATCATCTCCGGTGTATTCAATGCTTCCCAAACGCACCATCTCTTCATCCCATTTTCTTTTCGCATCGGCGATCTCGTCTTTGTACTGAGACACATACTGTTTTTCCCTAAGCTTTTCCGCCAGCGCCTGAACGGTAACCTTCGCATCTCCCACTGCCTTGACTGCATCCATCTTGTATGCATGGAACCTGCTGTTATTGATGGTAATAAATCTGACGTCATCTCTTTTAAACAGCCACTTTGAGCTTGTTGTAAAATCACTCAGCCTGCTTCCTATGGCGATCACCACATCTGCATCCTTTGCAATTACATTGGAGGCATAGGTACCTGTGACTCCGATGCCGCCCAGACAATAGGGATGGCTTGATTTACAGGCACTCTTTCCTCCCTGGGTTTCTCCAAAGGGTATGTTAAATTCTTCACAGAATTTTTCTACAGTTTCTCCTGCATCAGAGTAGCGGACTCCTCCGCCTACGATAACAAACGGCTTCTTTGCCTCTGAAAGGATATCTGCGATCTCATCCAGTTCTTCTTCTACCGCAAGAGGCCTGGTAATCCTGTGGACCCGCTTCTTAAAGAAATAATCCGGATAATCATAGGATTCTCCCTCTACATCCTGGCAAATGGCAATGCAGCATGCTCCGGTTTCTGCCGGATCTGTAAGCACACGCATGGCACTAATCAAAGCGCTCATGATCATCTCCGGTCTGGTGATCCGGTCCCAGTATTTGCACACTGGTTTAAACGCATCATTGGTTGAGATCGCAAGACTGCTGCTTTGTTCCAGCTGCTGCAATACCGGATCAGGCTGCCTGGAGGCAAAGGTATCGGCCGGAAATACCAGCAGCGGAATGTTGTTTACCGTTGCGGTTGCACAAGCTGTTACCATATTAGCCGCACCCGGTCCCACGGATGAGGCACACGGAATGATTTTCTTCCGGTTATTCTGTTTTGAAAAGGCAATGGCCGTATGGCACATCCCCTGCTCATTTCTTCCCTGAAGCACCTTAAGCTGACCGGGGTCCGTATCCAGAGCCTCTCCTAAACCAACCGCGATTCCATGACCGAAAATAGTAAAAATACCTTCAACGAACTTTGTTTCCACTCCATCGACAGAAACATACTGGTTATCCAGGAACTTCACCAGTGCCTGTGCTGTTGTCATTCTTATTGTTTTTGACATGTTCCGCTCTCCTTTATATTTTTATACACGGGCAATCATTTCACCAAACTTTTCCTTTTCTTCTTTTATAAATGCATGTACCTCCTCCGGAGTCGGAAGGGAATCCGAACAGTTATTGCTCTTTACCATCATGGAGGCCTCTGCCGAACCAAACTCCAGACAGTCTATGATAACCCAGCCCTGATACAGGCCGTAGAGGAACCCGGAACCATAACCGTCGCCGCCGCCAAATCCCTTTCTGGCTTCCACCGGGAACGGTTTGATGGAAAATGACTGTCCGTCATAAGTATAAGCCGTAGACCCCTTCATTCCATGCTTAATGACCACGATCCTGGCACGATATCCCTGCCAAAGAGCCGCACTTTCCTCGTCTGTCATGCCTGGTCTGATCAGTTTCTCCGTTAAGTTGAATTCTTCTCTTGAGCCCATGATTATGTCAGCTTCTTTGGCAACTGCAGAGTAGTATATGGAGATTTCATCCTCATTTTTCCAGTTATAGGCTCTGTAATCGATATCAAAGATAATTCTGACATCGTTTCTCTTCGCCAGCATGACCGCTTTAAGGGCTGCTTCTCTTGACGGGCTTTGTGCAAGTGCCGTACCTGATATGAGAATTGCTTTTGCCTTTTTGATATATGCTTCGTCTATGTCTTCTACATCCAGCTGCAAGTCAGCAATGCAGTTCCGGT
This sequence comes from Lacrimispora sphenoides, assembly GCF_900105215.1. Lineage (NCBI taxonomy): Bacteria > Bacillati > Bacillota > Clostridia > Lachnospirales > Lachnospiraceae > Lacrimispora > Lacrimispora sphenoides. Next base: position 1,889,233 of record NZ_FOIP01000001.1, on the reverse strand, counting down.
ACATCAGGATATTGCTGTCACTGGAAGAGAGCATCTCTGTAAAAGTCAGTCCCAGCTTTTCTCCATTTTTACACTTTGTAATATGAGAGGTATCGATCCCCTGTTCATTAAAATAATCCACAACAAATTCACCGAACTGGTCATCCGATACTTTTCCGATGAATCCCGCCCTCATGCCATGTCTTGTTACACCCACGGCGATGTTAGCCGGAGAACCGCCTACAAACTTTTCAAACATGTGCACTTTCTTTAACGGTTTGAATTCTTCTTTCACATACTCATTGTAAGCCGGATTAAAATCAATTGCCACCCTTCCAAGAAGAATTATGTCCATTTCTCTGGTTTCGTCAAATTTTACATATTCCATCGTTACATCTCTCCCATCCCGTTTTGCATGCGGCAACCATTTTTTGGAACGAAAAAACACACTGCAAGGTCTTAATCCGCCTTGCAGGGCGTTTTTTCTATCATTGGCCGGCTTCTTTTAGATTGTACCATCCCAGGTATTTACGTTTGTGGATTCTCCGGTCTCTTCGTCGAACCACCTGGTGGTGACAACTTTATTTTCTGTGAAGAATCTGTATCCATCTTTGCCTAAGCAGTGCAGATCTCCGATAAATGACAGCTTCTTGCCGTTGAAAGGAAACATTCCAACTGGAACCGGAATTCCCACATTGATACCGATCATACCACCGTCGGTGTGTCTGGCGAACTCTCTGGCATAGTGACCGTTCTGCGTAAAGATAACAGAACCATTTGCATATGGATTGGCATTCATGATCTCTAATCCCTCTTCAAAAGTCTTTACTCTCTTGATGCACAGCACCGGTCCGAAGATTTCTTTTTCCCCTACACTCATGCCGGGAGCCACATGATCAAATATCGTCGGCCCTAAATAAAAGCCGCTTTCATAACCTTCAACAACAATGTCCCGTCCATCAAGTACAAGCTCTGCGCCTTCTTCTATTCCTGTCTCGATCCACTTCACAATAGAATCTTTATGAGCCTGATTTACCACCGGACCGAGTTTCGAACTCTTATCATACGCCGGACCCACTTTAAGAGTCTTGGCCTGAGCGATTATTTCCGCCACAAGAGCATCGGCAATTCCCTCCTGTACTACCACAACAGGGAGAGCCATACATCTTTCTCCTGCACATCCGAAAGAGGAATTAATGATTCCAGCCGCTACCCTCTTGACCGGTGCATCATTTAAAACCAGAGCATGGTTCTTTGCTTCGCAGAGAGCCTGAACTCTCTTACCCGTGGCCGCAGCAGTCGAGTAGATATGCATACCCACAGATGTGGAACCTACGAAGCTGATCCCTTTGATGTCGGGATGAGTGAGAAGAATCTCTGCTTCGTTTCTGGAGCAGGTGACAATATTAATAACGCCGTCCGGCAGTCCTGCTTCTTTATACAATTCTGCTATACGCATACAAGACTGAGGGGTAAAGGATGCGGCTTTCAGTACAATGGTATTTCCGCAGGCGATGCACATAGGGGTCATCCAGCCCATAGGTATCATTGCCGGGAAATTAAATGGCACGATGCCGGCAAATACTCCAAGAGGCATACGGTACAGAACCGTATCAAATCCGCTGGAAGCGTCCATCAGGCTGTCTCCCATCATCAGTGACGGAGCACTTATGGCCTGTTCGGTTCCTTCTTTGGCTTTCAGTACATCGCCCTGAGCCTCTTCCCAGTTTTTGCCGTTTTCTTTTGCTACCAGCATGGTCAGTTCATCCATATGCTCGATGAGCAGATCCCTGAGCTTATAAAGTACCTGAACTCTTTTAATCACAGGGGTAGATGACCAGGATGGAAACGCCGCTTTGGCTGCCTCCACGGCTTCTTCCACTTCTGCAGGAGTACAGCAAGGCACCTTGGCAATTACTTCACCGGTACTGGGATCGTACGCATTAGAATACTTTTCTGTCTTCGATTCCTTCCATTGACCATTTACAAGAAACATTAATTTTTTTACTTCTCCCATTTTTATGTCCATTCCTTTCTCTTCGCTTAACATACAAAGCGTTATGAAAAACGGCTTGTTTAAGCGGTTTTTAATGATATCATACTGATTTATGTAAGCGGCTCCACACAGTTAAAGATCCGGATATGCTGCTTTACATTCTCATACACTCCCCGGACCATCGCTTCATTCAGTCCGAAATAATCATGCTTTCCTTCAGATTCCAGATATTTTGCAGCTTCATATGTAAGACTGTCAAAGCTGGCTGTTGCAATGTTGATCTTCCGGATTCCAAGGCCTATGGCTTTCCGGAAGTCCTCTGGAGTAATTCCGGTCCCGCCGTGAAGAACCAGAGGAACATCAGTCTTCTGATCAATGGCTTCCAGTACATCAAAAGCCAGTCTGGGAGCCACCGGATAATTGCCGTGAGCATTACCGATTGCTACTGCCAGTGCATCCACACCGGTCCTCATGCAAAATGTTCTGGCATCGTCAGGATTGGTACATCGGATTCCCTCATCCGTACTCCCATCCTCGCTTCCGCCCACCAGGCCAAGCTCTGCTTCTACAGTCGCTCTATATACCCTGGCGAGATTGACTGCCTCTAGGGTCTTTGCCATATTCTCTTCAAAGGGAAGGTTAGAACCATCCATCATCACGGAGGTGAACCCATAATCCAAAGCCTGTCTTAACACTTGAATGGTCTTGCCGTGATCCAGATGAACTGCGATATCGACCTTTGCATTCTTCGCTGCCTCCACCATCATGGGCCCCATCAGAGTCAGCGGGGAATGAGGAAGACGCACTTCCGCAATCTGTAAGATAATGGAGGTACTCATATCTTCAGCTGCCCTCACAGCTCCCTTCACCATCTCAAGGTTTCCCACACTGAAGGCTCCAACCGCCCTGTTTTTTTCTGAGGCCTGATTCAGCAATTCCTTCATTTTTACTAATCCCATACTTCTTCTCCTTTATCCGGGCTTCCATCCCACTGACTGTGGAAAATCTCCGCCGCAACATCCCTAATCATCTCTTTTCTGGCATGGAAGGAGAAAATCACATTTCCTGTCCCACCACCATTTCATCAATGACAATAAGATTTTTCCTCTCCCTTTCTCTTTATGGTTATATTTTGATTTCATTCATGTAATGTTATGGTCATATTTTAGCACTTATTTCGATGCCAGTCAAGACATTCCTCTATTATTTTATAAATAATGGTTAAGTGTTGGTTACTTCTTGATATTTTTTTGTACATCTGCTATAATCTTTCTATAACAGTATGCCAGAGAGGCAGCTGAGCAAGGAGTACACCTATGAGAATTTCCCGAATCGACCAATTGGAGCAATATATACTGGAGCACAGAACGGCTTCCATTGATACTCTGTGTGAAGAATTTAAAATTTCAAAAAACACCCTTCGCCGGGACTTAGAGATCCTTGTCGCCCGCGGCACCGTGGAAAAAGTCTACGGCGGCGTCATTGCATGCGAAAATGCGTCCCCTATCCCGAATCTGGTCACCTTCCATGAGCGTGCCGGAAGAAATGCCCAAAGTAAACAGAGGATTGCTGCACTGGCCGCTTCCTTTGTACGGGAGAGGGATATCATATTTATTGACAGCGGGACCACCACCATGGGCATTGTGGATCACCTGGCCCATTTAAGTACGGTCACTGTCATTACCAACAGCCTCCAGGTCATCAATAAATCCATGAATTATCCCAACATCAATTTAATCGTCCTGCCAGGATCCCTAAAAAGGGATACTGCTTCATTAGTGGGCAGCTCCTGCGTGGAATACCTGGAGGATTATAACATTGTCCGGGCATTTATGGCCTGCACCGCAATTTCCCTTCAGGCCGGAGTTTGCAACGCCTCCACAGAGGAATACATCATTAAGAAAACGGCGTTAAAAAAGAGCCAGAAGCATTATCTTCTGGCAGATTCCTCAAAGTTTGGGCGTACCTCTCTTATGACCTTCGGAGAGATCGGTCAGTTTGATTGTATATTGACGGAACAGATGCCTGATGATGAATTCAGTTCTTACTGCAAAGATCAGGACTGTGCCATCCAAATCGCTCCCGAATCGTAGATGAAAGCTTTATCTATTCGGTGTGGAGAGAATCTCCCAACTCTTATGTTAATATGATAACCGGCGGAAAATAAAAGAAAGACACAGGTGCTGCTGTTGCTATTTGGCATTCCCTGTGTCTATTATAAGTGGTTTAACTTTTATAATCTTCCAACTCCTGAATTGCGTGGTATATCATTTCTTTTGTAACCGGATAAGGTGTATGGGTCAGTTCCTGATTTGCCAGCGTTGCCTCCAATACATCCTCAAGCGAATCACTGCGGTCCAGCTCCAGATCTGCGAGACAGACCGGAAGACCGATGGAACGATTCAGTTCATAAGCCTTCTTAAACTTATCCCAGTTCTGATCGAGAATCAGGTTTACCAGGGTGCCATAGGACACAACCTCACCATGCAGATGATTCTTTTCGATACTTTTACGCTTTGTCAGTCCATAAAATAACGCATGTGCGACCCCGCCGTTATAATCCGGTTGAACCGATACCGAAGTGACACCAGGAGCTACTACGACATTTAAAATCGTATTTACCAATGCCTCGCTTACCTTTCCTGCTTTCGCATCCTCCAGTGCCTGCTTTCCTTCCCGAACCATCGGAAAAAAGCACATATTACCGGCTGTGATGCCAAACTCGCTGCCAAAGTCCAGATGTTCGCCTGATTTGGCAGACCACTCGGATTCCACATTTTTCGCCATCGCATCACCAATCCCTGCCCAGAGAAATTTTGTCGGAGCCGCCAATATGATACGTGGATCGATAAAACAATGAGACGGCACGGACTTCAGTTTTACGATCTCACGGAAGGAACCATCCTTATGATACATAATGCTGATTTTTGTTACCGGAGAACAGTTTGATGCGATGGATGGAACCGTAAACACAGCCTTTCCCATTCTATCCCCAATTACCTTACCCGTATCAATGCATTTTCCCCCTCCAACGGCAAGAATCATATGGATTTCCTGACTGCTGAGTATTGCAAGGATTCGTTCCACATTTTCAAAGGTTGTGTCCTTGCCGTAAAGCATTTCTGCCGTTACGATAAGTCCTGCTGCCTGCAATGCAGGCAAAACATAAGATTTCGATGCATCCCATGCCTTTTCGCCATAAACCACTGCCACTCTGGTTCCGTATTTTCTCATCTCATCACCGAATGCTGAAAACGCCTCCTCACCAACCGTAAACTGCGGCAAATAAATCGATGTTCGTCTTTTCATGATCACTGTCCATTCCTTTCCAACCTTTTAATCCAGTTACATTCTGTCATGGCCGAATCTGTATCCCCCTGTGAAATTACCTCATGCAGTCCTCTGTCTTTTGCAGAAATATATCTCCAGCCTTCCATTCGTTCTTTTGTAAACTTTCCAGCTATCATAGGAAAGCCTCCTTACCGGACCAGATATCCGCCGTCTACTGGAATAACCGCACCATTCAAATAATCGGAGGCTGCTGATGCCAGAAAAACGCATGGTCCCTTCATATCTTCCGGAGTCCCCCATACATGTGCCGGGATACGGTCCGTTATCTCGTTGTATCTTGGGTTATCCGGTTCTGTCAGTGAAGCGTTCATTTCCGTATCCATGTAACCAGGTGCCAGTGCATTGACATTGATACCCGCAGCTGCCCACTCATTGCACAGAGCTTTTGTAAGCTGTGACACGCCTCCCTTGGATGCCGCATATGCAGGCACGGTATAACCACCAAAAAAGGACAACATAGAAGCAATGTTGATAATTTTTCCTTTGCTCTGCTGTTTTAAGAACTGCTGCCCGGCAAGCTTGCAGAGCTTGAACACGGCATTCAAGTTTATATTGATTACAAAATTCCAATCCTCAATGGGAAATTCTTCTGACTTATGACGCTTCTGCACACCTGCACCATTGACCAGAATATCCAGATGCCCACCCATGCCGGTGATTGCAGCATGGAAGCCGTTCTCCAGGTCATCATCATCTCCCAGATCCGCAATCACGCCGTGGCAAATGTAACCTCTGTCACAAAACTCTCTCGCTGCCTCCAGAGTCTTTGGGCTGATATCAATGATGCAGACTTCTGCTCCTGCTTCCAAAAGGCCTTCCGCCATTCCATGACACAATCCCTGTGCCGCACCTGTTACGATTGCCTTTTTCCCGGTTAAATCTGTGTAATTTTTAATTTCCATCCCTTTGTTCTCCTTTTCCTCCAATACCTTAACTTGCTTTTCATCTTGTTAGTCGTCTGACAAGTATCTTCTATCTTATGCCCCGGCTCGTCATGCCGGGGCTAAAATATAATGAACTATGATTCAGTTTCTGAGTCCAGCGCATCTTTCATGGAAGTCTGCAGATGCTCTTCCATCAGCAGTCCTGCCTTTTTCCCATCCCGATTCTTAAGCGCTTCCAGAATCATCGTATGATAATAGATGCCGTTTTTATATCCAACCAGCTCATTCAGCTGATGATGGTACTCTCTCGTGTTTGTAAGCACTTCACACAAACCGTGCTTAAGCAGCAGATTACCGGAGGCTTCTGAAATCTCCTGATGAAACATCATATCGCTGCGCACAAACCCATCCGAATCTCCCACACTTCGTTTCATCTCATCAAGATAAGCTTCCAGCCGCTTTAACCCCTCCGGAGTGATATGCTCCGCTGCCAACTGGGCCGTCCCCTTCTCTACGATAATTCGATACTGAAGAGACTGGACAATGTCTTCCATGCTATAGTAATGATCTTTTCTGCCGGTTTTCCGAAAGACGGACATATCATTTGAAATAAGATAAGTTCCCTTTCCATGATGGCTCTCCATCAGTCCCAATGCAATGAACTGCTGAATCGCCGTACGGATACTTGCCCGAGATACGGAAAGCTCCTCAGTAAGAACATGCTCCGACGGAATCATCTCACCGGCTCTCCAGATGCCGTTTTCAATGTTGGATTTCATATATTCAATAATCTGAGCTGTTACATTCGATTTTTGAATCTTCATAAGCATTAATCTCCTTGAGATGCATTATAACAGCTTGTCAGACAAATTACAAGTGACATTTTCTTTTCTCACTCTTGCATTTATAAGCCAGTCGGCAGGAATATGGGATATCGTTAAATTGATTCAAGTATTTTCTTAAGTGACTCATAGGCCATGGTGTAGGCCTCTTCTCCGCTCAATTTTTTCTTATTTGCTGCATTCTGCTCCAAAGCGCTGAATCCTGCAAAATCGCTTAAATGAGGTTCCAGAGATAAATATCCCTTATATCCACAGTTTTTGAGCATTTTTAAGATTTCTTCCACATGTCCGTCTCCCATGCCTGCCGGAACCACACTGGCATCAGACCACAGGGCATCCTTTACATGGATATAGGCAATGTAGGGCTTTAACATCTCATAAGCTTCCAGAGTATCCTGCTTGCACTGAACAAAATTTGCAAAGTCAAAGACTGCCTTAAAATGATCCCCATAGAATTCCTTCATGATTTTCAGGCAGCGGTCTGCCACATCTCCGTAAATATCCTTTTCATTCTCATGAAGAAGCACGGCCTGGCTGGTCTTTGCGTAATCAACAAACTGTCCCAGCTGATCCATGACCTTTCCCCGGTAAGGAGTATAGCTTTCATTTTCTGGCATGAAGAAGCTGAACATACGGATGTATGTAACATCCATCAAATGGGCGATTTCCACCGTATGCTTGTAAAGCTCCATGTGAGGGGCAAAATCATCGGTAATTTTTATTTTTCCAATAGGAGAACCAACGGAAGATAAACGGATGCCTGCCTCATCAAGCTGCTTTTTGATTTCCTTTGCTTCATTGATCGAATACTCGACCAGGCCCTTGCCGTTAACGCCCCGCATCTCTACATGATGAATATCAAGCTTCTTTAATACTTCAATCTGTTTTCCTAAATCCATATCGATTTCATCTGCAAAACCAGATAATAGAATACCATCCCACATAATCGTTTCTCCTTTTTCCATTTCCTATTTGCTGCCCATGCACTTTAGGCATAAAGGGATACCCGAAGGGTGTTTCTTAATAGCTTCCTTCTGTGTTAAATACCACGCCGGTTCCTTCTTTTTTCCTGGATTCACTGCGGCACTTATTAAGCTCTTCTAAGAATAAATCTTCATCAAAGGGAATCTCCACTTCTTTCTTTAACCAGCTGGATAAATGCATGGCATTTGATAAGGTCAGACCGTTAATTCCTTCCACGCCTTCCGCAATAAGGGGCGTGCCGTGAAGGATTCTGCCTGCAAATGCCTTTAAAACTCCAACATGCTGTTCATTCTCCCCGTCCGTTTCAACCTCTGTCACCGTGCATTCCGGAGTATCAAATCCGCCCTTTGCCGTTTTGCAGAAGGTACGCTCGTTTTCAGCCAGCTTATGAAGCATGAGCTTGCCATTTTCGCAGACCAGTTTCCCCATCTCCAAAGTGATCTCAAACCGGTTTGTTCCCGGTGCATCTGCGGTTGTGGTGACAAAAACACCCGTGGCCCCGTTTGGATATTCCAAATAAGCTGTTACATCATCTTCCACTTCAATATCATGCCATTTTCCGTTGTGGCAGAATGCCTGTACCTTGCTTGGCATTCCACAGATCCACTGGATTAAATCCATGTTGTGAGGACACTGGTTTAACAGTACGCCGCCGCCTTCTCCATCCCAGGTAGCTCTCCAGCTTCCTGAGTCATAATAGGACTGGGTGCGGTACCAGTCCGTTACGATCCAGTTGACCCGCTTGATGGCTCCCAGTTCCCCGCCGGTTACAAGTTCATGCATTTTCCGGTAAATACAGTTGGTCCTCTGGTTGAACATCATGCCAAAGACCCGATCGCATTTTTTAGCTGCCTCGTTCATTTCCCGTACCTGCTTGGTGTAAACTCCCGCAGGCTTTTCACACATTACATGCAGTCCGTGGTTCATGGCATCAATGGTCAGTTCGGGGTGCTGGTAATGAGGCACTGCAATTAAGACTCCGTCGCATACGCCTGCTGCGATTAAATCCTTTCCTTCTTCAAAAACAACAACCGACTCCGGTAAATGCTCCTTAGCCCAGGCCCTTCTGCCTTCCTGGCGGTCCGCTACCGCAGTCACTTCCATCTCCGGGACCTTTCCTTCAAGAATATTCTTTAAGTGCCCGCTTCCCATGTTTCCAATTCCGATAATACCAAGTCTTACCTTATCCATGTCCTATCTCCCCTCATTTCTTGCAGAATCATAAATATCCATCATGGTGTAAAATGTATTCTGAACCGAGGCAAGGTCATTGAAATAGGCCTTCCCGGTTTCTAGACAATCATAAAAATCTCTGATGCAGGCTTCGTGCCCGCTGCCCCAATAGGTCTTTCCCAGCAGAGAAGATTTTTTCGCCTGCCAAACCACCGGCTCCTCCTGCCCTTTTATCTGATACCAGACAGAGTTTCCTTCCAGACGGACAAACCCATTTTCACAGGCAATCTCTAAGAAAACCGGTGCATCCATGGCGTAAGCCGTAGTGGCATAAAAACTGGCGCTTACCGGATCCGTTCCATCCGTAAAAGTCATATAGGCTTCCAGGGTGTCCTCCACCTCCACAATTTCTTTCAGATGGTGATTGCTCATGGAAGCTTCTGTTCTCACTGGTTTTCCGAGCCAGGAAAGAAGCAGATCCAAGGCGTGAATGGATTGGTTGATCAACGCACCACCACCCTCTGTCTCAAGCTTTCCCCTCCAGCCGCTCTCTGTGTAATAAGGAGCATCCCTGTGCCAGGTAACAAAGGCCCTTCCGCCTTTTATCCTCCCGAGGGTCCCCTGTGCCAAAAGCTCATTTACCTTTTTTGTTGTTTCATTATACCGGTTCTGGAAACAGATGCCTAACCTGCCCCCGCTCTGGCCGGAAGCCTCCAAAAGCTCATCGAATTGCTCCCTGCTTATGGCAGGCGGCTTTTCCATAAATACATGAAGCCCTTTCTTTAAGGCCTTTACTGCCATAGGCACATGGCAGTAGTGGGGCGTGCAGATATGGACCACGTCAAGCGCTTCCTTCTCAAGCATTTCCTCCATGGAATCATAAGCCCTCGCCTTTCCATCCGTAAAACGGGCCGAGTATTCCTCTGCCCGTTCCAGGCGGATATCTGCCAGAGCGCAGAGCTTAACCTGTTTTATTTCATTCAGTACCATGGTATGAACTCCCCCGATGTTTCCGCAGCCGATTATCCCAACCCGAACCATGACTACCTCCTCTTTTCTTTTTCTTCTTTCTATGATAGATTTATTATATACTGTTCTTGACGCAATTTGTTTGCGTAGATTGACTAGAAGCATGCATAAATTGTCTATTTCAGGAGGAAGCCATGAAAAAGGAGAGCCTTTACCATTACAGCGAATTTACCGAGCCTTTCAGCTGTGATTTTACCACCAGCCAGATTGCCGGAAACGTGGATTTTCACATGCACAACAGCCATGAAATCTATCTGCTCATGGACGGCCATATCCAGTATTTTGTGGAAAATGCATGCTATGATATGAACCCGGGAAATTTAATCCTGTTTTCCAACCGGGAGATCCACAAGGCCATCAACACCACAAGCGAAGCCTTCACCCGCCTGGTCATTCATGTGAACCCCGCCTTTATCCGCCCTTACTGTACCCCTGACACCAACCTGTTAGAATGTTTCCACCGGGAACCTGCCATAGGCAACTTAGTCCTGCTTTCAAAAGAGGAATACGAGAACCTGGTTTCCATGGCCCAGTGTCTTCATGAGGCAAAAAAAAATCGCAGCTCCTACGGCGGCGACTTAACAGCAATGACCACATTGCTCCAGATTCTTATTCTTATTAACAGGGCCTGGCAAAAGACAAGCCCCGGAGGAACAGCCCCTAAGCCCCATAGGGCCCAGGCAATCATGAGTTATATTGATAAAAACTTAACAACGCCCATGACCCTGGATTCTATCTCCCAGGCTCTTTCCCTTGATAAATATTATATCAGCCACTTATTTAAATCTGAAACAGAAAGCAGCATATTCCAGTATATCGTGGTAAAGCGGGTGGCTCTGGCAAAGGAGCTGCTATCCCAGGGACATACGGTTTTAGAAGCCTGCCATTTATCAGGCTTTCATGATTATTCCAACTTCATCCGCACCTTCCGCCAGACCACAGGCTATACGCCCGGACAGTTTAAGCGTCTTAGCCGGTAAGCTTACCGCTGCTTATAGGCAGGATCTGCCGGGTATCCGCCCCGCAGTTTTTGCATCCCACGCTGAACGGCGTCCTTTGACTGCTTCCAATCCGCATCCTTGTTTAAATAATCAAATTTCTCAATGAACCAGTCGACATCACCGGATATCCGCTCCATATTTTGTTCCATGATCTGAAAAATGACAGGATAAAATTCCTTCCGCTCCTTGTCATTTAAATATTTATCCGCTCCGCTGCACAGATCTGCAAAGTGGTGAAGGCAGAATCCCTTGCTTTTTTCAAGCTTTTCCCGAAAAACAGAATCCTTTTTATAAAGGTGGAAAAAGGTTGCCACATACCGTTCATAGCTTTCAGAAAACCGGTCGCAGATATAGCAGGTCTTTTCCTTCCCCTCGATCCAGGCAGCCATGGAATTTCCGTTTCCTGTCTTTCCCGTAAGGCGGTCCTTTAAGGAGGTTTTTCCGGGAGCATACTCCTTAAATTCTTCCTTCATTTCCTTTATCAGTTTCTTATAATAGGTTTTTAAGATCCAGCCATTTCCCAGGGCATTGCCGTAATCAAACATTTTCTTTTGATGGATCCGGCAAAAGCCTGACCGGTCTGTGGCTTCTCTCGTATCGCTTTCCATATAGGAAGCGCAGGAACCTAATACAAAATCCATAAGCTCCTGTTCCGCTTTTTTCTCAAGAAAGCAGAACAGGCACTCTTCGTCTGCATCTATGGCATCATTTAAAGGTATCTCGTATAATTTTTCCTTCATTTTTATACCTTAAACCGGTAACCGACTCCCCAGATCGTCTCGATATACTGGGGCTTAGCCGTATTGAATTCGATTTTTTCCCTGATCTTTTTGATGTGGACGGTAACTGTAGCGATATCACCGATGGATTCCATATCCCATATTTTATTAAACAGTTCTTCCTTCGTAAATACATGGTTTGGATTCTGGGCAAGGAAGGTTAATAAGTCAAATTCCTTTGTGGTAAAATTCTTTTCCTCTCCATTGATCCATACCCGTCTGGCTGTCTTATCGACTTTAAGGCCCCGGATTTCAACGATCTCGTTGTCCGGCACTCCGCTTCCGATCAGCCTTTCATAACGGGCCAGATGGGCTTTTACACGGGCAACCATCTCACTTGGGCTAAAGGGTTTTGTGATGTAGTCATCGGCTCCCAGCCCCAGGCCCCGGATTTTATCAATGTCCTCTTTTTTAGCGGAAACCATGATGATCGGGGTGTTTTTTACTTCTCTGACCTTTCTGCATATTTCAAAGCCATCCACTCCCGGCAGCATCAGATCCAGGATCAGCAGATCAAAGTCCTCATGAAGGGCCTTATGAAGTCCTGCTTCTCCGTTATTCTCAATCTCAACCTCAAATCCGCTCAGCTCCAGATAATCTTTCTCCAGCTCTGCAATGCTTTCTTCATCTTCTACTATCAGAATTCTGCTCATTCCTGTATGACCTCCTGGTATTTTCTCAAAACAAAATGTATCTCCGTTCCAATGCCTTCCTTGCTGGTAGCCCAGATCCGGCCTCCATGATCCTCAATGATCTTTTTAACAATGGACAGACCGATTCCGCTTCCGCCCTGAGAGGAATTCCTGGATGAATCAGTGCGGTAAAACCGGTCAAAAATACTGGGCAGATCCTTTGCCGGAATACCTTTACCGTTGTCCTCAATTTCCACCTGGATAAAGTCTCCCACATCCTTAATCCGGATGTTGATGATCCCGCTCCTCTTGTCCATATATTTTACAGAATTGCTGACAATATTATTAATGACCCGGCGCAGCTGCTCTGCGTCTGCGATGACCATCACATCCTCATCCACATAATTAAAATATCCCAGTTCAATGCTGCGGTCTTCCATCTCAAGTCCCACTTCATCGACGCAGTCTCTGAAATAGCCGGCCACATTGATCTTGGAAAAGGTATAAGGGATTTTATTGGTGTCAATTTTTGAATAAAAGGTCAATTCATCAATCAGCTTATCCATGTCATTGGCCTTGTTGTAGATGGTCCGGATATAACGGTCCAGTTTTTCCGGGGAGGAAGCAACCCCATCCATGATTCCCTCCACATACCCCTTAATGGCAGTAATGGGAGTCTTTAGATCATGGGAAATATTGCTGATCAGCTCCTTGTTTTCCTTATCATACTCCACCTTTTCTGCTGCAGATTCCTTAAGGCGGATCCTCATCTCCTCAAAGTCCTGGCAAAGCTGTCCGATCTCATCGTCATTCTCCACCTCAAGAGAGAAATCCAGATTTCCATCCCGTATATTCTTGGTGGCTGTTTGAAGCCTTCCCAGGGGACTTACCACAGACCGGTATACCCACATCATAAGGATCGCATCAGTAAATACGATGATCATAATGATGGCCGTCAGCATTTCCGCCATCATGACCTTGATCTCTGGAAGAAGACCATTCACATTGGAAACAATGAATACGCTCCCCTTGTTCCCATCAGGATACATAAAATCCATCTGCTTTACCAGATGCTGTGTCTCCCCATCCAGATAAATAGCACCGTCAACGTTACTGTCTATTTCCTCATATTTGGGAAGCTGGTCATAAAAGCCCTGGGTGATATGGCTGTTCCCGTCAAAAATCAGGGAATCTCCCTTTCGGACGATCATATAGGCATACTTTGTTGCCAGATTCTCATTAAGCTTTTCCAAAAAATCCGCATCCTGAAACTGCCCTGGGTCACTTTGTAAGATCTGGCCGATTTCCTTTTGTTCCGACCGGGTCAGGCGGTTAAATAACTGCAGGGAATTGCTTGACAGAAGATCGATCTGTTCCGTTATATCATAGGCTTTGCGGAACGCCTTCATCTGGTAATTGCCAAGCCCTGCCACCACTGCAAAGATCAGGATCAGAGGGATCACCGTTATAATCAAAAATGCTACAACAAGACGGGTTCTCAATCTTAATTTCACTATTCTCGTCTCTCCCATGCTCTGAAACTTTATTTATAACGAAAAATTAATATTTCTTAGGGTATTATAACACACATGGACAAGAGAATTTATAAAACAATTCTAAAATTTACGGCATTATTGCATAATTCCCGAAATTTACCAGGAAACAAAGACATCCGGGCGATTAAAAAAGGGAAACTCTAATCCTGCCATTTCCTTACAGCTGATTAAAAATGCTGTATCCCTCCTATAAATGGAAGGATACAGCATACAAGATCTTTAATCTTTATTTAAAATTTACAATTCCTTTGGATCTATTCCAAAATGATCAAATAGAATCTTTTCTGCTTCCCCATTCCATAATCCCTTGTGCGCCTTACAGGAATCGCTTAGTTTCTTAAACAGCGGATCAGTGCTGCCCAGCACTTCAAAGTCTTCAATGGCTGTCAAAGGCATATCAAATTGTGTATAGGCAAGCTTCTTTCCACCAGGAATGGAAGGCAGATTCTTCGTTGCTTCTGCAATGCTGTCAATCCCTCCTACATGGGTGACCATAACTGCCGCTTCTATGGCTCCTTCTGCCGAGAGCTTATTGGCCTCAATCAGATCAGCCGTATTACCGCCGGTGGTTCCCATGATATGAGTACTTGTATAGTGGCAGTTATAAAGATTGATTTCTGCCTTAAACTGGCTGTCTGATGGACCGGCAAAGAAGTTCATACAGCCGTCAAAGGCCAGAAGCTTATCTCCCATCTCTGCAACCTCTTTCACAGGAACATATACAAACACGTCATCGTAGCCCTGGCCGCCTGTAATAGCCAATAAATCAGAAATGGGATCCTCCATCTTATCGGTATTTACATAAAGCAGTTCGATCCCTCTCTCCTTTGCGGATTCTTCTGAAATCACTTCCCTGGCCCGGGCGATCCGCTCATCGCTGATATCCGTAACGACTATCCTCTTCGGCTTATTTTCAAATTGAAGGCCATAGCTGACCGCTCCCAGACCCATCGGTCCGCAGCCTCCCATGATCAGGATACTTCCATCCGCTTTGGTCCCCATGGCATGATCATAATTCCGTTTGTTGGTATGATAGTTGGCATGAAATCCGCCTATGATACAGCTCATTGGTTCCCCCAAAGATGCCTCAAAAAAACTATCTCCCGTGTAGTCCAGCAGGCAGCCCAGTTCCATAACCTCGTTTGGCATGATGCAGTATGTACAGGCGCCTCCGCAGAATTCATAAGAATATCCCGGCGAATCCAGTTTTCCCATGTAATTTAAAGCAGGCTGCAGTGAAAACTTTTGTCCCGGCCGAAACTGTTCCTGCCACTTCTTTCCCACTTCTACAATCAGCCCTGAGCATTCATGACCAACAATCACCGGATTGGTATCTATATTCTGGGGAGCTCTTTTATGCTTTTTCCCCTGTTTTACCAGTTTATAAGTAGACATGCAGATGCTGTCACTCATGATTTTTACAAGAATCTCATTTTCAGCAATCTGCGGAAGTTCAAACTCTTCCAACCTTAAGTCATCTGTGCCATACATTCTTACTGCTTTTGTTTTCATATTTCTATCCTCCAACCTTATTTATCAATTTACTTCAGGATTTCCAGCAATTCAGCCTGCGGCATCAGTTCATCTACCAGACTGCGCTTAGGCGGCTTAGTCCCTATACTTGTAACCGCACCTGCCGAGGCTCCCATGCATAATCTGATGCAAGTTTCAAGGGGGAGCTTCTCATTCCAGGCGTAAGCCATGGCCCCTACCAGGGCATCTCCGGCTCCCACGGTTGAATGGGCTTTCACGCGAAGCCCGGGGCACCGGTACCGTTTATCCCCTGTTAAAAATAAAGCGCCCATCTGACCAAGGGAAATCGCTACCATACCGGTTCCATGGTCCAGCAGCTTTTCTCCCATGGAAACCAGCTCCTGTTCCGATGCTCGGTAATCCATCTGATAATAACGCTCCAGCTCGGAACGGTTAGGCTTTAGCATATCCGGTGCTGCTTTTAAGGATTCGGCAAACAGCGGGCCATCTGCATCCAGCAGCACCTTTGCTCCTTTCCGGTGAACCTCTTCCGTGATCCTCCGGTATATATCCGTTGGTATGCCTGCCGGTATGCTTCCTGCAAGTACAAACAGCGTATCAGGGCCTGCATAACCATTCAGTCTTTCCAGAAGATCTTCTAACTGCTCTTTTGACACCTCAGGTCCAGGTTCATTAAGCTCTGTTACTTCTCCATTTTCCTCCACCACCTTCAGATTCGTTCTCGTCTCCCCTTTTACTTCAACGAAATCTGTCTGAATGCCTTGGTCAGCCAGCACATGTTTAATGATGGTGCCGCTGGTTCCTCCTAAAAACCCCATGGCAATGCTTTCACCGCCTAATTCCTTAATGGTCTTGGAAACATTGATGCCTTTTCCTCCGGCATCTAACTCCACACGTTTTATTCTGTTTAAATCTCCCCGTTCAAACCGGTCAATATCTACGGTTTTATCAATGGCCGGATTCATCGTGACTGTAACGATCATTGCGGACACCTCTTTCCTGTAAACATGGTATGGATTTCTTCTGCACTGCACCCGGTGATCCGTTCCACATCGGCCGGATCGGCCAGGCAGTCTGCGATGATTGAGAGTATTTCCAAATGCTCCTCTCCTGCCCCTGCAATCCCTATGACCAGTTTTACCATTTCTCCCCCCCAGTCTGTTCCCTCAGGGAATACCATAACTGCAATGCCGGAGTGCTTAACCGATTTTTTAGCTGCCTCTACGCCATGGGGAAGTGCAATTCCATTGCCGATATTTGTGGAAAACGTCAGTTCACGCTGAAGCATTGCTTCTATGTAGGATTCTTCTACACAGCCGCACTGATAAAGCAGCTGCCCTACCTCCCTTATTACCGCCTCCTTTTCCCCGGGTTTACAATTTAAACGGATATTCCCAAGTTCCAGAAGCTCTGCACTCTTCTCTACATTCTTTTTCCCGTAGCCAAACACGTTTCTTGCCCTCCTGTGTTAACTTTCTAACTAAATTATAGGGGTGATATCTCCTCCTTTTCAATGAAAACAAAATGGCTTTTGGCGCCATCTGATAACGCCAAATCTGAAATCAACAGAAAAAGCCGGACCCTTTTGGGCCCGGCTTTCACCTTGCTTTTATATTATATCTTATCCAGATACTGTTTGAAATATTGGTTTAAATACTGGGATACCAAGGCTCTGATCTCCTCTTTTCCTCCATGTCTCACCGCTTCTAAGAACTCTTCCTCCTCGATCAGCCGCTCGCTTAACACGCCCAGAATATCGCTGTTTTCCACTTCATGATCATCCTTTGGCACCAGCATAATTAAGACAACACATACTCCCTTAAAATAAGGGTCGCTGAATGGCTCTCCATCCTTTGTCTGGCACACCGAAAACACCGGCTTTACCACTCCTTCCGTCCTGGCATGAAGCAGGGCAAAGCTTAAGTCCGGAAATATTTGGCTGCACAGCCGTTCTCTCCTCATTAAATCCTCTTGAATGATGCTCTGCCGTTCCGGATAGGCAGCCAGCTTCTCGCTGACAGCAATCAGCAGTTCCTCAAAGGTGATCCCATTATTTACCCTCTGGTATTCCATAAGTCGAATGACATTTTTTATCTGAACGGCAATAAAATTCACCTGGTCTAATTGAATGGTGAACTCCTTATTATCCTGTTTTTTAGGCATAAATTCACACCGGCGCACCTTTCCTGCGATCTGCTCCATATCCTCAGCAGGAAGCAGGGGGCTTACATACAGGATATCAGCCTCCTCCTTAATGGGTATGGTGGATACAAAGAAATCCGTCTTGCTCAGCACGTAAGGAGACAGATCCGTCATTCCATAGACCGATAACTCCACCCTGTCTGCAAAATCCCTGGCAACCTTGCAAGACATAAGCCGTGAGATCCCGATCCCGCTGGCGCAGACGATCCCTATATTCACCTTTCTCCGGCTTTCCTTCCTGCTTTCCATCCGAACCTCTGCCGCACCGAAATGAATGGCAAGAAACCCAATCTCTGATTCCGGCACTTCATATCCATACCGCCCTTCGATCACCTTTGCAACGGTTCTGCACCGTTCAAATATGACCGGATAATCCTGCTTAATCTGTTCCAGCAAGGGATTCTGGATCTTCATGCCATTGGTTAAGCGGACCAGAGTCGGTTTAAGATGGGCAATCAAGCCCTGGATTACAAATTCCTCATCCTGCTTTAGCAGATAGGCAATGCTGTCGTCATAGCAGTCGATCATCTCATTGACCACATCCCACAGTTCTCTGGATTCCTCTATTTCACTTCTTGACTTCTCATCTATATTCAGCTGCTGGATTTTGGAACCTTTAATATGCAGACAAATATAGGCACACTCAATTTCCGGGATCTGAATCTTAAATTCAGCTTCCAGGGATTGGGTGATTCTCTTTGCCAGATCATAATCCTGATCATTTTGCAAACTGTCCGTCATGAGGGGGTTTTCCTCAATGATCTCCTGCCTTCGGATCCGGTTCACAGCAATTGCCACATGGATCACCAGCCCAAGGTAGGAATCCTGGGTTAAATTCAGAATGCGTTTATCCCGGATTCTTAAGATGCAGGCTGTTACCCTTTTTACAATATCGTCATCCAAGATCCGGTAAATATTACGCTCACTTTTATTCTGAATCACATTTAATACAGACTGGTTCCTGTCTTCATACATCTCCTGTATGATCTCTGTATGGATGTTTTCATCAATAAACACGCGCAGGGCACGGCGGAAATCCCGTTCGCTGCCCTCAATAAACACACCATATCCAGGTTTTCTCTTTATCTCCAGATGATATTTGTGAAACCACTCTTTTACCACCTCTAAATCCGAACTGACAGTGGCTTCGCTGACTCCAAATAAATCACTGTAGTAATATAGCTTTTTTAAGGTCTTATCCTTTAGAATCTCCAGGGTAAGGCGCTTCTGACGTTCAATCCGGTCAGAAACATCAAGAGCATCATCCTCTTCCAGTTCAGCCTTTAGGGCTTCCATCTGATCTTTATCTCCCTCCAGCCATATGCCGGTTCCCGTTTTTGAGCAAAAGGTGAGCCCGTATTTTTTTAACACTCTGGGAATATACTCCAGCTCCCTTTGTACCGTTCTTTTGCTGATATGGATCTGATCCGCGAGCTGCTTAACGGGAACTGGCCCGTCCTCATTAAGAAGAGCCAGGACGATCTGCTGCATCCTGGGTGTAAAATCATGAACTGCCATCTTCTCCACCTCCCATTAACCAGTTCAGGAGTTCCCTATAGCCAGACATATCCGTGAGATTATTGACTGTAAAGCATGGTTTATCAATCCCTGACAGGGAACGGGCAAAATCCTTTTGGCATACAATCGCATCCGCGTCAGGCGGAATGCGGTCAGCCGATACATGAAACACTTCAATACCTGTTAAGCCTTCTAACTTCAGCCTTTTCTTAAACAGCGCGCTGGCCATGGCACTGGAGCCCATGCCAACATCGCAAACAAAATAGATTTTGGCATGTTCCATTTTCTTCATTGGCATCCCTTCATCTTTCTGTAGTATTTCTTCTTCAGCAATAGTTTTTAGTTTCTTTCCAGACATAATCAGGCAGGACAGGAGGCAAGTCACCCCGGCAGATACAAATATCCCCATAAGGATTCCAAGCCAATGCTTTTTGTCTGCCATAATCATGATCGTGATGATACTTCCGGGAGAAGCCGGTCCCAGAAGCCCGCTTCCGGTGACCATGAAACAGTAATTTCCCGCAATGCTGCCGGCTATGGCAGCAGCTAATAACCGGATATCTGACAGCACATAAGGAAAGTAAACCTCATGGATGCCGCCCAGGGACTGAATAATAAGGCTGGAAAGCATTTGCTTTCTCATATTCCGGTATACCAGGGCATAAGCAAGGAGAATTCCAAATCCTGGACCAGGATTGGTCTCTAAGAGAAATAAGATGGAGCTTCCCTGCGTTTTCATCTGCTCCAATCCCAGGGGAAGGAAAAAGCCGTGATTGATCCAGTTATTAAAGAAAATGATTTTTAATGGTTCTACCACAAAGCTGATGAAAGGGATGACTCCCTTTGCGATCATTAGTGATAAGCCGTTTCCCAGAAAGGTGAGCAGCCATGCAGCCACTGGTACCAGCGTGTAATGGGTAAGTGCTCCGGCTAATAAACCAAGCCCTGATATATATAGGTTGCTAAAGAGCATCTCAAACCCTGCCGGAATCCGGTGCTTGATCCGGTCCAGACCCTTTCGGGATAAAAAACCGGCAATGCTGCCTGCTATGGCAGACAAAATCATGGCAGAAGCAGGTTCTGCCATGACAACAGCAGAAGCGGCAAGGGTACCGGCTAAACCGCCGACATCCCCGCCGCACATTGTGCCTGCTTTGTATCCCATAAATACCGGAATTACCAGAAAAGATAAAATATTGGACATTTCAGGCAGGTATTTATTCTGGAATATCACTGCCGATATGACTGACAGCAGCCCAGCTGTCACAAACAAAGGTATGCATTCGGCAATTACTCTGCTGTAATACTTCAGTATTCTCCCCGCAAACTTCATTTATATGATTCCCCTTTTGAATCCGTGTACATAAATTTATTGTACCTTAGGTCCGCAGTGCAGCTGGTAAAACCGTAGGTTTTACCAGCTCACGGGCATTCGCCCTATGAAATAAGACAGATATAAAATTTCTTATGTGCAGGCACAACGAAATTTTATATCTGTCTTATTTCGCACTGCTCATTGCTTTCGTGTACATTATACCATGATTCACAATCGGATACCAGGAAGGCTGTCTATTTCATCTTATAAATCTGTTTGTTTATTTTTTAACGTTTCCACCAACTCATCATATTCCGGTGCCGCCATAAAATTAGTGATTAAAATCAGTTCCGCCTCAGGATTGCTGCGGGACGCACGCTCCTTCAGTTCTTTATGAGTTACCACAATCTGAGCATCCTTGGGAATGGAAGATACGGGTGAATGAACTACCTCAATATCTCCGAATCCTGCTGCCGCCAGCTTTTTCTTCAATATGGTAGCGCCCATAGCGCTGGAGCCCATGCCTGCATCACAGGCAAACACAATTTTTTTAATGGATCCGGCTGGCATAACTTTCTTTTCTGGGGTCTGATTTCCTTTAGACTCCTGCTTCATTTGTTTCACTTTTTCCGTTGACTCTTCCAAATCCCCGCCTTTTCCGGTAAACCGCAGCAAGGGAAGAGCTACTAGGAAGGAAACCACAGCTGCCACCGTAACACCTGCTAATACTCCAAAGTATCCGCCTCTTGGTGTCATTGCAAGAACAGCAAGGATGCTTCCAGGAGATGCGGGTGAAGTCAGTCCAACACCAAGGAGCTGGAATACGAAGATTCCACTGGCTCCGCCTGATACCACCGCCAGAAGTAAAAGGGGATTCATCAGTATGTATGGGAAATAGATCTCGTGGATTCCGCCTAAAAAGTGAATGATAATTGCGCCGGGAGCTGAGCTTTTGGCTGATCCTTTTCCTGCAAGACAGTAAGCCAGTAGAACGCCAAGTCCAGGGCCCGGATTCGCCTCAAGAAGAAAGAATATGGACTTTCCGATTTCCTCCACCTGCTGGATTCCCATAGGAGACAGGATTCCATGATTAATGGCATTGTTAAGGAACAAGATCTTGGCAGGTTCAATAAAAACGCTTGCCAGCGGAAGCAGCCTGTGATCCACAAAGAAACCAACTCCGGACTCCATCACCCGGTTCATCACCTCAACAAAAGGAGCAACTCCCTTTAAGGCGATCGCCGTCAGGATGGCACCGATGATGCCGAGGGAAAAGTTATTTACCAGCATCTCAAATCCGGCAGGGATCTTGCTCTCGATCTTTCGGTCAAACTTCTTAATCACCCAGGCACTGACAGGTCCCACGATCATTGCCCCCATAAACATAGGAATACTGGAGCCAACAATCACGCCCATGGCTGTGATTGCACCGATGACGCCGCCACGTTGTCCGTAGACTACTGAACCGCCTGTATAAGCAATAAGCAGCGGCAGCAGCATGGAAACCATAGGGGAGACCAGGGCACCAATTGCTTCATTTGGATACCAGCCGGTCGGAATAAACAATGCCGTAATCAGTCCCCATGCAATAAATGCACCGATGTTCGGCATTACCATACCGCTTAAAAAGCGGCCAAATACTTGTACCTTCTCTTTCATATTACATACCCTCACTTAATTATATAGTATTTGCTGCATGATCCGTGTCAGGTATGATTGGCCAATCAATTCCTTTCGATAGCCTTATTATAATCAATGTCAACTTCAGATTTCAACTGGAAGAAACAAGGATTTGGCGCTAGTTTTAGTGCCAAACCTTAAAAAGCATGAATCCCCTGTCCCATTGTTTCCTCAGACTCCCTGCATTCAGCGAAAACAATGCCCTGAGAATCAGTCTTACTGTATATATCAATTGAAAAAAGATGCCGCTAGTCAGCTGTAAACCAGCTGATTTTGCGGCATCTTCCTTATATATGAAGATTATAAATAGTTCTTTAAAAGTGAAACTTTATCAAGCTTCTCCCATGGCAGGTCTAAGTCATTTCTACCAAAATGTCCGTAAGCTGCCGTCTGTTTGTAGATCGGGCGGCGTAAATCCAGCATCTTAATAATTCCTGCGGGACGCAGGTCAAAGTTTTCCCTGATGATCTCCACAAGCTTTTCATTGCTTAATTTTCCGGTTCCAAAAGTATCTACCATAACGGAAGTAGGATGTGCCACACCGATGGCATAGGAAAGCTGGATCTCACACTTGTCAGCCAGCCCTGCTGCTACGATGTTCTTTGCAACATAACGTGCCGCATAAGCAGCGGAACGGTCTACCTTGGTGCAGTCCTTTCCGGAGAATGCTCCGCCGCCGTGACGTGCATAGCCGCCGTAGGTATCTACGATAATCTTACGTCCGGTCAGGCCGCTGTCTCCGTGAGGTCCGCCGATTACAAAGCGTCCGGTAGGATTAATGAAGAAATTAGTCTTCTCATCCACCAGCTCTGCAGGCAGAACTTCATCAAATACATACTTTTTAATATCCGTGTGAATCTGCTCCTGGCTCACGTTCTCATCATGCTGAGTGGATAAAACCACCGCATCCAAGCGGAGAGGATTGCCGTTCTCATCATATTCTACGGTTACCTGGGTCTTTCCGTCAGGACGGAGGTAAGTAAGGGTTCCATCCTTGCGTACCTTGGTAAGCCGAAGGGCCAGCTTGTGAGCAAGGGCGATGGGGTATGGCATATACTCCTCGGTTTCATTGCTGGCAAAGCCAAACATCATCCCCTGGTCTCCTGCTCCGATGGCGTCGATCTCTTCATCAGACATCTTATGTTCCTTTGCTTCCAGGGCCCGGTCAACGCCTAAGGCAATATCAGCAGACTGCTCGTCCAGAGCTACGATCACGCCGCAGGTATCGCAGTCAAACCCGTATTTTGCACGGTCATAGCCGATTTCCCTTACGGTCTCCCGTACCACTTTCTGTATGTCTACGTATGCATGGGTCGTTATTTCTCCCATAACCATAACAAGACCTGTGGTACAGCAGCTTTCACAAGCCACACGGCTCATGGGATCCTGCTTTAACATCTCGTCTAAAATCGCATCAGAGATCTGGTCACACATTTTATCCGGATGTCCTTCTGTAACGGACTCGGATGTAAATAATAATTTTTCCATGTTGTCATTTCCTCCTTGATATCACATGGGGGAATAACAAAAAGAAAAGTCCGCAGCAATGCGGACTTGATTCAACAATGTATCAAATCCTCTTATTGCTCGATTTCTCGCTCAGGTTGGCACCTTCCAGCCGCTCATTTCTGGCCAAGGCCATCATTTTCGGTCGGGGTTGCCGTGACTTCACAGATCCTTTGTATCTCCATCACTCTGAATAAGGGATATTACGTACTTTTCATTTGTTATTCAATTGTAAGTTGTTTCTAGTGCATGTATATTTTATCGTATTTAAAAACGGCTGTCAAGGGAATTCTATTCCAATGCATCCATGGATAAAGTTCTTGCAAAAATTTAATCCATAATGTATAATGACGCTATTCTTAAAATGTTCGCCAAATGAAATCTGTGGAATGCGCCCAGCGCAGACCGTGGACGGATGGCACTCTGGAGACATCTGCAGCTATGCAGGGGCCGAAGGGGCAAGCGCTTAGGCGCGAAACTCTCAGGCAAAAGGACAGAGGCGATTTTTCCCTTTCTTTTTGGAATATCGCGTGATCTCTGTTTTTTTGTGAGCGGGAGTATATCCCGCTCTTTTTTTATCAAAAAACATGAAGGAAGGGAAGTAGAAAACCAATGCAAGCAATTAATGAATTTTTCAACAAGCTGGACTCAGCAATTTGGGGGTTACCCATGATTGTACTGCTGTTTGGCACTCACTTATTTTTGACCGTGCGTACAGGCTTTATCCAGCGAAAAACCTTTACAGCCATTAAGCTGTCTGTAACAAAAGACCCTGATTCACCAGGTGAGGTCAGCCAGTTTCAGGCGCTGACTACTGCCCTTGCTTCTACCATCGGTACCGGCAATATTGTGGGAGTTGGCACGGCGGTGTTCTTAGGCGGCCCGGGTGCTGTTCTCTGGTGCTGGCTCACCGGCGTATTCGGCATTGCTACCAAATATTCTGAATCCCTGATTGCAGTTAAATATCGTGTGCAGACGAAGGATGGACGAATGCAGGGAGGTGCCATGTATGCACTGGAGCGTGCATTGGGCTTAAAGTGGCTTGGCGTACTCTTTGCACTATTCGCCCTGTTTGCTTCCTTTGGCATTGGAAGCGGGACTCAGATCAATGCCATCGCTGAGATTATCGAAAACAACGTACCGCTGCCGATCCCGCGCATTGCAATCGGCCTTGTCTTCGGTGTTATTACTGCTGTGGTTATTATCGGCGGCATCAAGTCCATCGCAACGGTGTGCGAGAAGCTTGTACCATTTATGGCGGCTTTCTATGTGGCAGGCTGTCTGATCATTCTTAGTATCAATGCTGATTTCATCCTTCCTGCACTTAAGGCGATTGTGACCCTGGCCTTTAAACCCGGTGCGGTTGCAGGCGGGCTGGTTGGCCGGGGTATTATGCTTGCCATGCAGTACGGCATTGCCCGCGGCTTATTTTCCAATGAGTCCGGTATGGGTTCCGCACCGTTAGTAGCTTCGGCTGCGCAGACACGTAATCCGGTGCGTCAGGCGCTGGTTTCCTCAACCGGAACCTTCTGGGATACGGTTGTTGTCTGCCTTATGACTGGTCTGGTCCTTGTTTCGACCATAATGAAAAACCCGGACATCAACATGGATATGATACAAAACGGCGGACAGATGACCACCGCTGCTTTCAGTCAGATTCCTGTGCTTGGGCCGGTGATTCTGGTAGTTGGAATCATTACTTTTGCTTATTCCACCATTCTAGGCTGGTCTTATTACGGGGAACGATGCTGCGAGTACTTATTCGGCACCAAGGGGATGCTGCCCTATAAAATCATCTTCGTATCAATCGTAGTTGTCGGTCCTGTACTGTCTCTGGATTTGGTATGGACGATTTCAGACATCCTAAACGCACTGATGGCGATTCCCAATCTTGTGGCTGTTCTGCTTTTATCGGGCGTTGTGGCAAAGGATACAAAGTACTATCTGAGCCACTTAGATGAAAGGGACGAAACGCCGATTCCGGTCATAGATAAATAACAACGAAAAACCTCCTGCCTTTCCTTGGCTGCAAAAAATAATTCTTCTATTTAAACGAATTATTGTACAGTCCGCGTAAAGCAGGAGGTTTTTTATCATTTTATCCAGCAAAGCCATTAACCTTTGACTCCGCCTCCGGTAATGCCGGCAATGATCTTCTCCGACAAAAAGATATAAAGAATAAAGGTAGGAAGAAATACGATGATAACGGATGCGAACATTCCAGACCAGTCTCCTGTATATTTCATAGAATTGATCATGGAATATAGCCCTACCGCAACCGGCCGTACCCTGTCGGAGTTGGCAAAAATCAGGGAAATGAAATACTCATTCCATATATTAATAAAATTAAAAATAGTAACCGTTATGATCCCGGACTGAGCCATGGGAAACATGATCAGCCAGAAAGCCCTCATGGGCGGACAGCCGTCAATAGCCGCCGCTTCCTCGTAGGCTCTGGAGATATTGGCAAAAAATGTGAGAAGAAAAATTGTTGTATAAGGAACATTGATCCCCACATAAAGAAATATCAGCACCGCTTTGTTTGCAATGTAGTTGT
Organism: Lacrimispora sphenoides; assembly: GCF_900105215.1. Lineage (NCBI taxonomy): Bacteria > Bacillati > Bacillota > Clostridia > Lachnospirales > Lachnospiraceae > Lacrimispora > Lacrimispora sphenoides. The sequence goes on along the minus strand of NZ_FOIP01000001.1, from coordinate 1,862,755 downwards.
TTAACACGTTCATACCGGCGATCAGGCTGAACAGGGGAAGAACGATCATGACCACAGGCACCCCCATGGCAGACACAAGGCTGGTCTGGATCATCTTATTCCCTGCAAAGCGAAAGCGGGACAATACATACGCGGCAGGCGCACAGATCAAAACAAGAAGCGTACATGAAATAACGGAATACATCAGGGAATTAAAGAAAATAGCGGACACATTGGAATTAGTCCAGGCCTTTGCATAGTTTTCAAAATGAATTCCCTGGGACAAAACATGGCCTGAAAAGATGGCCTTTGTCGTAGAAAAGCTGGCGGCTACCACCCAGCCCAGCAATACAATGGTAAATAATATCCAAACACTAAGGAGCAGATATCCCGGAAAAAGCTTAAGCTCTCTTTTCCAGTTAAATGGCTCCATAAACCCTTTCTTTTTAGCCATAGATCCCCCTCCTTAGAATTCCAGATCATCCTCTTTTATCAGTTTATTGCATAGCAGGAATACCGCAACCACACAGATGCTTAAAAGGACACCGATTGCCGCACCCAGGCCTGCATTCCGCTCGGTCATGCTGTTGCCTGCACCAAAAATCATCATATACATATAAACCATGGGAGTAATGGTCTGGGTATCCGCCGTAACCGTTGAAAACAGCTGGGACCAGACGAAAAAGCCCACCGATGTAACGCTCCACATGGTGATATTGGTTTTAAATACCCCCTTTAACAGAGGAAGGGTGATATAGCGGAACTGGTTTACCTTATTTGCTCCATCCAGAGTGGCTGCCTCATAGTAGTCCTCTCCGATCCGCTCGATCCCGCTTGCAAATATCAGCATGTGATATCCTACCATGCCAAAACAGTAGGCAACCAGCAGGGCCATGAATTTATGATCATTATCAAGCCACTGGACTTTGGATAAGTATTTAAGCCCCATGGCGGAAAATACATTTTTAAGGAGACCGAACTTAGGGCTGTATACATACTGAAGCCACATGGTCGCAAGGGCGACCGCACTGACTACGTTGGGAAGATAGATCATTGCCCTGAAAAAGCTTTTAAAGCGTATCCCGCTGGTGAGGATCACTGCAAACAAAAGAGCGAGAGACATAACAACCAGTCCGCCTATTAACCAGATGCGGAACAGATTCCACATGGAAATGCGGAATAAGCTGGTCGACGCAAGCTTACTGTAATTGGCCAATCCGGTAAACTGCCACTTGGTCATTGAATCCGTGATTCCTTCAATTTTAAAGAAGCTCATTAAAATTGTCCTAAAAATGGGATAAAGGAATACAAGGACAAACATTAATACTGCCGGTGTTAGAAATACGGCAATCATTGTCTTATTCTTCTTCACGTTAAATACCTCCCCCGGCTTTCCTTAATTACAGGGTGACACCGCCAAAGCGGTGCCACCATAAAATTCTATTGATCCGGATTATTTGCCTGCTGCTTTAAGAGCATCCACGAACCCAGTCGCTGTAATGGAACCTCCGCAAAGCTTCATAAAGTTCTCTTTAATAATCGGTGTTAAGTCAGCATTGGCTTCCGCTCCGGCTGCCCAGGGATAACGCACGCTTAAGCTCTCCATAACAGGCTTCACACTGGCAAGCTGTGCCGGCCACTCTGAATTTCTGGAATCTGCAGGAATACCCATAGACAGTTCGGACATCTTCTTGTCAAATTCTCCCTGGGTGATGTATTCAATCAGCTTAAATGCATTTTCTCCATTTTTGGAATTCTTGTTGATCGCCAAAACCTGAGCACCGTAGTTGGAGGCATTGGTACCATCTTTTCCGCCTTCCACTGTCGGATAGCTGAAGCAGCCCCATTTAAAGTCTTCTCCTGCCATATCCTTTACTTCATTTGGAAGCCAGGAGCCGTTCAAATACATGGCTGCTGTTCCAAGTGCAAGTTCCTGGTTCTGTCCGGCAGGCCATACGTTGGAAGCAATCGTTTCTGAAAAATACCCTTTCTGTGCAAAGGCTTCATAAGCCTGAGCTGTTTTAAGAACTGCCGGGTCATCCCACTTGCCTTCCTTTACAACAGCCTCTGTTCCCGGTTCGCCTAAAAGTCTGGACATATGATAGCCAAACATGGCTGTTATGTAAGCGTCATCACAGGTAATGGGAGTGTAGCCTGCATCCTTGATCTTCTGGCATGCTGCGTCAAGCTCTTCCCAGGTCTTTGGCACCTCCTTGATTCCTGCCTCATCGAAAATAGTCTGATTATAGAAAAATGCAAATACATTGGGCTGGTAAGGAATGGATTTTAATGTTCCATCTCCCACTTCCCGGCAAGCACTCATTAAGCCTGCATTGGCGTTGGCTTCATAGCCGGAAGTCTTTACTAAATCCTCCAGATCCATTAAGTACTGTCCCCATGTGGTATTTACACGGTCAATATCCTCGTCAAATAAGTCAATGTTGGTTCCCGCATCCAAAGCCGGCTGCAGACCTTCACGGATTCCCGTACGTCCCTTAAACTGAACATCAACCTTCACTCCTGTATCTGCAGTGAATTTGTCAATTGCCATCTGGATCGCCTGGCCCTGAGGCTCTGTTGCTTCCCACATGGACCAGTAAATAAGCCCTTCCCCGCCGCCTGCAGCCGTTTCCTTCGGTGCATCTGTGGCCGCTCCGCCAGCTGCAGCAGCTGTGGTTGCAGTGGTGGCCCCTCCTGCGCATCCTGCCAGAAGACCGGCAGCCATGACCGCACTTAGCATAATACCCATAAAACGTCTTTTCATAATTTTACCTCCCTATGTTATCCGACTTTTCTGTCAGATGTTCTTGGTGAATCTATATTATTATACTTTTGGGCAAAATGCTTTGTACAAAAGGTCATCATTTTTAACAATTTAGATTTTTATCATTTGCTTTTTTCATAATTAGAAGTTAAAATACAGGTAAATTATATACTATTTGCACAATATTGCATTTGTAAAGGCAAAAGCATTTAGTCTATGAAACCAGGGGGAAATGTATGAAATATAAGTATACGGAATTAACAGAAGAGGTGACCATACACCGGATCATCAGCATCCATTATTTTGAATATATGAGCGACTTCACGTTTGCGGGGGAATCTCATAACTTTTGGGAATTGCTTTGTGTTGATAAGGGAGAAGTGGATGTGGTGGCTGATCATGAACGGCTGACGCTTCAAAAAGGAGAGGTTATTTTCCATCAGCCAAATGAATTCCACAGGGTTCTAGCCAATGGGGTCATTGCTCCCAACCTTGTGGTCATAGGATTTGACTGCCAATCGCCTCATATGTCCTTTTTTAAAGAGCAGATACTTAAGGTTGGGCAAGAGGAGCAGGAGCTTCTGGCACGGATCATTGCAGAGGCGCGCCTGTGCTTTGAAGGAAGACTTGACAATCCCTATCAGGAAGTGCTGGTACGAAAGGACCACGGGCCCTTTGCGGCAGAGCAGATGATTAAGATTTATCTGGAACAGTTCCTGATACAAATGTACCGCCATTCCTTTTCAGCCAAACAGGCTCCTGCCCTCCTTAAGGACACCCCTTCCGCAGAAGACATCTATGAAACTATCCTTTGTTATTTCGAAAAGAACATCTGCAGCCAGCTGACCATTGATCAGATCAGCCGGGATAATTTAATCAGCACTTCCCAGTTAAAAAAGCTTTTCTCAGAAAAGGGGAACACCGGCGTCATTGAATATTTTAACAGTATGAAAATCGATGCGGCCAAGCAGCTCATCCGGAACCGGAAGCTTAATTTTACCCAGATCGCCAATCAGCTAGGATATACCTCAGTACACTATTTTTCCAGGCAATTCAAGCATTTGACCGGAATGAACCCTTCGGAGTATGCCACCTCCATAAAAAAGCTGTCTGAGAAAAATATACTGCGTGAAACAAGCCATTAGGCTTTTGTCTGAATTCTTAGGGAATATTACTGGCCAGTTTGCCTTATTGCAGCAATGTGAGTCATAGTTTTTATCTATAGGTATCTATATTTATTTGGTATTACGTAATAACCCCATTCCCGTGTTATTATTTGTTGTAAAATAAATAGAAGGGACTTTGCTGCGAAGACAAGGCCGGCCCTAAACCCAGTCTTGAATACATGGTTCAGGCAGCAAGGCGGTTAAGAAATGAAACTATCTAATATCTTAAAAAATAAGGCGACGTTATCTTTTGAAGTTTTTCCACCCAAAAGAACCGATTCTATCCAGACAATTTACAATACACTTAATGCTTTGCATGAACTGAATCCCGACTTTATCAGCGTAACCTATGGAGCAGGCGGCAATGGCAACGATCAAACAACCTGTGAAATTGCATCCACGATTAAGAGTCAATACAATATTGAAAGTTTGGCCCATTTAACTTGTGCCGGTCTTTCGAAAGAAGATTTGCTTTATCAGCTGGAGAATTTTAAGCAAAATGGAATTGAAAATATCCTTGCGCTCCGTGGAGATATTTTAGATCCCAATCAGCCCAGAGGTGACTTTTCCTATGCCAGTGATATGATTTCATTTATTAAGGAGCATGGAGATTTTGACATAACAGCGGCTTGCTATCCTGAAGGGCATACGGAATCAAAGAATCTCATTGAAGACATTCACAATTTGAAGAGAAAGGTGGATTCTGGAGCGGATCAGTTAATTACACAGCTTTTCTTCCATAATGACTATCTTTATCGATTTCAGGAACGCTGTTCCCTCGCAGGGATCCATGTCCCGATTGAAGCAGGCATTATGCCGGTAATCAATAAGAAGCAGATCGAACGCATGGTATCACTCTGCCATGTGGAACTGCCCTCGAAATTCATTGCGATGATGAACCGGTACGAAAATAATCCGGATGCAATGCGTGATGCAGGCATTGCTTATGCAATTGATCAAATTGTTGATCTTGTTGTGCACGGAGTCAATGGCATTCATCTTTATACAATGAACAATCCTTACATAGCAAAGAAAATACACGAAGCGGTTCATCAGCTGATTCGGGAGTAATAAAACAAAGACTTCACCGGTATGTGGTGAAGTCTTTGTTTTGCTTACTTGTCCGCCTTATATCTTTATATCACAAATTTTATATAAGTCCTGTCATCAATGGCGGTTTTTCCGTTTGTGAAACCTGACCCAGCTTTATAATTTTCAATGCACAACGGATCATGTTCCTTAAGTTCCTTTAAATACAACTCGCTTTCATACAATGATGGTTCTAATCTGGGGTATCCGTCAGATGCTAATATGACCGTATCCCCCTCTTCCACGTCACGGATGATTATCTTTGAAAAATCATCACAAAAACCATCCAATACATTAAATCCATACTTGCCGCCTTTATCACAGTTGGAAAAGTATAGCTGGTTTTTTATGACAGGAAAGATAATTTCATGAGATGGGTCGGAAATACATAGTTCTTCTACTGATTTTCCGCTGATAAGCTCTGATTGAAGATATACTGATCTCACTTCCGCCAGCAATAGATCGATTTCCATTTCTTCTTGAAACACTTGCCCGTTAATGCTGAATTGGCAATCTCCAAAGCACCAAATCTGTTGATATCTGCGGCTGTAAATCACAATGGTAGACCGTATTCTCTCCGCTGTATTTTTAAGAAAAAAATCATCGTTGCCATTGTATTGCTTATGAAGCTGGGAATTTAAATATTCCAATACCTGAACCGCACTTTCACTTCCGTTTAATTGTTCCATAGCATTCAACAGAGTTTCCTTCGCATGAAATCCGCTGGTCTTATTGTTCCATAAAATATCCCCTTTGGCAGTGACTCCATCCATTACAGCAATAAATTTATCATTGATAAATAACCCATCCTCACATAAAGCATCATCACCATACTTTGACGCTATGAATTGTTCAATAATTTGCATTCTCATTATGTATGCAATATACAGACATACGTTCCTTTCTTAATTCTTACTACTAAAATTGATGTAATCCTTTTGTAATTGACAGCCAAACAAAAGAAAAAAGTACCCGTCCATGGAATGAAAATCCTAAGGATAGATACTTTGACAACGGAAACTATCAGTTTTAATTATCACGATAGTAAAAAACTTGTAATTAAATTATTTTAAACTCATCTTCCTGGTTTAAAACAGTTCTTATATCTTTTTGCATTTGGCTTATTTTAATACGTTTCAGCGAATTCATAAACTCCAATAAGTAGTCTATTTTATTTTTCATTCCCTGAATTTCCATTTCTACATTTCCGCTCTCAAGGTTCTTTATCCATCCAGTTAATTTTAATCTTAATGCCAGCTGCTCTATTTCCAGGCGAAAACCAACGCGCTGTACTCTTCCAGAAAAAATAATATGATACCGCATGATCTTATCCGGTTCAAATTCTGGAATATTAATTTTTCTCACCTGTTCAATGACATAATTATTCCTGACCTGTTTCAACATCTTTTTTATCTTCATCTTTACCTCAAAATAAATTCATATTTTATCAGTATTAAAGTCCAACGGTAATCTGAAATAATAGCTCTTTGATGGGTTGAAAAGAAATCATAGAGCAATCTGCTCCCGGCTGGCCACCATTAAGACCAGCCGGTGCATCATGCAGGGCAAAGGCCCCTTAGCCTTTACCTGTATCCGTTAGGATTCCCGGACTGCCATCTCCAGGAGTCCTCACACATCTCGTCAATTCCGCGTTTTGCTTCCCAGTCAAGCTCCTTTTTAGCAAGAGCTGCATCTGCATAGCATTCTGCAATATCGCCTAGGCGGCGGGGCTTGATGGAATATGGGATATTTTTTCCGCATGCCTTAGAAAACGCTTCGATCATCTGAAGCACGCTAAAGCCCTGCCCGGTTCCCAGATTATAGATACGTACCAATGGCTCTGAGGAGGCCATCTTTTCAAGGGCTTTTACATGCCCAAGGGCCAGATCTACCACATGGATATAATCCCTGACTCCGGTTCCATCAGGTGTGTCATAGTCATTTCCAAATACTCCGACTTCTTTCAGCTTGCCGACTGCAACCTGGGTAATGTAGGGTGTTAAGTTATTGGGGATTCCCGCAGGATCTTCTCCGATTAAACCGCTCTTATGAGCGCCAACAGGATTGAAATAGCGGAGAATGATCACACTCCATTCCGGATCAGCGGTATGAAGGTCTGTGAGGATCTGCTCCAGCATGCCTTTTGTCTGCCCGTAAGGATTGGTAATGGCACCTTTGGGGCATTCTTCCGTGATCGGCACAAAAGCCGGATCTCCGTATACGGTTGCTGAGGAGCTGAATATGATGTTCTTTACCTTATGCTCCCTCATAACATCACACAGAATCAGAGTTCCGGTGATGTTATTGTGGTAATATTCCAAAGGTTTGGCAACGGACTCTCCCACAGCCTTTAATCCGGCAAAATGGATGACAGCATCGATTTTCTCATTATCAAATATCGCATCTAATGCATCCCGGTCCAAAAGGTCTGCTTCATAGAAGGTCACCGTTTTCCCGGTAATGCCTTCTACCCGCTCCAGGGACACCCTGGAGGAGTTACAAAGGTTATCCACTACAACAACTTCATGACCTTGTTCCAAAAGCTCAATGCATGTATGGCTGCCGATATATCCGGCGCCTCCGGTTACCAATATTCTCATATTCTCTCCTCTTTCTTTTTCATATTTTGTTTACGAATGACTCAAGTGAATTATTTTTCACTCTTGCGGACAATTTCTTCCATCTCATTCCACTTCTTTTCCATGTCGGCTACAAGAGCAAACTGGGTTCTGGTACGGTCCAGATTGTGATTTTCTCTGCTTGTATGGAAATAAGTATCTCCCTGAAGGAAATCTGTAAGGAAGCGGACGCCGCACTCAAAGGTCATCAGCTTTGCTCCCATAGGAAGCATCTCCTTTTCCTCTGTCGTCAGACTTCCCTTGCAACCCTCTATATATCCCCTGGTATAGGTCTCAAACAGAGGAAGGGACAAGGATACCTTGCTCACATCAGGCTCATCCTCTTCTGCCGTATTGGCCCCAAAACGGATGGAATCGCCAAAATCAAAGATGGACAGACCTGGCATAATCGTATCCAAGTCAATCACGCACAGGGCTTCCCCTGTTTCATCATCGATCATGATGTTATTAAGCTTAGTATCATTGTGGGTAACACAGAGAGGAAGCCTGCCTTCCTTTAACATATCCATGGCAATGGATGCCTCTTTCTCCCGGTCAAGGGCGAATTTTATTTCAGCCTCTACCAGATGGGCACGGCCGCAGATATCTGCTTTCACAGCCGCCTTAAAGGCTTCCATACGAACCGGGGTGTTGTGGAAATTAGGAATGGTTTCCGCCAGTTCATCTGCCGGGTATTCTGCCAGCAGGCGTTTAAACCGCCCGAATGCCTTACCGCTCCGGTAGAAATCCTCCGGCTGTCTTACCTTATCATAGGTGGTGGCCCCTCCAATAAAAAGATAGCCTCTCCAATAATTTCCGTCACTGTCCTGACAGTAATCCTTACCATCTTTTGCTTTTACAATATTAAGCGTCTCCCTGGCCGGATCTCCGCCCTGAGCCTGAATCCTTTCCCGCAAAAAGGAAGTGACGCCTGCAATGTTTCTCATAAGAGAAACCGGATCCTTAAAGACTTCATGGTTGATTCTCTGGATGATGTAGTGTTTTTCCCCTTCTTCTGTCTTGCAGATCAGACGAAATGTATCATTAATATGACCGCTACCATAGCGGTTCCATGAAACCGGCTCTCCCTCAAAGGTCAGAAGCCCGATGGCCTCTCTGATTTTTCCGCACTGTGCGTCTCCCATTACTTTTCCTCCCATAGCTTTTCCGGATACAGGCCAGCTTCTTTCAGTTCTTTGATGGCACTTACCACCGTCTCTTTGTCTTCTTTGTAAGTGACTCCGTACCAGCGGTCCACGCTCTTAAGTACTGAAACCTCTGCCTTGTCTTCCTTTAACAGCTCATCAACCACAAAGGGAAGGAAGTATTCACACTTCAACGGATTTACAGGAAGCTCTCTGTCTAAAAATGCGGCAAACCGTTCCTCAAGCTCCTTTAATATGCTGCTTGTAAATCCCCACATGTTCATGGACACGATGGTGTCCTCTCCAAGTTCAGTCCAGGTTTTCCCGTCATCTTCTGTAAATTCCGCCATGTCGCCATGCTTTTCGATCCTGGTCCGCTCATGAATGTCAACGAGCATTCCTGCTTCATCGGTGCTGCACACACCTCTTGCCACATGACCGTTTTCCGTCAGGGTGTTGTAAAGCTGGTAGCCTACCATGGTGTACTGGTATTTCTCCCCGTCAGAAACCTTATTAAGCTGGTTATAAATGGAAACAAAGGCACTTCTTCCGTAGTAATCATCTGCATTAATAACTGCAAAAGGTCCGTCTACCACGTCCTTGCAGCATAAAATTGCATGTCCTGTTCCCCAGGGCTTTACTCTTCCCTCCGGTATCTCATAACCTTCCGGAAGCTTATCAAGCTCCTGATATACGTATTCTACCTGCACATGAGCCGCCATGCGGTTCCCGATGTTTTCTTTAAATTCCTGTTCAATGTCTTTCTTAATGATAAAGACAACCTTTTCAAATCCAGCCCAAACTGCATCATAGATAGAAAAATCAATGATCTTGTTTCCATGGGCATCTACAGGATCAATCTGCTTTAAGCCACCGTAGCGGCTTCCCATACCTGCTGCCATAATTACCAGAACCGGTTTCTTGTTCATCGATGTTACCTCCTAAATTCTATTAACCTCAGTATAATGAATGCAGGCCAAAAGATATTTGCACTATTTATTATTTAATTTGCATTATCGTTCTCTTCTCACCATTTTACCATGGAATGTGGTATACTGTCTATAACACATTCACATCTGGACGGAAGGAGGTTTCCATGGTATATAAAAGCACCCAGCTGCGTTCCTCAGCGATTGTTAAAAAGGTTATAACCATTCACTATTTTGAATACATGAGCGATTTCTCCTTTCCAGGGGAAAGCCATGACTTCTGGGAGTTCGTGTGCGTTGACAAGGGAGTCATCGATGTAATGGCCGGAGATAAGCGGATTCCTTTAAAGCGGGGAAACATCATCTTCCACAAGCCCGGGGAGTTTCACAACATCCTGACCAACGGAACTGTTGCACCCAATCTGGTGGTGGTAAGCTTTGAATGCAACTCTCCCTTCATGAAATCCTTTGAGGGAGAAGTCCTGTCCGTACAGGAGACGGAGATGGCTCTGCTGGCGCAAATCATCATTGAGGCAAGGAATGCCTTTTCAGGAAGGCTTGACAATCCCTACCAGGAGGAACTGGTGCGAAGGCAGCCTTCCCTGTCCTTTGGAGCAGAGCAGCTGATCGGAAATTATTTAGAAGAGCTGATCATCCATCTTTACCGCAGATACTTTTCAAATCCGGAGCAGATTTCCACGGGACGGGTCACTGCAAGTCCCATGCACGGAGATGCACATAACCGCATCATCCGATATATGGAGGAGCATATCGGGGAACACCTTACCATCGAAACCATCTGCCGGGATAATCTAACCGGACGGTCGCAGCTGCAGAAAATTTTCCATAAAGCATATGGCTGCGGGGTCATCGATTTCTTTACCGGCATGAAAATCGACGCAGCCAAGCAGTTGATCCGCAGCAACCAATTGAACTTTACTGAAATTGCAGACCGTTTGGGTTATACCTCTGTCCACTATTTTTCCAGGCAGTTCAAAAAGCTGACCGGGATGACGCCGTCGGAATATGCCACCTCCATACGGTCACTTTCGGAAAAAGGTATGGAAAAGCAATAGCCCCGGGGCTCAAACGATAGGAAAAGGCGGGAAATATCCCCGCCTAGCCTACTTTTAATTTAAATTTCTTTACTTCATGTTCAGAATCTACCTTTTCAATCATGGCGCCAAGGCCCTGTAGCTTTTCTTCAAAGCATTCATAGCCCCTCTGGATATATCCGATCTCATCCACAACCGTATATCCATCCGCAGCTAATCCGGCAATCACCAGCGCTGCACCTGCACGGAGATCAGGAGCGTTGACAAACGCCCCGGTAAAGCCATCTGCACCGTCAATAACGGCTACATTTCCTTCTACTTTGACATTTGCTCCCATACGGGAAAGCTCATCTACATAGCGGAAACGGTTTTCAAAAATACTCTCTGTAACTACGCTGGTGCCTTTTGCAAGGGCCAGGGTCACTGTCATCTGAGGCTGCATATCCGTTGGAAATCCCGGATATGGAAGTGTCTTGATATCGGTATGTTTCTGATAGGACTTCCCTACTACACGGACCGCATCATCAAACTCTACAACCTCACATCCCATCTCCAAAAGCTTTGCAGAAATGGCCTCTAAATGCTTAGGGATGACATTTCTTACCATAACATCTCCACGGGTGATGGCAGCAGCACACATAAAGGTACCTGCTTCAATTTGGTCCGGAATGATGGAGTATTCGGTTCCATGGAGCTTTCTCACCCCACGGATACGGATGGTATCCGTGCCGGCGCCTTTGATGTTAGCACCCATACTGTTTAAAAAGTTTGCCACATCAACTACATGAGGCTCTTTTGCCACGTTTTCCAGTATCGTTTGTCCCTCTGCAAGGGTAGCAGCCATCATGACGTTGATGGTAGCCCCAACGCTTACCACATCCAGATAGATATGGCTTGCCACCAAATCAATGGCATGGGCAATTACGGCCCCCCGTTCAATCCTCACATCAGCTCCAAGAGCGCGAAATCCTTTTAAGTGCTGGTCAATGGGCCTGCTTCCGATGTTACAGCCTCCCGGAAGGGGAACCTGGGCGCTTTTGTATTTGCCAAGCATGGCTCCTATAAAATAATAGGAAGCCCTGATCTTACGGATATAATCATCATCTACCGAAACTTCCCGGATGGTCTTTCCATTGATGCAGACCGTATGTCTGTCAATCCGCTCTACCTTGGCACCGATCTCCTCTATAGCCTCCAGCAACACATTTATATCTCTGACATCAGGTAAATTATCGATCAGAACATCCTCATCTGTCATGATCGCTGCTGCCAGAATTCCTAAAGCGGCATTCTTTGCTCCGCCAATGGTCACTTCACCGACCAGGGGATTTCCGCCCTTCATAATATACTGCTCCATTTCACACCTCTGATTATCATGTTATCTATTACAAATTTCTTAAATTTTTTCCATTAGCCTTTTATGATTATAACATATCTTATGAATTTGTAAAGAGAACGCGTTTTCTATTCCGTAAATACTCCGCAGACAAAGTCATTCCCCTGGCCGGAAAAGTATGCAGAGGCATCATTTAAGCCCATCTTCTGGCTCTCTCCGGTTCCTGGATTATAGACCGTAACATTATAGGAATCATAGCCGGAAAGGAGCACATAGCCGCCCTGAATAGTATAGGCTGCCACCGGACATCCATGGCCGATGAAATACAATACCTGGCTTAACGTACAGCCCCTGGCATCTAACATAAGGACTCCATCCCCATAGAAGCTGTTATCACTAAACCCTTCCAGGTTCCGCAGAAAGGCTGCTCCTGTTTTTAGAGGCTCCTTCATATTGCGGACCGGCGGACGGTTCACCCGGCTCCATATGATTTCCTGATTCTTATCGGTCACAACTCCCATCTTGTCATAGGCAAGGGCAAGGGCATCCGTAAAGCTTCGGCTGCCTCCGAGATAATGGCCTCCCCCATAGGCATAAAACAGGTTTTCCTGGTTTCTGGAATTCCCCTTTAGCTCCACCACTTCCGTGGTTTCATAGGCTACCTTTTTGGGAACCGCAATTTTTATTTCCCGGCTCACCGCGTCTTTATCCAGCTGGACAAAATACAGCTTTCTCCTGTCCTCCGAGGCATACCAGCCAATGCCTTCCATCTCTCCGTCTGCAAGTTCCTGATTACAGACAATGGTATCCTGTTTAAAAGCCACATAAGACTGATCACCGGATTTTGATACCTGAGTAAGATGGATCCTGCTGTTATCCACGGACACATCTGCAATATAAACATTCTCATGTTCATATTCCTTAACGATCTTTCCGCTTTGGTCCATGATCTCGATCCGGTACATGGGAGCATCCTTTGTCCTTCCGTTTTGCACCCACACATCGCCTTTTCGGGCAATTCCATAAATGAAATCATCCCCTACAAATCCAAGGGGCCTGTAAATATTATCCTCGCCGCCGGTTATCTCTCTTTTCACTCCGGTATCCAGATCCATGAGATGAACCACTCCGGCTCCATAAAGTTCACTGCTCTCCTGCCAAGCAAAACGGCTCGACCTGCTGTTGACCGCATATCCGCCCTCAACCAGGGAGTCCGCCAGGACCATATATTCATTGCTGTTTAAATCAATACCGTAAACCGCCCGGTCCGACATCAGATAAAGCATCCCATTGGTTCCCACATGAGCCAGCTGGTCGATGTCTTCCTTAAGTACCTCAAAGGACAGGGTCACGGGAGTGAAGAAACGCTCCGTGGTGGCGTTGTCCTGACTGCTGTACTGATACATGGCGACACCTAAGCTTCCCTCGTGAATCCCACGGTTCATATACCCATAAACCAGAAAATCCACATCCCCGTTATCTTTGACCGACAATATCTTAATATCATGCTGGTTGTAGCCGCTGCGAAGCCCATCGTCTTCGCCGCTTCGGAAGGAGAACACCTTTACCGCATGCTCACGGTTCTGGTCAAAGGCCCAGAGATCACGGTTTACCACATAGGCCAGGCAATCCCCTGACGGGCTTTTAGCCGTTCGTATTTCATCCGGGTTTGTAATCCCAAGCATAATCCGTTTACCGGAGAACAATCCTTTCTGGCCGGAAAACACCTGATTGGTATTGCGTTCAAAATCCATAAGGTAGATACGCCTGCTGTCCCATTTCATGGTAAAACTGTCTTCCACCTCATAAAACTCCTGAATATCATCTTCTCCGTTCCTGGTCACCTCATAGTCCAGTTTCACGCTGCACATGACTCCATCTAAGTCTTTCAGAGTAACCCTTATGTCTCCTTCCGGTTTCACGGAAAGCCCTCCCCATGTGAGCTGGGAAAAGCTGGAGCGAATGGTCACATGGCCAAGGGAGCTGTTATCCTCTCCCTCGCTGGTTTCCAGATAAGTGGTAAGCTGCCGGGCCTGATCATAATCAAAGGTCCGGGTCGTAAAATCAACTGCAAAATCGATCATATCCTTTGCATTGGTGCTGTCCGTCCATATAATGCGGGTATAATAAAGCAGCTTCCCATTCCCGGAGGTATCCAGCGTCAGGATGAGAAGGTATTCCTTATCCTTTGTCAAAAGGTTCTGAATCGGAAGCGTGGCCGTGACACCTCCCTCTCCCTCGTTCCATGTATTTACCTCTGTCCGTTCCACCAGACGTCCCAGATCCATACTTCGGACTTCATACTCAATCCCCTGGATGCTGCCTTTATAATCCGAGATCTGTATGTTCATAGACCTGTCTGCAGGAAGGACGGTAAGGGCTTCCCTGGAAACTGCCTGCTTCATATCCTGGGTGTACCCATGGAGAAGGTTCATCTTTCTTCCGTACATATCGGAATATACCACAGGCAAAGCCGCCTCCTCCATGGAGGTATACACCATAACATCACTTTTTTCTGTATCTTTCTGATTCCACATAAAATAAACTGCGATTGCCGCAATAAAAACCGCAGATAAGATTCCTATTTTTTTAACTAATCGATTCATCCTGAATTTCCTCTGTTTTTTCTTCAACCTTGTCTTCTTTATTGTATACAATAATATCCAAAACTACAATGAAAAATTTCTTAAACATTCGTTAAACGCCGGGCATCCGGTGCTGCAAATCATAGATATGAGGTAATGTATAATCTTGGGAATTGTGGCTAATGAAAAAAAAATTACGTTTAGGAAGAAAAAAAACGCGATAATTACGACTATATTTCGTTAAAATGTTGTCGTGGTATAATGTTAGTGCGAATTATTGGTAGTGCTACGACTACTGTATATGAAAATGAGTATAAGGATTAGGTGGTAATATTAAAAAAATCTTAATAAACAATTTGGGATATTTTACAATTATTCTAGCAAGAATTATTGCAGAAAAAGATAAACCAATGCTTCTTGGTTAAATATTAGGGGGATCCGGTATGAATAAAGCAGATTTTTGATCTGTCTTATTCAGATGCAAAAAAACAGTTGAAAGAACTAGTTATAATCTTTCAACTGTTTTGTAAATTATTATGACGTTGATTTTTAGCTTAACTTACTGACATTGATTTAGCTGCTGCTTCTCTTCTCCCTATGTGCAAAGTCCGCTGCGGCATCTCCTGCGGTGCATTTCATTAAGCAGAAGTACATTAACAACGCCATCTAACCAACCATCATCGAGACTCTGGGCCCAAGGTCCTCTCGGTCCCCATGGCCCCCATGGTCCCCACGGTCCTCTCGGTCCACCACATGGCCCCCATGGTCCGCAGGGTCCCCATGGCCCTCTTGGCCCCCACGGTCCTCTTGGACCTCTTGGACCTCTTGGACCTCTCGGACCTCTTGGCCCCCACGGTTGATCCCATGACGAATCACGGTCCTGAGACAACAGATCCGATTCATCCATCTCGTCTGCTCCCCACTCCATTTGTTCTGCACTTTCCTGCTCTGCAGCCGACTGTTCTGTGTCTACTGGTTCTGCTGCCAGTTCATCAATTAGGATACCATCCCTGCGTATTTGGTCACAGATGGAATCGCAGACCTGGTTGATCATCAAACGATCCGGATATTCGTCATACATGGGACTGTTTTTATAATCCAGATGATCACACGCTGAAACTACGTATTCCTGCAAACGTTTCATATGTCCTGGGTACATTCCTTGTAAATATTCCAAATCCTGTACAATGGAATCTTTTCTTTCAAAGGAACGCTCTGCGGCACTCCTATCGCCATAAAGCATATATGGCTCCAGTTCCTGAAATCTGTTTCCATAAGTATAATCCGGGTTAATCGGCACGGCTGTTATCACTCCCTGCTTTCTGCTTATACAACACTATAATATGCAAAGCAAAAAGGGAAAGTGCAAAATCCCCTTAAATGAAAATACGGTTTTCTGATAGACAACCGATCAGAAAACCGTTTATTATTATTACCTCACATCGAACAGGCGCTCCGGATATACACCTTCGGAAACCAGGTTTCGGATAGCCGCCGCCACAGCGGGCTTGTCCTCTTTATAGGTCACGCCAAACCACCGGTCTCTTGTTTCAAGCACCGTTACCTGCGCTTTCTGGGCCCCGACAAGCTTATCGATGATCTTAGGAAGCAGATATTCCGTTTTCACATCCCCTTCTTTTAAACCGGCCAAAAATCCGGGGAATCCTCCCTCCAGTTCCTCAAGAAACGCAGGGGAAAGCCCCCACATATTCATGGAAACATTCTGGTTCAAAGGGATCCTCACCGGGGTTCCTTCCTCACTGCGGCCTTCCGCCCAGTCATCGCATTGCCTGATCTCGTACGTCTCTGTAACCCCTTTTAAGATTCCTCTTTCATCCACCTGGCATACTCCACGGGTTACTCCTCCATTTTCGCTTAAGGTATTGCCAAGAACAAATCCTCCCATGCAGATATCAAAAGGCTTTGACATTGGATCCATCTCATTCACCAGGTATTCATGAATCTTTATAAAACCTTCTTTTCCATAATAATCGTCCGCATTGATGACGACAAAAGGTTCATGAATCACCGTTTTGGCACATAAAAGTGCCTGGCCGGTTCCCCATGGCTTTGTTCTTTCGGCTGGCTTTGTATAACCTTTTGGAAGGTCATCAAGTTCCTGATAAGCATACTCCACATGAGCAATCTTTTCGATCCTCTTTCCTATGATCTCCTTAAAATCCTGTTCCAGATCCTTTCTTATGATGAACACAACTTTGTCAAATCCGGCATTCAGTGCATCGTATATGGAATAGTCCATGATAATCTCACCGCTTGGTCCTACCGGTTCCAGCTGTTTGATTCCTCCGCCAAACCGGCTTCCAATGCCCGCCGCCATAATCACTAATGATGTTTTCTTCATAATTTATCCCCCTGTTTGTATAATCTGCCTAATAGTATACCACAAAAAAAAGGTTTAATCCATAAATGCCGGATTATCCCAAATTCCTGCATTTTAACTGCAATAATGATACCATAACGCTTCCCAGCAGGTCAATAAAAAAGGATTTGAACCTGTTTTAATAGGTTCAAATCCCTTTTCGTTACTTTGTAAGTGAAAGCCTTATAAGAGCTCTTCTCAGAGCAGCTTCCGCTCTTGCATTATCAATTTTTCCGCTCTGTTCTTTTAAGCGGCGCTCTGCACGAATCTTAGCCTCCTCTGCACGGCTTGTATCGATTTCTTCCGGCCATTCCACAACTTCCGCCATAATGACGATCTTCTCCGGTAAAATCTCAATAAAACCAGACATCAGGGCCGCATTCTTCACTCCGCCCTCCTCGTGAATCTTTAAGACTCCCGGGGCAGCAATGGCAGTCATGGGGATATGATTCCGGTATACGCCGATATCCCCTTCCGTGGTAGTAAGCTCCACCATGGAAGCCTCTCCCTCGTAAAACTTCCGTTCCGGAGTAATGATCTGCAGTTTGAATAAATCAGCC
The DNA here is from genome assembly GCF_900105215.1 of Lacrimispora sphenoides. NCBI lineage: Bacteria > Bacillati > Bacillota > Clostridia > Lachnospirales > Lachnospiraceae > Lacrimispora > Lacrimispora sphenoides. The sequence goes on along the minus strand of NZ_FOIP01000001.1, from coordinate 1,845,149 downwards.
ATATTCCCACCCCCTATTTTTTCACACGGGCAAGAACGTCCTCAATGCTGCCTGCATTTAAGAAATAGCTCTCCGGAATGTCATCATGCTTACCTTCCAAAATCTCCTTAAAGCCCTGAATGGTATCAGAAAGCGGCACATAACGGCCTTCCAGTCCGGTGAACTGTCCTGCAACGAAGAAAGGCTGAGACAAGAATCTCTGGATCTTTCTTGCACGGGCCACCGTGATCTTATCTTCTTCAGAAAGCTCATCCATACCCAGCATGGCAATGATATCCTGAAGCTCTTTATACTTCTGAAGCACTTCCTGAACCCCGCGGGCAACACGGTAGTGTTCCTCACCTACGATACGGGGATCAAGAATTCTGGATGTGGAACCAAGGGGATCAACCGCCGGATAAATACCCAGCTCCACGATGGAACGGTCAAGAACCGTGGTTGCATCCAGATGAGCAAATGTGTTGGCCGGAGCCGGGTCCGTTAAGTCATCGGCGGGAACGTAAACTGCCTGAACCGATGTAATGGAACCATTCTTCGTGGAAGTGATCCTCTCCTGAAGAGCGCCCATCTCGGTCTGCAGCGTCGGCTGATAGCCTACTGCGGAAGGCATACGTCCAAGCAGAGCGGAAACCTCGGAACCTGCCTGGGTGAAACGGAAAATGTTGTCAATGAATAACAGTACATCTTTTCCGCCCTGGTCACGGAAATACTCAGCCATGGTAAGGCCGGTAAGGCCTACCCTCATACGTGCGCCCGGCGGCTCATTCATCTGTCCGAACACCATGGTTGTTTTATTAATAACGCCTGATTCCTGCATCTCGTGATAAAGGTCATTTCCTTCACGGGTGCGCTCGCCAACGCCGGTGAATACGGAATATCCGCCGTGTTCTGTGGCTATGTTACGGATCAGCTCCTGAATTAATACGGTTTTACCTACTCCGGCACCACCGAAAAGGCCGATCTTACCCCCCCTTTGGTAAGGGCAGAGAAGGTCAACGACCTTGATACCGGTTTCAAGAACCTCAGTTTCCGTGGACTGCTCCTCAAAGGTGGGAGCCGATCTGTGAATCGGAAAATGCTCTTTTACTTCCGGTGCCGGTTTATTATCGATCGGATCACCCAGAACGTTAAATATACGTCCCAATGTCTCCTCTCCAACCGGTACGGTAATCGGAGCGCCGGTAGCCGCCGCGTCCATACCACGTACCAGTCCATCGGTGGATCCCATGGCGATACATCTTACCGTATCATCGCCAAGATGCTGGGATACTTCTACAACCAGTCTGCTGCCATCCTTTGCAGTGATATCAATGGCTTCATTGATATCGGGCAGCTTGCCCTGGCTGAACTTGATATCCAGTACGGCACCGATGATCTGAGTGATCTTACCAATATTTTGTCCTGCCATCTTGTTTCTCCTTCTTATATATTTCTCTCGTTCCTGCTAAAATGAAGTTCGATTACCTTATGAAATCGCATTGGCTCCGGCTATGATCTCGGTAAGCTCCTGGGTAATAGACCCCTGTCTTGCCCGGTTATATGCCAGTCCAAGTTCTTCTATCATCTCTTCCGCATTATTGGTCGCAGAGTCCATGGCCGCCATTCTGGCTCCGTTTTCACTTGCAACGGCTTCCAGCAAAGCGCCATAGATCATGCTGCTCATATACTTAGGAATAATGGAATCCAATACCTGATCCTCATCCGGCTCATAGTTCATTAAAGTCAGATCCGTTTTTTCGCTTCCCTTTTCCATTTCAACCGGGAGAAGCTTTTTAAGAGTCGGTACTTGGGTCATAGTATTCTTAAAAGATGTATAAGCCAGATAAATTTCACCTATCCGGTTCTGTCCAAATGCATCCAGAAGCTCCATGGTAATATCGGCCGCATCGCGGTAGATCGGTTCATTGATCACCTCAGAATAATCCTCGGCGATCGTATATCCCTTTCTTACCAGTGCTTCCTTCCCTTTCCTCCCAATGGCATAAACATCCGTAAGTTCCGGCGTAAGCCTCTCATCTCCATGAACCATCTTGGCAATGTTACTGTTATAGCCTCCTGCCAGTCCACGGTTTGAAGTGATGACAATGACTGCCTTTCTCTTAGAATCTCCTGCCTTTAAATACTTATGGTCTATGCTGCCGGATTTGCGCAGCATGGAGCCTATGGTATCATACATCATTTCGTAATAGGGTTTGGATTCCTCTGCCTTAGCCTTGGACTTCTGCAGCTTAACGGTAGATATGAGCTTCATGGCTTTCGTAATCTGTTCGGTACTGGAAATACTGTCTCTTCTTCGTTTGATATCCCTAATGGATGCCATGATTGTTCACCTGCCTTTAAAAAACACCTGCTTTGCATTCGTTAATTGCCTTTACAAGCAATTCCTCTGTCTCAGGCGTGATCTGCTTTGTCTCGCGGATGCTTGCGGGAATTTCAGAATATTTGGTGTCAATAAAACTGGTCAAAGCCTTTTCAAAATCAAGGATTTTCCCGGTAGGGATATCCAAAAGCAGCTTCTTTGTCGCTGCAAAGATTATGATGATCTGGTATTCAACCGGAATCGGCTGATACTGGCCCTGCTTTAATACCTCTTTAATCCTCTCGCCCTGGGCAAGCTGTTCTGCTGTCTCCTTATCAAGCTCGGAACCAAACTGTGCGAAGCTTGCAAGCTCGCGGTACTGCGCCAGTTCCACGCGGATAGGAGCTGCGATCTTCTTCATAGCCTTGATCTGGGCAGAGCCGCCTACACGGGATACGGAAAGGCCTGCGTTGATGGCTGGACGGAAACCTGCGTTAAACATCTCTGTCTCCAGGTAAATCTGCCCGTCTGTAATAGAAATAACATTCGTCGGAATATACGCGGATACGTCGCCTGCCTGTGTTTCAATGATCGGAAGGGCTGTTAAAGAACCTCCTCCCAGCTCTTCTGAAAGCCTTGAGGCTCTCTCCAGCAGTCTGGAATGCAGATAGAAAACATCACCCGGGTAAGCTTCACGGCCCGGCGGTCTCTTAAGCAGCAGGGATAAGGTACGGTAAGCGGCTGCATGTTTACTTAAATCATCGTAAACAACTAATACATCCTCCCCGTTTTCCATCCATTCCTCTCCTATGGCGCATCCGGAATATGGAGCAATATACTGAAGAGGCGCTAAATCAGATGCCGTTGACACGACGATGGTGGTATAATCCATGGCACCGTACTCTTCCAGTGTCTTAACAATGTTGGCTACCGTAGATGCCTTCTGTCCAATAGCAACATATATACAGTTAACTCCCTGGCCCTTCTGGTTAATAATCGTATCAAGGGCAATCGCCGTCTTTCCGGTCTGGCGGTCACCAATGATCAGCTCACGCTGTCCTCTTCCAATAGGAATCATGGCATCAATCGCCTTAATACCGGTCTGAAGGGGAGTATCTACTGATTTTCTGTCAATAACTCCATGAGCCACACGCTCAATCTTGCGGAACTTGTCTGTCAGGATCGGTCCTTTTCCATCGATGGGCTGTCCTAAAGCATTAACAACACGTCCAGTCAATGCATCACCAACAGGTACTTCCACCACTCGTCCGGTAGTCTTAACTGTATCACCCTCGCTGATAGCGCCGGTACCAAGTAAAACCGCACCAACGTTATCCTCTTCCAGGTTAAGCACCATGCCGTAGATTTCTCCCGGGAACTCAAGCAGCTCTCCCTGCATGGCATTCTCAAGGCCATGGATACGGGCAATACCATCCGCTACCTGAATGACTGTACCAACATCAGAGACATCCAGTTTCGTAGAATATCTTTGAATCTGTTCCTTGATGACAGAACTGATCTCTTCTGGTCTTAAATTCATTAAGGTTTGCACCTTCTTTCTAAGTTTATAATGTGTCCGTTTCACCTAACGGCTCTCCGGACAACTGATTTCCTAAACTCAGGCTTACCTTCATGTAAAAAACATGAGCAGTAAAGTGGAAATCAGGTCAATTGCAGCTTTAACAGGCTGCGGCGCAGTTCGTAAATCTGCGTTTTAATGCTGGAATCCACCACCCGGTCTCCGATCCTGATTACCATACCGCCAATGATTGACGGGTCAACCTGATAATCCATCTCATAATCTACGTACTGAGTTGTATTTAACAGCTTTTCTACCAGCCGGGCCTTCTGCCCTTCATTTAATTCAACAGCGCTGGCCACATGGGCCACGCCGATCTTCTTATATTCCTTGACAGCGTTAATGAAGTATTCACAGATTGCCGGAATCTCCTTCTGCCTGCCTTTGTCGACAATGACTGCCAGAAAACCCATCAGGTCATCCGATACGCGTCCGCCGAAAATATTCTTAATAATGCCGATTTTATCTTCCTTTACAATCTTCGGATTATTAAGAAGCTCCGCCAATGACTGATTCTCGTGCCAGATCACCTGCAGGCTCTTCACTTCCTCAAACAAAGCGTCCACTTCCTGCTTATTAAGAGCTTCCTCAAACAATGCATCGCCGTATACCTTTGATACTAGCTTTGCCATGTGCTTTCACCCATCTCTTTCAAAGTCTCGTCAATCAGGGCATCCTGCACCGTAGTGTCAATGGAAGCAGCTACGACCTTGCCGGCCATAACAGAAGCGATGGATATGATCTGATCCTTCATATCATCAAGTGCTTTCTTTCTCTCCAGTTCCACCTCACGGCTGCCCCGCGTAACAATGCGGTCCGCTTCTTCCCTGGCTTCTGTAATAATCTCTGCCTCACGCTGTTTCGCTCTTTTTCTGGCATCCTCTAAGATTCCTTCTGCCTCTTTCTTAACTTCAAGAAGTCTGGCTTCATATTCTTCCTTCATTGCCCGCGCTGCTTCCTTATCGTCGGCAGCGTTCTTTAATTCTCCCGCAATCCTCTGTCTTCTTTTTTCCAGCACTTCCCGTACCGGATTGAACAGCATATAGGATAACGCAAAAAACAGGATGAATATATTGATGCCTGTTACAAACGAATCGAAAAGCAGCTGTGGGTCAAATCCCAATAATCGATCCAAGGTTTCGCCTCCTTTCGCTCTTTATTCTTTCCCCATTCTGAGGGCAGGCTTATGCCTCCCGCCATTCTGATCTTTAGCTGAATGGCTTTAAGAACATGAGGATAGCAGCAACAGCGAAACCATAAAGACCTGTTGTCTCGGCAACGGCCTGTCCTAAAAGCATGGTAGATGTTATATCAGACTTTGCGCCCGGATTGCGTCCTACTGCAGCTGCAGCATGGCCTGCTGCGATACCCTGTCCAATACCAGGTCCAATACCTGCGATCATCGCAAGACCTGCACCGATTGCTGAGCAGCCTAAGATAAAATCCTGTCCTGAAAATCCGTTCATAGAAAAATTCCTCCTGAATTTAATATTATTGAAATTTAATCCATCTTATCATTGACATATACCATAGTCAGCATACAGAAAACATATGTCTGGATACAGCCTGAGAATACATCACAATATACATGTAAAAACGATGGGATACCGATCTTTACAAAGATAGGCATCATCCCATACCACAATCCCATAATAACTACGCCTGACATCATATTGCCGAACAAACGAAGCGCCTGGGATAATGGGTTTGTAATCTCACCGATTACGTTAATCGGGAACAAAACCGGAAACGGCTGAAATAAACTTGTAAAATGACCGATCCCGTGATTCTTAATACCCTGGTATTGCACTATGCCGAAGGTAAACAAACCAAGCATAAATGTCACACCGAAATCTCCGGTTGGCGTCCTAAGACCAAATAAGCCGCCAATATTGCAGAACAATATGAAAATAAATATTGTTCCAATATAATTAACAAATTTTTTTGCGTTATGACCCATAGTACCGTTTACCATGTTATCAAGCGCCTCTACGACAAACTCCACAATATTCTGGAAGGTGCCGGGTACTTCTGTTGCCCGTTTCATATTTCGGTTGGCAATCACTGCGATAATCAGGATTACGATTGTCACGATGCTAAGGCCTATTTCCGTGGTTGTAACCCAAAGTTCCTGACCAAACGCCTGAAACTTTGTAACGCCTTTGATCATAAAGTCTACATTATTGGCACTCGCAACGACCATACGCTTAAGCCTCCTTTCTTAAGAGATCCCACTTGACCGCAAAGGAGATTACTCTCCCTTTGTCCTGTTGGCCACGATCTTGTGGATAATAGGCTGAGAAAATGCTCCAACCTTGAGTCCGAGGACTCCGATTACTACTGCGACCGGATTGAACCAGTTCGAAAACCGGACAATAACTGCCACCAGTATGACAATAAGCAGCAGATAGCGAAGGACTGAACTAATAATACTCTGCTTCTGAACAGCCTTTGGATCTTCCGTCTTCATAGAACGTTCAAGCACCATAGCCATGGATAAAAACATGGCCAGAGCTAACACCATTCCCAAAATCAGTCCTGCAAAAACAGCACGACTTGGATACATAAATAATGCACCTAGCATAGCCACTGCCGTGAAAATAACAATTCCGGCAGAAACCTCAAGCATCAGATTCTTTGTTTCCTTCCCCATTACAAATCCTCCTGTCTACGAAAGTTTCTCATCATCATGTCCTTTCACGCGGCTTGGCTGCTTCGGTTTATGCACCTTGGGTCCAGCCTCTGCTTGCCGCTCCACGCGCTCCTTCTGATCCTCAACCCACTCCTCCCTTTCATTCATGGCCAGTGTAGCCTTTGCCAGCTTATAGGCATTGAATCCCCCAGCCAGAAACCCCAGAACCATAAATAATAATATCAGCTTTGTCCCAGCATACCGGTCAATATAGTAACCGGCAAGAATACATACAAATACAGGTACCATGACACTGATCCCCAGTTGGGTCACCATCATGAAACTTCTCATTACGCTCTTTTTATGTCGCATAATTACACCTGCTTTCTGCATCCTGCACATATAATTGGTATTATACCTAAAAAAACATATTTTGTCTATTATATACGGAAATTTAACTTGACACTCCAATAAACTTTCTATTTTTGTACATTTTTAAAAAAAATGTTGAAAAAAGGCCTGTTTTTTGCAGGAAGAACCCGTAAAAAACAGACCTTATCAAATTTATTAATTATGCTTCTTTTGTACCTGGAAGAATTGTTTCAACTTCTGCATGTGGACGTGGGATTACATGTACAGATACAAGCTCACCAACACGCTGAGCTGCTGCTGCACCTGCATCGGTAGCTGCCTTAACAGCACCTACATCGCCTCTTACCATAACAGTAACAAGACCGCCGCCTACAAATTCTTTACCGATCAGGGTAACGTTTGCTGCTTTGACCATAGCATCTGCTGCTTCAACGGATCCAATTAAACCTTTTGTTTCAATCATTCCTAATGCATCATATTTCATTTTTAAATCCTCCTGATTTATAATTAATTTTTAATGGTTCACTTATTTTACAATGGTTACGCCAGAAGAGCTGCCAAGTCCCATGGCATTTGCTTCTTCCGTATCAAGATGGCATTCCAGGCTTGATGTTTCGGTTACGCGGATTGCCGTATGATGAAAAATACCGCCGCGGATCCCCTCTGTCTGAATACTAACTGTCTGACCGTCATGAACGCCGAACTTCAAGGCATCCTGAGGAGTCATATGAATGTGTCTCTGGGCGATGATTAAGCCCTCTTTTGTTTGAACGGAACCCTTTGGTCCCACCAGGGTGATCCCTGGCGTTCCGGTTAATTCACCGGACATTTTAGGCTCAGATTTCTTTCCAAGCTTAAAACAGTCTGCTGCCAGAACCTCGACCTGAGTCTGTTTTCTGACCGGACCTAATATACGGACCTTCTCAATGGCTCCCTTAGGGCCGCATACGGTAACCGTTTCCTTGCATGCATACTGACCCGGCTGGGATAACTCCTTCATCTTGGTCAGTTCGTATCCCTTACCGAAAAGAGCATCCAAGTCTTCCTGGGACAAATGTACATGGCGGTTGGAAACGCCAACTGGTATTCGAAACTCATCTGTTCCGGATTCCGCTTTCACGGCTTCCATTAAGAGTTTGATTACCGCTTCATACTTATCCATTCCTGTTCTCCTTCCTTGCTGTTTTTACTGGCCTTTCATGGCAAGTACAATCTCTTTTACAAGAGCTGCCAGCTTCTCATTGTCATCGTTTCCTCCCTGGCAGGCAGAAGAGGCCACATCTTCTTTTTTATCAAAAGAAGCTACGAAATCAGCAGGGCTAAAGGAAGCATCCTGGGTTTTGTCTTTCCAGGTAAAGGTTGGATCATCTGCTGCGATAGTGGAGCAATCTTTAATACCAAAAGCAACCTTTTTCACATTAAGGAGATGTTTCGGGCTCACGTTTTCGGAAACAGAGCTTCCTCCGCAGGTTCCGCATCCTAATGTAAAGGAAATCGGAAGGCCTGTACTGATTCCGGTTCCACCCTGGCTTCCGCCTGTATTTACAAGGATTCTGGAAGCAGGCTTTGCAGCGAACTTAAGAACCATATCCCTGTCCTGGGTATGAATGCTCATGGTATGTCCGATTCCGTTCTGTAAAAGGCGGATGCTTAAGCCGCAGGCCTCTTCCCAGTTCTTTACTGTGTAGAAACCAAGTACAGTTGTCAGCTTTTCGTAGGATAATGGATATCCCTCTCCGACACCTTCCTGTTTTCCGATGAGGACCTTGGCCCCTTCCGGAATCTGGATTCCGGCTGCCTGGGCAATCACCTGAGGAGAACGGCCAACAAATTTGGCATTCATGTTATGGCCGTTTTTAAATAACAGGGCACAGACTTTGTCGGTTTCTTCCTTTGTCATAAAGTAACCGCCCTGGCTTTTTAACTCTGCTACAACTTCTGCGTGATTGCTCTCCTCACAAATAATGGACTGCTCGGAAGCACAGATGGTACCATAGTCAAACGTCTTGCTGGCAAGGATTGTCTTTACTGCCTGCTTCACATCTGCCGTCTTTTCTATGTAAGCCGGTGAGTTTCCTGCACCTACGCCGATGGCTGGCTTTCCTGCGCTGTATGCAGCTTTTACCATACCCGGGCCGCCGGTTGCAATGATAACGGAGACTTCCTTACACTTCATCAGTTCATTGGTAGACCCCATGGAAGGCATGGATACACAGCCGATGATTCCCTCCGGTGCTCCTGCTGCAATTGCAGCGTCCCTCATAACCTCCGCAGCCTTCAGAGTGCATTTTGCAGCAGAAGGATGGGGAGAAAATACGATTGCGTTTCCGGATTTAATGGCGATCATGGATTTAAAAAATACAGTTGAGGTTGGATTTGTAGATGGAACGATACCCATTACAAGTCCTACCGGTTCTGCCACATCAATGGTCTTATTCACGGTATCCTCTGCAAGGATTCCTCTTGTCTTCATATCTTTTATTTCTTCATATAAAAGAGTGGAAGCAGCATGGTTCTTATATGCCTTGTCCATGACCTTTCCAAAGCCTGTCTCTTCTACAGCCATCTCTGCCAGGCAAAGAGCGTGTTCCTCTCCTGCCTTTGCCATACTCTTAAGAATGGTGTCAATTTGTTCTGCCGTAAATCCGGCAATTTTTTTTGCGGCTGCTTCACCGCATCTGGCTAAATCCCTTGCTTCCTGGATGGAACGTAAATCAAAATCAAAATTTTCCATGTTCCCGTTCTCCCTTTCTAAAAATATTAATCATTCTGTCCATAATACTTCCCGAATTCTTCCAGCAGCAGGGTTTTATTTGCTTTTGAAATCTCTCGTCCAGCTATACTGAATTCCGGATATTCTCTGGCAAGTGTCCTAAGCTCTGTTACCTTCATATCTTCAAGTATCTTCATGGTCTCTTCCAGACCGTCCTGCTTCATCCACAAGTCCACGGTTTCCCGCTTTATGGTATCCACCGTTTCCGGTTCATTGGAAGATTCTTCGACTGGTTCTTCTGCCGGTATCTCTTCAGGTACCTCAGCTGCTGGTTCTTCTGCGGTTTCCGGAACTGGTTCTTTTTCCGGTTCGTCAGGAGTACCTCCGCCGATTACAGCCGTCAGCTCATCATGAGGCCTGGCGATAACATGGCGTGTTACTAAAGCAGCATCGTTTATGCGTTCTACCGCTGCTGCTCCGGCGTCCACCGCTGCCTTTACTGCCGCCACATCGCCGGTCACCGTAACAGCGACGAGACCTCCGCCGACTTTGGTCTTTTCCAGAAGAGACACGTCTGCCGCCTTTAACATGGCATCTGCCGCCTCAATAGCCACCAGCACGCCTTTTGTTTCTATAAAGCCAAGTGCCTGCATTGTTTACCTCCTTAAACCAAATCAGCCCAGTTTGCCGGATACGTTGCGTAAAATACTCTTGCTTTATCTGGGGAACCCCAGATTACCTTGGAGCCTGACGGTACAAAGAGCACATCTCCGGCTTTTGCCGTATAGGTCTTTCCGTCAATGGTAACGGTTAAGGTTCCTTCGATTACATAGTCGATCTCTTCATAGGTCAATTCCCATTCAAAGCTGGAATGGTCGATCACAAGGAAACCTGCACTGATATGGGATTCCTCTTTGCTTACCAGCTCCTGGTAGTAAGCTTTGACAGATGGATCTCCTGTATCAAATACATCCATTTTCACAGAACTTCCACGAACCACTTTGAGACCGTTTCCATGGCTTTCAGACTCGTAGGGTTTTAAAATATCATTTAAAAAACCCTTTTCCATTAAAGTCTTCAGTACCATATAAATTTTCTCGCTGTCCATATCCATGGCTGCGAAAGCAGCCGGAGCCTGTGTCTGCTCTTCTGGCTTATCGCAGAATTTGATACCGAATGAATCTGCTGCATCCTTAGCAGACGGAGTGATGATACTTCCGGTTTCCACGTAAAATACCTTTTTTCCCTCAGCATTTAACTTTTCTACATCTTTTGCACAAATCAACTGCTTCATATGATCACTTCCCTTCTATATAAATTGGCAATCTTCATCAATGATCCCAATTACTACGGCATCGACTGGAATCTCATCGCTTCCCAGCATCCGCCTGGCAGAAGAGCCGGTGGAAATGATCACACGGTCACCGATTCCCGCGCTGATGATATCTGCTACAATCAGCCGCTCGCCTTCCCGTGTGCCTCCAATGATCTCGGCAAGCATAAATTTATACCCATTTAAGGACTCCGCTTTTCTGGTGGCCCATATGTTATCAATCAATCTGGCCGCTACCATTCTTCCACCCCTCTCTTCTCTCTTTGCTTAATTTCATCCATAGCTGCCTCTACCGATGCCGTATCTCCAAAAATCGCAAGCATGATCATGTTCTGCGGGCAGCTTCCTCTGATGTCTTCTACCGTAACACCTACTGCTTTTTCTGCCACATCTGCGGCGCAAACCATTTCGATGATTCTGCCCTGTACCAGCCCCACTGCATCCACTGGTCCTATGGGCGAGGAAGTGCCGGAGCCCTTCCTGCGGTTTAAGATATCCATGGTTCCCTGTGACGGTGATTTAATTATACGGTATTCCATATTGTCCACATCCTTTATGCCAGCTCTTCCTGCGTACAGGAAAATGCGATTCCAAGAGGAGTTACAAACATTGGGTTCTCAGGCTTTCTCGTCCTGATTCCCGTCTGTTTTTCAATGATTGCTTCAATCCCAGTCAGGCAGCAGGTTCCGCCTACCAAGTAGATTTCCTGAACATCGTGTCCTTCAATATGGCGTTTTATGATGGAAGCCACCTTCTCCACAACCGGCTTTAAAACCGGCAGCAGTTCTTTATGGTGTTCTTCTTTCCTCTTATAAACCTCTGCCTCCTGAAAGGACATTTGATAAGCACCGGAGACCACCAGGGAAAAATGAGTTCCTCCTGTTGGTTCATCCGCTACATACACCACCTTTCCATCTTTTAAAATGGAGATTCCGGTGGTGCCGCCTCCGATATCCACGACTGCACCATTCTTAATTTTTAAAACTGCGTTTGCCGCCGTAGGCTCATCGAGAAGGGCCGTTATTTCAAATCCAGCTCCCTGAACCACGTTTTTAATCGCTCCGCCATCCAGGGAATCGGTGCCCGGAGGAATGGCTGCAGCCGAATAAATCAATTCTGTGCCCAGCTTTTCCTCCAGTTCTTCCTTAAGCTCCCGAACAATCCGGATCGCACCGATGTAATCCACGACCATTCCATCCCGGACCACATCCGCATACCGGTAAGCGCCTGCCACAGGTTTGTAGTTCTCATCTAAAACAGCCAGTACCACACACGCCGTTCCCAGATCGACTCCGGTATAGTAAACAGAGGAGCTTCCCTTAACGGGCTGCTTAACAACTGCTTCAAACTGGCTCACCAGCTCATTGCAGCCATCAAATGTTATTACTTCCTTTGACATGTTTTTCCTCCATATTCCAGACATATCATCTGTGATAAGCGGTTGATGAACGGGTTAAGACCTGCATTCTCTGTTTCCGCTGCCAGCTCTCTTACGCTGCAGCGCAGGCGGTGCAGAAGAACGATTTCCTTTCCCTTTTCTGACTGTGCATGAAAACCTGTGATCTCAAAGCAATCGTCGGAAGGCTTGTTAAAGTTTTCCTTATGAAATCCGGTGCAGGGCTCAAATCCAAATTCCACTTCCCGGCCGTCTTTCCCCAGATCAGAAAGTTTACGCTCCAGGGCAAATATCTGCTCTGCTAGCAATACATCCCGATTTAACAGTTCAAGACCTGTTTCCAGAAACTGAGCCTGAAGCGTTTTCTTTTTTAACAAGAAACGATCCCGGCAGATCTCTTTTTCCGGTGCTTCTTCTTTTTTCTCTGCAGGTTTCTCATTTTTTCGTTTTACCATCATGGGATCGTCACTTATGGGAATCTTCTTATCCACCAGGAATTGGCGCGCTCCGGGTGTCAGTCTGGTTCCCGCAGGGAGATCATAAGAAGTAAAGGGTTCTCTTCTGAATAAAATCCTCAAATCATCTTCTGTGATGAATTTCATTAATAGCCCCCCTTACACAGTTTCCGATAGATGGTTTCAATCTCTTCTACCGTAGGCACCCTTGGGTTGGTCAATGTGCAGTTATCAGCCAGGGCTTTTTCCGCCATTTCCCGTATGGCCTGCTCAAATTCGTCTTTATCAATCTTTAAGTCTGTAATCTGCTGCGGTATTTTGATCTTGTTCATCAGATTTTTGATGTGACGCACCAGGCCGTGTACCGTGGCCTTATCTGTTCCGGCTGCGATTCCAAGCATATTGGCAATTGCCACATACCTGCCGCAGGCTTTCTGTTCGCCAGCGTCTTCCAGACCGGCGTTGTAGCTGATGACATGAGGAAGCAGGATCGCATTGCTTCTTCCGTGCGGAATGTGAAAGCGCGCTCCCAGGGCATGAGCCATGCTGTGGCAAAGCCCTAAGGAAGCTCCGTTAAACGCAACTCCAGCCAGACAGGAAGCATTGTGCATGTGAGTTCTGGCTTCCATGTCGCTTCCTTCTTCTACGGTACGTGTCAGGTAGTTCCACACCAGTCTCACCGCTTTTTCCGCGCAGGCATCAGTAAAATCACCTGCATTGGTTGAAACATAGGCTTCCAGGGCATGGGTTAACACATCCATTCCCGTATCTGCCGTAATGTGAGGCGGAACCGACACCGTAAAGCGGGGATCAAGAAATGCTGCATCCGGCACCATACTATCGGAACGCAGCGGATATTTCGCCTGGGCCTGTGGGTCGGATATAACAGAAAAATTAGTTACTTCACTACCGGTGCCGCTGGTTGTTGGAACCGCGATTAAGTACAGTCTTTCATTTCCCATCTGACTGTAGATGTGGCTAGACGCCTTTGCCGTATCAATGGCAGAGCCGCCGCCAAGGGCGATTACTGCATCCGGACCAAAACACTTCATTCCGCCTATGGCTTTTGAAACGACTTCAATGGTCGGATCGGGTACTACCTCAGAAAATACTTCATAGCTGCTCCCCTTCTCCTGCAAAAGCTCTGTAATCCAGTTCACCTTTCCGGACTGGGCCATAAAGGGGTCACAGATAATATAAGCCTTTGTTACAGGAAGATCCTTTAACTTATCCAGACAGGAAGATCCCATATATACTTTTGTGTTCATTACAAATTGCTCCACGTTACATTTCCCTCCTTTCCTTTTATTTTAACGCCTCCATTAATTCCTGAAGGCCTGTCCGTTCAGACAGATTAATATGATAATAGGGCTCCCGAACCCCTGCCTTTTTTAACTGACGGATACACCAGCCGTCATGTTCCGGTTTTTCTCCGCTTCCCGTAATCACACCGATGACGGGAACCCGGAACGCTTTTGCAAATCCAGGCGGGTAACTTTCCCTGCATGAGGACTGGTCTACCAGCATCAGTACATGGGAGGCATCCTGTGCCGCCGCAATGATATGCTTATGCATCCAGGGACTTTCTAAGTAAACCCCCGGCACATCTAAGGTTTTTTCCCCATACACCATGTTCTGGGTTCTTCTGGCCGGACCGATAAAACCGTTTATGACATGAGCCAGGGAAGTCTTTCCGCTGCCGCCGGGGCCGATGATCATGATTCTTTTCTTTCTCATGTTTTGGTTACCGCAGGCACCATATAACCCAGCCCGCGTTTTAAGGTATCGCATACCGCAGTCAAAGCGGTTTCCACACTGTCCACATCGCCGGCAATGATCACAGAGCCTGTGAAGCGGTCTAAGAAGCCCACCTGCACATCTGCTGCCTTTGCTGCAATATCCGCCGCAATGATAGAGGTTTCAAAAGGGGACAGGGTGAGAATTCCGATGGCTCCCATTTCATCGATGCCAAGGCACTCATATACCTCCGGAATGGGAGATGCGATCACATGGGCGATGGTCACCTGTTTACCAGGAACGGATTCCTCTATGACACGCTGCATCTCAATCATGGCCTTTTCCCCTTTCTTAGTGCTTTACTACAGTAACCGGAAATTGATATTCCTTCATCCAGTCTTCAATCCGGTCTAAATCCTCCGGGCTTAAGCTTGGATCCCCTTCAATGGGATATTTCATATCAAGCTGATTGTATTTGTTAACGCCCAGCTTATGATACGGAAGTAAATCAATTCCCTTAAAATTTTTATAGTCACGGAAGGGCATTAAGAATTTAATGACTTCATCGATCTCTTCCCGGCTGTCATTGATCCCCTTTAACATAGGCATGCGGACTTTCACATTGAAACGGTGGTGGAGCAGTTCCTTTAAATTGGTAAGGATCTGTTCGTTGTTCACACCTACCAGTTCATTGTGGCGGACAGGATCCATATGTTTGATATCAAACAGGAATAAGTCCACATACTCCGCAATTTTTAAAATCGTTTCCGTACTTGTATAACCGCAGGTCTCAATTGCTGTATTGATCCCTTCCTGCTTACAGGCCATTAACAGATTTAAAGCTGCTTCCGGCTGGGCAGTCACTTCACCGCCGCCAAGAGTTACGCCGCCGCCTGAAATATCATAAAAGGCAGAATCCTCTTCCACGATTTTAAGCAGTTCTGAAATGGTTTTAACTTCTCCGGCAATGGTAAGCGCTGCATTGGGGCAGACATTCTTGCATTTCATGCATCCGATGCAATCCTTTTCCCGCTGGATTTCATGTTTTCCCGTCTCTTTGGATATCACATGGATTCCTACGGGGCACACATCAGCGCACGCCCCGCAGTTTACACAAGAATTTTGCTTATACATCACCTGGAATTTCCGCACCATTCCTTCTGGATTGGAGCACCATTTACACCGGAGCGGACAGCCTTTAAAGAATACCAGGGTTCTGATTCCCGGCCCGTCATACATGTTGTACTTCTGCACGTTAAAGATAAACGCTTTACGCTCAATCTCTCCTGTCGTTCCATGGTCCATTGTGATTGATCTCAACTTTCTTTTAGAAATGTGTCAGCATGGTTCTGCTTATGATTTCATCCTGTACATCCTTGCATAACTCTACGAAGAATGCGCTATAGCCGGCAACGCGGACGATTAAGTCGCGGTACAGCTCCGGATGCTTCTGAGCCTCAATTAAGGTATTGTTATCCAGGTAGTTGAACTGCATCTCGCCGTTTCCTAACATACAGGCCGTACGAAGAAGGGTGATAAGGCTTTCTTCGCCTTCCTGAGTATCCAAAAGACCGGCCATGATCTTAAAGTTATGAACCATACCGATGTTCATGCTGTCATTGGACATCTTGGATACGGACTTGATGATTGCAGTCGGGCCCTTGAAGTCTGCACCCTGGGTTGGGCTGATTCCGTCGGAAAGAGGCAGCCATGCATTACGGCCGTTGGCAGAAGCGCCTGTCAGCTGTCCAAATGGGGTATTATTGGAAATGGATAAGGTACCATGGCTTAAAACAGAGTATAAGGTCTTATATTTTCTGTGTTCATGCTCTGTAAAGTCAACCAGGTCAGCTGCAATTAAATCTGCATAATCATCATCATTTCCGTATTTTGGAGCATTAAGGCAATCGGTACGAATCTGGTCATATCCCACAAAGTCAGCCTTTAACGCTTCGTTTATCTGCTCTAATGTATATTTTTTCTCTTCGAATACAAGCTTCTTGATCGCCGCCATGGAGTCTGCATAGGTAGCAAGTCCGGACCATACCACACCAGGTCCGAAGTTGTACATCGCACCGCCTGCGGATACATCCTTTGCTTTTTCCATACAGCCTTCGTACATGATGGACATGAGCGGCTTTGGAGCTAAGTCTCTGTGAACGCGCTGGGAAATTACAGTAGCAACATCGGTCCACTTTGTAATATATTTGATTTCTTCTTTTACAGCTGCTTCAAACTCTTCGTAAGTTTTGAAGTTGCTTAAGTCACCCATATCCGGGCAAACCTGCTTGCCATACCATAAAGGAGCTCCGTTGTTTAAGACAAGCTCGATACAGATCGGCCACTGGGTATAAGCAGTGGATGTCCACTGATAAAGACGTCCTGACTTCTGAGGCTCTACACAGCCCATCAGGCAGTAATCACGTGCATCCTCAATGGATACGCCTTTTGCAAGCATCATCTTGATGTGGGCATCGTCAAAATGGCAGGCTGGGAATCCCATACCGGAACGAACCACATCTACGATCTTTTTCATGTACTTTTTCGGGGACTTGTTGTGGATACGGCATGCAAGTGATGGCTGGTAAATCTTTACATGACGAACTGCATCCATAAGTAAGTAAGTTAAATCATTGGTGGCATCGTGTCCGCTGCGGGTCACACCGCCTACGCACATGTTTACGAATGGCTGGTAGCCTGCAAAGAATTTGGAACCGCCTTCGCTGGTGATCCACATCATCTCAGACATCTTGATCAGCATGCAGCCGGCAAGCTCAAATGCCTGGTAATCATTCATACGTCCGGATTCGATATCATCTTTGTAGAATGGATACATATACTGATCCACACGTCCAATGGACATACCGGTCTGGTTCTCTTCCACTACGAGCAGGGATTCGATGGTCCATACTGCCTGGATTGCCTCCCAGAAGGTTCTTGGCTTGTGAGCAGGAACGTAAGCATTTACTTCAGAGATCTTTAACAGTTCTTCCTTACGCTTTGGATTGGTTTCCTTGGCTGCAAGCTCTGCTGCATACTCAGAAAGTCTCTTTGCGTAGATCATAACGCCTTCTGTAGTATCGATAATGGATTTGTAGAAATAAATCTTCTCAATATCATCAGGATTCTCATAATCCAGTTCTTTTAAATGATCCTTGGCTTCCTGCTGAATATCCAGCATGCCCTTCTTCATAAGGATTACATCATAGCCGGGGTTTGAGTCTCCGCCGCCGTTGATGGCATGGTAGGAGCAGTCGGATACAAAGGATTCTCCGGATAATTCCCAAACGCCTGCTTCACGGTACTGATCTTCACAATACTCATCAACCGATTTGCCGGACCAGTATGGGAACAGCTCTTCTTTCATGATTTTCTTGTCTTCTTCGGAAATATAGAATGGATCCTGAGGACGTGTTCCGATGGTATCGATCTCATCTACCATCCATCTCCATGCGATATCCGGAGAGAATGCACCTGCACGGGGAGCGCCGCAGGGAGCACCTACGATGAGCTCGTTGTCCTGAATAACAAGGGGAGCTGTCTCGCAGCAGTAACGGAAACATTTTGCACGAAGCATGATCTTTGGCATACCAGGGTTTTCTTTAGCGATCTTGGTAATGGCCCGTGCACGGTATGTTGTAATTGATGGTTTATGCTTTAAATAATTTTCCTTTAAATTCTGGAGTCTGGGAGTAATGCCATCCGGTAACTCCGTTCCTCCCTCAAAGCTTACTGCCGCCTGGGAAGCAGGCTCTTTTTTGTTGATTTCATCGGAAACAGTTTCAAACATTTTCATCAGAGAAGCTCTTTCTTCTGGTGTCATGTTCTTCGTTGCTTCTACAAATTTATTTGAAAATTCACGAATATCCAATCTGGTTTCCCTCTCTTTCAATTATTTGCCACCTAATGAATCAAGCGGATATGCTTGCATATCCAGTTGATTCACAAATTCAAGGTTGAAAGACGCTTTTCTTTCAACACTTATCATCAAGCTCCCTGGACAAGGTTTCTAAAATCTGTTTCAGGAGCGCTTTTGCATCTTCGCTTCCTCCTTTTGTCTCAGGAGCTTTTTCATGTCCGCCCGAAACGTTTCCTGTAACCCCAAGGAATTCTTTCGCATCCCGGACTCCATATCCCACGTTCCGGATATAGATGAAATTCATGGGTGAAACGTTGTCAGCCGTAATTCCGGCGCCTGTCGTAATACTTCCAAGGGTCATGGCCGGAAACAGGTTCGTGGTCGCTCCCATGCTGCCCAGAGTGGCAGGTGTATTGACAAGGATTCTGCCTACCGGCTTCTTTAAGGCGAACTGGCGTATTACTTCTTCATCCCTGGAGTGGATTACCAGGGTGTGTCCATGGCTCTCGTTAACCAGAAGACTCATGCATTTCTCGCAGGCGTGCATCCAGTCATTTTCGATGTAATAAGCCAGTACAGGACACAGAAGCTCTTTTGCAAACGGATTCCTGTCAGAAATATACTTCTGTTCGGAAACCAGTACTGTTGTGGAATCAGGCACCGTAAATCCCGCTCTGACCGCAAGTTCTACTGCAGGTCTTCCCATGGTTTCCGTATCCGCCTTCCCGCTTTCCAGGCAAAGGAGGTCAATTAACTTTTTCTCCTCTTCCCCATTCATAAAGTAGGCGCCGTTCTTAATCATTTCGGCTTTTACTTCTGCTGCGATGAGGCTGTCTACCACCATATACTGCTCGGCTGCAGACACGATCCCGTAATCAAAGGTACGGCTTGTAATGATATCCTCTACCGCCTGTCTTACATCGGCAGTCCGTTCCACAAAGACCGGTCCGTTTCCAGTACCGCCGTAGATATAAGGTTTTCCGCTTTCTGCTGCCTCGCGGCACAGCTCCGGCACTCCGGTGTTGACTACCATGGCTGCTGCCGGGTGGCGGATCAGCTCCAGAGTCCCTGCCCTTGTCACTGTCTTTAGATACCCGATGGCTCCTTCCGGAAGCCCGCAGCATTTTCCTGCTTCCATCAGCCTGTCAATCAGCCTGCCTGTTACCTTCCTTGCCCTTTCATGAGGTGCGATCACGATGGGATTGCCGGACTTAACAGCAATTATAATGTTATAAATCGCGGTAGAAACCGGGCTCACTGCCGGCGTCAGGGCGGCAATTACACCCACCGGAACGCCAACTGCCATGGTTTTAAGCCTTGGGTCTTGTTCTAAGATGCCGACACACCTCATATCTTTTAGACGTTCCGGCAGGAAATTGCAGACAAAGGTGTTCTTCACGTACTTATCCTGGAAACGTCCATATCCGGTTTCTTCCGCGGACATGACCGCCAGTTCCTCCGCCAGTTCCTTTGCTGCCGCAGCCAGGGTGCCCGTAATGAGATCAAGCTTTTCCTGGGGGAAGGTAAGCATGGTCTCTCTGGCTTCCCGTGCACTTTCCATTAAAATCCTTGCCTCCTGTATGGAGAGCAGGTCTTTATCTACAAAATTCATTTTCGATTCTCCCTTCATCCGGGATGCCTGCTATTCCTGTTCAGGAGCAACACTTAAGGCATATCGTCTGATGATTTTTTCAAGATGGGGATGAGGTCTTGGAATGACTACAGAACTGTAAACATCCGCTCCCATATCCTTTACTGCCTTAATTCCAGCTTCTACAGCCGTCTTGCAGGCTCCCACATCTCCCCGTACTAAAACAGAAATATAACCGGAAGCTACATTTTCATAGCCGATGAGTTCCACATCTGCCGCCTTGCACATTGCATCCGCCGCTTCGAGAACAAATACCAGACCAAATGTTTCTATTGAGCCTATGGCTTCATATCTTTCCATATACTGTTTTCCTTTCTCTATGCGTCTATATCGTGTACGGATACAATGTCTCCGACCTCTTTAATCGGCCTTGGCATTACGTTCTTTGCTGTCAGCTTGCCGATTGCTGCTGCCGCTTCTGCACCTGCCTCCACGGAGGAACGTACCGCTGCCACATCACCCTTTACCATAATGGTCACCAGGGTGGAACCTACGTTTTCATAAGAAATCAATTCTACATCTGCTGCCTTAAGCATCTTGTCTGCTGCTTCCAGTGCAGGAACCAGTCCGACGGTCTCTACCAGGCCTAAAGCTTCTTCGCCGTAATATCTCACCTTTGTAAACCTCCTCTATGCTATTTGCGGTATTTCTTATCCACATATTTGTCAACTGCGCTTCTTCCGTCATCATTGATTTCGTAGCGCATGCGCAGCTCCCCGTTCTGATCCAGGTCATAGCTGCATAAATTGACCATACCGTTTGCTTCCAAAGACATGACATGATCCATGTAACGATCTTTGGTAAACTGGCGCTCTCCGCCGTAAAGCGGTTTTAAAGCCTCCATGATCTGGGCAATATCCGCATTTTCTACTCCATATAAATAATTTAAAACCGCTGTTCTTGCAGGTAATAACATTTCCTTATTCCCCTTTCCTGAATAAATCCAGTGGATTCATGGTTACCAGAATCGCACCAAATACGATTACAAAAGAACCGATTACAATCGTAGGTGTCACTGCCTGTCCCAAAAACAGGATACAGAAGAAAACTCCCCAGAACGCATAGGTTACATTTAAGGACATTCCCACAGCACATCCAACGGTGGAATTACTCTTATACCAGCAAAGGAAAGACACTGCGGCACTTAAACCGGATACTACAAGCCAGATGGCTGGTATTCCTGCCATAAGTGTTCCGCCAAGAAGTCCCAGGCCTCCAACGATAGGAAGGATCACGAATAAATCCAAAACACCGGAAATCAGCTGGCGTAAGTTTACTGCAACATCGGTATCGATCATGGCTCCGCCGTAAGTGGCAAATACACCTTCCAGGGCCCAGCAGATTGCTGCGACAAAGGAGAAGATAATTCCCAGTGTAAAGTTATCGCTGCCTTCCGGCTTCGTCCAGTTGATGATGATGGCACCGGCCACACATACCAGCATACCCAGCATAACTCTCTTGGTGATTTTCTGTTTTAAGAAGATCCATGCAAAAATTGCTCCGAATAAACTGCATAATGCGGAAATCGGAATCGCATAGGCACCGGCCATGGCAAGACCTACCAGATAAGCGCCATTGGCAATGGGGCCTCCGAGAATGGATCCGATGACAATCATTTTGCCAGGGAATGTATTAAGGCTCCTTCCCATCTCGCGGATACGGCCGCTTTTTGCATTATAAGCAGTCAGCCAGATTCCTGCGAAAAGATCGTTTAAGCCGGAGCACACATATGGTCCTGCTAAAAGTCCTGCCGCACTGACAAGAGGTTCATAATATCCGGCCACCAGTACAAGTACGGTATAGATCCCGTATGTCAGTCCGGATAATGCACCGGTTGTCATACCGGTTGTCCTGAATTTTTTATTGACTGCCGCCATTTTTGCATCCGCGGATGCAGATGTCATTCCTTGGTTACTCATTATTTACACTCCTTTTTCTCTTTCGGAAGAATGGTTTCAACCTCAGCGTGAGGACGAGGAATTACGTGAACGGAAACCAGTTCTCCAACTCTCTGGGCTGCAGCCGCACCTGCATCGGTCGCTGCCTTTACCGCACCGACATCACCTCTTACCATAATGGTAACAAGACCGCCGCCGACAAATTCTTTTCCAACCAGAGTAACATTTGCTGCCTTTACCATTGCATCTGCAGCTTCGATAGAACCGATCAGGCCCTTTGTCTCAATCATTCCTAATGCATCAAATTTCATTGTTTACTTCCTCCTTTTTCATGAGCAATTCAAATGGGTCTACGGATACTAAAACCGCGCCCAAAATGATAATAATGGAACCAATGATAATAGTCGGGGTTAATGGCTGTTTTAAAAACAGGATACAAAACAGCACACCCCAGAACGCGTAGGTAATATTCAGTGACATTCCCATGGCGCAGCCTATTGTACTGTTGGATTTATACCAGCACAAATAGGATATTGCAGCGCAAAGTCCGGAAACCAGCAGCCACATAACCGGCGGTAATGAGAACAGGGTGCCTTTTAAAAGTCCCATGCCTCCCACCATCGGCAAAATAACAATCAGATCCACAATACCGGATAATAGCTGGCGTATGTTGATTACCACATCGGTATCCAGCATGGCACTTCCGTAAGCCGCGAATACACCTTCCAAAGCCCAGCCGATGGCCGCAACAAACGCGCAGATGATCCCAAGGGTAAAATTAGTGCTGCCTTCCGGCTTTACCCAGTTGATGACAATCGCTCCAACCACACAGATCACCATTCCAATGCCTACTCTCGGCACGATTTTCTGCTTTAGGAAAATCCTTGCAAACAATGCTCCAAAGAGTATGTACATAGCGGAAATCGGTATTGCGTAAGCTCCTGCCATGGCAAGTCCCATGAGGTATGCTCCACTTGCTATGGGTCCGCCAACCAGAGAGCCTATAAGAATGATTTTTCCCGGGAACAGGCGTAAGCTTCTTCCGATTTCCCGGATTCTTCCGGTCTTTACGTTATAAGCGGTCAGCCAGATGCCTGCAAACAAATCATTCAGGCCCGAGGTTACATAGGGAGCAGCAAACAACCCAACCGCTCCGGCAAGAGGCTTGTAATAACCGGCGATCAAAACGAATGTGGTATATAACCCATACATAAGACCGGATATCAAGCCTGTTGTAACGCCAATTGATTTAAATTTTTTTCGTGCTTCCGTCATTTAAGTTTTCCTTCCCCAATTGGTGCTGCACAAAATTCAAGTTAGCATGTTTCTCTGCTTTTTTCTTCACGTTCAGCTGAAAACGTTTAGAAAACACATCACGCCTGTTAATGTTACTAATTTTACGGAGTCGCTTTGTGTTTTTCTATGCATTTAGTATAAATCTTCCCCCTAGGGGAAATGTCAACAGGTTTTTAAACTTTTTTATGCTCCAAATATTGGGAGAAACGCTACCAGCCCGGAAAACAAAAAAGGGCCCCCCTGGTACAGCATCTTTCTGAATACTGTATCCAGGGAAGCCAACCGCTAAAACATGCTCCCTTATTCCCTGTATATCGGAACAATGATCTCTGAAACAAACTGCTCCCGGCTTCTGGTGGTCCAGTAATCCACCACATACCGTTCGAAGCTTTCCTTCCCGCACTTATAGCCCCTTTTAGCTGCCCATTTAAGTATTTTCTCATATTCTTCATCAATCGTTTCATGCTTTCCGATATGATAAACCGACGCAGCCATAAAACCTCCAAAGACCTGCCGGTTCAAACAGTTCCTGCATGGATGAATGGCCTGCTGCATGATTCTGGTGCGGCTGCATTTGCCTGCCATCTTTTCCTCAAATGAATCAAATTTTAAAATTACCGGTCCTGTGATCTCATTCTCTTCTTGCTCTAAGTGATTGGTCCATTCTATATTGATAATGGATTCCATGTAATTGTAGTCAAAGTCCTGCTCCATGCCGCAATAGGTCGCCGGTTGTATATATTTTACGGCAACATCATGAACATCATTCTGGAGCACCAGTTTGGCTTCCTGTATCAGCTCATACCAGTCCTTAACCGCAATATAGCTGTTATGGATCTGCTGCTCCTGAAGGCATAACTGATCAATCTTGTTCCGGAAATTCTGTTCCAGGTAATAATAAGTATTTCCTTCGACCAACCCCTGCATCTCTTCCAGTTTAAATCCCATTTGCTTGTAGTATTTCACCACCGGAACAGTCAAAAGCGACTCTTTGTTATAATACCGGTAGCTGTTTTCCTTGCAGATCATATCCGGAGATATGATCCCGATCTTATCATAAAACCTCAAAGCTTTTATAGAAATGTTGCAGATCTTACTCACTTCCCCAATTGAGTACAATTTTTTTTCTTTCATTGAAACCCCCATAAGCATATGCCTTGTCTATGTATCCATTAATAGTTTCCCTCTTCAATTACGAGTTTATTTGTACTGATTAACTTAGTATAATCCTTCCTGTATAGGGGAATGTCAATAACTACTTATGTTATCTATTTTATACGAAAAAGATGTCAACCGGAAGCAGTAAAAAACTGTAAAAAAAGACCACCAGACGTTCCGGTTAACCGGAAGACCCGTGGCCTTTGCTGTATTTATCTTAATTTCTCGATCATTTCAAGGACTTCTTTCTTGGATTTCACTCCTACGGAAGTGACTGCCGCCTTACCATCCTTAAAGAGTACAAGGGTAGGAATGCTCATAACCCTAAACTGTCCTGCTAAGTCCGGCTGCTGGTCAACATCCACCTTGCCTACCTTAACGCCGGGAAGATTCCCTTCAGCAATTTCGTCTATCACCGGTGCAAACATCTTACAGGGTCCGCACCAGGTCGCCCAAAAGTCCACCAGCACAATGCCGCTGTTATCTGCCACTTCTGTTTGAAAATTCTCCTGTGTTAATGTTAAAACTGCCATATCATGTTCCTCCTTCTTGACTTGCTTTTTGTGTATTCACGAAAAGCGCCTTTTATTCATAATTATCTACATTACTCCGAATCCGGGAATGCGCCGATCATATAATGAACAGTACATCCTTTGCAATGTTTTCCAACCGGCGGTGCTCTTTTTATAGTTTTATCATAATTATCTTAAATATCCCCGCTTTTTGGATTATTGCCTGGGATAACTGTAACTTTGTGAGTTTCAGTATCTTTACTGTTATTATAAAAGTTACAGTTGTATTTGTCAATAGATTTTTTTATTTACTTATAAAAATCAAGGCCTAATTGCCCGGTTCTTTTCAGAAACTCTTCCTTGACCTTCTGCAATCCGTCACCGGAGGATTCCTCACCTGTCTCAGACAGTTTCCCATATTCCAGAGCATCAGAAGAGATCTTACCGCCTTCATATCCTCCGCTCAGCTTCAGTCCAAGCTCAAATCTTTCATTATGATATGTAATATTAAACTCAGGGATCTGGAATGCCCTTTTCCCTTCCTGCCCATTGCCAAAATAGACCTTTGCGCTCATATCAAGCTTCCGTTCACGGAGCATTACATTTCCTGCCACTGACAGCCCTCCATTAGACTCCAGTAAAAGGCTCATATCAGTCAGACCCTCCACTTTAATATCCGTGATATGCAGCCCCTTGTCAATGGTAAAGAATATGTCCTGAGTCTCTCCCTGGGTCTTCCGTTCCTCTAACATCTGTCCCCATTCTTTCATATCCTTTCCGGGCCCCTCCTTAAGCAGTTCTCCTACCTTACTCAAATAGGTGTCAAAGAGACCGGAAGGGACTGATGCCTTAATGATTACGCCACTCTTATCCCTACTGACAAATTCCATATGGCTCTGGTTCATCATGTAAACGGTATCCTTTTTTAAGGTTTCAAGCTGATCTCTTAAATGGTCTCTCTCTTCCGGGACAATTGAAAAACCAATAACCTCTTTTAATGTATCCTGGCTGGTTCTTATGGTCGGTCCTTTAATCCCAGGTATGGATATTAAGGCATTATCTCTGTCAGCCCAATAATGGACTCCGTCCCTTATGGCCCCAAGAAAATACACGTCAAGGCTTCCCTGGGAAAAGGTATGTTTTTCATCCCTTTGCTCCTTCCAGTTGATGCCAAACCCTCCCGGAAGTATCAGCACAGAGTGGCCATTCCAATCCACTTCATCCGCTATGAGCTTCAGGGAATCTTCCTCTGCCCCTTCTCCTTCTTTGTCTTTGCCCCATAGATCCATTAACCGCCCCCTGGTTTGCAATGCCGATCGGGTCAGGTAAAATCTTGCATAATGGATCGGAAGATAGTTCCATACCCAAACACCAATAACAATTAAAAGCAGTACCACCCCGCCGGCCCAGGCCAGCCGCCGTCTGATTCCCGGCGGCTTTTTTTCCTTTCCCATCTTACATGATCCCTGTTTGGCTGAGTTTTTCTTCAAAAAATTCATTCAGTTTTAACACCTTCTTCCGCAATACGATTCCAACCAACAGTGATATAGGAATATAGACCAGCACATTTCGTATATCTTTCCAATAATCATTCCCATAAGTACCTCCCACACACTCTCTCATTGCATTGATGAGATGAGTAAATGGAAGCAATGGGTTCACCATCTGGAAAAACCGGGGAGTTACCTGTATGGGAAACGTACCGCCGGAGCCTGCCACCTGAATGACCATAAAGACTACTACAATCGCTTTGCCCACGTCCCCAAAGGAAACCGTCATGGAATAAATGATATTGGTGAATATAATACTGGCTGCCACAGCTGCCAGCACAAATTTCCCCGGATAAAGGCACTGGATCTTTAACATATACAAATCTCCCAAAGCCACCACAAGTGCCTGGGCGATTCCAAACAGCATGAAGGTGAGATACCTTCCAAAATAGGTTTCATACAGCTTAAGCCCTTCCGATCTGTTCTCTTCCACCTTAGTCTTTACCAAAGCCGCCAAAATGAGTCCTCCCACCCAGATGGCCAGAATGGTATAAAACGGAGCCATGGCGGAACCATAAGTTTCTACCGGGTAGATTTTGTTGGTAACCATATCCGTAGGCATTTTCATAAAATCACTGAGCTGATCCGGGTCGTTCTTCATGATGTCCATGATCTTATTTAACTTCTCATTATCCGCCAGCTTGTTCACGCTGTCGATCATATCATCCACACGCTCCTGGCTCCTGTTCATCAGGCCGACGGCGCTGTCTAACGCTTCGATCAGGCTCTGGGATGAGTCTGTTACACTATCAAGGGTGGTATCGATCTGCCCTATCATGTTTCCAATGCTGTCTAAAGCTCCCGCAGTAGTGCCCAGGGCATCATAGGTCTTATCAAGGCTGTCTTTTAAAGGAATCTCCACCTTGCCGGTATAAAAATTCAGAACGTCTGATATGGAGTTGGTGACCCCGTCAAGAGAGTCTCCGATATCCTTCTCCATGGTATCCGGCAGCCGTTTTGTCTGTTTTACGGTCTGCTGTGCAGCCTGCAGCTTCCTGACCAGTTCCTGCTGCTGCTTAACGGTATCTGTAAGCTTTTGCTGAAGAGTTGTTATATCTTTTAAGGGAATGGGCAGCTTCTGGTTAATTGTCCCTAAAACCTTGTTTACGCTATTGCACTGGTTGATGCTTCCTGTGACCAGATTTTCCGTGGCTTTTAATGCATCAATAGCTCCGTCAGCGGATGTGTCCGTCAGCTTGCCGATTACCTGAAAGGATTCATACACGGATTCCTCTACCTTGCTGATATTATCCAGGGTATCTCTAATACCTTCTGTCATTGTGTCAGAGAATCCTCTGGAGGAATCGATCAGGGTTTTTGCGCTTTCAGCCGTTTGTCCGCCGGAATCGATCATTTTGCTCACATCCGGGAGAGTTCCCTTCATACCGCCATTTAAGCTGTTGACGGAGCGGAGCGTGGACTGAAGCATGGTAATGGTATCCACCAGCTGACTCAAATCTGTTTTTACATCCGTAAGTGTGCTGACGGCATCGTCTCTGTCCGTTTCCTTGTCAGTGTTCCAGTCTGTCGAATATTTGTTTAAGGCCTTCCCAGCCACCTTTGAGGTAGAATTAATAAAGGTTTCATTAATTTGCTGCTGTACGCTCTCCACCCCTTTGCCGGTGATCTTTGTGGCAATGGCGTTTTTCTTCTCATTTACATAGTATTCAAGCACCGGGCGCTCAATGTTAGAGGTAAGGACGCTTGATATTTTCTGGCTGAAATCCTCGGGGACGATAACTGCCGCATAATATTTCCCGGATTCCACTCCATCGATTGCTTCTTCCTTATTGACGAACTGCCATCCTATCTGTTCATTCTTTCTAAGTTCATCAAGAATCATTTCACCAATATTAATGGAAGAATCATCAATATCCGTGTCAAATATATCGTCAATAGAAGCCCCCTTATCCAGGTTGACAACCGCAACCTTAAGTCCCTTTGTATTCGCATAAGGGTCCCAGCTTGCAGCGATGTTAAACCATGCGTATAAGGCTGGAATCAGTGTAAGTCCCAGCGCAATAATGACTGCTACCGGATTAAGTGCAATGCGTTTTACATCACCGGCAAAAATTTTAAATATGTTTTTAACATGAACCATGTGTGCCTCCTTGGTATATCAGTTAAGAAATTTAGCATTTCCGTATTATAATATTTTCCTGCAACAAAAGCAATGCCTGTTTCCCATTATCTTATTAAAAGGTGTTAAGAAAGGTGTTAAAAAGCTGCTAAATGACCGAATGAGCAGAACACAATCGGTCATTTAACAGCTTTTCACTTCAGGTAATACAAAATACTTCTAAAGGGACATTCCAGCCTGCATTCGTTTCTTAAGCTCTTCCACGATAAAAACACTTGCCGTAGAACCGATTCTGCTGACTCCAAGCTCTATCATCTGAAGGGCAGTATCCAGGTTCCTTACACCTCCTGCCGCCTTGATCTTAATTTCATCTCCTACCATGCGCTTCATCAGTGCCACATCTTCAAAGGTCGCCCCTCCGGTTCCAAAACCGGTGGAGGTCTTAATATAATCCGGATGAACGTTCAGTGCGATCCGGCACAATTCCTCTTTCTCCTGGTCTGTAAGATAGCAGTTTTCAAAAATCACCTTTGAAATCACCTTATTATTTCTGCAGATTTCCGTTATCTCTGCCATTTCCTTTTCTATGAAACTATAATTTTTCTCTTTTAGCTCAGTAATATTAATCACGTAATCGATCTCATCAGATCCGTTTAAAATGGCGGTCTTTGTTTCATTCAGCTTATCTTCTATGGTTGTCTGCCCTAACGGAAATCCCACCGCAGCACCCACATGGACAGGGCTGCCTTCCAAAAGCTTCCGGCAGCGGACCACCTGCGCAGGGTTGATGGCTACCATCTTAAAGCCATATTCCATGCTCTCCTTACAAAGCATTACAAAATCCTGATGGGATGCCCAGGCTCTTAATTGAGTGTGGTCAAAATAAGCGGCCAGTTCTTTCTGGCTGATCTTAATATTCCCCATAAATAGTCTCCTTTAAGAATCAATCATCATCATCCTGATTCTCATAATTTTCCGTCTTGCATGCAGCAGTATCTTTCATCTTCTTTAACAGAGGATGCTGCTTCCAGCGGTTTAGTGCTGTCGTTGCCTGATATGCAAGGATCTGGAAAAACGGCAGGAAGCATAAGGGGGTTAAAAGCTCCGGCAGCTCCACCGGAAGATTTAAAATCCCTTCTCCGGTGTATCCAGGCTGATTGGTTATTAAAAACGCCCTGTCAGTTACCTCCCTGCAGGCTTTAAAAATGGTCTGGATCCGGCTGCTGCTATTTCCTCCATCAATGAGAAATACCGTATAGCCGGGAGTCATCTGAAGATTGGGTCCATGAAGGAATTCCTCAGACTCATAAGCTACAGAAGGGATCTTTACCGTCTCACCCAACTTTAAAGCACCTTCCAGTGCCGTGCCGTAATTAGCGCCTAATCCGCACACATAAGCATTTACCATGGAGGTAAATTCCTTATAATGATCTTCATAGAATTTCATGGTTTCCTTTTGCACTGTTTCATGAATCCGGGCCGCCTTCTCCATATCCCGGCATACCGATTCTGCCTCTTCCTCCGTCATCAGTCCTTTTCTTACGGCAGCTTCAAGGGTAAACAGCATCAGAAACAAGGCAAACGAGGTCACACCTTTTGTCACATAACCTACGGTTTCCACTCCAACCCCATAATCGATCAGCACATCCGCATAATCTTTCATATCACTGGAGATACTTCCTGTAATTCCGATTGAGGTGCGCCCTTGCTCACGGATCATCTTCAGCGCATCAATGGAATTGGTGCTGTAACCGCTCTGGGAAACAACAAAAACAAAATCACCGTCCGTAAAATCATGTTCACTGCTAAGAAAAGTGAAGGGAGATACGATCTTTACTTCAGACTTTAAATAATACCTCATAAACTGGCGGGCGCAGTACGAACCGTTATAGGAGGATCCGGAAGCCACGATCCAGACGGTTTTGTAATCTCCCTTTTCATATTCTGCGATCAGCGGAGCTGTCAGCTCCTTCCGGTTTTTAATATTATTAATCATTACCTCAGGAGACTCTTCCACATACGTCATCATTGTTTCTTTTATTTTTTCATTCATTTTGTTACCGCTCCTTTTTTCGTTTTGGTAAAAATGAGTCAGAAAGTATTTTGTGCAATAATTATATCATATCCCTAAGTATAGTCAATAATGTATCGAAAACATACAAATAATTGTAATTACATATTGACAAACTTTCCCCATGATACTATTATTTATTTATACATTATTTATACTTTTTTAATAGAAAAGAGTGAAAATATGAAAAATAGTACAAAATATCAGAGGGATACAAAATTTCAAAAGGAGTGACAAACATATGCCCAACATTCTATTAACAAGGATCGATAACCGGCTGGTACATGGTCAGGTTGGATGCTCCTGGGTGGGAGCCATTGGATGTAATCTGATCGTAGTCGCAGACGATGAGGCTGCTGGTGATCCGGTCCAACAATCTCTGATGAAGATGACTGCTGATTCCACCGGCGTGGGGATCCGATTCTTTACACTTCAAAAAACAATTGAAGTCATCCATAAAGCAGCGCCAAGCCAGAAGATATTTATAGTAGTAAGAAATCCGCAGTCTGCAAGAGCCCTGGCTGAGGGAGGAGTTCCCATTGATAAGCTCTGCATCGGCAACATGCATGTAGCTCCGGGAAAGAAAGTATCCAATGAGCCTCATGTATATCTGGATGAACAGGATTTAGAAGACTTGAGAATGATTCGGGGAAAAGGCATTGATGTGTATATCCAGATCGCTCCCGGAGATAAGAAGCATGATTTTGAGGTGAAGTAAAAATATAGACAGTTTAGGAAGAATGAGATGAAATACCCTGCAGGCATACATTTATGCCTGGAACCGAATAAGCAATAATGATGAAAACCGCAGGAAGAAACCTGCGGTTCAATAAAAGGAGGGTTTTTTATGCAAATTACTTTAATCCAAGGGATTTTGCTGGCTTTACTGGCCTTTATTTGTGCCTGTGACGCCTGCTGGGAAGCCTTTTTCTGGTTCCGTCCCATCGTTGTCGCCTTCTTCGCCGGAATAATCCTGGGTGATGTTCAGGTAGGCCTGGCTGCGGGCGCCGTTGCAGAGCTTTCTTATCTGGGACTGCTGACCGTAGGCGGTACCGTTCCGCCTGATCCTCTGATGGCAGGCATGATGACAACAGTCATCGCATTCACGACTGGCCAGAGCACAGAAACAGCTCTGGGACTCTCATTGCCCTTCGCTTTGCTGGCACAGTGGGTCGGAATTGTCTGCAATACCACTTTTGCAGGTTTCTTACGTCCCCTGGATCACGCATGCGAGAACGCAGACACAAAGAAATTTACACAGATCGTTCTTCTTGGACTTGTAATTAAAGCGGGAATCTACGCTTTGATCACGTTCCTGTCTGCCTATGCATTACAGAACCAGATCGCAGGATTTGTAAACATGTTCCCGGAATGGCTGATCCACGGATTCGAAATATCCGGCGGTCTGCTTCCTGCAGTCGGTCTTACCCTGCTCCTTGTTGTCATGCTTAAGAAGCAGAACGTGGCATATCTTTTTATTGGCTTCTTAATGATGACATTCTTAAAGCTGGACAATATCCTTCCGGTTGCTATCGCTGGAATCGCCGTTGCATTCATTGGTTATCTCAATGATGAAACTATCAAAAAGAATGCCATAACTGTAGAAGGAGGTGCTGACGATGACGGTATCTAGAAATAAATTGGACAAAAAAGATATCAATAAGATGAGCATGCTTTCTATATTAGAACAGTCCTGTTTCAGCTTTGAGCGCATGCAGGCTCCCGGTTTCTGTCTCGGATTGCTTCCCGGATTAAAGAAGATTTACGGTGACCAGAAGGAAGAAATCTCAGATGCCATGAAAAATAACATGGACTTTATCAATACCGAACCCCACATGGCAACCTTTCTTCAGGGTCTTGTCCTTTCCCTGGAAGAAAACGGTCAGGACAGGGCTCTGATTAAGAGCATAAAAACCGGTCTATTCGGCCCTCTGGCGGGTCTGGGAGACGCAATCTTCTGGTTCACCCTGCTTCCAATATCAGCAGCCATCTGCTGTTCCCTTGCAAGCGGCGGGTCTGTACTGGGTCCTATCCTTTATATCGCTATCTGGTTTTTAGGCGCCATATCAAGATTGTGGTTTGGCCGTATGGGATATAACATGGGTGTGGGAGCCGTTGATTTAATCAGTTCCAATGCCAGTGCCATTACAAAGGCAGCAGGCATCCTGGGCATGATGGTGGTTGGCGGGCTGATTCCAAGCTACGTATCCCTTCATTTTGCTGAAACGCTGGTAGCTCCCGGCGGCGTATCCATACAGGCAATCTTCGATTCCATTATGCCGAACATACTGCCTTTAGGGTTTGTATTTACCCTTTACTGGCTGTTTAAGAAAAAACATGTTAATACGCTGATGCTGATTATACTTATCATCCTTGTATCAATCGTATTGTCTTTCTTTAAAATCATGTAACCAACGGAAGGAATCAGATAGAATTCTGCCGGGGGCCGTACAGGAAGAGCTGGAAGAATTTACCGTCTCCTGTATGGCCCCTTCCGTTATGCGGCAAAAACTACATGGTAAGAGGCGGCTTCTGATATCGTTTAAAGCACCAAGTGGACATCTATATGGATATCCGTTAAAATAACATTGCAGGTAAAATTCCTCAATGATATACTGTACTAATGGGATTTCCCTGCTATGGAGGTGTATGCATGAAGTTTGAATTTATACAAATTGATAAATATAGTCCGGTTCCATTGTATGAGCAGTTAAAGGGCTGCCTGATTACGGCAATCCGGAGCGGAAACCTGATTCCGGGACAAAAACTGCCCACAGAGGATGAACTATGCCGCAAATTCGGCATCTCCCGCCCTGTCGTCCGGCAAGCCTACGGGGATTTAAACAAACTTGGTATGCTGGTGAGGAAGCGTGGCTCCGGAAGCTTTGTAAGATCAAATACAGACCGGGGAATCTATTTGATGCAGCTTGTCAGCTACCGTGAAGAACTGGCCATGATCGGCATGGTACCTGGAACCGATTTAAAAAAGAAGGAAATCATCTCTTACCATGTCCCGGTTTACGAAAAACTGCGTTTGGATCCCAAACAGCACTGCCTTCATCTGGAGCGCATGCGCTATGCGGACAAACGTCCTTTTACTTTTATTGAAAACTTTGTTCCCATGGATCTATTTCCAGGAATTGAAGCCTATGATTACGGAACAGACTCTCTTTACCGCATCATGAGAGATGTGTATGGCATCTATCCGGCCAAGGCGGTCAGATCCATACGGGCGGAAATCATCAACCCGGCACAGGCTCACCTGTTTCATATAGAGAAAGGCTCTCCGGTGCACATGCTGGAAAGCATCGCCTACGACCAATATGAACGTCCTATCGACTACAGCATTGAAACTTATCCGGGCAACACACACCGATTTGACTTTGTCGTATACAGGGATTAGAAATAAATCGTGAAATGCCCGGAGCTCATACCTATATGCCCATAAAACGAGGGCAGGAAAGAGGAAAATATGATCGGAATCATTATTTCAGGCCATGGAACATTTGCAACTGGAATCTCAAGCGCAGTGGAACTTCTCACTGGCCATCAGGATTTTATTATACCGGTGGATTTTA
Organism: Lacrimispora sphenoides; assembly: GCF_900105215.1. Taxonomy (NCBI): domain Bacteria; kingdom Bacillati; phylum Bacillota; class Clostridia; order Lachnospirales; family Lachnospiraceae; genus Lacrimispora; species Lacrimispora sphenoides. Next base: position 1,810,980 of record NZ_FOIP01000001.1, on the reverse strand, counting down.
GGGAGGAGCATAGCGAGGAACAGCTAAAGGAGAATCTAAAGGCAGCCTTCGACCGCTTACAGGACTGCGAACAAGTTCTTGTTCTATGTGATATTCTGGGAGGCTCCCCTTTTAAAAATGCAGTGATGTTAAGCATTGGAGATGAACGGATAAAGGTCCTTTACGGAACGAACCTGGGCATGACCGTAGAGCTGGCAATGCGCTGCATGATGGGCCAGATACCGGAAGCAGATACGCTGGCAGATGAAATTATTGAAATAGGAAAAACGCAGATCGGAAAATACAAATATGAGCCGGTAGAAGCGTCTGAGGACTTTGAGGAAGGAATTTGACCAATGATAAAAGCAGTTATATTTGACATGGATGGGGTTCTGATCGACAGTGAAATCATATATTTGGACCATATGTATGAAAAGCTGAAGCTTAAGTACCCCCAGATCAACAGAGAAGCGCTGTTTGCCGTGGTGGGATCCACCACAAAAAGGACGATGGAGATTATAAGCGACGTGATCGGAGAGGATGTGAATTCCCACACGTTCCAAGAGTTATATGCAGGACTTTGGGCCGATTGCCGCCCGGATTATCCTTCTATTTTGAGAAAGGAAGTCCCGGAGATTTTAAAGGAGCTTCACCGCAGAGGTTATCAGGTGGCACTGGCATCTTCTACCAGCAGGGCAGGGATTGAAGATGTGCTCACGTCCTGCGGACTGAAAGGTGACTTTGACTACATTGTAAGCGGCGAGGAATTTAAGGAAAGTAAGCCTAATCCGGAAATATATCTCCATACGGCAGATACCTTAAAGCGCGAGCCAAAGGAATGCCTGGTGGTGGAAGATTCTACCTATGGGATCATGGCAGGTCATGGTGCAGGAATGACCGTTGCCTCCATCATTGATAACAGGTTTGGTTTTGACCGTAGTCTTGCGGATTATTCCATAAACGGGCTTTTTGAGGTATTGGATTTATTGAATGAGTTGAATAACAGATAAACTAAAAGCAGGCTCCCAATTACGGGAGCCTGCTTTTAAAAACACAAAATATATTTAAGCTTGATTTTGGAACTGACTCATATACAGTTTTTCATAAAATCCTTTCCTTGCTATTAGTTCATCATGGGTTCCCTGTTCAATTATTGATCCGTTATTCATAACAAGGATTAAATCCGCATTTCTAATCGTAGAAAGGCGGTGTGCAATAACAAAGCTTGTTCTGCCCTTCATGATATTTTTCATAGCTGTCTGAAGCATTAATTCAAGTCTTGTATCAACAGAACTTGTCGCCTCATCAAGGATTAAAATAGCCGGATCTGCCAGGAACGCTCTCGCTATTGTTAAAAGCTGTTTCTCACCGACTGATACGTTTGAGGATTCTTCATTTAATATCATATGATAGCCATCTGGCTGTGTTTTGATAAAATGATTTACATTTGCTGTTTTTGCAGCGTTTTCAATCTCCTGCTGCGTTGCATCCTCTTTTCCGTATTTTATATTATCGGCGATCGTTCCGTTAAATAGCCAGGTGTCCTGTAACACCATACCAAAGATAGAACGAAGATCATCCCGTTTCATATCCTTAATTTTCACACCGTCAACCTTAATTGCACCTTTATTTACGTCATAAAAACGCATTAAGAGGTTAATAAGCGTGGTTTTTCCGGCGCCAGTCGGGCCTACGATTGCTACCATCTGACCGCTCTTTACGTTAATATCCAGATGCTCAATGAGCATTTTATCTTTGTTATAACCAAAAGAGACATCTTCAAAGGTAACATTTCCCTTTAAGTTCTCAATTTTTACCGGATCAGAAGCCTCCGGGACCTCTTCTGTTTCAGTAAGGAACTCAAATACTCTTTCCGAAGCTGCAATCGCAGACTGAATGGAAGCAGACAATTGTGACACCTGCTCCAGCGGCTCATTTAACTGCCACATATATCGGATAAATGCCTGAAGCTGTCCAACCGTAATGGCGCCTGTTATTGCAAATGTCGCACCTAATATACAAACAGCGACAATTGCAAGATACGTAATGAAGGAGATTAACGGCGACATCAATCCGGATATAAATTGTGCCATAAATCCATTTTCACAAAGATTGTTGTTAATCTTCTTAAACTGTTCTATGGAATCTTCCTGCTTTCCATAAAGTTTGATTTCGGTTAGCCCGGTATATCGTTCCTGAATGTAACCATTTAAGTCACCAAGTGCAGCCTGCTGTCTGCTAAACATAACGGAAGAACGCTTCATAATAAATTTCATGATCAGGGCACTTCCCGGTATCAGCAAGACAGCAACAGTACCCATCGTCGGATTAATATAAAACATTAGTACTATAGCTAAAATAATGGATAAGAAAGCACTCAATATCCTTGATAAACTCTGCTGCAGCGCATTTGACATGGTATCGATATCATTTGAAATGATACTGAGAATATCACCGACGGAACGTTTATCAAAATAGCTGATTGGCAGCTTTGCAATCTTTCTTTGGACATCGTTTCTTAAATCACGCATTGTATTTTGTATACCATTGGTCAAAAAATACTGTGAACCAAAGCTGCTAAGTACGTTTCCAATATAAATAGCAAGCAACAGCTTTAAGATTTTAATAACGTAGGAAAAACTGATGGCTGCTCCAGGAACTTTGTTCACGATATCTACAACATCATCTTTTAGTCTAGTTGTAATTAAACCTTCCACCATTGGCGCTGCTGATAAGAAACTGGAGTATGCTATCGTAAGAAGAATCGCCACGATAAAAAATTTCAAGTATGGTTTTATATATGGATATAATTTTCTCATCGCTCCAATTCCTCCTTTGTTAATTGTGAATCTGCAATTTCATAATATATATTGCATGACTTTAATAATTCTTTATGGGTCCCCATACCTACCACTTCACCCTCATTCAGAACGATTATTTTATCCGAATTCATGATGGTACTAATTCTTTGTGCCACAATGAATACAATGGATTCTTTTGTTTCTTCCTTAAGGGCAGTCCGCAAGGTAGCATCTGTTTTATAGTCAAGCGCAGAAAAGCTGTCATCAAAAATGTATATTTCAGGCTTTCTAACCAATGCTCTCGCAATCGAGATCCTTTGTTTTTGGCCTCCTGATACATTTTTTGCACCTTCACTTATAAATTCCTGTAATTTGTCCGGCTTATTCTGAATAAACTCTTTAGCCTGCGCTATTTCAATTGCATGATCTATTTCTTCCGGCGTCGCATTGGGATTGCCGAATTTAAGATTGTCTTCTATGGTTCCTTTAAATAAAAAAGCTTTTTGAGGGATAAAACCAATTTTTTGACGGAGTGCCTTTAAGTCATAGTCACGTGTATCCACACCATCAATTTTGATAGAACCGCCTGTCACATCATAAAATCTTGGAATTAAATTAATCAATGTGCTCTTTCCGCTGCCCGTACTGCCGATAAATGCTACGGTCTCCCCTTTGTTCGCAGTAAAAGATACATCCTTTATGACCGGAAGCTCACCATCCGGATACTGGAACGTAACATGGTCAAATTCAACCACACCTTTGTTATCTGCTGTAATGCCCTCAGAAGGATTATTTACTAACGGTTCCTCATCTAATAATTCCTGAATGCGGTTTGCAGAAACCTGCGCCCTTGGATACATGACAAATACCATGGAAAATAGCATGATAGAGAACATTGCATGAAACTGATACTCTAAGAAAGCAACTAACTGTCCAACCTGTAAAGTTCCTTTATCAATCATTAAACTGGATATCCAAAATACGGCCATCATTGCAAGGTGTAATAAGAAGAAAAAGGCCGGCTGCGTAAATGACATGATTTTAAATAATTTCTTCGAATTAGTGGCATAGTCGTCATTGGTCTCTGCGAAACGTTCTGATTCATATTCACTTTTTCGAAAAGCTCTGATTACACGTACCCCAGTTAAGTTTTCTCTTGAAATCCGATTCAGCCGGTCCATCCCTTTTTGCTGTTTCTCAGAAAGCGGATTGGTTAACTTCGCAATGATAATGACTCCCGCCACTATAAATGGAAAGCTTCCTCCGATAACCATAGAGAGATTAATACTGGTCTTGATCGTCATAAAAACACTGATAATAATCATGACTGGTGCCAAAAGTGCAGTTCGAAACAACAAATTGGAGAACAACATTAACTGAAATGCATCATTCGTTGTTCGTGTAATCATGGAAGACACACCAAATTTATTATATTCTGTGTGGGAAAATTTCTGCGATTGTGCAAAAACATCATTTCTTATATCCCGAATCATATAGGTTGAAATTCTTGATGAAGCGAAAGTTAATAAAATGGTTCCTGCACCTCCAAGAATGCAGATAATCAGCATGATTCCTCCCATTTTCTTAATATAAGCTATATCACCATTGCCTATTCCGTTATCAATCATCCACGCCATAACCGTGGGAATTCCCAGCTGTACTGCAACGAAACTAAAGATTCCTATGATGTTTAACAGAATTAGCTTCGGATATCCTTTCAGATATTTTAACATTAATCTCATAACATGACTCCTTTCGCTTTACTGTATAAATACATATATAAATTCAGCCGCAAACCTTGACAGAAAAAGGCTGTTTGACTATTATAAACTATAAGGTTGTCTTATAGTCAAGAAAAAAAAACTCTAAAATATTTCTTATCATTATTGTTTGATATTTCCTGTTTTTTTAATACCTGCTTTGTTAATATAAAACATATATGTTATGAAAAAGTTTGTGTCAATGCTGCGGCTGCAAACATGAAATTCGTAATATGCAGCATAGAACTGAGGTAATTTTATGTCTAAAGATAAAAATGAATACTTAACAACAGGAGAGTTTGCAAAAATCTGCGGAATTCCTAAGCATATTTTATTTCATTACGATCAGATAAAGCTTTTTCAGCCTGAGATCATAAAAGAAAATGGTTATCGTTATTACTCTTTCCGCCAATTCGATACGTTTTCTATTATCTCCGCATTAAAAAGGCTGGGAATGCCATTAAAAGAAATTAAAAAGTATATGGATGAAAGAAATCCTGTAAAGCTAGTAGATTTACTGGAACAAAAGTCAAATGAAGTGTCTAAGGAAATTAAAAAGTTAAAAAACACGAAACGTGAAATTGACTCCCTTAAGGAATTAACAGAAAAGGCCTTATCCGTGGAATATAATACCATAGGAACGGCTTATCATAAAAGCATGAAAGCGCTATGCAGTACCTTAATGGATAATGACAATGACAACTCTTATCCGAACTTTTTAACAGAGCTGATCGCATTCCGTAATAACAGCAATGCAAGTATGATAGATTTTCTGGGAGCATCGCTTACCATTGATAATATCCGTGATAAAAGATTCGACAGCTTTTCCTATTTGTATACAAAAACGAATAATGCTGATAAAAAAAACAACACTCTGGTGCGAAAAGAGGGTTGGTATCTCCAGGTTTATTATAAGGGAAGTTATCCAAGGATCAGTGAAATGTATACAGAGATTATGCAGCACGCAAAGGAACATCAGATAAACCTCGGTAAAAATGCTTATGAGGAGTATCTTATATTTGAGATAGGCACTAAAAACAGAGACGACTATGTTACGTTAATATTGGTAGAAATTGAGGATGACTTGCAGCCAAAATAAAAGGCCCGGATAATTATCAGAGCCTTTTATAGCAGTAAAGCTTATAAATTTTGAATTAACAGTATCTGCAGTTATCATCTGTGGCTATTGCGGAAAGTCTTGCACTTGTAATTGTAACAGCAGCACTAATGAGTTACATGAATATAGGTGATTATTTCGTATAGACAATCACGAGTTGAGGGTTACGGACATAAAGCCGGACACTGATATGCCTCTGAAGAGGAACAACTGGAATGTATGCTTGTGTTTCGTGGTCACTCAAAAGCTTTAACTATAAACTTGATTACTTTTGTTGATGCAAACAAAAAGAAGGTTCCCGAAACTCGGAAACCTTCATAAATACTGCTTATTCTATAGAGCGCGAGACGGGACTCGAACCCGCGACCCCGACCTTGGCAAGGTCGTACTCCACCAACTGAGCCACTCGCGCATACAAATTATAAATTTTATTCATTTGCTACAACACTGGAATTATATCATACGTTTTTATTAAATGCAAGAGGTTAATATCATTTTTTTGTTGTTTTGTACTATATATTTCCATAAATTCCTTCTAATTTCAACTCTTTTGGACATACACTTCTCAGCCCGAACATAGCCGATGAATTTGTTCTTCCCCTTCTATTTCTTTATACCCAGGGACTATTTCAAAGGTCGACTTCTACCATTATTTGTTATATACTATTACTCATAATCCACACACATAAATCGTTCACGCCTGTTTCGGAGGGATCATGGATTTTAAGTCTTGTATTGATAAAGAGCATAGTATTTTAATGGAAGGCGCTCTGGGAGAGCGGCTCAAGAGAGAATACCATTTGCAGTTTAATGACCAAGTGGCTATGGCAGATCTTATATACGATGCCAAAGGACAATCTGCTCTCGCCAGTCTATGGCAGGAATACATCCATATAGCAGGATGCCATGGCCTGCCTTTTTTGGCTACCACGCCAACCCGCCGGGCAAACAAAGAACGGGTGGCCTTAGCTGGATATTCCTCCTCCATTATCACCGATAATGTGAAATTTCTCCGCGGTATGCAGCAAAAAAGCGGCATAGAGATGTATGTCGGCGGGTTGATGGGCGCTAAAGGGGATGCTTATACAGGAAAACCGGCATTGTCACAAGAGGAGGCACGGTCATTTCACCAATGGCAGGCTGGCTTATTCCTTAAGGCGAAGGCTGACTTCCTTTATGCCGGAATTATACCTGCGCTGCCGGAAGCAGCAGGGATTGCTCAGGCTATGGCAGATACCGACTTACCTTATATCATCAGTTTTACCATTCAAAAAGATGGAAAACTAATTGACGGAACGGCAATTGCTGATGCCATCGCCTATATTGACGGTCTGGTCCAGCCGAAACCGGTCTGCTATATGACCAATTGCGTCCACCCGGGAATTGTATATCAGGCGCTGTCACAGCCCTTTAACCAGAATGCCCTTGTACACAGCCGTTTTAGGGGAATTCAGGCTAATACTTCGCCATTATCCTACGCAGAACTGGATGGCTCTTTGGATTTAAAATGTTCAGACCCAGTACAATTTGCAGAAGAAATGATGAAGCTGCGACGCATAAGCAGCATGAATATATTTGGCGGCTGCTGCGGTACAGATGGCAGACATATGGAGCAGGTAGCCCGCAGATTACGGGCATAATCGCTTGTTCGCTCCCGGCACCTGCAGTTCAAATTCAGTAGCTTTTTTCAGCAAAGAATGATAAAATATAGAAAGATATTGCATACAAGTTTCAATTCATTCCTGTCCTGTCCATACCTGGTACTCATATAAAACCATGTACCAGAAAAGCCTTATGTTAATCTTTGATGGCAAACAGGACAGCTACCAACGCCCCTGGCGTTATTTATTTGATTTGTGCCGCCAGTCAAGGCGGCAGAACGGAGTTTTACATGTCACTCATACCGTTTCAAAAATTGCCGCCCCGGAGACATACGGAAGATGCACGCCAATATGCATACCGGATTATCCGGCATTTCATTTTGAGCCTTCATCTGCCCCCAGGCCGTAAGATGAACGAGGTAGAACTTGCAGATGCGCTGAGCATAAGCCGGACGCCGGTCCATGATACGCTCTACAAGCTTTCCCGTAAAAATCTGGTGGACGTCATCCCACAAAAGGGAGCCTTTGTATCCAGAATTGACATTAACCGAATTGAGCAAACCTTATGGATTAACAAGCAGCTTGGGACAGCCATGCTTCAAAACATCTTCATCCGAAAAGTGAAACGGCCTCAGTTTGATATTCTTTATCATAACCTGATGCAGCAGGAGGACTATCTGGCCCAAAAGGACTTATCCCAGTCCGTCCGGCTGATCACCGAATATTATCATCTGCTTTATGATCTGGCGGGCAAGATGGACTTTATCTGGGAACCCGTCCAGAAAGCCGGAATGGACTTGCAAAGACTTTTCTACTTATCTGCCTCCGACGCTTCCGTAATGGAAGACTTTCTCAGGGATTTAACTGCTCTTACTGATGCGCTTGCAGAACGGGATACAGACCGGGCATGCACCATTTACCATCATCATTTGGCCCGGATCCTTTTGTTAATATCCCCTTTGAAGGAACGCTATCCGGACTATTTTATTGAAAGTAATAAAGAACAGACAGATACCAGTTTACAGGAACAGAAAGGGCTTCTTTATGAAAAATGAGATCTATCAAAATATGTTCACACTGGCCGGAAAGAAGGCCCTGATCCCGGGAGGAACCGGAGGTCTGGGAAGCGCCATTGCCAGAGCCTTCCTGCAAAACGGAGCTGATGTGGCTGTATGCGGCGGGCATCCGGAAAAGGCTGCCCATCTTGAGGAAGAGGCAAAGCAGGCCGGCCGCAGTTTTCTTTCCCTGCGCTGCGACATTCGTGACCGGGATGATGTGTCAGATATGCTTGATCAGGTGGACAAGGCATTTGGCCGAATCGATATCCTGGTTAACAGCGCCGGGATGAACAGGCTGCTTCCGGCGGAGGATTACGACGAAGATACCTTTGATCAGGTAATGGACTTAAATGTAAAAGGCATTCACACAGTAACCCGTGCGGTAGGAAAGCGTTTCATGATCCCCAACCGGTATGGGCGTATCGTCAATCTCTCTTCCGTAAAGGGCTTTATCGGCGCAAAACAGGATTATATCGCTTATTGCACCAGCAAAGGCGCAGCCAATATGTACACAAAGCAATTAGCCTGTGAATGGGGAAAATACGGCATTACCTGCAATGCCATCGCACCCACCTTTGTGCGGACGCCTATTAACTCATTCCAGCTGGATGATCCTGCATTTTTAGAAAAGCTGACGGACCGCATCCCTCTTGGGCGCATCGGCCGTGAAGAGGATATTGCTGCCGCCGCACTCTATTTATGCAGTGATGCCGCCTCCTTTGTGACCGGCCAGATCCTTGGTGTGGACGGTGGCTTAACGGCCATGCAGTAACAGGCGCCTGCAGATGAAAGAATCCATTAATCCATAAAACAGGAGGAACCACCCATGATTTTCGGAAACATATATAAACCCATGCTGGAGGAACAGCTTGCCGTGCTTCCGGCTCCCCTGCGCAATGCCATCCGCTTTTTAAAGGACAACGATATGGCAGCTCATGAACCAGGGGTATTTAACATAGAACTGGACGGCCTGCCCGTTATTCTGCAGGTCCTTGATTTAGAAACAAAAGACCGGGAGGACCTTCGTCCGGAAATTCATAGAAAAAATATTGACGTACAGTTTCTTGCCAAGGGCGGTCCGGAAGAGGCCGGTTTTTACAGCAAGGACGAAACAGGGCATGTTGACGAGGATCTTCTTGACACTCCCAGAGACATTCTTTTCTTTTGCAATGATCCAGAGGTTCTGGAGGGACGCATCCGCCTGGTTCCAGGCTCCTATGCCATTTATTTCCCTTGGGATGTCCATATCCCCGCTATCCAGGCCGGAGACTGTCCTACGGCGATCCGCAAGATCGTTATAAAAGTACCTCTTGAAAGCTGCCTGCCCGGTGACGTCCGGCAGGGGGAATAATCATGAGCCTGAACAAATATCTGACTGAACTTTCCATGAAGGATCCTGACCTGCGCCGTATGGCTCTGGAAAGGGTTCTGGAGCAGGAACACCTGCCCTTTGAACGCCAGGAAGAAGCGCCCTCACCCAATGCTCCCAGAGGAATCATCAATTATCTGATTTCTCCGGAAGACAGCAGGCCCAGCCTCTTGTTCTGCGCCCATTACGATGCGGTTTACGGAAGCTTTGGAGCCAATGACAACGCTGCTGCCCTTTGCATCCTGATCGCTCTTGCCAAAGCCCTGCGCGCCGAAAACTTTCCTGCACGTTTCGCATTTTTTGACGGAGAAGAAACAGGCAATACGGGAAGCCGTCATTATGTCAGCCAAATGGACCGCCAGGCCATTACCGGTGTGATTAATCTGGATGTATGCGGTTACGGTGATACCATTGCAGTCTATGACCGGGGGAATGCAAAAAAAGAGTCTGTACGCACTTTCTGCAGCAAGGAAATCCTGGCGACCCACAACGGCCTCCTGGTGAAATTTTTGCCTAAGAGCGACGAAGCCTCTTTCACCGGCCTTCGAATTCCTGCAATCAGCATAGCCTCAATTCCCCGTTGGGATATCCAATATCTAAATGCCCTTTCCAATCTGGGCAGTGGATTTTTAGGCCATCCCCCGGAGTTTGATATGATCCTCAGTCAGATGGATGTCTCAAGCACCATGCACGGCGGCTATCGGGACTCTCCTGAATGGGTTGAGCCGGAAGCCATGATACGTATATATGATTATCTTATGGATGCGCTGCACGCGCCGGCAGATAAGAAAAAGCGGTTCCTTCTGTTTTAAAAGCAGAAGGAACCGCTTACTTTATCAAAATAATTGATTAAAAATCAAAGGTCAGAACGATCTTACGAATGGACGGATCATGGCTGTCCACAAGGTCAAACGCCTCCTGAGCGCGAATCAGGGGGAAGGTATGAGAAACAGAACCGCTAAGATCCAGTTTTCCCTCATTGATCAGTTCAATGGCCTTTCCAAACATCTTATTCTGCAGACGGGAACCTCTTACATCAAGCTCCTTAGAGGTGACGGCAAACTGAGTGATCTCCGTAGGCGACGTAGAAAATCCCATGGTCATGACCCGGCCGGCATTTCCGGTAGCCTGGAGAAGCTGGGTCAGGGAATCCTTGCTGCAAACGGCATCTATGGAAACCGTGGCGCCCCTCATGTGAGTATACTCCTTAACCTTTTCCTGAAGGTCCTCCTTCAAGGTATTGATCGTATAAGCAGCCCCGTTCTTTTTAGCTGTTTCCAGCTTATCAGCCTGGATGTCCGCAACAATGATATGGTCACAGATCAAACGGGCGGTCTTTAATATGGAGCTTCCAAGAGCGCCGGAACCGTAAATTAAAAGCATGTCATCCTTGTCTAACTCTGCACGGGTGCAGGACTGGATGCCAATGGTGGCAGGCTCGATCATAACAGCGTCTTCATCAGAAAGGGAATCCGGAAGTACATAACAGTCTGATTCCGGTACGGCCATGTATTCACGATAGCCTCCGTCAATGTGAACGCCGCGTACAGCCAGATGGTCGCATACATTCCCTCTTCCGATCCGGCAGGGATAACAATGGCCGCAGCTTGTCACCTGGTTGATGATCACACGGTCACCCACCTTTAAGTTCGTGACTGAGGAGCCGGTTTCCGCCACTTTTCCCACCATTTCATGTCCAATGATCCTGGGATAGGTAGCCGCAGCATTGGTTCCATGATAAATACCTACATCAGAGCCACAAATTCCCGCAGCAGTCATTTTAATCAGCACGTTATTTTTTTCGTCCATTACCGGCATTTCTACATCGATGACTTTTAACTCATATGGTTTTACAATCTGTACCGCTTTCATAAGTCTTTAAATCTCCTTTATAATTTTAAGCCTGATCCTGTAGCTTGTATCCAAAAAGCATTAACGGATTTCCAGATACTGCTTAAGCACCTGATCCATCTCAGCTTTCTTCTCTTGTGTCAAAGGCAGCATGGGCTTTCTCACTTCTCCGGCCGGAATTCCCTGGCTGGAAACGATATACTTTAAGTTCGCGCACAATCCGTTCTTTAAAAGTACATCCAGGATGTTGTTGCATTTGGTCTGGAGGATTCTGGCTTCCTCCTCCTTTCCTTCCAGATACTGCTCCATCAAACGCTTAAACTGGGGCAGCATAAAATTGAAGCTGCTTCCGATAAAGCCGTCACAGCCAAAGGCAAGGAAAGCCACCATACAGCTTTCAAAGCCTCCAAAGCACTTAATATCCGGATTTATATTCCTCATCCGCTCCATCTGAAGCAGATTAAGATTGGTATGCTTTACAGATCCTATTGCACCGGATTTTAAAAGCACCTGTATATCCGGATGGGAAACTTCCAGCTCTCTGTGGGTGCTGGATGGGATGTTATAATAAAGAACCGGCTGGCCGATTGCCTCAGCAATATCGTAGTAATATCCTGCGATCTCCTTCTCCGAGAATCCAAAGTAAAGCGGAGGAGTCGCTGCAATATTCCGAATGCCCATATCCTTTGCCTTTTTCGCATAGAATACAGCCTCCTCCGTACTAATGGATCCTACATGAGCGAATATATCCGCACGGTCTGCATATTCTGAAGCAAGTTCAAAGGAACGGACCCTCTCCTCTCTGGTCAGCAGAAAGCACTCTCCCGAGCTTCCTCCGATAAAGAATCCATCCGCTCCCTCTGAAATATTTCTCTCCCACAGCTGCCTTGCAGCGGATTCATTGATTTCTCCATTCTCTTGAAACGGAGTGATGGAAGCAACATATAATTTCTTCATGGTTTGTAATCCCCCTTATCATTTGACTTTTTCCCCTGTACATGTATAAGACCCCTTCTCTGGGTCCAGCTTCACGAGAATAAATGATAAAGAGGCCGGTATCCGGCAGCGCATACACCCTGCGGCAAAAAACCAGCCTCTTTCTATATCCTGTTACCGGCTTTTGTCTTCCATAGCGTGTACCATTTCCACCAGGAACTCATGGATCGGTACCGGAATGCCGCATTTCTTTGCAGCCCTTACTACGGAGCCGCTGATCGTATCTACTTCTGTTTTCCGTCCATTTTGAAGATCTGCACGGATGGAAGTGCAGCCGTTAGGAGACATCTCCGATGTCTTCTTCACCTTTTCTATGATCTCATCGTCATCCGCATGGAGGCCCAGACCGCGGGCCACGGAAGCCGCCTCTTTAATCAGGCGGACCGTCATATTCCAGGCATGTTCATTGGATGCGATATACCCAATATCCACCTGAAGGATGCCTGTGACCGCACTTAATGATACATTAGTGAAAAGCTTGTTCCAGATAAGCTGCTGGATATTGGAATGGACATTTACCCGAAAGCTGCAGCATTCGAAAGCTTCTTTCAGCCTTGGAAGGAACTGCTCTTTATCTTCTGCCAGCATGCCTACGTTGGTATTGCCTGTACCGCCTCGTTTCACATAGCCAAGGCCCAAAACTGCGCCATTGTCTTCTGTGGTACCGATGACCATATGATCCCTGGAAACAAACTCCTCCAGGATATCCTCGTGGCCGGAACCATTCTGCAGGGTCATCACGTAGGTCCCAGGACCGATCAGGCTTCTGTTTGTATCCAGTGCTGCTTTGGAATATAAGGATTTAACGAACAGAATGACAAGATCCATAGGCTCCATACCCTCTGTGGAAGCAACAGCATTGGGACGGTAAACATGCTCCTCGTTATCTTCCAGAAGCTTGATCCCTTCCTTTTTAATGTGCTCCACAACTGCAGGAGCCGTATCTACCATATATACTTCATTGTTCAGGGACAAATGGGAACCATAGATGGAACCCATGGCCCCTGCCCCTATAACAGCAATCTTCATTAATTTCACCCTCTATTATTTCGAAAATTCCGCAATTCCTTCGATGGCATATGCGCGGATCGGGCAGGAATCCAGACCTTTGATCGGCATTGGAGCGTAGGACATGAAGAATGTGTCAGTGGTCAGCTCTTCTAAATTCTTTAATACCTCTAAGAATACCACATCAACCTCCATCAGAACGTCGTGGAATGCGCACACATCCTCGTTGTTGCTCTCAATGGAAACGCCGTCGCCAAAGCCAACGCATTTTACTTTCTTCTCCTTTAACCACTCTGCAGTCTCACGGCAGATGAAAAGGCGCTCATCCTCTTTCGTGTTGGAAGCAGGAGTGAATGGAGGAAGCTTGCGCGGGGAATCCAGGATAACGATATCTCCTTCTTTGATGCGGCCGCCGCAGGCTTTTTCTAAATCTTCTCCCTTAATCTTGCCGTTAGGCTCCATATGAGTGATGTTTACATAGATCGCACGGCCCATGAAGGTGCTGATCGGCAGACCCTGTACGTCTGTCCAGTTATCATTGTGGTGATATGGACATTCCACATGAGTGCCTAAATGGCTGGTTAAGTCCATAATGGTGTGGAAATCCGGGATTGGACCACCTGTGTTAAAACGGAATAAATGACACCTTCTTGTCTCAGTTTCCGGATCCAGCTGCTTTGTTAAATCAATGACTCTTAACCCATTTCCCAGTTCATATGCGCTCATTGTTTGTACCTCCTGTGTTAAAAAATAGTTTTTTCTTTCTCTATTTATTATACCAGTATACCGGTATACCGGTCAATCTTTTTTTATTGACTTCATGGTTCTTTTCAGGTATGATAATTTCCGTAACACTTATAGCCAGACAAGGTTGTCTGGTATTTCCAAAAACGACAGGAGTCTTTCATGAACGATACCGGTTCCCTGCAATATCAGGCTTATCATACAATTAAAGAACAGATCCTTTCCAAATCCCTGGACTCAGAGGTTTTATACTCGGAAACCAGACTGGCAAAGGAACTGGGGATCTCCCGGACCCCTCTGCGTGAGGCACTTCAGTATCTCTCTCAGGAAGGTTATATCACCATCATTCCCAGCCGAGGATTCATGATCCGGCGTCTGGATAAGGAGACCATGCGGGAATCCATCCAGGTCCGCTGCGCCATTGAAGGCTTTTGTGTCCATCTGGCCGCAGGCTGCGAGGATAAAAAACGGCTTCACAAGCTTTTAAAGGATATGGAAGAATCCCTTGCCAGGCAGAAAACCGCTCTCTCCGCAAAGAACTTCCCGGAGTCCTTTACCGAAGAGGACCATCAGTTTCATATGCTTTTAGTCCATTTCGCTGAGAACGGCGAATTTGATCATCTGTTCCAGCGCCTTCTTTATACCATACATCTGACCACTGCCAATGCCCTGACCGTTGCCGGCCGTGCACAGGCTACCTATGAAGAGCATTTAACCTTTTACCAGCATCTGAAAAAAGGGGATAGCATCCAGGCCTATCAGGTCCTGATCAATCACCTTATGATGCCTTTGACCATGAATATCATTTAACGTTTTCTGTCCGACCTGGAATTACAATAGGCCGGACAGATTTATTTTTTAAAGAGCGATCTTTACTACGACCTTCTTTACATCACAGGGCATTCCTGCCGCGCAGCGGGGCTTATGGGCATCTTCAGGGGCCACAATGATTAAATCTCCTTCTTCCAGCAGAACGCTTCCGCTAAACTCTGGTTCTTCATAGAAAATCACATCGTTTTCCTCGATCCGTTCTTTCACCTTTAAGCCGTCTCTTTTGCAGATGCCGAACTGTTCCCTTCCGGAAACCATGTACTGAATATCAAAATATTTCTCATGGGTCTCAAAGGATCCCTGCTCTGCAGGAAATGTGGTGTATTCCTGTACATTAGCCACCACGATGTCTCCCATGACCTGATAGCTTCCTGCCGGTAAAGAACGGATATCCGTTTCTCTCAGCCACTCATAGGCTGCCCGGAATTTATCTTCCAGATAATCGTATGTTTCTGCAACTGAAATATTAGAAAAAAGCATAAGTTTTCTCCCTTCTGCTCCCCATGAGGAGCAGTTCCTTTTTATTTGCTTGCAATATCCTTTGTATCCAGATTGCCTTCTGAAATGGCAACCACCTGGGCCCAGACAGTCTCATCCACGGATACGCCATCCTTCATGCTGCGTTCCCTGGTAGTAATGGTACGTTCTCCCGGACAGGTAACCTGGCCACCTTCCCGCTCCGGATGGCTTGCATCCGCTGCAGCAACACGCCGGTTAAGCATTTCCTGGATTTCTTCCTTTGTTCCGAAGAGATATGGATCATAAGCAATAAAAATCTGACAGCAGCCAGTGCAGCTTCCTCTTCCTTCCTCATCCATATCAAAACCGCTGTTTCCATTTGCCATAAGAGCAGCTGCCAAATCTAACGCAATTGCCATGCCGCTTCCCTTCCAGTATCCGGTGGGAAGGATCCTTCTGCTCTCCTCGATGGCTCCCGGATCATCCGTCAAGTTTCCGTCTTTATCAAAGCCTCCGGGGAATGGAAGCTTTTTGTCCGCCAGACGGTAAACTCCAAGCTTTCCATAAGCATACTGGCTCATCGCCATATCAAGAACAATCGGACCATCCTCTCTTGGAATGGCAATGCAGAATGGGTTATTTCCGACACCCGGCTCATCGCTGCCCCACAGAGGCATACAGCTTTCCGTATTGATCCAGCTCATGCCCATGAAACCTGCTTCCGCCATTCTCCAGGCATAGGTGCCGCCACGCATCCAGTGAGTCGTATTTCTCAGTGCAACGCATCCGATCCCATGTTCCTTGGCAAGCTCCATGGCCCGGTCTGCACAAAACATTGCATTTGTAATACCGATTCCTAAATGTCCGTCGTAATTTTCAACGGCTCCCCTGGCCCCTAAAAGCTCCGGCTGACCCTTTGGATCCACCCAGCCCTTCTGCACATATTCTACAAAACGCGGAACACGGTTTAGTCCATGGCTCTCTACTCCATCGGCACTGGACTGGGCATGGATAGTTGCGCAGGCCTCAGCCTGTTCCATGGTAAGCCCTGCATTTAACAACGCTTTTTTTATTGTTTCTTTTACTGTCTCAAATGGAATTTTTAAACTCATATCTTCTCCTGCTTTCTCTTAAGCGGTCCGCGGCGTTCTCCCCGCACAGACCATCATCTCCTCGTAAAGTCCGCTAGCTTCTTCCGGTGAATAGCCATAGACCAAAAATACATCCATTATATAGGGGGAATAGGTGATTCCCATGATCTCCTGGGCAAACCCCATTGCCGCAATTTCGCTGAAGGCGATCACGTTGGAATCATTATGAAGAAAACCAAGGGACCACAGTCTGACTTTTTCTGTCTTCGTGAAAATTTCATGTTTGTACTGCTCTTCCACGAAATGAAAAAGCTCGTGGGCCAGCAGAAGGCGGCTGATATCAAGCCCCTCTGCTAACAGCTCCGAGATCCCCGGCCTTTCAAAGAGCTTCTCCCCTTTTTTCACCGCATCCATATAGATGCAGATTTTATTAGGTACCCTGTATTCAGCGAAAAGCACCCGGTCGGTTTTCTCCGGGAATTCCGGAAAGGAGATATCCATTCCCATGGCTTGTGCCAGCTTCTTAGGATCCCTGGTCTGGTACTTTTCACGAACCTTCTGTGCATATTCTCTGCCGCAGGCCAGACTTTTCTCCATCCATTCCTTTCGCTGCTCCTCGTTAAACCTTCCATTTAAAGGTTCTCTGGAAAATGCATAGGAATACCAATCCACCGGCTCAATTTCCGCTAAGTCATTTACCATGTCCTCGATTGGACGTACGTCAAAGTGAGGGCGCTCATACACGCTTGTCCTTTGCTTTCCGAAAAGTCCATCTGTAATGGGCTTTAGGGCATTTCGAAACTCTTCCTTCTTCATAATGATTAAATCTCCTGTACGGAAGCTATGATCATAACATCTTCCTCTGGCTCCCGGTCACCTAAGTCCAGATTCATAAGAAGCATAACCTGCTCCAAGTCTACTGCACTGTAGTCGCATACCCTGGGGCCGAAACATACAAAGAAATCCGGACGCAGCACGGTATCCGTCTTAAACACGGCATTTTCCTTCCAAAGCTTTTCTACAACCTCTTCGTAATCCTTTGCCTTGCATTTCTCTACAACACCGTCGGAACACTGCACTTTAATGAATCCCTTGCTGTCTACAATACGAAGAGGCGTTTTACCGTCTTTCTCTCCTTTATAAACATAAAACTTGTCTGTCATCTCAGCCAATTCCACATTGCAAATCTTGGGACCGAAATCCTGTAATGCAAGCTCGCAAGCCTCTGGCTCCTCGCAGGCCTTTAAGAGATCTGTAGTCTTTACCTCTGTGGATCCTGTGGCTATGGCCGTCACCTTTCCTGTCTGGCTGTCGATCTCTATATGGATTTCTACTGAATCAGGAGAAGCGCCTGAACTGACTGCCAGATCTGCCGCCTCTTTTTTCAGCTCACGGATGTCTTCCTGTGTTGGGTTTGGTATGACTCGCTCAACCACGTCACGAACCATGGACAGTGCCACGCCAATGGAAGAAATTACTTCCGCATTTTCCGGGATGCTGTACTGCAGTCCCATCTTGCCGGCGCAGTAAGGAACCAGGGAAGCAGCACCGCCGCCGCAGCCAACCAGTTTCATGCTGTCATGATCCAGTTTGTACTTTTCAGCCAGAGAGTTGATGCAGGCGTTGATCTTTTCAAAGTCCTTATCCAGAATCTGGGTAGCCAGTTCTTCTACTGTTATGCCAAGCTTATCAGCAACAGGCTGCATAGCTTTTCTGGCGGAATTTGCATTGCCGTGGGCAAAGTATTTTTCATCAATAAGTCCCAGGACATTTGCAGCATCCGTATTGGTAAAGCAGATGCGTTTTCCATTCTTTAACCGCAGGGTCACATAGTCGCCCGGATCTCCTGGCTTTGGACTGACCATTTCGATCTGTGGATCAACGATCTCTTCTTCCGGCATAAAGCAGGCATATTCACAGCCGGCGATATGAGCGGAACGGGGGCCTACGTCTACCACGCATTTATCATTGACACGGACCATGGAACCGCCTGCGCAGCCTAAGATCCTTACATCCAGAGAGTTGATATAGGTGTCGTGACCGCCGATTTTGGCATAATCCACACCAGGACGGCCGTTCTTAATCACGCCGATGTTAGTGGTAGTACCTCCAACCTCAAAATAGATGGCATTGGAAGCGCGAAGATACATGAGGGAGCCCATAACTGATGCTGCCGGACCGGAAAGTGCCGTTAAGATCGGACGCTTTCTCATTTCGCCGATCTCCATAACACCGCCGTCACCTCTCATAATCATTAAGGGCACGTTGACGCCTGCAGATTTTACTGAGGTTTCTGTTGCATTTGCAGTCATCATCATCTTCGGAAGAATGGAAGCATTGATTGCTGCCGTACGGGTACGGCGGGTAAGTCCGTAAAGTTTTGTAATATCGGAAGCCATTGTTACAGGCTCATTTTTCTTCTTTGCGCAGTCATGGATCATCTGCTCTTCCCCCATACTGTCCACTCCAAAAGCCATGGATGCCACCATTACCTGAGAGCCTTGGGCAAGCAGATCATCTATGTTCTTATTGATGATATCTTCTGTCAGCATTTTTTTCTTAATAAAGGTATTATACACCTTGATCATACGGCCGACTTTTTCATCCAGCATAATGTCTTTTAAAGCCAACTGGCGCTTTGCCAGAAAGCCCTCAAGACCACCCCCTGCTACTCCTACGACTCCAACGCTTGCCACATCGCCCTCAATAAAGGCATTGGTAGCCTGGGTGGTGGAGTGAGCCACGAAAACCACATCTTCCGGAGAAATATTATTTTCGTTCATGCAGTTCTTAAAGCTCTGCACAACACCGGCAGCAACGCCGTCTTTATGGTCATGTGTCGTTTTTACTTCGTTTTTTCCGATAATATCATGGGTATCGTTATCCATTGCAACGCATTTGGTATAGGTACCGCCTACGTCAATTCCCATACGAACCGGTCTGTGTATTCGTTCTGCCATTAATTTTCCATTCCTTTCTATTTCCTAGCCACGCATTCTGGCATAAAGGTATACTTGTTAGGTGCTTGCACCTTAGTTTTAACAATATTTATTCTCTCATTCAGATGAATTGTGAAAAGCGTCCGGGTGCGCAAAGGCGCGCCCGGACCTATGAGGGATCTATCTTAGATTTGGAGAGTTCGAGTTTTCATATTTATTGTGCAGCTCGGTTCGCATGCTGCTTATCGAACAGCTATTTTTCTAAAGTAAGGCTGTGCTTGCGCTTGCCATCATTAAGAAAATATTCCTATGAAAGGAACCATGCGGCGCCAAGTCCGCCTAGCATAATAAAGGTTGCGACATACTGCAGCACACCGGTAAGATATGCATTGGGGATGGATAGCTTTAGGAAATCTTTTGATTCAACCTTTGTATAAGCAAGTCCCCATGCAACCCATGACTGGGTGATACAGCTTCCGATATTTACTGTAATTGTCGGAATAGCGAATACCGCATATAAGAACGGTACAGAGAAGGAAGCAACATTGGATAACACGCCAAGGGTTGCGGCTCCACAGCCAACCAGAGTCATCGGTCCACGGAACAATCCCATGCAAAGCAGAACAGCAAATACGATACAGACTACGATCTCGCTCTTTGGCATTACGTTGCCTAAAATCACCTTGAAATAAGGAGAAGCATAAGCTGCTACCTGGTTAAACATAGGCAGAGTAAGAAGGAATCCTACTAGTGGAGCGGTATCAACCACACCATCATAGAACAGCTTGTTAACAAGCTGGCAGTTCTCTTTGAACGTTCCATTCATTCTTCCGCAAAGGAACAGAGCCAGGAAACCTGCGATTACAAAGCCGCCGATTACGGAGAAATCCAGCCAGATCTTAAGAACAACAGGTACAACAGGAAGAAGCAGTGTGTAGAAAGGAGCATTCTTCTGTTCAGATGCTGTACTGCGGGTCTGAGCAGCCCATGCATGTACGGTTTTTGCACGCTTTAAATAGAATGCTGCCAGCACTGTTGTTGCAACCAGCATGATAACCAGGGCAGCATAACCCCAGTGTGATGCATACCAGCCAAGGGTAAACTCCGGCATCTCTTCTGGTTTAATAAAGAATGCACGGCACTGTGCAAAGTTTACCGGGTTTAAGTAAATACCTGATGCAACGGAACCCATAAAAGTAAACAGTGCAACAGACTTGGGAATTCCCAAAGACATAAGAATTGGAAGCACGATAACGCCGATTGCGATAACCGGGCCAGCTCCTGTCATGGCAGTGAAGATCAAAGCCGTAACAATGTTTAGCAGAGCCACTGTAACAAATGGCTTATCTCCGCCTAATTCAACGGTCTTACGGATCAGAGTGGAAGCAATTCCGGTATCCATAAGCACGCGGCCAAACCAGGCACCCCAGCAAACGTTTACCAGAGTGGTTCCCCAACCTTCAGGGGCTGACTGGTAAATCTTGTTTAAGGCAGCGATCAGTGTGTTGTCTTTTCCAAACTGCAGGATTGGATTAGACGCCAGGAATGACTCACTTGCAAAAAATGTTCCTCCAATTGGAAGGATAGTCCAAAGAAGCGTAATCAGCAGGAAGCCGATCATCAGGTTATGACCCTTGATGCAGTAATACGCCAGGCCAAAGAACGAAATTAATAAAATGATTCCAATAATGTACTCCAAAATAATACCTCCTATGACTTTTTATTCTCCATACAATGCAAACTCTTTTGCCGCTCCCTTAAGGCGGCAGTCTCTCTCAAATCTTTACCCATACTCCTTTCATCTTTTCTGCCCATGCCTTTTGGACATAAAGGTATGCCCGCAGGGCTTTCATCATAATAATAAATATTTATTTCTATCCGGACCGGTTTTTACGCCTGTCCGGAAAAGAACTGCGGATAGATTCCCCGAAGCGTTCCCGCATTCCAAAGAACCGAATTAAAGTGATTGGCGCAGATCAGGCATGCAGCTTCTGCATCCCGGCGCTTTAGATTATCAAGCAAAAGACGTCCTTCCACCTGGACATGCTCAAGGCTCGTCAGGGAAGACATGTCTGTCTTATAGTTAAATGTTGTATACTGAAGATAATTCAAACGCAGCAAATCACAATCCATAGTCCTAAAAACCTCCCAGACATACTCATGGCCGCAAAAGGTAGAAAGCAGATAATGAAGCTGCTGCTCCACAATCAGAAAATCAATGGGATTTTCTTTATCAACCTCGAATTTCTGATAGCTAAGGACCTCTTCCAGCTGTTCAAGCTGAGATTTTGTTAGACCCTGGCGGCAGATCTCCTCAATGATTGCCTGTTCCAGCACATTATGAGAAAAAACGGCCTGCCTGATTCGTTCGCTGTCAAGCAGCGTGACCTCAGTTCCTCTCTGAGGATAAACGACGATATATCCTTCCTCTACCAGACGGGAAAGTGCATCTCTCACCATCGTCCGGCCGGCATTCATCTGACTGGAAAGAATATTTTCACTCAGGCGTTCACCTGGCCGAATATCCAGATTCAATATCTGCATGCGCAGCTGATTATAGATGTCGCTTCTCTGGTCACCTTTTCCTACTTCCACTTCCATCACTCTTTTGCCTCCCTATGAAAACTGTTGTATCTAATTGCACACAAGCACTTGTGAGGATTGCACATCAGTATCCCGCCAAATGCATATCAGTACTCGAAATACGCGTTTTTGCATTCATTTTCTATTTGTTTACTTTGTAAAATATATCATATCCGATATTTAAAATCAACCATTTTATTAGCATTTTCTACATTATTTTTTTATCTTTTGGCGTACTTATGGTTTTTTTCACAAATAAACGCCATTTTTCCCTAAAAATATTCCGGCAAAAAGATTGCATACAAGTTCACTCGCAATCTTCAAAAATCCGCCTCTATTGTAGTGCAGAAGGCCATAAACAAACCCTTTTCATAAAGAAAAAGGAGCCTCGCTCCATGACCGGTATCCAGTCATTTTGCGAAACTCCATATTAAAAAATTTTAAAAGTTTACAGGTTTGATGGCCTGTTTATAGTTCTCGTTGAACACGATTGATGCTTTCCAGTGCATTTTGAATGTCCTTGCAAATCAGTGGCTGCATACTGCTTTTATATCTTTTCAGATTGGCTGTTGGGGTAAACAGCACCGGAACTGCCGCATTCCTCCTCAAGCTGTTTCAGGCATTGATAAGCATAATTATTATCTTGATTCCTTAACCCATTTACTAATTCTTCGATTTTATCCATTGCCATTACCGTCCATTTCTTTGCGATGCTTATACTCCCTTTTCCAGTTTGCCGCGGTAATCCGCGATTCCGCCTATATCTGTGACAGAATAACCATAGGTCCGCAGGTAACGGCAAGCCTGTCTGCTACGGGATCCGCTACGGCAATAAACAAATACCGGATTGTTTTTGTTAAACTTAATGGATTCCAAACGATCCAGCGGCATATTAACACTGCCGGGAACATGGCCATTGGCATATTCCTGTACCGTACGTACATCAAGCAATACTGCATTGGACGTGTTGTTTGCCTGCTCAATTCCTGAAGCAAAATCCGAATGATTATAAAAAAAGTTAAATATGCTCATTTCAGCATCTCCTTCTCATTTAAAATATTCTTATAACGATGAATTCATTATAATGGTTATAAGGCGATGTCTCAGTGACATTGTTACACAAATGAGAATTATTCTTATTTTCAGCATAGTAAAGAGCATGGCTGCTTAAGTCACCGGGAGAATCACAATCCGCTTCGCTGCTTGATAACTACATCACCATGGCCTCTTTTTATCTAACCACCCCATGGATTCCCAGTAATTCACATCCGCCGGGTTAAAATGAAACTGTTTGTGCATAAACCTCATGGCATAAAATAGAGTTTTAACCTTTAAAGAAGATGTTACAGGTTTATTTTTTCTCTTGATTATATCCGAAAGCCTGTCAATTTCCTTTTGCAGCTTTGCCTTCCTTTTGCCGGCCACAGTATCCCAATCGCTTCCATAGACATTCCTTCCAAATGTATAAATATGCGAAATGCCCCAAAAGGTCATGCTATCCTTTAAATCCCGAAGCGCAGACCTGGTACCTGCACCCGCAGCCGTGGAAATGAGAAGAACCTGCTTATGAAACATTTCCTTTCTCGGCTGATGGGCCATCCATTGGTATCCAAAATGGTCAAGAAACGCCTTCATCTGCCCCGGAACATGATAGACGTAAACTGGTGCTGTAAAAATCAGTAAGTCAGCTTCAAGCATAGACTCTAAAATCGGCTTCAGATAACCATAATCCGGACATTTCCTATAATTGGTAAAGCAGTTCCAACACCCAATGCAAAAATTTGGCATATCTTTTGGGAGAAAAAATTCCTTTACGGAGTCTGTTCCTGAAAGATTCCGAATAAATCTCTGTGCAATGTTGTAAGTACTGGATTTTGACTTTCTCTGCGTTGCATAAATCACGGTAATCTTCATGGCTCAACCCTCCAGTAAATGTATCCAAAAAAGCTAAATTCATCCAGTTATTATTATACCATATAAGTAAAAAATATAACATTATTGCTATAATTTTGGTTACAAGCAATTGTTAATGATTAATTACTTGACGTATCCATTCCTAAATATTATCATATAACCGTAAGGTATAAACGAATGATAAATCCCTTTAGACATTCTGGCATTTCCCAACATAAAAGGAAATGAGCTGATCAGCGGGGAAATAGGAAGAGAGAATCATAATAGACAATTAATAAAACTAGTTATTATGAAGAAGGGAGTTAAACAAAATATGCTGAAAATAGCATTATGCGATGACAACCGGTGTTCGATTAATCAATACGCGGAGTTAATTTCCCAAATTGCGGAGAAGCATCAGATAAAGATCCAGCTTTCCAGTTATCTTAGCGGAGAATCCTTGCTTTTTCATTTTTCCGAAGCCCCTGAACAAACAGATATTATATTTTTAGATGTCATGATGGGCAAAACAGATGGGTTGGAGACGGCCCGTAAACTGCGGGATTGCGACTGCAAAGCTCAAATCGTCTTTTTAACCAGTTATGAAGATTATGTTTATGAAGCATTTGATGTAAATGCTCTCCAATATCTTTTAAAAGATAATACAAGTTCAGAAAAGTTTGAGGAAGTTTTCCTGAAAGCAGCAGAGCTTGCCTCAAAAAAGGAGGATGAATTATTTACTTTTGAATTTGACGGCAAGACAAGCGCGGTCCCGATCCATCAAATATCTTATTTTGAAATTTGGCAAAGAATTGTAACGGTACATTACAGCGAAGGAAAAACTGCGAAATTCTATGGCAGCATGGAACGCATAGAAAAAAGGCTTTCCGGAAAAGACTTTGTACGGTCACACCGTTCTTACCTGATTCACCTGCCCTATATCGTGACATTCAGGCAGCAGATCGTCCAGTTAAAAACCGGAGAAACAGTTCCAGTAGGAGTCACTTACGTTCAATCCCTGAAAAAGGCATTTTCTGATTATATTTCACGTTTTCATATTTATGCTTCCAAAAATTTATCTTAGAAGAAGGAGAAGCTATGATCTATATTGTTATCCCAGTAGTTCTCCTGTATTATTATTTTTTTCTGCTTTACTACCGTAAGCTTTTTCCTATGCAAAAGAGAAGGCCTATTCAAGTTATGCTTATTCTGGCAATTATTGCTTCATCGTATATCTTCCTAACCCCATTAGGTATACGATGGCTAAGGCTTACGATAATCATGATCGCCATGACCATAGGGCTGCGCTTTTCCACCGGTATGGACTTGCTGCAGGCAGTCTACGGCGGAAGCTTCTCAGTGTTAAACGCTTACTGCTTCCGCGGCATGCTTGCAGTAATCAGCGCGATTATCTTCTGCGGTCACGATCTTTCTAATATAGAGACTTACTATGCAAGTACCGTTTTCGTCCTTCCTTTAGTACTATTATTCCTTACAATCTTAAATAAGACTATTCTCCCCGATGACAAGGTAAAGCTCTTTTTGCATAGCCGCAATCAGCTTAAATATGTCGTCACATATGAAATTACAGCCGCAGCAAATTTGGTTGTCATTAATTCAGGACGTGATTTATTTCCTTGTGATATATTTTCAACCGATAACTTCTTATCTCCTTACGGCTGGTGGTATGTAAAAATAGGCTTAGGAGCTTATGTCCTTACCATTGGCATGCTCATCTACGCCATTTACCAATCGGTCCGGAGCACGGAACTGCAGGAGTACCAATGGAGAATGGAAATGCTGGAGGAGCAGTATGAACGGCAGGTGCGGCATTACAAATCATATCAGAAATACACGGAAAGCTTCCGGGCTTTCAAGCATGACTACCGATCCATGATGGTAGTATTAAAATCATTGATCCGGTCAAATGATAATGAAAAGGCTCTTCTTCTGATTGATGACATGTTTGAAGAGATGCAGAAAAAAGTGGTTGTCCATAAAAAATATTCCGACAGCGTTGTTCTGGACGCCATGCTTCAGGATCTTACCAATATTTGTGAAGAGAATCAAATTCTTCTTTCATCAAACGTTTTTATTCCCCGTAACACGGGATTGTCGACAATTGATGCAGTCCGTATTTTTTCGAATTTTACCAACAATGCAGTGGAAGCATGCCAAAGGGTCCCGGTTTCAGATCGGTTTATAGAAATTGTCAGTGCTAACGAAATGAAGTGGGTCACGCTTCAGGTGGTCAATTCCTATGACGGCAAATCACACGTACATAACGGAAAATTCCTTACAACCAAACCAGAAAAGCAATGTCACGGACTAGGGCTGGTAATCGTGGAACAAATTGCAGAAGGTTTAGGTGGATTTGTAATATATGAAGAGGATTTTAAAAACAAGAAATTCCTGGTCAGGGTCCATATTCCCAGGTTAAGCGAAAACCTGACAAAATGAAAAAGAATTGGGGCAAGCTGCTTCCTGCCTTGCCCTGATTTACAATCCCGGCCAGTCAATCGGATATTCGCAATCTCCTTCGCTGCTTGATGAGGTTAAATCTGCTCTTTCTTTTTGCTTTTTTTGCATGCATACATTCTCCGGTCCACTTCCTGCAAAAGATTTGACGTAGTATATCCAGATTCTGTGTTAAAAGACAAAATGCCGTGGCTGAACGACATCCCATAGGGCTTTGAAGCTGTGCACTCCAGCTTTTTCAGTACACAGTGCATACGTGATATGATTTTTTCAGCAGTATTCTCCATACAGTTTTTAAAGATGATGAAAAATTCATCGCCGCCATATCGGCAGACAACATCCGAACTGCGAACAGAGTGTAAAATCACCTTCGCAATGCTCTTAATGGTATAATCGCCCTCATCGTGTCCATATGTGTCATTAATTACCTTTAAGTTGTCAATGTCAATAAAGACCAGGCAACTTGGAACATCGCCGAATAACAGGGCCTTTTCCAGTTCCTTCAGCCCTGCTTCCCGGTTATATACACCTGTCATGATATCTGTCGATGCAGTCATCTGCAAGCGGTGTTCTCTGGTTTTCCAATCACTGACATCCTCGATAACATACAGGTACAGAACCTGACCATTGGGCAGCATGCACCTGTTTGACATAATACGATACCATGTGTTATTGCTGTCATCATATACTTCACGAAAAACCGGAAATTTATCCTGCTCTCCGAGCTCTGCGATCAATGTCAGCAGGGCATTGCCCTGAACCTGCTGAATCGTCAGATATTCAATATCCCTCAATATCCGTTTCGCAGGGCGATTGGCATATACGACATGTCCGCCAAAATCTACCTCTAACACGGAAATATGGAGGAGATCAAGCGCCTGAAGGATTTGATGATAACGCCAGCTGCTGACAGGAGCCGGAATCTTCCCGGCTGCCTCCCCGTTATCTCTTATCGATGCGTCTGCAACCAGGTCAATCAATCCATTAAACATATCAAACAGTTCTCCGGTACACTCAAGCTTGCTGACCACATATCCTTCTTTCAGCAGTTTCCCGCTCTGGGTCAAAACGGAGAGCCGCGAGTGCAGCTGCTTAAGGGGACCGGACATATAATTGTGCCTGGCAGGAAGCGGTCCATTCAGCCTTCCTTCCGATAAGTCAATCGCCAGATGGTTCATTTCATTGATATCATGAGTCAATTGATTGATCTGTCCAATAAGTTTCTGCCATTCCGGCGCAGAGTCCTCTGCCTCCAAAAAGCCGCATTGTTTCCCGGTCAGCAGGTTATCTAATAAATTTTGTATTGTTATAAGCATCGTATGATCTTCCTGGTTCATCTCCTGCCTCCTAATCACGACTCACACCTCTACTCCTGCCGCCCCTTATCCCAGGCTCTCAGCCGCAAACCGGCAGGTTCGGTCTCCGGTAGACCAGCAATCAATCTCTTTCACTTGGAACTTACAACCGCTGTAAACTTCCAGAATCCCCGCTATAAAGCCTTCATCATAATCACAAACCGTCTTTCCTGAAATGGGAAGGCCGGAACAATCCAGATCCTCTGAAACGGTCAGTGTAAATGACAGGGAATCCATATCCATTCGTTCCATACGCAGGATACCAATCTTCAGCTCCATCAGCTTATTCGTTAAATTGGCGATGAAGAAATCAAAATCACCCGAAAGATCCAGTACATTTTTTGCCAGTTCTTTGCCAGCCAAGTGCCCGGCAGCCTTAAACAGGCGGCGGGAAGTCTCCTCGTCATATTCACGGGCCAGGATATCCTTTAAGGTGTATTGCAGCAGACGGTAAACAAGCACCGGTACATCAGAGCCCATATTCTTTCTTCCCTCATTAATGTTTCCAAGGGATTCCCAGGTGAACTGAGATGGTTTGCTTTCATAAATCATAAAAACTCCTCCTTAATATGTACTGTAAAATGATAACAAAGCCCCCCGCCGATTCTGGACAATCGCATACGAGAGAAAGTTCATAACTCTTTACCGGCTTACAACAGACTTAGAAGGCTTACGATTCATAGGGAGAAATATATATTCATTTTATTGTACAAGATTTATTTTGCTATTATGAACAATCTGTTTCAAATTGCCTTTTTAATGTCCTAAATAATTCATGGCAGAGTATAAAGTCTGTATATTTTTTGATATAGATTTTTAGTGTTGGTATCTTAGCTAAATTACTTTGCGCTGAAAACGAAGTCTGTTTTCAACCCCCTATGGAGGGGTCGCGTATGTGTCATGATTTAACGTCCGCTTATTACTCATTCTGAATAATTTGTTGTAAAGTTTGCTTTCTCTTGTACTCCCTTAAGAAAATTATGTATCTTTTCAGTACACTATTAAGCTAGCATAACAGAAAATCTTTTATATTATCTATCAATGTTCCAAAATATCATTTTTATGTTCCAAAGTGATAAAATAAAATACAATTACTGCAAAATCATTAAAAATCCGAATATGAATATTTATGTCATTTTATTACGGAGGGAATAAGGAATAAGAAACGATCAAGAAATGAAAAGAAACCCATTCTTGACTAATGCCAAAAATAGGTTTCTTTTGCTAAAGCGGGTGATGGGAATCGAACCCACGTATCCAGCTTGGAAGGCTGGTGTTCTACCATTGAACTACACCCGCACGGAATTTCTGAAGTTTTTCAAAAGTGCCTTGAAAAGCACAATGCCCAAAGCCGGAATCGAACCAGCGACACGAGGATTTTCAGTCCTCTGCTCTACCAACTGAGCTATCTGGGCATAACCACCTGCAACACGAATAATTCTACAAGATTTCTCCCATCTTGTCAAGACAAGTTTTCTAAATTATGTCAAAAAACATAATTCTCAGTAAAATCTTTAAAGCATATCGCATGCCTGGTCAAAACTTACACACCTTGAATATCTGGAGCTCCACATTTTCTCATTATAATATTTGTAGGATTGTTCCGCCGTCATATACTCATTATCAACAGTTGTATTGCAATAAGCCGGAACAACAATTTCAAATCCATGTTCAAAACCGCACTTTATTGTTGCATCTATGCAGTAATCGGTCTGCAGACCTGTAATCATAATGGTATCTTCGTTTTTAGAGCGCAGGTATTCTAATAAACCAGTATCCCTAAATGCACTATTAACATGTTTATCAAATATCTTTTCCTCATTCATTGGAGCAAATTGTTCAAATAATTCAAATCCTTTTACGCCCTTAGTCAGCTCAAAACCATCATCGTGACGAACATAAATAATCTCTATGCCCTTGGTTCTTGCTAAATGGATTAATTGCTTCATGTTATTTACAAATGTTTCATATTGAAACAGTTCATTTGTAACAATCATATCCTGTGTATCTACTACCAACAGTACCATTTAAATACCCCCTTATTCTATTGTTTTCCAGAGCAGCTGTCCATTTTCGAAAATCACTTCCATTCGCCCGGTATCCTTTAGCCAGGAAAGATAAGAGCGGATCGTGCTGCCAACGAGTACATATTGCTCAAAATTCATTATCAGACCATAGTCATTGAAAAGCTGCTGTAAAACCTTTTCAAAGATAATCGGCTCTTTACAAATTTCAAGTATCTTATCTGCTATTTCATGTACCTTATTAATATTAATCTGAGCGAGCGGGGCGATATCATCGGTTGCTTCTGCGTGAGCAGGGATGAAAACCTTTGCTTTCATGGTCTTTACCATTTCCAAGGTGTCAAGGTAAGCGGATACATCATAAATAAACCCGATCTGGTATTTTTCCAGTGTTTCTTTGCTCGACAGGCAGTCTGCCAAATAAACAACGTCATCCATATCTCTAAAACCCACCATATCAAAAAAATGACCGGGAAGAGGAATCACACTCATACCCTTCGGAAGAACCCCCTCTGTAAGGTGTTCTGCACTGCTTTCCTGGGCCATCAGGAATTTGTGCTTTAAGTCCTTTGGAGGAAACCCGCCATACAGGAAAGAAGGCTCAAGGATGGTATGGTTCGTAAAGTCGCATTCAATGCCAGGAGCATAAACTTTGCATCCGGTTTGATTCTGTAAATACTTATTGCCTCCGATATGATCGGCATTTGAATGGGTATTATAAATTGCCGTCAGCCGCCAGCCATTGGCATCCAGTATCTGCCTGACTTTCCGCCCGGCATCCTTGTCACTTCCGCTGTCAATAAGGCATACTTCCGTATCGTTAAGCTTAACAATGCCAATCTTTGCCGGGCTTTGAACATAATAACTATTTGTGCTAACCTGATTTAACTCATACATTTGGGAAACCTCCATATAGTAGAAATCCTTTGAAAACTGTAGTTTTAATGATGATAATGATCTTACAGGAAAGGAAGAGTCGGATCTTTCCGGACAGACCTTCCTTTCCGCTCCGAAATCCTGTCTCCTTCTTCCACTCTTCCGCAAAGCAGCGGGCTATGTTTATCGTATAATGTGCGTCTCCTCTTCACTGCCTCCACACTGTCATTGGCATAGCAATACTTACAACCGGCCAAGCAGGTGTCATAAGTTCCCACTTCAACGCTTTCCATGCATCCACATTCTGTTCTTTGATTTTTATCCTTCCTCCGGCATACCGGACCGCCGATTAAGTATTCCGCCATCGCAGGGTCAATGCAGCTTCCTCGTGAAATCCCGGCAGAACTTAAATCAGCTTTTTCCGCACATGCTTCAATCCTGAGTCCGTAAGTACCGGCAATCGCAGCCAGTTCTTTGCCCAGCCTTTTCATCCCTTCTTCATCCAATTCTTCTACCGGGATTCCCTTCATGTTACGTTCCGTCTTTCCATACTTGTCCAGAAAACTGATCACTACTTTTTCCGCAGAACCGCATACACCTCTGGCGATTTCTTCAAAGGCCCGCAAATGGTATTCCTCTTTGTAACGGCCGTTAAGGAATATGGGATCATACCGCCAGACCATACGGCTTTTTCCCACTTTTTCTGCCGTTTCCCGGAAAACATCAATCAAATGCCTTTTATCCGGCAGTCCAGGCTCAACATCATTTCCATATCCCGTCAATGTAAACTGGATATAGAATGGGATGCTTCCAAGCTCCCGGATTCGTTCCATCATAGGCTCCGGATTTTTCGTCCAGAATACCATAAGCTCCACCTGCTCCGGAGAGAGATGGATCCGGCTGATCTGATGGTTGTTCATGGGATTTTTTACATAAAGATACCCTTCTTTCAGCCTGTTAAAAAACCAATCCGAATAAAATTGTGGGATATCCGTCCGCCTGCTGACACTGAGTATCATATTTCTTTCTCCTGTTTTTTCTTAGTAAAACCATTATAAGCCTTCCATGCGCCCTCTTCAACCTCTTTAACTTTTATAAGAACTTCAAATATGCATCTATCTGGAATAAGTTGGCATAATGTTTTGCCTATTAACTGGGAATTCTGATATATGAAATGAAGCCGCTTTCTATCATCATCAACAACTGGAGGATCCCCATGAAAAATGAACCTGTATTTTTAACTGACAAAAATCATAACGTCATTCTGGAAGCCATCTCCGGTACTCCAAATGCCGCGCTTCCGGACAGCTTGAAGCCTTTTGAAATATTGGAGCCTAATACTTCGGACGGTGCCACGGAAAAACATGTTCCGGTCATTGAGACAGAAGGAAATCATGTGACCGTAAAGGTGGGCAGTACGTTCCATCCCATGACCGAGGAACACAGCATTTCCTGGGTCTGCTTGCAGACAACAGCTGGAAGTATCATGAGAGTTAGCTTAAGCCCTGACTGTGAACCGGTGGCCTGCTTTACTCTGGAGGACGGCGATTCTCCAAAAGCCGCTTTCGCCTACTGCAATCTTCATGGATTCTGGAAAACAGAAGCGTAACGAAAAAAGTATTCCCTGAAGCACACTCCAAGAAAGATGCATACTCTGTTTCCAATATCGCCGCAGGATTAAAAATCCTGCGGCGATTCCTATGTCTCATTCTTCCCATAAGCATACAACGGAACTCGTTTTTCTCTTTCTTACCAAATCCATTAAAAACATCGGCCCGGCTTCCGATCAGTTGCGTAACGTTTTGCTTCGTAGCCCCTAATTTATTGGCAATATTGACAATCGTAGTCTCTTCTTCGGGTAAATGAAGCATGGCCATTACAGTCATGTATTGCCTTTAGTATACAACGATTTGAATCATTTAACAACGCTCATGATACTAAGCAAGTAGGATAATGGTGTGATTCGGTTTTAATTTCTATAAAACAAATCCTCCAATAAAGATTATTTACAATTCATCGGTAATCGTCAGGCTTTAATGCTTAACAATTATCCTTTTTGTAAACATCCCTACTGGAGGATCCTTAACCAGGATTATTTTTTTTTAATTTTCATTTTCTTCGTGAGAAACAGTTTCCTCAAACAGTTGGAACTTTGCAACCTCCTGCCTTAAAGCCTGGGCCTGTGCCTCCAGTTCTTCACTGGAAGCCGAGCTTTCCTCCGCTGCTGCTGCATTGGACTGCACCACGGCAGATACCTGGGATAGTCCTCCCAGGATCTGCTCCATAGCCTTGGCCTGTTCCAATGAGGCTGATTCAATTTCCTCCATTACCTGTTCTACAAGAATGGATTTATCGGCAATCTCCTTAAGGATTCCTGCCGTCTCAGCCGTCTGCCTTTTTCCCTCTGAAACCGCTTTTACCGTATTCCCGATCAGCTGGGCAGTCTGTTTTGCCGCATCAGCAGACCTGGCTGAGAGGTTCCGGACCTCTCCTGCTACCACCGCAAACCCTTGACCCGCACTCCCGGCCCGGGCTGCTTCAACTGCAGCGTTTAAAGCCAGAATGTTGGTCTGAAATGCAATATCCTCAATTATTTTTGTGATACCGGATATTTTCTCAGAAGATAAGCTTACCTCTTCCATAGCCGAATGAAGACTCTGCATATGCCGGTTCCCTGCGCTGACCCTTAATCCAGATTGCTTTACATAATCGGAAGCCTTCCGTACATGCTCTGAATTCTTACCTGCCATTTCCGAAACATCTGCAATGGAGGCACTTAATTCCTCCACCGTTGCTGCCTGCACGGCTGCTCCGGATGCTAGTGCCTGGGAAGCACCGGAAACCTGTCCGGCTCCAGAATTGACCTCTTCGGCGGAGGAACGGATATTTAATATGGTATCTTTTAAACGGGAAGCGATCATTTCCATGGAGCTTCGTATGCCGTTAAATTCCCCTGGATACTCACAATTACTTTGAACCGTCAGGTTCCCATAAGAAACCTCATGTAAAAACCGGGATATATCGTGGATAATATCTCTGTATTTCCCTGCCATTTCATTGACTTTTTCCCCGATTTCCCCTATTTCATCGCGGCGTTCCATATTAAGGTCAATGCTCAAATCCCCGGCGGATAACTGGTCAATGGAATTTACCACCTGCCCAATGGGTTTTGTTATCCGGTCCGTGATCCGAAGCATAACGAAAACCGCAAGTATCAGAGAGACAACTCCTAAAATAACAGCATTTAACATAGAGGTTGCAACACCGGACATAAATTCAGATTCTGAAGCTGTCACATTTACGGACCATCCATTGGTGTTACCCACAGGGGTATAGGAACCGAACCGATTTTCCCCATTCCAACGATAGAATCCAAAGCCGGTTTCACCGTTTACCATTGCAGCTTCCAGCTTTGCAATCTCTCCATAGGCAGCTTGACTGGTTTTTGCAGACTCTGCGTCATTTTGCTGTGATAATACCAGGGAAAAATCCTCGTGGGCCACTTTCGTGCCATTCCGGTTTAAAATATAAGTGCTTCCGGTATCCCCAAGCTTTGTGTCCGCAATCATCTCCTGGAAAACAGAATAAGGAAATTCAATCATGACCACCAGATCATCATAGGGGTATGCATATTCAAAGGAGGCAGAATCTTTTTGAAGGATCGGATCGGATAAAAAAGGAGTTCCGTTTTTTGCCTGCAGGTATGCATTGTCCTGCTCATAGGATTTCCCATTGACAACAGAGGTTCCGTCAGACGAAATGATATCGATGTTATTAAGGCCGTACTGGGAACATGAGATCCGTAAAAATATATTGATGTTGCCTCCTTTTTGCACATTCCCCTTCATATAAAGGGCAATTGACTCGGATATGATGGAATACTCTTCCAGCTTCTGAGTTATTTTTTCAGAAACCAGTTCCGATGTTTCCTTTAAACTCTTGGCCAGTGATTTCCGGGTCGTATGATAGGTCTGATAAATGGAGCCTACGGACAGTACAAATACAATACAGATGATACATCCAATGATGAATGTTACCAGTTCTTTTTTTATTCCTTTGTATTTCCTTTTCATATTACGTTATCCTCCGATATCCAGTTTGCCCCTCTGCCATTACAATTTATAGTGGCCTAATGGGTATATCGGCTAATTTTCAGATAACTATATGAATTTTACTAAAGTTTTACACTTATTTGGACAACTTTTTACATATCAGGTACGGTTACAATTTTATCAGGTGATAATTGACAAGAAGCTTGGAATCATCTCACCCTCATAGTAAAATAATCCTTTTCCTAATTCTCCGGCATCCCAGCGGCGCTGCGGATGATCCGGATAGGCTGTATAGCCGCCTGAATATACTTCATTACGGTTTCCTGACGGATCCCAAAAATAAATGGTCTGCCCGCGTGTGATCGCATGACGAGTAGGACCAACATCATGCTTGATGGAATAACGTGCCATCCAGTCAGCCGCATTTCCTACGTCGCACCAATCCTGGAGTAAAAAGCCTACATGATGGATTTTCCCTGGTTGATCAAATTCAACAAAAGCCAGGTCATGGGGCTTATTCGAACCGGTAATCCAACTTGCAAGACGTTTTCCGTCAGGCGTATTGCAGATCTCAGGAACATACATTCCCAGCACCTCCGTACAGAAACGTTCTGCCTCTGCGATATTCGGCCCATATAACAGCATATGATCAAATCTCTGGCACCTCATACCTCTTGGCGGATCTACCCAAATGTGGGGATTGATAATTTCCGGTATCTGCTCCGCTTTTTTAACCTCTGAATATAGTTCTAAGCGGTGACCGGTGCTGATTGTAAATCCAATCCTGCGTCCAAAACCCGGCTGATCTGAATCAGCAGGAACA
Organism: Lacrimispora sphenoides; assembly: GCF_900105215.1. Lineage (NCBI taxonomy): Bacteria > Bacillati > Bacillota > Clostridia > Lachnospirales > Lachnospiraceae > Lacrimispora > Lacrimispora sphenoides. The sequence continues at coordinate 1,775,292 of NZ_FOIP01000001.1, read as the reverse complement.
TGATCCACTTTATAACCAAACGCTTCAACCTTTTTCTCCAGCTTTTCCAACAATTCTTCCGATTCCACTTTAAATGCTGCAAAATCAAATCCTGCCGTATCTGCCAGGCGTAAAACAACAGAATGATGGTCAAATTCATCATAGCCTTTTAAGCATACTCTGCCGTCTTCTGTTCTGCACACCTCATTGAGACCTAACATCTGAGTGTAGTGCCTTAATGTCGCATCCAAATCCAAAACTCTAAGCTGAATTAAACCTGGTCTGAGAACTCCACTTAATGACATACAAATACCTCCTCATTCTTAATATTTTTTACATTACATTTGTTTTGAGATGATAAGATCACTGACCGGAACTACACAGCAAACCAATACAATGCCTTGTTCCGCCTCTTCTTTGGAGACATGTGCACGGCTCATATTTTTAACCACTTTAAAATCACCGCTCACGATCTTCATCTTACAAATTCCGCAACCGCCCCCAAAGCAGCCGAATTTTAAAGGCCCTGTGCCTGCACGCTTCATTGCTTCTAATATTTTTTCATCTTCATGACAGGTAAATGCCACGCAGTCTTCCAATACTTCAACCCTATAAGCATTTTTCATATAGAAACTTCCTTTACCGGCCTGCAGACATTTTAAGCTGATAAGCCACATCAATGATCATATCTTCCTGTCCTCCGACCATCTTCCGCTTCCCCAGTTCGATCAAAATATCCCTCGGCTCAATGTGATACTTTTCAGCAGCATGATAAACATGCAGTAAAAAACTGGAATAAACACCGGTATATCCTAACATCAGAGACCCTGTATCAATCTCCTGCGGTCTTAACATCAATGGCCTTACAACGTCCTTTGCAAGATCCATAAGTCCATATAAATCAAGTCCTGTTTCAAATGACTCCCTCTGCAAAACGGCTGCCAGCACTTCAATTTGAGTATTTCCGGCACCGGCACCCAGTCCGCAGACTGTAGCATCTATGTAAGCAGCCCCAGCTTCTACCGCTGCCAATGAATTAGCCACCGCCATGCCTAAATTGTTGTGAGCATGGAATCCAACCGGGATTTTAACCGCTTCTTTTACCGCTTCGATTCTTTTTACCACTTCCCGTGGAGTAAGATAACCGGCGGAATCCGCAAGATTAATGTAATCCGCTCCATAACTCTCCATCTTTTTCGCTTCCCCGGCAATCACTTCCGGCGGAGCCATATGGCACATCATCAGGAAACCAACAGCCATCATGTCAAGTTCCTTAGCTGCTTTGATATGCTGGGCACTTACATCCCCCTCCGTCACGTGGGTGGCAACTCTTACTGCCTTCGCTCCATGCCTGTTGGCACTCTTTAGGTCCTCAATGGTGCCTATCCCCGGCAATAACAGCACCGTTAATTTACTGTTCGTAATAACTTCATTTGCTGCCTCTAAAAGTTCAAATTCATCAGTCTTGGAAAAACCATAGGTATAACTGGAACCTCCCAGCCCGTCACCATGAGTGACCTCGATAAAAGGGACCTTACTTTTATCAAGTGCTTTTGCGATTCTTTTCACCTGATCCGCAGTATAGCTGTGCCGCAATGCATGGCTTCCATCCCTCATGGTCGTATCAACGATCTGAACCTTTCGTTTTTCCATGCTAAGCACCTCCCTTTATCAATTTCTCAGCGATTCTCTCACCGGCGGCCACAGCCGCAGCATTAATGATGTCTAAGTTTCCTGAGTACTTCGGCAGGAAATCCCCCTGCCCCTCGATCTGCACAATGGTCGTTACCTTATCTCCTTCCAGGACCGGCGGCACACGCAGCTTATAACCAGGCACGTATTGCACAAGTTCTTCTACCATTTTCTGAATGGATGCCGTAATATCTTCTATTGCAGCCCCCTTATCCTTTATCCGGACCATAATGGTATCCGTCATCATCAGCGGCGGCTCTGCAGGATTTAAGACGATAATCGCTTTTCCTAAATCTGCTCCGCCAATGGCCTCAATGCCTTTTCTGGTAGTCTCCGTAAACTCATCCATATTGGCTCTCGTTCCCGGCCCGGCACTTTTTGATGAAATACACGCAACTATTTCGGCATATTCTGCTCCTGCCACACGCTCTATTGCATGAATAATCGGAATTGTTGCCTGTCCTCCGCAGGTTACCATATTAATATTCATTGAATTTTCCAATTGTTTTAAATTGACACTTGGTACGCAGTAAGGTCCTACTGCTGCCGGAGTCAGATCAATGGCTATTTTACCTGCTTCTTTTAACAATGGCGCATGTTTATAATGTGCATTTGCACTTGTCGCATCAAACACGATTTTAATGTCATCCCTTGCGATTACCGCGTCAATCCCCTGTGTCGATACATCGACTCCATGGGCGGATGCCCGCTTAATCCCCTCTGATTCCACAATACCGGTCATCAAAGCCATTTCCAAATGGCTGCTCCGAAAAATTTTATACATCAGATCACTTCCGATATTTCCAGGTCCAATAACCGCTACTTTTACTTTTCCCAAATGCATTCCCCCCTTATATAAATTCCGCTTTCACTGACCCAAAATCCGAAAACCTCACTTCAAATTCATCCCCGGCAGCGGCTTCCGGCGCTGCTGAAAATGCACCTGATAAGATGACTTCCCCTCTCTTAAGTTTCACGCCGTAAAACCAGAGACGGTTTGCAAGCCAGGCAACAGCTTTACATGGATCACCCAAAACTGCCGCACCACTGCCCTCACTCACCAGAACACCATTTTTAAATAACTTCATTGTAACTTCAGGCAGATTCACCTCTTCCAGTGACAATCTGGCCGTACCTAATACATAGCAGCCGGAAGATGCATTGTCTGAAATGGTGTCCGCCAATTTTATTTTCCAGTCTTTTATACGGCTGTCTACGATTTCAAAGGCACCTGTCACATAATCCGTGGCCCTCATCACATCTTCTGCCGTAACCCCTCTTCCAAAAAGATCTTCCTTTAATACAAAAGCGATCTCCGGCTCTATCTTAGGCTGAAGAAAGTCAGAGGTCTTTACTTTGCCATCCATGCAATCCATATTTTTAAATAAATGTCCGTAGTCTGGTTCATTTACCCCCAACTGGTTTTGAATCCCCTCAGAAGTGAGTCCGATCTTCTTTCCTGAAATAATCCGGCCTTCCTCCACCAAACGCTCTACATTGCATAACTGTATGGCATAAGCTTCGTCCACACTTAATCCCGGATCCATTTCTGTCAGCGGAGAAATGGACTCCTTTCTATTTGCAGACTCATAAAGCATATCCGCAAATAATTTTATTTTATTTTCTGCCATCGCCGCCCTCCTTTACTCTTTTAAGAAGTTATCTACCAAATCGGAAAATTCCTGCGTCCGTTCAATCTGTGTCCAATGACCGCACTTTCCAAATATATGAAGCTGTGCATTCTCAATTAATTTCATTAATTTCAGGGAAGTTTCAACTGGAATTACCCGATCCTCTCTTCCGTGAATGATCAGTGTTTCATTTTTAATACTGCGTATGTAGACCTCATTGGAAGCCATTCCTTCCACCCCCTGCTGACGGGGAGCCGGAAACATGGATGAAAAGCTTTCCTGGAATCCCGGCTGCATACTGGATTCATAGCGCATCTGCGCAAGGTCGTCGTTAACGATATTGCGGTTATACGCAAAAATATCTAAAAGTTCTTTCATATTTTCAAAGGACGGTGTATAACCCCACACACGGTCAAGCCCGTAAGTCAACGGGAAACTTACTCCCATGCTTCCCATCAGGATCAGCTTATTTACACGTTCCGGATATTTCACTGCCATGGCAAGTGCAAGTGCTCCGCCAAATGAATTTCCAACCAGGTCGGCCTTTTCTACATGAAGGGCATCCATAAGGGCAATTGTCTGCTTTACCCAGATATCCATCCCATATACAATCCCCTCAGGACGGTCCGTATAGCCAAAACCAACCATATCAGGTGCCAGCACCCGGTATTTGGGGGATAACAAAGGAAATACCTTATTCCAGTTCGCCCATGCGGAGACACCTGGGCCTGATCCATGCAGCATTATGATGGTTCTTCCTTCACCAATATCATGATAATTTGTGTTAAAACTCCCGGTTTTAATTGAATTTGCGATTTCTGGTCTCTGATTCATACTTCCACTCCTTTTTCTATTTTATTTTTGATTCTCTATATCCCATCTCATATGAAATTTCCTGAGCTGCTTTTTTAACTTCAATAATCACATCTTCCAAATGCTGCCCTCTCATATTGTAATAAAGTCCCGATACGCTGACCGCATATAGAACCTGGCCATTGGAATCAAAGATAGGAGCCGCAACGCATCTTAGCCCTTCCATAATCTCCTGATCATCAATCCCATAACCTTTTTCTCTGATCTTTTCCAGCTCTTTTCGCAGATCCTGCAAAGTGACAATCGTACGGGAAGTCATTGATTTCATGCCTTTTTGGTTAATGATACGCTTTACTTCCGCTTCAGGTTTATATGCCAGCAAAACCTTTCCAAGCCCGCTGCAATGCATTGGAAGTCTGATCCCTACATCTGAAACGATTCTCATCATACGCTTTGAATCCAGCTTATCCAGATATAACACCTCTCCGTTACTTTCTACTGCCAGTTGAACCATTTCGTCCAGTTTTGCATTTAACCGCACCAGATATTCTTTTGCAACCTTACTGATATCCCAGGATCTCTTAACGGCATTGCCCAGTTCAAACAAATGAATTCCCAGCTTGTAACCTCCGGTGAGGCTTGACTGATCTATATAATGGTAATCTCTTAGTGTGGAGATCATACCGTGCACTGTACTTTTAGGCCATCCCAGAGTATTGGAGATTTCAGTAAGTGACATCTCCCTGTTTTCATGGGCCAGCAATTCAATTAACAGCAATGCTCTACCTACTGATTGCACATGGGAGGGTTTACCGTTTTGTTGTATACCTTCTAAAAATTCCAATTAATCACCTCCCTTGTAAAAATAGAGTGTGTTTTTGTTCACTTTGCTTCTTTTATTTCCTTTTTATATTCTCGCATTGTTTGATATGTACATATTAACATATAATAAAAATAGAAATCAATATCATTGTTCCCATATGGAGTAAATTTGTTCCCATATGGAGAACAAGGTGTATGAAGAAATACCCCTTTCTGCGTCTGACGCAAAAAGGGGCATCTGAATTAATATTGAATGCTTATCATACAATGTCCTTCTATTTTATCTAACCGGAAGGAAATATATTGTCCGTCTCTTACGAAAGGAACGGCTGCTTCTCCCGGGACCAAGGCAACGGCTGCCGGCTGCTTATTACCTGTATATATTTTAAATTCCACACCATACAGGGGGATAACATCTTCTACCGTACAGATATCCTCAGATCGTTTTTCTGTAATGTAATGAAGGATATGAAGAATATCCCGTTTCTCTTGTTCCTGATGATTTAAGGCTGTTATCATAGTAGAGGGTCCGCTATGGCTCACTAATTTATGTTCCAGGCATAACGCAACCGCATCCTTTAGCATTAGCTTGCACCATTTGGCGGCATTTTTCCGGTACAGCTTAAAGATGGGATGTGCAAAATAAATCACATTTCCATTTCGGACCACTTCCGGATATCCAACCTTCCCAGAAGAAGGTGCATGCTGGTGAGAGCAGAAGGTTTTTCCGGAACGGTCGAAATAAGGTTCTATTTTATCCATTAAAACCTCCCCACCGTTTGCCTCCACGTTATGACCTCTTAAGTACATGACGTACTCTTCTTTATATAAATCTTTTCCAATGATCTGATTCGGCATCACAAATTCCCTATAATACGGAGATTCCTCTTTCCATGTAATACCGTATATATTATCTTTGCTGTATTTGTTAAGGCAGGAATCATAAGAACCGATTACCTTACCGCCATTGGCAATATAGTTCTTCATCACTTTTTCCAGTTCTTCATTGTAATAAATACAATCCGGTAAAATAATTAACTGATAGGAATCCATGGGCGTCTTGCTGTCAATAACATCAAACTGAAAAGAAAGCTCCTGAAGCATTCGAACTGCTCCGATTAAAGAAGGAGAAATTCCCAGGTTATATTCTCCCTCAGGATAGAATTCTTCCGGTGTAAGGACTGCGATCTCCGCAACCGGCTTCGCCTCCCTGCAGTAAGGTTCTTTTTCCCTGACACTCTTATATACCTTTCCAATCAGGTCATAAGCTCCTTCCGATAACCGGCCTCTTGGATGAAGCTGGTCTCCGATGGAACAGCCTGCCCCCATAGCCAGCATGTGAAAACATTCCAGCTCCAGGGCCGCCTGATTCTTCAGGGAATGGAAATCCCCCCAGTAGGTATGGAACTTACCGGTCATCCCTATCATGTCCATTCCCAGGGTTCGTGCATATCGGCTGGTAGCGGGAAAATGGTCATAGCCCCAGCCTCCGCTCGGTAAGGATTCCAATTCCAGATGGCTGTACTCCTTAAAATTATCCTTAGATGCCGGTCCTACATGGGAGCTGTTATAGAAAACAGAGGCCTCAGGAACTCTCTCTTTAATAACCGCTGTAATTTCCGTTTTAAATTCCTCTAACATTTGCAGAGAATACTCTAATCTTACTGCCTTTTTTCTGCTGTCCAGATGAAGTTCCTCCATTTTCTTTTTACAATGGTCACAACAGCAATCTACCTGAAATAAAATATCCATAAAGAATCCGTCAATGCTCTCCACTCCCACCACATCCATAATATCATGGAGATGCTCTATAAAGAACTTACGATAACCGCTGTTTAAACAAATTGTATGATAAAAATGAGGTTCTTCCACATTCTGGGTATTGATATAATTCCCCTGCTCGTCTACGGAGAGCCATTCCGGATGTTCCCGCATTATACGGCCGTCCCATTGTACCGTGGTATAAATCGGCACTTTGATTCCCCTGTCATGACAGGCCTTTATCTGGTCTAATAACAGATTATGATTGGTAAGGCCGGGATGGATGAGGTCTGCGTGTTTTCTGGATGGATAATACAGCCAGCCATGATGACATCTTGCAAAGCAGGTAATGGAATCCACATTGGCTTTTTCAAGTCTCTTGGCAAACTCCTCCCCATTAAAATCTGTACCAACCTCTGGTATGTATTCACTGGTGTGAAAATCCAGATGAACCTGTCTGAATCTTAAATCGCTCATTGTTTATCCTCCTGATCTGAACATTGTTTATTCTTTTACAGCCCCTGCTGCCAGTCCGCCCTCTACTTTTTCCTGGAATAACAGGTAAAGAATCAGTGGCAATGCAACCGTAATTACGATAGCTGCCATTAATGGACCGTAATCACTTCCTCTTTCACCGTTAAAATTCAGCAGCCCCAGGGAAATAGGCTTCAATTTTTTATCGTTGATAAACAACAGCGGGAATAAAATATTATTCCAGGCCGATAAAAAATTAAAGATTGAAATAGTAGATAATGCAGGAATACAAAGTGGGAGTATCACCAGCCTGTATACCTGGAAATACGTTGCACCATCGATTACTGCCGCTTCCTCCAGAGAACGATTGACGCCTTTCATAAAATTAGTCATTACAAGAATACTAAAAGGAAGACTAAAGGATACGTAGATTAGAATCAGGGCCAGTATATTATTTTTTAAGTTCAAAGCACCTATGATATAAGCAACAGGCACCAATACCGTATGCATGGGAACCATCATTCCTACGGTAAAGAATAAAAGCAGAAACTTATTTCCTTTAAAATCGAACCTGGATAAAACATATGCCGCCATGGAAGCCATAATTGCCAATATAATAACAGTAGCGCCGGCCTGCAGGATACTGTTGATAAAATACCGGCTCATATTGGCTTCTTTCCAGGCTACGATATAATTGACAAACTGCGGTACCTTGGGCAGCGCAAATGGATCTGAAAAGATTTCAAGTTTTGTTTTCACAGAGGATAATAAGGTAAAAACCATCGGCATGGCAAATACCACTGTCATTAACAGCAGATATAAGTACATGATGACTTTACCAAGCTTGCTCTTTGATTCTGTTTTTTTCATAGCTCTCCTCCCTTAATCGTGTTTACGGGACATGATAAAATTACTTCCTAATGTTCCTACCAGGCAGGCAATCAGAATAATAATGCCAATAGCGCTTCCAAGTCCATAATGGCTGTATTTAAATGCCTCATTGTACATTAATGTTGTAGGAAGATTCGTCAGACCGTTTGGACCTCCGCCTGTCATTGCAAATACCAGATCAAAAACTTTTACAGAGCCGATAATATCCATCAAAATGCACATGGAAATTGTGGACTTTAGCATAGGAACCGTAATCTCAAAAAACTTATGAACGGAAGTAGCTCCGTCAATGGAGGCTGCCTCATATAGCTCATCAGAAATTGTCGTAAGGCCTGCAAGGAGAATGACCATATAATAGCCGATACCAGCCCATATATTAACAAATACAATGGTATTCATTGCGGTTGCAGGATCCACCAGCCAGGGAACCACCAGGTCGGCCAGACCGATGTTCTTTAACAACGCATTCAGGGAACCGGTGGGCATGAATACAAAGTACCACATCAAACCGACGGAAGTTAACGGAAAAACCGTAGGTACAAAAAAGAGAGCTTTAAATGCCCGGTATCCTTTACATTTGGTATTAATTGCAACCGCCGTTAATAAAGCAATGGGCGTATGGAATAATACGCTGAAGAATACCATTTTCACCATATTTTTAATGGAAAGTAAAAAGTCCGCATTGTGAAACGCATCGATATAATTTTTAAGTCCAACAAATTTAAGAGCCGCACCCGAGATACCATTCCACTCAACCAGTGAAAAGTAAAACGCCAGAATTAATGGTACAATTTGAAATAAAAGATATACGATCAATGCCGGCAGCAAAAACAGTGCTATGTATATTTTCACTTTCCTGTTTTTTAATGTTATCAATGAAATTCCTCCTTATAATGAAAAGGAATTTCACAATTCGTTTGAATTATGAAATTCCAGATCATTTATTTTGCATTATCAATCTCAGCCTGTATTACTGCTGCCGCATCCTGGGCAGAGGCCCCTGTAAATAAGCTTACAATTGAATTTCTTGTTCTATCCTGCATGGAAGTCAAAGGATCAAAGTCGAATACGTCTACGCCGATTCCTTCCGACGTTCCTCCAATCTCTACATTCTGGATAAATAAGTCGGTACATTTTGACTTATCCAAATCCAGATCGGTTCTTGGAATTAAGAAAGCTGCCTCTTCTGCAAATCTCTTAGCTGCTTCTTTACCGGTCAACATTTTTAATAATTCAATCGTCAAGTCTAATTCTTTTCCTTCTAATTTACCGCTTACCATGTAAGGACTCAGGATTTGCATATCCTGATTTTTAAATTCAGGTTTTTCTACAAAATAAGGAAACTTTGCAACCTTAATACTATCTGATACAGGAGTGGCTGATTTATCTGTAAACGTACTGATGTTCCAAGGTCCGGTAATCACCATTGCAGCTTCCCCCTGCTGAAACTGAGTTAAAGCAATATTATCTGTGATACCTGCGGCGCTTGGATCAAAGGCACCTGCATCGATTAAATCTTTTTCAAACTGTAATGTCTTTACGACGCCCTCATCCGTCCACTTCATCTCTCTGTTTCCTAATAATTTTGCTGCTTCTGTTCCCATCCATTTATAGAAGATCTGGTCATGTAAATGACCTGCCATGTAAGTAGACTGTGCTCCCATAGCGATTGGGATAATTCCGTTTTCTTTTAACTTTGCAATTGCGTCTAACAACTGTTCCCAGGTCTCGGGGAATTTTTCAATTCCTGCTTTCTTAAAAAGCATTTCATTATAATAAACGCCGATCAGGCCAGATTCCATTGGAATTGCATAGGTGCCTTCATGTCCCGGTACCTGATAATAGGAAAGGGAGCCCTCCGTAAATCCACCGCTCCATTCTTTATCTGCATCAAGATATGGCTGAAGATTTAATAATAAGCCATTATCGATATAGTCGGAAAGATTTGCAACCCCCTGGATTCGGAAGATGTTAGCCATGGTACCGGAAGCAATATCAGTCGTCAGGATATTATTAAATGCCGATTCATCACCCTGGGAGTCGTCAATGATGGTCACTTCTGGATGTTTACTTTTAAATTCATTGATGATATCGTTATAAATACCTACCTGAGTTGAGGTTCCTGCCATTCTTGTTAAGAGTCTGATAGTTACCTTTTCATCACCAGACTCCTTGCTTACGCTGTCTGTTTTAGACCCGCAGGCTGTCAGCATAGAAAGACTCAGTACGCCTGCTAATGTTAAAGCAATTACTTTTTTTATTTTCATAAATTTGTTTCCTCCTTTTTTTATTTCATATTTTCATCCCTCTTCACGATCCCATTATAGAAAAATATCACTATACAATGAATGGTCATTTTATAGTTTTTATGTATATTTTACATATCACTTTGTAAAATCCACCCTTCAATAGTTCAAATACACAAATTCAATATGGACACAGCCAATAAAATGTACTAATATTACTGTTATATTTAAGTCTTCCATGAAATCAAAACACGCTTTGCATACAGAAGGGGAACCATATGAAGGCTCAAAAAATAACTTCTATTAATTCGAGATTTTTCCGGTCTATGTTTCAGACGCTGCTGTTATTCATTATAATATTATTGATCAGTACTTCTGTCGTATTTTATAAACATACGCTGGCATTAGAGACTAATTCTGCTGTCCGGCAGCTGGATTATATTTCCAATCAGTTGGATTATTATCTCGCATCTGTTAATAATTATTCCAAAACCATTATAACGGATAAGAGTGTACAGGCCATTGTATCTAAATTCAATAACAATAACAAGGAGTTTAATGCCATTGACCAGATGAATCTGAAAACCGAGATCAATCATATTATCCAGTCCACTCCCTTTATTCATTCTGTCAGTATCTACTCGCCGGAACATGCGCTGATTGCTACCACAGAAATATATCCCTATCCGTTAAATCTTCGGGATACTTCTGCTTCAGACCGAAAAATCTGGATACCAGAGATAAAATACTCCAATAAGGAGCGTGACACGGAAATACATGTCCTGTCTCTCATGCTGCCGTTTTACAGCAGCTCCACAGGTACCATGCTTGGGTATGTGGAAATCGCCATTCCTGAAAGTACTATTTCAGATATCTATAAGGATAATGCAAGCAGCTTCAGCATGCTTTTTATTGTAGACTCAGATGGCAATGTACAAAGCTCAGACGGCTCCATTCCATTAATGAGGCGCTATGAGAATGTAAAGAAGCTAAACTACATCAACAGGAGCAATTACAAACTGACTAAGAACACGATTATTTTTTCTGAACATTTTCCTGAGCTGAACTGGTATCTGGTCAACGAAATCAATCTTCTCTACTTTTTACAGCCAACCTTTACCACCTTGGGAATATCCATTATTATGGCCCTGCTCTGTATTATTGCCTGTCTTAATGTCTCCCGTAAAGTATCCCGTACAATTACCTCTCCGATCTACCAGCTGATCTCTCATACCCAGAGGGTAAAGGAGGGAGAATGGATTCCAGTCAATGAATCCTATCATGATAGTGATATCGGACTTCTGTTCGAGGAATTCAACAGCATGATAATTGCCCAGAAAAAGTTAAAGAACGATTTACTGAATTCAGAAAAAATGAAGAATAAAATTTCCCTGGATCTGCTTCAGCAGCAGGTTAACCCACATTTTTTATATAATACACTGGACAATATCTGTTCTCTTGCAGAAATAGATGAAAAGGAGACTCTCATTGACCTGGTCATGAATCTTTCTGCGTTTTACCGTCATGGTCTAAGCAACGGCCATACCCACATTACGGTTAAGGAGGAACTGGCCATAACCGAAGCATATTTAAGAATCATGAAAGTAAGATACTATAACCGGTTTGACTTTCGTATCACATGTGATTCCAGAATATCAGGCTATCCCTGCCTCAAGCTCTTATTACAGCCCATCGTGGAAAACAGTATCTATCACGGAATCAAAGAGCTGAATGGAAAAGGACAATTAGATATTCTGGTAACGGAAACTCCTGATTCCATTTTATTCACCATCCGGGATAACGGAATTGGAATCCGGGAAGAAAATTATGAAAGCATATGGACTACAGGTAATACTCATTTTGGTATTAAAAATATTCACCAGAGAATCCAACTCTATTACGGCAGCGAATATGGGCTTACCATTGCCAATCACCCTCAGGGCGGCTGTATCTCTACCATAACCATTAGGAAAAAGGAGGTGTCCACTGATGCCACTTAATGTTATAATAGCTGATGACGAGTATTTTATCAGGCAACGAATTATCAAAATCATTCCGCGGGAAGAACTGGCCATTCATTTTATAGGGGAGGCCGAAAACGGGCTAGAGGTTCTTGAGTTATTAAATCAGCATCCCATTGACCTTATCCTGCTGGATATTAAAATGCCCCGTATGAATGGAATTGAAGTGGCGGAATCTGTATACCGCAATTACCCTTCCACCAAAATTATTCTATTGTCTGGTTATAATGACTTTGAATATGCACGTTCCGCGATGCGGTTCGGAGTCATGGATTATCTGTTAAAGCCTGTAGACGCTTCTACCTTAACCACTGTTTTAAAGGATACCAAAGAAAAAATAGAGTTGTTAAAAAAACAACAGAAACAAATTCAAAAGTATTATCACTTTGAAAAATGCACGTTTCTTTCCAATGTATTAAATGGTTGTCAAAGCATTGAACAGTTAACTGCCAGATATCCTGAGGTATCAGCTTATGATTACACCCTTTATTTAGGTGCTTTTATCTATGAAGAAAATGAAGATTTTATATCAGAACTGGCAGCAAAGATCCGCAGTCATGAACTAGACTGTGAATATTTTAAGGAACTGGATTATGCCTATACCATACAGTTTTTCCTTCACAAGAAAGAGGAACGGCAGCAGTTAAAAGAAGTTTTGGAAAATGATATGCCAAAATGCAGCTCCTACACATTTTTAGCTCTGGGAGACTGTATCCCATTGAAAGAATCCTGGCTGCCTGATTATAAAAAAAATCTTTACGCCCTTAACCACCGGTATTTTAATCCTGAATCAAAGCTTATCCTGACAGAAGAACTTACCTGGGAAAATAGATCCGCTGATTTATCAAAGGTAAGGCAAACGATTCTATATTATTTAAACAGCAAGGATCCAAAAGGGCTGGAAGCTTATATCAAAGACCTGTTTCAGCCGTTGGAAGAAACGCACGATGTGAAATACCTATATTTAATCGTTACGGAATTTTTTACCACTTATCATATCCATTATGGCGGCCAGGTAGAATTCAGCCACAATCCGGCTGAATCTGCCTCCCAGATCATTGATGAAGAATATCGGCTGAGTCAGGTTAAAAGCACCATTCTTGCATATGGGCGGTTATGCATGACTGAAAGTGAAACCATCCCTTCCGACCTCTCCTTAAGCAAAAAAATCATTGCATATATTGATAAACATTATTCCGATCCAGAATTAACCGTAACCTGGCTCGCGAACTTATTTCAATTAAATCCTTCCTATATGGGCAGTGTCTTTAAAAAAGTAAATAATGAATCCCTGCTTCAGTATATCACCATGATACGTATGGAAGCTTCTAAGAGATTATTGGAATCCAATCAATATAAGATATCCGACATTGCGGAGCTGGTGGGATATACAGATGCTTTTTATTACAGCAAACGTTTTAAAAAAATGTTTGGATATTCTCCGAAGGATCATTTGCATCGTAAAAAATAAAATAATAATCAGAACAAAATCCTGGACTAAGCGAAACCTTAAACTTTTGGTTTTTTGCTTAGTCCAATTATCTTTCTGCATCCCAGAACAGATCTCTCGCAGCCGTGCATACACCGTAAATTAGACACGCAAGTTCAGCAAATGTTCAGCGCAAGTTCAGCAAATAATCAGCTTCCAAACATTGGTAATTCAAATAAGCGATTTATGATATAGACAGAAAAAAAGAAAGGAGGGAAAAATCCATACCTGTTGCCACGTCAAACGTATAAGAAAGAAAGGGTGTTAATGATGAAAAAAATCTCAGTTGTCGCTTCTACAGTAATGGCCGTAGGCTTATTAGCAGCATCGGGAGTTACCGCATTTGCTGCAAACACAAATACAACGGGCACATTGAAAACAAACGTTTCTGCTGTTACAACCAGCTTAGAGAAAACCAAATTATCATCTGAAGAAATGGAATCACATATGAAGGAAAAATTAGCACAATTCCTTGCTGACGGCAAAATCACACAAGAGCAGTATGATCAGGCTATCAGTGATATTGCCGAGGGTAAAATGCCTGAAGTGTTCGGCAAAGGCCGAGGCCGAGGCGGTGAAACGGACAGCACTGAATGGACAGAAGAGCAAAAAGCGGAAATGCAAACAAAGATGAAGGAACGATTCGAACAACTCCTTGCTGACGGCAAAATCACGCAGGACCAGTATGACCAGGCCATGAGTGATATTGCCGAGGGCAAAGCACCTGAAATGCCCGGAAGAGACAAAGATGAGTCCGGCGAAAAGAGCAGGCCTGAATTGACTGAGGAACAGAAGTCTGAGATGCTATCAAAGATGAAGGAAAAAATAGCACAGCTACTTGCTGATGGCAAAATCACACAAGAGCAGTATGACCAGGCTTTGAATGATATTACCGAGGGCAAGATTCCCGAGGTTTCCGGTATGGGCCGAGGTGGATTTCATGGCAATAAAACAGAAAGCACTACGGATATTTAGTCAGATTCAAAATCAAACAGGGCACAATAAAATTGTGCTCTGTTTTTTCATGTACACCAAATGATTTCTTATAGTATGTGATCGCTATGGTTAGAAACAAAAAGTTCAGATAAAGTTCAGACAGGCGACAAGTGAAATTCAGACTAACACTATAACATATTACTCATCAGTAGTAAGGAGGTGAGAACATGAATGAAAAAGGAAGACACGAACATAAATTGAACATCAATTATTCTGACTATATGCAGTTATCATCTAAGCTAAGGCATATTGCTGATTTTGACGAAAATGCCTCTGATGATGGCTCCTACATAATCAGGAGCCTGTATTTCGACAATTACGCTGATAAAGCAGTCATCGAAAAACTGTCCGGAGCCAGCAGGCGGGAAAAATTCAGAATCCGGTTTTATAACAATGATCCTTCATTTATCAGGCTTGAAAAAAAGAGCAAAGCAAACAGATTATGTTATAAAAAAAACGCACCAATAACCTTAGCGCAATGTGAAGGTATTCTGGATGGAAATTTAGGATTATTGAAAGAAAGCGGTCAGGCATTGATGATGGAACTATACACAAAAATGCACTATCAGAACTTGCGGCCTCGAACAATTGTGGACTACAAAAGAGAAACCTATGTCTATCCTGCTGGTAATGTCCGTATTACATTTGACAGTAACATCCGGACTTCAAACAATGTAGGCGGCTTATTTAATCCGGAACTTGTTACAATTCCGGCAGCAAACGCCATAGTGCTTGAAATAAAATATGATGGTTTTATTCCTGAAATCATTCGTCAGCTGGTTCGGGTAGACAGCAGGAACGAGACTGAATTTTCCAAATACGTAGTATCAAGACTTATATAAATAAAAAGGAGTGTTAATTATGTTAGATCAACTATTGAATTTCACCTTCCTCAATAAGGCTGCTTCATTTTCCATACCGGATATTTTAGCTGCCTTAGGTATTTCATTTGTGATTGGCTTGTTTATTTTTATGGTATATAAAAAGACCTACATAGGTGTCATGTACTCCTCATCTTTCGGTATTACCCTAATCGCCATGGACTTGATCACAACCCTTGTTATTTTGGCAGTGTCTTCAAACCTGATTACATCGCTGGGTATGGTGGGCGCACTATCCATTGTCCGTTTCCGTACCGTTGTAAAGGAACCGCTTGACCTCGTATATCTGTTCTGGTCCATTACTACAGGTATTATTGTCGGCGCAGGCTTAATTCCTCTTGCAGTGATAGGTTCCATTGCTATAGGCTGCGTCCTGTTTGTATTTGTCAACAGGAAAACTGCAGATACGCCTTATGTAGTTGTAATAAACTGCGATGATGAGAATGCAGAAACCCAATCAACATCAATGCTTAAAAATCATACGAAAAAGCATCTTGTCAAATCCAAGAACGTGTCGAAAAACGGAATCGAGCTTACTGTTGAGGTTCGCCTCAAAGATTCCTCAGTGAAATTCATTAATGATCTGCTTACGATAAACGGTGTTTCAAATGCAGTCCTAGTTAGCTATAATGGCGATTATTATATGTAATGAAAAAAATACAGATGGGAAGTGAAGGCAATGATAACCAGCAAACATATAGCAAAAATCACGGCACTGCTTGTTTGCCTGTCGCTGTTCGCCTGTGTCATGATCGTTTATGCCGCTGGAGTGAATCAAAATAAAAAGGTGATGGATTATGAATCAAAGCTGTTTGGAGATGAGATCCTTACAATAGATATACGTGTCGATGAAAATGATTGGCAGGAAATGCTCGACAACGCCATAGATAAAGAATATATTTCAGCGGATTTAGTCATAAACGGTGAATCATTTCATACAGTCGGTATTCGCACCAAGGGCAATTCAAGTTTATCACAGGTAGTCAGCATGGACGACAGTGACCGTTATAGTATTAATTTCAAATTTAGTTATTATGTAAAAGGGCAGACATGTTATGGGCTGGACACTTTCTGCATTAATAACCTGATGGGTGATAACACCTATATGAAAGACTATCTATCATACGACATTATGAAATATATAGGTGTAGAAACACCGCTTATGAATTATGCCAGCGTAACAGTTAATGGAGAAGATTTCGGCTTCTACCTGGCGCTGGAACGGTATGAAAAATCTTTTCTTGACAGGGTTTACGATACGTCCGGCGGACAGCTCTACAGTGTCAAAACCACAATGGGGCAAGGAGAAGACTTCACGGATCATAAAACCGGTCAGGATGACGCAGATATGGGAGCTAATGGGCAGCCAGGTGCTGGCGGGCAACGCCCGCAAGGTAATCAGGAGACGCTGGAAAGCGATGATACCGGAAGCCAATTGGAACAGCTGGATAACCAAAACGGCGGTATGGGCGGTTTTCCAATGGGTGGTATGGGCGGACGAGGTGGCGGAGACCTTGTTTACGTTGATGATAATATAAGCAGCTATAGTTCAATATTTAACAATGCCCAATCTCAAAAAAACTCCGATAAAGATAAACAGCGTGTTATTACCGCAATAAAAAACTTAAATGAAGGAACAAATCTGGAGCAGTATTTTGATGTGGACGAAATTCTCCGCTATCTGGCCGCGCATACGGTGGTTGTAAATCTAGATAGCTATACATCTGGTATGGCGCAAAATTATTACATTTATGAGCGCGATGGAAAAATCACTGTTTTGCCTTGGGATTACGGTCTTGCTTTTGGCGGATTCCAGAGTGACAGCGCCAGTGACGTTGTAAACTTCCCGATCGACACACCAGTCAGCGGTGTAAGTATGGAAGACCGCCCCCTCATTAATAAATTGCTTGAAGTCCCGGAATATAAGGACAAATACCATGAATACCTGCGACAGATCGTGGATGGTTATTTAGTAAGCGGTGTTTTTGCGGAAACTGTAATGGATTTAGACGCAAAGATCAATAACTATGTGAAAAACGATGTTTCCGCCTTTGTCACATACGAAGAATATGAAGCATCTCTTCCGGTCTTTATTGAACTGGGAACCCTTCGTGCTCAGAGTATTGACGGGCAGCTTAACGGAACCATCCCTTCTACGACAGATGGACAAAATTCAGATAAGGATGCGCTAATTGATGCTTCCGGTATTAATCTGTCCGCACTGGGCAGTATGATGGGCGGAGGCGGCCGAGGGGAAGGTGGCCGGAGTGAAGGCGGCCAGGGCGAAGGCGGCCGGGGTGAGGGCGGCTTCGGTGGTATGGGAGATATGCCGGACCGGGAGCTTATGGAGAAGGCCATGCCAATCTTGCAGGAAAACAGCGGTGTGCTTAGTGATGAAATCAAAGAGCAGCTTTTGGAAATGGGTTTGACAGAAGAACAAATTTCGCAAGTGACGGAAATGCCCGGCAGGAACGCGGCTAACCAACAGAGTAAGGCTGTCTCCGCAAACGCAATGGATCCAACCTATGCGGTTAGTGTATTTGTATCACTTATCCTTCTATCCGGAGCAATCCTATTCTTAATGAGAGCCAAAAAAACTTATTAAATAATACAAACGGCTGAAGGTGATCCTTCAGCCCCTTGTACTGGATACTCATTTGCTTTCATGCTATAATTACAGTTAATAAGGTGGTGAAACTATGGCAAAAATATTGGTTTGTGACGATGAAAGCGGACTTAGAACCGTGCTTAAAAGATATGCGGTCTTTGAAGGACATGAGGTTGTTGAAGCAGCTGACGGCATGGAAGCGGTTGAGGCCTGCCGCAAAGAATCCTTTGACATCATTATAATGGATATTATGATGCCGGAGCTGGATGGTTTTTCAGCGGTAAAAGAAATCAGAAAAACATTAGATACTCCCGTTATTATGCTATCAGCAAGGGGGGAGGAATATGACAAGATTTTAGGGTTTGAGGTTGGCATTGACGACTATGTAGTTAAGCCTTTTTCTTCTAAGGAGATCATGATGCGTGTAAATGCGATCCTGCGCAGAACGCAGAAAAATGCGGCTGCAAGTGATAATGACAATGGACATGTCATATTCCGGAAAGAGGGGTTTGAAGCAGACTTGACCGCCTATAAGGTTTCAATTGACGGCATTCTTGCAAATCTTGCTCCAAAAGAATATGATCTGCTATTCTTCTTGATTCGAAATAAAAACATCGCTGTTCCACGCGAAAAAATTCTCACAGAAGTATGGGGATTTGATTATTACGGCGATGACCGGACGCTGGATACACACATGAAATTACTGAGAAAATCCTTAGGCCCTTATGCAAAGTTTATTACTACTTTACGGGGATTAGGTTATCGGTTCGAGGGCTAGCATATGAAAAAATCACAGCGGTTAATGTGGAAAATCTTTATCTTTTTGCTTGGGTTCTGCGCGTTGCTTCTTGTTGTTCTGTGGCTGTTTGAAACAGTATTTCTGAGTAAAATGTATGAAGATATTCGTAGAAAAGAAATAAACAACGCGATTGCTCTGATCGAGAAAAACATTGACAATCCCAATCTCAATCAAATTATCATGCAGCTTTCCGACGATTCGGAAATACTTGTTACTCCGGCTCATGATTTCGTACCGCCAAACAGGCCAAATCCCGAAAACAGGCCTGCCCCTGAAAACAGACCTCAAATGCGGCAGGCAATAACCGAAATAAGAGATTTTGTTACGTCTGATGGCAGAACAGTCTCCCTTGTTTTTTATGCGATGATATCTCCTGTCAATGCAACGATCTCCACGATAAAAGTTCAGTTGTATTATGTCACTGGCATCATGTTCGTCTTATCCATTGTTCTGGCATTTGCTATTGCAAAAACTGTTTCGAAGCCAATCGAAAAACTGAATAAGAGCGCTAAAATACTGGCAACCGGAAACTATGATATTCATTTTTCAGGCAAGGGCTACAGAGAAATCCATGAATTATCGGACACATTGAATCATTCTGCTTCCGAGCTCTCAAAGGTGGAACGGTTAAGGCGCGAACTTATGGCTAATATCTCCCATGACTTGAGAACTCCTCTCGCTCTAATATATAGCCATGCTGAAATGATGCATGATTTCCCTGATGAAATTACTTCGGAGCAAACGCAGACGATCATGGATGAAACCCAGCGGCTTTCCTCTTTAGTAAATGATATTCTTGATGTCTCCCGATTGGAAACCGGTACAATGGAGCTAAACACGGCAGCATATAACATTACGGAGAGCATTGATAAAACTGTTGGCAGAATAGCCGACTTGGTTAAAAAAGAAAATTACAGCCTTGTTTTCGAACATGACGAGGAGGTCTTCGTAAATGCGGATGAAGTGAAAATAACACAGGCAATCTATAATTTACTGACGAACGCAATTCATTACAGTACAAACGACTTAACTATTATCATTCGGCAAAAGGTCATAGACAAAGTGGTCAGAATTGAAGTGGAAGATCATGGTGAGGGCATTGGCAAGGATAATCTGCCTTACATCTGGGACAGATATTATAAAATTGATAAAAGGCATAAACGTGCGATCACAGGAACCGGCCTTGGACTGTCCATTGTTAAAAAAATTGTTGAGCTGCATCATGGTGACTACGGAGTGGATTCGCAAGTAGGTAAAGGCAGTGTTTTCTGGTTTCAGATACCGGGAATTAATAAGGTCCAGCCGAAAGGAGAACAATCAAATTAGCACAGCCAAAACGCCTGACGAACTCAAGGTTTCGTCAGGCGTTATATCGTTGTGAATCTACACCCCTTAAAGGTATGGCAGTTACGCTTCCAGCTTTTTCTTTAATAATAAATTTTTCCCGGATATCCCCGGCTCTGTCATTTGTACCGGATCTAATATATGGTCCAGTTCTTCTTCCCCTATAAGCTTCTCCTGCAGAATCAGAGTTCTTACGGGTTTGCCGCTTAACATGGCTTTCTTAGCAATATCTGCCGCCTTTTGGTACCCAACATGAGGGCAAATCGCTGTGATGATCCCAACACTGTTATCTACCAGGAAACGGCATCTTGCTTCGTTCGCCGTAATGCCGGATACACAGTTATCTACAAATGTTTGTACAGCATAGGAAAGAGTGTCAATGGACTGGAACATGCAATAAAAAATGATAGGTTCAAATGCATTTAATTCCAATTGTCCGGCCTCTACGGCCATGGTGATGGTTACATCATTCCCAATGATATTAAAGGCAACCTGGTTTACAACTTCAGGAATCACCGGATTTACTTTTCCCGGCATAATGGAGGAGCCATTCTGCTTCGCAGGAAGGTCGATTTCATGAAAGCCTGTTCTTGGTCCGGAAGACATCAGTCGAAGATCATTGGCTATTTTAGACAATGTCACGGCGCAGGCCTTGACAGCACCTGATACGGCAACAAAAGAGTCGAGATTTTGTGTCGCATCTATCAGATCTGCCGCCTGCATTAATTCCGTATTTGACACCTTCGCTAAATTAGGCACAATACGTTTCAAATAATTTACATCAGCATTGATTCCTGTCCCTATGGCTGTTCCACCCATATTCAGCGTACACATTTCTTCCATGGCTTTGTCCATGCGGCGGAGGTCACGCATAATTGCTGTCGAATAAGCCTTAAATTCCTGACCTAACCGAATGGGGACTGCATCCTGCATCTGGGTTCGCCCCATCTTCAGAACATGATCAAATTCGTCAGCTTTTTCACAAAATGCCTGATGTAGCCGGAGAAGTTCTATTTTCAGTTTTTTAAGGAGTCTTAAAGAAGTCATTTTCCCGGCACTAGGAATGACATCATTTGTGGACTGTCCACAGTTTACATGATCATTCGGATTTACAATGGAATAATCGCCTTTTTGTCCGCCAAGAAGCTCAATCGCACGGTTTGCTATCACTTCGTTGGCATTCATATTCAGAGAAGTTCCTGCTCCGCCCTGAATCGGATCAACGATGAAGTCTTTGCGGAATTGTCCAGCCAGAATTTCATCACATGCCTGAATAATCGCTTCTGCAGTTTTTCTGTCCAGAAGACCTATTTCAAGGTTCGTTATAGCTGCTGCTTTCTTTATGTAAGCAAGACTGTTAATGATTTCAGGGTGGATGTTGAGACCGGTGATATGAAAGTTTTCTGCCGCGCGCATTGATTGTACGCCGTAATACACATTCCCCGGCACATCTTTCATTCCTATGGAATCCTTCTCGACTCTGTAATCTATGTTATTTACGCTATCCAATGACTAATCCTCCGTAATCGGTAAAATACCGTTTTGTATTGTATTTATTATAAAATCAATTTATAATATAATCAAATACGTATATTTCTATAATTAGTATAACTCTAAAGTTATATCTCGAAGCAGAGGAGGTTTACAGTGTTTAAGGGGATGGATTATGTATATATGGTATACAAAGAACAAAGTTTTTCCAAAGCTGCAAAAAAACTTTTTATTTCGCAGCCTTCGCTGAGTGCTACAATAAAAAGAATCGAGCTTAAAATTGGATATCCGATTTTTGATAGAAGTACAAAGCCTTTGACTCTAACCGAATGCGGAAAAAAATATATTAAATCCGTGGAGGAAATGCTCTTTATTGAAAGTGAATTTTACAATTTTGTAAATGACTGGGGAGATTTAAAAATTGGAGAGCTGATATTAGGAGGAAGCAGTCTTTTTTCTTCATGGGTACTGCCCCCTTTAATGGGCGAGTTTACAAAACGTTTTCCAATGGTTAAGGTAGAGTTGATTGAAGAGAGCACATCAGAGTTGGCATCGTATCTTCAGAATGGCAGAATTGATTTGATGATTGATAATTGTTCTCTGGACAAAGGAATATTTGATAACAGTATTTACAAGGAAGAACATTTGCTTCTGGCTGTACCGAAAACCTTTGAAATTAACCGAAAAGCAGAGCAGTACCAGGTTCCGGTGCAGCTGATTCTTGACGGCTCTTTTTTGGAAGAAAGGATTAAGCCAGTACCGCTGAAACTATTTGAAAAGGAACCATTTATCATGCTGAAACCAGAGAACGACACAAGGAAGCGCGCGATGGAAATTCTGCAGGAGCGTGAAATTACTCCAGATATAGTATTTGAACTTGACCAACAGCTTACTTCTTACAATATAACTTGTTCGGGAATGGGAATATCCTTTATCAGTGACACTCTCATCGCACAGGTTCTCTCCCATCCGAATGTTGTTTATTATAAGATCGAAAGTAATTTTTGCCGTCGGAACCTATATTTCTATTGGAAGACGGGGAGACGTTTCACTCGGGCAATGGAGGAGTTTTTGAAGATTGCGGGGAGTAGTCAAAAAATGAATGAAAGGGCTTCCTGTTAATTTAGTTTTTTCTTATTTTAGACAACAAAAAACCTTGTACTCCATAACAGTGTACAAGGTTTTTCTTATCATGCCGGCGACCGGAATCGAACCGGTACGGGAGGTAAGTCCCGCAGGATTTTAAGTCCTGTGCGTCTGCCTGTTCCGCCACGCCGGCATTCTCATATACCGTTTTTGTTCTTTACAACGGTACGGACTGGGTGGAGAAGGATTCGAACCTTCGAAGTCGTCGACAACAGATTTACAGTCTGCCCCCTTTGGCCGCTCGGGAACCCACCCATGCTCTTTTATTAAGCAAGCGAGTGTTATTTTATCACAGGGACATTAAAAAATCAAGGTTTTTTTAGAAAAATAAAATTTCTATTCCCGCTCAGCTACCAGCAAAACAGAGCTTGTTCCCGGCATGGAGACAAGCACCTGACCGTCTTTCACCTCATAAGGAATTTTACCTACATTATACCCGTTTTCATAGGTTAGCATGTACCGGGACATGATTTCCCCGTCCTCCATACCCAACTGCCATACAGGGATCCCGATCTGCCGTTCTTCCGGAAGATTGTTGACCGCTACGGCGCAAATGCTGTCCTTTAAGAAACGCCCATAAGAAATAAGGTGTCTCCCGGCCAGAAGCTGTTTTAAGGACCCAAGGCGCAATGCCGGTATGCTGTGATGAAGTCCGGTCATATACCGGTGAAACTCGATCAGTTCTAAATCCTCCCGGCCCCAGGGATAGGTTCTCCGGTTATCCGGATCCGTCCACCCGCAGACACCGGCCTCGTCTCCGTAATAAATTGTGGGAGCGCCGGGCCAGGTCATCTGGATCATAACCGCTTCCCTGAAAATTCCATTGTTGATGCCCTGAGAGGCTGCTTCCGGGCCCAGAGTGGAAGTCCGTCCCACCCGGCCGTTGGTTCTGGTCATAAAACGGGAATGATCATGATTTGACAGCTCATTCATGGCTACCTGTATGGAACCTGTCATCATGCGGCTCATATGGTAATTCATAGACTTAAAGAAACTTTCTCCATCTCCGAACAGACTGGGGTTTCTTTCGTCGCTGTGCTTTTCCATGCCTGTCAAAAACCAGGTTACGGGCTCCATGAAAGCATCATAGTTCATGACCGTATCCCACTGGTCCCCCTGGAGCCAGCTGGACGGGTCCCCGTAATGCTCAGCAAGCACAATAGCCTCCGGATTGGCCTCCTTTACCGCCTTGCGGAAATCTCTCCAGAACTTATGGTTGTATTCGCTGCTGTGTCCTAAATCTGCCGCAACATCAAGCCGCCATCCATCTACATTGTAGGGTGGCGATACCCACTTTCTGGCGATCTGCAGGATATACTCATACAAAGTCCTGGAGTCCTCATAATTCAGCTTTGGAAGGGTTGCATGCCCCCACCAGCCGTCGTAGGAACCATTATAAGGCCAGGCTTCTTCGTCGTAAAATTTAAAAAATGTCCGGTATGGGCTGTCCTTTGACACATAGGCTCCCGGCTCGTACGTTCCGGACATCTCATAGAGCCGTTCTCCATCCAGCCATTTATTAAAAGAACCGCAATGATTAAATACCCCATCCAGGATGACCCTCATCCCTCGTTTGTGCACCTCTTTAACAAACCGGGCGAAAAATTCATTGCTGGCTTCTAAATTCTCTTTATCTGTGGTACGGATCATGTATTTTTCAGCGAGCCGGTTATCCACTGCATCGGCCGCTACCGGCTGCCCTCCATCCTTAACGATCAGGCCGTAATGGGGATCAATGTAATCATAATCCTGGCTGTCATACTTATGATTGGATGGTGATACAAAAATGGGATTAAAATAGATTACATCAACACCAAGACTCTTTAAATAATCCAGCTTATTCCATACTCCCTGTAAATCGCCGCCGTAAAAATACCTCACATCCATCTGGTTGGGATATTTCCCCCAGTCCTGTACCTTGGATACCGGATGGCCAATATATACGTACTCTCCGTCTGCCACATCATTGGTCACATCACCGTTGCAGAACCGGTCTACGTAAATCTGATACATGACGGCTCCTTTGGCCCAGTCAGGAGTGGAAAAACCGGGTACAATGCGGAAGCAAAACCCTTCCGGATTATCCCCGGAAACACCCAGCCGGTTATAGCAGCAGACTTCTCTGCCCTTATACACTTTAAAGCTGTAGCTGATTTTCTCTTCTCCTGCCGTCAATCTATGTTTATAATAATCGAACTGGCCGTCAGACTCTGCCCTATCCATGACCGTCTCTCCGCTTAACCCCTCCTGGATATAACAAACCTGGTCCACATTGTCCTTTGCCGTCCGGAAAATCAGAATCACATCATCTCCCACACGGGGCTCTGCCGGGAATCGGAAACTTTCTGTCTCATCAGTAAATAATGCATCTCTATTTAACGCCTCAGCCTGGAAGCACATATGATTTTCATTTCCTTTCTCGTCATCTATACATTCTATTTTATCCGATTGAATCAAAATATACAACCCTGCCTTTTTAAGTAAAAAACATAAAAAACGGCCAGCGGGGCAGCTGACCGTTTTTCGGAGAAGGTATTTCGTTTCTTATGGGGTGTAGCAAAAACTATATAATGTATTGGGGGGGTTTACGATTATTACTATATCACGACTGAGAAAATAAGTGTGCACAAACATCATTTTTTTACCTTTGATTTTTTATGCATTTTTCCTTTCATCCAGCACTGAACACAAAAAAGCACAGATTCCGGGGCGGAAACTTAGATATTTTCCCGGACTCTGCGCTTTTATCTCGTGAAAGCCTGCAGAAGGTACTTAACCCTCCGCTACTGCAGAAAACAAATTTTCAAATTCTTTCTGGCCAATCTTTTCTTTTTCCATGAGCAGCTTACAGCAGGCGTGGAGTACCTCTTCATGTTTTAAGATAATATCCTTTGCCTTTTCATAGCACTCATCAATAATCCGTTTTACTTCATTATCAATGGTATTGGCCACCTGGCCGCCGTAGCTCTTTGCATGGGCCAGATCACGGCCGATAAAGACTTCATCGCCCTCATTGCCATAATTGATCATACCCACTTTATCAGACATTCCGTACTGGGTCACCATGGCCCGGGCTGTAGCGGTTGCCTGCTTGATATCCTGGGAAGCTCCGGTGGTGATATCGCCGAAAATAAGCTCCTCTGCGATCCTTCCGCCTAAATCCACCATGATATCCTGGAGCATCTTGCCCCTGGTGTTGAACATATGATCATTTTCCGGTAATGGCATGGTATATCCGGCAGCACCGACTCCCGTAGGAATGATGGAAATGGTATGCACCGGTCCCTCATCAGGAAGCAGATGGAATAAAATCGCATGGCCTGCTTCGTGGTAAGCCGTAATCCTCTTTTCCTTTTCGGTTATTACCTTGCTCTTTTTCTCGGCTCCGATTCCAACCTTTACAAAAGCTCTGTCAACGTCAGCCTGGTTGATAAATTTCTTGCTGTGTTTGGCCGCATAGATAGCGGCTTCATTCATGAGGTTTTCCAGATCCGCACCAGTAAATCCCGCAGTCGTCTGGGCGATCCTCTTTAGATCCACATCTTCTCCCAAAGGTTTTTCCTTGGAATGAACCTTTAAGATTTCTTCTCTTCCTTTTACGTCAGGCCTTCCGACCCCTACCTTCCGGTCAAAGCGTCCGGGACGCAGAATTGCCGGGTCCAGGATATCCACACGGTTTGTAGCCGCCATAACGATGATCCCTTCATTAATCCCGAAGCCATCCATCTCCACCAGAAGCTGGTTTAAGGTCTGTTCTCTTTCGTCATGTCCGCCGCCCATACCGGTACCTCTGCGGCGGGCTACTGCATCGATCTCATCGATAAATATGATACAGGGGGCATGCTTTTTCCCTTCTTCAAACAGGTCTCTCACGCGGGAAGCGCCGACACCTACAAACATTTCCACAAAATCGGAACCGGAAATGGAGAAAAACGGTACCCCGGCTTCTCCTGCCACTGCCTTGGCAAGGAGGGTTTTTCCTGTTCCGGGTGGTCCTACAAGGAGGATTCCCTTTGGGATCCGGGCCCCTACACTGGTATACTTCTGAGGATTCTTTAAGAAATCAACGACTTCTTCCAGCTCCTCCTTTTCTTCTTCAAGTCCTGCTACCTTGCTGAAGTTCACCTTGTTGGCGTCCTTTGCAAGATGAGCCCGGCTTCTTCCAAAATTCATCATTTTGGCATTAGCGCTTCCTGCCCCTGCCCTGGCATTCATCAACATGAACAGAAAAACCAAAACTACCGCCGTTAAGATTAACGGAAGCGTAATCGTCAGGAATAAATTTTCCTTTTGTACCGCATCCACTGTATAGGTAATTCCATTGCGATCCAGACGATCCTGGATCTCAATGACATTGGACACATTGGCCTGTTTTGTTGAGTTGTCAGTCATGGTCATCTCGATCCTTCCCGTTGGGGGCGGGTCGTTCTGCCTGATGGTTGCCGAGACTATGGTTCCATTATCAATTGCCTGCATCAGCTCCTGGTTGGTAATAATTCCGCTCTTTTGGGGCAGCCTACTGGCAAAGAAAAGCATGATGACCAGAAGGAGCAGAAAGCCCAAGCCTCTGAATGGTTGCTGTTGTTTCAACATGCTGCCTCCTTATTGCTGTTCTATAACTCCAATATATGGTAAATTCCTGTATATCTGATCGTAGTCAAGGCCATATCCAACGATAAATTGATCCGGTACGGTAAAACAGGTATATTTCACCTTGACCTGATCCTTCACCCGGCGCTCCGGTTTATCAAGAAGGGTACACAGCTCAATGCTGTTTGGATTCCTCTGCTTTAATACCTCAATCAGATAGGCCAGGGTATTGCCGGAATCAATGATATCTTCCACGATCAATACATCCTTTCCTTCAATGGGATCATCAAGGTCTTTGGTGATCTTAACGATTCCGCTGGACACCGTTCCGGCGCCGTAACTGGATACGGACATGAAATCCATGGTAAGAGGCAGATTGATCCGCTTTGCAAGCTCACAGGTAAAGAAAACACCACCCTTTAAAATACAAATCAAATGAAGTGGTTTTCCATCATAATCTCTTCTGATCTCTTCTGCTATTTCTTTTACCCTTGCCGCTACTTCTTCCTCTGATAACAATATACGTATCTTATCATCCATTGTTTTTTCCTCCGTCTAACTGCATTTGTATTACTGTACGGGTATCATCTGTTATCTTATAATATTCACTGATCCGGTATCCGATGACCCAGAGGACATGGGAACCATCCGCTACAAGCGGTATTTTTTCCCGTTCCTCTCTCGGTATCTTCTCATGAATCATAAATTCCTTGACGGTTTTTCTGCCGCCCCCGGCCAGTGTCATGTAATCCCCGGTTTTTCGATACCTAACAGACAGCGCACACTTGATTTTATCATAATCAAACCATTTCGTATACCCGTTTTTGGGAATTTCCTGACCTTTTTTGTAGGGAAAGATCTTAAATTCCAGTTCTGGAAGAAAAACAGTCTTTTCCTTATCCACCAATCCTTCTTGCTTTTTCCTTTTTATCCACAATTCATCAAAAATACGCACAGCAATAAGCCCGCAGGGCAGATCCACCTGCCTGCCGGAAGAACCAAAAAGAAGCGCTGCTGCGCTTTCCACGTGAGTCATCGTAATATCCTTCATGGATTCATTGACAGACCGGATCATGATCCGGATCACATAGTTCTTTATAATGTCATCTTCCGCCAAAAGAGCCTTTGTATCAACTCCCCGCGCCGTTATTGTTCCGGCCTCATCCGTTTCCCCGACTCCCCAGGCTTTTAATATGCCTTCTGCCTGCTTTTCCAGATACGCATCTGCCTGTGCAGCCATCTCTCCTGCGTGAAGGATGTTTTCCCCTGCACGACTGTTGACTTCTTCCCTGATCTCCGGCAAAATCTGGCTTCTAATGCGATTCCTCACATAATCCGTCTGGGCATTGGTAGAGTCCTCACAATAAGATATCCCTTTTTCCGCCAGATATGCAAGAATTTCCTCCCTTCCAACTGACAGCAGCGGGCGGACAATTTTGTCCCGTACCGGGCGCATTCCTCCAAGCCCTTTTAACCCGCTCCCCCGGAATAGGTTATAAAGAATGGTCTCCGCCTGATCATCCCTGTGATGGGCCACCGCTATTTTTGTCCCTGAAAAGTCAAGGCACTCCTTCTCAAAGATCTGGTAACGCAAATGCCTTCCTGCCTCTTCTACTGACATACCATGTTCCCTGGCATAAAGGGCTGCATCCACCCGGACACAGGCAAACGGCACTCCCATCGATTCTGAAAGCTTACCAGCGTAATCGCTGTCTCTGTCTGCCTCTTTCCCCCTTAAGCCGTGATGGACATGAACCGCCTTTAATTCCAGCCCCAGCACTTCCTTAAGCTCGTTTAAGACTACAAGAAGACAGACCGAATCGGCTCCTCCGGAAAGCGCCACAATGACGCGGTCCCCCGGAGAAAACAGCCGGTTCCGTCTGATATAATCTAATATCGTTCTGTACATTCAGCCACCTTCCTTAGTTGATTTTCTCCCCTCTATATTATAAATATACCCACAAAACATGTCTGTTGCAATTATTATTTTCTTTTCCATATTCCAGCAGTGAGAACTGTCATATCATCCGCCGCCTTATCGCTGAAGGATCTTGCAAACAGGAGAATCCGATCAGCCATATCCTGAGGATTTTTTACCGGCATTCCTGCAATGAATTCCTGCAGCATCAGTTCCTTTTCGTCTGCCGGAAGAGCGTCTAACACGCCGTCGCTCACCATTATGATCCGGTTATCATCCCATAGCTTTTTAGACAGGAGGACCGGCTCCACAGGATTTAGGATTCCCATGGGCACTTCACCTGCTTCCAAAAGCTCTACTCCCTTTTCACTGAGAATATAGGTTGCTGCCGCTCCCAGCTTCATGGCCTCCATGATCCCGGTTTTTAAATCAATACAGCATAAATCCAGGGTGGCCGGATGCTGGGAGATCCCGGTGAGAAGCAGGACCGTATTGACCATTTTAAGGGCTGCCCTGGTGGAAAATCCGGCCTCTAGAAGCCTTTGAGTCAGCTCAATGACCTGCCTGCTCTCCTCTTCGGCCACTCTGCCGCTTCCCATGCCGTCTGACAGGCTCATGATAACCTGTCCAGGCTGGACTTGTCCAAAGGTATAATTGTCTCCGGATACCTCTTCTCCGCTTTTGACTGCTTTGGCCACACCATAAATGACCCGGTACTCTCCCTTTTCAACAAACCGTATGGTATCGGCCTGCTTGGTCACTAAGTTCCTGCCGTCAGGGGCAACCGTCCATTCCCCTTCCTCTATGGCATTTTCCAGGATCTCCGCAGCCTCCTTTACCGTCACACACCGGCCGTTCAAGGTCCGCATAGTCAGAAATGCTTCCCTCTGATGATTCTCGTATTCTAAAATGAGCATCTTCTCAATGATAATATGGTTGCGGCGGAAAGCCCGCTTAATTTCTTCCTCCCAATCCGGAGTTATGTCAACAGAATGTTCTACCTGATGAGAAAACTCCTCCAAAATCACAGCCAGTTCTTTAAATTGGACGATAACCGCGTCGCGGCTTTCTAAAAAACGGTTCTTCCATGCCAGATTCATGGTGGCTTTGCCAAGCCCCCGGTTCAGCTGGACCATGTAGTCATCCTTCCTTTTACAGGTTTCCAGAAAAAAACGGGGCATATCCCCGTAGTCCACACTCCCTTTTTGTTCAAATGCACGAACCAGATATTGCAGATAATATTGATTGTCCTGTTCTTTCCCGGAATACACAATGCATTTGTTGCAGCCTGCGCATACCATAGCCGCCGCCGTTTCAAGGGCTGCAATGCCGTCTTCCTTTGTAAGTCCCTGTTCTGCTGACAAGTCATCTGTACAAGCTTTGGCAAGCTCTCCCAAGGAGCTGGCCATGTCGTTTAATCTTTTTGCCGTATATACATTCACATCAGCCATATCATGATGTGCCGCCTTACGTCTGAACACAAAAATCCCTCCTGCCTGTATCATGCTTTAAACCATATTATGAAAACAAGTTTTCATAATCGGATGGACGGTGCAAAAGCAGCACCTTTTATGAGAAACTAAAATACAGTTTCTCATAATCCACATTATATACAGGCAGAAGGAAAATATTTGTCAAAACGGCTGACTCATGATCTAAAATCGTACGACAGCTTTCCCCTTTATTGTCCAAGCTCTTGGGACATAGGGGGGCTACTGCCTGCGCGACGGCTTCAGTAATATCTCGTCAGGATTTACAAGTCCCAGCTTCTGCTTTGCGACTTCTTCAATATATTGTTTGGTTTGGACATAAACCCGGTATTCCTCTAATTTTTGAGACCGTTCCTCTTCCTTGTCCACCTGGGCCTGAAGATTTTCCAGACGGAGCTCATATTCCCGCTCCTTCTCTTTTAACGTGACTCCCTTAATGGTAACAATCACAGCAAGGCTGAATACGACAAAGGTAATGCCGATAATCGTCATTCGATTGCCCCACCTATCTTTTCTCTTTCGTCTTGATTTTCCCATTTTGTCCATACAATCACCAATCACCTTTAATGCCGGTTCTTTCTTCGGTTACAACCATTCACCTTTATTTTAAGATATATTCGGAAATGTTTCAAGAGTTTTATGAAATGTCTGCTTATTATTTTATCATATAAAAACATTCCTATAAATACTCCAGCAACGGCGTACCCTCTTAATCCTCCGTCATTCTGTTCATACAGCAGAGAAAACGTGACTAAGGCCGCATAAACCCAGTATATCATGTCCTCTATTCCTATAAACACATAGGAATGAGGAATAAAAATACGGAAAATGCGTAACAGGTCATATGTTATCATAAGCCCTGCGCCTGTTAAAAAGCTGTAGAGCAGAAGTTTTACTTCGTATACGATATGAACGCTCATATGACTCCTTCTGGGCATAATTTTCTTAGCAAAGCGCCGGCTGAGCTTAGAAAATCAGCCGTTCGATGAACCACCAGGGAATCGAACTTCCTTTTTTATTTAAACAGCCTGGAAATCATGGATTCCCCTGACCTGCGCAGAGCTTCATTGGAGGAATAGGTAAGACTTTCAATATTGCCGTTTAAATCCACTTCCCCTTTTTCCAGAGTCAGGCGGCTGACGTGAAGCCCCTTTCCCTTTAAAGTCAAAAGTCCCATGTCCGTATCAAGAACTACCTGGTTTTCATCAAAGGACACCACTTCCCGTATTCCTGTCATCGTACCGGAACCCCGGTTTTCTATTGTGAGCCTGTGAGGACGGATATTCACCTTTTCTTCCATACAAAAACCTCCTAATATACCTGTCTAAAGTATA
Source organism: Lacrimispora sphenoides (assembly GCF_900105215.1). NCBI lineage: Bacteria > Bacillati > Bacillota > Clostridia > Lachnospirales > Lachnospiraceae > Lacrimispora > Lacrimispora sphenoides. The sequence goes on along the minus strand of NZ_FOIP01000001.1, from coordinate 1,742,876 downwards.
TTAGGAGGCACGCTCCAATATTACTGAAATTTATCGTACGTATCGAAACTGTGAACTAGAGATAGCGATAAAGTTCTTTCGCTTCTTCCTTTTTAACCGTTTCCGCTACATCAAGAACCTCAACCTTTACAGAGCTAGTCCCAAAATGGATCTCTATGATGTCGCCTTCCTTAATGTTTAAAGAAGCTTTCGCAGGCTTTCCACCTACAAGCACACGTCCTGCATCACAGGCTTCGTTCGCTACGGTTCTTCTCTTGATCAGACGAGAAACCTTGAGAAACTTATCCAGTCTCATGGATTAAGCGTTCACCATATCCTTTAAAGCCTTTCCAGCTTTAAATTTTGGTGTCTTGGAAGCAGGGATGTTCATAACTTCGCCGCTCTTTGGATTTCTTCCCTCTCTTGCCGCTCTTTCAGATACCTCAAATGTACCAAAACCAACTAACTGGATCTTCTCGCCTTTAACCAGTTCTTCAGATATTACATCTGTTAAAGCTTTAACTGCCTTCTCTGCATCCTTTTTGGACAGCTCTGCTTTTTCTGCGACTGCTGCGATTAACTCTGCTTTGTTCATTGATATCTTCCTCCTAGAATGTAGCACCAGGCTACGATTTTTCGCATAACACGATTACTATATCATTTATAGCTGTTTCTCCCGTTTTTGTCAAGGTTTTTCGCACTTTTGTAAGGCTTTCTCCTGCTTTTTTATTGCCTCCCAAAGCGCTTGTCCCTCCAGCTGCAAACCAGCATTTTCTCCGCCAAAAACATGGGGGTGTCTGCGTATCATTTTTTTACAGATTCCGTTTACCACATCATCAGTGGAAAAATCTCCCCGCTCCTTTGCAATCTGGCTGTAAAGCATTACCAGAAAAAGGATATCACCCAGTTCTTCGCAAAGGTTTTCCATATCCTCATGATCAATGGCATTAAGAACCTCCCTGCTTTCCTCTTCAAGGCATTTTTTCAGACTTTCATAGGTCTGCTCCCTGTCCCAGGAACAGCCTTTTTCGGATCGCAGTTTATTTGTAATATTTACTAAATCTTCAAAAGTATACATGATCGGCCTCCTTTTGCCGTTATTATATCATGACAAGGCTGTCTATGGGATCAGGCTTTTTTTAATTCTGAAGATTTTCTGACAATTGTTTCTCCCCCCTGTTAAAAAAGTGCCTGTTCTTATATAATAAGAGAGATTATTTAAGGAAGTTCGATTTGCCTTTGGCTCATCTAACGGCCAATCTTCATGAAATAAACTATACAAAGGAAAACGGAGGTAACCATGAAGAATTTCAGCATATGGAAAAAAATAGCAGCTTGTATTCTATTTTTAAACATTGTATTTACCGCATTTACCACGGAGCTCTTAACACCCAGTGTTTCAGCCGGAGAGCTGACGATGCGGGGCATGGGATTTGGACCGGCTCTTAATATCGGACCAGGAAGTAAAATTTTTAACGGCGGCAGCTTATCCCTGCTATCCGATTACGACAACCGGCAAATGCTTTCCATGATATTACAGGACAAAAACGGAACTCTTGTGGTCATTGACGGCGGTTGGGATATAGATGCGGCCCATTTAACGGAAGTGCTCCGTTCTAAGGGTGGGCATGTATCCGGATGGTTTATTACCCATCCTCATTCAGACCATATAGGGGCACTTGTCCAGATTCTGAATAATCCAGACAGCCAGATCACCATTGATAATGTCTATTATTCCCTGGCGGACTTATCCTGGTATGAAAAAGTAGAACCTTCCAGGAACAGTATGGTAAACAGTCTGATATCCGCCCTTGCAACACTCCCCGCCGAAAAGCTGCACACCGTGCAGAAGGATCAGGAAATCCAGCTGGGCCAGATAAAAGCAAAGGTTTTAAACAATCCCTATCTTCTGGATGTCACCTCCGTAAATAACAGCTCCGTTGCTTATAAATTTTTCCTAAATGACGTAAGCATCCTGGTGCTGGGTGATATGGGACCCGAAGCTGGTGAACTCCTGGCTGCAGAACGAAGCGCAGAAGATTTAAAAAGCGATATCGTTCAGATGTCCCACCACGGCCAGTACGGTGTTAATCAGGATGTATATTCCATCATTAAACCTCAAATCGCCCTCTGGCCCTGTCCGCTCTGGCTGTGGAATAACGACAACGGCGGCGGAATCGGCAGCGGGGACTGGAAAACACTTGAAACCAGGAAATGGATGGAAGAGCTGGGAGTAAAGGTAAATTATTGCATTAAAGACGGAGACCAGATCATCTATTAACCAGTTTTCGCCTAAAAAAGAAACGGCAGATGCCGTTTCTTTTTTTGTCATTATCTCTTTACTGTCTATGCTGTCCGGACGGAGAGGTATGCTTAAAGGGCATATCTCTCATGGACTATGGCATAAGCGTCCGGTTAATTTCCCCCGGGACCATCCCGCCTTGGCCGTTCTGATTCCGGTAATGGTTCAACGTAGGATCCATCTTTGTATGGTTCCGTATCAATTTCCGGGATATCGCCATCGTTATAATCATCTTCCTCTGGTACAAAAACCTTCATTTCTATTCACCTCCTGATTCATGTATGTTGGTTTGCGGCAAGGTTAGCCTTCCATTTGACGGCCTAAAAATCCGGCGGCCGTTGTAGCCAGCTTTATTTCCATATCTCCAAAACGTGCTCTGGGTTCTCTGCTCAATAAAGCTACTGCCCCAATTGCATCGCCCTCACAGATAATGGGAGCCACCACCTGAGCCGTTATCCCTTCCAGAGTTTCCCCTGACAGAGGAATAAAGCTCTTGTCATCCTTTCCTGACACCACGACCGTGCGTTCATTGATAAGGTTCTCCAATTGCTTGCTGATGGTCTTCTGCAGAAGTTCCTTCTTAGATCCTCCTGCCACAGCAATGATCTGATCTCTGTCGCTGATACATACGGTAAGTCCGGTAGTTTGAGCCATGGCTTCTGCATATTGGGAAGCAAAAGCAGTAAGTTCTACCATCGGAGAATATTTCTTTAAAATGATTTCTCCTTCCCTGTCTGTAAATATTTCAAGCGGAGTCCCTTCACGTAACCGGAGCGTCCTTCTGATTTCTTTCGGTATAACTACACGTCCCAGGTCGTCAATTCGTCTTACAATACCAGTTGCTTTCATAATTAAAATTCCTCCATCTTGTGCGTTTTTATATCACTGATATTATTTTGCTACGAAAGCAACAGATTATACTTAAGTCTGCCATTTTTCCCAAAATTTAAAATCAGGGCCGACTTGTTAAAAAAAAGTCGAACCCTGATTTTTTAATCAGACTTAGTAAATTGCTTGAAGAAGCCGGGGTTTTCCCAGTTTAGAAGTCACCCTGTCTGACACGGCGTATCACTTGCTTTGAGGATGACAGATATCTCTCATGGGCTGCCTTTGCAGCTGCGTTATCTGGAACGGGGGTTACAAAATGGTTTTCAAAAGAACCATATTTTTGAATTGTCAATTCATTTGAAACTCTCTGTAGAAGATACATACCTAAAACGTCCATAGCTACCACCTTTCTCCGGAACATTAATGGGAACAAAGAAAGCATCTGGGACAAAAGCCCTTCTTCTACTATTATTATATCACAAATAAGACAAAAATCAACCAGATGAACGGTATTTTAGAAGTCAATTTTCATATTTTTTCATTCTTTTCTGACAATTCCAACATTTGCTTTAATATCACCTCAGCCTGGCTGATCATGGCATCGGTGGACTGATTTTTCTTTCTGTCAAGATACGTAAGCCTTGGTATTTCTCCCATCTGGAACTTTAAATCGCCACGGTACTGATCAATGATCTTCGGAATTCCCTCTACCTTAAGCCTTGCATTCTTATACATGGTCAGGCGGACCTCCTGGCGGTTAATATTAACCTCTGTCACATAGGCGCTGTGGGCCAGAGCCTTTAAGCCAGCCACCTTAAGCAGGTTATCAACCGGTTTAGGAATGTCACCGAAACGATCCATCAGCTCATCCTGCATATCCATATATTCCTCTTCATTCTCAATGCTGGAGATCCGCTTATAGATATCAAGTTTTTGATATTCGTTCTTAATATAGGAAGTGGGGATGTATGCATCTATGTCACAGTCCACCACGGTTTCATAGCTTTCTTCTTCCTTCCTCTGTCCTTTAAGCTCTAAAACCGCCTGATTTAAGAGCTTGCAGTAAAGGTCATATCCTACTGCTTCCATGTGTCCGTGCTGTTCCGCTCCCAGAACATTTCCTGCCCCCCGGATTTCTAGATCCCGCATGGCGATCTTGATCCCGGAACCCAGTTCTGTAAATTCACGGATGGCCTGCAGACGTTTTTCTGCCTCCTCCTTCAGCAGCTTATCCCGCTTATACATTAGAAATGCATAGGAAGTCCGGCTGGAACGGCCTACACGCCCACGAAGCTGATATAGCTGGGAAAGGCCCATGCGGTCCGCATCCTGGATGATCATGGTGTTGGCATTGGCAATATCAAGTCCGGTCTCAATGATGGTGGTGCATACCAGGACATCGATTTCACCATTAACAAAATCAAACATGATCCGCTCCAGTTCATGCTCGTGCATCTGCCCATGGGCAAAGGTTACCGCTGCCTCGGGAACCAGACTGGCAATGTGGTTTGCTACCTCGTCGATGTTGCTTACCCGGTTGTATACATAATAAACCTGTCCTCCGCGGGAAAGCTCCCGGTGAATGGCCTCCCGCACCATTTCATCGTTATGCTCCATGACATAGGTCTGAATTGGCATACGGTCTACGGGAGGTTCCTCCAGCACGCTCATGTCACGGATACCAACCAGACTCATGTGCAGGGTCCTTGGAATGGGAGTGGCCGTTAAAGTCAGCACATCAACATTTTCTTTCAGCTGCTTGATCTTTTCTTTATGGGCCACGCCGAAACGCTGTTCCTCATCAATAATAAGAAGGCCCAGATCCTTAAACTGCACATCCTTTGACAAGACCCTGTGGGTTCCGATCACAATATCCACCAGTCCCCGTTTTAAATCCTCCAGGGTCTTTTTCATCTGCCCCGGAGTCCGGAAACGGGACATTAAATCCACCCGGACAGGGAAATCTTTCATACGCTGGGCAAAGGTATTATAGTGCTGCTGGGCAAGGATGGTTGTCGGAACCAGGTAGACGACCTGTTTACCGTCCTGCGCCGCCTTGAATGCAGCCCTGAGGGCGATTTCCGTCTTTCCGTATCCAACGTCCCCGCAGATCAGACGATCCATGATCTTCCTGCTTTCCATATCCGTCTTGGTCGCCTCTATGGCATCCCACTGATCCTCGGTTTCCTCATAAGGAAACATCTCTTCAAATTCATTCTGCCAGACCGTATCCTCTCCGTACTGAAATCCATGGGTCTCCTGCCTGGTCGCATAGAGCTGTACCAGCTCCCTGGCAATCTCTTTTACCGCGCCTTTTACCCTGGTCTTAGTCTTGTTCCACTGGTCCCCTCCCAGCCGGTTCAGTTTTGGTTTTTTCGCCTCGGCTCCGGCATACTTCTGGATTCCGTCAAGCCTTGTCGCAGGAAGATATAAGTTCCCGTTGTCCGCATATTCTACCTTTAAATAATCCTTGATGACTCCATCCTGCTCGATTTTTTCGATTCCCCGGTAAATACCAAGACCATGTTCCTCATGGACTACGTAATCACCGATGGAAAGATCGGAAAAGTTTTGAATCTTGGTTCCTTCATAGGAGGTCTTTTTCCGTTTCCGCTTCTTTTTTTCCACACCAAACATATCGCCTTCCGTTATGACGATAAATTTTATCATGGAATATTCAAAGCCCCGGTGGAGGTTTCCATAGGTGACCAGAATCTCCCCTGGCTTTACCTCCTGACCCTCTCCCCCATCATCAGGACAGTAGGCCCGTAAATCATACTCTCTTAGATCTCCTGCCAGACGGCTGGCCCTGGTCCTGGAAGCGGATAAAAGGATTACCCGGTATCCTTCCTTTTTCCATCTGGTTAAATCCTTTATTAATAGCTCAAACCCATTCTGATAGGTATTTACATTCTTCACCTGGAAGCTATAGCGGTTTTTTACTGTAAAACCGGGAAGCTTCTGCTCTAAGCCGGTCAAATAAACCGTTGTCTTTGTCTGGACCCTGGCCAGCATCTCTTTTGCAGTATAAAGAAGACCGGTCTGTCCCGGAAGGAGGTAACCGTTTTCCAGGCGGTGTATCATGCTTTCCCTGAACTCCATTTCAACGGTTTCCCCTTTTTCCTTAAGCCGTTCCGGCTCATCCAGAAAAAGTACCGAATTTTCCCCGCGGAAATACTCCAGAAAAGACACGCTCTCCTGGCAGAAGTAATGGATATAGCCGTCCAGCCCATGCTGCCGGAACCCTTCCTTAAGCCCTTCCAAAAATTCGGATACAATGGAACGGATCCTGGCGGACTCCTGTATTTTTGACTGTGCCCTTAAATCCTTCTCGTATTTTTTTAATTCCTTTTCCAGGACTTCGATTCCCTCCTGGATCTGACTCCCTGTCAGAGCCATCTCCGTGGCAGGATAGATCCGTATGCTCTCTAACTGTTCAATGGATCTCTGGCTCTCAATATCAAAGGTTCTGATGGAGTCAACTTCATCATCCCACAGCTCAATACGCACCGGAAGCTCTTCGGTTAAAGGGAATACGTCAATGATCCCGCCCCTGATGGAGAACTGCCCCATGCCATCTACCTGGGCCATACGTTCATATCCCAGCTCTGTAAGACGTTTTTTCCATTTTTCCACGTCAATGGTTTGACCGCCTTCCACAGACAGCACCTGTTTCTTAAGGTACTCAAGCGGTAGGAGGTGGTCCATAAGCCCGTCAAAGGTCGTGACAACCCAGCCAGAGGATTTCTCCATTAAATGACGGAACACGGTCATACGCTGCTTGGTCAGCAGGTTTCCGTGGATGTCCGCGCTGAAAAACAGAAGATCCCTGGCCGGATACAGCCAAACATCAGGATCAAAGAAGCGCAGGTCCTCATAGATCTCCCTGGCTCTGGTGTCATCATAAGTGACTACCAGCCTTAAGCCTTCCTGTTTTGCCGATTCATACATCAGATGAACCTTTTGGGAATCCATACAGCCGCTGGCCATGACAGGTCCGGCTCTTTTTAACAGATCACCGGAAAGGTCCTCAAAATCCTTTAATTCCCTCAATGGTTTTTCAAATAGATCACTCATGAAATCTCCTTACTTCTTCCTGTTAAAATGGTTCATCGCCGCTTCCGCTCCCTCTGTAACCACCATAATAGCTGCTTCTGCTGCATCCTTGTACGCCTGGTCCATGATCGCTGCCTGTTCTCTGGGGAAACGGCCTAAAACATAGTCTGCCAGGTCCATTTCCTTTGGCTTTTCACCAACTCCCACCCGGATCCTTAAAAATTCCTGAGTTCCCAGATGGCTTATGATGTTCTTTAAGCCGTTATGGCCTCCGGCGCTTCCCTTTGACCGGATTCTTAACTGGCCTTCCGTTAAGTTGATGTCATCACAGATGATAATGATGTGGTCTGGCTCCACCTTATAAAAATCCGCCATAGCCCGGATGCTCTCTCCGCTTAGGTTCATAAAGGTCTGTGGTTTTGATAAAATAACCTTTTCCAATCCGATCCTTCCGGTCCCATAAAATGCTTTGTGCTTTTTTTCCGTTACCCTGGCATCCAGTTTGTCCGCCAGAACGTCCACAGCCTCAAACCCTACATTGTGTCTGGTTTTTTCATATTCCCTGGTGGGGTTTCCTAATCCTGCGATGATATACATGATGATTCTCCTTATTATTGTCTATATTAATTACGGTTCCGATTCATGACTTTTTAGGGGTTTCTAACGCCCGAAAAGCGCTAGATTTCCCAAAACCGGGGGTCTAACGCTGCTTTTTTTATTTTAACAGTTCATTCTTAAGATGTAAAGGCAAACACCGCCTTTTTATTTTTAAACAGTTGTAAAGAAAAATACATCCAGTTATAATAAGGATAATTTTGCATCAGAAGAATGACCGCTTAAAACACCAGGAAGGCGCCGCCTTTTAGGCGCTCTGTCCGATTATTCCTTTTATGAATCCGGCATAATAGAACGTCCGGCCTGTGCCAATGACCACATAGAGCCGTTCTTAGACCATAAGATTCCCCATTTATGGAGCTACTACTGCACCGCACAGTGCGTGGACGTCGCCAACCGTTTCATGGCAATGCCCTCTGCAAGGAACCGGGTTTACGGCCTTCAGGTATATAAATATGGGATTGAGGGAATCCTTCACTGGGGATTCAATTTCTATAATTCCGCATTTTCCCTCCGCCACTTAAACCCTTATGAGGTGACAGACTGTGATGGGAGTTTCCCTTCCGGTGATGCCTTCCTTGTTTATCCGGGGCCTGACGGTGTTCCGGAGGAATCCATACGCCTTATGGTTCTTTACGAAGCCATACAGGATCACAGGGCACTAAAGCTGTTAGAGCAGTATATTGGAAAAGAGGCTGTCATTGAGCTTTTGGAGGAAGATTTATCCGAACCCATCACCTTCCGTTCCTATCCGAAATCAAACGCCTATTTTATGGGGGTGAAAAATAAGATCAACCGGATGATTAAAAAATACATATAAAAAAGTTCTTCCGAAGAATGGATATCTCTTGTGTTTTCCGTATCCACTATGATAGAATAAAGCTGTTGCGCTTATATAAGTTCATAATCGGTTGATCGTATCTACCAACTACCATAATAGTTGACTATAAGGGTTAGAAGGAAAAGGAGTGATGTTCATGAAGGATGTTTCAAAAAATTACGACGTCATCATCGTTGGTGCAGGCCCCTCAGGTATTTTCTGTGCCTATGAGCTGATCGAGAAAAAGCCGGACCTTAAGATTCTTATGATCGAAAAGGGCCGCCGGATCGAAAACCGGACCTGTCCCAAACGGATAACAAAAACATGCGTAGGCTGCAAGCCATGCTCCATCACCACAGGCTTTGCAGGAGCCGGAGCATTTTCCGATGGAAAATTATCCTTATCACCTGATGTTGGCGGAAACCTCCCTGAAATACTTGGATATGATAAAACAGTGGAGCTGCTTAAGGAATCAGACAACATTTACTTAAAATTCGGCGCAGACACCAATGTTTACGGCGTTGACAAACAAAAAGAGATTCAGGAAATCCGCCGTAAAGCCATAGGAGCCAACTTAAAGCTGATCGAATGTCCCATCCGCCATTTGGGTACGGAAGAAGGCTATAAGATTTACACCCGCCTCCAGGAGCATTTATTGGAGCAGGGGGTTGAAATGGCATTTAACACGATGGTAAAGGATATTATCATCGAAAATAATAAAGCAACAGGCGTTATTACAGATAAGGAAGAGATCTGCTATGCACCGGAGATCGTGTCCGCCATCGGCCGCGAAGGCTCTGACTGGTTCAGCCATATCTGTGAAAACCATGGAATTGAAACCAAGGTGGGAACTGTAGATATCGGAGTCCGGGTAGAGGTCCGGGACGAGGTCATGGAATTCTTAAACAAGAACCTTTATGAAGCAAAGCTTGTTTACCATACCCCTACCTTTGACGACAAGGTTCGTACCTTCTGTACCAATCCTTCCGGCGAGGTAGCCACGGAATACTATGAAAACGGGCTGGCGGTTGTCAACGGTCATGCCTACAAATCCCAGGAATACAAGACAAACAACACCAACTTTGCAATCCTGGTATCCAAAAACTTTACTAAGCCCTTTAAGACCCCCATTGAATACGGCAAGCAGATCGCCCAGCTGAGCAACATGCTCTGTGACGGCAAGATCCTGGTGCAGACCTTTGGCGATTTCCAAAGAGGCAGACGCACCACAGAGGAGCGCTTATGCCGCAACAATCTGATCCCCACCTTAAAGGATGCGGTACCCGGCGATTTATCCCTGGTATTTCCTCACCGCATTATGGTTGACATAAAAGAAATGCTTCTTGCCCTGGACAAGGTAACTCCAGGTATTGCCAGCGAAGAAACTCTGTTATACGGTGTAGAAGTAAAATTCTATTCCAATAAGGTTGTGGTCAATACAGACTTTGAAACCAGCGTGGAGGGCCTGCGCGCCATCGGCGACGGTGCATCTGTAACAAGAGGGCTTCAGCAGGCATCTGCCAACGGCTTAAGCGTAGCCAGAAGCATTCTTACAGCTATGAAATAAGAGTAAAAAAGAGTAAAAATAAGTATTCCACGTAAGTATATAAAAAACAGATGGAAGCATCGGCTGATGCTCCCATCTGTTTTTTCTCTATATTCGATCAAGCCAGTCCCAGCTTCTTCATCGCATAGGCCACTCCATCGTCTTCCACATTTTTTGTATAAAAGGTTGCATAAGGCTCAAGCTCCACGCTGTGATGCCCCATAAGGATGCAGTTCTTCGCATATTCAAACATAGATAAGTCATTGGTACTGTCACCAAATACATAGGCATCTTCCAGAGCGATCCCATAGTGCTTTAAAACCAGTTCAATGGCTGTTGCCTTGGAATACTGAGAAGGAACGCATTCATAAAACCCACTACCCCGGTCAATGATCTCAAAGTCCAGTCCCAGAGCCCGGGAAAAGCCCTTTAAATCACTTTTTTCGTCTGCAAAAACACAGAACTTATCAAAGTCGTAGCAGTCCTCTTCCCAACCGTAGGGCGATAAGTTCCCTTCCCGTTCTACGATCTGCTTCATTCTCTCCACCTGTGGAAGGCGGGAGGTTCCCTTTTTAAAATAACAGCTTTCCGTTCCTTCTAAAACTCCATCCAGGTCATATTCCTGTATGATGCTCTTGAGCTCAATTCCCCGCTCGTGAGGGATTGTCGCAGAAAAAAGAACCTGGTCTTCCGCTATAATACGGGTTCCGCAGCCACAGCAGTAGCCATCCACCTGGATCAGCTCTTTGATGGAACCGATCAGGCAATCGGTACGTCCGGAATTGATGAATACCAGATGACCATTCTTTCGAGCCTGTGCAATTGCCTCTTTTGCGCTCTCAGGCACATTCCGGTTTACCTCGGAAAATAGCGTGCCGTCAATATCGAAAAACAAGGCCTTTCTTTTCTCGCTCATCGGTCACCCCGAAAGCATATGGTCCCTGTTGTTTCATCCATGCTTTCCACAATGGCCAGGGACTCTACCAGGATTCCTTCCGCTCTTAATCGATCTCCGCCGGGCTGGAAGCCCTTTTCAATCACGATTCCTGCACCAACCAGCTTTGCACCGGAATCCTTTACGATAGCAGCCAGACCTTCCAAGGCTTTTCCGTTGGCTAAAAAATCATCAATCAGCAGTACCTTGTCATCGGCTCCCAAGAATTCCTTGGAAACCATGATGTCATAGGTCCTACCGTGGGTAAAGGATTCCACCGGGGTGGTATATACATCACCTGCGATATTCTTAGTCTTGGATTTCTTTGCAAATACCACCGGTACATCAAAGTACTGGGCCACGATACAGGCTATGCCAATGCCGGAAGCTTCAATGGTTAAAATTTTATTGACTTCATAATCGGCAAAGCGTCTCTTAAATTCCTTTCCAATTTCTACGAACAGCTTGATATCCATCTGATGATTTAAAAAACTGTCTACTTTCAGCACATCACCGGACTTTATCTTTCCATCTTTCCGTATTCTGTCCTTTAAAAGCTGCATAAAGGTTCCCCCAATCGTAAATTATTCATTATTTAATAACTGCGTTCTCTGTAAGGAAATCCATTACTTTATTGTTAATAATATAATCATCTACATCAAACTGGCCTGCGGTCTCGATCATCTTTTCAGCGCTTTCATAACCCATCTGCTCTGCAACTTCCTTACGATCTTCATCTGTAATTGTGATTCCCTCTTTTTCCGCTATGGCGTTTACGATCAGTCTCTGTTCTACAGTCGCCTCTGCCTGAGTCTTTATGATGTTCTTAAAGTCCTCTTCTCCCATTCCTGTAAATGCGCCTACAAAGGTCTTAAAGTCCATACCGTAAGCTGCTGCCTGGTTTGAATATCTGGCAATCATGTTATTGAAATTGGCATCAACTGCTTCCTGCTTTGGTTCCACTTTAGAACCATTTAAGATGGCAGTGTAAATATCGCTTTTCATCTTCTGCTCTGCTTCATCATTTTTATTCTGTAAAAGAGTCTGTTTCTTGTCTTCCTTGTATTCATCTACTGTCTTAAAGGATGTAGTTTCCTGAACAAAAGCATCGTTTAATTCGGGAACCTGCTTTTCTTTAACGGTATTGACTGTTACATCAAATAACACAGCCTTTCCTGCCAGATCCGCATTCTGATAACCTTCCGGGAATGTAAGGTTTAAGGACACCTTGTCCCCCTTTTTCGCACCTACAAGACCGTCTTCAAAGCCTTCGATAAACTGTCCGGAGCCAATTGTTAAGTCATAGCCCTGAGCTGTACCGCCGTCAAAAGCAACGCCATCCTTGGTTCCTACGTAGTCAATATTAACCACATCGTCCTTCTGAATAGCCCGGTCAACCTCAACATCCTTTGCACTTACGGATAAATCGTTCTGAACCGCCTGGTTCACTTCGTCATCAGTCACTTCTACCGGTTCCTTGGTCACTTCAATTCCCTTATAATCTCCCAGGGTAACGGTACCATTATCCACACCAGTTAAATCCTCAACAGCCAAAGTTTCCTGTGCTGAGCTTTCCGTTGCTTCCGTTTCAGTTTCTGCAGGCTTTTCTGCCGGCTTTTTAGAACATCCGGTAATAAGAGCGGCGGCAACCAAACCGCACATACAAACTTTAAAAATTTTCTTCATAATATGATCCTTTTTCTTTCTATTTTTAATAATTGATTAAAAAAGTGCTTCTAGTCAGTTATACCATATCGGGCAAGGTAAAAAAAGCTTTTTCCCGAAATTAACAAAAATTTCAAAATTCCGTTATATTTAACCGGATCAGGTAAGTCCCCTATTTCAAATGTGAAAAACATTATTTGTAAAATGCCCGAAAAGCCTTGTATGTATTGTACACATCAAGCTTGGAAGAAAGCTCAAAGGGAGAATGCATGGAAAGAATAGGAACTCCTAAATCCACCACATCCACATTCATATGAGCCACATATTTGGCAATGGTGCCGCCGCCGCCCTGATCCACTGCGCCAAGCTCTCCGATCTGCCAGTAAATACCTTCCTGCTCCATCATGGCGATGATCTTTGCCATAAGCTCCGCACTTGCATCGTTGGAACCTGATTTGCCCCGGACACCGGTGTACTTGGTCAGGACGCAGCCTTTGTTTAAAAAGCAGGAATTGCGGTCTTCATATACCTGGCCAAAGGTGGGATCATAGGCCGCATTGACATCGGAGGATAAGCAAATGGAGTTTCTAAGCACCTTTCTTACATCCACTTGAGCCATGGCAGCCAGATCCTGAATGTAGTGAAGCACAAAATCGGAATCTAAGCCGGTATTTCCCTCGGAACCGACTTCCTCTTTATCTGCCAGAACGGTAACCGTCGTATATTCAGGCATGTTGGCATCGATTTCAGCCATCAGAGCCGTATAGGCACATACTCTGTCATCCTGCCCGTAAGCACCGATAAGGCTATGATCAAGTCCTACGTCACAGGCCTTCTGGGCCGGTACCAGCTCAATCTCAGCGCGGAAGAAGTCCGCTTCTGTAATTCCATAGCGGTCATTAAGCAGCTTTAAGGCCAGAAGCTTCACAGGCTCCTTAAGCTCCGCCTCGTCAATAAAGGGAATGGAACTAATGAGTACATTCAGTTCCTCGCCCTTTAAACCATCTCTTAATTTTCTGTCATTTTGTTCACTTGCCAGATGGGGAAGCAAATCTGTCACGCAGAATACGGGATCGCCTTCCTTTTCACCGATGTTTAATTCCACAATCTCACCGTTTTTCTTAATGATCACCCCGTGGATGGCTAAGGGAACTGTTCCCCACTGGTATTTCTTGATTCCACCGTAATAATGGGTCTTAAAATAAGCCAGGTCATTCTTTTCAAAAACAGGATTGGGCTTTAAATCAAGCCTTGGGGAATCGATGTGAGCTCCGTTGATGCGAAGTCCCTGTTCCATTTCCGCTTTGCCGAAGGTGGTTGCAATGATGGCCTTGCCGCGGTTCACGTAGTACACTTTATCGCCAGTCTTATAGTTTTTTCCGGCGTCAAAGGGACGGTATCCCTGCATCTCAAGCATTGCCACGGCCTCTCTGACACATTCCCGTTCGGTTTTTCCGTTGTCCAGAAATCTCTTATAGCCCTCGCAGAACATCTCCGCCTCTTCACGCTGATAAGGCGCCTCCTTTGCGATATGCGGAAATTTAAATGTCAGTTCTTCCTGCAATTGTTGTCCTTTTGTTTTCTCCATTTCGTGATTCCTCCATATTCTTATGATAATTAATTAACAGATTTCATCGCTGTCAAGGACCAGAGTAAACGGTCCGTCGTTTAAAAGCTCTACCTTCATGTCGGCTCCGAAGCTTCCATGCTCTACCTGGTTTCCATAGGTCTTTAACCGCTCCACCACGTATTCATAGAGACTGTTTGCAAGCTGCGGTCCTCCTGCCTTTGTAAAGCTTGGGCGGTTGCCCTTCCTGCAGTCTGCATAAAGGGTAAACTGGCTGACCACCAGGATTTCCCCTCCCACATCGGTAAGGGAAAGGTTGGTCTTCCCATTTTCATCGGGAAAAATCCTTAACTTGCATATTTTATCTGCCATTTTATCGGCAATGGCTTCCGTATCCGTATCAGACACTCCCAAAAGAAGCAGAAAGCCTTTCCCAATGGCGCCGATCTGCTGCCCATCCACAGTAACCTTTGCATGGGCAACCCGCTGTAAAACAATCTTCATATCTATTCTCCTGTCTATTTTAATACCAGTCTTAAGTATTCCAAAAGGGTTTCCGTAGCCGCTTCCCGGTATAGAATCTCTCTGGCAAGCACCGGGTAATCCGTTATAATATTATCCACTCCCAGCATCTTCATCCGCTCCATTTCGCTTTTGTTGTTCACCGTCCAGGCATGAACCGCCTTTCCCTTTTTATGGGCGGCTTCCACAAGCCTTTCGCTTACAAAGCTGGAACGGAGGCTAATAAAGTCGATAGAATCGCTGGAATAATAATCTCCATAGGCTGCTGATATAATATAACCGGTGCGGATATCAGGATCCATTTCCTTCATTCTGCTTAAATAGGACAGACGGACAGAGGTCACAACGCACTGTTCCTTCATCTGGTATTTCTCAATCAGTTCCCTGACCTTATCCGGCAGCTCACTGCCGCTTCCTAAATCCTTGATCTCAATATTTATATTGATCCGGCCTTTGCAGAATTCCATGACCTCCTCTAACGACGGGATCCGTTCGCCCTCGTAATCAGTAGAAAACCACTTTCCCACATCCAGCTGCTGCAAGTCCTCAAAGGTGTAGGAGCTTATGGCACGGTTTATTCCTGATACTCTTTTTAAGCTGATATCATGCCCCAGCACCACCACGCCATCCTTTGTCTCCTGGACATCGATCTCCACAAAGTCCGCCAGGTCATCAACGGCCCTTGCCATGGCGGCCATGGTATTTTCAGGGGCTGCCCTGGAGCTGCCCCGGTGGGCGGTGATCTGAATCACGCTGAGCAAGTCGGTGGTAATTGCAGAACCATTCCGCACCACTCCAAAAAGGGAAAACAGGCTGAATGCCGCAGCTAAAGCCATGAATAAGGCCGCAAGCCTCCTCTCCCCATACTTGCTTCCGGAATAATCGCTGCTTTTGCTCCTTTTTGCAAAGTTACTGGTAAAACCGAAATACTGGACGCTTAATGCTCCCCAGTTTCCCACAGCCAGGAACATACTTGTTAAAAAGATCAGCACCAGCTCGATCCGGCCGCATGCTGCAGGCAGGATGGCCAGGGCCAGACTGTTGTCCGTAAACAAGGTCACTCCCACAGCGGCAATCAGCACACAAAATGCATAGACAATCCAAAGTCCTACTATAGCCACTGCGAAATAAATAGTTAAAAGAATTACAATCTTTAATATCCGGTGTCTTAAAAGCCATAGGCTTCTAAAATACCCATCCCGGAAATTCTTCTGTTCCACCATGCAGGCGTGAAAGGTATAAATTCCGGGAATGACAACTGCCAGGAGCAAAACCACAAAAAGGGCCACAGAGACCTTTCCTACAGGCTTATTCAAAATCTCGGATATAACAAAATTAAGAGGCTTTACATGGGTCAGCATCTGGTAGATAAGATACAGGTTTACAAGCCCGTAATCCGCCAGAATGAGAAGCCCCAGCCGCCAGTTTTTTCTGCGGATCTCATGGGCCAGCTTGAAAAAGCCGCCGGTTAAGATCTCCCCGATTTTAAGCTTCCGGGAGTAGAAGGCCCCCTCAAACAGCGTAAGAAGGCAGCCGGTCTCCAGCATAAGAATCAGGATTCCGATAACCACCATCACCGCAATCATAAGGACCGTCCAGGGCTTTGCCAGGAAATAGCCGATGTTTCCGACGGTCAGATAGCTGTACCCCGCCATGCGCAGCGCAAATAAAAGGCCTTTGTTTAAGAGAAGCAGGTACAGGGTCGTGGTAACCAACCGAAACAGCAATTCAAAAACAAACGCATTCTTTTGATTGAACTTTATGATCTTCCAGGTGTCTTTTGTTAATATACTCATGCCATAACCTTCTTTTTGCGGAAAGAATTAAGAAATACGCTTTGGGAATTTTTCTAAGCTGCTGCGGTATTCGCCGAATGAGTATGCGTAAAAAGCAGCCTCATCGAGCGGAATCGTCAAGGCTGCATCTTTTAAGTCAAATCATCCTCATCCATCATGTCCTCTCCTGATGTCTCCCGCTGCTGAGCCTCACTCAGTTCCAGAATCGCCTGGTTTAAGGAAAACATCTTCCCATCCAGCATATTCACCACATCCGCGCAGGCCTTCAGCTCCTGCTGTAAGTACGCAGGTGCATTGCCTTCAAACTTATAATATATCTTATGTTCCAGGCTTGCCCAGAAATCCATGGCAATCGTCCTGATTTGAATTTCCACCTTGGTGTCCACCGGACCATCCGTCAGATAGATAGGAATGGTTATCACCATATGATAGCTTTTATAGCCGTTAGGCTTAGGATACTTGATATAGTCTTTCACATAAAGAACCGTGACATCGCTTTGCTTTGTTATCATCTCCGCAATCTGGTAAATATCCGATGTAAAAGAACAGATAATCCGTATCCCTGCAATATCATTTAATTTCTCCACCATGTTGTCGATCGTCACATC
This sequence comes from Lacrimispora sphenoides, assembly GCF_900105215.1. Classification (NCBI taxonomy): domain Bacteria; kingdom Bacillati; phylum Bacillota; class Clostridia; order Lachnospirales; family Lachnospiraceae; genus Lacrimispora; species Lacrimispora sphenoides. The sequence continues at coordinate 1,725,638 of NZ_FOIP01000001.1, read as the reverse complement.
ATAGCCATACCGCTTCAGCTTTTTCACAATGCTGTCCGGGGTCTTAAGCCTTGACTTAATGTGTTCAATGGGATTGTAATTGTAGATATGCACAAACTCATTATTAAGTATTTCGATTTTTGTACTGATTTCCTTTAATGCCGAGTCATACAAAAACATTACAGATTTCCACTGATCGACCTGATTAAATGATTTGGGAATATTCATTCCAATTCCCCCCTCTCTCTCGCACCCGCATTTCCAACTAAAAAAAACACGCTTTGCGGGTTTTTCTTAGCCTCAGCGGCATTCGCCAAATGAATATGCAGGCATATTTCTTTGGCTCATGATTCGCGCAAGTCAGCGAGACAGGGGCAGCCCCATCGCCCGGCAGCCCCTGCTCCTCAAGAATAGTATACCATAGAAACCTGATATTTTATATTCTTTTTCCTGATTTTCTAAAATTTCAATCCCTTTAAGAGCGCCGAAAGCCCTGTAAATGCAGAACCTTCTTCCTTGTAATCAAAGACCTCTTCATTCGCTTCCTCTTCCTCCTGGAGGGCCTTCATGCTTAAGCTTATCTTATTATCCGCTATGGATATGATCTTCACCTTTACCGTCTGTCCCTCCTTTAACACGACCCCTGGATGCTTGATCCTCTGGGTACTGATCTGTGAGATATGAAGAAGGCCGGAAAGCCCGTTTTCCAGGTTAATAAACGCACCGTAATCTTTTATGTTGTCCACCGTTCCCTCCATGATGGACCCTACCTCGCACTTTGCGATCTTTTTGTTGGTTTCTTCCTTCTGTTTCATAAGAGCCGGCTCTTTGCCTGAAAGCACTAGCTTATTATTTTCCTCGTCTGCGGTGATGACTGTGACTTCGATGGTCTTTCCATTATATTCCTCTAAGTCCTCCACATATTCCCCCGCCAGCTTGGAAGCCGGTATAAATCCCCGGATCCCCTCCAGGTAAGCAACAGCTCCGCCTTTTACGATCTCGGCGATTTTTACATTGACAATGGTTCGGTCCTTTAACAAACCACCCAGGGTTTCCCAAGCCATCTGGTCATTGGCCAGTTTTTTGGAAAGGACCACGTTTCCTTCCCTGTCATTGGCATTAATAACCGTTGCCGTGATTTCGTCCCCAGGCTGGATTTCCCTAAGCAGGTTAAATTCCGGATCATTGCTTAGATTCTCCTTATCAATGATCCCCTCCGCATAATACTTTAGATCCAATGTAACCTTGTCCTCATCTACACTGATAACGGTTCCTGTGAGAACATCTCCTTCTTTTACCCTTTTAAAGGATGCTTCCAGTTCAGCGGCATAATCAGCCATGGTCTCTACTGCTTCTTCCCTTACGTCTGTCTGCTTCATCTCTTCGCTCATTGATATCTCCTCCGTTCATAAATCGCTCAGTACTGCATAAAATCTACCTATATATTTATCACATCCCGCCTGATATTACTATAGTTTTCTCAGTAAAAATATGTTATATTTATATATATGAAATATTTTCCACTGGGGATGCCCCCAGGCCAGATACAGAAAGGACAAGAATCATGAACGACATAATGGACCTGCATACCCACACCGTAGCCAGCGGACATGCGTACAACACTTTATATGAAATGGCTAAATCTGCCTCTGAAAAAGGTCTTGCCCTCATGGGCTCTACGGATCACGCACCTAAAATGCCAGGAACATGCCACGAGTTTTATTTTATAAATTTTAAAGTAATCCCCCGTAAAATCTACGGAGTCAATATACTCATGGGCGTTGAGCTTAATATTATGGATCACTCAGGGCGTGTGGATTTGCGAAAAGGTCTTCTGGAAAAAGTGGATTACTCCATTGCCAGCCTCCATGAACCCTGCTACAAAAGCGGAACTTCCTCTGAAAATACAAGAGCGTATCTCGGAGCCATTGAAAATCCTCTGATCCACATCATCGGCCACCCTGATGACAGCCGTTTTCCGGTGGATTATGACACCCTTGTTTCCGCGGCTGCTGAAAACCATACCCTTTTGGAGCTTAATTCCAGCTCTCTTCATCCCTTAAGCGCAAGAATGAATGCCGCGGAAAATTATCGTATCATGCTGGAGCTTTGCAAGCGTTATAAGGCTTCCATCATCATTGACAGCGACGCTCATACAGAAGCGGATGTGGGAAACCATGTGAGAGCCTTAGAGCTTATTGAAGAATTGAATTTCCCGGAAGAGCTTATTGTAAACACTTCCCTTAATAAGCTCATTCCCTATATTCCGAAGCTGGAGGCTTATCTATGATCAACTTCCTGAACCTGGAATATTTTCTGGCGGTTGCGGAGGAATTAAATATCACACGTGCTGCCAAGCAGCTGTACATCTCCCAGCAATCCTTAAGCAGCCATATTTCCAATCTGGAAAAGGAGTTTGATGTCCAGCTTTTCAACCGTACCATGCCGCTTACCCTGACCTACGCAGGCCGGGCCTTAAAAGTCCGGGCAAAGCAGATGCTGGACCTAAAGGATGAAACCTACAGGGAACTTGCCGATATCAAGGATTTTACCACGGGGCAGCTTTCCATCGGAATCTCCCATACCAGGGGGCGCTTCCTTCTCCCTGCCATCCTTCCCGCTTATAAAGAAAAGTTTCCAAACATTGAGATTCATCTGGTAGAGGGAAATTCCTCCGAGCTTAGTACCGCCCTGATCCACGGAAACATCGATCTGATGATCGACCTTCTTCCTTTTAAAGTAGATCATGTGGAAACCGTTCCTATTTGCGAAGAGGAAATCCTCCTTGTGGTTCCAGACCAGATTCTGGACCGGTATTTTCCGGGACAACAGGAGGAGATGATAAAGGTGCTGGAAGAAAATGCGGATGTACAGCTTTTAAAGGACTGCCCTTACCTTCTCATCAACAAGGGAAACCGGGTGCGTACCATTGCCGATGAAATTTTTGAAGATGCCCAGCTTACACCTTCCATTCTTTTGGAGACGGAGAATATAGAAACTGTGCTTGCCCTTGCAGCTAAGGGAATGGGAATTACCTTTTACCCCAAAATGTTCATGTCCGGAAGCCCTAATGCCGGTATAAAAAAGACAGGACTTCATTTTTTCTCCTTAAATTACAGGCGCAGCCACGGTGTTCTGGCATTCGGCCGCTACAAAGGCAGATATTTATCCCAAGCCACGGAAGAGTTCATACGGATCGCGCGGGAGAACATATAGCCTAACTATAACTGTAGATTGACAAAAGGGCTGAAATCCTTTATTATTAAATAGTAACAATTACTAATATAATTATTATTATAGAAAAGGAGCGGCCATGAAAACATTAAAGTATAGCCGTCAACGGGAATCCATTAAAGCCTGTCTAATGGCAAGGCACGACCATCCCACTGCCGATGCTCTATACACATTGATCCGTGAGGAATATCCCAACATCAGCCTTGGAACCGTATACCGCAACTTAAACCTTCTGGTTGAGCTGGGTGAAATCCAAAAGCTGACATGCGGAGATGGCGCAGACCGCTTTGATGCGGACACTTCGCCCCACTACCATTTCGTATGTAAACATTGCGGAAAGGTCAGTGACCTGCCACTGGCCCCTATGGATAACATCAACCATATGGCTCAGGAACATGCGGACGGCACGGTGGACAGTCACACGATTTACTTCTATGGGATCTGCAAGGATTGTTTTGAAAATAATTCTCGATAACACTTGACATCAGGATAAAGTTATGGTAAATTAATATCAGTAATCATTACTGTTATCGATTACCATCAATAACAACTATAAATATTAAAAATAAAAAGGAGACATGAGATCATGAAGAAATGGGTTTGTACTGTATGCGGTTACGTTCACGAAGGGGAGACAGCTCCGGAGTTCTGTCCAGTATGCAAGGCTGCTTCTGAAAAGTTTAAGTTGCAGGATGGAGATATGTCCTGGGCTTGCGAGCATGAAATCGGTGTTGCACAGGGTTCTCCGGAAGACATCATGATGGATTTAAGAGCTAACTTTGAAGGCGAATGCTCAGAAGTTGGTATGTATCTTGCAATGTCAAGAGCAGCTCACAGAGAGGGCTATCCTGAAATCGGCTTATACTATGAGAAGGCTGCTTTCGAGGAGGCTGAGCATGCTTCTAAATTTGCAGAATTATTAGGCGAATGCGTAACCTCCAGCACAAAGAAGAACCTGGAATTACGTGTTGCTGCTGAGAATGGCGCAACTGCAGGTAAATTCGATCTTGCAAAACGTGCAAAAGCATTAAACTTAGATGCAATCCATGACACAGTACATGAAATGGCAAAGGATGAGGCTCGTCACGGTAAAGCATTCAAGGGCTTATTAGAAAGATACTTCGGATAATACACCTTTAGGGAGCGGCATAATAAATTACCGCTCCCCAATTGCAGTGTACGATCATACAAAATTCAAATCAGGAGGGTTTATACGATGTCCAAATATGCGGGAACAAAAACAGAACAGAACTTAAAAGATGCTTTTGCAGGCGAGTCCATGGCAAGAAACAAGTATACATATTATGCATCCGCTGCCAAGAAGGCCGGCTATGAGCAGATGGCTTCCCTGTACTTAGAAACTGCTGATCAGGAAAAAGAGCATGCTAAGATGTGGTTCAAGGAATTGCATGGCATTGGTACCTTGGAAGAAAATTTAGCAGATGCCGCTGCCGGTGAAAATTATGAGTGGACCGATATGTATAAGAAAATGGCAGAGGATGCCAGGGCAGAAGGCTTTAATGAATTGGCTCTGAAATTTGAATTCGTAGGAAAAGTAGAAGCTGCTCATGAAAAACGATACTTAAAGTTGCTTGACAGCTTAAAGAACGACAAAACCTTTAAGGGTGATGCTCCTCTTGGCTGGAAGTGCCGCAACTGCGGTTATATTCATGAAGGACCGGATGCTCCGGAAATCTGTCCAACCTGTGCTCATCCTAAGGCTTATTTTGAAAGAAAAGTAGAAAATTATTAATGCAGTCTGTTATGGCAGCTGCAATATGATTTCGAATAAGTATTTTTATCAAAGAAAACACATGTAAAATATGGGAATGCACCTTGATGAAGCAGCTTATCAAAGCCAATCAAGGTGCATTTCTTTCTGTCCGGAACCGTTTCATTCTTTCCTCTTAAAAATAAGATAATATTGACCCCATGCTTTTTTCTATTTAATCCTTTATCATAGAATATCTTATCACATGTACAACCTTTTCACCTGCTTTATTTTCCAAAGACTTGCTCCTGTAAAATACCTTGGATTTTTTTTAATGCTCATGCTATACTTTTATAGTAGGAAATGAATGACCGGTTTGAGGATAAAGATATGATTAAAATCGCTATTGTAGAAGATGAAATGGAATATGTGGAAACGCTGAAAAACTACCTTACCCGGTACGAAAAAGACCATTCCGTCAGCTTTCAGGTTCAGGTTTTTACCGACGGCCTTGATATTGTATCGGACTATACTGCCAGCTATGATATCATTTTGCTGGACATTCAGATGAAATATTTAAATGGCATGAAAACAGCACAAAAGATCAGGGAGCTTGATGAGGATGTAATCTTTATTTTCATCACCTCCTCCTCCCAGTTTGCAGTAGAGGGATATACGGTAGACGCCCTGGGTTATATATTAAAACCAGTACCCTATCTTTCCTTTTCACAAATCTTAAATAAAGCTGTGGGCAGAATCTTAAAACGGCAGGCAATACACTATATCAGTATAGACAGGCCCGAAGGTACCATGCGGCTGAGCACGGACTCCGTCTATTACATTGAAAGCCAGCTGCACCATGTCCTCATCCATACGGACAAAGGAAATTTTGTAGCTTCCGGCCCTATGAAACGATTGGAAGAGGCTTTAAAAACCTTTGGATTTACCAAGTGCCACAATGCCTATCTGGTTAATTTAAAACACGTGACCGGCTGCCTGCCTAACGAAGTACTGCTGTTTTCAGGCGAGCGGATTCCCGTTAGCCGGAGCCGGAAAAAATCATTTATGGAATGCCTGGCCGAATATATGGGAGGTTAAACCGATGAACTTTGGCGAACTCATGAATACGCCCCGCCCCTTTACCGCTCTGGCCGAATGGTGCGCCTGCATCAGCTACATCCTCATGCTCCGAAGGAGGCTTAAGGGACTGACGCTGGCCGTTTCTTTTGTGGGCATGCTTGGCTTGTTATTTCTTCTCCACTTAATCGCCGGCACACTTCCGCTGTACTTATGGTTTCCCGGGATGATCACCGCCATCCTGATGATGTACTTTTCCATCTATGCCTCCTGCCGGATCTCCCCTTATGACGCAGGATTCCTTTGCGTCCGCGCTTTTGTTCTGGCGGAGTTTACTGCTTCTTTCCAGTGGCAGCTGTATGTATGGTGGGCCCTTAGCAACGGACGGGTGAGCAGGACCCTTTCCGTTTTGATCATGCTGATTTCCTATGGTTGCATTTATACGGGATATTATTTTCTGGAAAAAGAACACATCCCAAGGGATGAGGGAATGGAAGTGGAACGGAAGGAGCTTCTTGGCGCAGTTTTTATTGCACTGGGCGCCTTTCTGATCAGTAATATCAGCTTTGTCATGCCCAATACGCCCTTTTCCAGTGCCACCAGTTCTCTGCTCTATGTAAGGACCCTGGTGGATTTCGGAGGGCTCCTGATGCTATTTGCCCAGCAGAACAGGAGAAAAGAACTGCAGGTCCGCAGCGAAAACCATGCAATGAACGGAGTCTTACAGCGTCAGTATGACCAGTACCGCATGGCCATTGACAACATGGAACTGTTAAGACGGGAATTCCATGATCTAAAGCATTACATGATTGCCATCCGGGCGGAAAAAGATCCGGAAAAGCGGGAACAATACCTATCGGAAATGGAGAAAGCCATTCTCACCCAAGAGGCTATGGCCAATACAGGGAATCAGGTATTAGATGTGGTTCTGACCACCAAAAGTACCTACTGCGCCCAGAATAAGATCACCTTAACCTGCATGGCCGATGGAAAACTGATTTCTTTTCTTCATGTAAAAGACATCTGTTCCATCTTTGGGAATGCTCTGGATAATGCCATTGAATGTGTTTCCCAGTATGAAGATCCGGAAAAAAGGCTGATCAATCTCTCCATATTCAAACGAAACCACTTTTTAATGATCCAGTGCGAAAATTATCTGGAAAACCAGCTGGCCATGGTGACCGGTGTTCTTCCTCCCACCACAAAAAGTAATAAACTATATCATGGGTACGGTTTAAAGAGCATTCAGGCCGCAGTGGAAAAATACGGCGGTTCAATGACCATCTCTTCCAGTGATAACTGGTTCCGCCTTCAGCTTCTCATACCGATCCAGGAAGAGACTTTGGCCGTCCATTAATAAGCATGGCAGTGCTTTCGACTTACCATTACTTCTCTGCTTAACGGCATAAAACGTGCTTAAGTATAATAAAATCAGGCAGCCCGTATGAACTAAATTCATACGGGCTGCCTGATTTATTAATGCATTTACAATTCTTTTACGGGTTCCGCCTATTTATCATTGTTTTTAAAAATGACTTTAAAGATGGGGAAGAACACCCAGAAGGAAATCGCAGAATTGATCAGCATGGTAATTACATCTGCAATGGTCTCTCCCCCTCCGCCCAGGTTTAAACCGTTCATGAACAGATGATAGACAGGGGCCTTATAAAGGCCCTGCAGAGCGGCTGCACCAATGGTGATGATGATATAAGCGATCACATACCACATCGCTGCCTTTGCTGCGCTGTTATTGGCTTTAAAGGTAACATTCCTCTGAAGAAAAAAGTTGATGACCTGAGCGATTCCCATGGTAATTTCCACTGCCAGAAAATACGCAAGTCCTCCGCCCCCGCCGGCGGAAAGCGCACCCGCTCCGTAATTAAATATATAATAGGGCGTGCCGTCCAGATTGGAGCCCACATGCCATATCTGGAAGTTAGTATCCACCAGGGAAGTCATTCCGAAAATATTTCGGAAAACCGGCATTAAAATCATCTGCAATACTGTAACTCCGTTGGACACGAGAAAAAATATTAAAAATTGTGCTAAGGTCGGATGGTTACCCGCAAAGGCCTTCCATCCGGCTTTTATTCGTGACAGCATGTGCTCCCTCCCTTCTATTTATCGGAGAGCTTTTTCTCATAAGCTCTGTTTGCTTTTGCATTGGCAAAGTACCCGCCGATGATTCGTCTCATTCCGCGGAAAAAATGGCCGTTCACTACCAAAACCATCCCCTCCGCCATATCCATGCTGACTGCTCCTCCGGTCATCTTGGCGATCCCGCGGAACGGCATGTTATAAATGAATAAGAGATTTAAATCCGGCTTACCCTTTTCTTCGCTCTTGTTTTTCAAACCTGTCAGAATCCGCCAGACCAGTCTCGCCAAGGGGCTTTTGGCATAATACATCTGGCAGAGTGCATCATTTAAGCTCAAATCTCCAGACCATTTTCCCTCAGGAACCGGATGCCCTAAAAGAGTTTCAAATTCTTTCTCAGGCACCTGACTGATCCTGCCGGTATAATAAGATTTAAGGGTTTCCGCCTTATAAGGCCAATCTTCCGTGGTCCCTTCCCGGGTCACTGTCTGAAGCATCCTGATATCCGCTACATTTGCACCGATGAAGATGGAATAAACGCCGCCCTCCACCTCAAAACGGTTTGTCAGCCTGTTCCAGTACCGGAAGGTCTTATCATCAAAGGGGATGGAGATTACTTTACTTTCTCCGGCCTTTAAGAATACTTTTTTAAAGCCCTTCAGCTCTTTTTCAGGCCGGAATATCCTGCCCTTAGGTCCTCCCACATAAAGCTGGACAACTTCCTTACCATCAGCTCTTCCCGTGTTCGTCAGGGTAAAACGGACTTCATTCTCCAATACCTCAAGGTTCTTATAGGAAAATGTGGTATAGGACAGCCCATAGCCAAAAGGATACTGCACCTTTACCTTTGCGGTATCATAATATCGGTAACCCACATAAATACCCTCCCGGTACTGGGAGCAGCGCTCTGCTCCGGGAAAATACCGGTAAGCCGGAGTGTCCTCATGCCGCAGGGGATAAGTCTCACTCAGCCGGCCGGAAGGATTCACTTCTCCGGTTATTACGCGAAGCATGGCGGACGGTCCGGCTTCTCCGCCTAAATAACCGTGGAGGAGGGATTTGCAGCATTCCTGCCACGGCATTTCTATGGCAGAACCTGCACTTAAGATTCCAACTACATTGGGGTTTACCTCTGACAACGCAGTGAGCAGGCTGATCTGGTTCCGGGGGATTCCCATATGGATTCGGTCCATCCCCTCTGATTCACTGATTTCATCAAGTCCAAAGCAGTATAGCACCACATCGACCTGGGCAGCCAGCTTTAAGGCCTCATCTCTTAAGGTGACATCAGTCTTTCCACCACGGGAATAGCCTCTGGCACAACCAGCCACACCCAAAGGATAATCCCTTATCATCTCCTCCATATTTTCCACCCGGATTGGGTTTACCAGGGAAGATCCTGCCCCCTGATAACGGGGGGTGAAGGCAAAGTCACCGATTAACGCCACCTTGCAGCCGGGTTTTAACGGAAGAAGCTCATCCTCGTTCTTAAGCAGCACGATGCTCTCCTCTTCCGCCTTTTGCGCCAGCTTGTGATGTCCTTCCTTATCAAAGGATTTTCCCTTGTTTTCCCGGTTCCCGGTAAGAGCAAGCACCGCCTCCAGCAAATCGTCGACGTTAGTCTCCAGCTCTTCCATGGAAAGACTGCCATTCTCCACTGCTGCGATCAGCTCTCTGGCAGAATGAAGACCGGGGGAAGGCATTTCAAGGTTAGACCCTGCTGCCACCCCCTTCACATGGTCATTGGAACCGCCCCAGTCGGTGATGACGATGCCGTCAAATCCCCACTCTCCCCGCAGGATATCCTTTAGAAGATGCTCATTTTCATTGGCATAGACACCGTTGACCTCGTTGTAGCTGGTCATAATGGATCTTGCCCCGCCCTCTTTCACCGCAATCTCAAAGCCCTCCAGATAAATCTCTCTTAAAGTCCTTTCATCCACCACGGAATTCATAGCCATGCGGCGCAGCTCCTGGCTGTTGACTGCAAAATGCTTGGGACATGCATACACTCCCTGGCTCTGAATGCCCTTTATGTAGGCTGCCGCCAGTTTTCCGGACAAGTAAGGATCTTCGGAAAAATATTCAAAATTCCTTCCGCAAAGGGGGCTTCTCTTAATATTAAGGCCAGGCCCCAACAGGACATTCACATCCAGGGCCGAGGCTTCCTCTCCCAGAGCTTCCCCGATCTCACGGCAAAGGTCCATATCCCAGCTATTGGAGATGGACGCTGCCGTAGGAAAGCAGGTGGCCGGAAGGGAAGCATTTAATCCCAGATGATCCCCTTCCCTTGCCTGCTTCCGGATTCCATGTGGGCCATCAGCGCAGAATATGGAAGGGATTCCCAAACGGTCGATGTTCCGGGACTGCCATACATTCTTACCGCTTAAAATGGCCGCCTTTTCTTCTATTGTCATCTTTTCAATGATATCAGTATGTTTCATGTCATTTTCCTCCGGACATTAGATGAGTTTTCCCCCTCTTAAACTGCTGCCTATGATTCCCGTTTCTTTTTATAGGCATTGATGATTCTTACCTCCAAAGCTATAAATCCTGCTGCCAGAATCACATCAGCCACGATGGCTGCGATCTGCCATGGAAGCATTCCGCCCTTTGCATTATTTCCTTCGTAGGCACGGCTGTTTACTACCGTATACATAATGTTTTTACATGCCTTACGCATGGCCTGAAGGCTTGTAGCGCTGGACGTATCCTTTAAATGGTTGGTTTCCGTATCATAGGCTACCAGCATGGCATCGTTGCCGTTCCGGATCTCCTGATCAGCATTCTGATATCCGTATCCTCCGAAATAATCTGTGAGCACGAAGCCGCGGAAGCCCCATTCATCCCGAAGCACCTTGTTAAGCAGTGCATCGGAAGCGCCTGCATATTCGGTTCCAATGTAGTTAAATGCAGACATTACTGCCTTTGCTCCGCCTTCTTTTACCGCAATTTCAAATGGTCTTAAATAAATCTCACGGATTGCCTGTTCGCCAGTCCAGGTACAAAGCATGTTGTTCCGATTGGTTTCCTGGTCATTAAGGGCAAAATGTTTCATATAAGCATATACTCCATGATGTTCTGCACCTTCGATGGCACTGGCCGCCATTTTGCCTGCCAGGATTCCGTCTTCAGAATAATACTCAAAGTTTCTGCCTGCAAAGGAGGAACGGTGAGTGTTCATAGCCGGTGCATACCAGCCGGATACCTTCATCTCGTCAGCCATCTTACCGATGCTTTCCCCGAATTCCTCTGCAATATCACGGTTCCAGGTACTTGCAATCAATACTGCGGAAGGAAAGCCAATCGAGCCGGTTCCTGTAAAGTTATTGTTAATGGAGGCCGGTCCGTCACAATCCACGGTACCCACCTTATCCACGCTCTTAGCTGCTGACGTCTGATAACCTCCGATGGCGACCATGGTATCCATTTCTCCCACGGTCAGCTGGTCAAGAAGCTTCTCCCACTGTGGATCGTCATAATCCATCCCCCGCATGGCGGCAAGGCTCAGTCCATTCTTTGCGCCGGTTACCGGATTTATATCCTCAGCATTGTTATGAGCTGCCGGATCGTAATTGCTGTTGTTTACAAAGGTAGCCTTATATTTTTCCGGCATGGTTAAGTTTGCAGGCTTTGCCGTAGCCTCTTTATAATTTGCAAATCCGTCTTCACGGGATAAATAAGCCGGTTCTCCCTTGGCATCTGCAAACCTGTTTTCCGCAGCCGCCTTATCGGTAGAGCGGGGATTGGCTTCATCATATATGGTTTCCGTAGCTGCGGTATAAATCTGTTCTTTGATGACATTATGGGAATCGGTCCGGATCGAGATTTTATAATCCCCTGCTTCCAGGACATAAGCGCCCTTCCCGGCTGCATCGTAGGATGCCATATCTTCCGCCTGGAATGAGACTGCAATGGTCTGGGACTGGCCCGGCTCCAGGAGATCTGTCTTATCAAATGCAATCAGGTTTGCAGAAGCCTTTTCAATTCCTCCGTTTGTATAGGGCGGATTGTAATAGACCTCCACTACATCCTTTCCTGCTTTGTCTCCGGTATTGGTAACGGTAACATCAAAAGAAATCGTGCCGTCTGCTTCTGTGAGATTCCCCATTTCCTGAGAAAAAGTGGTATAGGACATGCCGTATCCAAAGGGATAAAGCACTGTTTTACTGTAATCGATCAGTCCTTCCTCCGCGGCAGTTTCATAGAAACGGTAACCAACGTAAATGCCTTCCACGTAATTGATAAAGCTGGGATAGGTTGCCTCTCCCTTAAATGCCTTACCTGCGAATTCATTCATGTTATCGTAAATAAAGCTTCCGAAGTTATTATAGTCAGGGGTTGCTGTTAAGTCCGCGGCAAAGGTGTCACTTGTTTTTCCTGAGGGGTTGACCGTACCGCTTACGATTTCACCAAGTGCCGCAAAGCCGGACTGACCGGTTCCCGGACACCAGATGGCACTCTTTATCTGGCTGTAATCATTGACAAAGCCAAGCTCCATGGCGTTTGCCCCGTTATAAACTAAAACAACATGATCAAAATTGGAACACACCAGATCAACCATGTCCTTTTCCGTCCTGCTTAATTGCAGATAATGCTCGCCGGCCTCAAAATCCTTATATTCCGCAGAATTATCCGTATAAGTAACTGCGCTGACATCAGTAGGGAGATCGGCTCCTTCCCCTCCTACACGGGTAATCACGATAAGCGCCGTATCAGAAAATGCCTTTGCATCTGCCAACAGCTCACTGTTGTAGGATTCCTTCAAAGGCTCCGGAAGTGTCCAGTCCTGTTCCCACATCCCCACATTGGGACGGTCACCCCGGTATGCGGTATAGAAATCAGTCAGCCCGGTATTCAGTTTAAATCCTGCATCCTCAAGTCCCTGAAGCAGAGATATGGTTTCATATGCGTCAGAGAGGGAGCCTGAACCGGTACCTCCATAGCATGGATTGGTGGAAGCCCAGCCAAAGACGTTTAAATTGGAATCAGCCTTTAAGGGAAGTAAGTTTTCCTCATTTTTCAAAAGAACGATCCCCTCTTCCGCAATTCTGGTACAAAGCTCTGTTGCTTTGTCTGAGGTTTCTTTTGAAATCGTCCCGCTGCCGGTTGCAAGGGAAATCAGGCTGGACATTGGGCCCCAGCATATCATATTTACTACGATAACCACGGCAAGCACAATAGCCATGAGCCCCTGGCTCCGGATTAAATACCGGGTTGCAGCTTTCTTGTTCCTGCATACAACCATAACCACCACTGCTGCTGCAACTGCAATGGCGAATCCAATGAGGTACGGCACACAAAGGTTGACGATCTTTAATACATCATCGATGTTGATTTGTAACATTTCTTTCATCCTCCTCCATAAAAAATTACCACAAGCTGCGTGATATGTACTTCACTTTAGCATACTATGGATTCTCAGGGCGGCTTTTTGCATAACCGGTCATATTTTCTGCATAATTAGCAATGGGCTTGTCCTGTCCGGCCGGGGCTATTCCTATGGTTTATGAGGAGGGGGGGTGAAAGTGAGGAATCTGCAAAAAGAAAACATTCCGGATATAAACAGAATCCGGAAAAAAATCTTATGTTCAGATTTTCTTCCGGATTTTTATAATAGAATTATGGTAAGATAACAATTGAGTTTACTCCTTGAGCCAATATTCAGAGCCGGAATCCGTGCGGCAAAAGAAGCCGTATTCGATTAACAGCCGTCTGATATATGGAAAATCATGATATATCTCTTTCAAAGCATTGTTGATTTCAATTTCGCTGTAATGGACTCCTGGTAAAAACTTAGCTGCTATTTCACGTAGAACCACGATTTTAGCCTTTTCCTTTGAAGGAAACTGCTTTACCGCCCCGCTTTTATCAAAATATCTGGACAAGATCTTTGTCTTTTCTTCTATGGTAACATCATACCGGTCATCCACCATTGTTGCAGTTTTATGAGCATCATAAAACTCTGTTGCATCATTTTCTGATTTCATAGCTTCCTCCTTTTTATGAAGCAGTTCCATTGTTGCTAAAAACAGTTTTGATTGCTTTTCATGTTCATGAAGCTTAAAGCGGTAATTCCGTACCGTCGAATAAGAAATGCCTTTTTGCGCAGCTATTTCTTTATCGGATAAGCCCTCTGTCATCAATTTTAATATAGAGTGCTGCAGCTTTGATAAGCCTATAAAAGAAGGATTCATATTCATCAAATAATTCAGCATTGACCCATGTTTTTCTTCGACATGGATGTCAGCCATTTTATATGCATCATAAAAATGACCATCATAGGAATAAATCTCACCCTTGGTATAATGCTCATTGCAAATTAAACAGTAAACGGAATCATCATCTTCATAATATCCACTCATTAATTCTTCGGGTCCAGCCTGCCACAGAGATTTTCTGTCAAACAACTTTTTCATGATTATATCCATTCCATGCATCGTAACAATGCATATAATTCCTTTTCTTTATTTCCTGTATTCAAATATCAGGATACCCATAATAATGGTTATTATATAGTATAATTTAAAAAATGTCTATATATAAGCAAACATTATTTAATTTTGTTTGTTTTTAAGCGAATATCATCAGTGAGTCTCCCTTTAAGTACGGTTCAAACATCGCCGGATTCTACCCGAATGCCATAGGCATTTTCTTCCCGTTGGATTTAATTGCATCAGGCAGTTTTACTGTAAATATGTAATAAGCGCCCGTAACCTATATTTCAAAATCCCTCATCCGCAAAATAACCTGATTCATTCGGTTTTCCATGTCACGTCCGTTAAACTTTTTCAAAAAAAGCTCGGACTTAACAGCACCGTCTTTCATAAATAATACGCGGTCAGCTCTGGATGCGACTTTTGCGTCATGGGTCACAAGAAAAACAGCCGTACCATTTTTGTTAATATTTGAAAACAGTTCCATAATTTCATCCGACGATTTCGAGTTAAGTGCGCCGGTAGGTTCGTCAGCAAATAAAATCTCCGGCTCGTTCATAAGGGCGCGGCAGATACAGGCGCGTTGGAGCTGCCCGCCGGAAACCTCGGTAATATCTCTTTCTTCCAGCCCGGTTATGCCGGTTTTTTCTAACAATGTCTTCGCTTTTTTGATAATGCCGGCGGCATTTCTTCTGTTTTCCAGTAAGCTGGAAAGAATGATATTATCCAGAATATTCAGATTTTTCAGCATGGCAGGCTGCTGGAATACAAATCCCATCTTTGTTCTGCGAATATCTGCCAGTGCGTTTTCATTTAGCCGGGTCAGGTCCTCACCGTCAAATTGGATAGAACCGCTGTTGATGGTATCTGTACCGCTTAACGCAAAGAGCAGCGTAGACTTTCCGCAGCCGGACGGCCCCATCACTGCAACAAACTCTCCGGTTAATAGTTCTATATTTACTCCATTGAGTACATTGGGCGCTTCCCGTCCTATGCCATAAGTTTTTATCATATTTTTTCCGCTTAAAATTTTCTTCATAGGCTACTCCTTTATATATTCCGATATCTTCAGGCCGGAGATATCCGAAATTCCAAACCGTGTTGCCAGATAGACACAAACCGCCATTAAAGCGGGGGAAAACAGGTATGCAAACAACGGGTTTATATCAAAACGGAACGTGGATGCACCGAAGGTTGAAATCAAACCGATGCCCACCAGTTCTCCCAAAGTGTTTGCCAAGACAGTTCCTATTAAAACGCCGGCGGCCAGTACGACAGCCGGTCTCACCATATATTGCCGGCAAATATCTGCTTCTTTAAAGCCGAGGGATTTTAAAACGGCGATAGAATATCTATCCTTTGTCACAAGCATTTTCATAAAGAGAAGAGTGACCAGCACGGTGAGTATTGCGGCAGCGGCAATGGCGGCGTAAGAAGCCTTTTTAACCGCATCAGCAATCCCGCCAAAGGTCTGGCCGATGTATTCATCTATATCTGATACCTTGGCATAGGAAAACTGCTCCTTGTATCGGGTTATCTTTTCATCTGTGGCAGCATCAGCCTGTAATTTTACCGGAATAATGCTCCATAGAATACTGTCCTGACTGGTTTTAAAAACGGCCTTTGCCGTCTTGCCGCCATTGGTGATATCAGAATATATCCCGCTTATGGTAAGCCGCTTCTCCTGACCGTCAATAATGAGCATGATAATGTCATTTAGCCCTTTTTCGAGATCGCCCGCAACTAATGATGAAATAGCGATTTCCGATTCGCTCTGCGGCGCTCTGCCGGCTGAATACTCAATAGGGAACACTGATTGGTCGCCAAGTTCCACCTTGAGCTTTTCAGTGGTGCTGTCCTCCATCTGCATATCAAACATATAACTGGTCAGCACCGTGTATTTTTTAATATCTGTGTCCCACGCCATCACAGCGGCTATCTCCGCTGTTTTTCCCGCAATATCGTTCGTCTGCTGGATATCAATTCGCATATCACATTCGCCAATGCCCATATAAGTCATAAAGTTTCTTTGGGAGATGGTATTATAAATATTCTGAGGCACAATCATCAGAAACGAGGAAATAACAAGCACCAAAAGCATTGTGCTGTAAAGCTTTTTTCGGGAAAGCACATCCTTTATGCCAAGAAAAATATTCGGCGGGAGTCCCCTGCTGCCGGATAGCCGAAAGCTTTTCGCAGCTTTGGCGCCACTCTGGGGTGCTCCAAAGCGTATGGCCTCTGCCGCTGATACTTTTTTGAAGCGGCCCAGAACGCCGTTCACATAAAGCACCACCACGAAAAAGATAACCCCTGAGCCTACCATTCCAAATGCCGTGCCGAGGCCGGAACTGCTGCTCTCGCCCATATACAGGCGAATATTCTCCATCAAAGGCTCTTTTGCGAACAGAGACGAGATGAATCCAGTTATACTGGCAATTCCAGCGAGAGCGCCATACTTCGCCAGATAAAGCTTTTTGATGCTTCCAACCTGCAGGCCGATGGCTTTTAATACGCCAATTTCCCGGTAATCCTCTTCTATCTTGGCAATCAGGGTAAAACGTATGCACAGGAAATTGATCATGATTACAAGGACACTGATAAGGATAAGCATCACTATCATCATACCGTCATCAAGGGCATTTACCAGCTTAAACAGCGAATGGGTGATGGCGGGAGGCCCGTTTGCCGGAAGTCCTGCGGCAATATAGCCGGATTCAAAAGCGGAAACAGCGGAACTGTCGCTGAAGCGGAACTCTATCAGATACTCCAGCTTTCCAAATTCCCTGATTTTTTCAAAATCACTTTCATTGATAAGAAACCGCTTGGAGGAAATCATGGAAGCGTTCATTTGAGAATCCCGCAGGAAACCAGCTACCGTAAAGGAAACACCATGAATGGTTATGCTGTCGCCAATACTTGTCATCCCCTGCTTCATGTAGTAAATGGGAACATAGATCTCTCCTTTGGCCGGATAAATTATATTGCCATCCAAATCCAGCAGAAAATCAAAGAGTTTGCTCTGCACCGAAAGGCCGTTATCCTGCACGGAACCTGCGAGGGAGTTTTCATCAATGACAATCTCTGCGCCCTCAATGTTGAGAAAGGAAAGCACCTGAAAATCTTCTACATTCTTTTCCGTATCTGCAAAAGCAGAAAGCCGTTCCATATCAATATCGCCGGAGTGCATCTGCATAAAATGCGGCGTTTGAGCTTTTAACATCATGTTGTTGATCGCAGAGAACAAATTCACCGATAATATCGCGGCAAGGGAGGTAAGCATTGCCGCAAGTAAAATAAACGCGGTTATGGTGATTGTAATCAGTTTGCTTTTCCTTACATCGTTTATTATTATTTTTCTGTACACAGTTCACCTCCCCGCTCCAGCCCCCTGACGGACTTAATATTGTATAAAAGAATGGCCGTTACAGATAACAGCAGACCTGCTATCATAATCAATAATCCAATACCTCTGCCGCTTCCCACGCCGATTACCTTTCCCATGCTATTTGCCAGCGCGCCATCCTCTGCCAGCAAAGGGATAAATACATAGTCGGCAAGCGGACCTAAAATGCTGTAAGCAATCACATAGCCTAGCTGGGAGATAATACCGATCAGTCCCCAAACCCTGCCTTGCACATCGTTGCTGATATTGGTACGGATCAGAAAATCAATGCTTGTGTTTGCAAATGGAAGCATTGAAAAAAAGAGAAAACCAAAAATGCAGATTAAAATAATGTTTTCTCTAAACCCGTAGCCTGCCATAAAGATACCGGCAAAAAAGAGCGAGGCAAAAAGCATTTGTGTAAAGCCCTTTTTTATGGGAACCATGCCAAGAATAAGGCTGCTTACCAGCATACCCATGGCAGAAATCGTAGTGGCAGCCCCCAGCACCGAACTGTCGGTAAATCCAAGTATCATTGGTGTATAAAGTGACTGGATGCAGCCTAAAAAGAAAGAGATGCCGATTCCCGATAAAACCAGTGTGAACACGCCCCGGTTTTGGGTGAGCGCAGTAAATCCGGTTCTAAACTCGTGGAAGAAAGATTCTTTATATCCGGAAGCTTTGGCAGCAAGCCCCCTTCGTACCACAAACGTCACCATTACGGTCAGAAAGATTGTGCAAATGTCTATCATAAGCAGAAGCTTTATATCTGAAACCTGTAACAGGAACCCCGCGATGAGCGGCGAGATCAAAAACTTTGCGGAACCGGATAATTGTACCAGTCCGCTTGCTTTTGAGTATTCTTCTGTCAGCAGGTCAGTAATTGTCGCTTTGAACGCCGGTTCTATGAGTGAAGAAAACACCGAACTGATGGTAACGCCTATTCCGATCTGCCAAAGCAGCGCTGGGCCATTCATCATACAAATCAGGATATAGATAAGCCCCAAAGCAGAAAGCCCATCGCCGAGTATCATTAAAAGCCTGCGGTCGTATTTATCCGCAAGCACCCCTGCAAACGGAGTGAGCAGGAGTCCCGGTAAAAAAGCCAACAAGATAATCAGTGTACTGGAGGACGCAAGCCCGGTCTGCTCAAATACATATACGCCAAGCCCGAAAGATGTAATGCCGCTGCCTATGGCGGCGACAAAGCTGCCGGAGCACAGCATGAGAAATTTTACAAATGGTTTTCCCGTGTTCTTATTCATAGGCGCTTCCTCCATCCATTTGAAATAGTTCTATCACCCTGTCAAATCTTCCCGGTTCTGCGCCAAACAATCTTTCCAGATTAAATATAAACGCCTTAACCCTTCCCAAAAGTTCTTCACCTGTAAGCTTCTCAGCGTAATCATCAAAAACCGCATTGATATAAGCCACAACCATTTCCAAGCTCTCATAGGGATAAGGGGTGTTGAATAAACCCTCACTGATACCGTCCTCAATAATTTCCATAAGAATAGGCGGGATGCCTTCCATCATTGCCTGATGTGTTTTCTGATGCATCAAAGCATTCTGCGGCTTGTGCATCTGCCGGGTAAGCTCTGATTTTCCATCTTTATCACCATTCATGGCAATAAAAGTTCTGACCAGCCGTTCCAACACAGGAATACTTTTATCCGCAGCAATCTGCCTGGCTGCAGTCAAAAACTCCGTATTGCGCCGATTAATAAGTGCATCCAAAATATCTTCCTTTGATTTGAAATGATAGTATATCGTTCCCCGCGCAATTCCGGCTTTCTCTATAATGGCGCTGATGGTCGTTCCATCAAAGCCATCACTGTTAAAAAGGTCTGCGGCAGCATCCAGTATTTCATTCTTACGCACATCAGCGTCTTTTATAATTCGCATAACATTACTCCTCAATAATTAGTATTAGACTGACGTTCAGTCTAATACTAATTATAGGATGCAGCACTGTTAGTGTCAATATTAAATTTTTAATATGTTGCGATACATAGCCGTATGGCGTCATATCGATTTGAAGTTTGCAGACCTGCATTATTTAGCAAAGGCAGTATTCTACCTATAGAAATTCCCTCAGCAGAAGTTTCTTTCTTACTGTGATATATTTCTTACTGTGACATAAAAAAATGCTGCTCAATAAATGAGCAGCATTCCTATTTTATCTTACACAACCTTATTTTTTATGGTCCCGATCCCCTCGATCAGGCATTCCACTTCATCACCTGCCACTAAAAACTTCGGCGGTTCAAATCCCATTCCAACACCCTTAGGCGTTCCGGTGGAAATGATCGTACCTGCCCTAAGGGTCATCCCCTTAGACAGCTCGCTGACTATATGGTTTATATTAAATATCATGAGCCGGGTATTGCTGTCCTGTCTCAGCTCTCCATTTACCTTGGACTGAATGCCAAGCTCCGGCGGATAGGATATGGAACCTGCAGTCAGAATACAGGGGCCCATGGGGGTAAACCCGTCAAGGCTCTTTCCAAAATACCACTGCTTATGGGCATTCTGCACGTTGCGGGCGCTGACATCATTGATGATGGTATAACCGAAAATATGGTCCTTTACCTGTTCCGGCGCCACATTTTTTGCATCCTTTCCAATGATAACGCCTAATTCTGCCTCATAATCCAGGCTGTCCACCATATCACTGTGGCTTAAAATCTCCCCGTAAGGATCCACCGCCTCATTCACTCTCTTGGAAAAATAAACAGCATTGGGGCGCTTCCCATCAAAATCCTCTTTTTTAAAGCGGGCAGACTCCTCGGCATGTTCCATGTAATTAAGCCCCAAACAGATGATGTCCTGCTCCGGTGTCCGGATGGGCGCCAGCAGCCTGACCTCTTTCATCATAGCAGCTCCGATGACGTTGCTGTTGTAAGGATCCAGGCCAGAGGCATGTTCCAGCAGGTCAAGCTCAGACTGAGAAAGTCCTTTGATAACCTCCAGCATCTCCTTATACTCCATACCAAATGCCCTGAGAGGAAAGATCCACATCTCGTCCTTACTCACTACCCCGATATCTTTTCTCCGGTCAACCTCGTATGTAACTAATTTCATAACATCCTCCTTTTACATGAACCATAGCTCTTCCTTTGTGGTGGAGATTGCATCCGCACCCACAATATATGGATCTCGTTCTACTTTATCAATCCTTTCCCCCACCGTCAAGGCAATTTTTGCCCTTTCTTGATTTTATAAGGAAGAAAAGCATATTTTAACGTTCTTTTTTCCATACAAGATAAAAGGAGCTGCGGTCTCCGGAAACCAGACGCCTCACTCCTGCTATCTTTTATCTATCGTTCTTTGCTTTGGACCCACCTCTTGCAGATCTCCGGAAAGTTGCTGATAACACCGTCACAGCCCCATTCATAGACCTGTTCCAACGCGGACATGTCATTCACCGTCCAAACATTCACCTGAATTCCGTATTTTCTGCAGTTGTCCACAGCCTCTTTTGTTAATCCCTTTACTCCTGGGTGGTAGCACTCAAAATGATACCGGTCGCAATAGTATCCTGCATTTCCAAGGCCCGGTTGTTCAAGCAGCGCGCCACATGGGATCTCAGGAGCAAGCTCCTTTAAGCGGATTATGGAAGTATGGTTAAAGGAAGAAAAGATGACCTTTTTTTCGAGCCCGTATTTACGTACAAGTTCCAGGGTCTTCTCTTCCAGGCCTTCATAATAATATACGCCTGTCTTGATTTCGATATTTGTAACAAGTTCCTGATCCTTTGCCCATATACAGTATTCTTCAAAGGTCGGAACAGGCACAAATCCATGAATCCCTCCGCAGACAGCATCTGCATTGAATTCTTTCAGTTCCTCATAGGTAAGATCCTTCACAAAGCCGGTTCCATCCGTGGTCCGGTCAATGCTTTCGTCGTGGATCACAACCACCGTTCCATCCTTTGTAAGCTGTACATCCAGTTCGATCCCGTCACAGCCAGTCTCTGCCGCCTTCTGAAAGGCCAGCATGGTATTTTCCGGATACCTTCCGCTGTATCCCCTGTGTGCAAATACCTTCATATCAACCCCTCTTTCCTTTTAACCTCTTTCCGGAAATCTCTTTTCAGTATATCATTTCCTGGATAAATTTTCTATAGGTTATACCTGTTTTATGCAAAATAACCTCGTAAATCCGCAGGCTTCCAATAAGGCTTCAGACCGCTTACGGTAATTACGAGGTTTTTTATGAAATTATTTTACAACTTTTCAACATTCCTTGTAGCAACGATGGAAACGCCGGTTCCGGCACAGTCAGGAATGATCACATCTCCAATGGAAACAGGTGCGGAAACTTCCATCTTTCGGATTTCCTCCATGCAGGCAAAAATCTTGTCCTTAGGTATGTCCAGCTTTGTTTTAACCGGTACCATTTCTAAGTCACCACCCAGGACGCGGACCGAGGATGTCACCACTCTGGTAGGGCTTAAAACCTCTTTTTTTCCGTATTCCTCCCCGCGGCCGCAAGAATTCCCTGTTACTCCTACCTGGTCCCCTTCTATGCTCACCGTCAACGGGCAGCCTAAAGGGCATCGGATACAGATCAGTTCTCTTACCTCCATATCATTCCACCTCCGTACAGACAACAATTCTCTTAAGCTCCGGATATTCCTTAAAGCTGTCTTTCTTTAATACAATCTGCTCCATCTCACCGGGAGCCAGGACTTTTTTCTTTTTGTGGGAAATCCTTACATCATCATAATAAATACTGATAAACCGGTCCTTATATACATCTGCCACACGGAAACGGACTGTAACCTTATCTTTCATGTTCTCTACGTCAATCTTCTGAGGTACCGTATAGCGGACTCCGTTCTCAGCTTTCAGTTCTACTGCGCGAGCCGTCTCTTTTTCTCCATCCGCTTTTACATAGGCGGCAGCGTTTGCTCCTGCTAAGGCGGCTTCCTCAGATACATAGTCAACCAGATCATGAACATGAAGCACATTACCACAGGCAAAGATACCCGGGCTGCTGGTTTCCAGCTGGTCACCTACCTCGGGACCAAACGTCACCTGGTTCATCTTTACGCCTGCCCCTTTGGAAAGCTCATTTTCCGGAATCAGGCCTACGGAAAGAAGAAGGGTATCACAGCTATAATATTCCTCTGTGCCTGGAATCGGCTTTCTGTTTTCATCGACTTTGGCAAGGGTAATTCCTGTCAACCGTTCCTTTCCTTCAATGCTTATTACCGTGTGGCTGAGCTTTAAGGGAATTCCATAGTCATCCAGGCACTGGACGATATTTCTCTTTAAGCCGCCGGAATAAGGCATAAGCTCTGCCACCACCTTCACCTTAGCTCCTTCCAGAGTCATACGCCTTGCCATGATGAGGCCGATGTCTCCGGAGCCTAAGATCACCACTTCTTTCCCCACGCTGAAGCCTTCGATATTCATTAATCTCTGGGCAGTGCCTGCGGAATAGATTCCTGCCGGACGGTAGCCCGGTATGTTAAGGGCACCTCTGGGGCGCTCCCTGCATCCCATGGCCAGAATAATGGCTTTTGCCTTTATAATTGCCAGGCCATCTTCCCTGTTAATGACCGTCACTTCTTTATCTTTGTTAATATCAAGAACCATGGTATTTAATTTATACGGGATATGTTCCGACTCCGCCATCTCTATGTAACGGGCCGCATATTCCGGGCCTGTTAATTCTTCTTTAAAGGTGTGCAGGCCAAAACCGTTATGAATGCACTGGTTTAAGATGCCGCCAAGGCAAGCTTCCCTTTCCAGGATTAATATATCCGTAATGCCCGCCTTTTTCGCCGCTACTGCCGCAGCAAGACCAGCCGGACCGCCTCCGATTATTACTATATCATGCTCTGCCATGTTGCTGTCCTCCTTATTTATGACCGGTCACTATATTGGAGCCGGGTCTGTTCTTGCAGATATCTTCCAATTTCCTGTCCGTTTCCCTTGCCAGGATTTCCATGGTCTTAGGGGCACAGAAGCCGGCCTGACACCGTCCCATGCCGGCACGGACGCGGCGTTTGATCCCATCTAAGGAAACCGCTCCAAGAGTCCTGGTAATGGCATCCACGATCTCTCCCTCGCTTACCCCTTCGCAGCGGCAGATGATGGTGCCGTACTGAGGATTCTTCTTAATAAGCTCTGCCCGTTCCTCAAAAGACAGCTTCTGAGGATCCAGGATTCCCTTTCGGGTGACCTTAAAATTCTCCTTTCGGGAAGCCTTTGCCTTTTCAGCAACCAGACCTGCTATATAAACACCAATGGCAGGAGCGCTTGTAAGACCCGGTGATTCAATGCCTGCCGCATCAAAGAAGCCGGCGGCATCAGAAATCTCACCCAGGATAAAGTCATCCCCATCTTCATGAGCGCGAAGGCCTGAAAAGGAGGTGATGATCTGGCGGAGCGGAATATTCTTTACTCCCCAGGCAGACTTCTCCATTATATCCGACAGTTCCTTCGCGGTTGTTCCGACGCCTTCCTTATCCTCCACATTGATTGCTGTAGGCCCAATCAGCAGGTTGCCGTGGACCGTAGGGGTCACCAGAACCCCCTTCCCCATCTTGCCTGGAAGCTGGAAGATGGTATGGGACACATGGGTTCCTGCCTCCTTATCCAGCAGGCAGTAATCTCCCTTTCTAGCCGTGATGTGAATCTTCTCCTCGCTTACCATATTATGGAATACGTCGGCATAAACACCGGCTGCATTGATCACATAGGTTGCATGTATGATCCCCTCCCCGGTTTTTAGGTCATAGCCATTTTCCGCCATTTCAATTTCTATTACCTCAGTGTTAAATAAAAATTCTACACCGTTGTCGCAGGCATTCTCCGCCAGTGCAATGGTTAAACCAAAGGGGCATACGATCCCCCCAGTAGGAGCATACAATGCGGCCACTACCGTCTCTGCCACATTGGGTTCCATGGCCCTCACCTCATCGCCGGAAAGAATGGACAAGCCGGGGACTCCGTTTTTTACGCCCTTCTCATAAAGTTCCTTAAGAGCGGGCATATCTTCTTCTGAAAAGCAGAGTACCAAAGAGCCATTTCGAATCACCTGAAAATCAAGTTCCTCTGAAAGCTCTCCCATTAAATGATTGCCTTCCACATTAAATCTCGCCTTTAAGGATCCAGGTACCGCATCATATCCTGCGTGGACAATGGCACTGTTCGACTTTGAAGTACCGGAACAAACATCTTCCTCCCGCTCAATAACACAAATGCTAAGGTCATAGCGGGCCAGTTCTCTTGCAATTGCACAGCCGATTACGCCGCCGCCAATGATCGCTGCATCGTAATTCATTTCCTTCATGTTCTTCTCCTCCATATCCGTAATGGTCACCCTATTTAATGGAATTCATACAAAAAAAGAGTAAGGCAAAATAAACGGATCACTCCGTTCAATTCCCTTACTCTTTCATCTCAAGGTTTTATATTTTATTACTTTAATGCTAGCACAATCCAGACCGGATTGTCAAGATTTTTCTGTCAGGGGATTCCCTCCCTCTATTCGCTGACTGCCATGACTGAATTCTCTTCTGCCAGTTTGGAAAGCAGGGCTCCCTTGTCAAAACCCGGCGGATAAATCACTTCAAATTCCAGTTTGATCTCATCTTTTTTATTTTTATTAATCTTCACAGAAGCAATCTCAACCTTTTCCTTTTCCAGAAATTCTTCCATGTTCTTAACTGCTCCGGATTTTTGTGCTATGGTCATCTTCAGGCAGCCGCAGGAAGCCACCTGAGCAAAATAGCTGATCCGATGGGTCATGGTCTGCATGACGATGATGAGAACCGCAGACAATATGCCCACAATGTACTGGCCCGCCCCAAGAGCCAGCCCAACTCCGGCGGTAGCCCATATCCCGGCTGCCGTCGTCAGTCCGTTTACCAGATTGTTCCGCACAAATATAACCCCTGCACCTAAAAAACCTATTCCGCTGACCACCTGGGCCGCGATTCTGGCTCCGTCGCTGGTTGGAATGTCCGGAAACCCATATTTTGATACCACCATCATGAGGGCTGAACCGATCGCCACGATGGCATGGGTCCGGATACCAGCCGATTTATTCCGGTTTTTTCTCTCACTGCCGATCAAAAACCCTAATAGCCCCGCCGTTATAATACGCAGCATATATTCCAGCTGGATCATGACGTATGATAAGGTAATTCCCCCAAACAATAAATATGTACCCTCCAAATCTTACCCCTCCAAGTTTTACTCCTCTTCTTCAGACCAGTAGAGTGCGCATTTTACCGCCCTCTTCCAGCCTTTTACCAGCCTCTTCCGGTGTTCCCCTTCCATCTGGCTGTCAAAGGCCTTAGATACCTTCCAGTTTGCCTTGATTTCTTCCCGGCTCTTCCAATAGCCCACCGCAAGTCCGGCCAGGTATGCGGCTCCAAGAGCAGTCGTCTCAATGCACTCCGGCCTTACGATCTCTGTGTTTAACAGATCCGACTGGAACTGCATGAGGAAATTGTTGGCACAGGCGCCCCCGTCCACCTTTAACTCCTTTAAATGAATATCCGAATCCTGTTCCATAGCCTCAATGAGATCGCAGACCTGATAAGCCATGGATTCCACCGTTGCCCGGATAAACTGCTCCTTGCTGGTTCCTCTGGTTACTCCCACAATGGTCCCTCTTGCGTACTGGTCCCAATAAGGTGCCCCAAGTCCTGCAAATGCCGGTACTACATAAACGCCCCCTGTATCCCCCGCAGCACGGCAGTATTCCTCTGTCTGGGCGGCAGAACGAACCATCCGCATCTCATCCCTTAACCACTGTACGGCAGCTCCTGCCACAAACACGCTTCCTTCCAGGGCATACTGGATGCTTCCCTGGTCACTGGCAGCTATTGTGGTCAAAAGCCCATGTTCGGACTTTACCGCCCTTTCTCCTGTGTTCATAAGAAGGAAACAACCGGTTCCATAGGTGTTCTTTACTTCCCCTGCCTCAAAGCAGCACTGGCCAAACAAAGCTGCCTGCTGGTCGCCTGCTGCTCCTGCAATGGGAATCTTTCCTCCCATGACATCCGAAGATGTGTAGCCATAAATACAGCTTGATGGTTTTACCTCCGGCAGCATGCATCTGGGAATGTGGAAATAGTTTAGAATCTCCTCATCCCAGCACTTTCTGTGTATATCAAAAAGCATGGTTCTTGATGCATTAGTATAATCTGTCACATGGATGCAGCCTTTGGTTAAGTTCCAGATCAGCCAGGTATCCACGGTTCCAAACAGAAGTTCCCCACGTTCTGCCCGTTCTCGTGCCCCTTCTACATGATCCAGGATCCATTCGATCTTGCTTCCTGAAAAGTAAGCGTCAGGGATCAGTCCCGTCCTTTCAACAATGAGCCCATCCAGGCCGTCATGCTTTAGTTTCTCGATTCTGTCCGCGGTCCTTCGGCACTGCCACACGATTGCATGATAGACCGGCTCCCCAGTTTCCTTATCCCAGACTACCGTTGTCTCCCTCTGATTCGTGATCCCGATTGCAGCTATATCGCTGTAATGGGCCCCGATCTTTCCCATGGCCTCCATGGTCACGGAAAGCTGTGAGGACCATATCTCCATAGGGTCATGCTCCACCCAGCCCGGCTCCGGAAAAATCTGAGTAAACTCCTTTTGTGCTGCACTGCAGATGTTCCCCTGCTCATCGAACAGGATACATCTGGAACTTGTCGTGCCCTGATCCAGGGCAATGACGTATCTTCCCATAGTTCCTTCCCCTTCCAGTAAACGCCCCGGATTTTATTCCTTGTTAAACTTTTCTCAAGGGATAAAGAAAGAGCCTCGGAAATGAACGGTTCCCCGCACTCATCACCTGGCTCTGTCATCTCTTAGGCTAACTATTTATGTATACTTAATAGTACCATGGAGCAAAAATTATGTCAAGATTTCCAGCGTTTATTCAATCTTTATTCATGTCTTGAAAGGCACAGCTTCCCGTTGCTATTTCATTCTTTTTGTAATAAGCTTTGCAAGCTCACCGCCCAGAGTAGGAACTACCGCAAAGCCGATTGCTTCGCTTAGCTGTGTGAGAGTAAGAGGCGCCGTGCTGAAAATTGTGTTTAAGAACGGCACATAAACCACAACCACTAAAAATGCAAAGGAAGCGATTACGCATTTATTCAAGAAAGAGTTTGATAAAAGCCGGATTCCGAATATAGACCTCTTTTCACTTCTGTTTGAGTAGGCGCGGAAAAGTTCGCCTAAAATAAGGGCTACAAAGCACATGGTACGGGCGATGGTCTCTCCGCCTTCGACGTCTCTATAGCTGATATGCCCGATATAAAAAGCGGTCAGAGCGCCGATACCAAGGAAAAGACTTTGCATGGCAACAGCTACGCGCATCTTCTTATCAATAATTGATTCATTGGGATCTCTCGGCTTCTGGTCCATGATCCCCGGCTCCCTCTCCTCCATTCCCAGGGCAAAGGCCGGAAATGCATCGGTGATTAAGTTGATGGAAAGGAGGTGAATGGGCATCAACGGCATGGGCAGGTTAAAGAGCATTGCCAAAAATATGAGAAGTATCTCACCGATGTTACAGGAGAGAAGGTAGCCAACCACCTTTCGGATGTTGTTATAAATGGTTCTTCCTTCCTCTACAGCATGAACAATGCTTACAAAGTTGTCATCCGTAAGGATCATATCGGCCGCCTCCTTTGAAACATCTGTTCCGGTGATGCCCATGGCAACGCCGATATCCGCTCTCTTAAGGCTTGGCGCATCGTTTACGCCGTCTCCTGTCATGGCGACAATCTCTCCGTTTGCCTTGCATGCGGCTACAAGCCGTACCTTGTGCTCTGGTGAAACCCGGGCAAATACGTTGACGGTTTTAACCTTTTCTCTCAGCTCTTCATCGGAAAGAAGCTGTATTTCAGCTCCTTCTAAAGCCTCTTCTCCAGGAGACATGATTCCCAGATCCCCGGCAATAGCGCTGGCAGTGATCTTGTGGTCCCCTGTGATCATCTTCACACGGATTCCGGCTTTTCTGCATTCGTCTACGGCCGGCTTCACTTCCTCTCTGGGCGGATCAATCATGCACATGAGTCCAAGATAGGTAAGAGAGTATTCCTGGCTGTCAAAGTCATCGAGAGTATCAACTGCCTTACTTGCAACGCCAAGCACGCGCAATGCGCCTTTTGCAAAACTTAAATTGGCTTCCAGGATTTTTCTCCGGTCAGCCTCCGTAATTTCCGAAACCGCACCATCCTTATATATGTAGGTACACCGCTTTAAAATCTCATCGGGAGCGCCCTTTGTATAAATAGTCAGTTCTCCGTTTTTTTCATGGAACGTGGACATAAGCTTTCTGTCGGAATCAAAGGGTATTTCCTGAACCCTCCGGTATTCTTCATTCAACCGGTCTTTGCTGAGACCGATTTTTTCTCCTAAAACCAGCATAGCACCTTCCGTAGGATCTCCGATGATTTGGCTTTTCTCTATATCATAGACCGCGTCATTACAAAGTACGGCGCCCTTTATGAGTTCTGTAATATTGGACGATAGCCTGCCGCCTTCTTCTACGGTGACGGAGCCTTCCCTGCTGTAGCCTGTCCCGGTCACATCATAAGCTTTCTCATGGTCAAATACCTTGACCACGGTCATCTTATTCTGAGTGAGAGTTCCCGTCTTATCGGAACAGATAACCGTTGTGCTTCCCAGCGTTTCGACAGCGGAAAGCCTCTTTATGATGGCGTGGGACTTCACCATCTGCTGCATGCCCATCGCAAGAATTACGGTAACGACTACCGTAAGCCCTTCCGGTATGGCGGCCACGGCCAGAGAAACAGAAACCATGAAGATTTCCATAAGCTCATCCCCCTGGAGCAGTCCCAGGACAAAAATTATGGCACATACGGCGATGCAGACAATTCCCAAAACCTTACCCAGGCTGTCAAGCTTCTTTTGAAGTGGGGTTGTCTCCTCTTCGGATTCATTTAACATGGCGGCAATATTGCCCATTTGGGTTTCCATTCCAGTTGCGGATACGATGCCCTTGCCTCTTCCATAGGTGATCACAGTTCCCATAAAGGCGGAATTGACACGGTCGCCCAGAGGCGCATCATCAGGAAGTATGCTTTCGCAGTTCTTTTCCACAGGAACTGATTCACCGGTAATCGCCGCCTCATCGATCTTTAAGTTAAAGCTTTCTGCAAGCCTTTCATCCGCCGGTATGTAATCTCCCGCATCAAGGATTACCACATCGCCTGTTACAAGCTCGTCGGAAGGCATCCTTACGATATCTCCGTTTCGGATGACTTTTGCCTGCGGGCTTGACATTTCCTTAAGAGCCTTCAGCGCATTGTTCGCTTTTGTTTCCTGATTTACACCGATAATCGCGTTGACGATGACGATGGCAATGATGACGAGACTGTCAATAATCCCCTCTCCCTGCACGATTCCCACAACCATGGAGATGATAGCTGCAACAATCAGAATAATTACGAGAAAATCCTTAAATTGTTCAGCGAACAACTGAAACAGGGTCCGTTCCGCCGCCCCCTGCAGACGGTTGTGACCGTTTTCCTCAAGCCTTTTTTGGGCTTCCTGCCCGGATAATCCTTGAAGGAGGTCGGTTTTCAACTCCCGGACAGACTCCCGGATATCCTTACTGAAATAATCATTCATATAATATCCTCCATTTAATTGTGCTATGCAGAACTTCATGATCGGCTGAATGCATGGGAGAAAATGAAACATAAGTTTATGTTAAATCTTTTTGCCACTTCTGTCAATAAACGCATTGGGGATATCGTTCACTCCAAACCAGAAACAGGTAAATATTAATTTTTTCCGCATCAGACATACCAAAAGGGGCCGGAAGTTTATATCTTCCAGCCCCTCTGACTTGTTGCGTAAACATTTCTGATTGTCCATAAAAAGATTAAGCTACCTGAATCTATAAAAGCAAATCATCGCAGGCTTTGCTTGGATACTTGATTGATTTCTGCGAAAAAGTTATCTTTTATTACACTTCTTTTTCGCAGAAAGTCTTGTTTTTCATGAAAAATCCGTGCGTAATATTTTCACCCTACATTGCCGGCTTTATTTTCTTAATGGAGACTCTCTCTTATGGTCTTAAATGCCTGAATTACAAGCGTAGGAATAATTGCAAATATAAAAATGGTGATAAACTGCCTTGCGTTTAAATCTGCCACGTAAAAAAAGGTATGAAGCCTTGGTATGAATAGAACCGCTGCCAAAAGAATGGCCCCAGCCTCAAAGGCCATAATGCTCCATAAATTGCTTTTAAATCCTATCTTTAAGATGGAATGGCCGCTTCTGCAGTTAAAGCCATGAAACAGCCTTGCCAGGGTCAGGGTGGAAAATGCCATGGTGCTGGCAGCGGCCTCGCTTCCGGTCACCATGCCTGTATGGTAAGAGGTCATGGTACAGCCCGCTATGAGGGCCCCCTGAAGCAGGACCTGAAGGACAAAACGCTTTGTTAAGATTCCTTCTTTGGGATTCCTGGGCTTTTGGGCCAATAAGTCCGCCTCCGCCTTTTCCATGCCGATTGCAATGGCTGGAAGAGAGTCGGTCAGAAGGTTGATAAACAGTAAGTGAACCGGCGCAAATGGAGGTGGAAGAGCCAGAAAGGATGTATACAAGACGCATAATATCCCAGCCATATTTCCTGATAAAAGAAATTTAATGGCATTCCGGATGTTCCGGTAAACATTACGGCCATTGGCAACCGCCTTAATTATGGTTGCAAAGTTATCATCCGTCAGGATCATGGCAGAGGCATCCTTTGACACTTCTGTCCCCATTTTTCCCATGGCAACCCCGATGTCGGCCTGTTTTAAGGCCGGAGCGTCATTGACCCCATCTCCTGTCATGGCTACGATGTGGCCTTTTTTCTGCCAGGAGCGGACGATCCGTATTTTATGCTCCGGCGAAACTCTGGCATAGACGCTGATATGCTCCAGCTTTCGGCTCAATTCCTCCTCCGACATATCATCAAGCTCCGGTCCGCTGACTGCCAAATCATCGTCTCCCCAAATGCCTATTTTCTCCGCAATGGCAGATGCAGTGATCTTATGGTCCCCTGTAATCATTACCGGGCGGATGCCTGCTCTTTTGGCATTTAATACGGCATTTTTTGTCTCCGGACGGGGCGGATCCATCATCGCGACCATTCCAAGAAAGGTATAGCCGGCCTCTGATTTTTCCGTCAGCTTTTCATCCTCATTCATTTCCCGGCAGGCAAAAGTCAAAACCCTGAGTCCCTGTTTGGAAAACTCCATGTTCTGCTCAATTAAGTTCTGCCGGTCCCCCTCCCTCATGTGGCGGATCCCTTCCCCTGTCCAAATATGACTGATCCTGGGAAGCAGCACATCCACCGCTCCCTTTGTGAACAGTACCCTTTTTCCTTCGATCCTGTGCATGGTGCTCATAAGCTTTCTCTTGGAATCAAAGGGAATCTCCCCTGCTCTGGGGTAATAGGATTTCATGGCTTCCTCATTTATTCCCACCCTTTCGGCCATTTGCACCAGTGCGGCTTCCGTCGGGTCCCCTAACAGCTTTCCTTCTATGTAAGCGGAATCATTATTTAAAACAGCATCATACAACAGATATTTATGTACTGGAACCTCTTTGTTTAAGAGCTCCGGAGGATAAAGGCGGCTGTTTACGTAGATTTGCTGTACGGTCATGCGGTTTTGTGTCAATGTTCCAGTCTTATCGGAGCAGATGACAGAAACGCAGCCAAGGCTTTCCACTGCCTTTAAATCCTTTATGATGGCATTCTCTCCAGCCATTTTCTGTGTGCCCATTGCCTGAACGATAGTGACAATGGAACTTAACGCTTCCGGTATCGCTGCAACCGCCAGGGCTACGGCAAACATCAGGGAATCTAAAACCGGCATCCTCCGGTAGATGCTAAGGCCGAAAACTACCGCACAAATAAACAGGATAGCTGCTGCCAGCCTGCTTCCGAACTGGTCTAAGCTTACCTGAAGAGGTGTCTTTTTTTCCCCCGTGTCATTCATAAGGGAAGCGATCCTGCCGATTTCCGTATCCATTCCGGTACCTGTGATCAGTACCTTTGCCCTGCCTGCTGCCACCAGGGAACCGGAAAACACCATATTCGTCTGCTCGGCCAAAGGTACCTTCTTTTCCCGGATCCTACCCGTCCGTTTCTCCACATTAATGGATTCTCCAGTCAGGGAGCTTTCATTGACCAAAAGGGAGTAATTTTCCAGGATCCGGCCGTCTGCCGCTACCATGTCCCCTGCTTCCAGGAGCAGTATGTCCCCAGGAACGATCTCCCCCGAAAAGATTTCCTGCTTTTTCCCCTCTCTTATCACCTTTGCTACCGGTGACGACAGGGCCATAAGACTGTCTAAGGACTTCTCTGCCTTCTGGTGCTCCACGGTTCCCAGAATCGCATTCAGCAGAAGCACTGCAAAAATCACTCCTGTGCTCTCCACGTCACCAGATATCATAGAAATCACTGCTGCTATAATCAGGATGATGACTAACAGGTCTTTAAACTGGTCCAAAAACACCTGGAAAGCGCTTTTGCGTTCCGCCTTCTTTAGTGTATTCGGACCATATGTCTGCCTGCGCCTCAGGACCTCCCTGGAATCCAGGCCGTTCCTGCCTGCGCCGAGCTTAGCAAGGGCCTCATCCTCCGATAAACGAAACCATTCTTCCATTCTGACGCTCCTTCCTGTTTCTCATATTATCGGACTGCTTCCGATAATCAGATAGACGGGCTGAAAGGCAGCCCTTTTATCAGAAATCCGAAAAACGATTACTGATAACCTATACTATGGTATGAGACAGGTAGTGAATTTCATGAATGATTTTAGCTTGGTATTGACATGGACCGGATAGCAGACACTAACTCAATAAATTGCTATAGGCCCATACGGCCCATCGATAATTTCTATTTTCGTTTCAAAAATATTAGTCAAAACGTTTGAATCCATAATCTGATCTACCGTGCCAAAAGCGGCAATTCGTCCGTTTTTCATCGCACAGATTCGATCAGAATATTTGGCCGCAAAATTAATATCATGCATAACAGCCACAATGGTTCTTCCAAATTCATTGGCCGCATGCTTCAAATGTTCCATCATCTGAACAGAACGGGCAACATCAAGATTGTTCAAAGGTTCGTCAAGAAGTACATATTCCGTCTCCTGGCACAAAACCATTGCCACATATGCCCTTTGTCTTTGGCCGCCGGAAAGCTCATCCAAATATCTGTTTTCCAGATCAGTCAACTCTAAAAAATCAATATATTTAGAAATAATGGCTTCATCCTCTTTCGTTAATCTTCCTTTTGAATAAGGAAAACGGCCAAATCCAGCCAGCTGTCTGACAGTAAGCCTTGTTACAAAATGATTTTCCTGTCGCAAAATAGTCAAAACTTTTGCTAAGTCCTCTGATTTCGATTCAGTAACATCCATATCCGCCACCTTAATATGGCCTTCTTCCATATCCAAAAGTCTTCCAATCATCAAAAGTGTTGTAGATTTTCCAGCACCATTGGGTCCGATCAAAGAAGTGAGACCTGCTTTTGGTATTTTAATATCCAAAGGTCCTATTTCTACCTCATCATACGACTTTCTGGCATTATCTATTATTATCATAAAGTACCTTTCCTTAAAATTACGATTAAAAATGCTATTCCGCCAAACATCTCGATAATAACTGAAACTACTCCTTGAGCCCTGAATATATGGTACATAAAAAAGTAAGCACCTGTTATTATCAAAAATCCAATCGCAAGAGACATTGGAAAAATGTATCTGTGATCATATGTTGGCGCCGCTTGATAACTTAAAGTTGCAACTAAAAATCCATAAAAAGTAAGCGGCCCAACCAAAGCCGTAGAAATTGACATCAAAACAGATACTAAAATCAGAGCATAAATCACATGAACTTGATGTTTGACACCCAATGAAGTAGAGCAATCTTTTCCAAGTGACACAACATTTAACTTCTTAGAATAAGCAAGAAGAAGTATAGCTACAATTATTACAACCGGAATTGCAAGAGGAAAATATTTAGAATCCGCATTGTTGACAGAGCCAAACAATCTTGCCTGTAAAATATCAAACTCTGACGGTGCAAGAAGTCTTCTCATAAACGATGATAAAGACTTCAGCCCAGTCCCCATAATAACGCCAACTAAAAGCATAAGCTGTAAATTTCCATACTTTCCGGAAAGCAGCCAGCCATAAAGGATCAGGCACATCAAGACCATAACAACAACTTGAAATACAAAGGATCCAATCCCACTAAAATTAATAAAGGCACTGGCACCAAAGAAAAATATGGTACTGGTATGAATGGTTGAGTAAAGTGCTTCAAAGCCTAAAAGGGAAGGGGTTATAATCCTGTTACTCGTAATCGATTGGAAAGTGACTGTCGATAAACTCTGACAAACGGCTGAAATGATCATCGCCGTAAGAGCGAACATCCTTCTTCTTACAACCGGGAGAAAAGAAGGAGAATCAATTGGAACTGGATTATTATAAACCAAAAGTCCATAGGAAGCAAAAACACCCAAACCAATCAAGGTTATCAACAATATCCAATATTTTTTTTCTTCTTTTTTAGAACGAAAAGCTCTCGCTGATCTGTGTTCATGATGAAGGCCGGTATTGTATTCTATTCCGTTCATCTTAGCCTCCTTTGCCTTAATAAGATAACAATAAATACAATTGATCCCACTGTTCCAAGAATCAAAGAGACAGGAACTTCAAAGGGCATTATAATTGTTCGGGAAATAATGTCACAAAGAGTTATTACGCCCATTCCCAACACACATACCCAAGGCAGATTACCCCTAAGATTATCTCCTCTGTACATGGAAACAATATTGGGTACAATTAAACCTAAGAAAGGTAAATTTCCAATAACAGCTGTAACAATTCCAACCGCAATAGAAATAAGACCGGTCCCCAAAATAATTATCTTATTATAATTTACTCCAAGACTCGTAGCGACATCTTCCCCCAGACCGGCTAACGTCAGCTTATCCGCATAAATAAAAATAAAGCCAGTAACTATAATAATCAGCCATAAATATTCGTATCTTCCGATTTGAACGGCTGCAAACGAGCCTACAAACCAGCTTTCAATATTTTGCGTCATTTGGAAGGTAAGTCCTATAAAAGTAGAAAATGCAGAAATAACTGCTCCAAGCATCATCCCAATAATCGGGACAATCAAAGACGAACGGAGTTTCACTCTTCTTAAAAACAGAAAGAAAATCATAGTTCCTATAAAAGAAAACATGATTGCCCCGGTCATTCTTAAAACTAAAGTTGGTGCCGGAAATATTAAATAGACAATGAGAAGTCCCAAACCCGACCATTCAATCGTCCCTGTTGTTGTAGGTTCAACCAAACGATTTTGTGTAATAAGCTGCATGACCAGTCCTGACATTGACATTGCCGCTCCGGTAAGCATGAGTGCAGCTGTTCTAGGTACCCGCGTTATGAAAAACATATCCCTTCCATCCGCTTGACCCTGTATATCATAAGCTCCGGTAAACAGTGATATAATACCTAAAATAATAACAACGATAATCGCTAATATAAAAGGTTTTGTCCATTTCTTATTGTTATAATAACGTTGGGGCTGAGAATTCCCAGCCCCAATCATTTTTTTCGCTGTATTTTTCAACTCTTTGCTATACTCCTATATACTATTCAGCCAAAGCCTTTGCAAGGTCTCCAAATAACTCCAGATATGTTTGTATGGATTCGTTTGTGTAAGTATCAGCTGGTGCATAAACGATATGCCCTTCAGAAACAGCGGTTACGTTTTGAAGAGCAGGTGATTGATCGATAACGTCCTGAGCAGGAACCGCATCAGTTGTAGAAGATACTGCAGCATCACGGTCTAATACGAAAATCCAATCCGGATTACTTTGTGCTATCGCTTCTACAGAAATATCATCCCCTTGATGATCGGAAGTCGTATTATCAATATCTAATGCCGGAACCCATCCGAACACTTCATACATCGGCCCCCAAACACGGCCGGAATGAGGAGCTGAAAAGCCGATATTACCACCGGAAACCACAACACTCATAATGGTATCTGTTCCGTTATATGCAGATTTAACAGCTTCGATCGCCTGATCAAAGTCAGCTGTCAATTGTTCAGCTTCTTTGTTTTTATCAAAAATTTTTCCAAGTGCTACGGTGGAATCCTTAAGTCCGTTTACTAAGTTTTCTCCAGGTGTATCCGCTTCCTCAGAAACATCAAAATTTAAATCAATAACAGCTGCATTTGGCACTAATTTTTTTATTTCTTCATAATAGGACGCAAATCTTTGACCGATTATTACGAGGTCAGGGTCTGCAGCTGCTATAATCTCAAGATTCGGTTCGCGGTGATTTCCGATATCCAGAACAGATTCATCGGCTACATATAGGGAATCCGCCGGCATTACACCCTTTGGAGCAGCGACTAATTTAATTCCCCAGTCTGATAATGTTTCATA
This sequence comes from Lacrimispora sphenoides, assembly GCF_900105215.1. NCBI lineage: Bacteria > Bacillati > Bacillota > Clostridia > Lachnospirales > Lachnospiraceae > Lacrimispora > Lacrimispora sphenoides. Next base: position 1,688,245 of record NZ_FOIP01000001.1, on the reverse strand, counting down.
AGTTCTATTATCCAAAGAAATTACCTTTTGAGGATTTACAGGAACTGTAACCATGCCATGAATATCTTTAATTTCAACCGTTAAAGCTTCTTCGCTCTTAGCAGCTGCAGTGGTTTCAGCGGCCTGAGACGCTTCAGTGGTCTCAATGGTTTCAGTAGTTTTAGAAGTGCTTGGACTTGAGCAGGCTGTCATCATTAAAGCGGCCGCTGCCATAATGGTAGTTAATTTTAATACGTTGATTTTTTTCATTTCATCTCCTCATTTAATAAATATATTCAGTTAGTTGACGCTAACTTTTTTCATTATATTATTATAAATGATTATTGTCAACTGCTTTACTGATTTTTCCGCGACAAACCTATGAATGTGTTCTGGTTCTGGTCAATCCTCATAGGATAACCGTGCTGGATTTCAGTGTGCTGGAAACTATTGATTTTCAAGGGAACACATCGGATATTATTCTAACTAAGTAAGGCCCCTGCAAAAATATGCAGAGGCCTTAAGGTATTACTAACTCATCTCTATTCTAACTCCAGTTCAATCAGTTTATGTTCAAGCACATCCACCAGTCCCTTATCAGTCAGCCCCAGATCTGGAACCGTCGGAAGGGATATAAAACTTAAGGACATAAACGGGGCTTCCATCTCACAGCCCATTTTTTTTGCATCCGCATTCAGAATATCCAGCTGTGCCATCACTTCTTCCGCTGTTTTTTCACTCATAAGGCCTCCAATCGGCAGCTCCATGCTGTTTAAGATCCCTCCATCACAGGCTACTGCCAGCCCTCCATTCAGTCTGGCAACTTCATTCACTGCCACCGCCATATCTTCATCATTCGTCCCTACTACCACTATATTATGGTGGTCATGGGACATGGAATAGGCCAGCGCCCCTTTCTTCAGTTGGAATCCACGGACAAATCCAACTCCAACATTGCCATTTTTTCCATACCGTTCTACAACTGCAAGTTTGAGTATATCCTGTTCAACATCCGATAAAACAGAACCATTCTTTACCTTCATTTCTTTTATGATATGATGGTTAATGATCTGCCTTGGAATCATATCAATTACATGAATATTCGTCGTTCCATCTGTTATCTTTGATGCTGCCCGGAAGGAATCAGAAGTGATTTCATTTTTCAGGATTACCGTATTTTTAATCCACTCAGGGTAATCACTCACCCTGCATTCTTCCAGAAGTTCACCGTCTGCTGCAACCACCTTTCCCTCAAATATAACCATGGTAGGCTTTACAATACGCCAGTCTTCCACAAGGAAAAGATCTGCCAAACGGCCGGGAGTAATGCTTCCGATTTCATCTTCCATGCGGAAATGCTTTGCCGCATTCACCGTTGCTATCTGAATCGCTTCCATCGGGTCCAGTCCCAGTTCCACAGCTCTTGACACATTATAGTTAATATGTCCTTCCACCTGTATCTCCCTCGCATGTTTATCATCGGTGCAGAACATAATATTAGAAGTATCCAGTCGGTTGTCAACAATCCCCTTAACCAGTTCGTCCACGTTCCGCTCGCTGCTTCCTTCCCGGATAAACACCTTCATTCCCACCTTCAGGCGTTCCAGCATTTCATTGGTATTTACGCATTCATGGTCGTCAGATATTCCCGAAGAAGCATATACATTCAGTTCCTGCCCCAAGCGTCCTATGGCATGCCCGTTTACCAGTTTTCTCCGCGAAAGGGTATCCGCTATCTTATGGAGGTACTCATCTTTTACAAAGAGAATCTTAGATGGATCCAGTTCTCCCAAGCTGACGCTTTCTTCCCAATCCATGATGTCTGCAACTTCCTTTGCTCCCAGAACTGCTCCTGTCGTCTCAAGTCCTGGTGCAGTTGGCACCCGGGAAGAGACTTCAATCAGCATTCTGTATGGAAGGCGGTTCATAGACTGCAGCATTGCCCTTAGCCCCTGCTCTCCTGCCACATTTGCAATTTCCATTAAATCTGCACACAATGTGGTCGTTCCCTGGGGAACTACTACGGAAGCCAGCGCTTCCGGGGAAAGCATGGTGGACTCAAAGTGCATATGGGCATCTATCAGCCCCGGCAGCGCATATTGTCCTTTACAATCCAGCACGCGTTCCGCTTCCAGAACTGCATCAGGGTCGATGGATACAATTCTTTTGTTTTTAATATATATATTCGTGGGATACACTTCGCCTGAAAATACATTTACCAGTTTCACATGTTCCAGTTTCAAATCGCAGGGATGCATCCCCAGACCTGTCTCGATCGTATTCTTTATTTCCTCAAATGTTCTCATATTCATTCCCCTCCTATAAAATAATCTCCAGCAGCAGATACACAATAAAGATAACCGTTAACACCCACACCGTCTTTGTCATTTCCTTTGCCTTACCGGCGGCAACCTGACCAATGGTATATCCAATTAGTCCAAACAGGATTCCATATGCAATATTATAGGTAAATGGCATAAAAGCCACTGTAAGAAATACCGGAAGTGCGATGGACACATCATCAAGTGGCAGCTTCCTTAATGGCTCTATCATAAATATCCCTACCATAACCAAAGCTGGCGCCGTAGCGATCGATGGAATCATAAGAAACAACGGTGATAAAAACAACGTGAACAAAAACAGCACCCCAGTCACACAGGCGGTAAGACCGGTTCTTCCGCCTTCGTTAATCCCGGTTGCACTTTCTGCGCCATAAATCGTCACCGTATTCGTTCCCAGTAATGCCCCAACAGCCGCTCCGCCGGCACTTACAAACAATGCCTTACCGGCGCACGGAATATTCCCCTTCTCATCCACCAGGCCGGCTTTCGATGAAACACCTAAAAGGACACCGATACTGTCAAACAGATCCACAAAGAGGAAACTGATAATAGCGAAAATTACTCCCAGCACCATTTCCGGTGTTCCTGAGAACAGCCCCTTTAGCGTCAGCTTACCAAATGTAGGTGCCATGGCTGTCACTGGATTATCAAAGGAAATGATGTGGTCCGGAATCACCGTATATGCAATTCCTGTCATTGGATCTTTTACCAGAATGCCAAGCGCAGTCACAACCAGGATCCCAATCAGGATCGCGCCTCTGAACTTCTTGATCACCAGGATCGCCGTAAGGAAAATCCCAAATAGTGCAAGCAGAGCTCCAGGATTGGCTAAATCCCCCAGCGTCAGCAGTGTATCCGGAGAAGATGTAACAATTCCCGCCTGCATGAGCCCCGTAAAAGCGATAAAAAATCCAATTCCTGAACCCACCGAATGTTTGATGCAGTCCGGCATGGCATCCACGATTTTCTGCTGTACCTTAAATATACTTAACAGCATAAACGTAATTCCGGATATTGCCACACAAGCTAAGGCATTCTGCCATGGAAGCCCAAGCGTGTTGCATACATAATATGTAAAATAGGCATTCAGTCCCATGGCAGGTGCAAGAGCAAACGGCAGATTCGCCCAGAGTCCAATCCAGATGCAGGCAATGGCCGATGCAACAGCAGTTGCCCAGAAAACTGCTTTCGTGTCCATCCCTGCTGCCGACAGGATTCCCGGATTTACTGCCACAATGTAGACACAGGTTAAAAATGTTGTGGTTCCCGCTAATATCTCTGTTTTAATATTCGTCCCTCTCTCTGAAAGATGAAAAAAATGATTCAGCTTATCCCCCATAATATTGTCTTCTCCTTATATGTTAGTATGATAATATGGTATTACCTTATTATTCTTTAAAAAATAAAGTACCTTTACAGCACTTTATTCTTTCACTAAATCTCATCCTCATATACATTCTTTACTCTTAGAAGACTGAATTTTATGTATTTCGTATCATAAAACTCAGTATCATAAATAACCGGTCTATTATCTTGATTGTAATTTATCCCATGAAATACCAGAACACTGTCACACTCCATCTTCCGCCCGCAAACGGTTTCCTGCTCCATCTCCATGCGGTTCATGGTTTCTATCCGGATCTTATCTCTAACAATAAAGCATCCGCCAGACTTTCTTAAGATATCAAAGGTGGATTTCCCTTCGACTGCCTCTCGTTGCAAGTCATCTCCTGCCAAGCTGCATGCAAAACGGTCGATGCTGATAATGGCTGGATTTCCATTTGCTAAATAAATCTTTTCAACTTCATAGATTTCTTCCCCATCTTCCAGTTGAAGAATCCGTGCAACCTTATCTTCAGCTTTCAATTTCCTGACATCCGCAACTTCAACGGTTGCTTTATAACCACAGGATTCTATCAGTCTTGAAAACTCTTCTCCCGGCATAAGATTCACTTGAATATTTAAAGCTTCCGGATTGACAAATGTTCCTCTTCCATGAATTCTTAGGACTATCCCCTCCTTCTCCAGTTCATCCAATGCCCGGCGCACTGTTACCCTGCTGACTCCAAGATTCGAAGACAGTTCATTCTCCGGCGGCAGCTTTGTATTTCCCCCTAAATCCAAACTTCGAATATACTTATAAAGATAGTTCTTAACTGAGCTGCTTAAATTGGGTTTAATCATTGGGTGAAGTTCCATATTCTCTCTCGCTTTCATAAGGTATTACCATATTATCATTTTATCAACATGGGGATTTTCTGTCAATATATAACATTCCATTTTCCATCGGCAAATTCAGTCTTGAAGTCGGGCTTTTTATATTTGTTTCCTATTGCAGGGGAACGTTTTTTTTATTATAATTTCATCATGGGATAAGTAACTCGCAAATCGTAAGCAACCATGTTAAGAAAGGACATGATAACCGTGGAAAAAATAACAAGCTTTACCATCGACCATTTAAAACTTCTTCCAGGCATCTATGTCTCCCGCAGGGATCAGGCCGGGGACTCTGTCATTACAACCTTTGATATCCGCATGACCCGCCCTAATTTTGAGCCTGTTATGAATACAGCAGAAATCCACACCATTGAACATCTGGGTGCCACCTTCCTGCGCAACCATGAATTCTTTACTTCCCGGATCCTGTACTTTGGCCCTATGGGCTGCCGCACCGGCTTTTACCTTCTGCTGTCCGGTGATTACAAGTCCAGGGACATTGTGCCATTGATCACGGAAATGTATGAGTTCATACGGGATTTTGAAGGCGAGGTACCAGGAGCAGCTGCAAGAGACTGCGGCAATTACCTGGACATGAATCTTGGAATGGCTAAATACCTGGCTGGAAAATTCCTTGATTCTGTGCTGTACGGTATCGATGACGACCAGCTTATTTATCCTGAAGATTAAGGGCGGTTTTTACCTGGAGCCACACATCTTTATGACAAAGACACCCTGCCTGACAATAATTCATTGTTAGACAGGGTGTCTTTGTCCATAATCATATTCGTTCTTCTCTCCGGTCTTCTCTTTGCTTCATTTTCTCTTTCAGTAATCCCAAAACTGCTGGTATGACGGATATAAATATGATGCCAAATATAACAAATGTAAAATTATGCTTTACCGCAGGCAGGTTTCCAAAGTAATAGCCGCCCAAAGTAAACAGTATGACCCAGGCCAGTCCACCGACTATATTATATGAGATGAATCTCATATACTTCATTTCTCCTATTCCGGCTACAAATGGAGCAAAGGTACGGATAATGGGTATGAACCTTGCTATGATAATAGTTGCGGCACCGTGTTTTTCATAGAATTTATGAGTTTTTATCAGATGCTCTCTTTTTATGAATCTCAAATTTTCTTTTTCATATATCCTGCGGCCAATGGTTCTTCCAAGTGTATAATTTGCGGTATCTCCAAGTACCGCTGCTAAACCATTTATCAGGAGCAATAGCTTGATATCAAGGAAACCCAGGGCAGCAAAAGCACCAGACGCAAATAACAGGGAATCGCCTGGAAGAAACGGAGTCACAACCAGTCCTGTTTCACAAAAAATAATTAAAAATAAAATCAAATAGGTTCCAGCTCCGAAATGTTGGATTATCAAGTTCATATAGCTATCTAAATGAAGAATTACATCAATACCGTATTTTATAATATTCATTATTTTTCCGCCTTAAGTTTCGTATTCTTTTTTTAAAAACAAAAGAATTTTATCACAAAATCATTTGCATATCAAACCATTTAGACTCAAACTATATATTTTTTTTTACCCTTCTTCAAATTCCTCCACCATCCGGTATCCAACGCCCATTTCCGTAAGAATATACTGGGGCGCTCCAGGATTTTCCTCTATCTTACGCCTTATATTCGCCATGTTGACGCGAAGGGTATGGCTTTCATCGGTATAAACCCCCCATATTTCCCGTATGATAAAATCATGGGTAAGCACCTTGCCTGCATTCTTGGACAGTAAAACCAACAGCTTATATTCAATAGGTGTTAAATGGATTTTTTCTCCATCTTTGTATACGACCCGTTTATTATAATCGATTTCCAGCTTCCCAGTGGTAAACGTTTCATCCCCCTGAGCTTCTGCGACGGCCGATTGAGGGCTGTGCCGCATTGCCGTCCGTATCCGGGCAAGAAGTTCTGAGGTACCAAATGGTTTTACAATATAATCGTCAGCGCCGAAGTCAAGGGCAGCCACTTTCTCACGTTCGTGACCGCGGGCGGAAACCACAATCACAGGAGTCTTTGACCATTGACGTATCGTTTTAAGGATCTCTACACCATCAATATCCGGCAGTCCAAGATCCAGAAGGATGATATCGGGAACACGGGAGGTAAACAGGGAAAGTCCTTCCTTCCCTGTTTTGGCTTTAACCACCTGATAACCATTTGAGGTCAGAATGGCAGATATAAAATTGCAAATCGCATCTTCATCTTCAATGATCAGCACCATTGGTTTTATATCCATATTTATTCACTTCCTTTCAAGGGCAGGGTGAAGCGGAATACCGTTCCTCCGTCCTTTCTGTTTTCAGCCTCTAAGTTTCCCTGATGAGCATTTACAATGGTTTTGCAGATGGACAGACCGATCCCCATCCCTCTCGAGGAATCAGCGCTCCTGTTTTCGTTTGGTTTATAACCTGCAAACAGATGGGGTAGATCTTCACTTAGAATTCCCCTTCCCCTGTCCAGCACTTCGAATTTTGCCCTTGTTCCTTCCCTCTCCAAACGAACCTCAATGGAAGAATCGGCTGGAGAATATTTAATAGCATTCTCAAGAAGGTTTATCAGCACCTGCACAATTAAGGTTCCATCCATTGGGACCTCTAAAAATTCCTCCGGGACATGAACATGAATTTTACTCTGGGGAAATCTTCGTTTGATACGGCTTACGGCCTCTCCTACGACCTCCTCCGCTGCCTCCGGGCTTTTCTTAAGATTGGAAGAATCTTCATTGATCCGTGTCACGGAGAGCAGATTTTCCACCATACGTATGAGCCATTGTGATTCCTCCTGTATGTTGGCGATCAGGCTGTCCTGGGTATTTTCATCAAGCATCTTCCCATTTTCCCGAATCACGGAGCTGGCACCCAAGATGCCTGCAAGAGGCGTGCGCAGATCATGGGATATTGCCCGCAAAAGGGTACTGCGCATCTTTTCCTTTTCCGACTCCACTATCATGTTCCGTTGTTCATCGGAAAGGTGCTGCCGCTCCAGGGCCATGGCTACCTGGGAAGCGATCATGCGTAAAAACAGTCGGGTATTATGGTCAAGATTCCCTTTTCCACAGGAAATTCCCCAGACAGCAAGAACCTTTCCCTGAGAAATCACCGGCATATAAAACGCTGCCGCTCCCATCAGGGTATCGGTTCCTGCTCCAGCACGCTTCTGGTTTAAGAATACCCAGTGGGCAACGGCCTTTTCATCGGCGGAGTTTAAGACATCGGAACCGATATCATCAGCCGACTGCACTACTTCACCATTCTCCCCTTGTTCAGGATCCGTGGTAAAAAATATGATAGAGCGTTCAAACAGCTTAACCACATAGTCGTTTGTAAGAGCCACGATCCCGTCAAGGCCCCTTGTGGCAAGTAACTTTTTATTGATCTCATACAGGATTTCAGTACGGTGTTCTCTTTTCACGGCCAGCCGGGCTTCCGCTTTCATGCGAACGGTCAAAGCGCTTGTAATTAAAGCGACTAAGAGCATGATGACAAAGGTCAGGGGATAGCCGGATTGGATTGCGTTAAAAGTGTAATAAGGCTCTGTAAAAAAGAAATTAAAGGTCAGTACGCTGACCGCAGAAGCAACAACTCCATACCAATACCCTTCCGTCATTCGGGAAACCAGTAAAACGGAGAAAATATAAACCATTATGATATTCTGGTTCATAATATTAAGCCTGTGAAGCCAAAGGGACAACAGGGTGGCGCCACCTAAAATAGAGAGTGCTTTTACAGTGTCCGTCCAAGAAAAATGAATACTGTCATGTTTCGTTTTTTTTCTTGGCTCTTTATAGTTGCGTTTGGCAGCGCTCCCAGGTATGATGTGGATTTCTATATTAGGCAAAAGAGAGATAAGCTTATCTTCAAAATCCATGTCGAACAGATTCTTAAGTGTTTTTTTATTTCTGCTTTTACCCACTACGATGTTTGTGATACCGGATAGCTTGGCATATTCCGATACAGTGGCGGCAATATCATGTCCAGTCAGGTTGACAAGCTCAGCCCCAAGCTTCTCTGCCAGGTCCAGGTTCGCACGGATGGTCCTCTGCTGCTCAGCGGTAAGATCCTCGCTTTCCGTACTCTCCACGTACAATGCGGCCCAGCTTGCGTGAAATGCTTCCGCCGCCCGCGCTGTCCACCGGATGCATTTTGCCGATGAGGGAGAAGCTCCGATGCAGACAAGCAGCTTGGTGTTAGCCATTTTATCGGATAAGCTCCGCTCACTCTGATTCTCCAAGCTGATCTTATCCGCAGCGCAGCGCAGGGCGATCTCTCGCAAAAGCCGCAGGTTATCCTGTGTGAAAAAATTCTGCATGGCCGTTTCCGCCCGGTCAGTTCGGTAGATCTTACCTCCTTCCAGACGGCGCAGCAGTTCATCCGGTTCAATATCCACCAGTTCGATTTTCTCCGCCCGGTCAAAGATATAATCCGGTACGGTTTCCCGGACCCTGACCTTTGTGATGTTCTCGATCACGTCATTTAAGCTTTCCATATGCTGAACATTCACAGTTGTATAAACATCGATCCCTGCTCCCAAAAGCTCTTCAATGTCCTGATAACGTTTTTTATTCCTTCCGCCCTCTGCATTGGTATGGGCCAGCTCATCCACAAGAATCAATTCCGGTTTAAGTTCCAGAGCCTTATCTAAGTCGAATTCCTTTAGCTCTATATTGCGGTATGATACGGTTTTGGGTGGAAGCACCGGCAGACCATGCAGTTTCTGCATGGTCTCAGGACGGGTATGAGGCTCGATATAGCCAACTAAAACGTCGATCCCGCTTTTTAGGCGTTCCTGGGCGTCGTCAAGCATTGCAAAGGTTTTTCCTACACCGGCAGCATATCCAAAAAATATTTTTAACCTGCCCGGCCTTTGGTCCCGATGCGTCTGAATATCCTCTAAAATCGCGTCAGGGTCAGGTCTGTAATCAAAGGATTCCATCCAAATACCACCACCTTACTTTTTAGATATCATACCACTTTTTTTATCTGCAGCAAACCATCAAGAGCTAAATTCACCTTTAAAACATTTACACCCGGTTCGCCGATAAATCCAAGAAAGCGCCCCTTTGTACAGGTCTTAATAATGCCTCTCACTTCATCCTCTGTTAAATTCCTGGCGGCAGCAATCCTTGCCACCTGGTATTCTGCCGCTTCAGGAGAAATATGAGGATCAACGCCGCTTCCTGATGCCGTAACCAGATCCATGGGAATATCCTCCTGATTGCCGGGGTCAAAGGAATGCCACCAGTTTATACGTTCTAAAACAAGGGTTTTCTGCTCTTTGCTGACAGGGGAGAGATTTGTCACGCCGGAGGGCCTTCCAATAAGATATTGGGGTTTTGTAAACTCCTGGGCCAGCAACTGAGATCCATATTCCTTTTGTGTTCCATCCTTTTGGGTAACAACGATCATGCTGCCGTTTGCCTGATCCGGAAACAGCAGCTGGGCTGCCCCCGTAACTGCAGCCGTATAAATGATACCGCACAATATGGTCATTATGCCAAAGCATATAACAGCGGTTTTTAATAATTTCATGATTTTCATAGTTTCTATTCACCTCATGCAAGACCGCAAGCGGTCAGAATCATATCTATCAGCTTGATTGCGAAAAAAGGCGCGCAGATCCCGCCCAGGCCATAGACCAGCAGGTTCCTTGTCAGCAGCTTTTCAGCCGGCATCTCCCGGTATTTTACCCCTTTAAGAGCAAGAGGAATCAGTGCAATAATGATCAATGCATTATAAATGATTGCTGAAAGCATGGCACTTTTGGCGCTGGTCAGACTCATAAAATTCAGAGCTTCCAGCTGTGGATAAATGCCGAAAAACAGTACAGGAATGATGGCAAAATACTTTGCTACATCGTTTGCCACACTAAAGGTCGTCAAAGACCCTCTTGTCATCAAAAGCTGCTTGCCGATCCGGACAATATCGATGAGCTTGGTAGGACTGGAGTCTAAATCCACCATGTTTCCTGCCTCCTTGGCAGCCTGGGTTCCTGAATTCATTGCAACCGCAACATCTGCCTGTGCCAGGGCAGGAGCATCATTTGTGCCGTCTCCGGTCATGGCGACCAGATGGCCTTTGGCCTGGTAATCACGGATGAGGGCCAGTTTTGCTTCCGGCGTAGCTTCCGCAAGAAAATCATCAACGCCCGCTTCTGCAGCAATAGCCGCCGCCGTCATGGGGTTGTCACCGGTGATCATAATGGTCTTGATGCCCATTTTACGCAGATCTTCAAAACGTTCTTTTACGCCGTTTTTCACGATGTCCTTTAAATAGACCACGCCCATTACCTGATTGTTTTTTGCCACCACAAGAGGAGTGCCTCCTGCCTCGGCAACACGCGTTACAAGCTTCTCACATTCCTCCGGGTAGTTGCCTCCCTTTTCCAGCACATAGGCTTTGATGGTATCAGCAGCACCTTTCCGGATCTCGTTTTCCTGATAGTCGATGCCGCTCATCCTTGTTTTTGCTGTAAATTCCACAAAGCTTGCGCCCAGGGTCGAAAGCTCCCTGCCCCGTATCCCGAACCGTTCCTTTGCTAGAACCACAATGCTTCTTCCTTCCGCTGTCTGGTCCGCAAGAGAGGAAAGCTGGGCCGCATCGGCAAGCTCCTGCTCTGTAACGCCGGCCACCGGCAGAAATTCACTTGCCTGGCGGTTTCCCAAGGTAATAGTCCCGGTCTTATCAAGCAGCAGAACATCCACATCCCCGGCAGCTTCAATGGCCCGCCCGCTCATTGCCAGAACATTGGCCTGATTTAAGCGGCTCATGCCTGCAATGCCGATGGAGGATAGAAGTGCGCCAATGGTAGTAGGCGCCAAGCATACCAAAAGGGCAATGACATTGGTGATGGAGATGGCGGAACCGGATCCTGCCTGGAGGCTTGCAAAGCCGGTAAAGGGCCGCAAGGCTGCCGTAACCACAAGAAAGATAATGGTAAGGGTTATGAGCAAAATCTGCAAAGCCACTTCATTAGGCGTTTTCTTTCTGGATGCACCTTCCACCATGGATATCATTTTATCGAGAAAGCTTTCTCCTACTTCCGCCGTTACTTCGATGATCAGCCAGTCAGACACCAGGGTGGTTCCCCCTGTTACAGCGCTTCGGTCGCCGCCGGATTCCCGGATAACCGGCGCAGATTCGCCGGTAATAGCACTTTCGTCCACAGAGGCTGCCCCATCGATCACTTCCCCATCCATTGGAATCTGCTCCCCTGCCCTGACATATACGATATCTCCTTTTTTCAAGGTATTGGAAAGAACCTCAGTATAATCGTCTATATTGGATGGCGTTTTCAGTTTTCTTGCCTTAACGTCCTTTTTGGCACTGCGCAGGCTGTCTGCCTGTGCCCGCCCCCGCCCCTCTGCAATCGCTTCTGCAAAGTTTGCAAACAGGACGGTAAACCATAAAATCAGGGATATGGTTAAGGTATAACCCGAATTCTCATCCTTAAGTCCTGCAAAGGAAAGAAAATATAAAACACCGGTCAGGACTGCTCCTATATAAACCACCAGCATGACAGGATTTTTCACCTGCACCCTGGGAGACAGCTTTACAAAGGACTGTCTCAGCGCATCATAAAAGATGCTTTTATCAACACTCTTTTTTTCCATTCTAATCACCTTCTGTCACTGCATTGTAAAGAAATCGGCTATGGGACCAAGGGCCAGCGCCGGCAAAAAGCTCAGCGCACCGATGATAAGGATAACTCCGATCAAAAGTCCTATAAATATACCATTGCTGGTGGACAATGTGCCCTCGCTGACGGCTACGGCTTTCTTCCTTGCCATATTGCCGGCTAGGAAAATGACGGCTGTCATGGGAATAAACCGAACCAGCAGCATAATGATCCCGCCTAAAATATTGGTAAACGGGGTATTCCCGTAGAACCCTCCAAAGGAACTGCCATTGTTATTCGCCATGGAAGAAAAGGCATACAAAATCTCTGAAAATCCATGGGCTCCTGAATTGGTCAACCATGACCGGGCACCATGCATAGAGACGGCTGCGGAAGTTCCTATAAGCGCCAGAAGCGGGGGAACAAGGACAATTAAGCAAACCATCTTCATATCAAAGGGTTCTACCTTTTTCCCCAGGTACTCCGGAGTCCGGCCAACCATTAAGCCTGCTATAAATACGGTAAGGAGTACAAATGCAAGCATTCCATAAAGTCCGCTTCCCACACCGCCGAATACAATTTCACCCAGCTGCATAAGGAACATGGAAACCATTCCTCCAAGGGGAGTAAGGCTGTCGTGCATTGCGTTCACGGAGCCGTTTGATGCCGCCGTGGTCACCACTGCCCATAAAGAGGAAGCACCGACACCATGAATTACCTCCTTGCCCTCCATGCTGCCGGAAACTGCTGCGTGTTCAAACACAGGAGCCGCAAACTGCTCGCTGACGGTTATGGCAGCAAGAGCTGCGACAAAGAAGATCATCATAGTAATATAAATTGATCGCCCCTGCCTGCCGTCTTTTACTGCCCTTCCAAAGCTTACGCAAAGCGCCGCAGGAATCAGTAGAATGGATAGAACCTGTATCAGGTTCGAGAAGGCAGTTGGATTCTCAAGCGGAAACGCGGAGTTCATCCCAAAGAAGCCGCCTCCGTTCGTTCCAAGCTGCTTGATCGCGATCTGGCTTGCCGCAGGACCTAAGGGGATTGTCTGCAAGGCTCCATTTTCCAGCATGGCAACTTCTTTATAGGGGCCAAACGTCTGTACCACCCCCTGGGAAACAAGCAGCAAAGCCACGAGAAAAGAAATCGGGATCAGGATATAAAGCGAGGACCTTATTAAGTCCGCCCAAAAATTCCCGATGGTTTTTTTCTGTTTCAGGACAAAGCCTCTGATTAAGGCAAAGAGGACGGCAATCCCCGTAGCAGCCGACACGAAGTTCTGGACGGCAAGGCCTGAAAACTGGGTGAAATAGGACAGGGTGGATTCGCCTGAATAGGACTGCCAGTTGGTGTTGGAGATAAAACTGGCGGCTGTGTTAAAAGCCAGATGCCAGCTGGTTCCTTTCATTCCCTCCGGATTAAATGGCAGAATCCCCTGCAGCATCAGCAAACCGAAAAGAAAAACAAAGCCTGCCCCGCTGAATAGAAAAACGGAGAGTGCATACTTCCCTGCGTTCATCTCATCCTCGGCGTCAATGCCCATAAGCTTATAAATCCCCTTTTCCACAGGGGCAAGGGCAGGTGTCAATAATACCCTCTGCCCTGTCATAACCTTGTATATATAAATGCCTAAAGGTATGGACAATCCAACTAAAACAGCAATATAAAATATATCCTGCAAAACAATTTGGCTCATAACTGATCACCTCGAAATAAAATATAAAATAAATAAATTAGCAATGAAACACCGATAATGCTTACCAGCATCAAAATAGCTCCCATGATATCCTCTCCTGATCCTTTTATTTTTCTTCTCCCTATGCTCACAATCATATCAGAGAAAAAATCAAGACGGTGTTAAAATGAAAAGGTGCCATGTCAAGAAGTTGTCAAGATTACACGGCACCCCTCAGTCAAGCGCTTCCATGCAGCCTTCCCCGAAAAAACTGCATAAGAAAACACACCAAGGCTATCTTCCTCCACGGTGTGTCTTCTTTAAATATTGTAAAAGAGTATTACTTCCGATTATAAAAATTAAGTATGCGATTTGCCAGGCTTTCTGAATCCAGTTCATGCTCTCTTAGGAGTTCCCTTGCAGAGCCGGATCTACCATAGACGTCATTCACGCCTATTTTTAAAACTGGGACCGGATAATTTTCAGACAGTGCATCACACACCGCGCTTCCTAAACCGCCGATAATGGAATGCTCCTCCACTACTACTATTTTCGCTGTCTTTTTTGCTGACTGTATCACTAAATCCTTATCCAAGGGCTTAATGGTATGGATATTTATTATCTGTACCTGAAGCCCTTTTTCCGCCAATACCTTCTCTGCCTCAAGCACTTCATTTACCAGAATCCCATTTGCAATGACAGTAATATCTCTGCCCTCTTTTAATACGACACCTTTCCCAATCTCAAAATGATAGTCTTCCCTCTGATTAACAGGAGGAACAGGGACTCTTCCAAATCTTAAATAAACAGGCCCTTTATGGTTATATGCTGCCTTTACCGATGCTTTTGTTTCTATGTCATCCGAAGGACATATGACAACCATTCCCGGTATGGTCCTCATGATAGCAAAGTCCTCATTGCATTGATGCGTGGCTCCATCCTCTCCTACAGAGATCCCTCCGTGAGTGGCTCCGATTTTTACATTTAAACCAGGGTATCCAATGGAATTGCGTATCTGTTCAAACCCACGACCTGCCGTAAACATGGCAAAGGAACTGGCAAAGGGGATCTTACCTGTTAAAGATAAGCCTGCAGAAACCCCCATCATATTACACTCTGCAATCCCGCAGTCGATATGTCGGTCAGGAAATGCCTTTTTAAAATAAGCGGTCTTTGTCGCAGAAGCCAGATCAGCATCCAATACAAGTAAATCTTCATGGATATTACCTAATTCCACTAATGCTTCGCCATAACTGTCTCTGGTTGCCTTCTTTATGATCCCTGACATAACAACTTCCTTTCCCTTTCCAATTCGTCCATAGCAAGCTGATACTGTTCTTCATTCAGTACACCGCTATGCCAGTACAAATTATCTTCCATAAATGAGATGCCTTTTCCCTTTATTGTCTTCGTAATAATGACCGTTGGTTTTCCTTTTACCTGCTTTGCCGTCAGAAAGGCTTCTTCCAGTTCCTCAAAGTTATGGCCGTTGACTGTCACGGCATGAAACCCAAAAGCCTCAAACTTCTTGTCAATGGGATAGGGAGAACAGATCTCCTCAACGGTTCCGTCTATCTGGAGATTATTATTATCTACAATCACGACCAGATTGTCTAATTCTCTGTGGGCTGCAAACATGGCTGCTTCCCATACCTGCCCTTCCTGTATTTCCCCGTCACCTGCAAGCGCGTAGACACGGTAGTTTTTAGAAGACAGCTTCCCTGACAAAGCCATCCCGGCAGCAACGGAGATACCCTGTCCCAAAGATCCGCTGGACATATCCACGCCAGGCGTTTTCTTCATATCCGGATGCCCCTGTAACCTGGAACCTATTTTCCGAAAAGTCGATAATTCATCCACAGGAAAGAATCCACGGTTAGCCAGTACTGCATAGTACCCTGGCGTTATATGACCCTTGGATAAGATAAACCGGTCACGGTCTTCCTTTCCCGGGTCTTTTTCATTAATATTCAACTCTTTAAAAAACAGGTATGCCAGTATTTCTGCTGCGGATAAAGACCCTCCCGGATGTCCGCAGCCTGCACTATATACGGCCTCAATGATTCCCTTGCGGATATCATTGGCTATTAATTGCAGCTCCTTATACTCCATTCCAATCCCTCTTTCTTTAATCTCTGACAGAAGAGCTGTAATGCCTGAACCTACCATCAAGCATTACAGCCTTCCTCTCTATGTATCATGATTCTGATTCTTTTCTCCCAGGTTTCTTAATTGAGACAGCGATCATGACTGCCAATACTCCGAATACGAATATGGTGGCAGCTATAGGTCCTAATTGCCCGGCTTTGCCGATTAAGAATCCGGAAGCTATAAAATCCAGATCAGAGAAGGTTGTTCCCTGGTAACCCAGATCACCAAGCAATGGCATTAAAAGAAGCGGAGCAAAGGTCAGCATTAAACCGTTTATAAAGGATCCAAATACAGCTCCTTTTACCCCTCCGTTGGCATTGCCGAAAACTCCCGCCGTAGCGCCGCAGAAGAAGTGAGGCACAACTCCCGGCAATATGATGATTCCTCCGGTAAGAATAAGCATTATCATACCTACGATCCCGCCTACAAAACTGGAGAAGAAACCAATTAATACAGCATTTGGCGCAAAGGTATACACAATCGGGCAGTCTAACGCCGGTTTCGCATTGGGAATCAGCCTTTCCGAAATACCCTTGAATGCAGGCACAATTTCTGCAAGGATCAGACGCACACCCTGTAAAATGATAAATACTCCTGCCGCAAACTGAATCCCTTTTGTAATGGAAAACATAATGTAATTTGTTCCGTCTGACCAGTTATTCTTTACATAGTCCGGTCCGCAAAAGAGTGCAAGGATCAGATAAAAGATAACCATAGTCAGGGAAATAGAAACGGAACTGTCTCTTAAAAATGCAAGTGATTTCGGGAATTCTATCTCTTCCGTGGACTTAGAATTTTTCCCTACTAATTTACCGATCATTGCAGAAGACCAATAACCGATGGTGCTGAAATGTCCGAAAGCCACATCATCGGATTTCGTTATCTTTTTCATCGTCGGCTGTGCCAGGGCAGGGAACAGCACCATAACAATTCCAAGGGCAACCGCTCCCACTACGACTGTCGCAGCGGTAGACATGCCAATGGTAATCAAGATAACACCAATCATACAAGCCATATAAAGAGTATGATGTCCTGTGAGAAAAACATATTTAAACCTGGTAATACGGGCAATTAAGATATTGGCGAACATTCCGAAAAACATGATCAGGGCAGTAACCTGGCCATACTCTTTTAATGCCACCGCAATAATGGCCTCGTTATTTGGCACAACTCCTGCCGTATGAAATGCTTCCTGAAACATTCCTCCCAATGGGGCCAGGGATGTGACGATTACATCTGCTCCTGCCGATAACACGATAAAACCAAGAAATGACTTTATCGTACCTCTGATGGTATCTGCTGCAGGTTTCTTTTGAAGCAATAAGCCAATCAATGCAATTAATGCCACTAATACTGCAGGGGTCGAAAGAATTTCCTGTATTATATTTAAAACAGCCATTGTCTTCTCCTCTCTTTGCGCAATTAGATTACATTCAGTTTCCTTAAGGACTCTTCCAATTTTTCCTTCAGTTCTTTTTTATCCAGCAGGTTATCAAGCTCTACGACCCCTTTCAAATGGGTCATTGCCATAGCGATATCTCTTCCTGCAATAAAGATATCTGCCGCTCCCGGTGTCGCACCCCCTAAATCACTGTGATCCACCTCAATTCCTGCTGCCCCAATCTCCTTTAACACATTTTTTATATTCATTTCCATCATAAAACTGCTTCCAAGCCCTGAACCGCAAACCGCCAATATCTTCATATGACATTTACCTCGTTTTTTTATTCCTCATCAATATCAAGCAATTTGATGACATCCTCCACTGAGTTACAAGCTACGAATTGTTCCCTGGTATCTTCATTGGTTAAAATATTAGATAGTTGGGCAAGCGCTCTTAAATGTGTGCGATTATCAATCGCCGCCATGGTAATGAATACCTTAACCGGCTTTTGGGGATTATCCAGCACGCAAACCTCTTCTTCCAGCTTCAAAAAGCTCATTCCCAGTTTATTGACCCCTGTTTGATTCTGTGCATGGGGGATCGCAACATAGGGACATATTACGATATAGGGACCAAAGCCCTTTACATTATCTATCATTGCATTGATATAATCTTTTGTTATGGAACCATTCTCCAATAAAGGCCTTGCTCCCAGCCAGATTGCTTCCTCCCAACTGTTCACACGGGAAGCAAATTGTATGGTTTCCTTCGTAAGAAGGTCTTTTATCACAGGTAATCCTCCTTCTCTGTTGCTTTCTTTTTTATATTTCTTCTGCAAGAGGTTCTTTAAGTCGCTGCTTAATCCCTTCTGATCATGAATCACTGCATATTTCTCTACGATTTCCAAAATGGAATGAACTGATAAATTAGCTTCTGATTTGATTCCAAATACCGAAGAATATACCGCTTCACTTATTATAAATTTTTCTTCCACCGTTAAAATGGGGGAGGACAGGAACAAATACTTATCTTCAGGCACATCGATCCCCTCGGTAGTGGAAAAAACCATGTCATAAGTTTCAAGCGGAATCCCTTTGAATTCTTCTGCATTGCAGGTAGCCACAAAGTGTATTTCGGGAAATATTTTTATTAATTGGTTTTTCATCATAACAGAGCTTGCAAGTCCGTTCTGGCAAACGATAATCGCCCTTTTTCTGATCTTATCCTGATCCGGTAAATCCATTACCGTCATAAAATGCAAGGCAATATAGGCAATCTCATCATCGGGAATCAAGCAGTCCAAATAATCCCCAAAGGGCTCCAGTACGAATCTGCATATGTCAAATACCTCTCCGTACTCTTTTTTAACCTGCATCAATGCAGGATTCACTACCGGTATCCCATACTTCAGCCGAAAATAGGCCAAACGTAAATGCATCAGCATGTTTTCTGATATGCCCGCCTTCTTCTGCACCACGGTTCCTGTGATTACTTCAAAACGTTTAATCAGGCTTTGGCACATCTCCTGTAAAAATATGCTCTCCTGATCGTAAAGCTGGAAATACATGTTATCTCCCAAAGTCATGCTTAACAAAAGTACAAATAAATAGTCAATCTCTTCTTTGGACAAATGAAACGTCAGTGACTCATAAAAATCTGTTACAGCTTCATAAAGAGGGAGGTGGTTCCACATGGGTTCATGGATCAGTGGGGATTCGTATGTAATTGACTGACAGTGATAGGGCAGTAAACTGATAAAATAGATCACCAGGATTAGATATTCCTTCATAATCGGCAGATTAAATTCCTTAATCAGGGACTCTACCTTGTCTTTTGTTTCTTCAAATATAGCAGCATAGGAATTGTCCGACACTGCCAATGAGATCAGCTCTTTACATAAAAAGTTGTCTTTTAAGTTAATAATTGACAGTAATACCAGAGATCGGATTTTAATGGGCTCACCTTCAAAGTAATAACCTGATTTTCGTGAGTATTTTAATTCCACCTTGTACTGGCTGCCTATGCTTGCAATTTTTCTTAAATCACCTAAGACCGTATTCTTGCTTGATTGCAGCTTCGTAATAAAGTGATTCAACCCCAAAGGTTCCCTTGTACAAAAAATCTGAATACAGATCATCCAGATTTTATTTTCCCCATTAACAATGAATTTCTGATGGGGCAGGTTTAGCCTCGTTACTTTGTCGATTGTCTCCTTATTAATCAGAAATCTCCCTCTTGACAATCTGATTAAATCAATCTCATTTTCTTTCAGCAGTTCATTGATCTTACTCACATCATATTCAATCTGCCTTTTGGAACATCCTAATAAATCCATGGCTTTGTTAACAGTAAAATTTCTGTCACTCAGCAGATACTGCAATAAATTGAACGCGCGCTTTTCAATAACTTGCATTGCCCCACCTCTTTTATGCAATATATCACTGACTTTCATTAATTATTATAATTAAGCTTTATTTTCTATCTTAATTGATACCTAAATTTGTCATTTAAAAATATACAAAAATGTGCTCATAAAAAATACATAAAAAATGAGGGCAATCGATTGATTGCCCTCAAAAACATCATAACCGTAAATAACTTTTTCAAATACCACGGATCATTTCTTTCCCATAAACACCACGATGGACCTGGGTGGAATCAGAAACCGTTTCCCTTCTGCTGCAGGCTCCTTACCTTCCGGGTACATGCCGTTTTCTTCCCCTTTATCCGTATGAAAGACCACATGCCATTGCTCCTTCTTAGGCAGATTAGGAAGATCAAATTCGTGTGGCTCCCAGTGCATGTTATAAGCCACATAGAAATTGTTATCCGCAGTCCCATCCGGTTTTCTTCCATATTCCCCACAGTAAAAGATTCCAAGCTGACGCCGGAAATTATCAAATTCAGGGCACCATGCCTTTACTCCATGATAGGAAACATCGGGGAACCCGCATGCCAGATAATCCATGATCCTTGGCTCCTTCGGCATATGGAACACCGGATGAGATTTCCGGAATGCAATCACTGCCTTCACAAACTCCAGAATATCCTGATTGGTCTTAACCAGATTCCAGTTCAGCCACGACACTTCATTATCCTGGCAATATGCATTATTATTGCCTGACTGGGAATTGCCGAATTCATCTCCAGCCATAATAAGGGGCGTTCCCTGGCTCAAAAGCAAAAGAAGGAATGCGTTTCGCAGCTGCTTTTTCCGAAGTTCCACCACCTTTTTCCGTTTCGTCGGCCCTTCGACTCCGCAGTTCCAGGAATAATTATAGGGATTGCCATCCTGGTTTTTCTCCCCGTTTTCCTCATTATGCTTGGTATCGTAAGATACCATATCCATCATGGTAAATCCGTTGGTATTGGCCATATAATTAATGACGCCGTACCCCGATGGATTACTCCTGGTGTGGAATGCAAGGTTTTTCATCTGTTCCTCGTCTCCCTTTAATACCCGGCGCATATCCACCAGAAAGCCGTCATTATACTCTCCTAAGTGCTTAACCTTTCCTTCAAAGGCCGGGTCCCAGGAAACCGCAAACAGCTTGATCCGGCTTAAATAAGGATCCCGTTCAAGGAGGTCTAAGGGCGGGTCTCCTACCAGATGAATCCCGTCCACATGAAATTCATCCGCCCAGAACCGAACCACATCAAGAACAAAAGAGGGCGGTTCCTTTCCGGTAAAGAAAAGCTCCACGATCAACTCAAGCCCCTCCTTATGAAGAGCCTTCACAAGGCTTTTAAACTCCAAAGCCGGGTCCTTTATAGAGGCGTAGGAAGCCTTTGGAGTAAAATAACAGCCTGACGTATATCCCCAATAATTCAATTTTCCAACAGGTTTATCCACACCAAAAGGGCTTCCATACACAGGTTCCTGCATGATGACCTCGGAAAATTCATTCACTGGCATCAGCTCCACCGCAGTAATGCCCAGTTCCTTCAAATAAGGGATCTTTTCCCGTATGGCATCGAAGGTCCCTCTGCTCTTTACTTTGGAAGAGGCGTGCTTAGTAAAACCCCGGTTATGGAGCCGGTATATGATACTGTCCTCATATGGAATTTGAAGAGGCTTATCCTCTTCCCAATCAAAATCAGAAAACTCGATGGGAGTTTTTAAATGAGTGGAAGCGTGTTCAAGATCCCCCCATATCTCCCATCCTGTAAAACGTGTTCCATAAGGATCAGAAAACAGCTTTCCATCGATTTCAAAGCAGTATTCCAGATTTTCAAAATCCTCTCCCAGAATGGTCATGCTCCATACATCGCCTTTTCTGGCCTCTGCAGGAAAGGAAAGGGCCTGAACCGGTGTTTCTTCTCCGGCCTTATAGATATGGACCCTGCATTCCTCTCCTTGCGCAGCCACACACAGGCGGATCCCGCCGGATACCCTTGAGAGCCCCATAGAATAGGATCCCATCTCGTGCTTTGCAATCTTGTACTGTACCATATCGCTTATCTCCTCCGTCTCTTGGTCCGATCCCGGAATAGTTTCTGCTGACTTTTATCGTTCATCTTATTGGTTCTCAATCTGTTCTGCCAGATCGTTTAGATACATCCAGCGCTCCATTTTTTCTTCCAGCAGCTTTTCCTGCTCTGTCTTTTCTTCCATCAGCGCATTCAGCTTGCTGTAATCACTGGAAGCTTCTCCCATCTGCCTGTCCAGGGCTTCGATCTTTTCTTCCAGGGCCGCTAAATCCTCCTCTATGGTTTCCCATTCTCTTTGTTCCTTAAAGGAAAATTTTAGCTTCCTCTCTCCCTTTGGCTTTTCCTTGGTCTTCTTTTCCGTGGCTTCTGAACTTTTTGCAGCTTCCTCAGCCTGGCCTGAAAGACCTTCCGGATATTTCTCCTCAAATGCCGCCTGATAATCGGTAAAGCCTCCCTCATACTGGGTCACCCGGCCCTGGCCCTCAAAAGCAAAGATCCGGCGCACGACCCGGTCCAGAAAATACCGGTCATGAGAAACCGTGACTACAATCCCCTGAAAGCTGTCAAGATAATCCTCTAAGATCGTTAAAGTCTGGATATCCAGATCATTGGTCGGCTCGTCAAGCAAAAGCACATTCGGCGCTTCCATCAGGATCCGGAGCAGATATAGCCTTCTTTTCTCCCCACCGGACAGCTTGCTGACGGTAGTGTACTGAACACTTGAGGGAAACAGAAAGCGTTCCAGCATCTGAGAGGCGCTGACACTTCCATCCTTTGTCTTTACATACTCCGCCACATTCCGGATGTAGTCAATGACCTTTACACTGCCATCCATGTCTTCGCTTTCCTGAGAAAAATATCCCATTTTCACGGTCTGCCCTATGGTAACCGTCCCAGCGTCAGGCTCCAGCCACCCTGCAGTGATCTTCATCAACGTGGACTTACCGCTTCCATTGGGCCCGATGATGCCGATTCGGTCATTTTTTAAGAATACATAGGTAAAGTCCTTCATCAGAACCTTTTCCCCAAAGGCTTTGTTGATCTCATTAAGCTCCACTGTGGTACGCCCCAGACGGCTTGAAACAGAATCCAGTTCCACCGTCTGATCGATCTTAATCCCCTCCTGGTCACGGAGATTCTCATAGCGCTGGATATGAGCCTTCTGCTTGGTAGAACGCGCTCTGGCGCCCCGCTGCATCCATTCCAGCTCCACTTTAAGGATGGACTGGCGTTTCCGCTCTGAGGCCGCCTCCATGTCCATACGCTCTGCCTTCAGCTTTAAATAGCCTTCATAATTCTCCTGATAGTTGTAAAGCTTTCCCTTATCCAGCTCCACAATCCGGTTGGTAACGCTGTCTAAAAAATACCGGTCATGGGTTACCATCAATAACGCCCCTCTAAAACGCTTTAAATAGTCCTCCAGCCAGTCTGCCATGCTGCTGTCTAAATGGTTGGTTGGCTCGTCAAGGACCAGTAAGTCGGTATTCCCAAGAAGGACGCTGACTAATGCCACCCGTTTTCTCTGTCCTCCTGACAAGGTCTCCACCTTGGAATCAAAGTCCGAAAATCCCAGTCTGGTCAGCATGGCCTTTGCCTGGCTTTCCAGGTCCCAGACATGCTCATGCCCTTCATTGTCCCGGACAATGCTCTCTAAAATGGTATCACCTTCATGGAAGACTGGATTCTGAGACAGAAAACGGATATCTAAATTCCGTCCCTTTACCACAGTCCCCTGATCCGGCTCTTCAAGACCTGCCACGATCCGTAGCAAAGTGGATTTCCCGGTTCCGTTAATGCCGATTAGCCCGATCTTATCCCCTTCATTAATGCTGAAGCTGGTATCATCAAAAAGCAGACGTTCCGTATATGATTTTATTAAATGTTCAATCGTCAGTAAATTCATTCCTTATCGTTCTCTCCTGTCTGGTACTCTCTAACGGATCACAAGCTCCACAGGGCAGTGGTCGGAGCCTAAGACCTCGGTATGGATGTCCGCACTTATGAGCCTGTCCTCTAAGCTTTCAGATACGCAGAAATAGTCAATGCGCCAGCCTGCATTTTTCTGCCTGGCACTAAACCGGTAAGACCACCAGGAGTATACGCTTTCCAGCTCCGGATTGAAATAACGGTATGTGTCAATAAAACCATTTTTCAAAAGGAGGGTAAACTTCTCCCTTTCTTCATCGGTAAAGCCTGCATTTTTCCGGTTGGTTTTAGGATTCTTTAAATCGATTTCCTTATGAGCCACATTTAAGTCTCCGCAGAAAATCACCGGCTTTTTATCCTCCAGCTTTTTTAAATAGGAAAAGAAGGCCTCCTCCCATGTCATCCGGTAAGGCAGACGGGCCAGCTCATTCTGGGAATTAGGGGTATAGCAGGTAACCACATAGTATTCCGGATATTCAGCTGCGATCACCCGGCCTTCCCTGTCATGCTCCTCAACGCCGATTCCATAAGCCACTGACAAAGGCATCTCCTTCGTAAATATGGCAGTCCCTGAATAGCCTTTCTTTTCCGCATAATTCCAGTACTGATGATATCCGGGAAGTTCAAGTTCGATCTGTCCCTCCTGAAGCTTGCTTTCCTGGATACAGAATACATCCGCATCCACTTCATTAAAATAATCCAAAAAGCCCTTGTCCACGCAGGCGCGAAGGCCGTTTACATTCCAAGAAATCAGTTTTTTCATTGTTTTTCACCTCGTATAAAAGATAGAAATAGTATATCATTTTCCCGTTGACGAATCCACATCTTTTGAGATATTCTAATAATAATGAAGGGAAAGGCGTTTCCATAGTATTCGTTTCACAGAATAAAAGAATAATCAGTGGGCTAAGGAGAGGGATATGGAATATTGTTTAGGGATTGACATAGGCGGAACATTTATTAAATATGCATTAGCAGATGAAACGTACCATATTGTTGACCGTTGGAAAGCTAAAACCAAAAAGTTTGACAACATACATGAATTTTATGATTACATATGTTTAAATATCAAAGACCTTAACTCAATAAAGAATATAGGAGTAAGTGCTCCAGGGCTCATTGATGAAAATTCCAATGTAAAATCTTATGCTGCGGCAAATGTATGTATCATGAAGGAAAGCAATGTTAATTGTGAAATAGGAAAAAGGACAAATAAGAAGGTGGCAACAATCAATGACGCCAAAGCCGCCGGCCTTTGTGAACTTAAAATGGGAAATGCAAAAGGGAGCCGTTCTTCTGCATTTTTAATCATCGGAACAGGCACCGGTGGGTGCTTATGTGATGAGAAAGGTGTTATCTATGGGAAGGATGGCTATGCAGGAGAATTTCACCACTTGCCATTCATGAATTTTAAAACTGGAGCCCTTGACTGTCAAGGGGATTATTGCTCTATGACAGCTCTAATTAAAATATACAACAGTAAGTTAACTTTAGAAGATAAGGCTGTCTATGGAAATGAAGTATGTGATAAATATTTAAATGGGGACAGAACCGCCATAGAAGCAGTTGATGAATGGATTAATTATATATCCATCCAATTGCTGACAATCGCTGTATTTTATAATCCGGAAATCATATGCATCGGCGGAGGAATATCAGAAGAATCCTGGTTTATTGAAGCTGTCAGAGAAAAGTTTCAGAGCACATGCAAGAGCTATTTTAAAGGCGAGAAATTTATAACAACCAAAATTGATAAATGCAGCTATAACAATGATTCTAATATATTAGGAGCAATCATTCATGTAAATGAAATGCTTATATAACATTGTAATTTGAGGGTGTCTTAAAGGTGTTTTTCCTCTAAGACACCCTCTATCAGGATCTTATCTTATTAGGTTCATATCTTATCTCATGATTTCCCTTTTTCCTGCCACTTCTTCCGTTCCACAAACCGTCCCATGAAAAAGGCAAGAACACCTACACCGATACCGGTCTGGATGCAAAAAAGCAGGCTTTCCACTTCTCCGGGAAGTTCCCCGTCGATGAAGGTTTCCATTACCGGTGTAAACCATGGCTCATATTCCGTTCCCTGGATCTCCGATATCATCTGGCTTCCTGCATCATCAGAACCGCCGAATTCGGCTCCCTTTAAGGCAAAGAGGGGAACCGCTGCAATCAGGAAAGCTAAAATCAGGAGAGTTGCTACGATCGTTTTGTTTTTACTGGTCATATTACTGAACCTCCTTTGAGAATCCAACTGCCTTCAGTTCCGGAAGGGCATATGTTTCAAGGGTGATGATGATCACTGTGGTGAGGATTCCTTCAATAATTGCAAGGGGGAGCTGAGTCGGTGCAAATACCCCTAAAAATTTAACGGCAGAAGCAAATACGCCGCCTGTTTCCGAAGGATAAGCAAGTGCAAGCTGAATGGCAGTCACACAATATGTAAACAGGTCACCGATCATCGCTGCCAGGAAAATGCTGACCATTTTATTTACCTTCAGCATTTTTAATAATTTATAAATTCCAAAAGACACGAACGGTCCTGCAATTGCCATGGAAAAGGTATTGGCGCCCAGCGTCGTAAGACCGCCGTGTGCCAGTAATATGGCCTGGAATATCAGCACGATCATTCCCAGAATGCTGACTGCGGACGGCCCGAATAAAAGTGCCCCAAGGCCGGTTCCTGTCATATGGGAACAGCTTCCGGTTACAGACGGGATCTTTAAAGATGATATGACAAAAATAAAGGCTCCCGACATGGCCAGTATGGTGATGGTTTTCCTGTTCTCCTGAAGCCTCTTCCTGATGGAGAAAAATCCCGCTGCCAGAAATGGCACGCAAATGGCCCCCCAGGCGATACAGTATCCCACCGGTAAATACCCCTCCATAATGTGCATTCCATAGGCGCTTGGAACAATTCCAAAGGCCAGAGCAAATGCAATGACTAGTTTCATGACTCTTTTTTCTTTCTTACTCATTTTCATTCTCCTTTCTGTTTTCCCACACAGTTTTCTGGGTGGGCCACCCCGCTTTATCGGGTGTAAAGGTATACCCGAAGGGTGTTCCAATAAAATAAGCACCTGATTCCGATGATTCCCACTCATCAGACCGGCGCTCACAGGGTAAATCTTTATACAACAAAAAGACTTCCCGGCATCTGGTCATCGCTCGTAACCAGATGCATCGCAGGCATAATTTACTTAATGAAGGCGCAGCCTGAATTTAGTAAATTAGCCGTTCGATGAGCCAAAGGCGAATCGAACTTCCTTATGAAAGGCAGGTCTTCTGACTCGTGTATCTTCACAGCAGCTCTTCTTCCCGGTTTCCCAGTGAATTATTGAGCCCTGCTCCACACTTACAGCGGCGGGACCGTAAGGGATTTGCACCCTTTTCCCTATTATCCTGCGGAGAATTTTCACAGGCACCTTTCATATGATATGTAGTATTGTAGCTGTTTCATACGTTTCTGTCAATTTCTTTGTGTTTGTAAGAGCATTTCCAGCTCTCCGGCATCTCTGGGAGAGCCCCCGCCTTCTTCTAAAATGCGGTGCCTCACCAGGCTGTTATAAACCTCCAAAAGGATGGGCCTTTTTAAATTGGCCTGATTTAATACCTCATCATCCTCGAACACTTCCCTCACCGGACCGTCGGCTATGATGCGCCCCCCGGAAAAAATCACCGCCCGGTCTGCAAAACGGTAGGCAAAATCCACATCATGGGTTGAAATCAAAAGAGTTTTCCCCATTTCATTCATCTTATCCAGAACACCTTCTAACATTTCCACATTGACCGGATCCAGAGAGGCCGTAGGCTCGTCAAATATGACCACCTCGGATTCCATAGCAATGATATCCGCTATGCTGACACGCTTTTTCTCTCCCCCGCTTAAATAGTGGGGCGGCCGGTCCTTCATGGGCATTAAATTCATACAGTCCAATGCCGTCTCCACCCGCCTTCTCACTTCCTCCTTAGGAAGCTTTAAATTCACCGGTCCAAAGGAGACCTCCGCAAACACCGTGGAAGCAATGATCTGGCTATCCGCATCCTGAAACACGATCCCCACATTTTTCCTCAGTTCATTCAAATCCTTTTTCCCAATTTCCTTTCCGCGGTAACGGATCTGGCCGGATTCAGGCCGCAATACGCCGTTCAGATTGAGAAAACAAGTGGATTTCCCAGCTCCGTTCGAACCAAGAACTGCTATTTTTTCTCCCTTTTTCACGGTAAAATTGATTTTCTTAAGCACCTGGTTTCCCTGCCCATAAGAATAAGACAGGTTTTCCGCTTGCAAAAGGATATCATCCATTTTCCTTCAACTCCTTATCATCTGCTTTGATCCAGCAGCAAGGCTACCCTGCCATCCTCCACACCAGAACCAGAAATACAAAATAACCGGCTGCAGCCCCGATCTGCCAGCCTTTCACCTTTTTCTCCTCCTCCAGAAATAAAAGCTCCCCATCATAACACCGTGCAGTCATGGCGTCATAATAAACTCCGGCCTTTTTTAGGGAAACCAAGAATAAATTGCCGGCCGTACTCCCAAATGACCAACAGGAGGTCTTAAAGTCGCAGTATCCCAGCCTTGACTCAGCCGCCTGCCTCATGCGGCACTGAGTATCCGTCATCACAAAGATAAACCGGTAAATCATATTCATCAGTTCAACAATAATCTTCGGAACATGGAGTCTTCGGAACACACAGATCACCTCGCTTGCCGGAGTGGAAAGCACCAGCATATACATGGCACTTAATGAGGCCATAGCCTTTAAAACCAGACAAAAAGCCAGTTCCAGCCCACCTTCCGTCAGATACAGATAATATCCACGCACCGAAACCAGGACCCGTCCGTAAGGCGCCTTAGAAATATCCATTATAACGGCAGCCGTCCCCAAAACAAGAAATGCAAGCGGGATCCTTAAAAACGCCAGGTATTTCCTCCCGGAAAGACCTCCCACCAGAATGGTAATCCCACCCATGGATAAAATAACCGCCCCGGATACCCATGCATCATGTGCTGCAATGCAAATAAACAGCGCAGCCACTGCCACCGCCGCCTTAAGGTATGGATTCCATCCCCTCATACGGGAAGCATAGGCATAATAATCAATGGTATCGATCATTCTCACCTCCTTTACAAGCTGATTATACGCTATACGGAAGGATCGTGCAATCATGTAAAAAAACCCCCGGACAAATAGCTTTCGACTATCTGCCCGGGAGGCCTCTCTTCTTATATCACACACTCTGCTTACATCGCAAGCACCTGGCTCCATTTTTCTTCTGCAACCGGTATTCCGTTTGCCATGTTATCCCTCATAGCGATCGCCTCCGGTTCTCCCGGATACAGCACCTCACCGTTTTCCACTGCCGGCTCAGAGGACTTGATATCAGCGATGATATCAGCGATGATCTGATCCGTAAGCTCCGGACTGTTCGCTTTTGACGGGTCTATGGCGATCATCACCTGGGAAAGCCCTATCTCATCTCCAAACCCAGCTATGGTATGGACGGAATTCCCATTGGTCAGAACCGTCCCAATTAAATCAAGGGCAATAGAAATACCGCTGCCTTTCCAGTATCCCATAGGCAATACCCGCCAGCTCTTCTCAATTTCGGCCGGATCAGTGCTTAAATTTCCTTTAGTGTCATAGCCGCCCGGCACCGGAAGCATTTGCCCCTTCAGCTTATACTCTTCCAGCTTCCCATAAGAAAACTGGGAGACCGCACAATCAATCACAACATGCCGGCCGTCGCTTCTGGGAACTGCAAAAATGATGGGATTGTTGCCGATCTTCCGGTCTTTTCCTCCCCACGCCGGCATATTCGGACAGGTATTTGACCAACAGATGCCGATACAGCCCTGGTCCGCCGCCTGAAACCCATAGCTTCCGCCGCGCATCCAATGGTTGTTGTTGCCCAGAGCCACGATACCGATCCCATATTGCTTTGCCAGTTCACAGGCCCTGTCCATGGCGAGCTTTGCATTCAGCGGGCCGAATCCCCTTAGGCCGTTCCAGCGTTCAAATGCTCCCATCTTAAGCTCGCACACAGCCTCCAGGTCCGGATTTATCTCCCCTTTCTCCAGATATTCCACCACCCTGGGAAAGCGGTTAAGCCCATGGGAATAAACACCCGCAAGGCTGTTCTGCGCGAAAATTACGGCCGCAGCCTCTGCTCTCTCTTCACGAAAGCCTTTTTTTACAAGCACTCTTTTAAACTCTCTTACCATTGTTTCATATGGAACTCTCATCTTGAATCATTCTCCTTAACAGATATAATAAACTGCTAAATATGCGTTTAGTCCTTTAGTCATCTTTATTTCCGGCTTTAAGCTCCAAAGATCCTGCCGCAAGATAACCATGGCTTTTCCCTTCTTCACTTTCCGTGATCCAAAAAGCATATATTGTGGCATGGTCCAGCGTAAATCTGATTCGGATTTTATCCTGCCTTACATCCTTTAAACTTTTTTTATCCTGCCAGGTGATCCGGTATTTTGTCTTATCCTCCGTCATCACAATGCAATCCTGCCCGGAATATCCCGGAATCACATTTCCCTCCGGATCCAGAATTTCGGCTGACAGTTTCCCTCCTGTGCAGTCTGCATTTACAAACAGGAACTCTCCCTGATATTTTAAAATCTCTGTTGTTAATGATCCCTTTGAATAAGCCTTCATGCCGGCGAACCCGTCACGCCTCAGTTTTGCCATCCCCACGGCTCCGCCTGAGTATTTATGGCTGCCGAAATGAGGCGATTGACCTGAAAATGCAGAATAGTAAAAATAAAGTTCATCTCCTGCCACCGTGCAAATACCGTTAGCCGGATGCAGGTATCCGTAATCCCAGCTTCCTTCTTTCCTCGAAGAGCTTAAAAAATCCTCATAAGTAGGCCTGTCAAAGTGGAACCCATCCCTGCTGAAAGCGATCTTTAAATCATTGATCTTTGGAAGCCCGGTTTTTTCACATACAAAATTCGGAGGTCCCATAAATACGGAGTAAATACCAAGCATCACGCTTTCGTATGCCACTGCATCCAGATTATACAGCTGCGTATAATATCCAAGATCCCGATCCGGCTTATCGTATATATCTGTTCTCGCCCAGAAGCTTAGATCATCTGTTGACCACCGGCTGCCTTTGTAAAAATCGTCGGTCTCATAATAGCTGCGTACCCTTACCCTGCTGTCCAGCTCAGAAAAGGTCCTCAAGCTGTAGATCCATTTTTTACGGAATGGATTATAAAAGAAGGTCGTATTGTCCCCGGAATGGCTTGTTGTACCGACTTCCTCCCAATGTATTCCATCTGCGGACTTATATAATACCGTTATTTCCTTGGGAGGAACAGAGGCTGGATCATCATGCGCATGTTTGGGCTTGCGGTGGTAATATTTGTAATCTTCCTCAAAACACCGGTAAAACACCAGCATCTTATATCTTTCATCCGGGGTCCCGGCATACTCATCCAGCCATACGGCATCTCCATCTCTCATATAACCCGGAATGTGCTTAAGCACCCGGTCCGAGTGCCCGGTAGAGATCTGGCTTAGCCGTTTCCACCGGAACCCATCGTCACTTTCCGCGTAAGCGCTGCCATCAAACCAGCCTGCATGATACCACATTTTAAATTTCCGGCTTTGAGCATCATAAAACACTCCGCCATTGAAGGGGCAGGCGCATGTACAATATCCGTCATTTAGTTCCATGCTGGTCTGTGGCCATAAAACAGGTTTCTCCAAGACCTGCGGTTTCCCGAACTCTCTGATCAGATCCGTCTCACAAATCAAAAAATCGTCCACAAACAATTGCCTGCCAACCGATATATCGATATAATCCGGTTTGTTCTCCAGATATGGAACGCGTAGCGGCTTATCCAATGTTTCTTCTCTGTAATGCGGCGGCCACGAATCCGGCAGCGTTATATTATTATATAATCGTTCCATGATACTCCTTACTATACGTTTAACTATTCTTCAGACTTATAAAACACATAGGTCAATACAAATGCTACTGCAAATCCAATGGCACATGCAATTAGATATTTTCCAAGCTGCCCATTTAAATACAATAAAATTCCGGGTATTGCGGTGATCGACATTCCGGTTCCTGCAAGCCCTGAAACAGAAGCGAATATACCGGCAAAACCGCCACCGATACAGCCGCAGACAAATGGCACCAGTCTTGGCAGATTCCCGCCGAAAATAAGCGGCTCTGTAATTCCTAAAAATGCAGGCACCGCAGATGTAAGATACAGTGATTTCTGTTTTTTGTTCTTTGTTTTAAGTGCCGCCGCAATGCCTGCCGCCCCCTGAGCAACGATTGCGCCGCAGACCAGAGCATTAAATGGATTGGCACCTGTATTGGCAAGCAGCTCTATTTCAAATGCTTTAAATGTATGATGGAGTCCTGTGATCACCACCGCCTGCTGCAGTGCTCCAACAATAAACCCTCCTATTCCAAACGGAATATTCATCAGGAAAGAAATGGCCGCAACCAGTCCCTTTTCGACTATATGCATGACAGGCCCTATGATAATTAAACCTATGACCATGCTGGAAAAAAGTGTAACGAATGGAGTAACAATCAAATCCAGAACATCCGGTACGATTTTTCGAAGGCCCTTTTCAATTTTGGCCGCAATCACACCCAGAATCAATGCCGGCAATACGGAACCCTGGTACCCTATGATCGGAATGTTTAAGTTCAGCAGGCTTAAATAGATAGGCTCAATTTTTCCGCTGGCCACCTGATTCGCGTTGGGAAGCTGCGGGGCCACCAGCATAAGACCGATTACAATCCCCAGTGCGGGTGAAGCGCCGGACCGTTTCATGACGGAATACGTCACCAGTGCCGGAAGAAATGCAAATGCAGTATCGATCAATACCTGGGACAAGGCCAGGAATGTAGGGTCTAATTCCACACCAAGATTAGTAATAAAGCTGCGCAGCCCCATGAAAAGACCTGTTGCAACTAAGATCGGTATGATAGGAAAAAATACATCTCCCAGCAGCCTCGATGCCTTTTGAAAGACATTCATATTTGCTGCCGTAGCTTCTGATTTAGACATCATGTTCGCGCTGTCCAGCTTTGTGATCTCAAGGAACTCTGCATATACCTTGTTCACAAATCCCGTCCCCAAAATAACCTGGTGTTGCCCGGATGCCAGAAAGCTTCCTTTTACTCCGTCAATTTGTTCTATTTCTTTCTTGTTAAACTTTGCTCCATCTTTAAGAACAAGCCTTAATCTCGTAGCGCAATGCTCTACGTTTAAAATATTCTCTTGACCGCCAACGTGAACCAGAATCTGTTCAGCTGTTTGTCTTTCTTTACTCATATGATCCTCCTTGGTTTTTATGCAACAATGTACGCGCGTTCATTTATTTATTAAGAATATAACAGAAGTGGTCAGCTGTCAAGATGTCATGTGATTTTTATATATAATGCCCTATTTTTAAATTTCTATTTGTGCTGATTGTACAAGTTCCCTGGAGGTTGATTCACGTATTACCAGCCTTGGAGAAAGTTGAATCAATTCCTCTTCCATATTCCCATTTATTCCATTCAGCAGCATGCCTACCGCACTCTTTGCAATTTCTTCGATCGGCGAGGCCACGGAAGACAGCGTTGGAATCATCTTTCTGGCCAACAGCGTATTGTTATAACCACATACAATCACATCTTTCGGCACCTCCAGGCCATATTCTGTTAATGCCTTTATGACATCACTGGCAGCGATATCGCTGTGTGCAAACCAGGCAGTTACTTTTTCGGGATCATGATCCTTAAAATACTGGCTGATGATTTCATAGACCCTTTGATTTTCCACCGTCTCATGCTGATTGCATTCAAGAACAGCTTTTAATTTCAGCCCGTTCTTTTCAAGCTCTGAACGGAATCCTTCTAATTTGTTATTTCCGGCCAGGGATCTTATGGGACCTATATAACCGATATTTCTATGTCCAAGCTCGCAAAAATGCCTTGCTACCTGAATGCCCCCTTCTTCTGAACTGATGATAATATTCTTCTTTTCCGTCCGCTTAAAAAGGCTGACCATGGGAATGCCTATTCCGCTGTATAATTTTTTATTAGGAGTTCCGATCGGTCTTACAATAATCCCGTCTACCTTCCGCCTTTTAAATCCGTTGATGATGCTGGCTTCCCTCGCCTTTTCTCTCTGCGCATCGCCGAGAATAACATTATACCCGTATATTTCAGCCCCGTGTACGATGGATGTCATCAATGAGGCATACAATGGATTGGATAAATCGGAAAATAACACACCGATCAGATTGGTCCTGTTTCCTGCCAGGCTCTGCGCCACCTGATTCGGTTCATATCCCAGCTTTCTTACCCAATACATGACATTGCTTCGGGTTTCCATCGTGATAGATGGATGATTCGATAATACTCTTGATACGGTAGCACGAGATACGTGTGCAGCCTTGGCAACTTCCTCCATTGTAACCATGGTCATACCAAATCCTTTCATTGCGTTTCTTCTTGCCCGCTTTTCTTCTATCATACTATTATCCTGCTGTTTTCGAAACCTCTTTTTAAGTAAAAAATTACAGCCTGGTAATTTTTAAATTGCCAGGCTGCTGCCCTCACAGGAATCATGATAAAATCTATTTATTCTCTTCTACCTGTTCCTCGGTCAAGGTAAATACCTGTCTCTTACGAGCCATTTCATCACTCGCCAGATACTCGTCGTAGGTGGTAATCTTATCGATCAGCTGTCCGTTTACGATCTCCATAATACGGTTAGCCGTTGTCTCAACGATCTGGTGGTCACGGGAGGAGAAAATCAGAACTCCCTGGAATTTTACCAGACCATTATTGAGTGCCGTGATAGACTCCATATCCAAATGGTCCGTAGGCTCGTCAAGCATCAGCACGTTAGCACCGGAAATCATCAGCTTGGAAAGCATGCAGCGCACCTTTTCTCCACCGGACAATACCCGTACCTTTTTTACGCCATCCTCTCCGGCAAACAGCATACGGCCAAGGAATCCGCGCACATAAGTGGCTTCCTTTTCCGGAGAATACTGGGTCAGCCAGTCAACGATGGTATCATCGTTAGCAAACTCCGCTGTGTTGTCCTTCGGGAAATAGCACTGGCTGGTGGTAAGGCCCCATTTGTAATCGCCCTCATCAGGCTCCATTTCCCCTGCAAGAATCTTGAAGAGAATGGTCTTTGCCATCTCATTGGGTCCCACCAGAGCCACCTTATCCTCACGGGTTAAGGTAAAGGAGATATTGTCTAAAATCTTTACTCCGTCAATGGTCTTTGATAAATTATTAACAGTTATAACCTCATTGCCGATTTCACGAGCCGGACGGAAATCAATGTATGGATATTTACGGCTGGAAGGTTTGATGTCATCCAGTTCGATTTTCTCCAACGCACGCTTTCTGGAAGTCGCCTGCTTGGATTTGGAAGCATTGGCGGAGAAACGCTGGATAAATTCCTGCAGCTCCTTGATCTTTTCTTCCTTTTTCCGGTTGGCTTCCTTCATCTGCTTTACCATCAGCTGGCTGGACTCATACCAGAAGTCGTAGTTACCTGCATAAAGCTGGATTTTACTGTAATCAATGTCTGCGATATGGGTGCAGACTTTATTTAAGAAGTAACGGTCATGGGAAACCACGATTACCGTATTTTCAAAGTTAATAAGGAATTCCTCAAGCCATGCAATGGCATCCAGATCCAAATGGTTGGTAGGCTCGTCAAGAAGCAGGATGTCCGGGTTTCCGAACAGAGCCTGGGCAAGAAGCACCTTAACCTTTTCAGCACCATTTAATTCACTCATATATTTGTAGTGAAGATCTGTATCGATTCCCAGGCCGTTTAAGAGGTTTGCCGCATCGGATTCTGCCTCCCAGCCGTTCATGGTAGCGAATTCACCTTCTAAGTCCGCTGCCTTGATACCGTCTTCATCGGTGAAATCTTCTTTCATGTAGATGGCATCTTTTTCTTTCATGATCTCATAAAGCCTGACATTTCCCATAATAACGGTGTCAAGCACCTGGAAGCCGTCATATTTAAAGTGGTCCTGTTTTAAGAAGGAAAGTCTCTGTCCCGGCGTTATGACGATATCGCCGTTTGTCGGCTCCAATTCACCGGAAAGTATTTTAAGGAAAGTGGACTTTCCCGCGCCATTGGCGCCAATCATCCCGTAGCAGTTGCCTTCAGTAAACTTAATGTTCACCTCTTCAAACAATGCTTTTTTCCCGAGTCTTAATGTTACGTTATGTGCACTGATCATCTTAAATTCCCTTTCTGCAATCTGGTTATCGTTCTCTAGCCAAAATCATCAAAATAGGGGTCCATTGGCCCCTTCTTCTGTCATCTCTATTATTGTACATGAAAATCCCGAATTTGCAAGCTTTTTATCTTGGAAAAAGAAGTTCATCACGCCTTCGGCTTATGAAATGCTTGTCTCCACGGATTAAATTATGCCTGCATATTCGGGATTTTAATCAATTACTTTGCGGCTTCCACCCTTAAGGGGAAGTTGGATTTGCTTCCTGCGTCATAGTCAACGGTCACATAGGTCACCTTTACCATGGCCCCGCTTCCATTGCTGTCATCGGTGGCGGCTCCAAGCACATCAGTGTCCAGACCCTCACAGTTGTCCTTGATAAACCCTATCTCTTCACCGGATTCCGTCTTAATGGTAAAGGTACTCATGGCCTGGTCCATAACGCTTCCGGTCACTTCCTGCACCTTCATGTTCTCCTGCCCATCCAATACCAGGACAGGTTTGGCATTAGAAGCATCCGAGCCGGAAATTTCCCCTTTATAGATAACGGAAACTGACACCTCCGGCTCCAGCGCATAGGAGGTCTCCACCACCGTACCGTTTAAGTCAAAGGACATTTCCTTGCCGTCGTTCTCCACGGTCATGCTTTCTAAGTTGTCCCCAACCTTTTTGACCGTGCCGGCCAGTATCTTAAATTCTGCCCCGTTGCCCGGCGCTTCCTGGCTTACATCTCCCGTACTCTCAGAGCTAGGGGCCGTACTCTCCGTTACCGTATTTGCCACACTTTCTGTATTCTTTGTAGATTTTCCACAGGCTGTAAATAAAACTGCCGCACAGACAGCTACTGCCATAATCCATGTTTTCTTCATAAGCATCCTCTTCTTTCTTTCCTAAATCACCTATGATTCCACATTTAGTATATCATCCGATTGTGAAAAATCTTTATCTTTTTCCTTAATTAATTTTACAAATTTCCTATAATTGGTAATTTCAACCCTCTCCATACCTTCCAAGAAAGCTCTGGGTCCGCTCATTGCTGGAGGAAAATACCTCTTCCGGAGTTCCCTCCTCTACGATCACGCCGTCAGCCATAAAGATGATCCTGTCTGAGATATCCCTGGCAAAGGCCATCTCATGAGTCACTATGACCATTGTGATATGCATGTCTGCAAGGGATTTAATGACCTTTAATACCTCTCCCGTAAGCTCCGGATCCAGAGCGGAAGTCGGTTCATCAAAAAACAGGATCCTGGGATTGAGGGCAAGTGCCCTTGCTATGGCTACCCGCTGGCACTGCCCTCCGGAAAGCTGGCAGGGATATGCTTCTGCCTTATCTTCCAGTCCCATCTTTTTAAGAAGTTTCATGGCCTCGGAAAAAACCTCTTCCTTATCCCGTTTCTGCACATGAACCGGCGCATCGGTAATGTTTTTTAAAACCGTCATATGGGGAAATAAGTGGAAGTTCTGGAATACCAGGCCGTAATTCTTCTGGATTTCCTTTCGTCTTTCCCCTTTGGCATAGATGGCCTTTCCGTCGGGCCCGTTCCATGCAGCCTTTTCTCCCAGATAATTAAGTTCTCCCCCATCCATCTCTTCCAGCATGGTAGCGCACCGAAGCAGGGTGGATTTTCCTGAACCGGATGGACCGATGATGGAAACGATCTCGCCCTCCTTTACCGACAGGGAAATATCCCGAAGCACGCCCTGGCCATCAAACGCTTTTTTTACATGGTTCATTTCCAGTAAGTACATCTTTTCTTCCTCCTATTGATAATAGTTCAACCGCTTTTCTATGTATTCCATCCCAATTGCCACGATAAGGTTAAAGATATAATAAAACAGGCCTGCTGCCACAAAAGGAATAAGGCTTGTCTGGGACGAGGCCAGAGCCTTAGCAACTGCAAACATCTCTAAAACGCTGATAGAAAAAGCCAGGGAGGTGTCCTTGACCAGAGTAATGACCTCATTGGTCACAGACGGCAGGATCCGCTTCACCACCTGGGGAAATATGATACGGAAAAAGGTCTGGGTCTTTGTATAGCCTAAAAGCTTTGCCGCTTCATACTGTCCCACCGGCATGGATTGGATCCCGCTCCGGTATATTTCCGCAAAATACGCTGCATAGTTGATGACAAAGCCAATAAATGCGGCCCAGAGGCGGTACCCGTTCCCTACCTTTATGCCGAATAAATAGTATGGTCCGAAATATACCACCATCAGCTGCAGCATCAATGGAGTTCCCCTCATGACTGAAATATAGAATTTAACAATGGCCTGAATAACAGGGTTTTTAGACATCCTTCCAAAGGATACCAAAAGTCCCAGGGGCAGAGAAAAGACCAGCGTCACTACAAATATCTGGATGCTGACCCACATTCCCCCTGCCAATTGTAAAAATATCTTCGTTAAAGCCATGATTTCTCCTCCATGTTCTAAAAAATAGGGTCCGGCCCATGGCTGGGGGACCGGAACCCATTATTAAATCTTTATTTCTGCAAGCAATGAGCCAGGTGCAGGAATGCTTGCATTCTACATCTGGCAAATGCTGTAAGGGTCAAATACTTCCTGACATTTTACGGAGTATTAGATTATTTAACTGTTGTTACATCCTTGCCAAACCATTTTTCTGAGATCTTCTCAAGAGTCCCGTCAGCAGCCATAGCCTCTAACTGTTCCTGGACCTGATCTCTTAAGGCGTCATTGCCTTTCTTAAATCCAACGCCGTATTCTTCAGCAGCAAGGGCCTCATCCAGTATAATAAAATCCGCCTTCCTCTGCTCGATCTGGTATCCTGCCACAATCACATCCATTGCAATGGCATCCACTGCTCCCATCTCCAGGTCCATAAATGCGGTATTGTAATCCGGTGTTGTCTGAAGGGTTCCAAAGGTTTCCGCCAGCTTTCCATCCGCCTGCAGTGCCTTTTCCGCGGAGGAATCCGCTTGAACCTCAACGATCTTTCCTGATAAGTCAGCTAAGGTCTTAATACCGGAGTCCTTTCCCACTACAAACACCTGACTGTTCTCCATATAGGGCTTTGTCCAGGTATAGCCGTCTTCACGGCCTGTAATGGTAAAGCCATTCCAGATGCAGTCAATATTTCCTGCCTCCAGCTCCATATCCTTGGCATCCCAGGCAATGGGCTGGGGAACAAATTTCCTGCCAAGGCGGTTTGAAACCTCCTGTGCCAGTTCTAAGTCAAAACCAGTATATTCTCCATTGTCTCCGACAAAACCCATCGGCGGAAAATCCTGGTCAAATCCAACGGTAAATGTATCAGCGCCTGATTCTGTTTCTTTTCCAGTCTCTTTTGCTGTTGCTGCAGTGGTATCGGAAGACGCAGAAGCCGTAACTTCGCTCTTTTGCCCGGAACAGCCGCCAAGCAGGACTACCGCTCCTAACACTGCTGCTATTATAATTCCTTTTTTCATAATTGCATCCTCCTCTTGCTTTTCATGTGTTACCATGGTAGCACACTAAAGTGCTTCTGTAAAGAAGAAATTTGCAATTATAAAATTAGTTTTAAAAAAAGAACATAAATAAAACCAGGATGAAAATAACAATCGCAGCTCCCCCAAGGAAGACAGGACTTATGGTACTTCCCCTTCCTCTGGAAGTCAGCTCCGGCTCCGCAAGCATTCCCCAGGGACTTAATTCCATGATTCCTAAGGGAATCCCGCCCAAATCCTCTCTTCCCATAAAGGACAGAAATTCCTTCCAGTCACGTTCTACTATTTTCTTGCCCTCTTTCCAGTCCTCCCTTGGATCCCTATTGTCCTTTGTAAAAAAGGATCCGGAATCATCCTTGCCTACCGGACATTCCTTATCCTTTAAAAACTGCTGATATGCATGTTTTATCCCCTTATTTGCGGTCTCCCGCAGATCTCTGGTGGTCTGATAGAGGTTCAACATATAATAATAGATTTTATAAGCAGACCTGGGCTGAAAGAGGACATTCCTGCCCCCCAGCCTTTTCATGGCGCCCTCAGACTGCCTAAACGCTTCCTGTATGTAATAATCAATCATTCGGTCAACCGCCTCCCGCAGATCAGCAGCCAGTCCTTTGTTTATCCCGGAATAAGCTCCAAAGGTTTGGGATTTAATCGCCATCAGCGCAGCAAGAAACCCATAAAGCTCCTCGCTTCCTCCTGAAAGCCCGGAGCCC
This sequence comes from Lacrimispora sphenoides, assembly GCF_900105215.1. Classification (NCBI taxonomy): domain Bacteria; kingdom Bacillati; phylum Bacillota; class Clostridia; order Lachnospirales; family Lachnospiraceae; genus Lacrimispora; species Lacrimispora sphenoides. The sequence continues at coordinate 1,648,074 of NZ_FOIP01000001.1, read as the reverse complement.
CTTAACAAATTTCCCTTATGATTTATATACCCGGCAAAAGCCTCCGCCGATTCAAGATCCGAAGGAGAATAAACCGTATTTTTCCCCATGGAGGAAATGGAGACCTTGGCACCATATGTCTTATTCCCCGGAAAACCGCTCCCTTCCAGGACGGACAGCGGAACCTCCCTTCGCATCCGCCAGGTATACCGGGGATCATTCTTTATCCGTCCCTCCCCGGCAGGCTGATAGATCATTCCTTGCTCTGCTTCATTTCCGGATTCATTTACCGGGATTCTAATGCTGCCCGGATTAAATTTAACCGTATCTCCGGCACTTTCCTGCTCCTCAAAAACCCTTTGCAGTTCTCCGCTGCTTAGAGTATTTCCTGTGACACTGCGGTAAAGCGCAGCCTTTAAGGCTGCCATGGAGCTTGGGGACCCGAAACTCCCAAAGAGGACTTTCAGTTCCCCCATGCGTGACTCAAGCACCTTCATAAGGATATCCGATAATGCGGTCTCCAGTGCGGCAAGCTGATCCTCCTGCACTCCTGCAGTCGTATTCTCAAGGATGGCCTGCAGCAGATACTTATAAATCAATGCAAGATACTCCAGTTCCTCAGGGAAGGGCTTTAAGGCAGACGGACTCCACGACAGGATATCCTCCCATGCCAAATCAGCCTCTTCCTTTCCCCACATTTTATCAAGATCAGAAAGCTCATCAGCGCTTAGCTTATAATAGGCGCTTTCATCTGACAGAGCGGCAGTATCCCGGGCAGATCTTGTTTCCCTCTTATCTTCCCCGCCTTCCTCACTCCTTTTCTCACGGTTTTCCTCTACGCTCCGGCTCAGTTCTTCCATAAACCGCTCACTGGCCTCGATCCTTCCCTTTATATCTGCTTCCTCTACAGCCCGCTGAATATCCACGGCCGCAGGTTCGCCTTTGGGAGCCGCAGCAGACGGCGGATCCTGTGCCTTTATCTCCATGTTATCACTCCCTTTTGGCCACTTTCACATTCATCAGTCTTTTTCATCCTGATAAACGATCCGTCCGCCGCAGATGGTATACTTCACCTTTCCAAACAATCGTTCTCCTGTAAACGGGGAATTGGAAGACTTGGAGGCATATTCTCCTACTGTCCATTCCTCATTGGGGTCAAAAATCACCAGATCCGCAGCAGATTCCTCCTTTATACAGCCAAAATCCAGCCGGTACAGCTTCGAAGGATTTAAACTCATCTTTTCCATCAGCTCCATCATGGTCAGATGCCCGGGCCGGACTAAGTTTGTCACACCAAGCCCCAGCGCAGTTTCCAGCCCGATGATCCCGCTTGGGGCCTCAGTCAGTTCCTTTGACTTTTCCTCGGCACTGTGGGGAGCGTGATCCGTGGCAATGATATCAATACTTCCGTCCTTTAGTCCCTGAATTATGGCCTTACGATCCTCTTCCGTCCGAAGGGGAGGATTCATTTTTGCCAGGGTCCCATGCTTTAATACCGCTTCCTCTGTCAGGGTGAAATGATGGGGTGTCACTTCCGCATACACTTTAGCCCCCAGCTCCTTTGCAAGCTTTACCATCTTAACGGAGGCGGCGGAACTGATATGCTGGATATCTACCGCCGCGCCGGTGTGAAGGGCAATCATACAGTCCCGGGCAACCAGGCAGTCCTCCGCCAAAGCCGGGGAACCGAAGATTCCAAGATGCTCAGATACTTTGCCATGGTTGATGCCATTGTTTGTGATAAAAGCAGGGTCTTCCTCGTGAAAGCTCAATGGAACGTTAAGCTTTACCGCACGTTCCATAGCTTCTTTTACCAGCTTCTCATCAAGGAGGGGAATCCCGTCATCGGTAAATCCCACCGCCCCCTGATTTTTTAATTCTTCCATATCCGTCAGTTCTCTGCCAAGAAGTCCCTTCGATACAGCTGCAGCCTGCAGCACGTGGATGCCTGTTTTCTTCCCTTCCCTCATCACATACTGAAGGGTTTCTACATTATCCACGGGAGGCTTTGTATTTGCCATACAAACAACTGCTGTAAACCCACCTTTTGCCGCCGCTCTGGCTCCGGTCTGTATATCCTCTTTATAAGTAAGACCAGGATCCCGGAAATGAACATGGACATCTACAAACCCAGGGGCAACGATAAAACCGGAAGCATCGATTACTACATCCTCCTTTGAAACGGGAAGGGCATCCATCTTAAGCTGTTCTCCCATACCGACAATCTTCCCATCTGCAATGCAGATATCCATAGTTCCTTCCACCTGATTCCCAGGGTCAACTACATGAGCATTTTTAATCCATATCATCTTCTATTCCTACCTTTCTTTCTTATCTATCGTCCACTTCCTCCTGTTTCTTTGCAGCAAATGTAAAAAATTTCTGGGGCAGCTCAAATACAAATACAATGCCAAGTACAATGGCAACCGCCACCTTACATGCAAGAAAACCGGTCCGAACTGCCAGCGCCAGTTCATCCGTCACAATATAATAAGCCGTCCAGTATATTCCCGCCCCGGGCACCAGGGGAAAAATACCGGATATTAAAAATATAGTGACAGGACATCGTTCCCTTACAGCAAAAGTCCTGGAAAGAAAAATCACCACAATGGTGGCCGCCAAAGCGGCCGACGGAGCCGATAGTCCATTCATAAGCCCTCCATAGACCAGCCAGCCTGCTCCTCCGATCAGCCCACAGTATGGATAAAACCTGGCGGGAACCCCAAACAAAAGGGAAAAAGCAACCGTACCAACAACCGCAGCGGCGGCTTCCATAAACACACTCATAGAAGCACACCTCCCGTCAGCCGGTGGAACAGGCTGAAAACCATCCCAACACCCATAGCTATGCAGAAAAATACCAGCAGTGCATCAATCATCCGGACGGAACCCGAGATATAATCTCCGTCTGCAATATCCCGGATGGCATTGGTAAAGGCAACTCCAGGAATCAGGGGCATAATGGAACCAATGATCATAAAATTCAAATTCTCTCCAAAATGAAGCAGATAAAGAACTGTACACAAAAATGTGACCAGGGCTCCTCCCCCGATGCTTCCTACTATCTTTGAGAGATGGGGTCTGCTTAGAAAAATCACATATACATATAGAAGAATCCCGGAGCCAAAGGCCGATAAACCGTCCCTTAGGGTTCCTCCAAACAGATAACAAAAGCAGGCGCTTCCAACACCGGAGGCAAGGATCTGCATGGTTCTTGGTTTTCCCGGCATGACCCGAATCTGGTCCAGCCGGTGCCTTACATCACCGGGGCTTAATAAGCCTGTCTCAATTTCCCTGGATAGCTGGTTTACCGCCGCAACCCGGTCCAAATGGGTTCCGCTCACAGGAATATGCTGGACCTTTGCAAATATTTCCTCTCTCTCATTGCCTGAGGTCGTAAAAATTCCATTGCTTAGAACAAAGGAATTCCCGGACCGGATCCCATAGTGACAGCAGATCCGCTCCATAGTCTCCTCCACCCGGAAGATTTCCGCCCCATTTTCCAGCAGAATATGCCCTGCCTGCATGGCGGCCTCTAAAACCTCTCTCTGCTCCTCAGGTGTCAGTTCCCCTGGCTGTTCCTTCTCGTTTTCCATAAAAACCTGTCTCCTACCCGATTTCAAAGCATTCCCCGTCTTCATGGAGCTCCACGATCCGGTCCCGGTAAGGCGCGGAAATATCCATGTCCTTTAACCTGCCGATCACAGAAAAATCTCCCCAGAAATGCATGGGAAATGCATGGCTTACCCGGGTCTTTCTCATGAATTCGTCAAAGCCGAGAGAAAAGGCCTTCTCCTGTCTGGGGTCAAGCGGGAGAAAAGCTGCATCTATGTGCATATCTGACAGCTTATCCACTTCCCCAGAATACTGCTTTGCCATCTGGTCATTCCAGCTGTCCGGTTCCCCTTCCCATCTCCAGTTGTTTAGATCTCCGGCATGGTAAATGACCTTTCCTTCCGCTTTCACAAGAAACGCAACGCCTTCATCGGTGGAACGGAGGGTCAGAACCTCTGCATCTGCCCTTTCTTCTGCAGAGATAGGGCCTGTGAGATTTCCTTCTGAATTAGAAAAACAGATCTTTTCCCCGGGCTTCATAAAGACCACCTCATCGAGAAGCTCTTTGGGCAGACGTCCCTTTGGGATATCATCGGAGAAAATGTACCTGGTCTTCTCATGCTCCTTTATAAGCTCCAGAATTTTTTCAGAATAATGATCCCCGTGTCGGTGGCTTGCAAAAACAAGCAGAGGTTTCTTATCATTGATTTTTGGCAGAGAACCCTCTGTGTAATCGAACAGCAGAGTTACTGTCTCAAGCTCCGCCAGAAATGCACTGTGATGGATATAGGTGATTTTCATTGGAAAAGGCCTCCTTTTTAAAGTTATTTGGAAAAATTATATCACAACTGCCATCACTCTGCATAGCAGGGGAACGCAAAAAGAGCGGGGACAATTGTCCCCGCTCCGGAAATTTAGCATTCCTGATCGAATCATTCGTTCTGACGATTAGTTTGCTGCTTTTGTGGATTCAACTTCTGCTGCTGCATCCTCTGTTTCTACTTCATCTGCTGCTGCATCTTCGCTGCTTTCTTCATCAGAAGCTTCATCTAAGGTAACTTCTTCTGTTTCGGATTCTTCTACAACTTCTGTTGTTTCGTTCTCTGTTGTAACTGCTTCTGTTGTAGCCTCTACAGTAGCCTCAGTAGCTGCTGTTGTTTCAGCAGTCTTTGTGCTTCCACATGCAGAGATAGATGCCATTGTTAATACGGCTACGCCTGTAAGTACCAGTTTTTTTGCTGTTAATTTCATAATTATTCTCCTCCTTGCGATACATAGGTGATATTGTTACATAAATCTGTCTTGGTTCCATGTTGTCCTATGTACTTGAAACCGTGTCTCAGTTTAGCACCTTGAGAAAATAAAGTCAATGATTCCAACTCGCTATTTTTTCCAGCCAAAAACAGGCAAAATCTAAAAATTAATTACAACTGGAGCCGGATGGCCTCATAATAAATTATGAAATTTTGCTCTTGAATTTATTTTATTTTACTAGTTTTAATTTTGTCAACTCTGAAAATATTACAATAATAATTCATTTTTATAATATTTTTTTGTTAATTTTAACCACTATTTTTCCGGCAAAACTGGAAAATCAAATAGTCAGATCAAAACTTTCCCCTATCATTCGACAGATATCTTCCTTCGGTACGGTCCCGTCAAGAAGGACCGTGTTCCAATATTTTTTATTCAAATGATACCCGGGAAGTACACCGGAGAATGCTTTTCTCCAAAACTCCGCCCACTCCGGATCACATTTTAGATTAATACAGACTATCCCATCCCGCTCATAGATCCAGGCAAACACCTTTTTGTTTTTTCTGTGCCGGATAACGGCCCACTGGTGGTCACGAAAGGGATAATCTTCATAAACATCAGGATAGGTTAAGCAATAAGCAATCAATTCTGCTCTGGTTTTCATCGTAATCTCTCCCTTCCTTCCCCATGCCATTGCAGACCGGACCAATACCTGCTATACTTTTAAAATAAGAAAACGGATAAAATACAGACAAAACAGGAGGAATATTCTATGTTAAAAGAACTGGTTTCAAAATGCCGTACCTTCCGCCGGTTTTATGAGGATGAGGCGGTTTCCACGAAAGATTTAAGGGAGCTGGTGGATCTAGCCAGGCTCACCGCTTCAACAGCCAATTCCCAGGCGCTTAAGTTCTGGCTGTGCAGCACCCCGGAAGAAAACTCCAAGGTGTTTGATACCCTGAGCTGGGCCGGTGCTCTGCCGGACCGGGACGGACCTGAAAAGGGGGAACGCCCATCTGCCTACATCATCATTCTATGCGATCTCTCCCTTGGGAAAAATAAACTGTATGATGATGGAATTGCTGCTCAGACCATCATGCTTGGGGCTGTGGAAAAAGGATATGGCGGATGCATATTGGGAAATGTACGGAGACGTGAACTGGCAGAAGCTCTTTCCATTGAGCCATCACGGTACTCCATAGACTTAGTCCTTGCTCTTGGAAAGCCCAAGGAAGAAGTGGTCCTTGTCCCAGTTAAAGAGGACGGGGATATTCGCTATTACCGGGATGAGAATCAGGTACACTACGTTCCAAAAAGAACCCTTGATGATATCATCATTTAGAACAGCTAGCTTACGTTTCTGACTTCTACCTGATATAGGGTGACATAGTGCATGCAGATGCATGTTTCTTTAAAACCTCTGTCCACATTTAGGACAGTATTCAAAATCCTCTGTGGTTTCATACCCGCAGTGGGAACATTGCTTCCGGTTCCAGTCTGAACTCCTGTGGCCGGACTGCACCAGGGTCAAATCCTGCTCACTAATGTCTACAGACTCTTTATGATTCAGTCTTTTTCCTTTTTCGGGGTTCAGTTCGTAAAGGGTATTACAGCAGGACATTTGAACGTAATATCGTCTGTCCCATTTTATAATGGGGATGAAAAAAATACTGAAATAACTATAAGTCATAAAAACCTGGTATCTGCCGTAGCCTCCACACAGGCCGCAGATTATTGTTTTTGTATAATCGAGTATTTTCTTTCCCTGGCTCATGCCGCATATAAAAAACATAAGATCCTCCTGAATTTGAATATGGATTATCATGATATGTGATATTTATATGAATTCTATCATAATTCCATATCGCTTACAACTCATACAAGGACATATTCAGGACAAGCAAACAAGATTTTCACGTAAGCTGTTTCGCAAAAAGGAACGCATAAGATAAAGGTGCTGCAAAATGATTCGTAAATAGCCATTTTGCAGCACCTTTTCTATGTTTTTATAATAACGAGAGAGGGCATTACCGCATGGTAAGTGATCTGCTCATGCTGCAATGCCCTTTAAATTATCGGTTATCTTCTGTTCCAGCCTCGGAACGGCCATAAAAAGTAATCAGGTACAACCCGCAAATTCCTACTAGAGCATACACGATTCTTGTAATCCATGTCATGCTGCCGAAAATAAATGATACCAGGTTGAAGTTAAAGAAACCTACCAGCCCCCAGTTGACCGCGCCAATAATGGCTATAGTCAGAGCAGTGTAACTCAATGCTTTATTTCCCATGGCACTACCTCCTTTTCTTTCTTTATTATGGAGTAGTTTTTTGGTTTTTATACATTATTTTCCTAAACTATCAATCCTGGCTTTTATATCACTCTCCCTGTCCTTGAATAAAAGCCGTTCATTATATTGATAATACCGTTCACAATCGTATTCTTTTAAAAATTTAACGCTATGATACCCGGTATTTAATTCCGTTATAAATACCACCATTTCCTGTCCGTCGCCGAAGGCGGCTTCCATAAAATCAAAGGCATGCTCCAGGGATTGTCCACCCTCTTCTAAAAGCGCCTCATATCTGGCGTTTTCTTCCTCAAACAACTCCCGTATTCGGTCCCAGGCAGCCTCATTCCCGGTTCCTTCCATTCGGAGGGTTTCCTCATATTGAACAAGAAGGGCCTCCACATCACGACGTAAATAATCTTCTCTCCTGCTTAAAAGGCCGGCTTTTCTTTTCCTGTCCCAATCACCATTCCACTGATCCCTTAGTTCGGCAAGGCGGGCCACCATGGAGGTATCCTGATCTTTTTCGGATTCCGGACTTATTTTTTTAAGTTCTTCCATCAAAAGGCCGGTTTTATCCCCCTGATCAGACACAGATCGGAAGCTCTGACCCAATCTAGACAGCAGCAGGCCGATGACACTCAGCTTCTCATCAAAAGATGCCCGTTTCAGCCTGTCACACAGGCTCTCCTTGATGATGCCTGACAAGATCTCATCGATCTGGTAATCATCCCGGTACTTATAATAAAGATCCAAATAGTTGGTAAAATCCTTTGAAATTTTAGGAAACTGGATATACTCTCCCACCACATCCCGGTCCACTTTTTTGCCCAGGCGCTCATAAATTTCAATAAATTTTGATAAGTCATCCCAGCCTCTGGGGGTAGCGAAGAATTTTCCATCAACCGTAGTTTCGATCCGGCAGAAGTATTCGGTCCTGGCATTCAGATAGGAAATAACCGCTGGATGCAGAGCCTGCTCATAGGCATAAGCCTTCCATACCTCAAAGTCCGGTTCTACATGAATGAGCTTGATACGGTCTAAGGTCACCACATCAAAGTCTCTGACCGATTTGTTATATTCCGGCGGGTTTCCAGCCGTCACAATAACCCAGCCTTCGGGAATCTTGTGGTTTCCGAACGTTTTATACTGGAGAAACTGGAGCATGGTCGGCGCAAGGGTTTCGGACACACAGTTAATCTCGTCGATAAAAAGAATCCCCTCCTTAAGGCCGGAGCTCTCGATCTTATTGTAAATTGAGGCCACGATCTCGCTCATAGTGTATTCTGTTACACGGTAAGTACTCCCGCCGAATTCCTTTTCATTGATAAAGGGAAGTCCCACCGCACTCTGGCGGGTATGATGGGTGATGGTATAAGCCACCAGGCCGATCCCGCATTCTCTTGCTATCTGCTCCATGATCTGGGTTTTTCCCACTCCCGGAGGTCCCATGAGAAACACCGGTCTTTGGTGAACCGCCGGTATCTCATATGCGCCGTATTCATCCTTTAGCAGATAGGCTTCTATGGTATTCTTAATTTCTTCTTTCGCTCGTTTAATATTCATAATAAAATCTCCTGTCAAGTAACTTCCAGATCCTCTTCTGTCAGGATCACTTTCATGGCCCAGCCTGGTACGGAAATGTCCTCATACTGGTCTTCCATAAAGACAAATGCCGTATCATAGGGAGGCATTTTCACCGGATATATCCCTTTTCCGTCGGTAAAATACAAAAGGCCACGGAGCTTCTTAAAAGCCCCTTTATTTAAAAGACCGTTCACATACTCGAAAGCCGGTCGGAAATCCGTTCCGCCAAAACCAGATAATGTGAAATGCTCCATATAATCTTTCATCTCCTCCCTGCTTGTGATGGTCACATCAGAGCGGATTTCCTCATCACACTGGATGATATGGATATTGATATTCCGGAAATAGCTTTCCGATTCCCCGAGGACGCCATAGGTTTCCTGAAGGAAATGCCGTACCAGATCCCCGGATACGGACATGGATGTATCGATCACGATCACAAAATCCTCAATTTTAAAAACCTCCTTTGTTTCCAAAGGCTCAATAAGAGGCATATTCCGGTAAAGAGACATGCCGTAAGTATAAAACACAGGGTCAAAGGAATCCGGATCGATCTCTGCCTCCTCCCTTAACACCGCAAACTTTCTTAAAAACTGTCTGTAATTATATTTTTCCCGGTTTTCGACTTTCACCTGTTCCAAAAGGTTTCTTGATGAATCCTCATTCTTTTCTCCAAAGGATTCCATTTCCGTCTGCATGGTCTCCCGGATGTTCTGCCATTTATTCTGCCGCTCCATCTGTACTCCCGAAGGGGCCTCCTCTTCCCACCGGTCATGGTTATCCACGTAGAATTCTGCTGCCATCCGTCCATATTGCTCCGGGGTCAGACTCATATCCTGAAGCTCTTTATAAATTCCCTCAGCGGTAAATACCTTTCGTTTTTCTGCCAGTCTGCCGTAGACCTCCCTGCGGTAAGGAGTCTGGTGCCGATAAACGGGTTTCACATAAAATCCATCCAGAATGGACTCTATGGTGATATCGCAGGCCAGATCCCAGTATTCCTTTTCCCGTTCCCCTTTCCCACTCAAATGGCAGAACAGGCAGTGGAAAAGCATATGCAGATAGGCCCGGTTTACCAGGGTTCTGCTTCTCTTATATATGGAAAACAAATGTTCCGGCTGATAATAGATCACAAACCCATCCGTTCCTAAGCCCAGGCCTGTCCAGTCAGCCGTAAATCCAAGGCTGTTTAGGGCTACATCCAGATACCGGAAGCTTAAATAAAGTTCATTGCGGGCATTGGTCAGGATCTCATAGCCCAGTTCCACCTCTGCCAGTTCATCAAGCTGCCTTTGTTTCACCGGATCGATCATGGTTCCACCCTCTTTCTGTTTGATTCTATATAAGGCTGTTCGATTTGCCTTCATTAATGAAATTATATCAGGGAAAACTTTCGTTTCCCTGCCTTAAAGCGTTGGCGGCGAAGATTCATAAGGACGCTTAGAATCTCAGGCTTGTCAGCACTTCCCGCCATGTCGACCATCCTGTCAAAGTCCTCCTGATTAAGGCCGTACTGCCCGGCAAGCCAAAGGAAAAGGGCCGGGTCCTTTTCCTCAAGCGCCAGTCTCGCCGCTCCCTTAAAATGTTCCATCAGGTAAGCCTCATATACCTCCCTATCCTTTGCAAGAAGTTCCAAAGGAGTATAAAGCCTTCCAAGAACCAGGGCTGCAGTCACCCGCTCCGGCTCCTGCACCAGGATATGAGGGAACAGTGCGTCGTATTTATGAAACTGAAACTCCGTCTGATCAAAGCAGTAACGGTACATATGGCCGCAGCCATGCATTTCCCGGAGGATGATTCTGGCTGGCGTATGCTCCACAGACTCCTCAAACATTTCGGGAAAAACCAGCCTCGCATTCCCCTTACTGCTATAATAGTTTACATAAAGTTCCTGCCGCAGTTCCGCAAGCAGTTCCTTCATGCAGGAACGTTCTCCATCGATCATATGAATATCTAAAAACCGGACCCCTGTGCAGCCGGTAAAAAGTCCGGATCCTACATCAAAGATGGAGCTCGAGCACTCCACACGGCTTAACTCATAACAGTTATAGAATGCATAATTTCCTATTTTCCTAATCGTGTCCGGCAGATATATCTCAATCAGCCCTTCACAGCTTATCTCCGGCGGAATATCTTTTTCTTCTATTACAATTGGGTTGCCCTCTTCATCGCACAGGCGTATCTCTTTTCCTGCCAATGAAAGCATTTCTTTTTTCCCCCAACCATCGGAGAATGCATAGGCAGCCAGCTCTGTCACCGGCAGGCCCCCAATCTTCTCCGGGATCCGCACGGAACCGTCATATCCCCGACAACCCAGAATCTGTACATGGTCATCTTTCATCTGATATAAAAACATCCTGAAATCCTCTCCACTAACCGTTTAACACTTCAATATAACAGAAAAGCGGAAGAAATGCAACGGAGTTTTTCTGGAAACAGGTAAAATCATTCTCCAAACTTTTTAATAGTAAACATCTGCTCCAGCAATAGCCAGTTTGCCCGGAAAAACTGCATGAGCTGCCAATACCCGGCACCGGTTAAGCCGAATTCTTTGATTAATTCAAACTTGGCCTTATAACTTCTCACATCCTCAAACCAAACCTCATGCTGAATTCCATATTGCCAATAACGGAAATATGGGGACATGGCAACCTCGTCAAACTGAATCTCCACACCATGGTCAATGGCAATCTGGATCGCCTCCAAGTTATTTATGGTCCTTGCCCTTGTCACTCCTCTCTCATAGGGCAGGGGCCAATCGTATCCGTAATTGGGGATTCCCAGGCTGATCTTCTCCGTTGGGATGGCTGTCACGGCATACTCCACTACTTTTCTGACCATGTTGATGGGGGCTACTGCCATGGGAGGGCCGAAAGTATATGGACCGATAGCTCATATGTAATTGCATCAACAGTCTAAACCAGTTATTGCGTAAGCTATTGAGCTACATTATTATCTGTACTATGATGTTATGAACATGTAAGATTAGCATATAATAGATTAATAAAATCAATTGAGGGAATCCATGAACCTACACGTAGTACAACCCGGTGAAACCATAAATTCAATAGCAGAATATTACAATATCCCTGTTGACAGATTAATATTGGAAAACGGAATTACAAACCCTGAAAATTTAGCAACAGGCCAAACAATTGTGATTGTTCAACCTGAAGTGCTTTATACTATCCAGGCCGGTGATTCTTTGGAGAGCATTGCAAAACAGCATGGTACTACAACAATGGAATTATTAAGAAATAATCCCTATCTTTCCGACATGGAATTTTTGTATGCCGGTGAAACTATAGTTATAAGCTATCAGACGAATAGAAAAAGTACAATTGCCACTATTGGTTATACTTTTTCATATATAGATAGATCTGTTTTAATAAAAACACTTCCTTTCTTAACTTACCTGACTATATTCAATTATAGGACTACAAGTGAAGGAGAAATTATCTCAAATTCCGACGATACTGAAATTATACAGCTAGCTAAAGCATTTGATGTTGCACCCATGATGTTTATTTCCACTATGACGGAAGAGGGAATCGTCAGCCGTGAAGTGACCTATAATATTATAAATAACCCTACTGTGCAGGATCGCTTTATTGATAACGCTCTTTACATATTAAGAACGAAAGGTTTTTATGGTATAAATATATATGCCGAAAACGTAACCAATGGAAACATAGACAGCATTGCAGCATATTTGAAAAAAGCCTCTGCAATATTTCATTCAGAAGGTTATAAGGTACTGGTTACCATTACACCGGCAACGAATGTAGATATCCCAGGCGTCAATTTTGAAAGATTAGACTATTCAAAATTATCTGAATATGCAGATGGAATTATATTTTCTTCTTATGACTGGGCAAGGTCTTACAGCTATCCAAGCGCAATATTTCCGGTTAATATCTTAAGAGAATTGTTAGATTATGTGGTTAGCATCATTCCCCCGGAGAAAATTTTTCTAGGAGTCACCGCTCTGGGTTATGACTGGACACTTCCATATGTCCCCGGTGCTACAGAAGCTGTTGTAATATCTAATAATAGTGCGGTACAAATTGCAGCAGAAAACAAAATCCCAATACAATTTAATGAAGTAGCACAGTCATCATACTTCTACTATATTGATAGCGATGGGATTCTGCATGTAGTATGGTTTAAAGATGCAAGAAGCTTTAATGCAAGGACTGGACTTATAGAGGAATACAATCTTCAAGGTATATCTATTTGGACTATAATGAGATTCGATACCCGAATGTGGCTTATTATTAATAATCAATATTACATCCAGAAGTTATAAATATCCATGAAGGCAGTTTGTAAAGAACTTTTTAAAAGCGGGCCGGAAATTGAACTGACCCCAATAAGTTGGATTTTTAGGTCTAACTCATTGGAGTCACATCAAATACCGGATACCCGCTTTAATAATTTAGTTAATCGGATATTCATATCCGCTTCGCTACTTGCTCACAGCATGCCCCGCTTCACCGGGCATAACCTCATAGCTGCTATTTCAGCTTGTCAGAAGGTTTTTTTTCCCTTCTGATGCAGGTAAATCCCCACTCCCCACTTATGCCTTTCCTGCATTGAATTGGGGACTTACTTGATGAGGTTAAAAGTTAGTAAGCAGCCTGAATAAATTGACCACATTCACCTGGCCGTACCCCCATATGTTATTGGGATAGGTGTATGAGCTGGACCGCGTCGCCCCTCTTACCATCAACCGGTCAACAGAAATTCCGTTCATTGTGCTGTAATTCCCCCTCACAATGGTCCACTCAAAGACCATGGAAATAATTCCGGCTGTATGGGCGGCGGCAGCTCCTGTTCCGGTCACAGAACCGTACCCGCCTCCGGGGACCGCACAAGTAAGCTGATAACCGGGAGCCGCAATATCCGGCTTGATAAAGCCCGTTCTTGTATAACCCCTGCTTGATTCACCAAGAATTGAGTTATTCATTTGATTATAGGCAGTCACAGTCAGCTGGCGATTGCCGTTTCCAGGTGAAGTGATCGTAGTATCCGGTGAGTAATTAAGGAAATAGGTCTGGTCAGATATGAGACCGTGCGAAGGAAGCCATGAATGAAAAGACAAGGGCTCATTTTCAACGCTTCTGATCCGTATACGCCAGATTCCGGGAACCGTGTTCTGAAAGCGTACCAGGATCATCTGATCTCCGGTTTCCTCTTCAAAAACATAATTATTGACATAAAGGGTAGTTGGGGAGAATACAAAGTTGAATATTCTGCAACCGCCGATCGTAGGATAAATCTGTTGTGTTGATTCCCTGTTTGGTGAGGATATGTCAATGGAAACCCTTCCTAGAGAATGTGACCAGATTTCCATAGCAAATGTTTTATCATCTTCCCCTATTCTTAACTCGAAGTCATTGTAAAAAGGTTCTAGCGGGGTGAAGTTATAATAATGCCTGCGGCCGTTTCCCTCGTTACCGGCAGAAACGGATATGCCGATACCGGTCTGCAATACCAGGTCATTTAAGTAACCGCTTAGGGCGCCATTCCCATCATGACCTCCCTGGTTACTCCCAACGGCGAAGCAGGTGACTACAGGGCGGTTAAACCTTTCCTGAATGGTAAGGGAATAACGAAAACCAAGCATAAGATCAGATTCTTGAAAACATAAATCATCTTCTGGTACAAAATAAAAGCTCTTTAGATTCTGTTTTGCTTCCTTCAGTTTTACGATCACCAGATCAGATTGTGGGACTACACCGCTAAAGGCTTCCAGTGCATTGGGAGTACCGGCAATAACGCTTGCAATGGCCGTTCCGTGTCCGTTGGTGTCTGTTGATGGTACAATGGACAAGGGGTCTTCAGAGTTTAACGCGGTATTGATTGTCTCCCGGCTGTATTCCGTACCAAAGGTAAAGGTCTCTGGAGGAGTGCCCTCTTGCTGAGTCTGATCCCATATGGTAAGGATACGGGTTGAGCCATCGCTGTTGCGGAAAGCGGGATGCTGGTAATCAATACCAGTATCAATGACAACTACAATTACGCCCTGACCGAACAGAGCTAAGGCCGGAATCCGCTGTATCTCTCCAATACCACTTCGTTCAAGACTGACTGTAGAATTGAGGGTATATAGTGACGGAAAGGTGTGTGCGGGGAAATCTGACAAATCACATATATCTATATCTTCCGTCGGAATATGCAGTAAGGAATGCCGGTTGTTTAAATAAGTAATGTAATCATCACTGGGAAATAAAACCACTGGGTTAGTCATAATTAAATCAAAATAATTGTTATCCAAAATTTTTTTCATAGTTAAGTCTCCTCGCTATCACTGAAAGTAGTAATCATACAATAGACAGAATGAGGTCGGCTGCCTAAAATTTGGATGTCCCAGCAACGAACTAAGTGATATACTTGTTAATTAATATGTCAGAAGAAGAAATAATATGAGGGCTAGACCCCTTGTCCACCAGTTCCGGCCTCAGCCGGTTCCCTCCTTATGTAAATAAGCTGCCCTTAGTACCGGCAAGACCATTTTTGCAATTTCCTTAGAAATAGCTTTAGCCTCTTCAGGCGTTGTATCTTTGCAGTAATCGTTATGAAAAATAAAAGTCGTGTTTCCTCTTTTTACTTCCTTCACTTTTGACATATCACCACCCCTTCTAACTGATTCTATGTTACATAGTTTGTACACCTTTACTTGTTTTTGGACTAAAACCTTTATATATACAGCGCCTGTTGTATTCCTGCTCAAATGGCTAGAATCTGACAAGGGCGTATTTTTTATGCCATGAATTAGAATTAAGAGCACAGCATATCCATAAAATAAAATAGATCTAGAAGGGAGCGCCTATGTCATATCTCATGTATTTACGAAAAAGCAGGGCTGACAAAGAAGCGGAAGCCCGCGGCGAAGGCGAGACACTCGCCCGCCATGAACAATTGCTGACCGAACTGGCCGTAAAAATGGGACTTGAAGTCGGCGCCATATATAAAGAGCTGGTTTCTGGAGAGACCATTTCTGCCCGCCCCAAAATGCAGCAAGTGTTATTAGAGGTCATGCAAGGCATGTGGGAGGGCGTTCTTGTCATGGAGGTTGAGCGTCTTGCCAGGGGTGATACAAAAGACCAGGGGACCGTGGCGGAAGCTTTTAAATTCAGCAACACTAAAATCGTCACGCCTTTAAAAACTTATGATCCTTCAGACGAATTTGACGAAGAGTATTTTGAGTTCAGCCTTTTCATGAGCCGTAGAGAATACAAGACTATCAACCGGAGAATTCAAAGAGGCCGTATCGCTGCCTTTCGGGATGGCTGGTACATAGCTGGAACAGCTCCTTATGGGTATGAGAAGGTGAAACATAAAGGAGACAAGGGATATACCCTGGAAATTGTTCCGGAAGAGGCAAAAATCGTTGAATACATCTATGAACTTTATATCGCCGGCGAGCTGAAGGAAGATGGCTGCTATGCTCCTTTTGGTTCCTACCAGATCAGGGACCGGCTGAACGAGCTGAAAATACCTTCTCGAAGTGAAAGACCTTGGTCAGCTTCTTCCATAATAGACATATTAAGTAACCCCACCTACTGCGGATATCAGCGGTGGCAGTGGCGCAAAGTTCAAAAGCAAATGATAGATGGAAAAATCATTGAAACCAGACCCAAGGATGCTGACTGCGAAAAGGTCCGTGGACGTTTCACAGCAATTATACCGGAAGAAAAGTATGACCTGGTGCAGAAAATCAAGTCTGGTAAACCTCTCCCGGTCAACACCAGTACTGCCTTGCAAAATCCCCTTTCCGGACTGGTATATTGTTTCAAATGCGGCACCTTAATGACCAGGCAGCCCAGCAATACCAGACTTCGTTACGCCATCCTGCGCTGTCCAAACAGTAAGTGCAGCAATATCTCATCTCCTCTTTCCCTGATTGAAGAGCAGATCATTGAAGGCTTAAAGGAATGGATTCCGGAATACGAATTAGACTGGCCGGAGGAAACAGAAAAGGAAAATGAAACCACACTGGCTGTCTTAGAAAACTCCCTCCATAACATCGAAGAGAAATATACCAAGACAGTAAAGCAGCTAAATAAAGCCTTCGAACTTTTAGAGCAGGGAGTATATTCCCTTGATCTCTTTCAGGAGCGCCGCAAAAATTTGGAAAATCAGAAAAAGGAGTTACAGGAAGAGTTAAAGCTTATTAAAGAAGAACGGGACCGGATTGCAGCAAGAGAACAGGCCCGGAAGGATTTCATTCCGGCCATAAAGCATCTGGTGGAAGTGTACTTGGAAGTGGATGACATTATGATCCGAAATAGCATGCTAAGAAATGTTTTGGATCATGTAGATTACTTAAAGACAGAAAGAAATAAAAAAGGCGCCGGAAATACGGCGAATTTCACATTGCAGTTTTACCCAAGGATCCCGGAAAGTCACTGAAACACTGGATTTTCATAGGATCAATAATTACATATCCCCTGTCGGCCCATATGTATATCCCCATTCATAAGTCATAAGAAACACCCGGTTAGCAGCCTCACCCAAAAGCGCGTAATCTACTCCTTCATACAAAAGACCCGGCTGTGTGGCCGATGTCTTAGGTGCCAGGGCAACCGTGACCTGATAACCGAACCGGTTCATGATCTGGGTCGTCAGTCTTACAAAGTCCGCATAAGCCACTCGGTCATCCGCCATAATGTACTCAAAATCAAAATCCAGGCCTCCGAACCCCTTTTCCAGCATCTTAAGGCCCAGATTCCAGATCAGCCGCTGCTGGACCTCCATATTATGTACAGCCTCAGATACCAGATTGTTGTTAAAATGCCCGTCAGGGCCGAGAGGAGTGAGGGTCAAAATCGGGCGCACTCCAAGCTGCCACGCCCTTTCTATCATCCAGTCATCCGGGCTTATGGGCGGAACCAGCTCTCCCTCCATGGTAAATCCATAAGAGAAAACATACAGATCCGTCAGAAATGGAAGAGTATTTTCAAGATTATCCGGAGTGATGATCGGGTATGCATAACCAAACACATAAAGAGGCACCCTTTCTTCCGAAGGGGTTTCATCCCTAATATAAAGTGCCTGGCCTACAGCCAGGCGGTATGGATAACCTATCTGGTTATCAAATATAAGGTTTTGTACCGGAATGCCCTGGGATTCGGCAATGGTGTCCACACTGTCTCCCCGCTCTACCACATATATTCTCATAGCAGCATCCTTTTACCAGAATTGGTAAAGCATATGATGAAAAAATCTGTAACATGACAGAAACAGACATCTTTTCAGGCTTCTTTAGAAAAATGTAATGTGCTTTTTTACTGCCTTCGTTGTATAATATTGAAAAAGGAGGTTTTCGTATGCAGAATATTTTAGTATGTGATGATGACAAACAAATCGTGGAAGCTATTGATATATATTTAACAGGAGAAGGGTTTCATGTGATTAAGGCCTATGATGGCTATGATGCCCTAAAGCTTTTGGAAGAAAACGAAGTGGATTTAATGATACTGGATGTGATGATGCCGGGTCTTGACGGAATCCGGACCACTTTAAAGGTCCGTGAGACAAGCAGCATCCCCATCATCATCCTCTCTGCCAAATCCGAGGATACCGATAAGATCCTGGGTCTAAACATCGGGGCAGATGATTATATTACCAAGCCCTTTAATCCGCTGGAGCTGGTAGCCAGGGTAAAGTCACAGCTGCGCCGTTATACCCAGCTTGGAAATATGAACCAACAGCCAGCCGGACAGGTGTATAAATGCGGAGGCCTGGCCATTAATGATGATAACAAGGAAGTTGCCGTAGAGGGAGAACTGATCAAGCTGACTCCCATTGAGTACAACATCCTGCTGCTTCTGGTAAAGAATGCGGGAAAAGTATTTTCCATTGACGAAATCTATGAGCAGATCTGGAATGAAGAAGCCATCGGCGCAGATAATACCGTGGCCGTACACATCCGGCACATCCGGGAAAAAATCGAAATCAACCCAAGAGAACCTCGCTATTTAAAAGTGGTATGGGGTGTAGGCTATAAGATTGAGAAACAATAGGTGCGTTTATGAAAAAAAGAAAAGATTTTGCAGTCCTCATGCATATGCTCTTCTCCCTCCTTGTTGTCGTAGGTGTCTCCATCATGTACAGCAATTCCCATTACGGGGAGGGAATCCACTGGATCAACCATGAGACTTATGAGGACACCCCTGATTTCACCCGTCAGTTAAAATCTGATATTGACGATATTTTTAATTATGTAAAATATAAGGAAGTATTTGAGACCAACGGAAAACTTGACTATTCAAAGCCCATTGTCCGGGTCATAGACGGTCCGGGAACCACAACGGAATATACGGTAGATGAGATGATACGGAGGGCCAAATCCCTGGGCTATTATCTGAATGAACAGTTTAAAGTGAGCGGAGGGCAGCCGGCTGCAGATGACTCAGACTCGTATGTACGGGTAGATTACCGGGCCTATGAACCGGACTTTAAGATCACGGAGCCTGGAGAAGCATTTATTACCATGGACCAGCTGGCCTATGAAGTGCTGACCCACCTGGGCAACTACTATTCATTTTATTACCGCTTTATCC
Organism: Lacrimispora sphenoides; assembly: GCF_900105215.1. NCBI lineage: Bacteria > Bacillati > Bacillota > Clostridia > Lachnospirales > Lachnospiraceae > Lacrimispora > Lacrimispora sphenoides. The sequence continues at coordinate 1,628,834 of NZ_FOIP01000001.1, read as the reverse complement.
AGAATCCAAGTAACTTAAAGTTTGAAGTCCTCTATCAGAACACGGCTGAAGATTATAAGCTATACAGCAACGTTACAGGCAAAACCATCAATGACTTTAAAGCAATGGGAAGATACCTTTACGTAACAGGAGAAGCGCTTTATGTGGACTCCAACTTAACCACTGTCCCAAAGAATGTTTCTTCCCAGCTGGAAAAGATGAATCCCTATAACAACGGCAATTATCATATGACAATAGCTGTGGATACTAACTATCCCTACGGCGATGCTTATGCCAGGGCTGCTGCTTCCTATGACCAGATGCGTTTGTTATTCATTACCGGAATGATCAGCCTGTGCCTGGGAATCCTGGGTTGTATCGCGACCCTGTATACCCTGGTAAACATGACTGGGCAGCCAGACAGGAAACAGAGCCACGGACCAATGGAACGGATTGACCGGCTCCCTGCAGAGAGCTGTCTCCTTCTGTATTCTGTGGCTGCCATCCTCACCCTGTTTCTGGCAAACCGGCTTGCATATAAGATTATTCACCTCTTCTTTGCCGTTGACCAATGGGATTACGGGGAGCTGGCCCTTCGGGTCCTCATTTATTATGCAGTCGGACTATCAGCTGCATTAAGTCTGTTAAAACGTTTTAAGGCAGGAAATCTCTGGTCCGGAAGTCTTATGCACCGGGGACTTAAAAACTTGTCCTTATACTTTAAAAACCGACGCTTTACCACACGGATTATGCTTTCTTATTCCTTGTTCCTGGTCTTTAACATTGCCATGGCAATGGCTTTTGCTTTCCTTTTATTTACCTATAACAGCCTGGAATCCCGGATCCTTATGGGGGCAGTTGCTTTACTGCTTTTCTGCCTGGATTTCTGGATATTCCATCAGATGTACAAAAATGCATGGGAAACTGATCAAATCAATGAGGCCCTCTTAAATATTTCCAGAGGAGATACCACTTATAAGATCAGTACCTTGAAATTTAACGGAAAAGAGAGGGAACTTGCTGAGCACATCAATCACATCAGCACCGGACTTGAAACGGCACTCCAGGAAAAGGTACGAAGTGAACGCTTAAAGGCAGACCTAATCACCAATGTATCCCATGATATTAAGACGCCCCTGACATCCATCATAAATTATGTGGACCTTATAAAAAGGGAAAAGATTCAAGACCCGAAGATTCAGGGTTATTTAGAAGTCCTGGAACAGAAGTCCCAGCGATTAAAGACTTTGACAGAAGACCTGGTAGAGGCCTCAAAGGCAAGCTCAGGAAATTTAAAGCTGGATATCACCAGCATTGATTTTGTAGAACTCATTCACCAGACCAATGGAGAATTTGAAGAAAAATTTGCCCTCCGTCACCTGGAACTGGTTTCCACCCTGCCGGCCGATTCCATCCTGATCGAAGCGGACGGCAGGTATTTGTGGAGAGTGCTTGAGAACCTTTATAACAATGCGTTCAAGTATGCCATGGAGCACAGCCGGGTATACGTAGACATTACTCTGGAAGAGAATATGGTAGTTTTCACTATGAAGAATATATCTCAAAACTCGTTGAACATCCGCGCGGATGAGCTGACCGAACGCTTTGTCCGGGGAGATGTTGCCCGGACCACGGAAGGAAGCGGGCTGGGAATCTCTATCGCAAAAAGCCTGGCCGAGCTTCAGGGCGGGGAATTAAGGCTTTACATTGATGGAGATCTTTTTAAAGCAGGCGTCGCCTTCCCCGTCAAGAGATAAGCTGTATCTTCTCCCACTTTCCCGTCAGATATCGGAAGAATGATATAATATAATTGGCCGTCCAGCCCATTGGAACCGCAAACCATACGGCCTGGACGCCAATAACGGGAGCGAGCACAGCCGCAACCGACACCCGAATCGCCAGATTTACCAGATTGGCTACAGTAAATACCACCACATCTCCAGCGCCACGCAAAAGCCCGTCTGTGGTCGCCTTACAGCCAATGAAAATATAGAAGAAGGAAATGAACCGGACATAATCCATGCCTGTCTGAAACGCGGTTTCCGCACTGCCTTCGTTTAAAAAGCTTCGTATAAACAAATCTCCCCATGTTTCCATAACGACACAGATGATAATCGCAAAAACCCCTGCCATGAGATAGCAGTAACGGTAGCCCGTTTTTACCCGGTCTGTCTTTCCAGCGCCTATGTTCTGAGCCGTATAGGTGGACATGGCATTACCAAGAGCTAGCATGGGAACAATACAGATAGATTCGATCCTGGTTCCCGCAGCAAAGCCCGCCATGACCGCAGAACCAAAGCCATTGACCACGGACTGCACGAGGAGCATTCCGATATGGACTATGGACTGCTGTAGGGTGGAGGGAATGGCAACCCGCATCATATGAAGCATCATATTCCAGTCATAAAGCCGAAAGGGTTCTGTTGTCTCATACCCCTTTAACCGTTTTATCAAAACGAGAAAGGAAAGGACCGCTGAAAATCCCTGCGCGATCAAGGTGGCAATCGCCACACCGGCTACCCCCATGTAAAACTGGGTTACAAACAAAAGATCCAGTACAACGTTTAAAAGAGAAGAAAAGACCAGCAGATATAAGGGAGTCTTAGAATCTCCCAGGGCCTGGAAAACAGAAGCCTGTACATTATACATGAATAAAAAGGGCAGCCCTATAAAATAAATCCCAAGATACACCGAGGCATCATAAAATACATTCTCCGGAGTGTTCATGAAGCTTAAAATCCGGTGATTGAAAAGAAGCCCAAGACCGCCCAATATCACTCCTATGGATAAAAAGTTTATAAGAGTGGTGGATATGGCGGTTTTCATATTTCCAGTCTGTTTTGCCCCTAAAAACTGGGACACCACCACTGAGCTTCCGATTCCGCCTCCTACCGCAATGGCGATAAACACATTTGTGACGGAATAGGAAGCACCTACTGATGCCAGGGCCTCCTCCCCCACAAATCGTCCGACCACGACAGAGTCTATAATGTTATAAAACTGCTGAAATAAATTTCCAAGAATCAAGGGAAGGGCAAAGAGCAAAAGGGCCCTTCCCGGTGAATCTGTTACCATATTAATTGCTTTTTTCTGCGTTTTCATACTCATTATTCTGAACCATTTCTATCCAAATATACGCCAGCCACAGATAAAGTTCTTCTTCCACCAGGAGCTTAAGGCACGTTCCACTACACGTCCGTTACTGGAGGAAGCATCAATAACTTTTCCGCCTCCGGCTACGATTCCCACGTGGCCACTCACCACGATGATATCGCCTGCCTGCAGGCTTCCAAAGCTGGTGATCTTTGTATATTTACCTACGTTTCTCCAACCGGATGAGGTTAGATAGCTCTGTCTGACGCCAGCCTGGTTGAGAGACCAGTAGACAAATCCAGAGCAGTCAAAGGATTCCGAACCCTTGGCACCCCATACATAGGGACGTCCCAGCTTTGATCTTGCAATAGAAAGCAGTCCGCTTACGCCGGAGCCTCCCTTAACGGTACCTCCTGAGGAACCGCCTGAGGAGCCGGAAGAACCTGCAGATTTTATACCGCTTCCCGTAAGCTTACTCATGGTAAGCTGCCCTACAGAACCATCCGCTTTCAGACCATTGTTGTTTTGGAATGCCTTAACCGCCTTTTCCGTCACTTCCCCGTAATATCCTGTCACATTGGCGGAAGCCAGGTACCCGTATTTATTTAACAGCTGCTGGATCCTGGTAACCGAATCCCCCTGTTCACCCAGGGTCAAGCCATTTGGCTGCGCCTCAGCGCTCGCTAAGGCGATCCGGGTGGACGGCCCTAAATATCCATCCACAACCAGGTCATTGCGGGACTGGAACTGTTTTACCGCTATCACCGTATCATTTCCGTATGCCCCATCCGGAGTGGTCGTTAAATATCCCAACTCCTTAAGGCGCTGCTGACTGGATAAAACCAAATCGCTTTTTTCTCCATAGGACAGAAAGTTGGGCTTGATCTCTTCGCTGTAAAGCAGGTTTATGGTCTGACGTCCTACTTTTCCATCTATGTTTAATCCGTTTACCTCCTGAAGCTTCTCAACCGCGGCCTCTGTTTCATCCCCAAAGCTGCCGGATACCTGACCCGAACTGGCAAGATACCCCAGTTCATAAAGGCGGCTCTGGATCCGTAATATGTCGTCACCCTCCACACCCTTTGACACAGCATAATATTTGGCAGATGGTGACATAATGGAGTTTAATGTCTCTGGCCCTACTATTCCATCCTGAGCCAGGCCATTCTGTCGCTGGAAAGTCTTAATTGCAGCCTCCGTCACATTACCAAAATACTGGGTGGGCTCATCGTTATCCATAAAGCCTAAATTCATCAAACGCTCCTGAAGGCTGGCCACCACCGGATGCTCTACCCCGTTCCGCAAATACTCCGGGATAGGATTTTCTTTTTGTTCCGGCACCTTAAAAAGTCTTGGCATCAAGTCTCCACCTGGAGTAAGTACATCAATAGGCTGCAGTTCATTTTTTTGTTCCGTTACTATGGCAATGGATGGCGTTGCATCCTTTCCAGGTCCTTTGACTGCTTCTGTTTTATTGCAGCCTGCTAATAAAGAAACCGCCGTTGCTGCCAGAAATACAGAATAGGCAGAACGCCTTTTCCATCTTATTTTTATATTCATAAATCAAATTCCTTTCCTATGTATTGCCCACGCTTTCTGGGCATAAAGGGATACCCGAAGGGTGTTTCCTATGTGTTGCCCATGCTCTCTGGGCATAAAGGGACGCCCAAAGGGTGTTTACTATGTAAAATTAGGTCTATTTTAGCATAAAACTGTCGGAAATGGAAAGGGAATTTATCTCATTGCGTCAAAACAGAGGTTATGGTATAGTTAAGGGAGTGAAAACACAGTCAGAACCCCTGACTTTAAAGAGATAAAGGAGGGCTTATTATGACGCCTGTTCTGTGGGCTGCCGGCGGTACCGGCTTTACATTTCTCATGACCACCCTGGGGGCTTCGGTTGTATTCTTCTTCCGAAAGGATGTAAACCAGTCTGTCCAGAGGATCTTCCTTGGCTTTGCTGCCGGTGTCATGATCGCGGCCTCGGTATGGTCGCTTCTCATTCCAGCCATCGAGGAGGCTGAGGCAAGCGGAATTGCGGGCTGGATACCCGCTGCAGGAGGATTTGTCCTGGGAGTACTATTTCTCATATTGTTAGACACCCTTCTTCCTCACCTTCATCCAGATTTGAACAGCAATAAAACGAATGAGGCGGAAGGAATCTCTTCCACCTGGAAACGGACCACCCTGCTTGTCATGGCTGTGACGCTTCATAACATTCCGGAGGGTATGGCCGTTGGACTGGCTTTTGCCCTGGCTGCACAGCATGGAGGCGATCCGGCTCTTTATACGTCTGCCATGGCACTTGCTATCGGTATCGGCATCCAGAACTTCCCGGAAGGTGCTGCCATCTCCCTGCCCTTAAGACAGGAAGGTCTTTCCACGGGAAAGGCATTTATACGGGGCAGCATGTCCGGCATTGTAGAGCCTATATTCGGAATCCTTACCGTGCTCGTGGCAGGCAGTATCCAGCCGCTCATGCCCTGGCTTCTGTCCTTTGCGGCCGGCGCCATGATGTATGTGGTGGTGGAAGAACTGATTCCCGAGGCGCATTTAGGAGAACATTCCAATGTTGGAACCCTTGGCGTTATGGTGGGATTTCTGATCATGATGATTTTAGACGTGGCTTTAGGTTAAGAAAAAAGGATATCCGGGAGGCAGATTTCTTCCTCCCGGATATCCTTCTTTTTTTATCATCATTTCCTGTCAAAGCTCATATTTGTGTTTTGTACGCAGCCTGGCCAGTGATCTGGCCATAGAAGCCTCAAAATGAGAATGCTCCTGAAGGCTCTTACTCTGCCTTAGCTGCTCTGCCGCTCTCTCCATTGCTTCTTCCGCTCGGCGTTCGTCAATATCTTCCGGATGCTCGGCAGTGTCAACAAGAAGCGTGATACGATTGTTGATAATCTGAATGAAACCATTTCCAACAACTGCATGAATCCACTGGCCTTTTTCATCCAACAAACGCATTTCCCCTATGGATACTGCTATGACCATATCCTCATGATGAGGAAGGATCGCCTTTTCTCCATCTGAAAGAGGAATCACAAGCTCCTGGCACAAACCTCTGTAAAACACCTTATCACTAGCAAGAACCTGAAGGAAAAATGTATTTTTACTCACAGGCAGCACCTCCAAGCTAAGCCTCTAATGTCCTGGCCTTTTCAATCACCTCATCAATAGTTCCCACATTAAAGAATGCAGCCTCAGGATACTGATCCATATCTCCATTCACAATTGCCTTAAAGCCCCGGACTGTTTCCTTAAGGGGAACGTATTTACCTGCAACGCCTGTAAAGTTCTCAGCCACTGAGAAAGGCTGGGATAAGAATTTCTGGATCTTTCTTGCCCGGTAAACCGTGATCTTATCGTCATCTCCCAATTCTTCCATACCTAAGATAGCGATAATATCCTGAAGCTCCTTATATTTTTGTAGCAATTCCTGTACCTTACGGGCTACCTCATAATGCTCTTCCCCAACCACATCCGGTTCAAGGATACGGGAGTTTGAGGCAAGAGGATCAACCGCCGGATAAATACCCTGTTCTACGATCTTTCTGGATAGTACGGTGGTAGCATCCAAATGGGCAAAAGTAGTTGCAGGTGCCGGATCCGTCAAGTCATCGGCAGGTACATATACTGCCTGTACAGAAGTAACGGAACCATTTTTCGTTGAAGTAATTCTCTCCTGAAGCTCGCCCATTTCCGTAGCCAGGGTAGGCTGGTAACCAACCGCAGACGGCATACGTCCAAGAAGTGCAGAAACCTCAGAACCCGCCTGGGTGAATCGGAAAATATTATCAATAAATAAAAGCACATTCTTATGCTCTTCGTCACGGAAGTATTCCGCCATGGTAAGTCCAGTTTCAGCCACACGCATACGTGCACCAGGCGGCTCATTCATCTGACCGAATACCAGGGCAGTTTTTGAAATAACGCCGGACTCTCCCATTTCGGTCCAAAGGTCATTACCCTCACGGGAACGCTCTCCAACACCGGTAAAAATAGAATATCCGCCATGCTCCGTGGCAATGTTATGGATCAGCTCCTGGATCAGAACCGTCTTACCAACACCGGCGCCGCCGAACAAACCGATCTTTCCGCCTTTTGCATAAGGGGCCAGAAGATCAATGACTTTGATTCCCGTTTCCAGGATCTCTGCCACAGGGCTTTGCTCCTCAAAGGCCGGAGGATCTCTGTGAATGACCCACTCCGGACCTCCATTTAAGGAACCGCCGTTATCAATGGTCTCTCCAAGTACATTAAAAAGGCGTCCCAGAGTCTGCTCACCTACCGGAACCTTAATGCCTTCCCCGGTAGCGGTCACCTCCATACCTTTATACAGCCCTTCACTGGAAGCCAGCATTATGCAGCGGACTGTGCTGTTTCCCATATGCTGTGCAACTTCCATTACGCAGCGTTTCCCTTCATTATTCACCTCAAGGGCGTCCTTAATGCGGGGAAGTTCGCTGCCCTCAAAAAACTCAACATCTACTACAGGTCCAAGGACCTGAACGATCTTTCCTATATTCATATTCTGTTACTCACAGTCGTGAGGACTCCTCCTCTCTAAAGTTAACCGGAACATCCGATGATACTATGCTTTCTTCCTTTTTTTCTTTTGGGCCTTTGCACCGCTGATTACCTCGGTGATCTCCTGGGTAATGGCCGCCTGGCGCACTCTGTTATAGGTTATCGCCAGCTCGTCAAGCATCTCCTGAGCACTCTTTGTTGCAGCCTGCATAGCCATCATTCTGGAATTCTGTTCGCTGGAATAAGACTCCACCAAACCTCCATAGATAAAGCCTGCAATGTAATTGGGCACGATGGCATCGATCACTGCCTGTGGAGATGGCTTCATGGTGATCTCTTCCAAATGTACATTAATTGGTACACTCTGGCTTAACCGGTGCTTAGGAATGGGAAGAAGCTGTTCGATCTCAGCCTCCATTTTCATGGCATTCACCATTCTGGTGTAGATCATATATACTTCATCAAGCTTTCCTGTCAGGAAGTAATCCACGATCTTTTCCTCAATGATTCTGGCCCGGCTCATATTTGGCTTTTGAACGGTATACCGGAAATCCTGTTCCACCGGTATTCCCTTTTTCATAAAATACTGCTGTCCCAGATCACCAACTACGAACAGCATGGGATTTCCGCCCTTGTCAATCTGCTCCTGAGCCAGTTTAAAAATGTTATGATTATAAGAACCGGCCAGCCCCTTGTCAGCCGTTACCACAATGTATCCGATCTTACGATCTTCTTTCTTAATATGCGGCCTGGTATCCAGATACGGGTCGTCAATTTCGGGCGTGTGCCTTATGATTCTGGCAATAGTCCTTTGCAGTGCATAAAAGTAAGGCTCCGTATCAGTCAGGACTTTCCTTGCTCTTTTCAGCTTTGACGAGGAAATGGTATACATCGCATTGGTTATCTTCATGGTACTTTTGATGCTGTTCATCCTGCTTTGTATCTCTCTCGCATTTGCCATATCCTACACCCGTTTCTGTTTAAATTCGGCTGTCACATCAACAATCTTCTGCTTCAGCTCGTCAGACAGCGCTCTGCTTTCTTCAATTTCCTTTCCGATTTTCGGATAGCGCTCATCAAAGAATGCCAGCAATTCTCTCTGAAACTCTTTTATCTTTGTAACTTCCACATCTAAGAGCAGGCGGTTATTGGCTACAATCAGACTGATCACCTGGGCATGAAGGCTCAAAGGATGGCATAAAGGCTGTTTTAACAGCTCTGTAAGTCCCTTACCATATTGAATCTGTTCCTTGGTAGCCGGATCAAGATCTGAGCTGAACTGGGTGAACACTTCCATCTCCCGGCACTGTGCCAGGTCGATACGGATGCTCCCCGCAGCCTTTTTCATGGCCTTAGTCTGGGCCGCTCCACCAACTCGGGATACGGAAAGGCCTACGTTTACTGCCGGTCTCATACCGGAGAAGAAGAGGTCACTTTCTAAGAATATCTGACCGTCTGTAATAGAAATAACATTGGTCGGAATATAAGCCGATACATCACCGGCCTGGGTTTCAATGATAGGCAGTGCGGTAATGGAACCGCCTCCTGCTTCCTCACTCAACCGGCTGGAACGCTCCAAAAGCCTGGAATGAAGATAAAATACGTCGCCTGGATAAGCCTCACGTCCAGGAGAACGCTCTAATAGCAGGGATAAGGACCGGTATGCTACCGCATGCTTTGACAGATCATCATAAACGATCAGCACATCTTTTCCCTGGTACATGAAATACTCTGCAAGAGCAGTACCGGAATAAGGTGCGATATACTGTAAGGGTGCGGGTTCGCTGGCTGAAGAAGATACCACAATGGTATAATCCATAGCGCCGTAATGTGACAGGGTATTCACCAGCTTTGCAACGGTAGATGCCTTCTGCCCCACTGCTACATAAACGCAGATCACGCCCTTACCCTTCTGGTTTAAGATAGCATCAATAGCGATGGAAGTCTTACCGGTCTGACGGTCGCCGATGATCAGCTCTCTTTGTCCCCGTCCGATAGGAAACATGGAGTCAATGGCAAGAATACCTGTTTCCATTGGAACGGACACGCTCTTACGATCAATAATGCCTGGTGCTTCATGTTCAATGGGACGGTAATCGTCAGAGATGATCTCTCCCTTCCCGTCAATGGGAGCACCAAGAGCATTGACAACTCTTCCCACAAACTTTTCGCCTACCGGGATTCCGGCACGCTTTTTCGTTCTTGTTACCTTGGAACCTTCCCTGACGTCCCGGTCGGAACCGAACAGGATGCATCCGATATCTTCTTTTCTGATGTCCTGTACCATTCCCTTGATTCCACTATCAAAAATAACGATTTCGCCGTACATCGCACGGTCAATTCCATAAACCGTTGCAATGCCGTCGCCAACGCTTATAACAGTTCCAACTTCCTGGTCCCTGGCATGAGCGTCATAATCTTCAATTTCACTTCTCAATATAGAAATTATTTCATCTGAATTGATGGAAGCCACGTTTTTCACCTCCGCATTATTTTTTGTTCCAATTCTCTAAGGCGTCCCCTTAAGCTCCAGTCAGTTTCCACATCTCCTACGCGGATGATGAATCCACCGATCAAACCGGGGTCCTGAATCAGGCGAAGCCTTACATCACGTTTATCATATTTTTTACACAGCATTGCTTTGATTTCGCGAAGCTGCTCTTCCTCCGGTTCTGTCACGTAGAAAAGGGAAGCCTCCAGGACTCCTTCCTGTCTGCAAACGCAGGCACGCCATGCATTAAAAATATCATCTGCAAGATCTACATCCCGGCGATCCACCAGAACCTTTAAAAAGGTTCTGATCTCAGCAGGAAATACGCGGTCAATAATCCGGTGCTTGCTGCTCCTTGCAACCACAGGGCTGTTAAGAGCACGCTTAAGCTCCGGCACAGTCTTTAGTGCCAGAGCCGTTTCCTCAATGGCTGTTTCAGGAACAGAGAGCTCATAAAGCACCTGCCCGTAATTAATTGCTGCCTGCATCATGAAAATCACCTGCTTCTGCTATAAATGAATCATAAAGCGCCTGATTTGCCCTGGCGCTCACCTCCTGATTAACCACCTTGGCCGCTGCTGCGATAACTATGCCCGCAATCTGCGCCTTGGCCTCACGCAATGCCTTTTCCTGATCAGCCTCAGCTTGTTTCCTGGCCTCGACCATCAAACGGCCTGCATCTTCCTCCGCATCCTTTAAGATCCGGTCATACTGGGCCTTTGCCTGGTTTTTCGCTTCTTCAATAAGCTTTGAACCCTCATCCGAGGAGACAGCCAGCTTTTCTTCATACTGCTTTTTAAGATCCGCTGCCTGAACTTCCTTATTCCTGGCATCTGAAATGCTCTGTTCAATCATTCCCCGCCGTTTATTCATCACTTCCAAAACCGGCCCTATGAGGAAATGCCTAAGCAAAAGATACAGGACGATGAGATTCACGATAGTCCATACAAAGTTCATATCCAGTCTAAGCATCTGTATCGCCTGCCTTTCTTTTCAATTTTTCCATCTTAATCCTGACCTTGTTAATTATTTAAGGAATAAAATGATGAGAAGGGCAATAACGAAACCATAGATGGCAGTTGCCTCTGCAAGCGCACAACCTAACAGCAGGGCCTTGCTGATTTTGCTTTCTGCCTCAGGCTGTCTTGCAATGGAATCCACTGCTTTTGAGGTTGCTATTCCAATTCCGATTCCTGCTCCAATACCTGTAAATACTGCGATTCCTGCTCCAATTGCTATTAACATAATAATCTCTCCTTTTAATTTACTATTGTTTATTCTACCGATTCCTTAATGAAAAGGGCAGTCAAAAATACAAATACATATGCCTGAATCAATCCGTCAAAAATATCAAAATAAAAACTGAACGGAATTGGTACAAGGAGTGCTGCAAACTGCTTAAGCAATTCCATAACCACAAATGACGCCAGGATATTACCAAAAAGCCGCATACACAAAGAAAGCGGTTTAATAAATAATTCCAGGATGTTAATAGGGGCTATAATCGGTGACGGCTCTGCAAAGCCTTTTATAAAACCTTTTACCCCTTTTTTGTGAAGGCCTGAATATTCTATCAGAAGTATGCTCATGACAGCAAGCGCTGCAGTGGTATTTAAATCCTTGGTAGGCGGCTTAAAACCTGCCAAACCAATCAAATTAGCCACTCCGAGATAAATTCCCACCGATATGAGATAAGGAATATACCTCTTCCCTTCTTCCCCCACTAAATCTTCAAAGAAATTGTAAATTCCACCGATTGCCATTTCAAGCGCCAGTTGCTTCTTTCCAGGATTCTCAACCTTAAGATTTCTCACCAGAATGATGGAAAGGAGTGTCAGTGCTGCCATGATAATCCATGTCACCACTACTGATTCAGCAATGGGAATGCCTCCGAATATCGGAATGGTAAAAACCGTTTCGCAGTTCAGTTCCTCTAATAACTTCTCTGCCAAATCCTCCGTAATGCTCACTTCCTTTCTTAAACTGTCTTCCCCTTTATATATTACCAGATTTACAGATTGTACTCCTAAATATACAATATAGAAGAGGTCTACCGTGTATCATACTTTCATATGCGGAAATTGTCAACTTTTTGCAAATTTCATAACATCTTATTAATGCCCTTATTGTTTGAACATTTGAGACAATTTTTCGCTTGAATTTCTAAAATTATTATTAATTTTTTAACTAAATTTATGTCTAAATCCTAAATATATTTATTTTTAGCGCATTTTTCTAGGTTTTATGTATAATTTTTTTCTAATAATTTGTGTAATTTGACTATGTTTTTTTTACTTTTTTATATTTAACCGTCATTAGTACCTAACACAATCAAAAATTGATAAGGATCGATAGGAAAAAAAGATATGCTCCCAACCATTCCATCTAATGTGGCTATCAAATCCTACAAATATCTTGTAAAATTATTTTCCTGCTTTTCATGGCTTTCTTCCTATTAAAATAGGAATAATTCTGGTATAATAAGGGAAATGCAAAACCAATGTATCAAAGGAGGTATTTCTATGGGAGAAATGATTTCTTCATTTGACGGAACCAAACTGTTTTTAAATAGGGAAGTTCCAGAGGCAGTCCGGGGAGCAGCCGTCATTGTCCACGGATTATGTGAACATCAGGGAAGATATGATTACGTTGCTGAGCTGCTTCACAAAGCCGGGATCGCAACCTACCGCTTCGATCACAGGGGTCACGGACGTTCTGAGGGGGAACGGACCCACTATGAAGACTTCCATGAACTGCTTGATGACACTAATATAGTGGTGGACATGGCAATCATGGAACATCCGGATATCCCGGTGTTTTTAATCGGTCACAGCATGGGAGGCTTCACCGTTTCCTTATACGGCGCAAAATATCCGGACAAGAAACTTCGGGGCATCATCACCAGCGGCGCATTGACAAAAGATAATATGGGGCTGATAAGCGGTGTTCCAGGAGGCCTGGACCCTCACACCATGCTTCCCAATGAACTGGGAGCAGGCGTATGCTCCGTAGCCGAAGTCGTTGACTGGTACGGCAAGGATCCCTATAACTCAAAAACTTTTACTACCGGCTTATGCTACGCCCTCTGCCAGGGAATTGCCTGGTTTGAAGAGGCAGTGAAAAGGTTTGAGTATCCCATCCTCATGCTTCATGGGGAAAAGGATGGATTGGTAAGCGTTCAGGACACTTATGAATTCTTCGCAGCCGCACCATCAAAAGATAAGCAGATGAAGATCTATGGAGGATTGTTCCACGAGATCTTTAATGAATACTGCAGGGATGAAGTCATTAATGATGTCCTGCACTGGATTGAGGCACGGATTGCCCTTTAAGATAAGTATACCATCATTTTTAGCCTTAGACCATTGCAAAAAAGCAGCGTTTTTCCTAATCGGATAACGCTGCTTTCTCTCATATATTCCTTTTCTGTTCTCTACCAGTGAAGTACCGTGCCTCCCACTTTCTGCTTTTCCGTATCAAATACCATCACCGTTCCAAGTCCCTTCACGCCTCCAGCTGTAAGCAGGTCTGTGGAATCTCCGATATCTCGGTGGGCCAAAATAACCACATAGTTCTTTCCTTTCCAGCCAATAGATACCGCCTCCGCATCAGAAGGATCTAAGGGAACCGATGGGTCCGCGCCAAATACAGGAAGAAGGGAAAGCTCCGGAGATTTGTAGTTCTTCTTTTCCCCTCCTGATACAACAGTAATAATAGAAGAAAAACCATCTGCTTCTTTACCGGTCAAAAGCTGCCTTCCCGTTTCCATCTGGTTATAATTTCTTGATATCCGGCCATCTGACAGCTTCATCTCACATCCCTGCGTAAGAACTGTCAATTCCCCGTCTGTCCTGATGCCACAATAACGAACGGTGCATCCGGACCTGGAAACCTTTCCCTGGTTGTTAAAATGAAAGAGCTGCTGGTATGTGTGCTTTTCCCTTGAGAAAAACTCGTCAGCGATCAGATAAAGATCCGTATCAATTGCCAGCACTTTTCTGGTGATCCACACATTTCCCTCTTCTCCATTTAAATATCCACCGTGGCTTCCCTGGATATAGCGGTACCCGTCCTTTTTCTTATAACCGCCAAAATATGCAGCAGACATCTGATCCACGCCCCAGGCATCCCGGCACTTTAAATAGTCACGGCCGTCAATCAGGGGAACATTGTGGCCTAAGGCGCTTTTAAACCAGGTTCTTGCTTCGCCAGGCACATAATGATAACGCCCTGTGTCCATGAGGATATCTTCTCCGTTGATCACAAGGTCCACATGCAGCTTGTCAGAATGGCCGTGGCCTCCTCCCAGGAATCCGCAGCGGAAGTGGAAATAATCCGCATTTTCATCCCAGCCGGACCGGACAAAAAGATTTCCGGTGCTTTCCATAACCCTGTCTAAAAAATCCGGTTCCTTTGCAATTAGCTTTCCATAGCCCTCGATTCCTTCTTTTATAAAGTCCCATGCACCGTCATAATCCATTTTGTCATAAGCACAGAATTTCAGCATCGGATCTGAAAACAGCCAGGCGCTTTGAGTCAGTAAGTCCCTGATATCGGTTTCATCACTGTCTCCCTGCATGGGCTGGCAATGGTTGGGCTTTTTCCAAGCAGCATTTGCATAGGCCATCTGCCGTACTTTCTCCATCCTTTTCCTTGAAAGCTTAATTCCGTAGCGCTTAGCCAACCGCATCACTTCCAGATAACAATGAAACACCTCATTATGATACATAGGGGATTGCTCCCAGTGCACTCCGTCATCGGCGATCTGCACCTCTATCTCTTCACTAAGGCGCATAAGCGCTGCGTCCAGATATTCTCTTGTCCGGTCGCTTAAAGGAAGTGCCAGTGCGATCTCCATAAGGCCCCGGTTTTCAATAACTCCCCAGTTGCTCTTGATCTGGAAATGTTTATAGGTAGTCATAAGGTATTCTGCATGAACGGTGAGACAGTCCATATATGCTTTCACAAGCCTGTCATCTACAGAGGGGCTGTCCTTAAAATAGCCCATGGCCTTTACCCAGGTTTCAGCCCTTATACCGGCTTCAATGCTCCTCCATGTAGTTTGTTTGGTTTCTTCAGTAAGAGGATTGTTTTTTATCCAGGAATCTAATAGCTCTGCAAAAGTCTTTGCATACTTTTCATCACCAGTCATGGCATATGCCTGTCCCAGGCATATAAAGAACTGGTGGCGGTTGAACTGAAAGATAAATTCCGGGTCATCTCCCGGCATGTAGTCCCAAACTACTTCCTGATCAAAATGAACCGGCTCATAGGTCCGCTCCATATCCCACCGCAAATCAAACAAAAACGTATGCTCTATTGCATCATCTGCAATTCGAAGGATATGATTCACTTCCTCCGGCCAATTCCTTTGGCAGTAATCCGTGACCCATGCCTTATCCTCGCCGCTAATATAATTATTCCGGTTTTCAAAATACTGTTCCTTTGACATCTGGTTCCACCTCTTCCGTAATAGATTATTTTATAGTTACTATAATTATAATGGAAGAAACGGATAAATGGAATAAACGATTTTCAGATTCATATTCTTTTTTTAGATTTATAAAACTATAGAATTGGGTGAAATCTTATACGTTCAGCCACCACTCCTTAGGAATTGTTTCCAATTCTATGATACAATTAATCTGGTGGGACAACACATCTTTTGTCACCTCATATACTGCATTAGCATCACACAGAATGCAGGCGGCATCGCCAAAACAGGTCTTAACTGCTGCATTTCTGTCGTAAAAAGCCTGTTCCAGTTTTGTGTAATTATCAGAAATATAATCCGTAACAGGATTGTAATGACAGTGCATAAAGGAGGGCTTAATCTGATTGCCTGGCATGACTATCTTAAAATAAGTGGGTTCCTTGGTCAGGCGCTCCGGTACATCTAAATGCTCTTCCACGCAATGTATAAAAGTATTTCGCTCGTGACCAACCCCAAGAAGCAGGATTTTACCATTTCTATCTTTTAAACGATCATAGCAGCCACCTGGCGGGCAGGGCGTTGTCCGGTTTTCTTCCCCCTCAATAAATGCCTTGCTATCCTTTCCATACACGGCTACACTATGGGTTGGATGTAAAGATCGAAGTATTCCTTTCCGTCTCATAAAAAGATTGGGTAAAATTCCTACGCAAGCCGGCTCTATTCGTGGATCATATACATTGTGGTATTCTGACATGGCAGCCCATGTATGAGTGGGCAGTATAAGCAGACCGTCAGACATATATTCCATAAAAGCATCAAGTACAGTATCCGCCCCACCTTCAACCTCTCCAATTGCCTTCATGGATGAGTGCAGAAGCAAAGTGTCATGGGGCATAATTCCCATTTCCTTTAAATTCTGCTTTAGATCTTGTTTTGTATACATAATAACGCCTTTCTATTTCCAAATAGATTAATATCATCCTGTCTATTATTATAAAAATTATGACATGATTTTTCCAGTTAGTCTAATTTAAATGAAAATAATTTGGTTCCCATGCATCAGCTCCACATACATGATGTCCGGATGGGCGTGTTGTTTTCCATTTAATCCATATCTTAAACCCCATTCCATTTGGCATTTCTCAAAATTACATAATTAATTCAGGAAAGAAGTCATTATATGAGGAATGGTTGATCCTTTGCCGAACATAAGCCAATAAATAATTTCATCAGAGGGCTTATCCACTTGTTTTTGTGATAGCCGCATACTGCAGAAATTATTGTGTCTGTAAGCCCTGTTGGAATTTCAGCTAGTACTCTTTCATCCAACTCAGCCTGTACTGCAAACCTTGGCAAAAAGGAAATCCCAACATCATTTTTTACTAGGTTTTTAATGGTTGGGATGCTCCACAGTTCTATGGTGTGGTCAAGCATGATTGACTTTTCCCGTAGATACCGCTCAAATATCTGCCGGAATACACAGTTCGGTTCGTTGATGATAAAGGGAACAGGTATCTGCTGATCTGGGGTGATGAAATCAGGGTAACAACTTCTTAGTTCTGGTGATGCCACCAGTGCAAGCGGATAGGTCCCGAACGGATGAGTGGTGAGACTGGAACCGAAACCGCCCACATCCTCGTAGAATACGCCCAAGTCCAACGCTCCGCTCTTCAGATCATCACGGATATCGTAACAGTTCATGGAGCGAAGAAACAGACGGGCTTTTGGGGCTTGCTTATGAAACTCTTTTAGAATTGCCGGCAGTTGGTAACACAAAAGCGTTTCTCCAACGCCGATGCGCAGATCCCCCTGGCACTCGGCGAGATCATCTTCAAAGCAGCGAAGCCTTTCAACAGAGGAGAGCACTTCGTCTACATACGGAATCAATTGCTCTCCGGCCTTGCTCAACACCATCTTTCTTCCGATCTTTTCAAAAAGGCTGCTTGAAAGCTCCTGCTCCAACTGGCCGATCTGAAAGGTGATTGTGGACTGTGTATAGTTTAATCTTTCGGCAGCCTTTGAGAAACTGCCCTCCTCAACGATCACACGGAAAGTGTTTAAATATTTCAAGTCCATAACGAAGCCTCCCTTATACTTCAATGGAATTGTATTATATTATTAATTATTTCAATTTGTTTTAACGATCTTCTGGTTGTATCATAGACGCTAGGGAGGTGAAATACAAGTGTTTTTTTCAATTATTGTTTCGTATTTGCTATACACATTGGTCACGGCTTTTACACCGGGACCAAATAATATCGTCGCACTTCACGCGGTCAGCCAGCATGGTTGGCGAAAAGGAAAGGATATTCTTCTGGGTATCGCCGCCGGTTTCCTCTGTGTGATGATCATCTGCGCACTATTCTGCTATGAACTGGCCAAGTATGTGCCATCAGTGGCAAACGTACTCAAGTATGTGGGCGCTGCCTACATCGCGTATCTGGCAATCCATGTGGCACGTAGTAAACCGGATGACGATGAAAACAATCAAATGTCGTTTATGAAAGGCTTTCTGCTTGAGTTTGTCAATGTGAAGATTATCCTGTATGCCATAACGGTCTATACAGGATATGTACTGCCGTATGAAAGCAGCTTTGGCTCTTTGCTCATCCACGCTTTTTGCCTGACAGCCATAGGCATAGCCGGAACCATCACATAGGCTGCAGCTGGGGGAGTATTCCAGAAGCTCTTAAAGAAGTACTACCGTCCATTTAATATCATCATGGCACTGTTATTGCTCTGGTGTGCCTTATCGCTGGCTTTCGATATATAAGGAGATCAAGTAACCCCCTAGAGATGGACTTCTCTAGGGGGTTATTTGGGCTGACTATCACTCTCATCTCGGTCTAACCATTTGTGTATGTAGCAACTAATTAAATTAACCGTAATCAAAACTATTCTGTTGATTAAGTATTGCAAGTTGACAAACCTGTGACCGGGTGCCTGTTACAGCTTGCGTTCATTCCATTTTCTAGATGCACCCTCAGAATTAACCGCCACCTTGTAGTCCCGCATAAATCCAGACAAAATAAAAGCCCCAACCCCGCAGCTCTCTGTCTGCAAAACCGGAACTTTTTAGTGCGCCTTCGGGGGCTCGAACCCCGGACAAATAGATTAAGAGTCTACTGCTCTACCAACTGAGCTAAAGGCGCATGTCTTTTGTTTTTCTTTCACTGTGCTTTCGTCTTGAGCACGTGTGTAATTATATAACTGTATCCTACAAAAGTCAACACCTTTTTTACAAATAATTTACAACTTTTTCGAATTTATTTATTATTCTTATTTTTTTGTACATTTCCGCCTAATGTTTTGTTCACTTCTACAAAAGATTTGTTCCAAGACAGCATTTTCTTATTTAATTCCGTTTTATCACTGGTCGCCTGAAGAAGCTTGCTTGTAACCTTGTCTTTCATTCCCATAACTGCTGCTCCCGCCTCTGCTTTTGCTTTATTATATGCAAAACCGGCATCACGGTTATTAAATCCGGATGCCGGTTTTTAAAAACATTATTTTCTTCCTGCGATCAGTTTATAAATTGGGTTCCCCTGAGAGGAAAACTTCTCTTCATACTCTGTCATCACATTTCCCTTTCCCATCTGATTGTGGTGAAGGTCATAGGTGAATTCCTTAACCAGCCACCCAGCTCTCGGGATTGCTTCCAGGGAATAATCAAACAGGCCCCTGTTGTCAGTTTTAAATTCCACAGCACCGTCAGGCTTTAAAATCTGGTCATAAACCGCCATAAAATCCTCTGATGTAAGCCTGCGCTTTGCATGGCGGTCCTTTGGCCAGGGATCGGAAAAGTTTAAGTAGACCTTCTGGACCTCTCCCGGAGCGAATATATCGGCCAGATTTTTTGCATCCACACACATAAAGAATATATTATCAAGTTCCATCTGAGACCTTTTCTGTAAGCCTCTCAAAAGGACACTGGGATACCTCTCAATACCAACATAATTGATTTCCGGATGAATGGCAGCCAGTTCCATGATAAAACGGCCCTTTCCCATTCCAACTTCTATCTCTATGGGATTTTCATTGCCAAACACTTCCTTCCAGCAGCCCTTTTTTTCAAAAGGATTCTGTACAACATAGGGACTGCCCGCAATTTCCTCCTCCGAGCCTGGTATATGACGTAACCTCATATTAAAATTCCTCCAAATAAATTCATCTTAATGAAAACATGCATCAACTGATCGATTGTATCATATATGGTGCAGGGAACGCAAGTTTGCAGTTTGTAAGTTTTCGATAATTTTCAGCATAACTGAGCTGCCAGTATAAAAATATGAATATAAACCCAGGATCATCCCTGGCGAAAGGTGCAGTTTCTTTCACAAACTGTTCACATCTTCCACAACTTTTCTACACAACCAACCGATATATTAATACTTGTTACAGGTAATATCCTTATTAGATAAACTTTTTTCATACAGCCGGCAGGATTCCTCCAATCTTGCCGGCTCCTCTCCTTTAAAGGGATGTTGCTTATGGTGCTCCTTTGATGATTATTTCAGTTTATTCTAACTTTAGGACAAAAAAACTATCAACCTAAGGTTGATAGTCATTGTTTTTGTAATCATTTCACTTTTAATGATAACACCTATAAAGCTACCGCAATTCTCATGTACAAGAATAAAAACTGTATGACAACACACAGGGCTGATACGCCCAGGCAAGACGGCATCGGACTCTTGTGTTTTGGAGAAATCGATCTTTTAATAACAAACACACCTCCTATGGTGCCAACTAATATTCCGAACAGGCCGCTAAGGATCCAGCCGATTATGATAATGGCAGCGGTAAATCCATAAGCCCAGCGGGGTATTTCATTAAGCGGTACGTATGGTTTCTTAGAATTTAAGTAAACGTCATCCACAGCCAGATCCACTTTGGAACCAATTGCCGTAAGGTGAAGTGTTTTTCCCTCCAGCTCGATTGGCTCATCAAAAACCCTGATAAACATACTTGTACTTTTAATAGGGGTAGAAACACCATCCACGATCTTCTTTCCACGAAAAGCGCCGGGTCTAAAAGCAATCTCATGCTCATTTCCGTCAATTATAACATTCCATTTCTTTTTCATACTTATGTCCTCCAAAGACTATTTATATTTTTATAGAACAGAAACCCGGATCCCGTTATCGGATCCCCGCAGCAACCAGTTGCAGCTTCGAAGCCGTCTGCCTATCCAGATCAGCTGTGTAGCCAAGCTCTCCGGGTGACTGATCGTATAACACCTGATACAAAACACATGCAGCCAGATATGTCCCAGCCTGTGACGGGTGATTTCCGTCTTCATCCCAGAGTTCAATTTCCGGATAATTGGAAGAACACCGCATAAATGCGATACCAGCAGGTGCCAGCAGCGCATCCAGTTCAGTTGCAATGTTTATATAGTTTTGAGCCATTTGAGTCTGCATTTCTTCTCTTGTATTATTAAATTCCAAACCTAATAGCGGTAAAGAGAAACCCTCTTTATAAGCCCACGTCATAAGAAACACCGATTCGCCATTTGCTTCCCGGATCATACTGTCAAGCGTCCTTGCGGCAGGATACATGTGCTCTTCTGCTCCCATTGTGGAAATACCGCTTTGTTCCTGCAAAATTACATAATCCCAATCATAATTTTTCAGTGCATCATACGCCTGTTCCCCAACCTCATCCGCTTCATCCGCAAAATATTCAAGACGATACGAGCCTTCCGTCAATTCATATACCTCTGCGGCAAATCCTCCGCTCCGGCTTAAATTTAAAAATACCGTCGGAAGATCATTATAATATGTCATGCTGTTTCCAAGAAACAAAATGGTCGGTTCCATTTTCACCTGTACCGGTTTTCTTAAATTTAACTCCTGGTCAAAATCCATCACCTGAACCTTGAAATCCTTTAATGCACTGGAGATTAAAAAAAATACGGTCAAAAAAGCAATAACCAAAAATGCCAAAATTCCTATTGCTGCCTTTACTAATCCTGAACGCTTCATACTTCCGCCTTTCCCCATGTTATTCATAAACTATATCGGTTGAAATTGGTAATAAAATAGTTCGTTATCACTTTTTTATCAAAATTTAGTAACTATATACAATTAACAGTCTTATTTTTAAGCTTTATGGTATAATCTTGACACTCACAATTCTAATCTTTCCAATACTTTTAGAAAGTGGCTGTAGGATAAAAGCATACCAGATCTCCACACTCATACCGACGAGAAATAGCCACTGCAATATAAAAATTCCTATTTTTCTTTATTTATAATAATTTTCTAATACCGGATATCCGCCATTGTCAATGAAACAACATTTACAAGCCTTCTTTAAATATATATAATAGAAATCATATAAGTAAATTGTTGATTAATTAATGATGAGTACATCCGATAATGCAGCTATAATTTAGCCACCATCAAGTAGGAGTTAAAAATGGAAATAATTAATTATCTTTGGTCTGCTGTAAATTATTTATTATTGATTTCAGTTATTATTTTGGTTATAAAGTTTATTAAAAAAAATAAGAGCTAGTACCCTTATTTCGCGTATCATCTCCTGGGTATTCAAGGGACGTAAGTAGCCTTAGTATTTCACAGCGCTATCCTGATCCGGTATAGGCTTTAAGTTCATCGTTCTGGCTAATAACCCATTTTCTCAATCTATGATACTGCTATATTTTTTCAACGTTTTGACTTTGCAACGCGTAAAAACAAATTTACCCGTAAGACAAAATCAGAGAGCAAAGGGAAAAGAAAAACAAATACAAATTTGAATTGTGGCTACAAGAGAAAAAGTATAAACACAAAGGATATTAACCAGATTCGCATTTGTACCTCAATACGCAATAGGGAGAATCAGACGCATTGTCAGCTATAAGATTTAAGGAGTATATATGGATAAAGAATTTATAAAAATAGAGAATATCCCTGTGATTTTGTGGGGAACAAAATCGGACAGCATCTACATATATGTTCATGGTAAGAACGCAAATAAGGAAGAAGCAAATAGTTTTGCGGAAAAGGCAGTTAAAAAAGGCTTTCAAGTTCTTAGTTTTGACTTGCCCGAACACGGTGAACGAATAAATGAAAACTATCCTTGTGTGATCTGGAATGGGATTCACGATTTGAATATAATTGGAGCATATGTCCAACAGAGTTGGGTTGACATTTACTTGTACGCCAGTAGCTTAGGCGCATATTTTAGTCTGCTTGCGTACAAAGATATGCCGCTTAAAAAGTGCCTGTTTCTTTCTCCTATACTTAACATGGAACGCTTAATACAAAATATGATGAAGTGGTTTAGCGTCAGCGAAGAAGTGCTGAAGGAAAAACAAGAAATTCAAACGCCAATAGGAGATATGCTAAACTGGGATTATTATTGTTATGTGAGAAACAATCCCATTGACAGATGGAATGTATCAACGGCAATTTTATTCGGTTCAGAGGATAATCTAACTGAGCGTGAAATAGTTGAAGAATTTGCAAAACGGTTTGCCTGTGATTTAACCGTATTAGATGGTGGTGAACACTGGTTTCATACGGAGAAGCAATTAACCATTTTAGATAAATGGCTTGATAAACAGATATAGAGATTTTAGGGGCAGAGGTGCGCAGCATGCACCTTCCAGAGGTCCATCTTTCGTGCTCTAAATCTTTATTATATCCATATACATGAAAGCATGAAATAAAGATGAAACGTGTAATGCTTGTAAAAAATCATTATTTTTGAGACTTTTGATTACCTCATCCAAGGGTTTTAATACAACTCTTATTTGCTCTGTTTCATCTAAACTAATATCTTTAGTCAACTCAACATTTAAAGCAAGAAAACAATGCGTAAGGTAATTGTGATTTTATCCTGCAGCTTTTTAATACAGGGAATCCTTTATTTATAATGATTCTCAATAAGTTTTTTACTTTTCTCTTACAAAGACCATTGTTTTCTACACGCTGTAATCTCCTGTTTTTTCAGCAATTCTAAAGATAATTAGCATGAAAACAAATGATTTATACTATTATAACAATTTTTAGTATCATAATAGTATCACGTTTTGTATGTAATAGGCGGGCCCGGAATACCGGAACCCGCCTTTTTACTTGGAATTCTGAGCAAGATTTATATGTTTAAAATTACTATTTAATATATATTACCTGTTAACTTTGTAAAATTTATTACAACATATATTGATAAAACATGACAAATGTTATACAATCTTATTTATAATCAGTTACCGAGGGGGTAGAATGAAAAAAGCAGCTATTGTACTTATATTACTTTTCCTATTTAAGTGTACTATATTAAACCCTATTATTACTAATAGCGAAATTATGCTTGGTATTTTTAATAAATCTAATAGTGATTTAATTAAAACATGGATTGAGTTAATATCAAATATTTTTACAACTTTTGGCGTGTTATTTGCAGCCTATGAATACTGGAAGCAAAAAAAATTATTACGAATAGCAAATGCTGTTGAAATTGCTAATCAATTTTCAAAAGAAGTAGTTGATTTAATTTCATATACAATGATTTCATTAAGTGCGGATGAAGAAATAAAAAATATTATAGATAATAAAATAAAGGCTGTTGAGAATGCAAGACATTTTAATCTAGAAGAATTAAATAATTTATTTAATAAAAATGAAATCAATAAATACCTAAAATTAATTGGAGGCCCAATAGATAAAGGTAGATTACAAAAAGACATTTTTATTGAAACAAAAAGAGACATTATTTTACATACTCTTAACAGAATTGAACACTTTAGTATGAGTTTTAATAGTAAATTAGCAGATGATAAAGTAGTATATCAAAGTCTTCATCAAGCATTATTTACGCTTATTCCGTATTCTTATATATTTATCTCATCAATAAATGTAAATAATGTAGACAAATATTATTGTAACACGTGTGAATTATACGGAAGATGGATTAAAGTAAGAAACAGATTAATAAGAAAAGAAGAACGTTATAATAGATGGGGAAAAAGAATAAAAGAATTTATGAATAAAAGGTCTGTAATTAAAACTCCAACTACATAAAAGCAAAAAACCTCGAGTTATTCTACTCGAGGTTTTTCTGTACAATCGTTTTTGAAAAAAATATTTAGTATTTTATTTTCCAATTTTGCTTTTAAAGTATCCAGTTCTTCTTGTGAATATTTATTTTTTTGTACGTTATCAATAATCTCGAAATACATAATGAATCTCCCCTTTTTTCGACAAATTAAACTATCCTTAGTTTTTTAGCATCATATTAAAAATTGTATTTGTAATTATATACTACCTTATTTGTTCGATAAAAACAAGAAGCTAATAAAGAAATTTACAAAAAATTCATATACTTTCTATATATAGATTTTTTTATAATTAATATACTATATATAGATAGTTATGCGCTTTTACTTTCTATATTTTGCCACCGGTATAGGATAACTGCTTTATCGAAACGTATATAAGTTTTAAATAGAACAATACGCTGCGTATTATTGATATCTAATACATATAGCGTACACTCCAGTTTATACCTTTCCTATGTTCTACATCATCGTCCAGAATACTGCAACGCCCCATTCTGATCCGGTGTGAGCGTCACTGGCTCTATTGCCATTTTACCGTCCTCATCCAGGTAATACCACTTGCCACCAGACGCCTGCAGGCCCTTGACCATAGCTCCATCTGATCCCAGATAGTACCAACCGCCCTTGTACTGATACCATGTGCTTGTGGCCATCATTCCGGCGCCATCGAACCAATACCATTTGTCTTGATCCTGAAGCCAATCATTCCGGATCGGCAGGCCGGTATCTCCCAAGTAAAACCTCCACCCATTGTCCTCATGGATCCATCTTGATTTCTTCACAGGCACCATTGCAAGAGCAGCCTTAAAGCCGTCCCAGGTATGCCGGGTGTGATTCCATACATAAGGGTTCGGGCAAATCTTTCCTGTTACATCATGATGACGGATCACCCGGTCCGCAGGTATATTATATTTCGCCATCAGCTCCTTTGTCAGCTCGATCGCTGCTTTTACCGTAGCATCCTCAAAGTACCAGTCCCGGCTTGTTTCTGCCAGATTTCCACTACTATTTCTAACACACATTTCAATACCAATACTGTTTTGATTCCTGCATTCCGGGTGAACGTACGATTTAGCCCCACAATGCCATGCAATGTCCTTTTCCTCAACGGACTGCCAAACTTCTCCGCTGAATCCAACGTAATAATGTGCACTGGCACCAATATACTGGGAGGCGTAATACTTACAGTTTGCTTCTGCTCCTCCCAAGGCTCCTACATAATGAATTACAATGTACTTAATGCGATCCGCGGTACCCGCGGAGTAATTATAAGGTGTAAGTAATTTCTTAATCTGCATATTCTCCTCCATTTCATGAGAAAAGGCCCAGGATAATCCCAGGCCTAAAAGTTGTGATGTTACAACTTGTTATTCTGTTACTTCTGCTTTCTTTTTTAACACATCAATGGCTTTGATCAGAGCTGCAGGAAGTGGCAGACCCATGATTCCGGCATTCTCCACGATGGAGATCAGTTCGTTTGCAAGAAAGCCGATAATAACGGTATCTCTTATGTAGCTGGTCCCGATGACTAAATCCAACCGGTACGCAATCAGAACAAATAAGAGCGTCATGCCCTTCCGACATAATCCTTTAAAGCCAGCTTTCGACTCTAGGGCTCCCGTTTCGGTTTTGGTGCTCCTCTTGAAGACTCCCGCCACGGCCAATCCGGAAAGAAAATCAATGGCCATAAAAAGGACCAGAGTACCGATCCCGGTATCCCAGCCCCCAAATAATGATGCTATAAAGCTACCCACAGTTCCCACTACCATACAAAGTGCTTCTTTTTTCATTCTCATATTCCTCACTCTTTCTCATACTCTTTCCCGGTGATATCCAGGTACTCTTTTTCTGTGATCCAGCGGTCTACGGCATTCCACACCATACCAACGGACCATAGACCTGCTTCATAAAATCCTTTCACCTTTTCAAATTTATTCATCGTTTTATACCTCCTCTACATCAAAACCGGACATCATAGATAAATATGCTACCTGGGCGATAAGGAGCCCGTTCTGTTCCCGGAGTTCCCTCACCTGATTCTGAAGCTTGCTCATGTCGCTTTCCGGAAGGTATGTAAATACGGCCTTGGGATTCTCCGGATCAGTTACATCAACGCATTTCAGCTGGGCCCCATCAGGAATATCAACCCACATGCAGGTAAGGCCCTGCGGAATAGTTTCTGTGTCATAAATGATGTTCCAGATACGGCCTGTTAAGTCATAGATTACTAATGCTTTCATTTTTTATTGCCTCCTCGATTTCTTATTGTTTAAAGCTATGATATAATGACTTCAAAATAATTCTTTAGGAGAATCTACATGTCATTACGCAACGATATTTTTCCACATTCAAAACATAACGTTTCTATTGATTTTTTAAAAGTAATTGCAACTATCCTTGTTATACGCCTCCATTCTGGAATAGGCTCTGAATGTCCCGCTTACACCTATTATTTAGCTGGATGTGCTGTTCCCATATTCTTTATGATAAATGGGGGATTTATTTTAAATAGAGCATCTATTTCATGGAAATACGCGGGCAGAAAAATAGCCAGAATAATGCTCCTAACTTCTCTCTGGTCAGTTTTATATACTATTTCTCTGCTTTTTTTTAAGCATAAATGGAGTAACCCAATTACTTTTTTAATAGATAGTTTTCTTCAAAAAAGTGGTTTTGGAAACTTCTGGTTTCTTGGCGCACTTGTTTTACTTTACTTGCTTCTTCCTATACTTTACAAGCTATTCAATCAAAACAAATATTCAGCACTCAAGGTAACTTTAGTCCTTGGCCTTATTTGTATATCAATTGATGCCATATCAATTCATCGGTTTTTATTAGGCAAGGATACTATTTCAAAAATGGTTCCGCAGATTCTAAGACTATGGACCTGGCTTTTTTATTTTTGTCTTGGCGGCGCAATTCTTAAATACTCAACCTTTATTAGATCTTCGCATTTTCCATCTTATACAGCCATGTTAATTGTTACAAGTATTATCGCCGGACCACTGCAGTACTTGCTTGTATACCGCTGGTATCAATATTATTCACCTGAATACGCTTTTGACAATCTTATCGTTATTCTGTGGAATTCAACGATAATGTTTTTCTTTACTTCGCTAAATAAAAATAAAGTTTTGTCTGTAATTGCTAAACTTGCGCCATACACATTAGGAATATATATTGTTCATGGAATGCTGATAATCTTGTTAAATGCTATTGGATTTTTTGATTATTCATTATGGTATATCAATGTTCCTTTTCTTTTTTTAGGTTCATTGATTATTACGTATACTGCTCAAAAAATCCCCTTTTGCAAAAGTTTCATAACACTCTAGGAATTAACTTTTTGTGATTTTAACATCTGAAACGCATCAATATCCAAATATCCAATAATAACAAGCGCTGCTACGTGCCACACACGGCAGCATCACAGAAGACGATGTCCAGTTCCAAACCGATGTAGATACTGAGCCAAAATAACCATCCACACCACCGCTCTTAGATTCGTAATTGATGCTAGCTCCGCTATTTCTCCAAGTAATGGAACCGCAAATGGCAAGTGCGAACACAGGTATAAACCCTGGATTAATTGTACAATAATACCAATAAGTCCCATTACCTAATGATATAGAAGAGGTTCCAGAAGTAGTATTTCCGCTAATAAACCGCAATACATTATCACTTCCAGCAACATTAAATATATTTTTTCCTCTTAGAATATTGCCAGATATTAGATCTGCATCTCCGTTCACCACCACATTCCCAGTCATGTACTTTCCAGAGCTGCTAACCGTCTGCTGTGACGTTCCGGGATTAATGGTCTGACCGCCAAGAACGGGGATACTGCCCGCAATTCCGAAAGCAGACTGTCCGGATATCATTTTTCCAGCAGTCAGGCCACCAGCAGCGGCCATTTTTGTTTGGTCGATAGCAATTAGAGTGTTGGGAGTAATATATCCAGCAGCACCGTTATATCGAATTTCTGCCCTGGTAACATTGTCCGTATTTTTAACAACATATGCATTATCACCAAGAATCACCTTCGTTGGATTGCCTAACTCATGATAGAGAGTGGACCGATTTGTAAGATGAGGCATAGTTCCATAAAGAGGATTCCCGTCTTTATCCACAATCACCTTGCTTTCCAGTACATCACCGGCCCCCGCTGTTATGACATCCAGATCGGCTCCGCCACCACCTCCCGGCATCCATATCTTTC
Source organism: Lacrimispora sphenoides (assembly GCF_900105215.1). Taxonomy (NCBI): domain Bacteria; kingdom Bacillati; phylum Bacillota; class Clostridia; order Lachnospirales; family Lachnospiraceae; genus Lacrimispora; species Lacrimispora sphenoides. The sequence goes on along the minus strand of NZ_FOIP01000001.1, from coordinate 1,600,015 downwards.
CCATATCTTACACTCCTTTCAAGCCGATCTTAATATCGGTTGCCGGCTTTTTATAAACCTTGAAAGTGGCTGCCCCATCCCCCAAGAAGGCCGTACCACTTGTCACAATACCATAGGCTTTGATATACGCCTTTTGAGTGGCCTCTGTGGCTCCATCTGCCAAGGCGCTTACTGCTATTGCTTCTGAGTTTTCTGCAGCTCCAGGAGCGGCCACCATTTGCGTATAGGGGGGAGCACTTCCCTCCCAGCCTGCGACGGTCAAGGTTACCTCTGTTACATGGTTGATCTGATTGATTGCTTTGTTGGTTGCATTTATATCATTAGCTCCGAAACGATCCCCTTTTTGGGTGTAGGTCGTCTCATCCGGCAGGCTGTACGTGCCGTCCTCATTGGGGATCAAGCGGTACCTGCGCTGACCATCAAACATGGCATCCTTATAATCCGTTTTCAATCCCATTTAAAATGTACCTCCATTCAATGTAAATGATAGCGTTCTTCTGCCGTTATATCGGCTTTGAATATTGCTATAAATCAGCCTGCATGCTTCTTCAATCCGGTTCAGTTCCTTCCAATCTATAAAAGGCTGATTATCATAAAAAGTCTGGCGGGATCCTGTCTTAAAGGGATAGGTCCCAGAGCGGATATTTTCCACGTTAGACTCAAACCGGTTGATCTCATCTGCATAGAAGCCGTAATCCTGATAGGTCTTATCCGCTCCCATTTCTTCATATACAAAATCCGGCCAGAGGAGCAGTGCCTGCGACCGGATTTCATTTAAGTTTCCCTTTATGCGGTTGTAATCTTCTATATTAAAGAAATCAGTTTCTTTCCAATTAGTTTTTGGTTGTTGCCACATTACTCATGTCCCTCCTTGCCTTTACGGTGCCGCTTAAGGCGCCATTGAATTTCAAGGTATGTTCATGCACCCGGAGGAGTAGATCCGGGACATACTTATTTTCCAGGAATGCTATATCATTTGCATCGATCCTTGGCTCCCCACGATACTGTAAATCGTACTCCCGATCCGATTTCATATAGTCACCGATCCAGTCAGTTAAGTCAGCGGCGTGGACCATATCGGATACTAGGGGATTTTCCCAGGTCTCTAAGCTGCCTGTTGGATTAAGCTGCCGGCCTACTTTGGTCTGACTTGTGAGGTATTCCCGGCCACTCACAGAGACTTCAACGGCCCCCATAGCCCCTGTGATCTCCACGGTGGCACAATAGCTGCTACTCTCTACTATAGCTACTGTCTGGCCCCCCTGCGGCTCTGTCAAAGAACAGGACAAGTCATAAACAGGGTTGCTGAAATAAAAGGTATACCGATTATCCGCAGAGGTAACGGCTATTGTTTCTTTCGCCAGCTCCTTTACCTCGTTTGTTTGGTTGTAGAGCGTCCGGATCACCTGCAGTTCTCTTACCTTTGCAAGCTGGGTACCCCTGGGCGTCTTAGTCAGCTCATGACCATACTCAAAAATATAATCCGTACTGTCTCCGAAGGTGATATTGTTTAATACCACCCGATTATTAGGATGGCCTTTCGTAAATTCCAAAATCAGCTTGTCAAACTCCTCAAATTCATGACCTATGACCGTTGTAGCGGTAAGGCTGGTTACTATGTAGTCCTCCACCTGTGATCCGTCCCTGTAAGCATGGAAGACCATGGCAGCAGGACTATTGTCCCCGAACTCCAGCGTTAACCCAAAGCACTTGAAAGAGGCTTCTAGGCCGATCTCCACCGTTGGATTGACCATAAAGGATCCATCACTTTTTGCCACCGCCTCTGAGACATATCCGGCATTCAGATAGGTCGCGCCCTCTTCCTGTCTTGGCAGAAAATACCGTGTAGGGGTCACGTCCGTATAGTCCTGAGCTGTCATAGCATAAGGTTTCTTCATCGTCTTATCGAGGACCGCACCGGCATTACTGAAATAAGTCTCATTGTTGGAACTTGCCTCCATGTCCGGGATAAAACTGGATTTTAATAAGATGTTCCCTTCCCGATCCTGATAGAGGATACACCTCCCAGCGTTGGCAATCAGCTGCAGGGCTTCCTTGTGAGAGACTACCGGCATCGGATTTACAACCTTCACGGACTTTAAATAAGGATCAATCCAGTAGGACCGGTAGTCCACTCCGGCATCGGAAAACACGTCAACCGCCAGATCGTACAGGCTTATCCCTTCTGGCCTGTACAGGCCCTTATAATAGGTTCCGTCCATACCGTCAAAACGATCCGTAGCCGAAAACTCCATCTGCTCATCATCAGCGGACCATTCCTTTAATTGCACCGTTGCGCCCGGCAACCATTCCACGGATCCATCATCAAGTTCTTGGCCGTATAAGACAGAAATGTCCTGGCCAATCTCTAAGAAGTTTACAGAGCTTTCCTGATTTTCTATATCAAAGGCCCGGTCCTTGTTGTTGACGGTCAAGGAAAAGTCGATGGCGGGCAGCTCCTCCATGATCGGGCTGATATGTTCTTTCTTAGTGGCGGACAGTATCTTCCGGTTATCAAAGTAAATGCCGATCCCCATTGTGATCTTGTGGATCCGGAACCGGCTTTGGCTATTTATCATGGCCGAAGGGGTGAGGCGCAGGAACGTTGCCCCGTTGAAAATCTCCTCCGTAACGAAATGCCCGTCTGTATTACCCTTGATTTCCACCGTGTTGTTATCGGATTCTATGACAAAATCCACTGGGTAGGCTTTTCCAAACTCAATCGTTAAGCCTTTGATGTCGTACTCAATTGGAAACCGGATCTCTATGGGGCCAGGAAGTTCCTCTGACACAATTCCCTGATTGAGCACCACATCCGCTCTCTCCCTTGGAAGAAAGTACATGCTGCCGTCCACTGCCGTGTAGTTCTGGTCGCAGGTGGCGTAAAGCTCCTTGACCTCATAATTGTCCAGGGGCATTTTAAAACTGCTGTAATAGGTATATTTTTCTCTTTCAGGAACATAGGCGCTTGCCTGGGCTTCTTGGTTAATCAGGCCAATGGTTACGCGGATATATGAAAACGGATCCCTGAACTCACGGCGCATCAGTTCTTTATATTTCTGACTTGCTGGCTGCACTACTCAATCACCCCACAATCAACAATATTCACCTTACAGTCCATATAGCCAGTGGGAAGCCCGTCTTTGTCAAATTCAATCGGTGTAGCCGTCCGATTTCCTGGATACATGCGGATTGTCATCATGCGATTATGTACCATATCCGGGATCCTTGCCGTCACCACAAATTTATCAAACTCCTGCAGCATGGCCGCCCAGGTAACAGCATCTAAAAACTTCCATTGTAGGTTTTCAAATTTATATTGATCTCTTCCCACTCTCTGGCCTATAAACTCCCCCAGAGCATTTTTTCCATCACTCACATTCGTAGCCACCACCAAATTCCCTCCAATGTCGGGAGACGGAAACTCCCGGCCATTGATTGTTATTACTGCCATATTTACCGCCTCCTTACGTTGTTCTTAGAGAGAAACCGCTTCTCTTGTCCAGATCGGACAGTTTCTTTTTAATCTCCCTGATATCAATATTAACAGTCAAATCCATGGCCTCAATCAGTTCTATGATCTTCCGGAGAAGGTCCACCATGAGGGACAGGTAGTGATCTGACATGTTCTCGGTTGGCGTAGACATTGCTTGACTTGCCATAGCCTGTACCAGATCAGCCGTGTCGGTACTTCGTCCAGATGTGCCAACCAGGGACAGCTGCGGGGTTGAATTACTGGCGATGGAACTCATGCTTGCGGCAAGTGGTGCAATTGCCGACTTCATACCATACTGCACCGCCCTAGTGATACCCTCTGTAATCTGCATGTTATTGGCAACCGCAGCCTTGCCTCCCCAGTTTCCTACCATCTCAGGATTGCCGTTTTCATTAGCAACAAACAAACTACCGGAAGCGGGAAAACCACCTGTTGCATGACCTTTTATGTCCCCTGGACCACCACTTACATAACCTTTACTGCTTCCTGGACCGGAGGATCCTTTTTTATCTTTTTTATCTTCTTTTTCTTCTGCATCATCTTTTGCTTTATTGAAAAGATTCTTTGCCCCGTCAATAACCGAATTGAATGTCTTTCCTACCTCAGCCGCAACCCCACTCAGCCAGCCAGTAATGCTTCTCCAAATTTCCTGCATACCGTCCCAGAAATTATTCATCATATCTTTGCCGATCTGAGTCATCTCATCCAGCTTGAATACGTCCTTAATCTTCTGCCAAATTTCTCCAAACCAGTCCTTTATGGCAGTCCACTTTTCCTCAATGGTGGCCTTTACACTGTCCCAGATTTCGGATAGCTTATCCCTGATTGCAGAGAAGCTTTCATCCGCCTTATTCTTAACGTTATCCCACAGATCGGAGACAAAGGTTTTTATACCATTCCAAACGGTCTCAATGGTCTGCTTAATTGATTCCCATATCTCTTTTAGTTTGTTTTTGATCGCATCAAAAACAGCAGAAGCCACTTCTTTTATACCATTCCACAGACCTGAAACAAAAGTTTTAATCCCGTCCCAGATAGAACCGGTAAAGTCACTCACATTCTGCCAGACATCTGTTATTATGGTTTTGATACGTTCCCATATTTCTGCGGCTTTTTCCTTAACCTCATCCCAGTGCTTATATAATAAAACCCCGATTGCAATAAGTGCGGCAATCGCCGCAATTACTAATGTAATCGGACTTGTTAAAACAGCAATTGCAACACCAAATCCAGTTGTAACAGCGGCTGCCACTGCTCCAACAATATTATAAACTCCTATCGCCGCAGATACTAACCCTATTGCTATTGCCAAAGAAGACAGTATTGTTACTGCAATTTCATTCCCCGCTATCCAGTCTAACGCTTCCGCTATGCCGTTTAATACATCGGTAATAACTCCACCCGTCCAATCGGCAATCGGCTTTAAAAATGAATCCCACAGCCATTCACCTACAGGCTTTAAATTATCCAAGACGCTATTTAAAACTTCGAATGCGCCCTTTATGACATCCAGTGCTGCGGGAATCGCCTGCTCCAGCGCCCATTTTCCAAGTGGCTCCAGTATATTTTTAAATAGCCATTCTAGCCCTGAACCTAATTTATCGCCCAGAGGCTTTACGGCAGCGGTAATGCGCTCAAATGCCTTGATAAGGGGGGTGAAATCAAGGTTCTTACTCCATTCCGATAGAGACTGCGTAATTCTATCGATCGAACCTAATAGACCGTCAAACAGATCCATTAGGTTCTGAATAACTGCCGTTCCGGTTCCATCAAGTTCCCACGCCGTCCGAAAATTATCGCGAATATTAGTAATCATATTGTTAATATTCGTTAAAATCTCGAGGATATGACCTATTATGGACTCTCCGGTTCCGTTGTTCCATACAGTACGGAAGGATTCTCCGATGGTAAGGATCAGAGCCAGCCAGGAATTTAACCGATCAAAGATGCTTTGCAAAAGGGCAGTTCCCCTTTCGTTTTCATCCCAGGCGTTTTTAAATGCACCGGCTATATCACCAACTATATTTAAAATCAATTCTACCAAACGCAGGATATTCGTGCAGAACTGCTCCCCGGTTCCGTTTGTCCATACTTCCAGGAAGCTCTCTCCCATAGATTTAGCCAGGCCTATGATATTATTAAAAGCATAATCAGCCGCATCCATTACGCTTTTGCCTTCCAAATCCCATGAATCCTTTAAGGGTTTGAATAGCTGGCTTAGTACGCTCTTTACTTTCTCAGCAACAGAGTCAATGGCATCCATCTGACTTGTATCAATATCAGGAGTGGTTATTTCAGGTGCCCCTGCTCCACCGCCACCATCAGCGTTGCTATCATCTTTCAGAATATTAAGTTCATCAATTCCGGTACTTACGCCTTGTGCGTCCTTTGCCGCTTTCTTCGCACTATTCCCATAAGCCCCCATAGCCGATTTTGCCGCCACAAGGCTCTTTGTGGCCGCTACGCTCCCCGCTAGTGTCTTACCAAACAACAGGCTTACAAATGCTGCTACATAGCCAGTTACACGTGCCAGTGCAGCCATAAGTGCATTTAAGGCGGGCATGATTGACTGTAAAATTGGAGTAAACGCCACATTCAGATTTGAGCGAATCTGTTTCAGAGAGTTGTTAAATTGATCGTTGGCCTTCATGGAATCCATCAAATGTTTACCCATGGAGCGGATTGCACTTACCACCATAGGGATAATCAGACGATAGATCATCAACGTTTTTAGCATCTTCTGCATTCCGCTTTGAGCACTGGAAGCATCGTTGCCACTCTTTTTTAAAGTTCTTCCGAAAAGAGTAATCTGCCCCGCAGCCTTTAGTAGCTTCATGCCGCCACTACCTGCTGTTCGGAATAGATTATCAAGAGAACTTGTCAACTTTCTTGCAGATCCAGTAATCCCGCCGCCAAGGATTCTGAACAGATCAGTGAAGCCCCTTTTTAAGAAATTAACTCCGTTTAATGCGTTTCTGGTGCCAATCAGAGCAAACATCTGATTGATCTGATCTACAGATGCCATGGTTTTTACTTTGGCTGCCTCAATGCTGCCGGATACGTCATGCAGGCCGGTTACTTTAGGGGCTAGGTTTACCTGTGGTACTTTCACATTGTATCCCGGGGAGTTTCTTACCTGCTGGCTTTTAGCAGCCTTGGTGGCTGCAGCCGCAGTGGCCTTAGCCGCCTCAGCTGCCTTAGTTGCCATTTCATCAATCTTCCCGTTGATTGCATCCCACTGTACGCCCAGGCCCTCGACTTTCCCCTGAAGATTAATGATACTTCCTTCTGTTTTTACAATCTGCTCCTGGATCTTTAATTTTTTAGATTCATTAAAGGTACGTTCATGCGATTCCTTTAAGCCTGCAAGCTTCTCATCCAGGACATCAATCTGCTTACCTAAATTATTGATGACTGCTTCTGTTTGCTCTGCCTGTTTTTGAAGAATATCAGAAGTGGCATCCACCTTGATTGTAGGCATTTTAACGGGCGGTCCTCTCGGCTTTGCAGGGCTAACGCTTTTACCGGATAAAGCTGCGTTGTCTGCGGCATGAGGGGCAGCATTGACGTCAGTAAACCGGGAAAGCGCCTTTTCAATAGCAGCGCCCAGACGTTCTCCTAAGTTATCAATCTCAGCCCCCGCTTTCCCGAAACACTTATCCAGGGCGGCGTTAATTGTGCTGGTAACGTTTTGCATTGTTCCCTTTACCTGATCGTCCATGTCCTTAAACATTTTTTCAGTGTTGACACCCACCGTTGCTTTCTCAAGACTACCCTTTAACCCGGTACCAATCTTCTGGGCGGCGTCTGATATCTGCCTTCCAATATCGGATTGCACCTCTAAATCTAGCCCGATTCTTCCTATACTGTCGCTCATCATCTCACCTGCCTTTCATAGAAAAACGGGCATTCTACCCGAACGCCCGCGCGAATAATTCCTGTATTTCATTTACTGCTTTTGCTTTTTCTGCTTCTGTCATGCCCTCAGTAGGATTATGACGGCTTCTCCAGCTATTCCGGATCTCATGCTGCGCCTTTGTAAACTGTTTCAGCATGTCCTTATCCTCTTCACTGCGGATACTCACAATCTGTCCTAACGGGGTCTTAGGCATAATCCCGGACAATAAAGTGCAGAACTCTTTCCAGTCCATGTCCTCCGCTTCGACAAGGCGAATATTGTATTGCATGGCAAAGGAGGATTCTATCAGCTCCCAATCTTCGAAGATATCATACCAGGAACTAACTTCTTTTCTTCCCTGCCTGTCTTTCCTCCCCGGCTTCAGCCTCTACTTTTTCTAAGTCCTCATTGGCAATCGCTGCCATGATAACATTGACAATAAGGCTCAGGTTATCCATTGTGGGATCCTGAGACATAATGTATTCGAAGGCTTCTTCTCCCAAAGTGATCTTGATAATATCATCGATCTTGTCAAATTCATCCTTTTCCGGATCCTCCGTAGATGCCCGGATAAAGAGTACAGCGCTTTTACTTGTGTTGATTTTGAACTCGTGGTCTGCATCAATTTTGACCGTAGGCCGTTCCTTCCCGCTCTGCAGTCTTGCAACAATATCATAAGCTCTTGCCATATCTATCTCCTCCTTATTCTCCCGCCACAGTACCACCCGCAGGCGTATAAACTGGTCTTCCATCTCCCACCATGTCGAACTCTAACGGTGCAACATTGGTGGAATCACCACCATAAATTGATTTAACATCTAATACACAATCAAATACCAGAGCTGCACCATCAGGAAAGTCAACGGAAGCCTTCGTACTACAATCCAGGCCATCTTTCCATGCAACGCTCGCCACATAATCGTTTCCCGGGTCTCCAACGTTACGTTTTCCCTTTAAGCTAACCTTGAATTTCTTGGCGGTCATCAAGGATCTTGCCCAACCTTTTGTTGTCATGGGAGTCCAATCCTGGACACCCCCATCGATGCTGATCTCAAAACTTTCCATGTCAGCAATTTCTTTCATATCACTTTCTGTGCTCTTTTTTCCTTTCGTTCCAATCTTAAACACCAAATCATAAACCGGAAATACTCCTAAGCTTGAATCTGACATAATATCATCCTTTCTTGTAATAGATTACAAAATTAATTACATGTTCATAGATACCTTTGCTATCCGTCCCGACACTCACAGGGGAATCTGTTCGCATATCGAATAGAAACACCTCGTTGTCACCTATGATACCGCATTTCCCATATAAGAGATCATACAACTCCTGTGCTTTTGCTTCCGCGCAAACTGCATCTACTCCCCAATGGACCAGGACGGATACTGCCTTGGTATCATAGGACTTATTTTTTAAACCACCTATTGGGATAGGGCGGTCTGGCCCCTGCGTGGGATATATTCCGATACACTGTTTATCATTTCCGTTGATCTTTCCTATGTACCAGCAGGGACACTCTACTTTGGATTTCAGAAAATCCTTTACATCTGTCAGCGTCATGTTATCAACCCTTTCGCATTTGCTTTCAGCCGGGCCTTAAAAGCATTTTTAAAGAAGTCTTTCTTAGCACCATCAATATATTCCTGAAGCCAAAGTCCCCCGGCGTTCTGATTTTTATCAGTCCGAAAGTTGTATTCCGGGTGCCAATAAAGCCGCCTTGCATAAGGGGTATCATAAACAATTTGATACTTGGTCCTGGACTTCTTTTTCATGAAGGAACTACGCTCCAGCTCACCGGTCTCCTTCGGAACCACCTGACTGCTTACAATGTCGGATTTTACAGCAGCAACCGCCTGTTGAATCGATGGTTCAATAGCCTCCTGGATCTCCTTAAGCTTTCCCGGATCCAGTTTGACAGTGACATTCACCTTCATTAGATCAACCTTAATTCCGTGTAATTAACTGTCCCGTCCGGGTTCCTAGCTTTAAGGGCCTGCATGATAGTTCTCTCTTTCCCAAAGATAGTAACTTCTCCCCCGCTAATTACAGGCAGAACAGGGCAGATATCACCGGGAAATAAAGCAATCCCTGATATCTGCACTAATTTCTGATCTGTATCCATAATCATTTTAGCAGAATCCTGGTAGTTGCATTTTAAAGACAGTTCCGCCGCCTCCAAAGGACCGCCTGATTCAGATAGTCCTTCTTCATATAGGACTAACGCAATATCTGTCTTACACAGCCGTTTCGGCACCAAACATGGATATTTCATAGGCTCACCTCGCTAACCTGCAGCATAAGCCCGTCTGGGACAGCTGGGCGTATACATCTCGCTTCATGGCCACGCCTTTATCGGTAAATACATTCCAGGAGCTCCCAAACTGAACCGATGCACCATTAAGGCTGTAACTGGATAGGATCGTGCCAATCTCATCGGCATTCTCATATTCAAAATCGGCCTGCTGGCAGATCACTTCCTGTATGACTTCCTGCTGAAACTCGGTCAAATTGGAAAATCCCCGGCCCACAATGCGATTGTAGGTCAGGGAATCAATGTGACGGCTGGCTTGTCGAAGGTGCCTTTCCAGCTCTCCCTCCGGTACTGTGCTGCCTTTATAGGTTCCTTTGTAATACTCTGGTGTGACATAGGGGACGTAAGACATCTTAGGCACCGCCTTCCGGATTAAACTCCTTGATTTTCTTAATGATTCCAGGAACGGTGGCAGCCTTTCCCAGATCAATTCCCTTTTCATGAGCAAATGCTTTCAGAATATCAATGATATCCTGATCATCTGCATTCTCTCCATGTGCTTTCAGCTCTTCCAATTCCTCTTTAAGAGTCATGTAATCCCCATAAGGCACCATTTTACCTCTTCCATAAGCAATGATACTTCCGTCATCGTCTATGATATCAAAACCTCTGTCCTGATAAGCTTTCTGCTGACTCTTGTCAATGGCATACTCTTTATTTCCTTTTGATGCTTTCATGCACTAATCCCTCCTTATTAAGCTGTCACATTTATAGAGCAGCCGGGTACTTTCTTTTCAAGCAGGAACAGATCCCCGTAATTACGATTTTGATACAGGTATCCATCTGCCGTTCTGCTATCAGTACCCGGAGTAAACAATTTAATATAGCTGTATTTATCCCTAGCCACTACGCAAGAAGTATGAATCAGGATCCAGTTGATCTGCTTAGCATCAGTAGCCGCCACGCAACCGTCCGTAAAATCATACTTTGTTTTCATTCTGGCGGCTGGTACCATCTTGATCGCGACGTCATCGAGGGAGTGCACCTTACGGTTAATGGTAGAGGGAGTGGTAACGGTCATCATTCGCTGAATGCCCTCCGCTTCCTTAACGATCTTTCGCATAGAAGGGGTAACATACAGAACCCGCCCTTCCTCTGGCACTCCTGCCTCGTCCATGATCGCCATTTCAGTATCAAATGCCTCCAGGAAATTAGCTGCCGTAATCACTGTGGAATCAATACGACCGGAGTATTTTGTCAGTTCTGCATGAAGCTTCGAAAAGCGATAAGAATCCTTTTCGGGAATAGCCTGCTCCGTTTCAAAGGTGTTCTGGATATTCGCAACGGACAAAGTAAGATTCGTTTCATCGATATCCATAGGATCCACGAAAAATTCAATATCCCGGTCATGTTCCAGTTTTTTAGGCTCCCAATCATTGGAAAGCGTACCAGAATTAAAGCCAGGGGTCCTGGTGTGATCCTTATATCCAGATACTGTCATTCTGGGTAATTTAATCGTTTGTGCGTTTAAAAATTTCACCTGCTGATTGCTCTGTGCAAGGGCATCAGAACAAAGTTCCTTTGCATACTTCTGCTGAAGGAGCTGAGTGAAGGTTGTTGCATAATCATATACTGCCATGTGTTAATTCCTCTCTTTCATTAAAGTCCAAATGCCTGTTTTAAGGCATCATCAGTTGCTGTTTGCTGCTGGCCAATTCCGGTAGTTCCTACCTGGACAAACCCGGAAGCCTGGGCCGGTTGTGGTTTCAACGCTGGTACATCTTCCAGAACCTTGTTTAAGGCATTTTTCATTGTCTCTTCATTGATCTTTCCGTCCTGCCCCATGGCTTGACTGAGATCGGCAATTTTAAGTACATAGGGGATCGTCTTAGCGTCCAGTCCCAGGCCGATTGCTGCCATTGTGGCTACATTGTCAAGCATTGCTTTCTGGGCCGCTGCCTGTGCCTGTGCAAGCTGCGTCTGCATTGCATTCACATCCGGCTGGGAGGCTGCCTTCTGCTGTTTAAATGCTGCTATGGCCTGACTCATTTCTTCCTGACTCAGCCCCTGTTGTTTGAGGTACCCTTTCAGGACGCTATCCTCGGTGGCTGCCTGTTTGCCGGCTATCAGCTGAGCGATCTTATCGTAATCAATAGCAGGAGCAGTGGTCTGTGACGTCTGCTGGGTAGTTCCGATCGATGGTGTCTGGGCCGCTCCGGGGGCAGCTCCACCAGATCCGTTCTGTCCTCCATCAGCATCAAACATAGGCATAAATCTTCCAAATCTCATATTATAATCTCCTTTCACAGTTAAATGGTGTCTCCATGTGCTGTATGCACGAACAGTTGGTAACAGTGTGTCTCACCGTAGTTTATAGCGCCTTCGGGCATAAAAATAAGACGCATAACCCTGCGCCTCAAAGGGAGATAGTTGGATCACCGCCTTAATGAAGTATTGAAATTTTGAGAGTAAGATACTACGTCAATCCACGTGTTTTTTCCCGACCTGGTGCCCTCCGTAGCTCTGGGTGATGTTCCAGGTGTTCTTTCATCATCTTATGTAACTCGAACAGTTTATCGTTCGCCAATTTTACTGTGGCCCCTTGTGCTGCCCCCTCAGCTATTCGCTTCCATTTTCGTATCTTCCTCTCGATCGCACGCTGCATCTGTTCTGCTTCGTAGTTTTCTTTGGCCTTTTTTTCGTCCGGCACAGCAGGGAGTACCGTTATATCCGGGAAATACGTTGTCAGGGTATGGCGGCAGTTCGGGTGCAGCAGTCCAGCTTTCATCGCTTCTGACAAGAGGGGGACTCCTAATTCTTTCGCTTCCTCTGCTGTTCCGTGGCTGAACACATCATCGACCAGAACCTTTCCTTGCCACGGTGCACACTTAGAGCATGTATTGGCGTGGGCCGATACCATTACGGTATGGATCCCCCATTGATCCCTTAACTTCCCCTCAGCTAGAAATGTTGCGCGCTGGGAGGCGGTACGCAGAGCCATTTCCGCATAACTGGCGATATTTACCCGCCTTCCGGTTTTATACTCAATACAATTAATTCCGGCATTTAGGAAATCCTTTGTGGCCATATCAATTGCCTGATCTAACGTTTTTGTGCCCGCAGCCATGAACATTCCGGTCTTATAGATGGTCTGCCTGTAGATATCGTCCATGTATCTCCAAACAGTTCCTTGTGCCTTTTGCATATCCTTGGTAACCTGTGCCTTTAAATCAGCCAGCTTTTGATCGTTATCTTTTCCAGTTAAGGTCTTTTCTTCCCCTTCTGGCCGGAATGTGCCTTCTGCAGTTTCCTGCATAGCATTTACCTTATCTTCGTTTATGCCGAAGAAACTTTCCTCTGTCCTCGCTGGAGTATCTAACTCATTTTGGGCTACCGGAATCGGAAAGCTCAATGACTTGCCAGCAGATCTTATTATGCGGTATAACGCCTTTTTGGCCTTATCAAAGCTTCCTTGCAGTGTACTGTCAACAGTTTCCGCAATCTCGGAGCTACGATCCTTTACGATATTCAGATTTTCCTTCCTAAAATTGAAAAGGTTCCGAAGCTTCGCTTTCTGCCACATTTCCCACCGGAATCCTTCTCTCTCTTCTTCCTTCTCATGGCGTGTGAGGTTGCGCTTAAGGTTTTTGATAAGGTCAAGCTCTATATCCTCAAAGATCTTTCGAAGGTTATAGGCACTATCACTCGGTAATTCCTGTTTCTGGCGCATTGGCTGCACCCTCCATTCCATCATAGCCGGCTACGTTTGGTTCCTCTGTTTCCATGATCCCAAGCTCATGTTTTAGTCGGCTCACCTCCCCCGCCTTCCATTTATCGTCCTTGCTATCGCCCCACATTTCCTCCACCTGGGCCTCAATACTCATGACTGGGGATCCCGGCCGGGCTTTTGACATTGTTTCCACCTGGCTTTCAAAGGACGGGTTGGCATATTCTCCGAACGGAATTTGCACCTTTACCTCTTCCACTGGCTGCATAAGAAGGATGTGATAGGCGTTGATGCAAGTGGCGATAATCTCCGGCAAAGATTCCTGTAAAGCCTCTACCACAGCATTACGGGTATAAAGCGTAGCCTTTTCCTTCTCCCGCTGGGCTTCCGCATTATCCAGCTTCTTCATATCAATACCAAGAGTACTGGGTGATATGATTCCCTGCAGGCAGAGATCCAAGGCGGTCACATAACTGGCAAGATAGCTTTCATGGGGGATATTCGGCTGTTCCGTGTTAATCATATTCTTGCCGTCCTCACCCATGTTGTCATCACCGGAAATGAAACGATTATCGAATGGATTGGGCCTTATCAGCTCACCCGTTTCTGGATTTCTTGGTATGTAAGATTCCGGTATAAAGGTTCTGGCCCTGCCGGCCCGCAGTGCGTCCATCCATTGGCTCCAGGCTTCGTCAAAAGCATCGAAACTATCCAGCTTCCCATCAAAAATGGATCCGCCCCGGCCTTCGTATTTCGTGCTCTCGTATATCTTTAGTGGCACTGCAAGTATGGTACTGCTATCAAACTGGTAATCACACAGGTTCTTCGTCTTATCAATAGATTTTAGATCTACCTGACGATCTTCCACAAACAACTCATTCCGTATGTATCCATAGCCGTAATGCTCATATAAGACGTAACGCTTATGTTTTTCTGTGTATGGCGTTTTAAACACCACCTCTTCCAGCTCATCGGCATCATAGACTAACTCTACCCGTTCCCCTGGATACCATTGAAGGATAGGAAATTTACTTTTCTTTGTGTTGAATGTCACTTTCCATGCACCATCACCGATATACAATACTTCTTTTAAGCACCCTTCCAGCTTCTTTCGAAAACGGTTCTTTTTCTCTATATCCTTCCACAAGCCAGCCTGCGCCTCGTTATCAAAGTCAAAGTCATTCATGTCCGATAAGACAATCCCTGTCAAAACACGAACGATTAAGCCAGGCAAGCCGGTATGGATCTTTCTCATTTCCATTCCTGGGGTGCACTTGGATGCCCAAAATTTATACTGATCTGCAAACTCGGCGGTCTGCTGGTAAAGCTGCTCCAGTTCATTTCCATCACCACGGTACCAGATTCGGTTGCGGATGGCATGAAGTTCAAAGTCCATAATCTCATTGATCTGTATGGCAGTTCCTCCGCTTGGCTGTATCTGGAGCCAGCTGCGGATACCCCGTTTTATGTTATCACTCAATGCTGATACCCACCTCATTTCTTTTCTTCCTCCTCAAATCCTATCAAATTTCGGTACGGGATCCACCCATACTGGCTGGCGTTGATTGTATGATCGTTGCGGTCCTCCGGTTCGTCCTTATCTTCCTGCCAAGAATACCGGTCCAGCTCTCCCATGTGCTCTGTGCAGGTATCCACGACCAGATAGCAGCCCTGTGTGATCCAGCCCAACATGAGGTTGATACGGTCAAGAATCGTTACCTTTTTGTATGAGTCATGGAAATTATACAGGCAGCCTTTGAGCCTCTTATACTTTTTAAGTTCCGTGATCGTTGCCTGATCGGCACAATCTATAAATACATCTTTTGCAAGGCCCCACTCCTTACGGTTCCGTTCCAGGAAGTCCACAAACTTTAGAGTAGTATCCGATGGAGCCAGAGGAATGGACAGATCAGCGTTGCTGTACACCTTCTCATCAAGGACAATCACCTTCCGGTCCATGGTAATTGCCTGGAAGATCATTGCAATGGTATCCGGGCTTTTGCTGGAATAAGATGTGTCCAGGGCAGCTGAGAACTTCTTGACCTTAATCTTTCCGGATTCGATCTGCTGCTTTACCCAGGTTTTGCTGACCACGTGTTTTTTACGGTCAAAGTTCGGAAAAATCAGACCGGTTGCTTTTCCTCTTAGACCCTGGATCTTATTCTTGTAAAGCTTAGTGCCTGGTGGAGCTGATCGGATCTTTTTCTGTATGGCTTCCTCTGTCAGGGAGAGATTATCCCTGAACGTAAAAAACCAGTACCTCCACTTGGATACTGGCGCTTCCGTAAGCTCTGCCATGATCTCTGCTGGCACATCTGCAGCGTATTTTTTATATGGTCGAGATCGGTTTATAAATTCCTTGTAGATCGGGAGGTTAGGATCATCTGGGTTGAGTGTTGCCATGAGATAATCGTTTCTGGTGGCTACCTCTCGTACAAAATCAATGTTGGCCGTGTTGATTTCATCAATATAAACACAGCCGAACTGAGAACCCAGAACCAGCTCCCACTTATCACGGTTATCATATCCCAGGACAAAGATGATCTTTCCCTCAAATACGATATGAGGTATTTTATAATCCTTATCCCCGTTGCCGTAATACCTTGCGCTCTGGTGTAGATCCAGAATCCCATTATCCTGCTGAATAACGTTCTTCTCTGCAGTACCGGTTGTCTTTGATGCTATGATGTGCAGTTTCTTATTGCTACGGCTCACCATGCGCATGAACTTAACACCAGCCCCTACGGTAGTTTTTCCGCTGGCAGTAGTCCCCTCCAAGAAGTCTGCGTCTACTCCGTCCACCGTGTTTATGAAATCAATGTATTTCTGAGACAGAGGAAAGCTACTACTCTTCAAGGCCCTCACCGCCCATCTGGGACATGATATCATCCAACTTCTCAGAAGTCTGAACAGTCAAATCCACTTTTTCCTTGAACATTCCCATGTGCTTGCCCAACAGCTCTAGAGCCTTAATCTTATCTGCCATCTTGATTTCTCTTTCAAGACCATCTTCGCCAAAGGTCTTAACCTTTACGGACTGGATCGCAGCCGTGTCTTCCGGAAGAGCATCTTCTTTCACGGTAGCGGTGTCTGGATCAATTACGTCCACAGCATTTACAAAGGCGATCTTTGCAAGCTCCTGAACTACCCGATCGGCATTCACCCCAGTGCGACGGGATCGCTCCGCCATGGCTTTGTCTATATGCGTACGAATGTTAGGTTTTGTTAAGTTCTCACAACCAATTTCTTTTGCCGTATCTGAGGAATATCCTGCTCTTATGGCTGCCTGCGTGGCATTAAGATCAATCAAGTATTCTTCTATAAAAAATTTCTGTTTCTTGGTCAATGCCATCAGGCTCACTCCTTTCGTTGTTTTAGATATCAAAACATTTTCATGCAATAGAAAAAGCACCCGGTTTCCCGAATGCTTCCCTGCACTACTTGTTCTGTTCAGCAATAAACTCTTTCATCATTTTGGTAATCTGTCCTGCCTGGCTAACTCCTGCCTTCTCACAGGCCTCTGCGAACTGTTCTGTCAATTCCCGTTTCAGTTTATAGGATTTACTGATCAGACCGGCTTTTGCGTTCCATTTGTCCTGTGACCTAATCTTCTTTTCTTCCACGGCTATCCCTCCACATACAATACAAGCCTATTGCCAGTCTCGCACATGCCAAGGCGATGAAGAAGATACCTAAAAATCTTAAATTATCAGACATATTGATTTTATACAGATGAGTGTGTTATAATAGTTGTAAGAGAAGGGCTTTCGCCCCTCTCCGCTACTTGAGTAGCTTTGAAATGAATAGAAGGATTATTCCTACTATTAAGTCCGTTAGCACTCCGACCAGCCAAGTCTTGAGTTTGCTATCGGGCTTTTTCTTTCGGCTTCTGCCTCTCATCTGTATCTCACCTCCTTATGTTACTATCATATCATACGGTGCACCGTATGTCAATAACTATCCACAAGAAAGTTTTTATTTTGTTGCTTTTTCTCATTCATTCGTTTGTTTTGGCTATAAAAAAGAGACGGGGTTGACCGCCTCTGAAGAAAAGAGGTACCGAGAGAGCGCCTCTAAAACACTTATTGTTCATTATCGTCTTCAATGTCTTCTTTTAAATTACCGTTTCCGGTCAATAGTTTTATGGGATTTTCAGATATCTGCTTCCACTCTCTACTTGTCGGAAATAGAACCTTGGGTTCCTCTTGGTCCCTTATTGAATTATGAAATTCCAATCCTTTATCATATAACTTAATAAGCATATCAAAACACATTTCCGCCTTGCTTTCTTCTTCAGGATCTAATTTTTTTTCGTTTGCATTATCCAATTCTTTCACTAAGTTCTTTACTAGAGATTTAATCACAGTTTCATTAGCTTCTGCTATTATATCCAATTGAGCGGTATCGATTTTAGCTTTCCTATATTGTTCTTCCTGTAATTTATTTGTCTTTATATACGACCAAATAGCCAATGTTCTCTCAACAATAATAGTTAATTTTTCCAAAAGCCCCAAAGCAGCAGCTCCTTTTATAGCCATCTCCAGCCAAGTGCTACCAACATCAATTTTTTGTATTTTTATTTGGGTGTCCTTTATTTGAAAAAAAGGACATTGCGACAATACTTTAGATAGATCATCAATGTTTGCTGAAAAATCACAAATATCTGCTTCCTCTGGAAGTTTTACATCAAATTCAACTTCATCATTATAATCATATCCTATGCTTTTGCATAACTCCACAATGCTATCTGCTCTTGTTCTTATAATATCTAATCTTAATTCGAACATACGGATTTGCTGTTCGTCTAACATAACATTATCTGTAAACATAAGAAAGCCTGAGATTTCATATAGATAATCGACATATGGCTTAAGTGAATCAACTTCTTTTAAATTTTCTAACCTTTCTCTCAATGTGATCCAGTTATCTATTTTATAATACTGAATATTATTTTGAGTTTCATCTAATTTTGTAGCTTCTAGTTCAACAACATTTCTTTTGCAGATATAATTAATACGCTTTAATCTCATACTATTTTCCCCATTTCGACATTTTTCTATATTATATCACATGTTTATTGGAAAGATATTCCAAAAAACAAGAGCTCATTTTGTATAATCAGCATAGAACATATGTTCGTATATGTAAAATTAGAAAATATTATAAAAGGCCCCTAGCTATAAGCTAAGAGCCTTAACACCCGGAAAATGTCTTGGGAGAGTATAAACCGGGCAAATCGACTGCAAAGCTATTACACCTGGCAGCCGTCAAAGTTAAGCCATTACTGTAATGTCTTGCTTGGTACACTATCAGTAATGCTTTATTCGTATTTAATACAATAAAGAACCGCTGTATTTGTAGGACGAGAGGTAAATGACCTTATTGGCTTAGCTGATGTTTTTATTGTTCCATTTAATTGCATATACCCGTAATTTCCCATTTCTAGAAAGTCAGTATTTTCCGCACTTAAAACGGTATTATTTACTCTATCGATATCTGAATCATTTAATCCGATAGCTACGCCTGTTCCATAATCATTATTATACCAGCCGGGGGATATTGTTGCATTTTGATGTACACCTACAGCCGCACCACTTCCTGTATTTCTAATACCAGCTCCCGTACCTCTTAAAAATTCACCTCTCAAATCAGGTACGGCAAAGGTTGTAGTTCCGTCTCCTCCAAAATAATTATAAGAACCAAATTGAACTTTAATGAATTGTGAAAAATCTTTATAATCGTCAATATTATATATAGTCCCATCGCATATTAAGTAATGCTTGGGAGCCGTTGTTCCCATATACGAAATTACGGTTCCAACTGGTGTGCTATCATTGCCATTACCATTACTACAACAACCACAATTAATTGTAATACAACTCTTTTTATCTTCGCACATATAATTTACCTCGCTTTTGTTTTTTTAATAGCCTTCTTTTCAAAATCCATATAAATGCCAATTCCAGAAGATTACAACCATCACAGCTTACAGCCGACAGCCGTAGGGGGCATTATTTCTTTGTGTATTCAAAAACCACGTAGGCTGTACAGCCTGGATAGTATCCATTGTCATGAAAATGATAGTATATATTGCCATCATCATTACGGTAATACATATTTACTGCAGCATCTAATCCAGCTGTTGCATTATAGGATGTCTGCAACGTGATTTGAGCTCTATTATTCTTGTCAATCATGTTTCCGTAAAAATTAATTACCCGATCAACCATAAGTTCAGAAACATTTGCAAAGACAAGGGCATTACCACTTTCGTTAGCAATCTTCCCAGAAATCACTTTCCGATAAATTGGCTTACCATCCACCCAAGTGCCAATCTCAACCTCATCAAAGGAATAAACTTCTTTAGAATTACCATCACATTCTGCAAGTTGAATGCAATATTTTTTATCTGTCATAAATAAATCCTCGCTTTCATTTGTTTTCATTGTTTCACATATTAACCGATATCGTATGTTTCGTTAACACAATCATGATATAACTATAATAATGCACCAAATGTGAAACGTCAACCTTTTTTCGAACATATGTTCTTATATTGTTTCCGGTCAGCTATTAATCAATACGGCCCCTGAGCTGATGCGCTCAGAAGCCGCTAAAGGAGGATTTCCTAATTTATCTAATTTTGGATACTATCATTATAGATCGGCCATGTGGACTTTACAAGGACACGATTTTGACACGGCTTGTCAAGTCCTCTAATCCAGTACGATGGCATCTGCTCCAAATAAATATACACTTAGAATGTCAGTCAATTCAGAAATCCATCGCCTTATGGTTCTATCCGTAGTATCAAATCTTTCCGCAATGTCTTCCTGGTTTTCTCTGTCCAAGTAGAAGCTTTTGAACGCATCATACTTCTCTGGTGACTCCTTCCTGATCTGTTCTTCTTCCAGAAGCTTCAGGCACTTGTCAATATGCGCGATCATAACAATGCTCCGGAGCTTACTTTTTATGATGCTGTTTATGTAAATATCCTCTGCCGATAACTCCACCAGCTCTTCCCCATCGTCCACGTCCGACAACTCCGACACACCCTCCTGGACGCTCTGACAAATCCGATTATAATTCTCCATAAGCTTCTTGGCATTCTGAAACACCTTGACCTGTTTATTTTTTTTCTGGGATTTTTCAAATTCCTTCACTGCCTCGAGTGCCGCCGTCCTTGCTAACTGCTCTGCTGTCTCTTTATTCATTAACTTCCTCCTCTCCCTCTGAAATAATCCTCAACCTCTCCTGAGGTACATCCATATACTCCCCATTGTCCTGCAGGATCCCGATCAGGCCATCATTGCTGCCGATCACAGTCCCAAACTTCCTGCCAGGATAAACCTGGACAACGATTTTCTTTTTATCTTCTAGTTTCACACTCTACCTTCTTTCTCAGCCTTGGCGGCTCCCTCCGCCTCGGATCCAAACACGAACTCGTATATGTATAAGCCGGATGTGTTGCAGAGAAGGTCGTGGCCGGCGGTCCTTTTACTGCTATAGCAGCCTCTGCCGTGGTGATCCTCTGCGCTTGCACATACTGATTCCGGCGCTCTTTTGGTGATTTTCTCAATCTGTACCCTCCTCATGAAAATATTCGTTTACCTATGTAACTCTATATCAGCTATTGCCTGGAATATTGGGTAAAACTGTGCTGGTACTACTGCATTTCCGAGGCATTTAATTCTGTCCACCCGATGGGGAACCCCATTAGCCACTCTACCCACTCCGGGTTCAGCTGCCCACCAATCTGATCGTTTAGATTCCTGCTTCTCTCTTTGCTTTCCCAGCGACTTTTCTGACCCGTTCTGTAATCCCTGGCTTGTGGTGTTGCATACAACACTACCTTTGATAACTGCATCAGGCTTTGTCCTCCCTCCCTGTTCATATGCCTGATCGTTCCGTTTTTGGTAATTACCGGGTTCCCTATCACTTTGTGTTCCGCTGTATCTGATGCCTGAGGTGTCGGCCACATCTTTACTACACTTGCTAAATCTGGGCTTCTCCTCGCTCTCTCTGATGGACAATCTCCCCGTATTGTTGCCTTTGGTGTAGGCCACAATGGCGGTTCTATATCGCTGGTGCGGGGCGTTGACACCGCAAGCTGGTAATACAAACGTCCTGACGGTGTAGCCTGCGGCTTCCAAGTCAGATAACACCGTGTCGAGTGCCATATTGATGATTCCAGCAACATTTTCTCCAACAACCCAAGCTGGCCGCAATTCTTTGATAACCCTAACCATTTCTGGCCAGAGGTAACGGTCATCGTCCTTGCCTCTTTGCTTCCCGGCAACACTGAAAGGCTGACACGGGAATCCACCTGAGATAATGTCAACTGTCCTTCTGTTTGTCCTTTCATAAAAACTCTCTCCATTCAATGTCCTGATATCTCTCCATCGTGGTACATCAGGCCAGTGCTTTTCTAATACCTGTGTCGGATAATCAGCCCATTCACACTGCCCTACACTTTCAAATCCGGCCCATTCAGCTGCCAAATCAAGACCTCCGATTCCCGAAAAGAGGGATAAGTGCGTGAGCTGCCTGTTTCCGGTGCAATCGGTCAATTCCATCTGACCATCACATTTATAATTTTCAAATACTTCAAATCCCATTTTTAAAGGAGCCAGGTACCTTTTCGTCCGGACGGCTCCGGCCTCCTTTCTTAATCAATCAAATATCAGTTTTCATCAGCATCCTTAGAATCACATTCCACTTCATCAATATCTGTGTCATAATCCTTTTCAATGCCGTTTACCTTCACGCTCCCTAATGATGATAATTCAGTGATTGCTTCATCGGCATTATCATAATCACCGTCATTTACATCTTCAATGAATTGCTCAAGTTCTTCATCGTTTTCTACTTCCACCTCAACCGCATGTGTATGTACTACTTTTTCGTAAAAAAGAACCAATTTTTTCATAATTACATTCTTTCCCCCGGTGCTCCGGGAAATCCTAATTTAAGCATTTAGCGATCTTGCCCAACATCTCTTTCTTGCAACACTCACACTTAAATGCAGGATCTATTTCATATTCATATTTTTCTTCTGAAGACTTATCAAAAGCCTTGCATACTCCTCCATCCGGGATATACACCGGATATGTGCTGCCATAACTGCCGTGGAAATCCTTAAAGCAAAATCCATAAATATAGTTTTGTTCGTCAACTTTCCTGGGCTTATGCAAACCAGCATATTTTTTACATTCATCGCAACGGCTCATATTCTCCTCCTGAAAATTCGGGTTTACGTAGCTGACATAATCACTGATCTTCCCGCTTCCTTGCCTACCTCTGATTCTAATCTCATCTGCTCCACCGGCTCAAAGTTTAACCACAGCGTTTCCACCCGTCTAAGATTATTCTGCGCCCTGGCCGGCATCTGCAGTTTGTACCAGTTCTTCAAATAACGTTCATACAACTCACAGTCATATCCGGAAAGCATAATCTTCGCCCGGCTGTGGACACTTACGTCCAGCAGCTCCTCATGATCCTGATCAGACATTTCATACCGGTACTGCTTCCGGCCTCGTGTGGATAGTACATAAGGTGGATCCAGGTAGATCAGGACGTTTTCATGGTCAAAGGCTCTGATCTACTCCAGCGCCGGTCTGTTCTCGATCTGTACGCCTTTCAGCCGGACGGCCATTTCTGCCAGTGCTTCCGGAAGCTGATTCCAATACCGGACCGCATAGGCTGCTTCCCTGCCATAAACATCTTTCTTCCAACCGCAATTCCCATTTAGTCGGAATCCATGACTCTGCATGGATCTTACTGCAAAGTATCCGGCTCGCTCCACCGGTGACTGAGGCTCTCTTGTAAAGGTATCCTCATAGATCTGTCTGGAATACGGCGTATATGTAAGCCAGTCCTGCAACTTCTGACAGCTTTCCGGATTCTGAATAACTCGGAAGAAATTCACCACATCACCGTCAAGATCATTCACCGTCTCAATCCTGGAAGGGGGCTTTGCGAAAAGGATAGCCCCTCCCCCAAAGAATGGATCCAAATAACTGTGGTGTTTAGGCATATTCCCAATTATCCAGGGAGCGATCCGTTTCTTACCTCCGGGATAATGCAATAATGATTTCATTTGTTCACCCTTTTCCACTCATAATCTTCTCAACAAAATGCTGCCACCATGTTCTCTTTCTCCACATGAAACATCTATTTGAATGATAAAGCTGGTACACTCCGGTACTGCACGGGTACCGTAAACTGCCCCGGTTTTTATATCTACAATTTCCACAATCTTCTTTCATTGCACTCCTTTAAACGTTTTCTCTTTTTCTCATTCTCTGGTCAATCTCTGCCATCATTTCCGCCACCAGCTGCTCCATGAAGGGATACTTCTTCATCAGGACTACTGCCCATGTATGAACTCGTTCCCATTCCTCAGAATCGTTCGGAATAGGCTTGTTGCGATAATTAAGCCAGAACTTGTTATACACCTCATCAAAGGCTTTCTGTACTTCCTGATCCGTCATAGGCTTTCCACCTTTACGTAAATGCCAGGGAGATCCGCCCAGTACTTTTCAATCACTTCCGACGCCACCTGTGCATCATCTTTCCAATAGTGTAGCTCCGTCATAACGTCCTTAAGAAGCTTTACCAGATTGTCTGTGTCAGGCTTGCTGGTCTTATACTCCCCGTTCTTATGCTTGCCAGTAACAGGGAAGCACCACCACGTTGTCAGCCTCACAGGACCAGTGAACCTTTTTTCCGGGACGTGCTGCCCCAAGTGCGCTAAAAACTTCGCCCTGGCCGCTTTTAGTTCTTCCGGTTCATAAAAGATCGGCTTCCCATTTACCACATGCACTTGCTTCTCCTGGTGCGTCACAGTGGGGACCTTTTTCATCGGCATAAAGAAATCAATCGTCATCCACAATCACCTTTACCCCTTTATCTTCTGTTGTGACAGAAATTTCTGACAAGCTCTCTCCAGTCAATTGAACAGCGCACGCTTCATAACTCCCGCTGTACCATGCACATGATTTTTCCATGCAATCAACTTTTAAAATCGGACAAAACATTTCACTTCACTCCTTTAACGCATTGATTTTATTTTTTCACTTTCATTCACGCGACTTGTACGGGGCAGGGGTGGGATGTGGAGCGGGCTGTGCTTTAGCCCACTCCCACACACCCCCGTACCACTGAGGCGCAAGCCGCATTTCTATGTATGTATATACATAGGTTTGCGTGCGTCTCCCTCAAACTCGATTTTTACCGACTTTGCGTGCGTCTCCCGCATTTTCGAAAATACTTCGATTTTGAGTATATAAAACGCAAGACGCATTTTTCCTTTTTGCGTGCGGCTCCCGCACTTGCGGCTTCGACTTTGCGGCTACTGCTTTTTGCCGACTTCTCCATCAGTAATCCAGAAACCGCCATGCTCTTTTATGTGTCTCCTGATCGTATCTTCGGATTTCCCCATGGCTTCACACAGTTCTTTTACCGTCACTTTTTCACCATTATTGAAACTTAGGATAGATTCATAATTAGTTTCCAAACTCTCCTTACGTTCCTTCTTGGCCTCTTCCGGATTCTTCTTTTTGCTGAAATTCTTCTTCCATGAAGGTGCATCCGCCTCTGGCTGAATATCTTCCAGGACTCCGGACTTATCCAACTCATGTACCGGATAATTAAACCAGAGGTTCTGCGGTTCAAACTTGGAAAACTCTCTGAGGGTCCCTTCAATACGCCATGCGGTCATTCCTTTTACCTTGGCCTTGGCTGCTTCGATATTGCGCTCCAGGACCGCCATCTGCCACTTTTCCAGCTTCTCTTTACAGTACTCCATCATCTGGAAGCTACTACATAAATCGTCCTGGGAGAGGTCGTCCTCCCACTTAGTATTAGCATCAAGGTACTGCCTGCAGGCGTCACAGACTGCCCGGTTCTCCTGTTGCTTCATAAGCTCTTCGGTCGTTTCTAGTTCTATGAGGTCAATAAGCGCATCAGGATCCCTGGCGAATACACCGGATCCGCTGGCCCGGTCCATGGACTTCTTTCCGCCCTGGCTTCCCTTGCTGTGATGGTGGCAGTAGATCACTGCCACGCCAAGCTCTGTGCACACCTTGTCGAACTGGTTGCAGAAATTAGACATCTGATCCGCGCTGTTTTCATCACCAGTGATAACCTTGTAGATCGGATCAATAACAATAACTATGTAATTCTTTTTCGCAGCTCTACGGATCAGCATGGGAGCCAGCTTGTCCATGGGTCGTGACTTACCTCTTAAGTTCCAGATATCTATGTTTTTAAGGTTCTTAGGTTGCCACCCAAGAGCCTGATACACGTCTTTGAATCGGTGAAGGCAGCTGGCCCGGTCAAGCTCCAGATTCACATACATGATTTTCCCCTGCGTACAAGCCCAGTTAAGCCAATGTTTTCCCTCAGCTATAGCAATACACATTTCTATCTGTAAAAACGATTTCCCGGCCTTTGATGGGCCAGCAATCAGCATCTTATGTCCTTGTCGTAACAATCCGTCAATCAGGGTCGGTGCCAGCTCCGGAAGGTTCTCCCATACATCATCAAGGCTTTCCGGATCAGGAAGATCATCGTTGATGGACTCGATCCATTCTTTCCATTCCGTCCAGCTCTCTTTACCTATATTAGTATCAACGATAAACTGCTTCTGACCGCCTCGCATGACACCGGGCATTCTGGATAACCTGGAAGGATTCCGGTTCTGTTGATCAATGGCAAGCCCATTTTTCTTGCAGATATCGTAGAGATAATCTACTCGCTTTCGGTACTCTGTGTAGTCTACGGCGTCAACCCTTACAATGGCGTGGAGACTCTTTCCTCCGCTGTGCACCAGACAGGCGACCGGTAATTCCAATTCCCTTATAATGGCGTGCTGCTTCTCAATATCCATGGAATCCGATTCCACCAAAGCATATTTAAAATCAGTTACGTTTTCGTTTTTAGCACCTTTTCCGTCCATGGGATTAAATCGGATCCAGGCTCCACCCTCCGGGTCATAGTCTCCAAGCACGCTGCCTATATCCCCATTGCACTGTGACAAGAGTTCAACAAGCTGCCCTGCGGTTCTGTCACAGGTTCCACTGTCTGCCGGTACCCATTTGTTTTCTTCTTCCTTTTTCCAGCTCTTTACTACATAGCCGACATTTTCCCCTGCTTCAAAGAGGGCTTCCAGGTACTTAATAAGCTCCCTGGCCGGATCCCATTGTTTCGGTTCTATAACTTCACGGCCCTCCACCCAATTCTTATCAACAACAACACCTTCAACGGAAATAGTGTCGTTCCAGTCAAGGGCAGTGCCGGGATCATAGGGAGGTGTCCACCCCTGATCCCTGGCATACTGGACAATGGTTCCACCTGTAACCGGAGTACCGGCCCCGTGGAAGCCTCGCCATTTCTTCTCACATTCCCCTGCGTGATAGCGCCGGTCATTCATGCTCCAACGGTCCCACACATCAACGGTATACCCTTCATGCTGCAGAGCCATGCCGACATTAATCCAGTCCTGATATGAAAGCTCTGAGGGGTCTATATGATTTAGGACCTCCATGAGGTCGTATGTACTATCCATGTTTCAAGTCTCCTTATTCCGGTATATATTCCTGCGGATTCACGCCAGAGGGTGCGCCCCTCCAACCTGCCGCTGCTATACGGTCAATCATGTTTTTAGCAGAAACAAAGTTCCACGTTCCAACATGCTGAAATCCGTATTTTTCCAGGCAGCGGATCTGCTTTGGTGTACTCAAATTTTCTTCCTGACGCTTGTGTAAACGATCCAGGATGAGACTGGCCTTTCCTGCATTGTCGATCTGATCAGGGAGGATCCCACGCTTTTCAAGCTCTCTTTTCTGGCTATCTGATGGTGGTGCCATTTCCCAACCAAAGGCCGGAACATATCCTGACAGATCCTCCGCCTGGATACTCATTTCAAACTGCAGAGGATCCACCAGCTTCTTTTTGCGGTTTCTCATTTCCTTAAGCTGCTTTGCAAGGGCTTCCTCTCTTTGAGCGACAACATCTTCTGCCGCCTGTTTTTCTGCCTCTTCAATATCCATAGGGCAGCCGGCCTTTTCGATGTTCTCAGTCATTTTCCGGGCCACTTCCTCATCCTGACAGATCAGGCTTGCAGGATGGCATAGTTCATGGCGTTCCGTGTGCCATAGAAAGTCTAATAATAATAAATGGTCTTTCCCTGGGAATAATCTGGTACCACGCCCTACCATCTGGCTGTAAAGGCTACGGACCTTCGTCGGCCGTAGGACCACAATGCAATCTACACTTGGACAGTCCCAGCCTTCCGTAAGAAGCATAGAGTTGCAGAGTACGTTATAATCGCCTCGCTCATAGGCTGCCAGGACCTCCGAACGGTCCTTACTATCCCCGTTTACCTCAGCAGCCTTAAAACCCTTTTCATTCAAGATATCCCGGAATTTCTGGCTTGTTTTTACCAAAGGAAGGAATACAACGGTCTTCCGATCCCTGCAATGCTTTTCCATTTCATCTGCGATCTGATATAGGTATGGATCCAGGGCCGTTGCCAGATCTCCGGATTTGAAGTCCCCGGACTGCATACCAACTCCTGAAAGATCAAGCTGCAGGGGAATGGTGAGGGCTTTGATTGGGGATAAAAACCCAGCCTTAATTGCTTTGGGAAGCGTATATTCATAGGCCAGACTGTCAAAGCATTCACCCAGGTTCCGCATGTCACCACGGTCCGGTGTTGCTGTTACGCCTAAAATATTGGCCCCTTTGAAATAATCTAGAATCTTTTGGTAACTGTCAGATAAACAATGATGTGCTTCGTCGATAATGATGGTGTCGAAATAATCCACCGGGAATTGTTTTAGTCTCTTATCTCTCATTAGGCTCTGGACGGATCCGACTACAACCCGGAACCAACTCCCTAAGCAGGTTTCCTCTGCCTTCTCGGTAGCGCACCCTAGGCCCGTTGCTTTTCCGATCTTATCGGCTGCCTGATCCAGAAGTTCTCCACGATGGGCCAGAATTAACACCCGGTTCCCCCTACGGACACAATCCTCTGTAACCTTGGCAAATACGATTGTCTTACCGCACCCAGTAGGGAGGACCAGGAGCGTCCGTTTGACGCCCTTGTCCCATTCTTCAAAAATAGCAGCCTTTGCCTCTGACTGATATGGTCTAAGTTCCATAGTTAAAATGTCCCCGCTTTAAATTGTTTAGGCTCATAAGGAAGGTATTTGGAAACTTTATTATTCTTCCTGATCTTTCCCTCCTTGTCCTTATACTCATCTATGTACAGTTCCAGTTTTCCTGTGGATCCGGGAACGGTATTCCAGTTAGGCTTTAATGGTTCCCCTTTCTTCTTCTGGCCAATGCAAAGGAAGAACTGACTTAACTTCCATTCAGCCTTTGAATTAAGATACAGGCTATCAAACATATGACGATCATTGCCATCTGCATCCTTAATCAGTAAATCAATGTTAGCCATGTTGCAGGCTGCCATCTTGGCGCTTCCTGCGAATCTGCCCCGATCCATAGAGGCCACAGTAAACTCATATATTCCTTCTGGTAAGGGCTCGTACTCCTGACCTTCGTTTTCGATCTGATCGTCCCAGCCTATTTCTCTTCCAATTTCTTCACTCATAAATCGTTACCTCCTTAATTAAATACCAAGCTGTCAGTTTCTTTCATTTCCTTAATCATGGGATATACCTGATCCCAGGCTCCTACCAACACACCAGAGATAAAGTCCGGCGGATAATCAGCGACCGCCATATCTGCGGGGAAGTATCCTCTGGCAGCCACTACGTTTTGGATATCCCACTCGTCAACCTGATTGTGTATCATCAGATCCCGGAGGGCTTTAGGAATCTTCTCATCCACTTTTACATCTGGGGGATTCATAGGTTCTGACTTTGTATCCACCGGCGGAGCTGTCTTCTCTTCCTTTGGAGGCTCCTGAATGCTTTTACTGACTGTACTCCCGGATTCTTCCTGCCTCGTCTGTGAAGTGGATGGGGCTGCTTTTCGCTCTTCCTTTGCAGGTGTTGCCGGACCTGTCGATTCTTCAACAATGTGACGAATGGCATCATATTCAAATGGAACTTCATCAGGGAGCCCATACCGGTTCTTAGCATCCCAGCAGGAGTGATGGGTCGTGTACATAACACGTCTGCCGCCCTGAGCTTTGTTCTTGCCCTTCTGGGCGCCTTGTCCATCCACGTTGACAACCATCGTCTTATAATTACAGAAGAGGACCATATCCGCCCATTCCTTTACCATAGGAGCTACGCCTTTACTCAGCTTCATTTCCCATCGGTCATAAGCACCTAACTCATCCGGTTGCTCAAACTTCCTCATTTTTGCATGAGCTGTAAGTACAACATTGATTCCGACTTTTATTACATCAGTAAGAAGGTTCAAAAGTTTTCCAAACTCTTCCTGTATGTATGTATAACCTTTTCCGTAGCCGAACTCTTCAATGCTGCTCTTGCGATTCGTAGCGCAGACATGAGTAATACAAAGCATTTCCGCCCAGTCTGCCGTATCAATAATCAAAGTCTTACAAAGGCTTGGTGTCCGGATTACCGCTGAAACCTGTTCTAAAATCATGGTCCAGCTACTGGGCTCCGGAAACCTTGCCACATCCATATCCTTAGTGCTTCCCTCAGTATCAATAAATACCGGATCCGGAAACTGTGCAGCAAACGTTGATTTGCCGATTCCTTCCGGGCCATACGCAACAATTTTCTTAGCACCCGGTAATTTTCCTCTGATAATCTGCATTAAAATACTCCTTTCTTCCATTCTGTTTTCTTATCTTCCATGAGTGGGTGCTCCTGGCCGGCAACATATCCGTCCTCAATAATGATGGAACATTCTTCCCCGGTACCTACCCGGGTTGCAATGGCCTGCAGGCCCTCTGCTTCCAGCCACTCCCCAAACTCCTTAAGTATTTCAAGGTCCATCTGTTCCAGCTTGTCCAGAAGAACGAAACCACACTCTGGATTTAGCTTCCTTACAATAGCAGTGGATACCTTTAGCCGATCAGATCCAGACATGTTGTCCCACTGCTGACCCTTATAAACAAGTTCTCCGTCTTTGATGGAAAGTTCCGGGAGGGGAAGCGCTGCTGAGTTAAGAAGTTTATTCTTTGCGTCACGTGTACTATCAATCTGTTTGGTAAGCTGGTCGTACTGCCTGCGGTACTCTTTGGCGTCGTCCTCGGCCTTTTCTTTGTCAAGGTTCGCTCGGACCTTCCTGTTGATCTCTTCAATATCAGAAATGTTCTGCTCCAGCTCCGCGGTAGATTGATCCTCTAAATCCTTGGCATCCATTCTGGCAATGGCAAGATCGGACCGCACCGCTTCCTGTTTCTTTAGTAACACCTGGATCTGCTCCATAAGCCTCTGGTCTTCCTGTTCCAGCTGATGGAGACGTTCCCGTTTTCTCCGGTTCTCCCCGTTCTGTACCAGAATGTCCTGCTGTTTCTTAATGAGCTCTGACGCAGATACAAGTTCCGCCGGAGCATCATTATAATAGGGCTGTTCTTTGGCATACTTTTCTTTCTGATCTGCAATGCGACCAATGGCAAGCCGTTCATTATAATGCTCCTGTTCTTCCTTCTCCAGTGTCACCAGCGTGTCCCCTACACCAATAATCTTAAGAAGGATCTGAGCCTTTTCCTTTGAGGTTGATTCCATGAACTTGGGAAGGTTAAGGGCGAACTGCTCCACAAAGTCATTAAGGAGCTGCTGGCCTCCCTTCTCTCCGTTTGGATCAGTGACCTTAAGTGCGCTGTTCTTTCCTTTCCGTTCCACCACAAGACCGTTACTCATGATGATGCGGAGGTTCGGAGGAATCACGGACTGTTCCCGCTGGGCCTGTGAAGGCCGGAACTTATCCCCACCCAGTACCCAGGCAATGGAATCCAATACAGAGGTCTTCCCCTGGTTATTTCTTCCTCCAATGATCGTCAGGCCATTTGCTGATGGTTCGATCTTAACGGCTTTAATACGCTTTACATTTTCAATCTCTAACTGATTGATTTTCATAGACATTGTTGCAATCCTCCTGTAAATCCCTTATAATAGGGGTGTAAAATATTTTCTTGCTACTTTGATTCCCTGGGAGTTGCCGCTCCTGGGGTTTCTTTTTTATGCTGCTTAAGGATGTTAAGGACGTATGACACAATATCCGGA
Organism: Lacrimispora sphenoides; assembly: GCF_900105215.1. Taxonomy (NCBI): domain Bacteria; kingdom Bacillati; phylum Bacillota; class Clostridia; order Lachnospirales; family Lachnospiraceae; genus Lacrimispora; species Lacrimispora sphenoides. The sequence continues at coordinate 1,568,460 of NZ_FOIP01000001.1, read as the reverse complement.
TCATCTTCTTGGCTTATTAGGCTTTCCATCATGCAGCGATTACTCTCAATAAATGCGATAGCTCTATCTACTTTTGCCACCTTCTCGCCTCCTCTCACATCACTTCCAACGCCCCGCATGTTCCCAAAATCACGATCATGCTGGCTACAAAGATCACGGCCGGCAGAAACCGCTTGGTAAACTCCATCAGCTTTGATGGGCGAGTGTCGGTGTAATCATCTAAGTTTTCATAGTACTTTTGCATGGGATTCCTCCTTCGGATCTAATCCGGTTCTTTCAAAAAAATACTTTCGCGGGATCCTTGCATTCCTAGTTATGTAGCCCTTGGCTTTAAGTTCTGCATTAAGTTCTCTTATCATTTTGTAGCCAAGACTCTCACAGCAATCCATAACCTCTGCTACTTCTGCAGCTGTCATCATCAGATTACTCACTTTTACGCTTCCCCCTTTCATAATATTTGCACGGGTACCTTCTGCTACGTTCAAAGCAATGGTTGCGGTAACGGCATGATTTGCATGAATATGTAACCGTGTCCACCTCCTCTTTTCAATGTTCTATTATGTATCCTGGGTGTCTTCCTCGGCGAAATACTCTACAGGCACTCCAAAGTGCTTTGCCAATGTCATGAGCTTGTCAAACTTTGGCTTACTACGTCCGGTCTTCCAATCTGACAAAACTGACTGAGCAATACCCGTTTCTTTTGAGACTTGATATGCTGTTTCGTTGTTTACGTCTAACAACTCCGCAAATTTTTTATACAAGTTATTTTCACCGCCTTTCTATAATAAAATATATATTGCAATTACTACGGAAATGTGATATACTCGGTTTATCAGACGAAGTAAATAACATTTCCGCAGCATACAAAGAAAGTAATACGCATTTCCTTTGTATGCTCTTATCATACTACGCATTTTCGATAAAGTCAACAGATTTTTTTCGGTTTTGCATAGTACTGTCTGCGGTTTGTGAAAGGTGGACAAATTATGTATGAAATTTTTGAGCAACTTCTACAAAAGTGTGGCGTCACAGCCTACAAAGTGTCTAAGGAAACCGGGGTCACTCAATCTACTCTTAGCGATTGGAAACGTGGCAGAAGCACACCAAAAACGGATAATATGAAAAAGATAGCGGATTATTTCGGCGTTACAGTTGATTACTTAATGACGGGGGAAGAAGCAAAAGATATCACTCCAGAAGCTTCTCGGATTGAAACCCTTGCCGCTCATTTTGAGGGGGAAGAAATCACGGATGAAGAGATGGAAGAAATCATGAACTATGTCAGGTTTGTAAAAAGCAGACGGAAGAAATAATATTGTATGGGGTTTACTACACGATGAACGATTTGGAAAAAGAAGAGCAAGAAGCGATAGACGCCGGTATACATGTTGATTACATTCCTTTTAAGTGTAAGAGCATAAAAGGATTATATTGTGATGGATCTATAGCAATTAACAGTAACGTCGAAACATGTGCTGAAAGGGCATGTATACTTGCAGAAGAATTAGGACATTATCATACGTCTTCTGGTATAATTTTAAATATGGAAAGCGCTGCCAATCAGAAACAGGAAAATTCTGCAAGGCTGTGGGCCTATAATAAAATGGTTACAATAGAAAAATTAATTTCTGCCAAGGAAGCTGGTTGCCGTAATCGATATGAGATTGCCGAACATCTTTGCGTAACAGAGTCTTTTCTCCAAGAAGCAATAGATTGTTACCATTCAAAGTATGGCCTAGGCTTTCAAAAGGGTGAATATATAATATTCTTTGAACCCTTTAATATCTATAGAATGACGGGGAGTGTAGCGAAGTAGAAGTTTTACATTAAGATTAAAATAGCCATAGGCTTTTTAATAATATTATTAAGAAAGAAGGAAATGAGTATGGGAAAAGAAAAACCAACAACAAAAATTTGTAAGCATTGCAAAACAGAGATACCTTATGGTGCAAAAATATGTCCGCAGTGCCGCAAAAAGCAAAAAGGAAAAGGAGGCTTAATTGCAATAGCTGCTGTTGTCGTGATCGGAATTATTGGCGCGGCATCAGGAGGTGGCTCTAATAAGACCCAAGCCGGACCTGCCGCAGAAGCGGGGGCTAAAGTTACAACCGCAGAAGTTACGGAAGCGGCAATTGAATATACTGCATATAGTGTGGGCGATATGATGAGTGATTTAAAAGCTAACGCCCTGAATGCAAGTGAAAAATATAAGGGCCAGTATGTGGAAATCACAGGTGAACTTAGCAATATAGACTCAGATGGAAAATATATATCTTTAACACCTTCAGATGAAACTTTTGCAATTATCGGCGTTCAGTGTTATATAAAGAATGATGATCAGAAAAGTAAGGTCGCGGGAATGACAAAAGGCGAGGCCGTTACTTTAAAAGGAAAGGTAACCCAAGTAGGCGAAGTATTAGGTTATTCACTTGAAATTACAGAAATAAATTAAATATGAAATACAAAACCGCCCGGTGCTGGAAACACCGAACGGCTTCACATAGATTTTCTCTTACCGGAATTCCGGAAAGATATAACTACCTAGTCAGTAGAATTATATCATTTTCGAAACGTCCTGGCAAGGGGCGTATTTTTTATACCAATTTTTAGAAAGGAATGATATAATAATGCCAGTATTTAAAGATGAATTACGCAAAACGTATTATGTTAAGCTATATTATACTGACTGGACAGGTCAGCGCCGCCAGAAACTTAAAAGGGGATTTGAAAAAAGCAGGGAAGCCAAAGCCTGGGAACGTGAGTTTTTAGATAAGCAGCAAGGAACGCCGGAAATGACTTTTCAGTCATTATATGATATTTATATAGATGATATGGGTCACCGCCTTAAAGTTTCCACAATGAAGCCTAAGCAGTATCTATTTATGCACCATATAGTCCCGTTCTTCAAGGATAAGCCTATTAATCAAATTACACCTGCGGACATTAGGAAGTGGCAAAACAAAGTCATGAAGGCCGGTTTGAAGGAAACATCGCAGCGGCAAATAAACAATCAGCTAAATGCTATACTTAATTATGCAGTTAAATATTATGACTTACCGAAAAATCCTTGCAAAGTTACAGGCTCAATAGGTAAAGCGAAGGCCGGCAGAGTAGATTTCTGGACACCGGAAGATTTTAACTCATTCATAGCAAAAATCAATGATATTACACTCACGGTAGCATTTAACACTTTATACTATACTGGAATGCGTTGTGGCGAGTTGTTAGCTCTAAGCATAAAGGATATAGACTTAAAAACAGGTACCATTTCAATATCAAAGACCTACCATCGGCATAATCAAAGTGATGTTATAACCTCACCTAAAACAGCGGGCAGTACCCGACTTGTAACTATACCTCCTTTTCTTACGGATTGCCTGAAGGAATTTATAGACAAGAATTATGGGATAGGACCTGAGGATAGGCTTTTTCAAATTACAAGATACAAATTAGGGATCTGTCTAAAAGAAGCCTGCGCTTCTTCCGGTATCAAACAAATACGCATTCACGACATCCGCCACAGCCATGTTTCCCTACTAATTGATATGGGATTCTCTCCCTATCTTATAGCAGAGCGTATAGGGGACTCTGTCGATATGGTAAACAATATTTACGGACACTTATACCCTAATAAGCATAGTGAGGTCGCAAGTAAATTGCAGGATTTAGTATCAAATTAGTATCACGGAAGATTTATAAGTCCAAGTTTTCCTTTATTTATAATGATTCCCAATAAGTTTTTTACTTTTCTCTTACAAATCAAAAAACGACAAAATAACAGGTGCACAATTTGCATTAATCTAGTATAATATCTGTATATTGGAATACAACCGCTTTTGCAAAGGAGGAAATATATGGGAACTACAGACAACAGTTTCTTGCTTAGAATCCAGCAGGGTCAAAGGGAAACGGAAAAGCTCATGAGCCAGAAGCAGTATAACATGGCTATGATCAAAGCCCGGCAAACCCTGGAATATATGGTAAATTATCTTGGAGAAAGGGCTCTGATTGTGGAAGGCGATCTGGCGGACAGCATAGACCAGCTATTTGAAGGACGCTTTATTTCTCAGTCTGCCAAAGACCACTATCACAGGATCCGCGTGCTGGGAAACAAGGCAGTTCACGAAGGAGATGACAGTCCCTATGATGCCAACGAGGCCTTTCAGCTTCTGTCTCAGGAAGTCAATACCTTTGCAAACTCTCATAATAGAGGAAGCCAGGGGGGAACCCCAATCAATAAACGTCCTACGGACGTTAGGACCATGTCCTCCACTCCCCGGAATAATCCTCCTCGAACCAGCGCTCCAAGAAATGAATTCCAGGGAACAGGAAATCAAAGAAGCAGCGGCGCAAGGACTGCGCCTTTAAGTACCCAGGAGCATTCTGGCAGCACCGGGCGCACTGGATCAAGACCGGACGGGACAAGGCCCGGACAAAGGCCGGCCCAGAGAAACGTTTCCAGAAGCGGCCAGAGGCCCGCTTCAAACAGCAGAAGCCGGAGGCGTTCCAAGAAGAAAGGTTTTGATCCGTACGAACTGCTGAAACCAGCCCTCATCTTTTTGGTTCTTCTTGTACTTGTCCTGATCATCGTAAAGGTGATCCCAGGAAAGAATTCAAAAAAAGAGCCAACAACTACCGAAACGACTGCTGAGGTAACTACCGAAGCCATGACAAGTGCCGAAACTTCCGCAGAGCCTACGGAACCAGAGACAGAAGCGCCTAAAATTTATACCACCAAAAGCAAGCTTAATGTCCGCTCAGAGCCTTCTACCGACGGTGCCAAGCTTGGAAGCCTTGCTTCCGGTACAGTAGTGGAATATGTCAAAACTTATGACGACAAATGGACGGTTATTATGTTTGAAGGAACAGAGGCTTATGTTGCCACCGAATTCCTGACCGAATCGGAAAGCGAGACAGGAACGGACGCTGGGGAGTCTACCTCCGCCGCGGAGAATACAGCAACAACAACAGCCGCAACCCCGTAAAGAAACCGTTAAGAAATAGCGAAGAAACCAGGGAAAATTTTCCCTGATCTTCGCTTTTTTCTATTGACCATGCATAGCTACAGCCCTATTGTCGTAATCTATATTTATGTTAAAACTATATTAATATTGGGTTTTTTACTAACATCCTATGGAATTTTTTTAAAATTGTAGTATCATTATAAATCAAGCACTATATTTTTTTTAAAAATTATTACAAAAAGGAGGGCTCGGTATGGATACTGTAATCGAGAAGATATCCGAGATTGAATCGGCAGCGGCATCTATTATGAATGATGCCAATGAGCGCAAAAAGGCGTTTGCCGAAGATTTGGAAGAACAGACCGCTGAATTTGATGCACAGCTGGAAGAAGAAACCAGTAAAAAGATTGAAGAACTGCAGGCTGGCATGGAAATCAGTATGAATAATCGTCTGGAAAAACAGCGAAGCGATTCCGAAAAGGTCCTTAAAGCCATGGAACAGCGTTACGAAGATCATCATACTCAATATGTGGAGAAACTATTCAATACTATGATAAAGGAGTGATCCAATGGGAGACTTACTATCCTATAGCGGCATTACAACCAAAGTAAGAGCCATGGAGAGCCATCTGATCACCGACAGTCAGTTCCGCGAAATGGCTGCCCTTGAAACCGTTTCTGATGCAGAGGAATATTTAAGACGTCTTCCGGCCTATGAAGGACTGTTTGCTAACCTGGAGGGTGTAGTGCTCCACCGGGGGGCCATCGAACAGCGTCTGATCCTTTCTCTGTACCAGGATTATGCAAAGCTCTACCGGTTCGCCAATTTAACCCAACGTAAGTTCCTTGACCTGTATTTTATGCACTTTGAAATTGATATCCTGAAGAAATGCTTCCGCAATGCTATGGGTAAGAACCGATTAGATATCGATCTCTCTGTATTCCAGGACTTTTTTGAGAAGCATTCCCGGCTGGATTTAATTAAGCTGTCATCAACCACGGACTTAAAAGAGTTTATAGCCAACCTGGAAGGTTCGATCTATTATGACCTGCTGTCTCACTTAGACGACAGGGAACAGCCTACCTTGTTTGATTATGAGGTCCACTTAGATCTTCTGTACTTTAAGACCATTTGGAAGGTCATGGGAAAATATCTTACAAGTAAGGAACAGGACCTTCTCAAACGCTGCTTTGGCTGCAAGCTGGATTTACTTAATATCCAATGGATTTACCGATCAAAAAAATATTATCATCTGCAGCCTGCCGATATTTATACCCTTCTTATCCCCTTCAATTATCATTTGAATAAGGAGCAGATTGGTAAACTGGCAGAAACAGCTACACTGGAAGAGTTCTATTCTGTACTAAAGAATACCTTTTATGGACGGAAATCAGATCTGGAAGCCGCAGACATGCCGGACTTGGAACACATTACACTGGAAATACTGGACAAAATATACCGTTCTTCCAGCCGGCAGAATCCGTATTCCATTGCTACGCTGAATTCTTATCTTTATTTTAAGGAGGAAGAAATTCAAAAGATTATCACCCTCATAGAGAGCATCCGTTACCGCGTAAGCCCGGATGAAATCATCTCCTATGTAGTAAAAATGTAAAGGGGGTTGTTTTTTCGTGATAGAAAAGATGAAATTCTTAAGTATCACCGGACCTAAGGACGATATTGACCGGGTCATCGATACGTATTTATCCAAATATGAAATTCATTTGGAAAATGCCCTGTCAGAATTAAAAACGGTGAAAGACTTGAGGCCATATATTGAAACAAATCCATACAAAGACGCCTACCAATGTGCCATAGAACTGGCGGAATTACTTCCGCCGGGTGGTCAGACTGGCAGCCGAAAAAAGATTCCCATTCAACAGGCAGCCGGAATTGTCAAAGAGATTGGGGAGCAGGTAAAGGAGCTTACGGCAAAGGAAGAGGCCATTATATCCGAGCTAAATTCCTATCAGCAGTCCCTGGATCGAATCCTTCCATTTACCGGACTTAACTATGATTTAAGCTCCATCCTTCAGTTTAAGTACATTAAATTTCGTTTTGGACGAATATCCCATGAGTATTACAACAAATTTGTAAGCTATGTATATGATACCATTGATACGGTCCTTTATAAATGCCGTGAGGATAACGAATATGTCTGGCTGGTTTATTTTGTGCCGGAAAGCATCTCTAACCAGATTGACGCTATTTATGCCTCCATGCGTTTTGAACGCTACTTTTTACCAGACGAATACAAGGGCACGCCTTTAGACGCCATTCATTTTCTGGAAGATAAGATAAGCGCTCTCCAGTCTGATATTGACGGCATACGAAAGCAGATGTCCGAATTGCTGGAATCCAGGCAGGAGGAGTTATTGACGGCACTGGATAAGCTTGAGGTATTTTCTACCAACTTTAACGTGAGAAAATTGGCCGCATGCACCAAACAGAAAGTAAACACCTTTTATATCCTTTGCGGCTGGATGAGCAACCGGGATGCGGCCGCCTTTCAGAAAGAAATCTCTAACGATGAAAAAACTTTCTGTATCGTGGAGGATGATCATAACAAAATTTTGAGCAAACCTCCCACCAAGCTTCATAATCCCAGGCTTTTTAAGCCCTTTGAGATGTTTATACAGATGTACGGCCTGCCGGAATACAATGAGATCGATCCCACCATATTGATTGGCATCACCTATTCCTTCCTCTTTGGCTTTATGTTCGGGGATGTGGGACAGGGAATATGCCTTCTGCTTGGAGGGCTGCTCCTCTACCAGCTGAAAAAGATAAATCTGGCGGCGATTATATCCTGTTGCGGTATTTTTTCAACCATTTTTGGTTTCCTGTTCGGCAGTGTTTTTGGATTTGAAAATATCATACAGGCCGTCTGGCTCCGTCCTCTGGAGCATATGACTAACCTGCCGTTTATAGGGAGACTGAATACCGTATTTATCGTAGCGGTTTCCATTGGTATGGGAATTATTTTGTTGACCATGGTCCTAAACATCATAAACAGCATCCGCTTTCATGATCCGGAAAAGACTCTGTTTGACACAAACGGTGCGGCAGGACTTATCTTCTATGCAAGCCTTGTGCTCACCATCGTCCTATACATGACAAATAATCCCATTCCGGCTGCCATACTCCTTGTTATCATGTTTGGCATCCCGCTGATCGTCATGTTCTTTAAGGAACCTCTCACCAACCTGGTGGAAAAGAAAGCGCAGATCATGCCAAAGGAAAAGGGCATGTTTGTGGTTCAGGGTTTCTTTGAACTGTTTGAAGTGCTTTTAAGCTATTTTTCCAACACCCTTTCCTTTGTCCGTGTAGGGGCTTTTGCTGTCAGCCACGCGGCCATGATGGAGGTTGTCCTTATGCTGTCCGGTGTGGAAGCAGGAAACCCTAACTGGCTGGTCGTTATTCTTGGCAACTTATTCGTCTGCGGCATGGAAGGCCTGATCGTTGGAATCCAGGTTCTGCGTCTGGAATATTACGAATTATTCAGCCGTTTCTATCGTGGAACCGGCCGTGCATTTAAACCATACGGGAAGAAAATTTAAAAACCAAAACGGAGGTAATATTATGTCAACCTTAGTAAAAATTACATTAGCAATTGCATTAACCTTAAGTATCGCCCTGCCCTTCGGAGCCTTTGCCATGGGCGCAAAAACAAAGGGCCGCTATAAAACTGCTCTTGGTATCAACACCCTTTTATTTTTCGGAACCTTAATCGTATCCAGTGTATTGATGTTTAACGGCCAGGCTGCTGCTGCGGAAAGCGCCGCTGCCAGCACTGGAAGCATTGCCGGAATGGGTTACTTAGCAGCTGCCCTTTCCACAGGTCTTGCCTGCATCGGCGGCGGTATTGCCGTTTCCGCTGCTGCCAGCGCCGCTCTCGGTGCCATCAGCGAGGATGGTTCCATACTTGGTAAATCACTGATCTTCGTAGGGCTTGCCGAAGGCGTTTGTCTGTATGGCTTGATCATATCTTTCATGATCTTAGGTAAGCTCTAATCCATGAAAATGTATTTGATCAGCGACAACGTGGACACTTGGACCGGCATGAGATTAGCCGGAGTTGAGGGCGCTGTCGTTCATGAAAAGGCTGAACTGAAACGTGAACTGGATAAAGTCCTGGCCGATAAGGAGATTGGGATCATTCTCCTGACGGAAAAGTTCGGAAAAGAGTTTCCGGACATCATCAATGATGTGAAGTTAAACCGCAAACTTCCATTGATCATAGAAATCCCTGACCGCCATGGTACCGGCCGCAAGCCGAACTTTATCACAGATTATGTTAATGAAGCCATCGGATTAAAACTATAAGAAAGAGGTGGTCATCTTGACGACTGAGGAAAAATTACAGCATTTCCTGGGATTTTGCATGGAAGATGCCAGAACCCGCAGTGCAAAGATGCTTGATGAATATACAGCTGCCTTGGAGCAGACCTTTTTAGAGCATCAGGAAGATGCAAAGCGAAGGGCTGCACACCAGGTAGCTTTGGAAAGCGAACGAATCGAGCGGGAAATCAACAAAAAGCTTTCCCTGGAACAGATCGGCATGAAACGGGTTTTTGGAAAAAAACAGGATGAGCTGAAAGATAAGCTGTTTTCGGAGCTTCGGGATAAACTGGCCACATTTATGGGATCCCCCGAATATACAAAGCTTTTGGAAAAGCAGATACGGGAAGCCAAGGCCCTGGCAGGAAAGGAATTCATCACCATTTACATCGATCCTGCAGATGAAGAGAAGATCAATGAACTGGCAATTTCAGGCAGCTCTGACATCCAGGTGAGCGAATACTCCTTTCTGGGAGGAACACGGGCTGTTATCCCTTCCAGGCACATTTTAATCGACAATTCATTTCAAACCAAGCTGGCGGAGGCAAAACGCGACTTCCGCTTTGATGTAAAGGATCTGATGGGAGGTACGGCTAATGACTAATACAGGCACCATTTCCGGCATTAACGGCCCTGTCATTTATTTAAAGGGTGATTCCGGATTCCGAATGAATGAAATGGTCTATGTAGGCGAAGACCACTTAGTCGGTGAGGTCATCGGCCTTACAGACCGCCGCACCATTGTCCAGGTATATGAGGAAACCAGCGGCTTAAAACCGGGAGGGACGGTCACTTCCTCCGGCTTCCCCGTATCCGTCACACTGGCCCCAGGCATTTTAAATAATATCTTTGACGGAATTGAGCGCCCTTTAAGCGAGATCGCAAAGACCGGAGGGGCATATATTGACCGGGGAATTCATGTGGATTCCCTTGACGGCGAGAAGCTCTGGAAGACCCACATAACAGTTAAAAAAGGAGATCATCTCTTACCAGGTACCATCATTGCCGAAGTTCCTGAAACCCCGGCCATCGTCCATAAGGTTATGATTCCCCCTGATTTGGAAGGCTATGTTCTTGACGTAGTGGAGGATGGTACCTATACCATATCCGATCCCCTGCTGACCCTACAGCTTTTAGACGGGTCCGAAAAGAAAATCACCATGACCCAGAAGTGGCCCATCCGAGTACCAAGGCCTATATTAAAGAGATATCCGGCTGGAAAGCCTCTTATCACCGGGCAGAGGATCATTGATACCCTGTTTCCTCTTGCTAAGGGAGGTACCGCATGTATCCCCGGCGGTTTTGGTACAGGAAAAACCATGACCCAGCACCAGATCGCCAAGTGGTCTGATGCGGATATTATCATATATATTGGCTGCGGGGAACGTGGCAACGAGATGACCCAGGTGCTTGAGGAGTTCTCTGAGCTTGTTGACCCCCGTTCCGGTAATCCTCTGATGGACCGGACCACACTGATCGCCAATACTTCAAACATGCCCGTAGCCGCCCGTGAAGCCAGCCTTTACTCCGGCCTTACCCTGGCGGAATACTACCGGGATATGGGATATCATGTGGCAATCATGGCGGACTCCACCTCTAGGTGGGCCGAGGCCTTAAGAGAGTTGTCCGGTCGTCTGGAAGAGATGCCTGCGGAAGAAGGTTTCCCGGCTTATTTGGCCTCCCGTCTATCAGCCTTCTATGAAAGGGCCGGGATGATTCAGAACATGAACGGAACCGAAGGCTCCGTTACCATCATCGGTGCTGTATCCCCTCAGGGAGGCGACTTCTCCGAGCCGGTAACCCAGAACACCAAGCGTTTTGTCCGCTGCTTCTGGGGCCTGGACAGAAACCTTGCAAACGAACGCCACTTCCCGGCCATTCACTGGCTCAGCAGTTATTCTGAATATCTGACTGATCTGGCGCCCTGGTACGTGGAAAACGTGGATAAGAAGTTCGTGGACTACAGAAACCGTCTGGTCTTCCTGCTGACCCAGGAAAGCAGCCTGATGGAGATCGTAAAGCTGATCGGCGGAGACATGCTTCCCGATGACCAGAAGCTCATACTGGAAATATCAAAGGTGATCAGGATCGGATTTTTACAGCAGAACGCATTCCATAAGGACGATACCTGTGTCCCAATGGAAAAACAGTTTAAAATGATGGATCTAATTCTTTATTTATACAAGAAATCCCGTTCCCTCGTTTCCATGGGAATGCCTATGTCCGTATTAAAAGAGGATCCGATCTTTGATAAGATCATTTCCATTAAATATGATGTACCTAACGACAGACTTGATATGTTTGATGACTATAAAAAGCAGGTAGATGCCTTCTATGATTCCGTCATCGAACGCAATGCATAGGGAGGAGGCAGGCTATGGCAATCGAATATTTAGGACTTAGTGCAATCAACGGTCCATTAGTTGTTTTAGAAGGCGTCCAGAATGCTGCTTTCGACGAAATCGTGGAAATGACCGTAGAAAAAAAGACAAAGAAGCTGGGACGTATCATTGAGGTTTACGAGGATAAGGCGATCATCCAGGTGTTTGAAGGAACCGATGGGCTTGCCTTAAGAAATGTTCACACCCGCCTCACCGGACACCCTATGGAGCTTGCGGTGTCCGAAGACATGCTGGGACGCACCTTTAATGGCATCGGAGAGCCTATTGACGGGCTTGGAGACATCAACTCCGATATCTGGCTGGACATTAACGGAAAACCCTTAAATCCTGTTACCAGAGAATACCCAAGAGATTATATCCGTACCGGAATCTCAGCCATCGACGGGCTGATGACTCTGATCCGGGGCCAAAAGCTCCCCATCTTCTCCGGAAACGGCCTTCCTCATGACGAACTGGCAGCCCAGATCGTACAGCAGGCCTCCCTGGGAGATGACGCACTTTCCAGCGAAAAATTCGCTGTGGTATTTGCTGCCATGGGTGTAAAATACGATGTGGCCGACTTCTTCCGCCGTACCTTTGAGGAAAGCGGCGTTTCCGACCACGTGGCCATGTTCATCAACCTGGCAAACGACCCTGTGGTGGAACGTCTGATCACACCAAAGGTGGCTCTTACACTGGCGGAATACCTGGCTTTTGAAAAGGGAATGCACATACTTGTTATTTTGACCGATATGACAGCCTATGCGGAGGCTCTCCGTGAGGTTTCTTCCTCAAAGGGGGAAATTCCTTCCAGAAAAGGCTATCCCGGATATTTATACAGCGAGCTGGCATCCCTTTATGAACGGGCCGGCATCGTAAAGGGGCGGCATGGCTCCGTGACCCAGATTCCCATACTGACCATGCCAAACGATGACATCACCCACCCCATCCCAGACCTTACGGGATATATTACGGAAGGGCAGATCGTTCTGGACCGCAGTTTGTACGGCCAGTCCGTTTATCCTCCTATTAACGTCCTTCCTTCCTTAAGCCGTCTGATGAAGGACGGAATTGGTGAAGGCTTTACAAGAGCAGATCATCAGGGCCTGGCAAACCAGCTATTCTCCTGTTATGCTAAAGTAGGAGATGCCAGAGCTCTGGCATCGGTCATCGGAGAAGATGAACTATCCCCTATTGATAAAATGTATCTGGTTTTCGGCAAGGAATTTGAAGGCCGGTTTGTTGGGCAGGGAAATCATGCCAACCGGAATATCATCGAAACCCTGAGCATCGGCTGGGAGCTTTTAGGGCTTCTTCCAAGAGCCGAGCTGGACCGTATCGACACCAAGGTATTAGACCAGTATTACAAGCCTACCACCCTTGACGGATCGGAAGAATAGGAGGGATATCCATGAATCCCAATACATTTCCCACCAAGGGGAATTTAATCCTTGCGAAAAGCTCCCTGGCGTTAGCCAGACAGGGCTATGAACTGATGGATAAAAAACGGAACATCCTCATCAAGGAATTGATGAGCCTGATTGATGAAGCAAAAGGCATTCAGTCGGAAATCGATGTCACCTTCACTTCCGCTTACAAGGCCCTGCAAAAGGCCAACATAGAGCTGGGAATCAACTATGTGCAGGATATTGCCATGGCGGTTCCTGTGGACAGTTCAGTACGAATTAAGACCAGGAGTATCATGGGAACGGAAATCCCACTGGTAGAGCATGATGAAATGCCTTTAAACCTGACTTATGCCTATTATAACACCAGGGAATCTCTGGACGAAGCCCGTTGCCAGTTTGAGAAGGTGAAGAAGCTGACGGTAAAGCTTTCCATGGTAGAGAATTCCGCCTACCGTCTGGCAAACAGCATCAAAAGGACCCAGAAACGGGCCAACGCCTTAAAGAATATTACGATTCCCAGGTATGAGACGCTGACCAGGAATATTACCAATTCACTGGAAGAAAAGGACAGGGAAGAGTTTACCAGGCTTAAGGTGATTAAGAGGAATAAGAATGGAATTTAGCGGCTGGTTACAACGAACGAGGTATGTATCTGAAATCAGAAAGTTTTATTAGCCATAAGGATCGAAGACGGGAATAACAGATGTTAGTTTCCCGTCTCCGATCCATTTTTAATTTTTTTCATAAAAAAACCATAAAAAATGAACCAAATGGTAATTCTATGACTCTTATTATCAGATGCATCTAAAAAAGGAAAGGAAACAGGTTATGATGGAAGGAAAAAAGGCTTTGGTGGAAAGCATGATAGATGGCAGCGAAGCAGCATTTGACGAACTATACCGTTCCTATTCCGGAAAGCTATACCGTATGGCGTATTTTATTACCGGCAACCAAAGTGACAGTGAGGACATTTTACAGGAGACCTTTGTTAAATGCTTTCTTCATAAGTCAAAACTGAAACAAGCGGAGCGCTTTGAGCCGTGGCTGTATCAAATTCTGGTCAGGACAGCCTGGCGGCTTGAACGAAGGAAAAAAGGGAGGTCTGAAATATCTTATGAAGGTATTTTAGAAAATGAGGAGGAGAAAAAGAGTGCGGAGTACATCCGGGAAGACAAGAAAGCAGATGGACCATTAGAATCCGTTTTAGAGGCAGAGACAGCAAAAGAAATCCAGGCAGCACTCATCCATCTGGATATAAAATACCGTACTGTGGTTCTTCTGTACTATTATAATGAATTGAGCACCAGAGAGATTGCCCACATTACAGGAACCATCGAAGGGACGGTAAAATCCCGTCTGCATAAAGCACGAAAACTGCTGAAGGATTTATTGAAAGCTGACGGCACTGAAAAAACAGAAATGGAAAGGGGCATTTGCCATGGATAGCTTTAGGGATGACAAATTAAAGCAAATAATAAAGTCCGAGCTGGATCGGGTAACGCCGGATGCGCAGGCAGAGAATCGTTGTCTAAGAGAAATTTATAAAAAAATAGAAATGAGGAGTAGAATTATGAAATTTAATAAAAAGAGAATGGTGGCCGCGTTGGCCGCAGTGTGTACAATAACGGTAATGGGAACTGTCACGGCGATTGCAGGCGGTAAAATTACAGGCTTGTTTAGCTCTACTTCCCGGGACGAAATGGTCCATTCAAAAGCTGAGCTGATTCAATTAGCTGAACGCCAGATGGGGACCACTCCAAAGATAGTAGATACCTTTTCAAATGGTATTTCCTTTAATGAAGGCTCTATTACTAAGGTGGAAGGAAGGGATGAGAATCAGAATCCATTGATTACCTACCCGGAACTCTATGCCGGCTATGGGGAAAACAATCGCGTGGGACTTGACATTCATGAAAATCAGGATATGATTCCTCAGGGATCCTCTACGGTGATAAAGCATGAAGTTTATCAGGATATCACATTAGAAGCTCATGAAGATGACTATCTGTTTTTACCGCCAGATGCAAAACCATCAGAGGAAGATTCAAAGCTGGAGGAAGAGGGAAAGCTGATGATCAGCTATGGAAGCAGCGAAGAAGAGCGCAAGGTATACCGTTATGTAAACTGGAGTGAAAACGGTATGAAGTATACTCTCAGTTCCTCTGATGATTTGAGCTGTGATGATTTAATTGGTATGGCGAAGGAAGTTATAGACGTAAAGTAGCCCGTAACAACCAGTACATTAAACGCACTTAGAAACCATAAGGATCGGAGACGGAAACACAACTGTGTTGTTTCCCGTCTCCGATCCTTTCTTTCCAACTCCCTTTGATAAGCTTCAATACTGTCAAAACACTTCCCTACCGCGCCATCAAGGTAAACACCCTTGCTTCATTGTCCGCCTTGATCACTGGCATAGGCAGTCCCGCATACATCAGTGCTGCCCCGGAAAGCTTTATGCCAAGCTCCTGAATTTCATACACCGTCTGTTCTTCAAGCCCCCTCAGCTTTAAGTAAATGATTCCCTTATTCGCTCCGGAAACTCTCTGTACATATCCTACGACCGCCTCTTTTTTATCTTGGGAGACCGACATAAACGCCCCATACTCCCGCTCTCTTTCCGGGTTCGTCAGCCGGTAATAGTCTCCATGGGCGGATACAAGTCCGTGTTCCTGATAGTATTTTACCTGTCTGCGGACCGCTTCCTGTTCTTCCTCTGATATGTCATTTAAATCCAGCTCATACCCAAAGGTCCCGAAATAGGCAAGAGCCGCTCTAGTATCAATGGAAACCGTTCTTCCCGTCTGCTGGTTGGGACACTCTGAAACATGGGAGCCCATGGCAAAAGGCGGATAGATCATGGAAGTTCCGTACTGAATGTGAATCCTTTCTACCGCATCCGTATCATCGGAGCACCAGATCTGGGGCATGTAGTAAAGAACTCCCATATCAAACCTTCCTCCGCCTCCGCTGCAGCCTTCAAACCGCACGTTTGGAAAAGCCTTTGTCATCTTATCCATCAGCTTGTAAAGGCCCAGCACATACCTGTGGCAAACCTCTCCCTGCCTATGTGCCGGTAGGGCCTGAGAAAAACGGTCCGTCATGCTTCGGTTCATATCCCACTTGATGTAGTCAATCTGTGCATCCTTAAATTCCTCATAAAGCTGATGAAAAATAGCCTCCACCACTTCATCCCTGCTGAAATCCAGGATCAGCTGATATCTCTGGCGGGTTGGTTTTCTTCCTGGAATCCGGATACACCAGTCCGGATGCTCCTCATAAAGCCTGGAATCCTCATTGACCATTTCCGGTTCGATCCAAATGCCGAACTTTAACCCCATATTGTGAATTCTTGCAGAAAATCCGGATATTCCGCTTGGCAGCTTACTTAAGTTGCACTGCCAGTCTCCAAGGCCCCTGTATTCATCGGTCCTTCTTCCAAACCAGCCGTCATCCATGACAAACATCTCAACCCCCAGTTCCTTTGCTTTTCCAGCAATGTTCACCAGCATTTCTTCGTCAAAATCAATCATGGTAGCCTCCCAGTTATTGATGAGAACCGGGCACCTCTCATTGACAAACTGGCCGGGAATCAGATGATGCTTTACTGCCCGGTGGAAATTGTGGCTCATTTTGGACAGGCCCTGGGAACTATAGGTCATGACTGCTTCCGGTGTTTCAAATACGCTGCCTTTTGTAAGCTCCCAGTAAAAAGTTTCCGGGTTGATACCTGCCACAAGTCTGGTCTGCTTAAAATCGTTGACCTCTGTCGTGATTGCAAAGTTTCCGCTGTAAACCAGGGCAACTCCATAACAATCTCCTCCATCCTCTGTTGCCTCAGGGCTGCAGAGAATGGCCGAAGGGTTCTGATAATGGCTGGAGATGCCTCTGGCGCTGTCCACTGTGATCTTCCCATGTCTTACGGAAGTTCTCTCCGCACACCGCTCATGGCCCCAACTTCCATAGAAACTGATCATATCCATCTGATCCGTAGGGAAAGAAATACAGGTGGAATGAGCAGCATTGGCAAACACGGTCTTTTCTCCTGCATTCTTAATCCTGGCGCACCTGGTAATGATGTCATACTCTTCCAGAACGCCGTAAACAAGAGTCACCTCCACCTGGGAATAAGGGTCCCTCATCAGAACCTCCAGAGTCTGCCAGGTACCGCCGTTATTCCGCAAGGATGGCATTTCATGTAAGCGGTATTTTCCTTCTGATACCTTATGTGATACATACCTTAAATCAATGCAGTTAGAGCCATCCCCATTGATCACGCTGACTGCAGAAACCCGGAAGTCTGAAACTCCAAACCCCGGATATTCCTGTTCCAGTACATCCAGGCAGATGGTCCTGTCCTTTTCCGACTCATAGGGATTGGCTTCAAACCCATGACGGATTCTCACAGGAAGATAATCCGCTGCATCGGATATCTTTTTTCCATAGTAAAGATGCTCTAAAAATCCATATTCCGCCACCCGGAACTGGTAGCTTGAATTCTTCGTATTTAATAAGAATACCTTTTTGTCCTCAATATATTTTACACTCATTATAAACCTCAATCTTTCAAAAAATTTTAGAAAGAAAGCGGAAGTCTCATCCGATTCCCGCTTTTCTTATCTGAACCATATTTAGTTAATCTTCAATTACTTGATCGCGCTGTCCACCATACCCTGGATAAAGTATTTCTGTAAAAACAGGAATACCGCAACCATGGGAAGGATTCCAATAAAGGCCGCAGCAGCCGCTCCATTGACATTGGCTGAGTCTGCAGAAAAGAAGCCTGCAATGGCCAGTGTAATGGTCTTAATCCTGGGGGACTGAAGCAGATACAAAGCAAACTGGTAATTATTCCAGCAGTTCACACCGGTGATTATGATAACAGAAGCTGTTACCGGCTTTAGCTGAGGCATAATGATCCTGAAAAATGTCTGGAACGGTCCGCAGCCGTCAATTGCCGCTGCTTCCTCAAGAGCCACCGGTATGCTGGTTATAAAGCTTGAAAACAAAAAGATGCTGGTGGGAAGCTGGAAGGTGATCAAAGTCACGATCATGCCCCAGTAGGAATTGATTCCCTGAATTTTAGCCATAAAGGAATATAAGGGAACCAGAATGCTTAAGGGGGGAATCATCATGACACCCATAATGAACCCTTTTACCAGGTTGTTAAGCCTGCTCTTATTTCTCGCGAGAGGATAAGCCGCCATAGCTCCGATGACCACAATAAAAAGAATTGACATACCGCTTATGATCACAGTATTTTTAAGGGCCAAAAGCATTCCTCCCCGCTCCAGTGCGGTGTAAATATTTTTTAAGTAAAGGTATCCTGGAAAGACCCACCTTGAGGAATGATCATAAGGGGATTTAAACGCAATGGCAACCACCATATAAATGGGAACAAAGTGGATTGCAATGATGATGAGAGCCAGTACATATTTCCAGGCATTGGAAACCCTTGATTCTTTCATTACACATCCACCTCCTTCTTGTCAAAATACCCCATGACCACATTGCTGATGATCATAATCAGCAGGAATGTGAAAATTCCGATTGCAGAAGCATATCCTGCGGACTGGGCCGAAAAATACTGGTTTGTGACCAGGGTGGAAAGGGAATGGGTACTGAATCCCGGTCCGCCGCTTGTAAGCGCCATAACCAGGTCAAATAGCTTTAATCCTCCGATCAGGTTTAAGATGGTAGAGGAAGAAATGGCTGGCATCAGCAGCGGAATGGTAATGTGCTTAAACCGCTCCCAGAAGGTGGCTCCGTCAATCATAGCAGCTTCATAATACATGGTGGGCACATTCTGTAGCCCTGCCAGATAGATGACCATGGCAACGCCCACAAACTGCAGGGAGTTTACCAAAACAATGATCCGGATGGCGGTTCCTGAATGGACCAGTAAATCCACCGGCTCCATATGGAGGGCGATCAAAATATCATTGACCGCGCCTCCGTCATACTGAAAGAAGAAATACATGATGTAACCCATAATCAGCGGAGCAATCATAACCGGCATGTAGATAATCGTTCTGACAATGGAACGTCCCTTAAACTTTGTATTTAAAAATAACGCGTAGCCAAGGCCTAAGATGTTCTGGATCACGGTACTCATTACACCGTAAATAAGGGTATTGACCAGTGCTGTCTTTACATTTGCATCCTGAAACAATCTGGTGTAATTCTTAATTCCAACAAATTTCATCGTCTGGGAATACCCATTCCAGTTGGTAAAGGACAGCCGGATACCCTGGATAAACGGATATATCACAAAAACAAGAAACAATATCACTGCCGGAATATAAAACAGATTGATTACTGATTTATTTTGAATCTTCATGTTTACTCCTGTGCTTTCTTTTCCTCATAGCTTGTTTTCATCTGATCCACTGCAACGGTAAGGGAATCTGCCTGTCCTGAAACAATGGCTGCTCCTGTTACGCAGAGGTCGTTCCACATACCGCTTGGCAGATATTTTCTGTCAAAATACGGAATATTTAAAATGGAACTGTCATTTGCATATTTATCATAGTAAGGAGCCAGTCTTCCCGTATCACTTACCACATTGTCAAGTCCGGAAGGCATACCGCATTTGGTTGCAAGGTAAGAGCTGATGTCCTCACGGGCAAGGAATTCCATAAACTGTTTTACTTCCTCGGGATGCTTTGTGGTCTTTGACATGCCCACTGCAAAGTGCTCCCCTGTCATCAGGGACTGTTTTAACCCTTCTTCTCTGGCAGGAAGAGGCATAAAGCCCATTTTTGTATCCTGATTCTGAACGTAGGTTTCTGTGATTCCGCTGGCTGCGGTAAACATGAAAGCTGCCTTATCGGCCGCAAGAGCCTTAATACCGGTCATGAAATCTGCTGTAACGGCATCTGTATTGAAATATCCCTTTTGTCTCCAGGAATCAATCTGATTTACAACCGTATTCCATTTGCTCCAGTCAAAGCTGCCGTCTAAAAGGGCTGCCTGATTGGCTTCATCCTCATTTGTAATCAGGGTAGGTGCCACAAAATCCATCATATTTCCCATGGTGTAGCTGTCTTTTCCGCCAAGCTGGATGGGGGTCAGTCCTGCTGCCTTGATCTTCTCGCAGGCTGCCTCAAAATCAGCCCAGTTTTTGATGTCATCTACATTCACACCGGCTTCTTCCAGCACATTTTCGTTATAGATCATTCCGGTTAAATCCATATCAATTGGAAGTGTGTATAAGTTTCCTTCCCCATCTGTGATCTGTTCCTTAATGCTTGGGGATATATGAGATGCAAACTCAAAATCATTTAATGGAGATAAATACTCCGCATATCTTGCAACTGCCCAGCCATGGGTTGTCCACGCATCCGGAAGCTGATTGGAAGCCATTCTGGTTTTCAAGATATCGGAAAAATTGCTGCCTGGCATGACTGCTTCCACGCCGATTCCGGTTTCTTCTGTAAACTGTTTGCAGACATCCTGAATGGCATCGCTGACTGACTCGCCGTTTAAGTTATATAAAAATTCAATGGTAACGCCTGTGGAGGCTACTGCATTTTCCTTGGTTTCTTTCTCTTTTACCGTTTCTGTCGCTGTGGTAGTCTCCACAGGTTCCTGGGGTGCCTTGGAACAGCCTATTACGCTGATCGCAATGAGACCTGCCAGTGAGGCAAGTGCTAACTTCTTCATAATAATTCTCCCTTACATTTATATTAGTTTTTAGCCGGCTATTTTGTATCTTTAGTCTATCACAGTCCCCTGGGTTCCGTAAGATACCCAAATCTACACTTTCAGGCTCTTTTCTATCATTTTCCATCTTGGGGATTGAAAAATGTATATAATATGTATACAATATAGGCCCAGGAGGTGACCCCATATGAAAAAACGCCAAAGCTTTCAAAACCGGTTTTTGGCCCTGTTTCTCGTAAGTATTGTTTTGCCCATTATTATCATGGCCACCATACTTGCCTTTTACTTCCAAAAAAGAATTTACAGGGACAATGAAAAATACTTTTCAACCTCCCTTTACTCCATTTCAACCAATTTAAGCACCTATGTATCTGACTTAAAAAGGCTGGCTCTGACTCCTTATATTTACGATGATATTCTAAACTTTTTTGCAGCCGTTGAGAATGGGAAATACACAAAAAATGGTTCTTTCGATTACCGGATCGAGCTTCACCGGCAAAACTATACCACTTCCATACAGCGTATATTAAACACCGCCAGGGAGGATATCCTGGCCGTTTCTTTCATGCCTGTAAACCCGGACAACCACATCATCGTTACTGCAACAAAAACCAGCGACCTCATAAACACCACAGACTACCCTTACCAGAAGGAACCCTGGTATCAGGAGGCTTTAAATACAGCCGAGCCATATCACTTTATGGTTTCAGAGGCTCCCCCTTATATCCGCACTGAGACAACGGTCATCTCTGCCCTTCATTTGGTCCGCAACGTGTACACCAAACGGAAGCTGGGCGTCATCCGGATCGATGCCTCCGATAAAATCATCAAGGATATTTTCAGCAGCGTAACCTTAAGTGAAAATTCAGGCTTTGTCATCGCGGGTCAGGATGGAACCCCTGTCTACCAGGTAGGAAAGGTGGAGGAAGGTGTCCTTAAAAAGCTTTCTTCTGCAGAAAATATGATCCGTACGGACTCAGATACTTACCGCCTGTATAAAAGTGATATTTCGGGAATGCCATGGCAGCTTATTTTTGTATCCTCCCAAAAGGATATATTTAAGGAGGTATCCATTGTCTGGAGTCTGGCTGCTGTTTTAAGCCTTTCCTCCATTCTGGCTGCATTCTCAATCTTCCGTTCCAATTCAAAGAAGACTGCCCTTGCTTTAAATTCCATCTTAAATACCATGAAAAAGGTGGCAAAGGGAGACTTGGAGGCTTCCGTTCCTGACACAGACCTGTTGCAGAACGACTCCTTTAACACGGAAGAATTGTCCCTGATTGCGGAGAATCTAAACGAGATGATCCAAAAGCTGCAGCTATACATTGATCAGTCCTATAAATATGAGATTGATCGGCAAGAGGCAGAATACCGTGCCCTTCAAAGCCAGGTTAACCCTCACTTTCTCTATAATACCTTAAACTGCTTCCTGTCCATGAACCGGATCGGGATGAAAAAAGAGCTGGAGGACAGCATCATTCAGCTGACCAGAATATTCCGCTATACCTGCAGCAATGCAAAGCTGACTACCGTACAGGAAGAGTTTGAATTCTGCATCCAGTACTGCAATCTCCTTAAAATACGCTATGATGAACGCCTGACCTTTCTAAGCTCCATGGAGGAAGATGCAAAGAATATTTCCATTCCAAGACTTCTCATACAGCCTCTTGTGGAGAATGCCCTTAAGCATGGAATGGAAGGCGACGGCATTTCCATCACCATCTCCATTTCCGCATCAATTGAGGACGATACCCTGATCCTGAAGGTAAAAAACAATGGAATACCCATTGACATTCAAGAAGTTTACTCTGATGGAAAGGTTGGCATAAGAAATGTGGAGAACCGTATTAAAATCTTTCATCCCCAAGCTTCCTTTGAAATAAAACTGACCGGAGATATTACCTCCATGACAATTAAGATACCCCTGGAAGGAGGAACTACTGAATGAAAATTCTTTTAGCTGATGATGAACGCCTGATCCGGCTTGGATTAAAAAGTATGATTGAGGAACTTTACCCCAATATGCACCAGTTTTTTGAAGTGGAAAACGGAGAAAAACTATTAAAACAACTGGAAAAGGAAATCCCTGACCTGATATTCCTGGATATCCACATGCCGATGCTCACCGGTCTGCAGGCATTTTCCCAGTTTCATATGCGGAAGATTCCGGTGGTCATGCTGACTGGATACGCGGAATTTTCCTATGCCCAGGAAGCCTTAAAACTGGGTGCCCTAGACTATCTCTTAAAGCCGGCCAGCCTGGAGGAAGTCAGGGCTACCATGGAAAAGGCCGCTTCCCTGTTTGGAGAGCGGGAGCTTTTGATGAAAAAGGATTATGAGCTGGAGTTTGAAAAGATTCTTGACCTCCATACCTCCATCCGTTTTTTACAGAGTCCAAAATACGTTCTTCCCCCTTACACGGCGGTTCTTTTTTACGTTGATCATTATCATAAGGAGACCTTTAAAAACGATTTAGATGAATTAAATGCCATGCTCTCTTCCATCTCCTCCCGCTACGGCGCCCGGTTTACATTCACCTTTCTGCCTACAGGTGAAATCTGTTATCTTACCAGTACCGTGATCCCTCCCGAGGAGTTCCAAGAGATACTGGCCCAGTTTCATCAGACCAGCGGATGTGTAGCAACCGGATTCCATGTTTCAGCCGGAAATCTCTCAGAGCTGTTTGCACAGTTTGAGTCTGTTCAAAGGGAGGAAAGCCTGCGCCTTTGCGTCCACCTTGGGTCGGTTATATCAGAGAAAGAGCGGCTGACGTTTTCCCAGCTTCTTCCTTTTTCGGATTTACTGGAAAAGCTTTTGATGGCTAATCAGGCAGATGATGTTATGGGCTTTCAAAATCTTCTTCATGCTCTTACCCAATTTCCCGACGAGAAAAAGATCTTTGAACTTTGTGATGATTCCTTAAACCGCATTCTCACAATGGAATCCGGAACAAACGCTAACATTCTCTCCATTCACCAGCTTGTGGAATTTTTAAAGCAGATGACTTCCCAGAACCAGAGCATTGATTTAATAGATAAAATCAACGTTTATATTGAGGAACATTATATGGACCAGATCGGAATCAATACCATTGCAGATATGATTGATATCTCGCCGAATTACTTAAGCAAAATCTATAAGATGAAAACCGGAGAAAAATTCGTCGACCACTTAACCGGTGTCCGCATGAAAAAGGCAATGGAACTCATGTCAGGAGGGCATACTGCCACGGTCCGGGACACTGCTGAGCGGGTGGGATATTTCAGCACCAGGTATTTTACCAAGGTTTTCTTAAAATGTACGGGAATCTCACCTTCTGAATATATGAAAGGCCATTTATTAAGCGAAGGGAAACCTGCCCCTCTGTAAAAGCAAAGACCGTTTTTGTGATATAGACCTGTTATAAATGCCGGCACAGATTACACAATCTAATATAAGAAAACCTACTTTGACCGAATCGGTTTATGGTGTTATATTCATGCCATAAACCGATTCGGTCAATTACATTATCAGAAGGTGAAGACATGGAAAAATTCAAAGAACTTTCAGAAGAAAAGCAGCTGCCCATCATTGAAGCGGCATTAAAATGTTTTGGAAAGCATGGATACAAAAAGGCCTCCATGGGCGACATCGCCCAAAGCAGCGGAGTATCCAAACCAATGCTGTTCCATTATTTCGGCACAAAAAGGGATCTGTACCTATACCTTTCGGAATATGTGAGAAGTGTTATGATTGAGGCTTATAAGCGCAATGAAATCAATGCATATGACGATTTATTTGAACGCATTATTGTGGCCTCCAGAATGAAAATGGGCATACTGGAAAAGTATCCTCATATATTGAAATTTATTATCAGTATGTTCGAGGAAACCGACGATGCGGTCATCGATATTACAAAAAAGATCATGCCCGAGGCCCAGCGCTTTTCCTATGACCTGGTGCTTAGAAAAGAAGATGTTATTAAATTTAAAGAAAGCGTGGATATTGATGTGGTTATGCGCATGATGTTCCTCATGGCGGAAGGCTACGCTCACGAGATGACCGATGAACGGTGCGATCTTGGCAAAATAACCGAAGAACTGGAAAAAACCATCCACATGTTGAAAAGTAATCTGTATAAGGAGGAATACCTGTGATGTATATACTGAAAATTCACAAGAAAGAAGCCGATTCCATCCAGATATCAGGGGGTAAGGGCGCAAGCCTTGCAAGGCTGTCCCAGCGTTTCCCTGACAGCGTACCAGGCGGCTTTATCATCACAACAGAATTTTTTAAAAAATATATCCGTCCAGCTGTAAAGGAAGCAGGAAGTGATATGAAGTCCGCCGTCGCTGGACTGATTTTACCTGCCGAAGCGGTAAAGCTGATTCAATCCGCTTATGAGGAACTGGGAAGCCGGGTTTCCGTTGCCGTACGTTCCTCAGCTACGGCAGAAGATTTACCTGACGCATCCTTTGCAGGCCAGCAGGATACCTATTTAAACATTTCCGGATCTGAAGCGGTAATAACAGCAGTGATCAACTGCTTTGCATCCTTATATAACCAGCGGGCGGTTTCTTACCGGGCAAAAAACAAGTTTGATGAAAACGAAGTTCAAATGGCCGTTGTCGTCCAAAAAATGGTGGATGCTAAGGCAGCCGGAGTCATGTTTACCGCCGATCCCATCACCTCCGACCGTTTTACAATAGCGATTGAAGCGGTGGAGGGCTTAGGAGAGGAACTGGTATCCGGACGTAAAACCCCTGTTACCTGGACGGTCAAAGATGACATAAAGCAAAGAAGCGGCGGAAAGCCCTGTCTCACCAAAGAACAGGTAACCGCCCTTGCCGCCCTTGGGAAAAAGATCGAGAAGGAATTCGGAAGTCCCCAGGATATTGAATGGTGTTTTGATGGTATGAAATTCTATATTGTCCAGTCCCGCGGAATTACCACTCTTTACCCCTGTCCATCTACCACGGATGGTTTTAAGCGCTGTTTTATTTCCGTTGGCCATCTTCAGATGATGACAGACACCATGCTGCCTCTTGGATTGTCCCTTTGGGAATTGATGTCCAAAACCGTGAAGGTTACGGAAATCGGCGGGCGGCCCTATATGGAGATTACCCATAACTTAAACAGTCCCGTGGGAAGGGCTCTGGTGCGTCAAAAGCTGACTAACTCAGATGAACTGATGAACTGTGCATTCAATAAAGTCCTGGCAAGAAAGGATTATATCAAATCCATTCCAAAAGGACAAAAAAGCGACTTCGCCATACCAAAGGATGTGGGAAAGTGCATCACCGCCGGATTAAGGATCTACCGGAAAAACGATCCGGCCATCATTGATGGCTACAACCGCCGTATGGAAGCGGCAATCCAAAAGACAAGAAAAGGACTTGCAAAATTATCTGGTAAGGAGATCATCGATTTTATTGTGAGCGACACGGAGGATCTGATGAAAGGCCTGTTTGATCCGGAGGGCCTGGGGCCGCTTCTGGTGACATTCTTCCTTACAAAGCCGATTGATAAAGCAGGAAAACTCCTACTTGGACAGGACAATATAAGCGTTGAAGTGTCAAAATCCATAAAGGGCAACATTTCCTCGGAAATGGGATTTTACGTAAGCCGTATCGCAGATGTTTCCCGGAATTTCCCGGAGGTAGTAAAATACCTTGAAACAGCAGGGGACTCCTTTTGCATTGACGAATTGAGGAAACTGCAAGGCGGGGATGACGCTGCAAAAGCC
The DNA here is from genome assembly GCF_900105215.1 of Lacrimispora sphenoides. Classification (NCBI taxonomy): domain Bacteria; kingdom Bacillati; phylum Bacillota; class Clostridia; order Lachnospirales; family Lachnospiraceae; genus Lacrimispora; species Lacrimispora sphenoides. The sequence goes on along the minus strand of NZ_FOIP01000001.1, from coordinate 1,541,974 downwards.
TTTGAGAAATTTTTCCTGCGGTACGGAATGCGCTGCCCTGGGGAAATCGACATTGCAAAACCCCGGTTTTCCGAGGAGCCAGGAAAGATCCTCCCCACCGTGCTGGCAGATATAAGGCTTCCCAAGGGCCATGCGGAGCAAAGGCTCCTTCAGGGAAAACAGGAAAGCAATGATGCCGTAAAATCCATGGTTTCTACTGCCAAAAAGAAATGGGGAGCCGGAAGAGCCAAGAAGTTAGCAAAGCAGTTATCCTTCTACCGAAACTTTTTAGGGCTTCGGGAATCTCCCAAATATTACTGGATGAAACGTTATTGGGAATACAAACAGGCCATCCTTAAGGAATCCGAAAAGCTTGTCCTCCAAGGCAGGCTAAGAAGTGTGGAAGATGTCTTCTATCTTCGCCTTCCGGAACTTGCAAGCCTGTTTGCCGGAGAATATGAACCCGATTATAAAAAGATTGATGCTTTAAAGGCGGATTATGAAAAGTACGCCTCTCTTACCCCACCCCGCCTCATGTTCTCCGACGGAGAAGTGGTGGAAGGAGAATATAGCCGCCAGGTTCCGGAAGGAGCACTGCCCGGGCTAGCCGTATCAGGCGGCGTAGCAGTGGGCCGGGCAAGGGTCGTCCTGGATATAAAAGAGGCAGGGAAAATAGAAAAAGGCGATATCCTGGTGACAAAATTTACGGACCCAAGCTGGACGCCGGCCTTTATCTCAGTTGGCGGACTTGTTACAGAAGTAGGCGGAATGGCAACCCACGGAGCCGTGATCACCCGGGAATATGGCCTGCCCGCTGTTGTCGGTGTGACCGATGCCACAAAACACATCAAGGACGGAGATCAGATCCGCGTAGACGGAAACTTTGGATATATTGAGTTTTTGAAATAAGAAAGGAGAATCACCGGTGAACGCAATTCAAATTAATAACCTGTCCAAAAGCTATGGGGAGCACAGAGCCTCATTCCCGGAACAAAGTTTTCTGGAGCAAGGTTCTTGCCTGCATGACAGACAGCCTGATCGTAGGAGCCGCCTACATCGCAGGAGCCGGGCTGGCACTTTTGACCGCCAAGGGCATCCGCATTGATTGGCCTGCGTTTCTGCTTATTGGGATATCCCTTGTGCTGGTTGAGCTGATGTTTGTGGTATTGGGAACAGCCGCAGGAACATTTTTCCCAAATGTACGGACACCAGTGCTCATATCTTCCTGTGTTATGTTTGGCCTTTTTTGCTTAAGCTCGATGTCAAAGAAGATCAATCAGCCGGCACTGGGCTATTTCACTCCTTTTGCGTTTTTTAATCCAGTGAACATCACTGAATCCGGATTCTACCAGTGGAATTATGTGATGTGGTATGTAGCTCTTTGTGCCGGACTGCTATATATCAGCTGCAGGACATTTCTTAAAAAAGACGTTATATTCGGAGGCTGACATGAAAACGATCTATTTAAAAGAACTGAAGCTGACGCGGAAAATGCTGATGATATGGCTTGTGTTAATCGTGATGCTTACAGGATTTGCAGCAATAGAATTTATTGTGTTAAAAGATGCCATGGGAGAAATTGCTGCTCTGGCAGAAAGCTTTCCCAAAATTATATTAATTTTATTTGGATTAAATGGAGTGAGAATCGACACCCCCCTGGGCGCTTATCTTCTGGACCAACCTGCTTGCCTTCTTTTATGCGGGATTTTCAGGGGTATTTGCCGTTTCCAGAGAAGAGAGATCCGGTACAAGCGAATTCTTATTCTCAAAACCCTATAAGCGTTCCACAATTATATGGGCGAAAATCGGGGCAGCCGTAACAAACCTTATGGTATTCTCCCTTACCATTGGGATAATGTCATATTTGTGCATCATCCTCCCTCTGGGCGATCTAAGGATTACCGGCACTCATATCATCACAACCCTTGGAATCCTTCTTACCCAGATCATGCTGTTTTCCATCGGGCTTTTCATCTCAGGCCTTACAAAAAGCTATAAAGCCGCAAGCCTTTATACATTGCTTACGGTTGCGGCATTTTATGTGATCAGCTTTGCCCTTGATTATGCCGGTATCATGGCTTTTTTAAAGGTACTGACACCGGTAGGTTATTTTAATGTGGTTTCGGTTTCGGAAAACGGATTAAGCCCTTTTTATATCCTGCTTTCCTTGATCATTACTCTGGCCGGTTGTTTCATGGCAGTCAGGCTTTACGAAAGGAAAGATCTGCACGCTTCGTGAAAGCGGCTGTATTTATAATAAAGGAACTGGGCTATTTAATAGCCCAGTTCCTCATTAACAAGGATTACTTTAATCCTGTCTTTTATAAATTGTCCTGTAATCAAAACAAAATCATTGCAGATCCTCTCCCTGTGTCCGCAGTCAATGCAGCGGCCAAGGGTGGTACAGGGAGTTGACTTGTTGAGACGCTTTGCATCCAGGGGAGCCGCGACCTGTCTGGTTCTTTTTACAGCTGCTTCCACATCTTCCGTTATCTTGTTCGTCCCTGCAACAACGATGACCTGCTCCGGCCCGTACAGCATGGGGGCCACCCTGCTTCCATTGCCGTCAATGTTAAAGATCTTCCCGTCCTTGGTAATCGCGTTGGTTCCGGTGATAAACGTGTCTGCCGAAAAATTCTTAAGGTATATCTCCCGTTTTCCTTCCCTGGTAAGAGAAGGATCATACTTATCCAGAAAATCCACATCCCTTTTTCTTAAATCTTCAAACACTCCCGTCTGTTCCAGGGTGACAGAATCTCCGCATCCTACAGTCGTCCCATCCGCAATAAGCCTTCTTAAAAGCTCCAGAAGTTCATTTTTATCCTGAACCAGATAACCTGCCATGTTATTCCGCTCTAGACGTTTTATCAATAAGGGAATGTCCGGCCCGTTTTTTCGTGAATAAAGATCCATTGATTTTTCCTCCAAAGTTAAACATAAGGATCCCAGACAGATGATTGCGCCGCCGGTGAGGGTCGCCTTGGAAGCTATCTCTCCATTTCATATTTGTACCTGCCTTTTTGCCGTTCATTATGGTTGCCTTTTTGCTTCACTATAATTTACCACGGAAATGCCATAAAGAAAAGAAAGAAATGTAACAAAGGTTATGGAAGCAGAAAGCAAAAATACAGTATAATTGGGAAATTAGCAGATAAAAACTTCAGTCATTCTAAGGAGCCAGGGAAAAAGGGAATACCAGAATCAGGGACGAAAGAATGCAGCCTGACTTCCAGCATTTAAAGCCCCGCCAAAAGGTATTTGTCTCCAGTTGCCTCCAGTCTCTCAACCCCCACTCCAATGAGGTATAATGGAAGTACTATAGCATTATAAAATCAGAACGCAGCACAGAGTACATGAAAGGCATATTAAGGGTTCTTATCCAGGCTCCAGCCAATGGCCCGCTTTCTTACCTGTAAAAATTCCCGGTACAGGCCGTTTTTCTCCACCAGCTCTTCATGCCTGCCCCGCTCAGCGATCTTTCCTCCACTCAGCACCAATATCTGGTCCGCATGGCGGACCGTGGTAAGGCGGTGGGCAATCATGATGACTGTTTTCCGTTTTGTCAGCTCCTCTATGGCAGTCTGAAGCTGCAGCTCATTCTCAGGGTCCACGCTTGAGGTGGCTTCATCCAGAATGATAATAGGTGCATCCTTTAAGATGGCCCTGGCAATGGATATTCTTTGCTTTTGCCCCCCGGAAAGGCTTCCTCCCCCTTCCCCTACCAGGGTACCATACCCCTGGGGAAACTCCATAATAAAATCGTGACAGCAGGCTTTTTTTGCTGCCACCATGATCTGTTCCATGGTGGCTCCCGGCCTTCCGAAACGGATGTTGTCTGCAATGGTTCCCCGGAATAGATAAACGTTCTGGAAGACAATGCTTAAGTTTCTTAACAGGCTGTCTGAGGTGTAGTCCTTCACATTTCTGCCATTTAAAAGGACTTCTCCGGAATCCACATCCCAAAAGCGTGCAATCAGGCTGCACAAGGTGCTTTTTCCTCCTCCTGAAGGCCCTATGATAGCAGCCGTAGTCCTTTCCGGAATCCTTAAGTCAACATGATCCAATATTTTTCTTGTATCATAGGAAAAGCTTACATCCTTAAATTCAATATCAAAATGATCCGGCTGGATATCAGCACCGTTTTCATCTAAAACAGGAGCCTCATATACCGCCTGGATCCGGTTTAAATTGTCATCGATCAATTCCAGGAGCGAAGCGCTTCCTCCCACTCCCTCGATATAAGAATACATGACAAAGCTGGAGATCACTATGGTCAGGGCATTAGAAAGAGTAAGTTCCCCTCCGGCAAACAGGCAGCAAGCCGCCATCAGAACTCCACATGCTGCAGCCTTGAAAATATAGCTGTAAAGGGCCGTAAGCCCGGTAAACAGACGCTCAAAGCGAAGATTCTGGCTGCAGCTTTCCCCTATGGCTCCATCTACGGTGCGGTTGGAGGTCTCCCCCAGCCCATAAGCCTTTACAACAGAAATCCCCTGAATATACTCCAGCACCGCAGAAGCCAGGGAGGCCTGAACGTCTTGCTTCTCCGGGGCAATCTCCATGCTCTTTTTCTGTAGAAATCCGTTGACCCAAAGCCCCAGTAGAATGGCTGCAAATGAAATCAACCCAATCTTCCAATGAAACATGGTAATCACCAGAGTGAGTATGACCGCATGGACAAGGCCAACGACGATATTGGTGATCGCTGTACCTGCCATGGCTTCAATTTCATTCATGGTGGTGGTCACTGTTGAGGTGATCTCTCCCAGACTGTTGGTATTAAAGAATCCCATAGGCATGCGTTTTAACCGTTCTCCGATGGCGATCCGCTGGTCTGCGCACATGGAGAAACAGGCAGTACTGCTTTCCCTGTTGGCCAGGTAATGAAACAGTATCCGGCCTGCAACGCTGAAAAGCATAATTCCCAGAGTGATCAGGATCACTCTTATGGAAAGGGGGGCTCCGTCCGCCCTGCTTTCTGCAATGGCGGTCAGACTGTATAAGATCCCAGCCACCGGAAGGGCTTCAAAAACGGAATAAAAAATGTGATACCAAACCGCACGGACCAGCTGGCCCTTATGCTTTCCCGAAAAACAAAGGATCTTTTTAAGTATTTTGATCATTGTTCCTATCTCCTCTCTTCCGGATCAATATCTCTGGAGCCTATATGGGCACTCCACATACTGTGGTACATGGTACTGCCGGCAAGAAGCTCCTCATGAGTGCCCTGGCTATCGATCCGTCCGTCATTTACCACGATGATCCTGTCTGCGGAAGATATGGTAGAAAGCCTGTGGGCAATGACAATGAGGGTCTTTCCCCGGACCAGCCTGGAAACCGACTGCTGGATGACCGCTTCATTTTCTGAATCCGTATAGGCTGTCGCCTCATCAAGCAGGATCACCGGACTGTTTTTTAAAATAGCCCTTGCAATAGAAATGCGCTGGCGCTCCCCGCCGGAAAGCTGGCCCCCGCCTTCTCCCACCAGAGTATCGTATCCCTGTTCCAGGGACTGAATGAACTCATGACAGCTGGCCTTTTTAGCAGCTTCCACAATTTCCCCGTCCGATGCCCCGGGTTTTCCGATTCTTATATTATCCCGTATGGATAAGTGAAACAAAAAATTATCCTGTGACACATAGGAAATGATGCTGCTCACCTGCTGAAGAGGCAGGCGCCTTACATCCACTCCTCCCAGGGTGATCCGCCCACCGTTCACATCCCAGAATCCGGCGATCAGTTTTGCAATGGTTGATTTTCCCGAACCCGATGGCCCGACGATTGCAGTCATTTCCTTTGGCTTCGCTTCAAAAGAAATGCCATGAAGGATCTCCTGATCCTGATATCCAAAGGTAACATTTTCAAATACAATAGGGTAATCCTTTAAGTCCTGCTCCATAGACGGCCTTATCATCTCTTCTTCCTTCAAAATCTCCGCCACCTGGTTCATAATGGTTCCCATGGAAGCGATGTTATCCGTGTACTTCATGGCCTGGACCAGTGGACCTGCCAGGCCAAAAGAAAGGATGATGCAGGTCAGCATGGCAGATAGCTCCAGGGTGCCCTGAGCGTAAAAATACAAGGCAGAGGGCAATACAAACAAAAGAGTGGAGGGAAGTATGGTCATCAAAACCGTATACTCCGGCAGGGTAACCATAAAAAACTCCGTGATCGCCTGACAGCTGTTCTTTACCGCCCCTGCATAGCTTTCATAGGAAGAGGCTGACTGGTTGAATGCCTTAATGGCATCTATCCCATTGATATACTCCACCGCCTGGGAGCTCATTTCATTTCCTGCTTCTACATTTTTCTTATAATACTTTTTGTATTTTTTCATTAGAGGGATGTAAAACAGCAGTCCCAAAGGGATGGTGACAAGGGATAAAAGAGCAAGCCTCCAGTCTAAGTAAAACAGATAGATAAGCACAGCGGCAGGAACCAGGAGATTAGCCGTCATTTCCGGAATCAGATGGGCAAATGGTGCTTCCAGCTTTTCCACTGTATCCACCAGAACCGCTTTCAGCCCTCCGGAGGGGCGTTCTGTCACATATCCAAGGGGAACCTTTGACAGCTTGGCTGTCAATGCCGTCCGGATGGATACGAGAATCCGGTAAGCCGCCTGGTGGGACAGCTCTGTGGAAACTGCTCCCAAGACCACCTTAGCCGTGTAGCCAAAAAGCGCGGTCAGGACCAGAAGACCAAGACCCGGAACCGTATACTGGTTTTCAATCATTTTATAGGTTATTTTTGCTGCTGCAAAGTAAGGGATTATGCCTCCTGCAACACTTAAGACAGCAAACAGCACGGAAGCAGCCAGTTTTCCTCTGCATCCGGCTGCAAATGGTAATATTTTCTTCATTTTTATGTCCATTCCTTTCGCCCAAAGCAAAAACATTTTGGAAATCTCTTACTTTGAGTGATTTTTTTATGGTTGATCAAACGCTTTCCTCCATGCAGGCAAGCAGCCTGTCCTCGTTTCCATACACCGGAAAATCCAGGGAACAGTAGCCCTTTGAAAGCACCACTGCCCGACTGCAGGTGGAAACCGCGAATTCATAATCATGGGTTATAACAAACAGCGTCTTTTCAAGTCTTGACAGCTGCTTTAAATGGTCTGAAATGCGGCGCATATTATTACCGTCCAGTCCGCTGGTGGGCTCATCCAGGATCAGGATATCCGGGCCGATCACATCTGCCACTGCCATCGTAAGTCGCTGCTTTTGGCCTCCGGACAGGGTTGCCGGATGACGCTCCCTGTATTCCCACAGCCCATACCGCCTTAATATCTTTTGGATCTCATGATCATCCCCATGTCTCTGGTTAAGCCTTAATTCTTCTCTGACACTTTCTCCAAACAGCTGGCAGTCCGTATTCTGCATCACATAATAGGCCTTTTTTCTTCGTTTTCTCTTTGCAACCGGTTTCCCTTCATAAAGGATAGTCCCAGAGGATTCCTTTAACAGTCCACAGAGAATCTGCCCCAGGGTGCTTTTCCCTACACCGTTGTATCCGATGAGGGCAATGATTTCCCCAGGAAAAGCTTCCAGGGATAAATCGTTTAAAATCTGGTGTTTTCCATAGGAGAACTCCAGGTGCTTTATTTGTAAAATCGCTTTTTCCCTAGGTTCTTCAGGCTGCTTCTGAACCGTGCAGGCAGAAAGATTTCCGGTACGCACTCCCCATATCTCCCGGAATTCCCGGGTCATATTTTTTACTTCCAGAGGAGAAAATTCCCTAACGATCTGCCCGTCTTCCATGAACAGGAAGCGGTCCGCCACCCCGGTCAGATAATAAAGCCTGTGCTCCGCGGCAACTACCGTGTGCCCCATATCCTTTAGCTGTTTCATCAGTTCCTTAAGTTTAAGGACCGATGCCATATCCAGATTTGCCGACGGTTCATCAAATACATAGATGTTCGGAGAAACCGCATAGGCGGAGGCAATGGCAATCTTCTGCTTTTCTCCGCTGGACATTGGATATATTTCACGGCCAAGTAAGTTTTCTCCTCTTATCTTAAAAACCGCCTCCTTGATCCTCTCTTCCATGACCGCACTGTCCATGCCATAATTTTCACAGCCAAAGGCCAGCTCATCCTCTGTTATGCCGGCAAAAAATTGGCTCCTTGGATCCTGAAAGACAGAACCCACCCTGCGGCCGATACACCAGAGAGGAAGGTCTCTTATATCCGTCCCGTGGATCTTCACTTCACCGGACAGCCAGCCTTCATAAAAACCAAGGGCAAGCCCGTTGATCAGTCTTGTTATAGTGGTTTTTCCGCATCCGCTTTTTCCGGTGATCACTACGAATTCACCGTCCTTTATGGTCATGCTTACATGCTCCAGGTCGTTGTTTCCCTCCCCAATGTACCCATAAGAAACATCTGCAAATTCAATCATCATATCACCCTTCTTTCTAACAGCATCAGACTTACGGCAGCCAACACCCCAAGAGCGCTGAGGATCACATCACACCTGGCAAATATCACCTCTCTCCGGCAGGTATGGATTCCCGGATTAGCAATTCCCCTTGCTTCTGCAGAAGCCGCCAGCTCATCGGATATGCGGGAAGCCCGCAGCATGACCGGAACGATGATATATTCCAGGGCCTTTAACGGATGCTTCAGAGTCAAAAGTCCCCGCAGGTAAAGGGCCGCAAATACCCCTGCAAACTCCTCTTTTACCGTTGGGAGAAAACGAAGCATAAAGGTCACTGGCAGGGCAAACGTATCGGGTGCGTGAATCTTTTTAAAAACCGCTACAGCCTCACCTGGAGGCATTCCCATAAACGGACAGGCCGCCATAAGCATTAGCATAATTCGGGTAATGATAAACAAAAACATATCCGGTATGAAAACCGTAAGCCCCTGCCCTGCCGAGAGATATTTTAGTCCTCCGGCAGCCAGTGCAACAGCCCCCATCTTTAAGGCAGCCCTTCCAAAGCCCTGAACAATCAAATATACCGCCAGCAATCCCAAAAGCATATAAATGGTGATGTTGGCCGTAACAAAGGCTACAAGCACCATGGTGAGGATCAGTATGACGGCTTTAGAACGAAAGTCAAAGAACAGAGGGGCCATCATTTAAGTAGACCGCTCTTTCGGAAATGCTTGTTCATCAGCCGGTTGGCAAGGAAGCAGCCCGCACCTGCCATGACAATTGTTGCCCCACAGCTAAACAGCACCCAGGGCGCTGAGGTATAATACCGTGTCTGTGCGGCGACCTGCTCCTGGCTCACCCCGCTGGCAAGATAGGCCTGCTTAAAGAACCTGATCTCCGCCATTCCATGGGTCGCCCGAACCAGTGAAGTGATGGCCCAGCTTATGGAGATCCTGAAAATGCTTTTGTAACTGCCTTTCCCGGCCATGGAAAGCTCCGCCAGAAGTCCGCCGATAATAAACCACGGCCCCATAAAAGGCCCCATCATAAGAGTTACCAAAAGAGCGTGGATCAGGTTATAGATCAGAGCCACTCCCGGCCTATGCACCTTTAAGCACATGTAAACGTAAAACGGTGCCAGTATAAAAGCCACGCACACGGCATTTAAAATCATATTGAAGAATAACGATGCACCGGTGATCATGGAAAAGGCAAAAAATACCACCAGCATAATGGCACTGAAAATTCCGATGGTGGCGAAATCCTTTACCCGCAGGATGTAATTGACTTCCTTATTCTCTTTTGCGTTCATTGCAAAACCTCCTTTTAATATGTATTTAAGCGGCTTCTGTCCTCATTTGGTTAGTTTTTGCTAACCAGAAAGCAGTACACCGTAAGCCGCTTTGGTTCCATTATATAAGAGTCTGATAAGGTGCTCTACCCAAATCAGGAGTTTTTCGACTCAAAACGGGAGAAATGGAATATTGAAAGTATGCACTGCTTCAATGACAGGCGTATAATTGTAATATAAGCGGAGAAATTACCGAACTGACCGAGAGATATTTTAATACCGCCTATGGAATTTCCTTTAACAGCAAGTGTGAATGCATACTAAAAAAACTCCCATAGATATTCCCGCCGTCAATTAAATGGGAATAGCAAATTGACAGACGTTCCTACTGTAGAAGTTTTTTATTTTGACGTCTGCGGCACCATCAGCAGTTCGCCTTATTTTTTATGTGAAGGGGGAATGGGAACATTGGCAGCCTATGAAGAAGTCCGGGTCCCCTGCCTGGTGCACCGACTGTCAATCCCGGACATCCCGTAAATACTGTCCGGGATTTGAACCGTACCTTTTGCGGAAGGCCGCCGCAAAATGGCTCACATTCCCATAACCCGCACGTCCGGCTGCATCACTTACGGTCACATCTTCCATATCCAGTATGGCCTTTGCAAGCTCCAGCCTCTTCTGAATCACATAAGAATGCACGGAAACCCCATACACCTCCTTAAATCCCTTTTTCAGTTTGTATTCATTCAGCCCTACACACCGCGACAGAAGGGACAGGGATACGTTACGCTCCGGTGCTTCATCAAGAAGCCTTTTTGCCTGGTAGATACAATTTAAATCTGCTTTTGAAAAATCCGGGATAAGAATGGAATTATCCTTCTGAAGCACTGTCTCGCTGAAAAAAACGGCTATTAGTTCATAAACCTTACCTTCCATGTAGAGCTGTCGCAGATATCCTTTATAAGGGCAGTCTGACATCTGACGAATCATTGCCTGAACAGAAGGGGTAAGACGATATTTTCCCGTGGAAAATTCCTTGAAAAAGGATCTTTCACCCACCCTGGTATTGTCTATGTTTTCATAAATGTTCTGAATATCCGCTAAGGGAACTTTGATTTCAAGTATATGCATATGGGTACCAGGAGAAAACACACTCCTTTTTCTGGTTTCAAAACTGGTACCAATATAGCTTTCCCCCGGACAAATATGAAAGACCTTCCCGCTTTCCGGCAGGTCCCAGCCTGCCTGTTCTCCAAGACAAAACAGAAGGTCCAAATGAGGAGTCCCCGAATATCCCGTCATATCAACCGGCTTACTGAAGTTAATATCGTAATTAATGACCCGGATCCTTCTGCCAGAGCAAAAGCCCGTCAACCTGCCGCTTCCTGCTTGTTCCGGTATCTCATATTCCATTTGGCTGCCGTACAAATTATAGACCTTATTCCAGGCTTCACAAAGCCCGGACAAGGAACTGTTCGAACTGTTTAATCGGTATACATATTCTTCTCTCACTTCATTCTGCCTCTTTTATCATGGAATTCTGCTTCATTTTGAGCAGGAAAATAGTTAGCTTAAGCTAACTTTAATCTTACCATTCCTTGACTTTCATGTCAATATCACATCGGACCTTCACGCCCAGACTGCCGGCTGCAAGTCGTCTATATACCAGCTAATAAAAAACAGGCCCTACAGTCCGGTTTAATGCCGCTGTAAGCCTGTTTCCATCTCTATTGCTTTATCTGTCTTCCAGAGGCTTATAATCCTCTTCCTGCATCACACTGATGTAGGCCGGACGGATGATCTTATCCATGTTGATAAGCTCTTCGATCCGGTGGGCGCTCCATCCTACAATTCTTGCGATGGCAAAGATCGGGGTGAATAATTCATTGGGAATATCCAACATGCTGTACACAAAGCCGCTGTAAAAGTCCACGTTCGCGCTTACGCCCTTATAGATCTTTCTTTCATCTGCAATGACTTGAGGGGCCAGACGTTCGATCATGGAGTAGAGGTTAAAGTCATCCAGACGTCCTTTTTCTTCTGATAATTGCTTAACAAAGCCTTTAAAAATTTCCGCACGGGGATCAGACTTGGAATAAACCGCATGTCCCATACCATATATAAGACCTTTCCGGTCAAATGCCTCCTTATGAAGAAGCTTTCTCAAGTACTTCTCCACTTCCTCTTCATCCTTTAAGTCATGGACTTCCTTCCTCAAATCCTCCATCATTTCCACAACCTTAATATTGGCACCGCCATGCTTGGGCCCCTTTAAAGAGGCAAGTGCAGCTGCAACCACGCTGTATGTGTCCGTACCGGAGGAAGTGACCACATGAGTCGTAAAGGTGGAGTTATTTCCTCCTCCATGCTCCATATGAAGGATCAGGGCCAGGTCAAGAACATGGGCTTCCACCTTAGAATACTTCATATCCGGCCTTAATAGCCTTAAAATATTTTCTGCCGTGGACAGCTTTTCATCCGGCCTGTGGATATACATGCTTCCCCCTCTCTCATAATGGTTAAATGTATGATATCCATAAACTGCCAGCATTGGCATGACGCTGATTAACATCAGACTCTGGCGAAGCACATTGGGAACAGATATGTCACTGGCCTTATCATCATAAGAAGACAGAGTAAGAATACTTCTGGCAAGGCAGGACATCATATCCTGGCTCGGCGCCTTCATGACCACATCTCTGACAAAATTGGTAGGCAGAGTCCGGCTGTAGCCCAGAGTCTTGGTAAAGCGCTCCAGCTGGCTTTCATCTGGCAGATCTCCAAAAAGAAGGAGGTAGGCAATTTCCTCAAAACCATAACGCCCTTCCCTGACGACGCCGTTTACCAGGTCATGAATATTATATCCCCGGTAGAACAGCTGGCCTTCACATGGGACCTTTTCTCCATTAACGGTCTTGTTTGATAAAATCTTTGATACCTTGGTTAATCCTGCTACAACGCCATCGCCGCTTTTATCCCTAAGCCCCCGCTTTACTTCATATCTGTCGTAGGCTTCCAAGTCAATTCTTTCGTCATTCAAACAGATATCAGACCACTCTTCCACATTTTTCATAAATTCTTTCTGGTTCATCAGGCACACCTCTTTCTGAAATCAGGTTGTCTAGTTCCACTTTATTCTTCCCATTGGGCTTTCTAAGCCAGCGTCATCCCCTTTCCTCTCCTGCAGAATCTTTCTATCGTTAAATTTTGAACTTTTCAATATAATATAAAATTTTATAAAAAAAAGCAAGATATATTTATGTGTTGTGCTAAGCGTTATATTTGTGAAGGCTTGATATATTGACAAATACTCTTCCAAATCTTATACTTTCCTTAATTTCCCATTGAGGAATGTACCGGAGGTTGTTCATGAAAATAGAATTTTCCCTGTTTTTCTTTATAGAAGTCATCGGAACCATAGCCTTTGCATCATCCGGGGCCATGGTTGCCATTAAAAAACAGCTGGATCTGCTTGGAGTCATAGTTTTAGGTGTTACCACTGCCGTAGGAGGCGGTATGCTAAGGGATATTATCATAGGAAATGTGCCTCCTGCCCTTTTTAAAGACCCACTCTATGTATTGCTGGCCTTTATAACGGTTATGCTTTTATTTATTATAGTAAGGCAGAACCAGAAAATCCTGGATGGACGCTCCATTGAAACTTATGAAAAGGTTATGAACATATTTGATGCAATCGGACTTGGTGCTTTTACCGTAGTAGGAATCGATACAGCGGTACTTTCCGGCTATGGAGATTACCATTTTCTCATCATATTTTTAGGCGTCATCACCGGAGTCGGGGGCGGCATTCTGCGGGACATTATGGCTGGCCAAACCCCCTATGTCCTTAGAAAACATATTTATGCCTGTGCTTCCATTGCAGGCGCCATCCTTTATGCCTGGCTTTTGAACTGTATCGATGGCAATATCGCCATGCTGATCGGCGCCTGCTCCGTCGTTTTGATCCGCCTACTTGCAACCCACTTTTGCTGGGACTTACCTACCGCAACAAAAAAATAATTCTCTCAAGGAGGAATTCCATGAACCGTTTGCTCCAATATACTGCTGGAATCATATTTTCTTTCTGCCTTATGATCGTGCTCTTATTCACCTCGGTGGAGGCAGCCGTTTACTGGGTTCCAGGATACTTTGAAAAAGAATATAACAAATATCAAGTGACTCAGGCAGTCTCCATGACAATGGATGATCTCCTTGATGTTACCGGTGAAATGATGTCTTACCTGCGGGGAAAGAGGGACAACCTTCACGTAGATACCACCATGGGAGGCGTAGAACGGGAATTTTTTAATGCCCGTGAAATCGCCCATATGGAGGATGTCCGCGGACTGTTTTTAGGCGCTCTTTCCATACGGAGAGGCTGCCTTATGATTATGGTATTATGCCTCATCGTTCTTCTTTTATTAAAGACAAGCTTTACGCGAACCTTTCCCAGAGCCGTGTGCGCGGGAACCGGGATCTTTTTTGTCCTGTCCGCTGTCATAGCTTACATTATTTCCACAGATTTTACCAGATATTTTATCATGTTCCACCATATATTCTTTAAAAATGACCTATGGGTTCTGGATCCTTCCACCGATATGCTCATTAACATCGTTCCGGAAGGCTTCTTTCGGGACACGGTTGTTCTCATTGGCTTTATCTACCTTTTCTCTATCCTGCTTATCTTAGCTGTCTGTCTTTTTCTTATTGGTAAGGTTAAAAGAAAACATCTTGCAGCTTAAATCGTAAATCAGCTGGATATATAGGCATATTCAGCTGGTTTTTTCGTATATAAATACGTGAAAAATAGCAAATAACCTTTACTTGTTACAGCAAATAACCTATACTGTAGATTGAAGTATTGTCTGAAACCGAACGAAAGCTTATGGAGAGATTACTCAATATGACTCAATATATAAAAAAGATTTTTATTTTTTTTCTGTGCCTGCCTTTTTTTGTCTCCTCTTTTACCGGGACTTCACTGGGGGCCGCAGACTGGCCTTCCGGCCCGTCTGTTCAGGCACAGGGAGCCATTCTGATGGATGCAGACACCGGAACCGTTCTGTGGGGACAGAACATACACAACCAATATTTTCCGGCCAGCATTACAAAGGTCATGACTGCGCTTATTGTCATTGAAAAATGCAGTCTTGACGAAACTGTAACATTTTCCCATAACGCCGTATTTAATGTAGAATCCGGAAGCAGCAATGCCGGGATCAATGAAGGGGACAAGTTGTCTGTCAGGGACTGCCTCTATGCCCTGCTGCTTAAATCAGCCAATGAATCAGCCAACGCCCTTGCAGAGCATGTGGCGGGAAGCACCGAAGCCTTTGCCGATATGATGAACGTACGCGCCAAGGAGCTTGGATGTACCAATACTCATTTTGCCAATCCCAGCGGTTTAAATAACCCGGAGCACTATACTTCCCCCTATGACATGGCCCTCATCGCAAGAGCAGCCTTTAACAATCCTGTTTTTGAAGATATCGACTCCACAACCTTTTATAAGCTTCCGCCTAACTCCATTAATAAAGAAGGGCTTACCATCTATCCTGGTCATAAAATGATGAGAAAAAGCACTCCTTTCTACTATCCGGGCATCATCGGCGGCAAAACAGGCTATACCACACTGGCCGGCAATACCCTGATAACCTGTGCGGAAAAAAATGGGTTGAGGCTGGTTACCATAATTTTAAAGGGATCTACTCCCCAGTATTGGACAGACACTAAAAATCTCTTGGATTTTGGTTTTACAAATTTTGTCTCCTTAAAAGCTGCAGATTATGAAAAAACCTATAGTTCCATTACCAGCGATTTAAATTTCAGCGGTTTGTCAATCACCAGACCAGAAGCCCTGATTTTAGATCCTGACAGCAGAATCATCCTGCCTAAAACAGCTGATTTTTCCGATGCAAAGGCGGAACTCAGTTATGATATTTCATCGGGTGACCCTCCAAATTCCATCGCGAAAATAAATTACCGGTATAATGACCGGGTCGTTGGGAGTACCTTTCTGGAGGTGAATGACGCCTTATTCCAGAACAAGGAAGCTGAAACCAGGATCGCAACCGCTCCCCAGGCCGAAGCGTCCTCCGGATCCGGCGAAGCATTAGACCCGTCTGCAGCCCAGACTTCCGTGACTCCTTCCGGAAAACGTTCGGAGAAAGAAACGGAAGATTACCGGGAAAAGGCTCTAAGGCCCTTTGAGATCCCTTTAGCCGCCTGGCTGATATTAGGAAGCGTGGGAGCAATCACTGTAATAGGAGGCGTAGCTGCCTTTTTCATATATTGGAAACACAAAGAAGCGCAGGATTTCCTTATCAGGCGGGAGCAGCGCATGAAACGCCTTAGGGACTCCGGTGTTTCAGCCGATGAATTCAACAGTATTCTGGAACAAAGGCGCAGTTCCTATTCATCAAAGCGGAAAAGACGGCGGGGAGGCCGTTTCAAATGACCTTAGATAGCAAGGGGTTTTCCATGAGTAAACAGAAAAAATTATCCAAAAAAGATCTGCTTCGAAATTGTATAATTACCTTTATTTCCCTCCTGCTTGCCACCATCCTCTCCTACATGATGCACATACTGGGAGGATATACTAACAATGTAGGAATCATCTATATGATGGCAGTGGTGGTGATTTCCCGTTATTCCAGCGGCTATATTCCGGGAGTCATTGCCTCCTTTATTAGTGTGATCTGTGTAAACTATGTGTTTACTTACCCATTTATGGCGTTTAATTTTATAATGGAAGGATATCCCGTTACCTTCCTTGCACTGCTGATCATTTCAACCATTACAAGCGCTACTACGACTAATTTAAAGGAACAAAGCCGTATTTTAAACGAACGGGAAAAGTTATTAATGGAAGCAGAAAAAGAGGCCTTGAGAGCTAACCTTTTACGGGCTATTTCCCATGACCTTCGGACTCCTCTCACAGGTATCATCGGCGCCAGTAACACATACCTGGAAAATACAAACACTATGGCTGAGGCAGAAAAAACCAGCCTGGTCTCCAATATCCGGGAAGATGCCAACTGGCTTTTAAATATGGTGGAAAATCTGCTCAGCGTAACCAGGATCCGGGATACCGGAGCTCAGGTCTTAAAGCGGCCGGAGCCGTTAGAAGAGGTAGCTTCCGAAGCTATTGAACGCTTTCACAAAAGACTTCCTAAATCCATTGTCCGTGTGACGGTTCCTGATGAGTTCATCATGGTTCCCATGGATGCCACTTTGATTGAACAGGTTATCATAAATCTACTGGAAAATGCCGTCTATCACTCCAATTCAACGGATCCCATCAGCCTGTCGATCTTCGTACAGGATGGATATGCCTGGTTTCAGGTCCGGGATCAGGGCGTGGGAATTTCCCCAGAACGGCTGAAGACTTTATTTGACGGTTACACCTCATCGCCCAACAGCAGCTATGATTCCCATAAAGGAATGGGAATCGGGCTTTCTATCTGCAAAGCCATTGTTACTGCCCACGACGGGAACATCACAGCCGCCAATGAAGAACATGGCGCAGTTTTTACATTTACATTACCATTAGGGGAGAATGCTTATGAGTAAGTTTACAATCGTCATGATTGAAGACGAAAAGAATATCTGCAACTTTATTGAAAGTGCATTGGAAAGACATGATTATAAAGTAAATACCGCATACAACGGGCGGGATGGGCTGGCTTTGATCAATACCCTTTGTCCTGATGTGATCCTTCTGGACTTAGGGCTTCCGGACCTGGACGGAATCGATATCATTAAAAGCGTCCGAAGCTGGACTTCGATTCCTATTATCGTCATCTCCGCCAGGACCCAGGAGCATGAAAAAGTGTCCGCTCTTGATTTCGGTGCCGATGATTATATAACCAAGCCCTTTGGAACCAGCGAACTTTTAGCCAGGATCCGCACAGCCCTGCGTCATGGAAGACCTACCGTCAGCACCGTGGATGGTTCTGTCATTCCCACCCCATACAGCAGTGACGGCCTGTTCATTGATTTTGCCAAGCGGTTGGTCACACTGGACGGACATAAGATCCATCTGACTCAGATCGAATATAAGCTGGTTTCCCTTCTTGCAGAAAACTCCGGCAAGGTCCTGACCTATGACTACATTATAAGTCACATCTGGGGACCTTACGCAGACAGCAACAATCAGATCCTCCGCGTCAATATGGCGCATATCCGCAGAAAAATAGAAAATAATCCGGCGGAACCAAAATATATTTTTACGGAAATCGGGGTTGGATACCGAATGAAGGAAAGCGAAATTTAGGAAAGGGGGGAATCCCCCTTCTTTTTATTCTGCTTTCTGGTCTTCGTCTTTTGAACCCGTTTCTTTTTGGTTTCTTCCTTTTTTTCGTAAATCTCACGGACGTCTTCCTCACCCACCAGCCTCATGGTCTTAACCACGTAGATACGTCCGTCATCGCTCCGCCTCATGCGGATCTTGCCTTTTACATTTCCATGCTCAGGACATGAACCAAGAGCCGTGTAAAACTTCTGGTTCACGGAAAACCATCTGATCTTTTTCCGAAGCATCCGGTTGCACTTGCAGCAGATCAAATCGGTAACGGTTTTATCCTCAATGGCATCCTGCTTCGTCTCAAAGGGCCTTGAAATATATTTGGAATACCCGGGAAACACCAAATATACCTCTTCCTCTTTATTTTCCGGCAAGCGGTAATAATCCGTAGACAAATATTCCCGGACCTTATCAAAATCCATTTGATTCATAACGCGCCCGGTATAATGGGCATCGTCAAGAGCCCGGTGAAAAGGCCGCTCTTCCATGACCTGCAGCTCTAACACTGCAATGTCAAGGGATTGCCTATCCTTGCCGTCCCCATAAAGCAGGCTGTAGAGTTTCTGCACATCATAATAGAGAAAGGGCTTGGGAAAGGGGTTTAAAATTCCATAAAAAGCAATGTTCCGCTGCAGCTCCGTTAAGTCCATGGAGCCCCAGGTACAAAACACGGCTTCGTCGCCGCACCACATGAGAAACTCCTTTACAGCTTCTTCAAAGTTACAGCCCTCTTCCATCAGAGTCTTTTGATCCATGTGGGTCACTTCTAATATCTTTTCATGAAGCTCGGGATAAATTCGAGGCCTTATAAGCCGCTTAAATTCCTCCACTTCCTCCAGGGCCTCATTAAGCTTTACTGCCCCGATCTCTATAATTTCAAAGGGAAGGTGCTCTACCGTCTCCTCCTTCCCTCCGGCGCTCTGGTTCCATTCCAGATCCAGTACAATATAATTCTTCATAGTTTGCTCTCTTTAATCCTTTATTCTGTCAGCCCTCTCAGCTTTTCACGAATCCTCTGCCTGCGCCTCTCCGTCTCTTCTTTCTCAAGTGTCCACGTCCCTTCAGTCTCTGTAAGGATATCTCCCTCCCTTACACCTTCCGGCAGTTCAGAGGCTTTAACCTTTAACATATCTCCGTTCTCATCCTCACAGATAATTACCGTTTCCCCGATTCTGTCAATGGTATACTTCATAACCTTTTCCCTTCCCTTTCTGTGCCAGGCTAAGGGTTGCAGCTTTGGCACGGCTCATATCCCATCTGTATCAAATTCTCTCTGGAGCCATTATAGGTTTTCCGGTTCTCTTCCTTCATGGAAGCTGCAGACTTGCAGTCCGGCCGGTGAAATTTTTTGGTATTGGTATTTATTACATAATCCTGGTCTGCTGCCGTGCTTTGCGTTCTGTCTCCATCGGTTCCTTCTGTGATTCCAGAGAAGGTAACTTTTGATCCGTCGCTCACTGCCACTATGGTTCCAAGCTGGTCTGTCCGCAAAACCTTAATGTTCCGTTTTTTTAACATATCCAGGATTTCCTTGTGAGGATGGCCATAATCATTATTTTTTCCGCAGGAAATCACTCCATATTCAGGATCAACCAGATCCATAAAACCTTCCGATGATGAAGTGGTGCTTCCATGATGGGAAAGCTTCAATACATCTGCCTTTAAAGGAAAGCCGTTTGCCACCATATCCTTTTCTGAATCTTTTTCTGCATCTCCGCATAAGACAAAGCTGTTCTTTCCATAAACCAGGCGAAGGCCTATGGACCAGTTATTTAAATTATCCCCATAATCCCGGTTGGGAGCGATGATCTGGAAAGATGCATCTCCTAAGGAGTAGCTTTCCCCTGGCTTTGGAAGGGTTATTTTTAAATTTTTATCAGCAATGGCATCTAACAGGCGTTCATAAACCTTTGTGGTATGTTCTTTCTCCGGTAAAAAGACTTTTTGAACATCAAATTTCCGTATGATCGTCTCCAACCCGCCGATATGATCTGAATGGGGATGGGTTCCGATCACGTAATCCAGCTTCTTCACTCCCTGTTTCTCCAGATAAGAAGCGACTGTCTCGCCCTGGTCCCGTTCCCCTGCGTCTATCAGCATATAATGACCGTCTTTTTCTACTAAGGTGCTGTCTCCTTGGCCCACATCAATAAAATGAACCCTTAGATCTGTCCCCGCCTCATTTCCCATTTCTCTTTGGGTTAATGGAGAAGAGCTTGCAGTTGGGCTGCATCCTGCCATACAAAGGGCCAGGAGGATTGCCGCCGCTATCAATACCCGCTTATAAAATTTTTCTGTCTTTTTCACTGTCATTTCTGTATGCCTCCGCCCTGTTATTATATGATAGAATCTTTAATCCTACAAGTATTTTTCAAATGGTCCGTCTCCAGGCGGTCAAAAAGGCGGACCGCTAAAAGCAGCCCGCCAATTTTTTTATTCTAAGAAAGTTTCGCTCCGTCGGCTCCAACATTAGCCCCATCAGGCGTTATGGTGTTTGCCAGCATCTGCCCTCCTGTGAGATCGCAGTAATACTGTTTTCCGTTCCATGCAACCCAGCCTTTAGCCATATAGCCATTCTCATTGAAGAAATACCACTGTCCGTCGATGTTCTGCCAGGTGCCGACCGGATAACTTCCGTCGGGATTCACATACCACCAGCCGGTTCCGTCCTGTTTCCAGCCGCCGCCACTTTGGGAGGATGTACGGTTTAGCTCCGCCGCCGCCCCATCAACATAATTGACAGGAGACTCAACCCATTCCCCTTTGTTCTCGGCATTCTGCTTGTTGACCGGACGCACCTTAAACGTGTAGCTTCCAGTTTTTCCCATTAAAAGCCCGAGATCCAGACTCGTCCCCACGGTGGTCTTTACCCCTCCCGTGTTTTTTCCGTCACGGAATACCTTAACTTCATAACTTCCCGCCCCGGAGGCAGGACTCCACACAGCCATAGTTTTAGACCCCCATGCTGCGCTTTCTATGGACTGGGTAAACTCACCGACCTTGGGAAGATCTATGGTCACCGTCAGGGTCTGGCTGAAATCTTCCCTCGCCTGCTTTATGTAGGTTCCTCCATCAATTGTGAAGCCGGATTCTGCTACGGAAAAATAATAGCCATCCTGCGCGTACAGTTTAACTTCCAGCCTTGGTATATCCTGCTCAGACCACTGAAATCCGCTGTTAGTAAATTCGCATTCTCCCACATCAATCTTACTGTTTTTTGTCGTTATCTCAGCCTGTTGTTCAAATACAGAGCCTCCCGGCACAATATCCGCTGTCACGGTTAAGTTTACTGTTGTGATTTTCTTTCTGGTTGCTGCCATGGAAGTCATGCAGCTAAGCCCTGTTGCCATTGACACAGCAAGCACCAGAGACAAAATTTTCTTACCATTCATAAACAATCCCCATCTTTCTATATCATTTCTGTTTGTGGTGCAATAGACTTATTATACCCCATCCTAAGGCGTTTGTGAATAGCCATTCGGCTTTCGTAAGGTTTTGCGGCCGTTCCCGACGGCAGAAGACCGGATCAGCAGCTGTGTAATCCACACAATTTTTGAAAAAGCAAGTCAACCAGAAGTCTCAATTGTGTACTAAGTATATTTTTATACCTTTATCGCTCAATATTTTTATTAAATTTAATTCATATTCTCACCTGTTCGTTAATAATATATCAAAATATTACTAATTATATGGTTAATTAAGGCAAATATATGTTGCATTATAACAATTAATATGATAAACTAACGTCAATGAAACATTTGCTAGAGAGCAAGAGAAATCAGACGTTACATTTCCGCCATTATCTCTAAGGCGAAATGTAAAGCTGGTTCTTTTTTTCTTTTTAGGAAAAGGAGGATATTTTTTTCATGAAAAAGAAGCAGTTTTTCCGGGCAATCGAGCCTTATCTGTATTTGCTGCCCGCCATGTTTTTCTTCTCGGCCTTCCTGTTTTGGCCGTTCCTCAAAACCATTTGGCTCAGTTTTGCCATGACGACTCCCCTAGGGGCAGTCTCCTCCTTTGTCGGCCTTGGGAATTATCTTACGATCTTCACCTCCCAGGCCTTTCAAAACAGCCTTCTGGTATCCTTTCAATATGCAGTGATGACTGTGGCCTGCTCCATTGTGATCGGGTTTATCCTGGCCATCATCAGCAATGAGGATATTAAGGGGAAGAATCTGTTCCGGACTGTTTATGCCCTTCCCATGGCCATTTCCGCAGCAGCGGCTTCGGTTGTTTTCATGTTCATCTTTCACAGCAGCCTTGGTATCATCAACAAGGTACTGGGAACCCACATCGGATGGCTTACGGATCCCAAATACGCCTTAAGTGCGGTGACCCTTGTGACCGTATGGATGAACATCGGATTAAACTTTATATTCCTGACCGCCGCTTTACAAAGTGTTCCTGTGGATCTGTATGAGTGCGCGGCCATTGAAGGAGCCGGATTTTTTGCCAAGCACAGGCATATTACCATCCCATGCATATCCCCTACCCTGTTTTTCCTTTTGATCATTAACGTCATCAACGCCCTTCAGGCTTATGCTCAGGTCAAACTGATGACTCAGGGAGGTCCTTCCGGAAGCACCAATGTCATTGTGTACCAGATTTATCAGGAGGCATTTATGAACAGCCGGTTCGGCATGGCCTGTGCGGAATCCATCGTCCTGTTTATAATCCTGATGGTCTTGACATTGATTCAATTCAGACTGGAAAAGAAGGTGACGTACTGATGAAAAACAAACTGGTTAAATATTCACTTTATTCCTTAAATATCCTTTTTGCAGTCATCATTATCTCACCAGTGGTTTACTGTTTTAACGTCAGCATGATGACCATGAAGGAAGTGTTTTCCGGGGGCTTTTGGCCAAAACAGCTGATCCCGGATAATTACATAAAAGCTCTGCAGCTGGCTCCGTTTTTTACCTTCATCAAGAATTCCCTGATCGTATCCTGTACCGTTACCTTCGGACAGATCGTTACCGGGGCTTTGGCAGCCTATGCATTTTCCATGATGAAATTCCGGGGAAGGAATGCACTGTTTTTATTGATGCTTGCAACCATGATGATCCCAAGCCAGGCCATCATCATTGCAAACTATTTAATCATCTGCGATCTGGGGCTTAAGAACAGCTATACGGCCCTGATCCTTCCAAACGTGGCATCTGCATTTGCAGTATTTAACATGAGACAGGCATTCCTGCAGCTTCCAATGGAGATAAAGGAGGCAGCGGATATTGACGGATGCGGGAACTTCCGTTTCTTCTGTTTCATTGCCCTTCCCCTTGTAAAACCTTCCATGGGCGCGTTGGGGATCTACACATTCCTTCAAAGCTGGAATCACTATTTATGGCCGCTTCTTGTTACAGATTCGGTGAACATGCGAACAGTCCAGATCGGTCTTGGAATGCTTCAGGGTGCGGAATCCACTGACTTCCGTCCGGTCATGGCCGGGTCCATGATCATCCTCGTCCCTTCGATCCTGGCATTCATACTGGGACAGAAACAGCTGATTTCCGGCCTCACCTCAGGTTCCGTAAAAGGGTAAGTATTTCATGCATGCCCTAAGGGCAATGTATAGAGATAAAACTATATCATTTAAAGGAGGATATCTATGAAAAGAAGAAAAAGGTGGCTTGCGGCGATTATGGCTGCTGTCATGTCCATGACTCTTGCTGCATGCGGTAGAAGTGCTACTTCCGGGGGAACCACAGCGGCAGGTTCTACGGAATCCGCTACCACAAAAGCGGCAGCTGACGCAAAAGCTCCGGCTGAGGGGGGCAAAACAGTCATTACCCTCTGGCATGCTATGGGAGGTGTAAACGGAGAGGCAACCGAAGCTCTGGTTAAAGCCTTTAATGAGTCCCAGAACGAGATTGAGGTAAAAAGTGAATATCAGGGAAACTATGATGACCTGATTACCAAGCTGAAGGCAGCCATGCAAAGCGGCAGCATGCCGGATGTATGCCAGATGTACGACATCGGCACAAAGTTTATGACCGACAGCGGTCATGCCATTCCGGTACAGGATATGTTTGCCTCCACAAACTTTGATCCTTCTACGGTTATGAATATCATCACCAGCTACTATACGGTAAACGGAAAACAGATGTCCATGCCATTTAATGTTTCCACTCCAATGCTGTATTACAACAAGGACGTTTTTAAGGCGGCCGGTCTGGATCCTGACACCCCGCCCAAAACTTTTGACGAGGTATTGGAATTCTCCAAAAAAATTGTGGAAAGCAAAGCAGCTCCTGTGGGCTATGCACAGGCCATCTACGGCTGGTTCTTTGAACAGCAGATCGCCGGCCAGGGAAAATTTTATGCAAACAATGAAAACGGAAGGAAAGCGCCAGCAACCGAAGTGGATTTCGTAAACAACGGGGCTGGACTTAAGATTTTTGAAACATGGAAAAAGCTTATGGATTCCGGTTATGCGGATAACTACGGCAGCACCACCGCTGATACCCAGACCGCATTTTTCTCAGGTCAGACAGCCATGATCATTGAATCCACGGCAATTCTTAAAAATGCTACGGCAAGCAGTGATTTTGAGATCGGTACCGGATTTCTTCCAAAGATCGATGCATCTGCTTCCGATGGCGGTGTCATCATTGGAGGCGCATCCCTGTGGATGATGGACAATAAGGATGAGGCGAAAAAGAACGCTGCCTGGAAGTTCATCGAATTTACCACCACACCGGATTCCCAGGCCAACTGGAGTATGTCCACCGGATACTTCGCAGTTAACCCGGAGGCTTATGAAACTCCTGCCATGAAGGATTTCATTGCTCAGAACCCCAACTTTACCACTGCCATCAACCAGTTAAAGGCTACCCCTGTCAATGGATACACCGCAGGTGTATTATCCGGAGTAGCTACCGAGTCCAGAAAGATCTTTAACGAAGCAATGGAGAAAACCTATGACGGCACCTATACACCGGAGCAGGCGGTAAGTTTCCTGGCTGAAAAAGTAAATGCAGCCATCGCTAACTATAATTCATCTACAAAATAATGTTCAAAAAGCCTTCGGCACAAAAGCCGGAGGCTTTCTTTTCTCTATCCCTTTCCTTTCGGAATCCGCCTTCTTTAACAGATCATGAAAGTAGTCTGTACAGTAAAAAAATAACAAGTGAATTCTTATGATTAGCTTTATCATTCCGATATATTATATGACGCATGACGGAATTTCCAATCTATATGCATTCCGGTTAGAAAATCGGGAAAGGAACGATAAGATGAAAAAACAGAATACAAATGCCGATGATTCCGGCAAAGAAGCAGGCTCTCTGATTAAAAACTTATCTGTCGGCAAAAAACTGATTCTAGGTTTTGGCATAATACTGCTGATCATTATAGCATCCACTTCAATATCCGCATGGAACACGAAAAATCTCGGATTCCAGGTGGAACGCTATTACCGCTATACCGTACCAAACTCCAACAGCACATGGACCATGAGATCCGGGCTGGCTTCGGCACAAAAATATCTTCTTCAGGCAATTCTTGACGATAATATCCAGTCCGTACATGATAGCCTTGCCAAAGCCCAGGAACAGGAAGAAAGCGTTTCCGGCGCATTGGAGGCATTTGCAGGCAACCAGACTTCCAGTGCAAGAGATAACGATATCGCACAGATAAGAGATTTATTATCAAAAACCAAGTCCGCCAGAGAAGAGATTTCAGGGCTGCTTCAAGCTTCCTCCAAAGGAAACAGCAGCAAGGCCTACGAGTCTTATAAAAACAATTATTCACCTGCCATTGATCAGGCCGGAGAAATTCTGTCAAGTTTTTCAACGATCCAGCTGCGGTATGCTGTTTCCCAGAAGGAGGATGCGCAGAACTTCATGAAATCAGCCTGGTTTTCCCTTTCCTTATCTCTGTTGATTTCCCTGCTGTTTACCCTTTTCATTACCATGATCATCAGAAAATCGATTCTGGATCCTGTGAAGGAAATCGAACTGGTTTACAAGGAAATATCAAAGGGAAATTTACAGGCTCAGATTACATATGTAAGCAAAGATGAGCTGGGAAGCATGGCTGAAAACATCAGAAATACAAATGCTGCCATAACCTCCTATATCCGTGACATTACGGATAAGCTAAATCTTCTGTCACAGGGAGATATGCGTTTCTCCATGGATTTAGACTATGTGGGGGACTTTGAAGCCATTAAAAAGGCAATTATAAAAACCGTTTCCTCTTTAAATCGTACCCTCATTATGATCGATGTTGCCGCACAACAGGTAAATACAGGAACAGAACAGGTATCGGCAGGAGCACAGCAGCTTGCAGCCGGTTCCACAGAACAGGCCGCTTCCGTAGAGGAACTCTCCTCCTCCATTGCAAGCATCACGGAACAGGCTGCAGAAAATTCAAAAAATGTTATTAAAGCAACCGAATATGTGGTTCAAACCAGCCATAACGTTAAAAACGGCGGTACACATATGAAGCAGCTTACAAAAGCAATGGACAATATCGCCATCTTTTCCGATCAGATAACCAATATAACAAAGGTTATTGAGGACATTGCGTTCCAGACCAATATCCTCTCCCTCAATGCAGCCATTGAAGCCGCCCGGGCAGGAACTGCAGGAAAGGGATTCTCCGTAGTAGCCGACGAAGTCCGTAATCTTGCAGCCAAATCTGCGGAGGCCGCAAAACAGACAGCGGAGCTGATACAGAATTCTGTAAACGCGGTACAGGAAGGCACTGAAATCACAGAGAAAACCGCCCAGATTCTGGATGATATCGATAAAACCACCGGCTTTATCAATGATATCGTCAATAAGATCAACCAATCGGCTTCTGAGCAGGCCTCTTCCATTGATGAGATCCGCATAGGACTGGAGCAGGTATCGGCAGTTATACAGGCAAATGCAGCAACAGCTGAGGAAAATTCGGCCTCCAGTGAGGAAATGAGCGCCCAGGCCAATACACTGCGGGATGAAGTAGACAAATTCCAATTGGATACTGAACAAAAGACAGAGATAAAAAGCACAAAAGAGTACGAATATGAGGCCAGGACGGAATCGTCCTTTGAAAAGTATTAATTAAAACAGAAATCCAGAATGCCATATGAAAGGGCGTTGATCTATTAAAATCAACGCCCTTTTTTTATGTCCTTAACAATGGTACTGTTTACCCTTTTTCTAACAATCCCCGCTGGCGAATTCGGCCAGAACCTTATTGAATTCGTCCTTTTGGTCATAGAAGGTCGCATGACCGCTGAATTCAAAGGATTCCAGCCTGGAGTTATTAATGCATTGATGCTGGATCTCACCCAGAACATATGGTACAACCTGATCATGGATCCCATGAATGATCAGAGTTGGAACATCAATTGCTTCCAGATCCGAAAATAATACCTCTTCGAGCCAGGTATTTGCAATAGCTGCCGTCGCCCAGCCAGCTGCCTGCAGTCCAAGCTGGAAAAACCATTGGGAGAACGGATAAGTAATGTGCTGGAAGAAGAATATATCTCCAAAATTATTTAACATGTTGGGACGGTCGGCGTAGGTTCCGTTTATAATTTGAGTTACTACGTCTTTATCAAGTCCATAAGGGAAGTTCGGCCGTTTCACAAGGCTTGGCGCTGCAGCAGCGAATAAAGCAAGTCTTGCTACCCCAAAGCCCTTGTGCCTTGCCATGTACCTTATGGCAATCGCCCCTCCGGTGGAATGCCCTGCCAGGGTAATATTCCTAAGATTCAGTACATCAATGACCACTCTGACATCATCGGCCAGCCGGTCATAATCATACCCACAAAACGGCTTGTCAGAATCCCCGAATCCTCTTGTATCAATGCCGATACACCGGAACCCCATGGCAGGAAGCACATCAAACTGGTATTCAAAAAGCTTATGGCTTCCCGGCCATCCATGAAGAAATAAAATGGTATTTTCGCAATCCGGATTAAGATCCTCTACGTAGATGTTTACATTCTTTTCAACGGTTATATAGTATCCCATGATCTCGCTCTGCACAATATGTTTATTCTATGATATTCCCTCTCCTTAACCATCATTCCGGTTTTTCAAATAAATACCTAGTGCAGGGCGCAATTATATTCTTCCCGTTAACCTTCTTTAAGAAGCAGATGTAGATTACAGTGCCGGTGTAATGAATTGAGGCCCTGCATAATAAAGTTCCATGTCTCACGAAAATCCCCCGGTACTGCAAAATCATCCGATGAAATAAATGCCTGAAAGCCTTTCTGATCGGAACCATACTTATCTGCAAAAGCATCTGCATAATTTACCTTTTCATCGTCAGTCAGATTCCCATGATTGTTATGAAGCACATGCTCAAGATTCCGGGAAAAATAAAAAATAGAATACGGAATTTTACCCACTGATTCGGCCGTACTAAGCCGGTACAGCACCTGGGACTTTCTTGAATTCCGGTCAATGACCCCCTCAGGATCTGCCGATTCGATCCGGTCATCAAAATATCGGATTGTCCCCGTTGAGCTTTTTACGACCTTGTCAGCCGGAATAAACGCCCCGTCAATGTCAACAAGATGAATCACCTTAAGAATGTCTTTTTTATTAAAGCCATACCGCTTTCTTTCCACCTCAATGTGCTCATTGACCGTTTTAACGGCATTGTTGCCTGATACCGACCAGTTGCTTGTCATATCGCCGTGAACCACATGGAAACGGACATCTTCTCTCTGAAATGCTTTTTTAAGAACCGGACTTAATGTCTCCTCGTCAGTGGGTCCTTCAACGATAAACAGGATTACTTTTTTAGTCTTGGCCGCCATCCCTTACCGCCTTTCCGGCACGCCTGAATGCACGGCCAATTTCCACACTGTCTGTCTCTTCATAAATAGCTTCTTTTTGACCGCCCAATACGATGCTCCGCAAATACATATCCCGCAAATTATGATTGCTCTTTATGTTCTGCAGACGGATATACCGGTTGGATGGATTTGTGGTGGAAAATACAATGCTGCTTTTATGAATCATTTCCAATGCCCGCAAATTATGTGATGTGAAGATCAGCTGCCCCCTCGCACCCTTTTCAAAGACAGAAAGCAGTTCCCCTAAAAGATATTCATATACACCTGCATCCAGTTCATCAATAATCAAACACATGGAGGCATTGTTATAAACGCACATGAGGGCATTTAGAACGGAAATGATCTTAATGATCCCTTCCGACTCATATTTCAGGGGAATTGTAATTTCTCCGCGTTTTGAAATTAATTCGACTCTGTGTCCTTCTTCCCCCCGTTCAAGAAGCTGCTCGCCAAAGTCATAAATTCCAATGGAGAGACCAGGAATCATGGCGTCAAGAACCACATTCATCTCATGAAGGATCTTCCTGGCCATTTCAAAATGTTCTTTACTGATCACTGACGGTTCATCAAGCCTTATAAGCAAATCGCCCTTTGCAATCCTCTCACCGAGATCCAGGCGGAACGCAAACGGGATCATGAAATCCATACTGATTGCTCCTGCACGGGCATTGGAAATTACGAACAGGTTCATGCCTGCATATTGATAAAGTGAATGGATGATATAAGCGTAATCCTCAGACGCACCTTCAGATGCGGATAAAAATACCCCCCTGCCTTCCGGGCCGAAGATAAAAGAAACCAGATCTTTCCGGGCAATTTTTTTTGCAACGCTTAAATTTACTTTATTTTCATTATTCTCCCGTATTAAATCTTCCAGCCGGTATTTTGGCGTAAATGTTGGTCCTTCTGAATGCAGTCCGTAATCGATCAAGGTTTTTTTGCTTTCAAACTTTTCTCCGGTCCAGGCCGCGGAACAGAGGGCTTCGTGTTCTATCTCAAACTCGCTTTTGGAAATCCTTTTTAACTGGACAGAATATTCAGCCATGGTTTTTTTACTGACTGTCTGGATTATAAACTTAACGGTAATTGTACAGGTTTCCATGTCTTTGGAAATATAATGAACCACTTCCCTAGACAGGGGCCGCCCCGTTAGCAAAGTCTGAACGAACTCCATTGCTTCAATAACCGCTGTTTTCCCTGAACCGTTCTGGCCATAAATGCCGAGAATGTCCGCTGTATTTGAGAAATAATCCTTATTCCCTGCAGACGGCATTATAATTCTGCCGTACTGGGTATTTTTAAAACCTTTTAATTCAATCTCACTTATGCGAACCGTCGTCTGAACCACGCCCATATCAGCTCCTTCCCTGATCCCCAGGATCATTTAGTTCCTGAAACCTGTAATTATTTTTACATAACGGTACATTTTATTCCGATATTGGATATGATTCTCCAGAAACAGGAGATATATTCGGCAATTCCTTATTCTTCCCCTTCGATTGTGACTACCACCCGATTAGGCAGGCAGACAATCAGTTCCCCGCTTCTGTGAATCTTGCCCGTGCGGACACATACCTTATCAGGGCAGGAAGCTTCTGTAATGCTGGCATAACCGTCTTTAATGATCAGATGATCCGTACCGCCATACCCATCAATAACCATGTCAGCATCTTTATGAAGATCCAGGGTTGCCACAGTCTCGCCGTCTACAGTGACCACCACCTGCTCCGCCGGCTTTCTGTTTTTGATATAAAATATCCCTGAGAGCAGTCCTGATATCACCAGAATGGCAGCAATCAGGATCAGCTCTCTCTTTTGTATTACTGTTAATTTTTTTTCAAACTTCATCTGTTACCTCTTATTTCTCTTAAATGTAATATTCTGAGATTTCATTATAACATAACTGTCTTGTTTATAAAATAAAAATTAGTCCAAAATCATTATAGGATACCTTGTATTGCCGGCCCGATTTGGATATCAGGAAACAAATGACCGGCTCCTTTTGACAGGCAATTCTCTATATATGTAATAAGTTACAAAAAGTGGAAAAAGTGATCGATTTGCGATAAAATTATGGTAAAAATCATTCCCATATGTTATAATAATGTCAAAGTGGCATTTTGCGTGCCGCTATCATACAAGGAGGGGAAGACTTGAAAAGAATAGTAGTGTTAGGTGCCGGTTATGCCGGTATTTTAACTGCCAAAAAATTGGAAAAAAAATTCCGCAAGATGAAGATGGAGGACGAGGTAAGTATCTCCATCATAGACAGGCATCCGTTTCATACCATGCTTACAGAACTTCATGAAGTGGCCGCTGGAAGGGTAGAGGAAGACAGTATACGCATCAGCCTGAAAAAAGTATTTGCCGGAAGGAATGTTGAAATCATTACTGACACCATCAGTCAGATTTCCATTGAAGAGAAGAAATTGACGGGAAACCAGGGCGAATACGATTATGACTATCTGATCCTGGCCGCAGGCTCTAAGCCCACCTATTTCGGTGTGGAAGGTGCAGAGAAGAATTCTTATAAGCTTTGGTCTTATGAAGATGCTGTTTTATTAAAAGAACGGATTCACCATGTATTCCGCAAAGCTGCCTGTGAACCGGACGAGGCGGAAAAACGCCGCCTTTTGACGTTCTACGTCGTAGGAGCAGGTTTTACCGGTGTGGAAATGGCTGGAGAACTGGCAGAATATGTGCCCTTCTTATGTGATGAGTATGAAATAGAACCGTCTCTTGTCTCCATGTATAACGTAGATGTTTTAAAGCGGTCAGTGCCCATTCTTCCGGAGAAGCTGTCCGGCAAGGTAGAAAAGCGCCTGACAAAGATGGGCGTAAAAGTAATGATGGAAACCGGTGTGACCGCCATTGGCGAGGATTTCATCGAACTGAATCAGGATGGCAGGAAAAACCGTTATCCATCCGGTACAACCATCTGGACCGCCGGTATTGAAAGCGCAGATATTACAGGAGAAGCGGCCAAGACGCTTGAATCCGTAGGGCGCGGAAGAATCCAAGTAGATTCTTTCTTAAGAGCCAAAGATCACGAAGAAGTTTACGTAGTCGGCGACAACATGATGTATGTACCTCAGGGAGAAAATGCACCTGTTCCACAGATGGTAGAAAACTGTGAGCAGAGCGCTCATACAGCCGCCCATAATCTGGTATGTGCCATTGCTGGTACAGGAGCGATGGAGGAGTATAAACCGTCCTTCCATGGCGTTATGGTTTCTGTAGGAGGCCGCTACGGAGTGGCACGGGTAGGACTTCCCAATCTCATGTTTAACCTGTGTTCCTTCTTTGCCATGCTTTCCAAGCATTTTATCAATGTTATATATTTTATTCAGGTATTGGGTTGGAACAAGGTGTGGAGCTATGTGTGCCACGAATTCTTTACCGTGCGCAACCGCAGAAGCTTCCTGGGAGGTCATTTCTCCAACAGGACCCCAAGCTTCCTGCTGATGCCGCTGCGCGTATGGCTGGGTGCTGTATGGGTATTTGAAGGCGTTATGAAGATTGTTGAAGGCTGGATGGATCAGCCCATGCTGAGCGGTTTCTTTGGAGGAGCCAATCAATTCTTCAATAACATTCTGGCTCCCTACGGGATCAATGGAATCGGAGGAGCTGCTCCTTCGGCTGATGCTGTCTCCAGTGCAACTTCTGCTGCTGCAGATGCGGTAGCCAGTGCCACTGGTGCTGCTGCTGGTGCTGCAGATGCAGTTTCCAGTGGTGTAGCAGTTTTCTCCTATCATATTTTAGGATTAATCGACGCTACCCTTGTCAGTTCCAAAGGCATTTCCCATTCGACTCTGTCTGATTATGCCTTTAAACTGGATTTTGCTCCTATGAACTGGTTTGTGAATACTGTGATCCTGCCTAACGGCGGACTTCAGCTGTTTATGCAGCGCGGTATCGTAATCGCGGAGATCCTGATCGGTCTTGCTTTAATGGCAGGATTATTCAACTTCCTTTCCTCAGCAGCCTCCCTGGTGCTTCAGTTCATGTTTGTGTGCACGACTGGTCTTTACTTAAACACGTTCTGGATGATTTTCGCCGGTATCGCAGTGCTAATCGGCGGCGGCAGAACCCTTGGCCTTGATTATTATTTCATGCCCTGGCTTAAGAAAAAATGGAGAAAACTTCCCTTTATAAGGAAGTGGTATTTATACAATGACTAATAGAGAATTGTTGGAGGATGCAGACAGCCTGCGGTATGGTTTTGAAGAGGCTTTCCAATTAATGGCATCAGCTGTGGAAAAGCATTTATCTTCAGCGCCTCCTGTCATCAGGACTTACACGGCCCATCTGGCAAAGTCCACAGGTAAGTTCATCCGTGCTTATGGGCTGATGGCCTGTTCCATGGATGAAGAGGATAAAGTTCCGGCAGATGCCATTACCCTGGCTTCTGCAGTAGAACTGCTGCATTTGGCCACCCTGGTCCATGATGATGTAATCGATGACGCTGATACAAGGCGGGGGATCGACACGCTTCAAAAGAGATTTGGCAAAAAAGCGGCGGTCATTTGCGGAGATTACCTCTTATCCCTGGCACTTAAACTGGCGGTTTCCATTCCTAAAAGGAAAGAATACGAAGCCCTGGATATGTCCAATTATCTATGCAGAATCTGCATGGGAGAATTACGCCAGGAAATCAACAATGGGAACCTGGATCTATCCGTTTACCGCTATCTAAGCATCATCAAAGGAAAAACAGCGGCGCTTTTTGAAGCATCCTTTCACGGCGGCGCCATGCTGTCCACAACGGATGAGAGAAAACTTCGCATGTACCGTAAGGTCGGCAATGATGTAGGCATGATTTTTCAGCTCATGGATGACTGTATTGATTATGAGATGGATGAAAGTGATGCTAAGAAAAGCGTCCGGTCCGATTATGAAGAAGGAGTTGTCACCTTGCCTCTCATTCATGCCATGAAACAGGATGAGAACTTTTTAATGCAGGTTAAAAACGGCCTGGTTTCCGCGAAGGAACTCTATGACAGAGTTTTGGAAGCCGGCGGAACCGCTTATACAAAAGCAATGGCTGGCAGATACTATACAAAAGCAGTAAGCACCATCGGAGCTCTTAATTTATCCGAGGCCAAGATGGCCAGGATCATGACCGTGGTGGATAAATCTTATTATGGTATTAAAAAATAATAATATAAAGCAACATAAGGAGGAGTTTTAACTATGAAAAAACGTGTTTTAGCTTTAAGCTGCGGTCTTATGGCGGCAGCAACTATCCTGGCAGGGTGTTCATCCAATTTAAAACAGGCACCAACTACTGCAGCACCGACAGAGGCAGCAACAACGGAAGCACCTACCACACAGGCTGAGGCCACCACAGAAGCTGCAAAGACTGAAGCAGCAGGCGGCGCTCTCTCTACCGGTTATGCAGCAATTTCTTCCATCGGCAAATCCACAGATGCTGGTGAAAAAGATGGTCTTGCAGAAGTAGATACCATGTTCGCAGCTGTATTAGTAGATGGCAGCGGTAAGATTGTAGACTGTAAAATCGATTCCGTTCAGACCAAAGTGAATTTCTCCAAAGAAGGAAAACTGCTTACAGATCTTGGTACCGTTGTGGAATCCAAGAATGAGCTGGGAGAAAAATATGGTATGAAAAAAGCTTCCGGTATCAGCAAAGAGTGGAACGAGCAGGCTGATGGCTTTGCTAAGTATGTAATCGGAAAAACTGCCGATGAAGTAAAAGGAATTGCCGTTTCTGCAGATGGTGTTGCAGATGATGCAGACTTAAAGGCTACCATTACTGTTCATATCGGAGACTTTATCAATGTTGTTGAGCAGGCTGTAGCAAATGCTAAGAGCGCAGGCGCTCAGACAGGCGACAAGCTGGGTTATGGTATCGTAACAGGCATCAGCAAGTCCAAAGATGCAGCTGCAGATGCTGACGGCGTGGCTCAGGCATATTCTACCTACACAATTGCAAGCTTTGGCGCAGACAGCAAGATTACAAGCTGTGTGATTGACGCTTCTCAGGTCAATGTAAACTTCGACGCTGCCGGTAAGATCACCAGCGATTTAAAAGCTGCTGATTTCAAGACCAAGAATCAGTTAGGTGATGCCTATGGCATGAAGAAAGCTTCCGCAATCGGAAAAGAATGGAATGAGCAGGCTGCTAGTTTCGCAGCTTATGCAACTGGCAAAACAGCCAGTGAGATCACAGGTCTTGCAATTGATGAAAAAGAAGGTGCTCCTACTGATGCCGACTTAAAAGCCAGCGTAACTGTTGGTATTGGTGACTTCCAAGCAGGCATCTCCAAGGCAGAAGCAAATGCAAAATAAAAAAGTAATAACTTTTATAATCATTGCCGGAACTCTGGCAGCGCTTACTATGGCGGCGGTTAATACCGCCGCCATAGGAGTTAAAAAGGATCAAAGATTTCACGCTGAGTTCCTAAAACTCTTCGATACCGTCACCCAGATCGTCGGATATGCAAAGAATAAAGAGGAATTTACCCAGATTGCCACGGACGTTCATGATGAGCTGGAGACGTACCATGAGCTATATGATATTTACAATGATTATGACGGTATAAACAATATTAAGACCATCAATGATAATGCCGGTAAAAGTCCCGTGAAAGTCGATCAGAAGATCATCGATATGTTAAAGGCGGCGGAAGAAGCCTATGAAAAAACAGACGGCAAAGTAAATGTAGCCATGGGAAGTGTTCTGTCCATCTGGCACGACTATCGCACAAAGGGCATAGATAACCCGGAGACAGCCCAGGTTCCCCCTATGGACAAACTGAAAGAGGCAGCCCTACATACGGATTTCTCAAAGGTCATCATAGATGAAGATGCTTCCACCGTATACCTGGAGGATCCTGGAATGCGCTTAGACGTGGGGGCCATTGCAAAAGGCTACGCCACAGAACTGGTAGCTAGATCTCTGGAAGCCAAGGGGATTGACCATGTTCTTCTCAGTGTAGGAGGCAATATCCGTGCCATCGGTATCCGGGGAGACGGAAAGCCCTGGAAGCTGGATATCCAAAATCCGGATCTTGACAGTGATAAAAAGGCCATTGATACTTTGGATTTAGACGGCTTTTCTCTCGTCAGCAGCGGTGATTATGAAAGGTATTACATTGTGGATGGGGTGAAATATCACCATATTATCGACCCTTTGACACTGATGCCTGCAGCATACTTCCGGGCAGTTTCCGTTGTTTGTAAGGACTCTGGCTGGGCAGATGCGCTGTCTACCGCCATATTTAATATGCCCTATGAAGAGGGACTGGCTATGATCGAAGATATGAAGGGTGTTGAAGCGATGTGGGTTCTGCCGGATAGCACCATCAAAACCAGCAGCGGCTACGAAGCATACCGCAGCCATGACCGTTAGGAGGCCATATGTCATACCGAGGACTACAGGATTTTATTCATAAATTGGAAGAGAGAGGGGAACTGATCCGGGTGACGGAGAAAGTATCCCCTCTCCTGGAAATAACAGAGATCACTGACAGGGTCTGCAAGTCAGAAAGTAACAGTGGCAAAGCGCTTTTGTTTGAACATGTGGAGGGCTCTCCCTATCCGGTGCTGATGAACGCCTTTGGCACCGATAAGCGGATGGCCCTTTCTCTTGGAGCGGATAACTTAGACGATATCGCAGCGGATATAGGTGCCTATCTGGATTTTGGGAATTATACATCGTTTTTAAAGCTGATCTCCTTTTCACCAAAGCTCCTGCGCCTGTTATGCTGCTTTCCTTTCAGGAGCCGTTTTCATGTTAAAAGGCCCAGCTGCCAGGAGGTTATAGAGAGAGAACCAGACTTAGAACAGCTGCCAGTTCTGCATTGCTGGCCTCTTGACGGAGGGCGTTTCTTTACACTTCCCCTTGTCTTTACAAAATATCCTGATACAAAGCTACAAAACATAGGCATGTACCGGATGCAGGTACTGGATTCCAAGACAACGGCCATGCACTGGCAGAAACACAAGGATGGGGCCGGTATTTACGAAGCATACAGAAAGAAGGGCTGTCCTATGCCCGTATCCGTTGCACTTGGATGCGACCCGGCAGTGACATATGCTTCCACAGCTCCTCTTCCGCCGAAACTGGATGAGATGATGCTGGCCGGATTCTTAAGAAAAAGGCCGGTAAAAATGGTGAAATGCATTACCAACGATCTCTATGTGCCGGAGGATGCGGAATTTGTACTGGAGGGCTATGTAGATCCTCAGGAAGAACTGGTCTGGGAAGGACCTTTCGGAGATCATACCGGTTATTATTCTCTGGCGGACTGGTATCCCAGATTTCATGTTACAACGATTACCCATAAAAAACATCCTGTCTATCCTGCCACAGTAGTGGGCAAACCTCCTATGGAAGACTGCTATATGGCAAAGGCTACAGAACGCATCTTCCTTCCCGTATTAAAGACAGCGATTCCCGAGCTGCAGGATATCCATTTACCATTTGAAGGAGTCTTCCATAACTGCGCAGTGATATCGGTGAAATCATCCTATCCGGGAGCTGCCAGAACTGTCATGAACGCCATATGGGGCATGGGACAGATGAGAACTGCAAAGATGATCGTGGCGGTCGATGAAACCATAGATCCCTGTGATGCGGCAGCTGTCTGGCAGGAGGTCTTGCGCTACGCCCATCCGGAGGAGGATTTTGTAGTCAGCAAAGGGCCGTTAGATGCTCTGGATCATTCTTCCGATTATCCTTTGTATGGCGGACGGCTTGGTATAGATGCCACTAGCAGAGGGAAAGAAGCCTTTACCGAAGGAGCGCTTGAAATCGTTCCTATTCGTAAGGAACAGCCCTGGGGAGGAAGGCAAAAAGCCCTTTCCATGCTGGAAGAAAAAAAGGCTTCCCTCATTTTAATTGTGGACGAGGATGTAGACCCGTCAGATCATTCCACAGTCATGTGGCGGGTATTTAATAATATTGACGTTACCAGAGATATGTTTACGGATGGCAGGCGGGCGGCTTTCGATGCTACAAGAAAGCGTCTGGAGGAGGGACTTTCCCGTCCCTGGCCGGAAGATATCGTGATGACAGATGAAATCAAAAAAAAGGTGTCAGCGAAATGGAGTGCTTATGGGATCGATCATTGGAAAAATAGTAAATAAATTAAATGAATACGGGAAGCTGGTCATGTTCAGCCATACCATCTTTTCCCTGGCCTTTGCCGCAGTGGCCCTGCTTGCTGTTTCCAGCGGCCGGCCGGATCCAAAAGTCGTATTCTGGGCTGCCGTAGCCTTTTTAAGCGCCAGAACAGGTGCTAATGCCTTAAACCGGGTGGTGGATGCCAGGATCGACGCCAAAAACCCCAGAACAGCAAGCCGCCAGATTCCAAAGGGACAGATCGGAAAAAAGGAAACCCTGGTCCTGGTGGCAGCCTGCTTTCTGGTTATGGTGTTCAGCGCCTCCCGTTTAAACCTGCTATGTCTCTTCCTTTCCCCTCTGGCTTTGTTCCTGATGACAATCTACTCCTACACGAAACGATTCACCTGGACATGCCATCTGGTTCTGGGTATCACATGCGCCTGCGCTCCCGTAGGAGCCTGGCTGGCGGTAACGGGGAAGTTTTCCCTGATACCGCTTTTCTTTGGTGCTGCCAACTGCCTATGGACTGCGGGATTCGATATTATCTACGGCTCTCAGGATTATGAATTTGATAAGGCAAACGGACTCCATTCCATCCCTGTGCAGTTTGGCGTGAGAGGCGGGTTATGGATCAGTACCCTGTTCCATGTGGCTGCACTGCTTTGCCTGTGTATTGCCGGAGTACTGCTCTATCCCCAGTTTGGTGTGCTCTATGGAACCGGCCTGGGGATTATCGCGGTTCTTATGGTGATTCAGCACCGGCTGGTATCACCGGATCATCTGGAAAATGTCAATATTGCGTCCTACAGCATCAGCCAGATCACCAGTATCGTGCTTCTGGTCTTCGGAACTCTGGATGTATACTTATAACGCAATGGAAAGGGAAAGAGACAGACTATGAAACAATATGTAGTTGGAATTACAGGCGCCAGCGGAAGCATTTACGGCCTTCGGACAGTAGAAGCCCTGCTGGAAGGCGGAGCCAGAGTACGGCTCATCCTGACGGGAACAGGGGAAAAGGTCTTGGCCTATGAAACCGGACGAGAAGCTGGTGAATGGATTGATGATTTTAAGAAACGCTTTAGAAATCAGCTTATCCTGGAAGATAACAACGATCTGTTTTCCGCTGCAGCCAGCGGTTCCCATCTGACAGATGGAATGATTATCGCACCATGCTCCATGTCAAAGCTGGCCCACATTGCGGCAGGAATTACACCGGATTTAATGACCCGGGCTGCCGATGTGGCGTTAAAACAGCGGCGTCCTCTGGTGTTAATGCCCAGGGAAACGCCCCTGTCCCAGATTCATTTGAAAAATATGCTGACTCTGGCAGAGTGCGGTGCATTTATCGTACCTGCTATGCCGGCCTTTTACCAGAAGCCAAAATGCCTCGACGACATGGCGGATTTTATGGCCGGCCGGGTACTTGATTGCCTGGGGGTGGAAAATCGCCGGTACCCCAGATGGAAAGAAGAAGAATAAGAAATAAAGCGAACGAGTAAACCAAAGGAGAATTTATGAAAAAATC
Source organism: Lacrimispora sphenoides (assembly GCF_900105215.1). NCBI lineage: Bacteria > Bacillati > Bacillota > Clostridia > Lachnospirales > Lachnospiraceae > Lacrimispora > Lacrimispora sphenoides. Next base: position 1,502,601 of record NZ_FOIP01000001.1, on the reverse strand, counting down.
AGAAAAAAGTGCTAAGAAACATTATTTATTAGGCCGCACTGGAATTCTTGCGGCATTGTTTGGCTGTACAGCGGCGGTTATCCTGGGCGGATGCGCCGGCAAAGAGAAGGCACCCGTCGATACCACCGTTCATTTGGGAGTCATGTATTCTTCCGATATTGTCCCCCTTACCATCATCACGGAACAGGGGCTTGACAAAAAGTACGGAGTCCAGTTGGATATGCAGGTATTCTCTTCTGCAAAGGACCGGGATGCTGCTCTTCAGGCAGGGGAATTAGATGGGGTGTTTACGGACTTCATCGGCCTGTGTATGTATCAGAATGCGGGACTGGACGTAAAAGCAACCGGATGCACTGACGGAGATTATGTGCTGCTGGCAGGAAAGGATACTGGAATCACTTCCCTGGAGAACGCAGCGGGAAAAAGCATTGCAATCTCGGAAAACACGCTGATCGAGTACTCCCTGGATTATATTTTAACGAATGCCGGGTTAGATGATACATATTTGGACAAGCAGGTGGTACCGCGGATCCCAGACAGGCTTGAAATGCTGCGAAACGGCAAGATCGATCTGGTTCTTCTGCCGGAACCATTCTCCACTCTGGCGATCAAGGATGGAGCGGTAGTTCTTGGAAGTGCCAATACCGACGGACTATATCCGGCCGTATCTGCATTCACGAAGAAAGCCATTGATGAAAAATCCGATACCATAAAAAAAATGTATCAGGCATACGATGAGGCGGTTGATTATCTGAATACAACGCCGTTAAAAGAGTATGAAGCCACGATCATCAAGGCGGCAGGCTATCCGGAAGAACTCACCGGAAATATTAAGCTGCCGGACTACAGGAAAAATGAACTGCCAAAAGCGGCTGATTTACAGGCAGCTGTGGAATGGGCAGCTAAGAAGGGATTATGCAGCCCGGATTTAAAGCCTGACCAACTGATGGGAGAATTGAAATAGAGACTTAAGAAGAACGGAGGGAGCCAGATGCTGAAAGTAAAAGATATCTCTGTCACATATGGGAAAGGCGGGATGCATAAAGTCATTGACCAGGTGTCCTGGCAGCTGGAGACCGGAACGGTCCTGGCTGTTGCAGGTCCCTCCGGCTGCGGAAAATCCACCATGGTTCACGCCCTGGCAGGTATACTGCCTTATACGGGCTCCATCACCCTGGATGGTAACGGGCTTGGCCCCAAAACGTGTTCTATCGGGCTGATCCCTCAAAACTATGGGCTGCTGCCCTGGAAGACAGTAAAGGAAAACTGCCTGTTTACAGCCAAAATCCGTGGAAATACCCATGACCTGGAGATGCAGCTTTCCGGCCTGTGCAAAGAGCTTGGGATTGACGGGCTATTGGAACGTTATCCGGGTACATTAAGCGGCGGCCAGGCGCAGCGTGTGGCTCTTGCAAGAGCCTTTCTTATGAATCCGGAGCTTCTCCTGATGGACGAGCCTTTCGCTGCACTGGATATTGCGGCGGCTCTGGCTGCGAGGGAACTGTTTCTGAGGATCTGGAAGGAAAAAAAGCCCACTGCAGTCATAGTGACCCATCGGGTGGAAGACGCCCTTTACCTTGCCCATAACATCGCAGTTATGAAACGGGGCGGCGGCTTCAATCTTTTCTGTGAAAATCCATGGCAGGGTGTAAAACGTCCCTCAGAAGCAGCATATGCTGAGCTTGAACAGCAGATCACGGAGAAAATCATAAAGGCGGATGAGATATGAGAAAAAAAATGTGGGTCTTTATAAAAGGCTTTTTACTTGTAAATTTACTCTGGTTCCTTCTCGCTGCCCTTCTGTCCACCTCCGTGCTTCCAGGGCCGCTAACGGTCTACTACAAGTTCAGCCAGGTAATAAACGGAGGGCTTTGGCTTCATATAGGAGCCAGCTTAGGCCGTGTAGCGGCAGGCCTCACCCTTGCCCTTCTCATCGGCGTACCTGTTGGAATCCTTATGGCCTCCTCTGCCATCGCCAACCGCGTTCTTCACCCTCTGGTGTACTTTTCCTACCCGGTTCCCAAAACAGCGCTGCTTCCGGTCTGTATGCTGCTTTTAGGGCTTGGCAATGGCTCTAAAATTCTCATCATCGTCCTGACCACGGTATTCCAGATCATTGTGGCTGTCCGGGATGCGGCGGAGCATATTGATCAGGGAATTTATTATGTGGCAATAAGCGCGGGCGCCCGCAAACGAAGTATCTTAAAGGATATCACCCTGCCTGCGGTGCTGCCGGAGCTGTTCACCAGCATTCGGATTGGAACAGGAACATCCTTAGCCATCCTTTTAATAGTAGAAGCTTATGGAACCCGTTGGGGAATGGGCTACTACATTCTGGACGCATGGTCCAGGATTAACTACGTTCAGATGTACGGCGGCATTGTCATCATGTCGGTGGTAGGAGCAGCATTATTCTGGATTTTGGATGGAATTCAGTGGGCGTTGTGCAAGGGAACGAAGTAACGCTTAAACCTATTATCAGCTTCTAAGATCTGCCGCAGGATATTCCGGTATCCTGCGGCTTTTTTCTTGCTCTGCTCCCCGTCCTTTTACGCCCGTTCATTGTCCCGAAATTGCTTTGAACGTGATTTTGATGCCGTTGGAGCATACTAAATTCAGCCCATGTCAATCTTGTAGTGCTATTTGCAGCTTTAGGTTAAAAGTTAAATTCATCTTCCCAATGAAAGGTTCCTGATTCCTCCAAACTCATAGGCCAGTGACAGCACCAATCCGGTACACTGGGAGTTTCCACCCTATCCAGGCTCGGCGTATATGGCTTTATATCAAGTACAGGTGTACCATCATTCGCATCAATATAAGCAATTTGAATAATGCCCGTTTCATAATCTATATGAATAACTTGTGCGGTTGACAGTGCAATCGGATTAGGGCGAACAGGCGATCTTGTAGCGAATATACCCATTACTGCAGGAGATTTTTTATAAGGCTGCGGGGTTTCAATGATATTCCTCATTTGCTCGTTATCAAAGTCACTGAACCACCAAATAACACTAAGATGGCTGAACCCATCTAACGCCTGCAAGGCGGGAATATACTTCGGTTCAAGCTCAATGAACATTCCATCTTTGTTGACATTGATTTTACCAATAGGGGTTACATGAAAATTTTGCATCGTAAGTTCCTCCATTTATTTTTATTTTACTGTAAATCCAATGTAAACCCTCACATCATGTGAGAGTCAATATGAAAAAAAAGCGTCATGCAATTATTTTTGCAAGACGCTTTTTGCTAAATTCTTTCCAGCGGGATTTGTATTTCAGTCAGGTATTTATCGGGGCATTCCTCATTCCATGGCCCACGGTGAACAATTTGCCTGCTTTGCCCGATCATTTTATACTGGTTATGTTCCTGCAGCCAGCTTGCAAAAGCAAGAAACGCCCCCGCAATATTTTCAAAAGGTCCACAGACCATCGTACAAGCCATATTGGGAACGGGGTCCGTATTACGAAACACAAACCCGTTTGTATTTTCCCCCATCCTGGCCACAGGCGCACATATTTCCATATCTACATCCTTTTCTCTGTAATCCATATCATGATATATGGTAAAAGTATCGCTCGAAACAGGAATATTATTTTTATCTGCAAAGGCCGACATTTCTTTCCACAACTGCCCCTCTGCATAATAATCGGTAACAATGCGTCTTAAAGAAAATACCTGATAACTGGGAATGGATTTAATCGAAACATTATAGTTAATTGCCATCTTTTCTCTTAGAATATCATTCTTAGCCAACTCAATTTTTGATAGTTTCTCCTGTTCTGCTTTAATTACATTCTCGATTTCCAGGCGCTTATCTTCAAGCAGCTTTGCAATAAACCCATCTTCCCAATAATTAAGGGCAATCGCAATTTCAGAAACATTAAAACCTAAATCCCGCAAGAAGATTATTTTATTCAAAGCGGGAATCTGCTCCGCAGCATATAACCTGTAATTGGTGAACCGATCGGTTGCCGCAGGCGTTAACAGACCTGTTTCATCGTAATACCTTAACATGCGGATTGATACTTGCGTTAATTTAGAAAACTCGCCTATTTTGAACATTCGACCACCTCTATATTGAAATTATATCGTGTATATCCTTAAACTGCAAATAAATTAATGACCGAAGTAAACCCAATAAAAAATGACGTTCTGCTGGTTGATCAGCAGGACGCCTTTTTTTATAATTATCAATCACATTCTCTTTAAGGTAAACTGATTTGCCAGACCGCTGAGTACCTTTGCCTGCGCAGACAGCTCTTCGCTTGCAGCGGCGCTCTCCTGAGCGGTTGCTGAATTGGATTGTACCACTGCGGAAATCTTATCCACACTGTCAGTGATGTGGGATACAGAAAGGCTCTGCTCTTTAGAGGCTGACTGGATCTCCCCGATGCCTGCTGCAATTTCTCTGGCATCCATTAAAACAGTGCTTAATATCGTGGCCATGGAATCCGTTAAATCCTTACCCGTTTCAACCGATCTTACAGAAACGTCTATAAGTTCCGAAGTGTTTTTTGCCGCCAGCGCACTCTTTGCCGCCAGATTCCTGACTTCATCTGCCACTACGGCAAATCCCTTTCCTGCATCACCTGCTCTTGCTGCTTCTACAGCCGCATTTAATGCCAGGATATTGGTTTGGAATGCAATGTCCTCTATGGTTTTGTTAATCTTAATAATTTCCTCTGAATTTTTCTGGATCCCTTCCATTGCCTGAAGCAGGTGCCGCATCTGCTGCTCACTCTCATCGAGGCTCACACCCATTGTCTGGGCTTTGGTATTAAAAACACTGGCGTTTTCCGTAGTATAATCTATTTTTGTTACAATGGTTTCTACGGCATGAGACAGATCATCAATCGCGCCGTTCTGCTCTGCAGCTCCCACAGCCAGAAGCTGGGAACTTGCCGCAACATGCTCTGCGCCTGCAGATACCTGCTCGGAGGTCTGGTGCAGCTGGTCCAGAGTCTCTGATATCTGTGCGGTAAACGTTTCAATGGAGTGCCCGATATTGATAAAATCTCCAATATACTGCTGGGAGAGCAAATCAAAATTCCCCTGTTCCATCTGCTTCATGGAGTCTCCAATGCGGGAAATATAGTCGGACAGCGTGTTTATGGACGTTCTCATGCTGTTTGCCAGCATCCCCAGTTCATTCGTTGATGTATAATCGATCTCGCTCTGTAAATCTCCCTGTGACAAGCGCTCCATTCCATTTTCCAGGGTTTTTACCGGAATCAGGATCTTTCTGCGGATAATCATCAGAATTAAGTAAATGGAGATCAGATTGATTACCAGGGTAATGGCGCTTATAGCCTTAAGCTTTGTAATTCCCTGGGCGGAGTATTTTTCAGCCTGAGAAACAGCGGCATTGCTTTTGTTAAAAAGCTCCTCACTGTTTTCCAACAGCTTTTCATTCTGTCCATCATTTAAAAGGGGCAGGATCTGCTCTTTCCAATATGTACGGATCTCCTGCATCTGTGAAACCAGCTCTTTGTCTCTTGGCACTGGAAGCCCAAGCTCTTTGTCGCCTGCGATGATTCCATCCATGGCCTTCTCTACCTTAGCAATCTGCTCTTCCACCGGCTGATCAAGTAAATGAAGCTTCATAATGCGCTGTGTTGCACCTCTTACAACACCGCAATAATTTACAATCGTTCCGTTGCTTTGGTTTTGGTCCAAAAACAGAAACATCAGGCCAGTACTTAAAATGCTTAGAATTGCGAGACAGGCCATTATGTTGTATATAAGTTTCTTAATGCTCACGTTTTTATCTCCTTTAAGATTAGTAAATGCGTTATTTTGCAGACAGTCATATGACACTTCCTGGCTTTAAAAATATGTCATATTTTGTCAATTATGCAGATATCTTACTCTAAATAATATAGCTAGTCAAGCAGATTACGAACCCGCATAAAGAGAGCCTATATTAATAACAACAATCATACATAAGTTGTGTATTTTACACCTTTGTGTGATATTGTCGGATTTACATTTCTGACCCTCACAGCTAAAATGTAATTATCAGATAAACCAGTGAAACACCAACAGGGAGGAGAGAATCACATGAAGAAAACAGTAAAAATTTCAGCAGTCTTATTAGCCATGGCATTGGCAGCTACCGGCTGCAGCTCCGGGAAACCGGCAGATAACAGCACGGCGGCAGATACCGGAAAAACCGAAGCCGCCGCTCAGACAACAGGGGAGGAAGATCCTGTTCTGGTCGTTTATACAGCCCGTGGCGAATCCTTAAACAATGCCGTGATTCCTGAATTTGAAAAAGACACCGGCATTAAAGTCGAGGTGGTCGTCGCCGGAACCGGAGAGCTGTTAAAGAGAGCTCAGTCAGAAAAAGCCAATCCACTTGGCGATATCTTCTGGGTCGCTGACCAGACCATGTTATCCGCATCCAAAGACCTGTTCATGGAATATGTATCTTCCGAAGACAGCAACATGATCGATGCTTTCAAAAACACCACCGGTTACTTTACCCCTGCATTTGCAGATCCAACTGTCATGATCGTGAACAAGGACTTGAAAGGCGATATGAAGATCGATGGATTTGAGGATTTATTAAATCCTGAATTAAAAGGAAAAATTGCATTTGGCGATCCTGTAAACTCCAGTTCCGCATTCCAGTCATTACTGGCTATGCTTTACGGTATGGGCAAAGACGGCGATCCCCTTTCAGACGAAGCATGGGCCTATGTAGACAAGTTTATCGCCAACTTAGACGGCAAGATGTGCAACAGCTCTAGCCAGGTATATAAAGGCGTGGCCGAAGGGGAATATGTGGTTGGCTTAACCTGGGAAGATCCTGCTGCCAACTATGTTAAGGAAGGGGCCGCAGTAGAAGTTGTATTCCCGGTTGAAGGAGCCATTTTCCCCGGAGAATCCGTACAGATTCTAAAAGACTGCAAGCATCCGGAAAATGCAAAGAAATTTGTAGATTATATGCTGTCTGAAAAGATTCAGAATGCAGTCGGTTCCACACTGACCGTAAGACCGCTGAGAAAAGACGCCACTCTGGCTGATTATATGAAACCTCAAAGCGAGATTAAATTATTTGATAACTATGATGAAGGTTGGGTAGCAGAACACAAATTAGAGATCACCAATCTGTTCAGTGAGCACATGGAAACATCCATGGATTAATAAATTGCATTGATCCAAACAAAAGACTGCCTGAGACTCAGTCAGGGGCAGTCTTTTTGTACCAAAAAATACGGAGTACGTGAGGAGAGAGGAACTATGGGAGTAGCAATCAGTATAGAAAACGCAGTAAAACGATTTGGAAAAGATACCATTATCAATGGATTATCCCTGGATATTAAACCAGGAGAGTTCTTCACCCTGTTAGGACCATCCGGCTGCGGCAAGACGACCCTGCTTCGAATGATCATCGGCTTTAACAGCATCGAAGGCGGTGAAATCAAGGTAGACCAGAAGGTAATTAACAACATCCCCACCAACAAACGAAACATGGGTATGGTCTTCCAGAACTATGCCATTTTCCCTCACATGTCAGTCAAGGACAATGTGGCTTTTGGACTGAAAAACAGAAAAATACCTGCATCACAAATCGATGCCCAAGTGGATGAAATCTTGAAAATTGTTAAAATCGATCATTTAAAAAATCGTATGCCCGCCAAGCTGTCAGGCGGCCAGCAGCAGCGAGTCGCCTTAGCTCGGGCCATCGTCATCCATCCCGAAGTTCTTCTGATGGATGAACCGTTGTCAAACCTGGATGCGAAACTTCGTGTGGAGATGAGAAATGCCATTAAGCGGATCCAGCAGCAGATCGGCATCACCACCGTTTATGTAACTCATGACCAGGAAGAGGCTCTGGCTGTATCAGACCGGATCGCAGTCATGAACGGCGGTGTTATCCAGCAGATCGATACGCCTAAGAACATCTACCAGCGCCCTGCAAACCTGTTTGTATCTACCTTTATCGGCTTATCCAATATCCTATCCGGCATAACATCGATGAAAAACGGTGTGACTTTCATTCAGATTCAGGATTATACCGTTCCTATGGATCATTTAAGCCATGAGGTGAAAGACGGTCAGAATATCAAGGTATCCGTTCGCCCCGAAGAATTCATCATCAATCAGGCAGACGGCTATGGCATCCCTGGGACAGTAAAAAGCAGTGTATTTCTTGGCATTACCACCCATTATTTTGTTACCCTGGCAAACGGGCAGGAAATTGAAGTCATCCAGAATTCCGATATCTGGGACATCATCCCGGATGGCACTGACATCCGTCTTGCTGTACAGCCTCAAAAGATCAACGTTTATACCGAAGACGGAAATAAAAATCTTGTGGTTAGGAGGGATCAGGTATGAGATATGCCGGCGAAAAGAAGTTCAATATCTGGGTAGCTATGGCGCTGGGGATTCTCGGCCTTTTTCTCATCTTCGTAGTCTACCCCTTAATTCTGATCTTATATAAGAGCGTGCTGTCCGAGGATGGTTCCTTCAGTCTTGCATATTTCGGTAAATTCTTCGCCAGAAAATACTACTGGAGCACTCTGGTAAACAGTTTTAAAGTCACCATTGTTTCCACCTTGCTGGCGGCTGTTCTGGGTCTGGTTATGGCATATGTTTTGCGAAGTGTACGAATCAGAGGGAGTAAGTATTTAAATATCCTGATCGTCATGTCCTATCTTTCTCCACCATTTATCGGAGCTTATGCCTGGATCCAGTTACTGGGGCGCAATGGATTTATCACCAAAATCTTAAACGATCTGTTTCATGTGAAGTTAAACGGCATTTATGGATTTGCAGGAATTGTACTTGTCTTCTCTCTGCAATCCTTTCCACTGGTTTATATGTATATTTCAGGCGCTCTTAAAAACCTGGATAACTCCTTAAATGAAGCCGCGGAAAGCCTAGGCTGCAGTGCTATGCAGAGAGTGGTTCAAGTGATCGTGCCGCTGGTCATGCCCACCATGCTTGCCAGCTCCTTACTGGTGTTTATGAGAGTCTTCTCCGACTTTGGTACCCCTATGCTGATCGGTGAAGGTTATAAGACATTCCCGGTTTTGATGTACAGCCAGTTTATGGGCGAGGTCAGTACCGATGACCATTTCGCTGCTGCTCTCTGCGTCATTATCATCGGAATCACCCTGCTGTTATTCTTCTTCCAGCGCTATCTGGGAAACCGATATACCTATTCCATGACCGCACTAAAACCCATGGAAGCAGAACATTGCACTGGTCTTAAAAATGTATTATCCCATTTGTTTGTATACCTGGTAGTCCTCATCGCCATTCTTCCGCAGCTTACTGTTATCTTCACTTCCTTCCTGGCTACCGGAGGGGGAAGCGTATACACCGGAGGCTTCTCGCTTGATAACTATCGAAACACACTGTTTTCCAAGAATAACAACGGCGCTATTTTCAACACCTATTTATTCGGGCTGTGTGCCATCGCTATCGTCGTGGTGCTGGGAATATTGATCTCGTACCTGACTGTACGAAAAAAATCAATTTTAACTAATATTCTTGATACGGTCACAATGTTCCCCTACATCATACCAGGTTCTGTACTGGGTATCTCATTTTTATATGCTTTTAACACAAAACCGTTTCTACTCAGTGGCACTGCCCTCATTATCGTCATCTCACTGTCCATCCGGCGTATGCCCTACACCATCCGTTCCAGTACTGCCATCATCGGACAGATCAGTCCCAGTGTGGAGGAAGCCGCCATCAGTCTGGGCTGCTCAGAGACGAAGTCATTTGCAAAAATTACAGTTCCAATGATGATGTCCGGTGTATTATCCGGCGCTATTATGAGCTGGATCACTTTGATCAGTGAGCTGAGCTCTTCCATCATCCTCTATACCAGCAAGACCCAGACGCTTACCGTAGCTATATACGCGGAGGTTATAAGAAGCAACTTTGGTAATGCTGCTGCATATTCAACCATTTTAACTCTGACCAGTATTCTATCGCTGCTTTTATTCTTCAAACTAACGGGCAGCAATGATATAAGCATTTAGCGAAAGCAATGAGCAGTGGGAAATAAGTCATGAAAAGAATTTCGTTGTGCTTGCACATAAGAAAATCTTTTCATGACTTATTTCATAGGGCGAATGCCCGTTATCTCATAAAACCGCAGGTTTTATGAGATACACTGCGGACTTATGATATAATACCTATAACCCCGCACTCTACTCCCCCCCCTCAACCAACACCCACATACATCCGGAGGCCCCCTCATGAAAAGTAATCAGTACAAGGACTATATCAAAAAATCCTTTATGAAATACGCACTATCCATCATCTCACTATTATTTGTGCTGGTGCTTTTATTTCTACTAATCAATGTACAATGGATTATCTCCGGTCCAAATAAAAGAAATCACATTCAGTTATCCGGCATCCTGGATCAACAAATCCTTCTCTATCAAAAAGGACTGACCGAACTCACCCAAAATCCGGATCTTCAGACCGCACTAAACAGCACAGACCCTGCCGCCACCACTGCAAATAACCGGCTTCTTTATGACTTTACCAACTCCCAGACTATCCGTTCATCATTTATACTCTTAGACCAGAATGGACGCATCGTCAGCAGCAATCTATTTGCCGGCAACCAGGAGATTTTCCATGAAAGTGATATCTTTCGCCGCATGACCAGTCAGATGCAGGAACAGCCCGAAAAGATCTTCACACTGCCAAGCCGTTTAAACTATGCCAATGAACAGGCAGGGGATTTAATTCTTGGCAAAGCTGTGATAATGGACGGCACACTTACCGGCTATCTGTTTTTTGACCTGCTGGATACTTATCTTTATGAGATCATCCGCGAATATCCTCTGGATGATGTCATCATCACGGACCGATATGATAACCTGATCTTTTCTATCAGCCGCCAGCAGACTGACCCCATAGACAAGTACCCTTCCGGAAAATACCGGATGGACTGGCAGGAAGGAAGTGTGGTAAAGGTCAATGGAAAACATTATCACATTCAAAAAAGTTCACTTCCCGGGAGTTCTTTAATCCTATATACACTGGTTTCCACTGAATATCAGAAAGACCTCCTGTTATACTGCATTGTATTCATGCTCATTGTAGGCATCCTACTGGTCATTATTTCATTGCCTGTAATCGAGCACATTACCCAGAAAAACCTTCTGGCCATCAATGAACTCCAGAAATCCATTGAGCAGATGGGAAAAGGAAATATGGAATATCAGCTCCGTTCTCAAGTATTTGATGAATTCCAGAAGCTTGATGATGCATACCGCCACATGGTAATACAGCGGGAAGAGCTACTGAAATATAACAGTGAACTGTCCGAACGAAAACGGACCATGGAAATCAAGCAATTAGAAGAACAATTTAACCCACATTTTATTTTCAACGTTATGGAGACCCTACGGTATGAAATTATGATTGATGCGGCAAAAGCCTCTGATATGGTTCAGTCCTTTGCCAGACTCATGCGCTACAGCATCTATTATGGCAGCACCATAGTCTCCCTCAGAACGGATATTGAATATATCAATGATTATCTCCTGTTACAAAAAATGCGCTATAACCGGCGTTTGAAATATCATATTGATATTCCGGAGGAACTTCTGGAATACCGGATTCCCAAGCTGCTGCTGCAGCCGGTTGTGGAGAATTCCCTGGTTCACGGCATGAAAAATACCCATTCCATCTCCATTACGATCACCGGACGGGTGCATGGAGACCTCCTGGAGCTGTGTGTGGAGGATGACGGAAGCGGGATTGATGGAGAACGCCTTGCCAGTCTGCGGGCCGGATTGGAATTGGAGGACGGATATAAGGAGCATATTGGTCTCTATAATTCCCATCGTGTTGTCCGTCTGTTATATGGTACTGGATACGGCGTGACCATCGAAAGCCAGCCAGGTTCCGGCACACGGGTCACAGTAACCATGCCGGCAGATATGGAGGATTATTATGTATAAAGTTCTACTTGTAGAAGATGAAGATATCATCAGAAAAGGTCTGATGTTCATGGTAAATTGGCAGGAAATCAACTGCGTAGTCGTAGGCGAAGCCATAGACGGAGTCGATGGCATCCAAAAGATCAAAGATAATGAGCCCGACATAGTAATTGTAGATATCAACATGCCCATCATGAACGGACTGCAGATGTTGGAAGAAAGCATTAAAGAATACGGCTATGAAGCCATTATCGTATCCGGATACAGTGAATTTGAATTTGCAAAAAAGGCGATTCGCCTTGGCGTCACAGAATATCTGTTAAAACCCGTGGATTTTACAGAACTTTATGATGCGATTCTTAAGATAACCGAGAAACTGGAAGCGAATACACGAATAAAGGGATACATCCGGCAAATCGATCTGGAGAAGAAAAAGCTGGGCATATTAGAAACAGATATTTCTGAAACCGTCACCTTCAAAAATAAATATGTGAGCTCCATGGTAAAGTATATCGAAGAGCATTATTCTTCCCGCCTTTCCTTAACCGATTTAAGCGAAGAATATAATCTTTCCTGTACTTATCTGAATACGAAATTTAAAAGCGAGACCGGCTATACCTTTAATGATTTTTTAAACCGTTACCGGATGCAGAAAGCTGTGGAACTTCTGAAATCAGATCAATATAAGGTATATGAAATTGCTGAGATGGTGGGATTTTCTGAATATAAGTATTTTATTAAAGTGTTTAAGAAGTATATAGGCTGCTCTCCTGCTAAATTTATGGAGGTAGGGGATGGGAAGTAATAGTTCCTATCTCCTACTGCCGTTTCCATAGGAAAACGGACCACAGAAAATTCTTCCGTGGTCCGTTTTTTAATAACATACCCTACGATGCCTGAGCTCCATTCAGACGTGCAAAAATTCCTCCCTTGGCAATCAGCTCGTCATGTGTGCCCATCTCTGCAATACCGGTCCCCTCAAGTACTACAATCAAATCAGCCTCACGGGTAGTAGAAAGCCTGTGTGCAATCATTATGGTCGTTCGCTCCTTTGAAATCTCATTCAAAGCCGCCTGTATTTCCTTTTCTGTTTTTGTATCCAAGGCAGAGGTTGCCTCATCCAGGATCAGGATTGGAGAGTCTCTTAAAATCGCACGGGCAATGGCAATCCTCTGTCTTTGTCCTCCGGACAGTAAAACACCCCGTTCCCCAATAAACGTATCATATCCGTTTTCCATCTTCTCAATAAAGTCGTGGGCATTTGCAGCCTTTGCCGCCGCAATGACATCTTCTCTTTTCGCATCCTTCCAGCCGTATACAATATTCTCATACACCGTTCCATTAAAAAGGAATGTATCCTGTAACACCATGGAGATATTATCCCTTAAACTGGAAAGCGTCACATCCCGGATATCAACACCGTCGATGAATACAGCTCCTTCCTGAGGATCATAAAACCGATTGATCAGGTTTGCTATGGTGCTTTTGCCTACACCTGTAGTCCCAACCAAAGCCACCGTTTGCCCTTTCTTAATGGTAAGGTTAATATTCTTCATTACCGGAAGATCTTCCTGATAAGAAAAAGAAAGATCTTTCAGCACAATTTCACCTTTAACTCTTTTAAGGACTTTTGCATTTTTCTTTTCCTTTACTTCCGGGATCTCATCAAAAACATCAAATACCCGTTTGCATCCGGCTCCGGCTTCTCCTGCCCTTTCCGCAAGAGAGGAAAAACTTTTTACAGGACCATAAAACATGGACAGATACATGACAAATCCAACAATGTCTGCTATCTCCACTTCCCCCGTTCCCACCAGGTACCCGCCATAAACGACAACAATCACCGTTCCAAGTGCAGTGACAAAGGCAAGCAGGGGATACGTTGTTTCAAAAAAGAAACTTGCACGAAGATACGCTAAACTGTGGAGCAGTGAAAGATTTGCAACCTTGCATTCCTCATGGCTTTGCTGATTAAAAATCTGAATTTCTTTTATACCGGAAAGATTGTCCTGCACTTTTCCTGCAAGTTCTCCTCTTACCCTGGAATTTTCTTTCCACGTTGGAGATACGTGACGGCTCTGCCATATGGTAATCCCCAGAAGAAAAGGTATGGTAACCAGACTCATTATGGCAAGCTTGCCATTGATCGTAAACAGCAAAGCTCCTACTCCTATAAATGTAAGGACATTGACTGCAAAATCCGGAATCACATGTGCCAAAAGTACCTCAGCATCCAGCGCATCATTTACTACACGGCTGGTGAGATCGCCTGTCCTGCTTTTATGAAAATAACTTAAGCTCATATGCTGCAGTTTCCCGTAAAGCCGCTTGCGTAAGTCTGCCACATAATGAAGGGCCGCATAATGATTTAAATATCCTGCCGCAGAAGTACCTGCCGCCTGGATTGTAGCTGCTGCCATAAGTAAGAGTCCGATACGCAGGGCCTGTACTTGAAAGTCACTGATTCCTTCTGTAGCAAGTGCCGTTAATTCCCTTAATGCCCACGGCATATAAAATCCGGCTGCCGTAGATACCACGAGGGCAAAAAGTGCAGCGATCAGATGAATCCTGTACCTTTTTGCCTCCCGGAATATCCGCAGTGCAGTTCTCATACGGAAATCGCCTCCTTTGGTGACAGACGTTCCTGATGTAAAAGAGCATATGTCAGGCATACAGGCCGTCCTGTTCTTGGTTCCTTGACAATTTCAGCATCTATGGAAAATGTCTCTTTTAATACATGAGGTACCATTACTTCTTCCGGACTGCCATGCTGAATGATTTTTCCTCCGCGGACCGCAATCATATAGTCCGAAAAACGTGCCGCCAAATTTAAATCATGAAGAACCATGGCAATGGTGCAGCCCTGGCTGCGGTTCAGCCCATATAAAAGCTCCAATACTTCAAGCTGATGGGCCAGATCCAGATAAGTAGTAGGTTCGTCAAGTAAAATCAGATCTGTCTGCTGAGCAAGTGCCATAGCAATCCAGACTCTTTGCCGCTGCCCCCCGGATAATGTATTTACTTCCCGATGTTCTAAATCCATAAGCTTGGTTGCCGAAATTGCCCACCGCACTATTTCTTTATCCTCAGGAGTCAATTTTCCAAACCCGCTTTGATGAGGAAAACGCCCATATGCAACCAGTTCACTTACGGTCAGCCCGCCGGGAGCGGAAGGCGATTGTGGCAAAACCGCCATTTTTTTTGCAATTTCCTTTGTTGGAAGTATTGAGATATCACCGCCATTTAAATAAACCATTCCGTTTTTGGGCTTTAAAATGCGTCCAATGGCTTTTAGCACCGTGGATTTCCCGCATCCATTGGGGCCAATAATCGAAGTGATTTTTTTATGTGGAATTACCATATCTAAATTCTTCACAATCAGAGTATTGTCATAGGCAATATCTAATTTTTTAGTCGCGATACTATTCATGCCTTCCTCCTTAATCTGCTTTCGCCAATAGATATAAAAAGTACGGTGTACTAAGCGCCGTAATTACAATACCTGTAGGCACATCTGCCCCCAGGCTGATGGTTCTTGTTATGGTATCTGCTAGCAGTACAATGATCGCACCGCAAAGCCCGGAGGCAGGAAGGAACAATTTATGGTTTGGCCCCATTAATTTTTTTGCCATATGAGGGGAAATCATTCCTACAAAGAAGAAGTTTCCGCCCAGGGATACGCTGCCCGAAGAAAGTGCCACTGCTGCTATAGTCAATCCGATGAATTCGGGTTTTACTGCAGCACCCAGGCTTAAAGCCGTTTCATTCCCAAGGTTAAGAATGTTTAGAATATGGGCTTTATAAAATACATATCCGCATAAAATCAATGTCCAAGGAATCAGTATGACGAGATAACGCCATTCATCTCCCCATAAACTGCCTGCGCTCCAGCGCTGGATAAAATCCATCTGATTCTGATCCAGCTTAAGTGTCAGTAGTGTCGTTAAAGCTCCATATCCGCTTCCCAGTGCAACACCTGTTAAGATCAACCCTGTAGGAGAGATGTCTTTCCCTCTTCTATAGGAAAGCAGAAAAATCAATCCTGCGGCGGTCATTCCTCCGATAAAAGAAAGTAATGGCATCAAAATCGCAGATGACACCGTCTTTGCAGAAAACAATACCACAAAAATCAGTACAAACAGCCCTGAGCCGGAGCTGATTCCTAAAGTACCGGGACTTGCCATATCGTTTCGCAAAAGGCTCTGCATGATGCAGCCGGAAATCCCCATTCCCACTCCCACAAGGATTGACAGGATAATACGGGGAAGGCGGAATTCTAAAATAATTAAGTTTTGCTGCGGGGTGCCTCTTCCTATGATCACATTTAAAACTTCTCCGGGAGTGAGATTCATTTTTCCGGAATTAATGCTGATCACTGCAATGACTGCCATCAAGATTACCATAATCAGAAATAGGAACTGTTTTTTCATTCAAATTCCCTCCTTTGCTTTCTCGCAAGATAAAGGAAATAAGGAACACCGATCACAGCGAATATAATACCGATTGGCGTCTCATAAGGTTTATTGATTAATCGTCCTATTAAATCGGCAAAAACCGTAAGTATGGCTCCATAAAGACCTGAAGCAGGAATGATATACCGGTAATCCACCCCTACCATATATCGGACAATATGAGGCGTAATGAGTCCTACAAAACCGACCGGTCCTACAATAATGACCGATAGCCCGGTAAGGAGCAGTACAATCAGCGTGGAAATCCCTTTGACCAATCTGGTTTTTAACCCCAAACCGGTTGCAACATCCTCACCTAAACTCAGCACAGTGACCGAAGGGGAAAGCCATAACGAAGCCAGCACTCCTGTTATAAAAAGGGGCAGAATCACCATAAGCTCGTTCCATTTGGCTCCGGCGGTTCCTCCTGCTGTCCAATAAGCAAGGGCATGGCCAAGACGGTATTTAATGGAGAGGAACTGGCTGAATGCTCCAAACAGCATGGAAATAGAAATTCCCGCCAAAACAAGACGCTGGGGCGTCATTCCTCCTTTTCCAAGTGAAGCAATAAAATAGGTCATTGCTGTTGCAGCTGCAGCTCCCGTACATGCAAACAAAATAGTCTGGCCATAGGTACGCCCTGGCAGGAATGCCATACAAAATGCCATGGCAAAGGTGGCTCCGGAGCTGATTCCCATAAGCCCGGAGTCAGCAAGGGGATTCCGTGTTGTGCCCTGCATGATTGCTCCGCAAATTGCAAGACTGCATCCCACCATTAAATCTGCCACGGTACGCGGAAACCGAAGTGTCTGAATAATCTGATGCTCTGTCAAATTTGGATCAAATCGAACAATTGCTTCCCATGCAGTGGCAAGACGCATGTCAGCTGCACCGAAAGATATGGATGCTGCTGACAGGAAAAACAAAAGTCCAAATCCAAGAATCATATAACCAGTAAAGCCGGCGGAACCCTTCCACCGAGGCTTTATTAATGTAATTTTCATTGAAGCCTGTTCCTTTCCGCAAAGACTATCAAGTTACTCAGGCATATTTAACATCGCATCCAAAAGATAATCCAACTGAACTCTGGATGAATAGATGTCGATATCGTAAAACAGGGTAAAATCAATGGGAATCGTTCTTCCACCTTTTACTGCAGGGAGCGATTCCCAAATGGTGTTTCCATTCAGCTCATCAATATCTCCTGACAGGATTATATAGTCTCCTGCATAATCCTGGATCACTTCCATAGAGACGGCCCGGTACTGGTCCTTTGCGATGATCTCGTTTTGAACAATTTCCGGTGCCTTAAACCCCAGGTGGCTGTAAATTAAGTCACCGCCTCGGCCCCATTTATCACCAAATACCCAAATACTGCCGTTTGCATCTCTCCCAAATATGCTGACTGTTTTGTCCATAACTTGTTTTTCTGCAAGCGCTTCTTTTGCTTCTTTCAATTTTAGATTAAAATTTTCCAAGGCTTTTTCCGCCTCATCCCGGCGGTTCAGTACGTCCCCTAAGAAACGGACCCGTTCCTCTAGGGAGAGTTCTGTAAAAGGAAGCAATACCGTAGGTGCAATTTTAGAAGCAACATCATACTGTTCTTGATTCACTACTATAATCAAATCCGGATCATAAGATAAAATCTCTTCTGCTTCAAATTTTCCCCAGACCGGTAAACCAGCCACTTCTTTTTCATATGCCGTTCCCGTAACATCATAAGTTGCTACTGGCTTCACTCCAAGAGTCAAGACGTCCCCAATGCAATACGTTGCAATGACCCTCTGGGGATCTGCCGGCACCTCTGCTTCTCCATGAACTGTTTTAATCACTCTTGTTTCGCCGCTGGTCATCTGTGCTTTTAAACTGCAGGCAGATAGCAGCGTTCCAACAGTAAGCGCCATGAATAGCGCTGTCGTATATTTTTTTAGTCTCCACATGAGAACTGCTCCTTCACTCTGATTCTTATTCTGACATACCCTGAATTGCAGAAACCGTATAATCCAGCTGTGCAGATAAACTGGCTACATCCGAATAGTAAAACAATCCCTGATACTTTCCGGGAATTTCTGCAATCCGGCCTTCTGCAACAGCAGGTATGCTTTTCCAGATATCTGTCTTTGCATATTCTGATTCTTTTCCTTCCTGCTGGAACCATAATATATAATCTCCGAAGTATTCATGAGCAACCTCATAGCTTAGGGTTCCTCTGCTGTTACTGGTTTCCCCGACCAATTTCTCCAGCTTCTCCGTTTTTTTAAGACCAAGATAGTCGTAAACCAAAGTCCCCCCTCTGGAACCAGTTTCATAAGCCACCCCGTTCCAATCGCCGAATGGACCCCAGTCTTCCAGAATGCTGAATGTTTTCCCCCGATATTTTTCGCTTTGCAGCTCTTCCTTTGCAGCGGCAAGCTTTTCCTCAAACGCGGCAATCAAGCCTTCTGCTTCTTTTTCCTTACCTGTAGCCTCTCCAATGATACGAAGGCGCTCAACAGAGCTTACGCTTTCTTCCGGAATGACCAGTACCGGAGCTATTTTTCCAAACTTTTCAAAATCCTCGGTCTGATAAGTAATAATCAAATCCGGCTCTGCAGCCATAATATCTTCCGCAGCCCAGTTCTCCAGCTTGGCATCAGAAGAGAACTTGTCATAAAATGGCATGGTTTCCTGCTCCCATGCATGGTATCCAACCACATTCAAATCTAAAGACAGCACATCTCCTATGTACCAATTCACGACTACACGCCGTGCTTCTTTTGGCACTTCTATTTCTCCCATTGCTGTATGAATTGTGTGCATGTCCGACGCTTTAGAGTTTTCCCGGCTTACACTGCTGCATCCTGTCAGAGTAAATAAAAGCGCAAACATGAAACAATATATTGACCCTGTCTTCTTCATATCAAGTCTCCTTAAAATTATGATAATTTTCTTTTTTACAGTGTGAGAGCTTACTTTTTTTGCCTTGTGTTAGTCATGGCTAACTAAGCAGAATACTAACACATTAAAAAATGTACGTCAATATGGCCTGGAACCATTACGAGGAAGCTTCTTTTTTATTTTACTGCCTAAACACACGGTTTTCCGCCGGTTCCTAATGTTTCTTATATTTCCCCCTCATCAATATGGATTATAATTAAATCAAATTGGATCATCATTCCATTGTCTTTTTTTCTTCTTTCATGTATAATTTGATAATATAAAAATCAGAAAGTGAGCCATCACGCAATGAATGAATACCACGCCGCTTCATGGGGAGCCATGGCGAGAAAATATAATCTGGATCAGCGGACCTACGGACCTGGCATGGGATATTACTTTCCGCCCCACTGGTCCAATGGATGGATTGTTGAAGCATGTCCTGCAAATGGCCTGTTTGTTTCCAGCGCATGGTTTACTCCGGATAAAAAAATCGTCCATACCATCGACGTGAAAAGACCATGCTTGTGGATCTTTTGTATTGACTGCGGCAATATGATATATTCCCAGCAAGGCAAGATATCAACCACGTTTACACCCATGACTCACGTTCTGGTTAATCCTCAACAGCCATTTCATTTGACCTTTCCAAAAGGAATCCATACCTGCTTTACCAGTGTTCTTGTTTTCGATGACTTTTTACAGCCCTTTTTGCAAACAAGAGACAATCCCCCAAAAATCAGCATTGAAGATGCAAAAGCATGGGAAACAGAACATTACAACACTCCAAATACCATGATGATATTAGAACAGATCCGCTGGGCAGTGCGCAATGCGGATATGCCCCTCCTTGCCTTTGAAGGAATGGTGCTTCATCTGCTATGTTCCATCGCCAGAAACTATCCTGAAACCCCAGAGCGAAGGAGCAATCGGAGAAACTATGTAACATGGGAAAACGAGAAAAAAGTTTACTCTGTAAAACTGAAAATTGACGAAGACATTCTTAAAGTTCCGCCAATGGAAGAATTGACAAAAATAGCAGACATGAGCGAAAGCAAATTACGCTTAAGCTTTAAAAACATTTATCAGATCCCCCTTTATGATTATATCCGCAGAGAAAAAATGAAGCGTGCCATGCAGCTTTTATCTGCAGATCATCTAAGCATCCGGGATATATCAGAGTTATGTGGCTATAAAAATGCGTCCAAATTTGCTGCCGCCTTTCAGGATGTCCATGGAGTTACACCAAGTGAATTTAGAAAAGCTTTTAATTTATAAGAACTTCAAATAATCACTTTAGGCCTAACTTGAGGCCACATCACAATAAAGGATAAAAGCCCCGCTTAAACGAAATGTTTACGCGGGGCTTTTATTATAGACAAATCGGTATTCAGAATGAAAACCCAGGCACCAGCCGCCTATTGCTTATGAGGTTTGTGCACTCTCTATCAGCCCGGCCTTTAAGAAAGCCTTGATTAAATTATCTGATGTCAAAGGCAGACTATTAATTCCAACCCCGGTTGCATGTAAAACTGCATTACGGACCGCCGGAGCCTGGGGGATCAGCGGCGGCTCACCCAAAGCCTTGTTTCCAAATGGCCCGGTTGGCTCATAAGTCTCAACAAACGCGACTTCAATCGGTGGGATATCCATGGAGGTAGGGATCTTATAATCTAACAGGTTGTCATTGAGCATCTTCCCGGTCTTCCCGTCAAAAAGCATCTGCTCACTCAATGCATAGCCTAATCCCATGGCAACCCCACCATGCACCTGGGCACTGGCCAGCTGAGGATTTAAAATTGTCCCGCTGTCATGAACGGCCACTACACGGTTTATTTTGATCTTTCCAATGGACACATCCACTTCCAAATCCACAAAACTTGCCCCGAAAGAGAATGCGTTGTTCCGCATGGTATATGTGGATTCGGCAGTGATATGTTCACTGTCTATGTTTATATCATTGGTATACTGCATCTTTAAGGCCACATCAGCGATGGAACCCAGAACTTTACCCGCGTCTGTTACCACATTCTCATAAGTCAGGCTTAGCTTCTTCTCATCCTCTCCATACAGCAGCGCTGCCAGATTTAAAATCTTCTGTTTTAATATTTCTGCCGTCTGCTTTACCGCGCTGCCAGATACATATGATTGCCTTGAAGCATAGGCGCCTGCATCATGGGGAGATATATCCGTATCCTGTTTACTCATTACAAAAACCTTTTCTTCCGGAATGGTTGTCACTTCCGAAACCATCTGTGCAAATACTGTGTCAGACCCCTGCCCCAGCTCCGTTGCACTTATCTGGACCTGGGCACTTCCGTCCTCATTTAAGAGAATTCTGCAGGATGCTGTTTCCAACTGGATCGGATATACGCCTGTTTTGTAAGCGAAAAGGGCCATCCCCACCCCTTTCTTTATGCCGGCAGATGTCTTGTTGAATTCATCGTAGGCTTTTCTCCGTTCCTTCCAGTTTATCATCTCACAACCCTTGTCAATACATTCTTCCAGTCCATTGCTTGCACAATGGAAGCGGTCAAATGGATCTAAGAATCTCTTCCCCATCATGTTCTTTCTCCTGAACTCAACAGGATCCCAGCCATGTTCCATAGCAATATCATCCATCTGACATTCCATGGCAAAATCCACCTGAGGGATTCCATATCCCCGCATTGCTGCGGCCGACGGCATGGTTGTGTACACAGTGGCAGATTCTCCTACCTGTTTTTCAAGAGCCGGATATAACTGGAAATAGTTCGTTACCGCATAGGCAGTAATTGCATGCCCATTACTTCCGTAGGCCCCGCTGTAAGAGTTAATCCTCAATCCTTTTTTTGTGATTCTCCCTTCGTCATTAACCGAAGCCGCTGCCCAGAGATCCATGGCGTGACGTGTGCGGCTATTTACAAAGGTTTCTTCCCTGCTCATCGTAAAGGCTATACAGCGGCCTCCCAGCCTCATGGTCAGGTAAGCTGCCAGTGGTTCATAATATGTATCCTGCTTATTTCCGAATCCTCCGCCCATATATGGCTTTACGATACGTATATTCCCAATGGGAAGGCCCACTGCCTCCGCTACATTTCTCCGCATGGTATGGGTCGCCTGGTTTGGTGATACGATAACGATTTTTCTATCACTCATATAGGCAAAGCAGCAGATATTTTCTATATGGCAATGCTGCTGTGGCGGCACATAGAATTTGGTTCCTTCTAAATCTTTATGTCCTCCGATGTAAGGATCTGTGGAAAATGTCCCCTTATAAAAATCCACCTTACCCTCTGGTGTAATCTGGAAGTCCATCCGTGCCAGCTCATTCCTGGGAGACTGGCTATGAAGATCCTTACCGCTTTCCACTGCCTCTTCCGGAGTCAGCACTGGCTCAAAGACTTTGTATTCCACTTTGATCTTTTCCAATGCTTTTTGAGCAGCCAGATGATCTTCCGCAACAACTGCCGCGATTTCATCTCCATAATACCTTACTCTGCAGGTTAATATAGTCTTGTTCTTAACATCAGCATGGGATGGGTCCAGCGAAAACGGATGCCCGCATGTGGCATACTTATAATTGGGAACGTCAAAACAGGTGACAATATCCACCACTCCCGGTACCTTTAATGCCTCTTCAATATCAATGGACAATACGATCCCATTGGCAATCGTACTATGCAGGGTCTTACCCACCAATGCATTGGCAGGTATTAGATCCTCTGTATATTTTGCAGCTCCAGTCACTTTTTCTACTGCATCTAACCTTATAACATTACTCCTGATTCCCATAGTCTACACCTCCATATGTCTGCTATCTGAATATAATCTCCAATACGAGATATAGCATAAAGACCGCCGAAAGTATCCAGGTTGGTACTGATAATTTCTTTGCGTTTCCGGCAAACACCTGTCCGCCTGTATACGCCAGCATACCAAAGAGGATACCATATGCGATATTAAAGGTAAACGCCATAAAAGCAACACAGATGAACACCGGAAATGCTATCTTAGTATCCCCAAGATCCACGTGCATCAATGGCTCAATCATGAAAATACCAACCATGACAAGGGCCGGAGCCGTAGCAATTCCCGGAATCATTAAGAACAGCGGTGTGAAAAGCAGGGACAGAAGGAAAAACACACCTATTACGATCGCGGTCAGTCCGGTTCTTCCGCCTTCTGCAATTCCGGTTGTACTCTCAGCTCCGAATACAGTTACAGTCTGCGTTCCGAATATTGCACCTACTGCTGCTCCTGCGGCTGAAACGAACAGAGCCTTGCCTGCTCCCGGCAGTTCCCCTTTCTCATTCACAAAACCAGCCTTAATGCCTACTCCAACCAAGACACCGATACTATCAAACATATCTACAAATAAAAAACTGAATATTGCAAACAGTACACCAATGGTTGTAGCCACACCTCCTCCAAACAAGCCCTTAAACGTCAGCTGACCAAAGGTAGGGGCTAATGCCTTAACGGGATTTTCTATCGCAATTAGTCCCTGCCACTGCGTATAGGCCAGCCCTGTGTCTGGATTTTTAAAGAGAAGCCCCAAAAACGTAATGCCAAGGATTCCGATAAGAATAGCTCCCTTCACCCGTTTAATCACAAGTCCGGCAGTCAGCAGAATCCCCATCAGTGCCAAAATCACCCCAGGGTCTCTCAAATTCCCAAGCTGTAACAGATTATCCGGATCATACGCAATAATCCCTGCGTTATGCAGACCGGAAAAAGCAATAAAAAATCCAATTGCCGCTGAAATTGCCTGTTTCAAACATTCCGGAATTCCGTTTACAATCTTATCCTGCACACCAATGACGCTTAGAATACTGAATGTAACACCCTCAACAAACACACAGGCCAATGCATTCTGCCAGGACAGTCCAAGGGCCCCACAGACTGTGTAAGCAAAATAGGCATTTAACCCCATGGCCGGTGCTAATGCAAACGGGAAATTAGTAAGCAATCCCATAGCGAAGCAGGCGATTGCCGCTGAGATTGCGGTAGCCCAAAGTACCGCTTTTGAATCCATGCCCGTGGAAGAAAGAATAGCCGGATTAACCGCCAATATGTAGGTGCATGTTAAAAATGTGGTCAGACCCGCAATCACCTCTGTCTTCACATTCGTATGATTCTCCTTCAAATGAAATTGTTTCTCCAGGAATGTGCTCCCTCTCCCTGCTTGTTTACCCCTCTCCATAATAAACCCCTTCCTCTCCTTTGATGATACCTATTTGTATTACTTATTTGTAGTACTTTAATAGTAGCAAATTTATGAATGATAATCAATGTATTTTCTCATAAAAAAAGAGAGTCGATTTTGTCGAACTCTCACAAGAATTGTTATTAAACAGCCTATATTTTCTTTCTTAATATGGTATGCTTCAAAATTCCATCCGCATAATGTTCTTTGGAGTACAGAATTGGTTGTCCCACAAAATTATAACCAACTTCATCAATGTATAATAATGGGCTTCCCATCTCCACACCAAAATTTTCCGCCATCTCAGCATCCGCTGCTACAGCGCTGACTTCAGACAAATCCATGTAAATCTCTGTATCACAGTATTCCTTAATAAATTCAAATACCGGCTTCTTAAGCAGGTTCAAATCATAATCCCTCACAGCTATGCTGCGCTCTGCTATGTAATCGGAACAGTGAATCGCAGGTTTGCCATCTGCTGTTATCAGCCTCTTACTTACTACCACACCCTCGCCGCTGTTTATGCGTAGTTTTTTAGCAACCTGTTCATCAGCTGCTTCATGACTCACTTGAACAAACGCAATAGCCGCCTCATATCCTGCTCCACGGATCATATCAAGGAACTCCTGCTCCAAATCTATCCGGACTTTCACTTTTAGAACATGTTGATTTATAATGGTCCCAACACCGTGTTTACGGCTTATAAATCCCTCTCTCTCAAGAATTGACAGGCAGTCTCTGACCATGGTGCGGCTTATCCCGAACCGCTTCGCAATATCCGGCTCTGATGGCAGCCTGTCCGCATGTGCGTAAATCCCCGCCTGGATTTCATGGAGGATCTCCTGTGTGTATCGATCTGATAACTGCTTTGGTTTTTCCATATTCCCCCTCCTTATAACCTTCATAGTATTCATTGATAGTATAGCATTTCGAACCGTAATCTGCAACTTAGGAGAACGATTCCACATGAAATATCAGGAACAAATTTCCATCAGAAAGAATAGTCCTCCCATACCTGGCGCACACGGATAAGGCCAACTACCGACAGCAGCTGGCCTTTAATACATAAATCTTATTAAATGCAGATAAACACGATCCTTAACGTTCTATTTTCTATCTTCTTTTACAGCCCGGCTACTTTTTCTACCGCATTAAGAATATTCTCATATCCTGTACAGCGGCACAAATGGCCGGAGATAAGCTTACGAAGTTCATCCCGCGAGTACTTTTTTCCTGACCCCACAATCTCAACAGCCGTCAGGATCAGTCCTGGTGTGCAGAATCCGCATTGAATCGCAGCCTCATCCACAAAAGCCTGCTGAACCGGATGCAGGTTCCCATTCTCCCCTTTGATTCCTTCCACAGTAACAATGTCCCGTCCTTCTGCCCACGTAGTAAGATAAATACAGCTGTTGGTGGCTTTTCCGTCTATGAGCACGGTGCACGCACCACACTCACCTGCTTCGCAGCCTTTCTTAACGCTCGTAAGTCCTAAACGGTTTCGAAGGGTATCTGTCAGACACTCCCTGTCATCAACTCCCAGCTCCACCTGTTTTCCATTAACCTTCATATGTATGACCTTAATCAATGATAGCACCTCCCGCATTTTTAACAGCACCTTCCGTGGCGCGCTGGCTTAATTCCTTTATTAATTGTATTCTAAGTTGTTTGGAGGCTCTCCAACTGTCTCTGGGATTCACTTCTTTTAGAATTTCATTCCCAATGAATTTCAAGGTTTCCCTGGTTAAAGGAAGCCCCTTTACCTGTCCCTCGATCTGCGTACAACGTATTGGGGTAGGAGCTGCAACTCCAAATGCAATCCTAAAGTCTTCAAAGGCATTTTTAGATTCATTAAGAGTTACAAATACTGCACACCCCAAAGTAGATATTTCCAACGCATTGCGGGTTCCAAATTTAATATAATAGCTTCCACTTCCATGGGGAGCGGCCGGTATTTTAATTGCTGTTAATAATTCTTTTCCCTTCTCTAATACGGTTTTTCCAGGTCCCGTGAAAAACTCCCTGATCGGTACCTTCCGCTTGGAATGAGGTATCATGTTTCCCGGCTCTTTATGAACGACGTCATGCTTTATATTGGTTATTTCCAGTTCGGCGTTCAATACCAGAAGGGAAGGCGCACTCTCAGCGCTAACAGCCCCATTACAGACATTGCCTCCTATCGTCGCAACGGTCCGGATTTGCGGACTTCCTACTTCATCGGATGCCTGCCATAGACAGTAGCAGTATTTCTCTATCACATTGCTGCCATGAATGTCTTCAAAGCAGGTTCCAGGGTAAATTGTAATATCATTAGAAGCTTCATTATATGATATCCCCTGTAATTCTTTTAGATTATGTATGCTGATAAGCTTGCATTCTTTAAGCTTACGTTCCTTCAGCCTGATTAAAACATCTGTTCCGCCAGAAATAATGATTCCATCCTCATTGCCTGCCATTATATCAAGCGTCTCATGTAAATTGGATGGCTTGTAGATTTCCTTAATATCATACATAATATAGTCCTCCCTTTATTTAGCTTCTGAAATAACTTAAAGACCCATAAAATCAGTAATTAACGTTTAAAGTGATTTTCTTCATGGTAAGAATAATCAAATCCCCCTTTAATGAAACATAGATGCAAACATCTGTACAATTTTAGCGTCGCATACTTGTATTACATATTTGTACTATCAATATTATCAAACTAAAAACTAACTGTCTATATGAATTTTATACAGCAATTAACTTATTATTTATGACATATTACTAATCAACTGCTTTCTAATAACCTCATGATATTTCTTGCATTTTTACCTTACTTCCTTCTTTACTTCAAGCTTACCTTCGAACGGATACCATAAAGTGCTGACAGTACTTTATTCAGTCTATAAACGACTCGGTGTCAGGGCCGAAATGAGAAAACAGGGCAGAACCAACCGATTCATCGGAAAGTTCTGCCCTGTATTTGTTTATAATTTACTTGCCGGCTGCTTGAAAACCAAAGCCTTTCTTTTACCGGTTCTCCCTCTTGTTCCTGCTGTTTAATGCTGCATAAGCCGCCAGCAGGAATCCGGACAATAATGCCACAAGTCCCTGTACATGCATTTTGTCGCCTGTCTTCGGCAGACCTGCTAATGGAATATTACCATCATCAATTATCAGAAGGTTGGTTTCTATGTCATTCTCAACCGGTAAATTTGATAATGGTACCGCATCAGGAGTGATTGTCACAAAGTTATCACCCGGGCCGCCCGGTACAAAGGGACGATTCGTGTTCGGAGAGGAGCCTCCGCTATTACCGCCTCCTCCGCTGTTACCCCCGCCACTGCTTACATAGGTCACTGTCAGTCTGCCTGCAACGTAGGTGATCTCATAATTCGCGGTTACATCAAGGTCTCCGGATGTGATCACCGCATCGCTGGCAATATTGTCACTGCTGCCAACCGATTTCTGAGCTCCTGTCAAGAGAACGCTCTTTAAACTCTGGCCTTCTGCCAGCTGTCCATGAGTGATCTTAGCAGCATTGGCACTTAGATCAGTTCCATCATACCTCTTTTCCGCACTGTCCCCAGTAATGGTGACAGGCCTTCTGTTAATTGTCACGGTACCTTTCACTACATCTGTTTCTGCATAGTTTGGATTTTGGGCTTTTACATATACAAAGTAAGTACCTGCATCTGTAAAGGCTGGCTTTTTCTCGCTGAATGTTACCTGATCCAGAGAGTATAATAAGGTGGACCCAGCTTTTAGCGCTGCTGCATCTTTTAAGCCGTATGCGTGGCCGTCATAGGTTACTGTCTGCCCGGCAACACTTACTCCGTTGTTATTCCCAGCATAGATCTTCAATTCCCCGTTAATAACAGTAACCTTGTAGTTTTCATTAGCGTTATAAGCTGCTGTTAATGTTATCTGATCAGAAGCATCTTCTTTCTTTTTGTCTGCCTCAAGCCTGTGGTAACGAATGGTTCCTAAGTCCCCTTCCGCAACCAGACCATCAGCCTGGCCGGTAAACTCCGGATCTGCCGTACCATATTCCTTGCTCTTATTGTCTACCCGGATGGTTATATCCTTTGCTGCCACCCTGATGATTACGGCTTTCGCTTCAAGATCCATGTATCCAGGCCTCGTTGCCTTTATCTGGACAGTTACAAATCCTTCTGATACATTGGTTACGCTTGGCGGGGTTTCCGTCCACTCGCCGTCTCCTGTCTTGTAGAACGTCGTGTAACCAGGTGCATTCTCAAGCGTCGAACCTGCCGCATGAGGAGCTCCGTCATATTCCCAGGTACCGCCTGTTCCTGTTAAGGAAGCATTTAAAAGCGATGCTGTCCTGATCTCAAAGTCTCCATTTTTCGCAGTAACAATATAATTGCTATTCTCTGTATACGCCGGTACAATGACATCCGGATAGCTTCCTACCGCCTCAGCTTCATTGCTTCTTATGTAAGCGATATTCCCCAGATCCATCTGGCTGATCAGACCCTCCACCGTTCCAGAGAATTCAGGATCTGCAGCATCATAGTACTTAAATGTATGATGTGCTGTGATAAATGCCTCTTTTGCATTTATTTTCAGGGTCACATCATCTGCAGTCAAATCCTCGTAACCGACTCTCGCTGCTTTTACAGATACTGTTACCGGTCCGTCTGATACATTGGTCACACTTGGTGGCGCGGTACTCCATTCACTGTTACCGGTCTTGTAATACATGGTATAGCCATCTGCATGATTCAATAAGCCCTTTGCTTCATGGGCAGTTCCGTCATAAGTCCATTCGCCGCCTTCCGCTGTAAGGACTGCTCCTTCCATGGTTGCCGTCTTGATCTCAAAATTGCCCTTCACAACAGATACGGTATAGTTCTTATTTTCTGTAAATACTGCATCCAGAACTCCCGTGTATACAGCCACATCGTTCTCTTTATTTGTTCTGATATAGCTGATTGACCCCAGATCTCCTTCATTTACAAGGGGATCTACGGTTCCTGTAAAGACTGGATCCGGCTGATTATAAAACCTGGAGCTGCTATTCACATGAATGGCAATTTCCTTCGGAATGACCTGAAGTGTTACATCATCTGCGATCAGATCCTCATAACCGTTTCTCATTGCTTTTACAGATACCGTCATTAACCCTTCCGATACATTGGTCACACTTGGTGGTGTGATACTCCAGTCACCCTCACCAGCTTTGTAATAAATGGTATAGCCATCTGCATGATCCAATAAACCTTTTGCCTTATGAGCCGCTCCGTCATAAATCCACTTGCCGCCTTCCGCTGTCAGTTTAGCACCTTCCATGGTTGCCTTCCTGATCTCAAAATTCCCCTTGGAAACAGTAACTGAATAATTGGGATTCGCCTCGTACCTGGCATCTAAAACTTCCTCATAATTCCCTACATCTTCCGCCTGATTTGTTCTCACATAGCTGATCGTCCCCAAATCTCCTGCATTTACAAGTTCCGGGCCGGGTCCGCTAAAAACCGGATCATCGCTGCCATAATATTTCCAGGCATCTGTTATGGTAATGGTCACAGCCTTGGGAATGATCTTTATTTCTACCGGCTCTGCGGTAAGAGTCTCATAACCGGTCTTTACAGCCTTAACAGATACGGTTACAGTACCTTCCTTAACGTTGGTTATGCCTGGAGGTGTTGTCATCCACCCTTTATTTCCTGCCTGGTAGTAGATTACGTAGCCGTCCGCATTCTCTATGCCGGCAGTTATTGCATGTAAATTTCCGTCATAGGTCCATTCACCGCCTGCAATAGTTACTTTCGCTCCTTCCACGGAAGCTGTTTTAATTTCAAAGGTTCCCGGGATTACGGTTACTTCATAGTTGGAGTTCTCTGTGTATTTTGCATTCAGAACTCCCGGATATACATTGGCTCCTTCTGCATCATTGATTCTCACATAGCTGATTGTTCCCAGGTCTCCCTCTGTCACAAGGCCACTTAAATTTCCTGTGAACGCCGGATCCGGCTGGTCAAACGGTTTGGAAGCATCTTCTACGGTAATGGTGACTGCTTTAGGAGTGATGCTTAAGGTTACTTCATTTGATACTAAGTCCTCATATCCGGTCCTTGTTCCTCTGGCAATCACTGTCAGGGTTCCATCATCTACATTTTCTACACTTGGAACATCCTCGGACCAGTTCTCACCTTTGTCTATACTGTATTCGATCTTGTATTTCTGCAGTTTTGTCAGGATTCCATCGAATACATCCAGCGATGCCTTGTGAGCCTTTCCATCATAGGGCCAGCTTCCGCCTTTGATTTTTAAAGTCACATCCGGATCCTTGGCTAACCGGATTTCGAAATCGCCTTTTGTAATGGTTACGTTGTAGTTACTATTTGAAGTGTATTGAGCATTTAAAACCTCTTGATATTTACCTACTCCCTCGTCATCATTGGTTCTGATATAACTGACTGTACCTAAATCTGTTTTGTTAACAAGACCGCTTACCTTACCGTCAAAGACCGGATCCGCCAAATCAAAGTATTTCCAGTTATTATCTACCTTTATGGTTGCTTCCTTCGGTGTTATCCTGATTATGACTGGTTCTGCTTCCAGAGTTACATATCCCGTTCTGACTGCCTTTACATAAACGGTTAATGGACCATCGGATACATTGGCTACGCGTGGTGCTGTTTCTGTCCACTTACCATCTTCCAGCTTATAAAAAACTGTATACTCAGGCGCATTCTTAAGCTCTGCTCCTGCTGCATGAGAAGATCCGTCATACACCCACTCTCCTCCGATTCCTTCTACGGAAGCGTTGGGAATTGATGCTGTCTTGATTTCAAAGCTGCCATACTTCTCAGTTACAATGTAATTGTCATTTGCAGTATAGGCCGGTACAATTACATTTCCATAAAATGCTACGCTTTCTTCCCCCTCATTACTTCTTATGTAAATGATCTTTCCAAGATCATTCTGGTTTATCAAACCATCCACCATTCCGGTGAATACAGGATCCTTTTCACCAAAGTTCTTGGAGGAATTATCTGCTGTGATGGTCACTGGATTTGCATTGATCTTAAGAGTTATATCCTTTGATGTCAGGGGCTCATAACCAGTTCTTTCCGCTTTCACGGATACGGTAACCAGTCCATCGGATACATTCGTCACGCTTGGTGGTGTGGTACTCCAGTCACCATTTCCAACCTTGTAATATACGGTATAACCTTCAGCATTGTTAAGCTTTGCTTCAGCCGCATGAGCGGCCCCGTCATACACCCAATCGCCGCCGGCTCCTTCTACGGAAGCGTTGGGAATCAAAGCTGTTTTTATTTCAAAATCGCCCTTTGTAACGGTTATGGTATAGTTGGAATTCTCTGTAAATACTGCATCCAGAACTCCCGGATATTTCTTTACATCTTCACCATTACCGGTTCTCACGTACTTGATTTCTCCAAGATCTCCGGCATTTATAAGGCCGTCTGGTGCTCCGGTGAATGCAGGATCTGTCTCTCCATAGAATTTCCAGAAACTATCTACCTTAACGGAAGCTTCCTTGGGATTGATCTTAAGAGTTACATCATCTGCAGTCAGATCTACATAGCCTCTCTTTACTGCCTTAACAGATACGGGGACCATTCCCTCGGACACGTTGGCCACGCTTACAGGTGTCATGCTCCAGTCGCTGTCTGCGGATTTGAAGTAGATGGTATAACCGTCCGCATTCTTTAATAATCCCTTTGCTTCATGGGCCGTGCCATCATAGATCCACTCGCCGCCTTCTGCCGTCAGTTCAGCACCTTCCATGGTTGCCGTCCTGATCTCAAAGTTTCCCTTAGTAACAGTAACGGAATAATTGGGATTCTCCTGGTACCTGGCATCTAAAACTTCCACATACTCCCCTACATCTTCCGCTTGATTTATTCTCACATAGCTGATCGTTCCCAAATCTCCGGCATTTACAAGATCCGGCCCGGTTCCGCCTAAAACAGGGTCATTGCTGCCATAATATTTCCAGGCACCCTCTACGGTAATGGTCACGGCCTTGGGAATAATCTTTATTTCTGCCGGCTCAGCGGTAAGGGTCTCATACCCGGGCTTTACAGCCTTCACAGATACGATTACGGTTCCTTCCTGAACGTTTGATATGCTCGGTGTTGTTGTCGTCCACTCTTCATTTCCTGTCTGATAGTAGATTACGTAGCCGTCCGCATTCTCTAAATCAGCGGTTATTGTATGTACATTTCCGTCATAGATCCATTCACCGCCTACGGCATTTACTTTCGCACCTTCCATGGAAGCTGTTTTAATTTCAAAGGTTCCCGGGATAACGGTTACTTCATAGTTGGAGTTTTTCGTGTACTTTGCATCCAGAACTCCCGGATATACATCGACTCCTTCTGCGTCGTTGGTTCTCACATAGCTGATTGTTCCCAGGTCGCCCTCTGTCACAAGACCGTTTAAGTTTCCTGTGAACGCCGGATCCGGCTGGTCAAACGGTTTGGAAGCATCTTCTACGGTAATGGTGACTTCTTTTGGAGTGATGCTCAAAGTAACTTCATTTGATACTAAGTCCTCATATCCAGTCCTTGTTCCTCTGGCAATTACTGTCAGGGTTCCATCATCTACATTTTTCACACTCGGAATATCTTCGGACCAGTTCTCACCTTTGTCTATACTGTATTCAATCTTGTATTTCTGCAGTTTCGCAAAGATCCCATCAAATACATCCAGCGATACCTTGTGAGCCTTTCCATCATAGGGCCAGCTTCCGCCCTTAATCTTTAAGTCCACATCCGGATCCTTGGCTAACTTGATCTCAAAATCTCCTTTCATGACAGTTACGGTGTAATTGTCATTTTGGATATAGTTCGCATTTAAAACCGCTTGATACTTACCCACTCCCTCTTCAGAATTGGTTCTGGAATAAGTGACTGTACCTAAGTCTGCGTCATTAATAAGGCCGCTTACTTTACCTTTAAATTCAGGATCCGGCTGGTCAAATTGCTTGGAGCTGTTTTTTACCTTTATGGTTGCTACCTTCGGAGTTATCTTGATCGTTATATCACTTGCATACAGGTCCACATATCCTGTCCTCGTCGCCTTTACTTGAACGGTTTTCGCTCCCTCCGATACATTGGTGACACTTGGAGCTGTCGTAGTCCAGGGTCCATCTCCTTCCTGATAGAAAATAGTATAACCAGGTGCATTCTCAAGTGTTGCTCCTGCCGCATGAGAAGCTCCGTCATATTCCCAGGAACCGCCATTTCCTGTTAAGGAAGCATTTTCAAACGATGCTGTCTTGATCTCAAAATTTCCTTTTTTCACTGTAACGGTATAATTACGATTCTCTATATACGCCGGCACAATGACATTCGGATATCTTCCTACCGCCTCAATCCCTTGATTACCTCTCTTATATAAGACGCTGCCAAAATCATTCTGGTCGATCAGACCGTATACTGTTCCGCTGAAAGTCGGATCTGGGGTTCCATAGGGCTTGGAGGCATCGTTTACTTCAATGGTTGCTGCCTTCGGTTCAATCGTCAGTTTGCCTGAAGCCGTAGTAAACTTAAACTGATTTGTTACATTATTTCCACTATCATTAAGGATCTGGGGACTACCGGAAAGGGTGATGAGATAACCGCCGTCCTTTACATCCGTTCCTGAACCTACTGCCGTAACACCAGTCAATGTATAACCTGCCGGAAGACCGCTTGTTGTGAAAGAAGACCCATCAACTGACTGCTGCTGGCCGTTGTAAGTTTTAATTACTTGATCCGCAGTAATAGCCACTGTGGTTTTAGCCTTCCACTGTGCATAAACAGTCTTATTCTCAGATACGATAGTTTTATCTGTGAAAGCGGCTCCTTTTCCATCAGGAGAGGTATTCCAACCCATGAAAATATAGTCATCATCCCTTGCCACCTTTGCAAGTTTATCTCCAAGTGCTGTATCCCTCGGAATTGTAACAGTGCTGACAGAAGGAGTACCTCCATTTCCATCAAATGTTACCGTAACATCTGAAATGAACTGATAGCCAAAATATAGATTAACGGCCTTATTCTGGGCGTTTAAGCTGACATCGGACGGATTTGGTGATCCGTTCTTACCGGTACCTGCACTGGCGGCAACGTACTGATATTTGCTGTCTTCATATTGAATCACTGCCGGAGCGGAGACAGCGTAGGTTCCAAATGGCAGCGAATCGCTTTCGTATAAATCGGTTCCTAATACAACACGTTTGTTGAATTCAACGATCTGACCCGTTGCTTCGGTGGAACTGATAGGATATCCATCTTTATTTACCAGATAGTAGTTCCTTGTGATATTTCCTACTTCTCCCACAGGTAATCGGGGGTTTGGGATATCTTTCGTTTTGATCACATAATTGGGATCCTTATAAGTTACATCCGCATTCTTATTCGTATACGGCGATGTGCCTCCCTGTACGTTTTTTTTCACTCGTATGTAAATCGTCAGGGTTTCCTTATTTTCTGAAATATTTCCGAAATTCCATGTAACTGTACGGCCGTCCGCTGACTTGGTTGCAGTACCTGTAGATGCGTCATACCATGTATCACCATTGTAATCTGTGACAATATCAAATGCATCTGTATTGATTACGTCTGTAATCACAGCATTTGTACCTGCAATTTTAATGGAGCTTGCAATATTGTTATATACCTCTGGCAGCTGGTTGATATCCTTAATATTTTTAGCATAAGTGTTCTTCGGATCGCTGGCTAATGGCATGATAAATCGGTTAAATGCTGAATTTCCAATATCAAGTCCCAGAGAATAGATCGTAACACCATCGTTTCTCAGCCTTTCCGCTCCTGCCTGTCCCGTACGGTAAGGGCTCCACTCATTATCCCTTGGTTCCCCATCACTCATGAATACAATATACGCAGGTCTTGATGAATCCCAGCGCCCATTAATTGCCTCTTCTGCTTTCGCAAAGGCTACATCATAATTAGTACCACCTTGCGCAGACATTCTCGAAGCCAAGACATAATCCGTAAAATATTTAGCTGCTGAATACGTCGATTGATTGACCCTGATGGTATCGTCTGCCTTTATGAAAGAATCCCCGGACCCTGAAGGATACCTTGCCGCACTGGAATCAAAATCAACAATGGCCAAACGGTTATCTGAGTCTACACCATCTTGCGGCTTATACAAATTCGTGATAAAGGCTTTGGCTGCATTTACAGCTAACGTCCACTTTTTACCCGCCATACTTCCGGAACTGTCTATTACTAATACAACATCACTGCCCTGGCGAATCGGATTTCCGAATATGGAAAATTCAATTTTGGCGATTCCATTGTTTTCATCTACCCATTGAGCAGTTTTTGTTGGAAATACCATTCCAGGTGTTGTACTGTCTTCGCTAAGAAGGCTGAAAGCGGATCTGGCTCTTAAAGACACATAGGATTTGGGCTGAACCACTACGTCTTCCTCTTCCTTATCCGGAACAATCTCTTCATAATAAAGATCAAGTTTGTTCTCTTCCTGTTCCCCGATTATGATATGATCCTGAGGGCCTCCCAAATATTCTAATGTATCCTTATTCCAGCTATAATCTCTGGCAAAGACCTCTTCCCCAGCATCAAAACCTGTTAAGGTCTCAGTTTCCACCTTCTCCTCATCATTATAATAAGCGTGATGATTAACGATAAGTGTAAGGCCGTCTTTCTGAGCGGCCGTTAAGTCCTTTAAGGTTACAACATAAGCCTTAGCATAATAAGACTCATCCACGATAACATGTCTGTATTCTTCTCCCTTAGTGGCCTTTTTTGTGTTATTTTGAGAGTCAGATCCGTTTTTCTCCTCTTCCTCCACGGTTTCGCTAGCATTACCCGGTGTGGCAACATCATCAGAAACAGTATCTTCAACAGGAGCTGTCAATACATGCACCAAGTGACGGGACATGGAGATCTGTTCTGTTTTTGCATCCGTATTTTCCACGGCAGCTTCCTTAGGCTCGCTAACCTCTGAGCCATTGTCAGAATTCTGCTCTTTGCTCTCAGACGTTTCCTTTGGTGCAGCGGGTACCTCTGCGTTCTCTTTACTTTCATTCGGAGCTGACATTTCATCCCGTGTATTATCCGATGTTTTATCCGTTGTTTTATCCGTTGTTTCTTCTGGAGCCTCCGTTGCTTCCTCTGGTGCAACGGCAGACTCTGTGTTTTCTTCGGTTTCACTCGGCGCAATTGTTGTATCCGGTATTACATCCGGTGTTTCTTCTGCAGCAGTCGTTTCTTCTTCTGCAGCACCTTTCCCGGGGGTCTGATTTTCTTCCTTCCCTTTCCCGCTTGGTACCGTTATTTCCTTTTCCAGTAAAAAAGTATTTCCTTTGACGGAAACTTTTTCTGTTAAATATCCGTCAATATCAGTACGAAATTTAATAGTTCCTTCTGAATCATTCATATACAGAAAGATTATCTTTTCATTTCCGGTAAGCTGATATCCTTCCTTTTGATCCTTTACTTGGATAAACATCCTTAAAAGCGCTCCATCAGCGATTTCATCCTCATCCGTATCATAAGAAGGCATGAATTCATATACGGAACCATCTTCAAATAATTTCTTATATTCCTTTGATGTATTTTCTTCCGAAGTAATGCCCAGATCATCAAAATCCAGTGTATTTCCTTCATCAACTGCTGCCTGAGCAGATTCCTTTAGATCCTCTCCGGACATTATAAATGTAACATTTTGAGTATCTAACGCATTCCCTACATCCGCCCATGACACCGTATTAAATGATGTGGCGGTTACACAGAAAGCAAGGAAACCCGCCAGGCTTCGCCTGAATTTACCTCTCACTTTTTTCATAAAAAGTTCCCCTCCTTAGCTAATATTTATTCATCTATCTTATCCTGACCTATAAAATCAGGATTGCCATATTAAGAACTCCATATTAAATCTATTTTTACCGCTGCTGCCTCGAATCCGACAGTAAATCTTACCTGTAAGTTGGAGTTTACCTATACAGGACTTATTCAGCGAATAAAGGTTACAAAACATAGTAACAATTAGGACTTTGCCTCTGATTGGTATGTTTTTTCCATTATAAATCTCAATGGTTACAGAATGGTTACTTATCCCATTTTACTTCTCATCACGCTTAAATATTTTACATTCTTTTTTAAGGGTATTACTAATCCTTAGGAACAGCAAAGAAAAAGCTGTGAACCCTTTAAAACTAAGGTTCACAGCATAATCTTTTAATAAGAATATTAATATATCACCATATCGGGGGATTCTCTATAAAAAAAAGCCGAATACCTAATAAAATCAGGCCTTCGGCGAAAATTCTGGCGTTCCTGAGCGGATTCGAACCGCTGGCCTTCCGCTTAGGAGGCGGACGCTCTATCCTGCTGAGCTACAGAAACACTTATGAAATTTTATGTGGGGCGAATCCCCAAAAGTGAACGCTTTAACTCCCTTGGAAGGCATTCACTCGATCCCGCTGAGTGCGGTCCGACTACTATTATATTCACAATCGCACTTTTCGTCAAGACATATTTAAACTTATTCTACAGGCTCTGTAAAATTTACGATGCCCTGCATCCATATTTGTCCCTTAAACCTGCGTCCGATCTCCGGAGTTCCCACCAAATCTTTTTTCGCAATTCCTACGTGGAATATAAGGTCGCTGCATTCCAAAGTGAAATCATAAACCTCTTCCTTGGTGATCTGATTTTTCTTCTCATCTATCTTTATGATCTCTCCAATAATGGAGTACTGGTCACATTCCACACCGCAGGGCATAAAACAGGAATCAATGATGGAATACAGATCCTCCTTCATCACCCTTCTGGAAGCCTGGGAATATAAATCAATATCTTCAATGGTAAGAGTCTCCATCGCATCTTCATCGCCGTTCTTAGCCGCTTCTAAAAGCGTATTACGGTCCATTGCCGCCACTCTGGCATTTTCCCTCTGAATCTCTGTTTTCTGAATGGGAAGAAGGACCTTACCACTTACTGCAAGACCGGAAAGACAGACATCCTTGGTATCCAAAGGATGATGATCAATGATCCGTTCCCTGCACTCAAAGGAATTGTCTATATAGAATATGAGGGAAATCCCCACCTTAAATTCATCCAAAAGGCCGGCGTAAGTTTCCCGCTCCGTGTGACGCTGGATGGTACAGGATACTTCTGATGTCATATCATTACTTTTCAAATATGGATAATAATAGCTTCTTTGAAATTTACCTTCCCGGTCCATTTCTCCAAAGACAGCAATCCCCATACCTGGAGCCACTTCCCTGCGAAGCTCACAGAGATTGGATTCCTCATCAATCTGAATCCGTTTCAGGTCGGACAAATCTTCACAGAGCTTATCCAATAATTTTTCTATTTCCTTGTCTTTTTGATATTGGCTGAAACCAATGGTTCTCAAGAATTTATGCATAGGATCATCACCTGCTTTCTAATAATCTTAAGGAAGTTCAATTCGCCGCAGTTCACCGAACGGCTAATTTACTGAACTTGGGCTGCGCTATGCCTACCTTCATTTTAATAATTCCTGGAAAACAATAAGGCGAAGTATACTCCGCCTCAAGCCTTATCGATTATTATATACCAAAAATGATGATAATGCCAGCATATTTTTCTTATTTTAAAAATTGGGACCACTTCCCTTTTAGGGGAAGCAGTCCCTTATTTTCTTATACGATTCCCTGTGACGTCATGGCTTCAACGACTTTTTCAAAGCCGGCGATGTTTGCACCTGCCACATAATTTCCCTTTACGCCGTAACGCTCAGCTGCAGAAGCTGCCTTAGCGTAAATATTAATCATAATGTTATGAAGCTTTTCATCCACCTCATCAAAGGTCCAGGAAAGCCTCTGGCTGTTCTGGCTCATCTCAAGGGCGGAAGTTGCTACTCCGCCTGCGTTTGCTGCCTTGCCCGGCATAAAGAGCATTCCGCTTTCCAAGAAGTACTCTGTTGCTTCTCTGGTGGATGGCATGTTCGCACCCTCAGCAACCGCAAAGCAGCCGTTTGCTTTCAGCACTTTTGCATCATCTAAATTTAATTCATTCTGTGTTGCACATGGAAGGGCGATGTCACATGGGATGCTCCAGATGCCTTTTCCTTCGGTATAGACAGCCGATTGATGCACATCCACATATTCTTTGATCCGTCCGCGGCGTACTTCCTTGATTTCCTGAATCAGGTTAAGATCAATTCCATCCTTGTCAAAAATATAACCGTTGGAATCGCTTAATGCGATGACCCTGCCGCCCAGCTGCTGAACTTTTTCCGTAGCATAGATCGCCACATTACCGGAACCGGAAATAACCACATTCTTACCGGCCAGCTCCTTGCCGTTATGCTTTAACATCTCATCAAGGATATATACAAGGCCGTATCCCGTGGCCTGAGTACGTGCAAGAGAACCGCCATAGGTAAGGCCCTTACCCGTAAGAACTCCTTCATATAAGCCAGTCAACCGCTTATACTGGCCATATAAGAATCCGATTTCTCTTGCTCCCACTCCGATGTCACCGGCAGGAACATCCTGATCTGCTCCGATATATTTAGATAGCTCGGTCATAAAGCTCTGACAAAATGCCATAACTTCTCTATCTGATTTTCCTTTTGGATCAAAATTAGAACCTCCCTTACCGCCGCCGATCGGAAGGCCTGTCAGAGAATTTTTGAATACCTGCTCAAAGCCCAGGAATTTTAAGATTCCCTGGTTGACGGAAGGATGAAGGCGCAGACCTCCTTTGTATGGCCCAATAGCGCTGTTAAACTGAACACGGTATCCTTTATTCACCTGTACCTGACCATTGTCATCCACCCACGGTACACGGAAGGAAATGATTCTTTCCGGTTCCACAAGGCGCTCTAAAAGACCCATCTTACGGTATTTTTCTTCATTGGCATCGATGACAAGCTTTAAGGAATCAAGCACCTCTTTAACTGCCTGATGAAACTCAGTTTCACCTGGGTTCTGGCTCACTACCCTGTCATAGACTTCATCCACATATGACATATTTTTTTCCTCCTTTGATTGGTTTATGCATACTTCTCATATATGAAGTATTACTTAAAATGGCAAAAAGAGGCCAGAACTATTTTAAGTTCCGGCCCCTTTGCCTTGTTATAACTTCTAAAAAATTATAACAAGTTCATTTAATAAAGTCAATAAACAGATTTCCTTTATTTTTTTAATTTTCTTTTTTCTTTTTGCTAAGTGCTGCATAAAGAGCCATCATGAATCCGGACAGGGTCACCATCACCTTACCGGCGGCATTTTGCCGGTCACCTGTCTTAGGCAGTTTGGCAAGGGGTACGTTTCCGTCGTCAACAATTAACAGATCCACGGATCCTCCACTGGGCAGGTCTGCAAGCGGCACTGGGTCTGGAACAATCGTCACCATTTTACCCGGACCACCTGGGTTATCCTTTCCGGAAGGTCCTCCTGATGAACCTCCGCCGCCTTTGATTTTCTCATCCTGAATGGTAATGGTAAAGCTATTGATTCCATCGAATGTCACAGGCGCTATATTGTTGTTAATATAATATCCGGCCGGAGCTTTTGTCTCAAGGAAGGTGTAGGTGTCCTTTGGCAGCCTCTTTATCACAAACTGCCCGTCGCTGTCGGTTACAAACCTTCCTGCTGCCGCCTTATCGTCCGTATATCCGGCAAAGGACCCTTGATCCAGCTTTACATATCTACCGTCAGAAGCCTTTAAGATAAACTCGGCACCCTTTAGTTTCACATCCGCATAGACCGCATTGGTTTTTACTACAGTGATCTTAGACGGCATATTCTCAATCGCTCCATTTGTTTTTTCAAACAGTCCTGGTTTGGTATACCGGATCTCCTTATTGGAGTCATTGATTGTAAATTCTACTGACCATGGTGTCGTTCCAAGAAGGTATCCATCCGGTGCTTTTTTCTCAACCAGGCGGTAAGTGCCGTATGGCAGGTTCGTGATAACCCCTTTTCCGTTCAGCACAAAGGTTATGGTATTCCCCAAAACCTGATCAGCCGTCCAGGAGACGCCCTCTGATGCCACCTGATAACGGTAGCTGTCCCAGGCTCCCGGAACCAGGGTAGAAAGATTAGACAGCACAAATTCTGCTCCCTCAAGCCTCTTTCCGGTATTTTCGCCGTCTACCTTTTCCATTTCCAGATTTCCGGTGCTGATCTTATTCGTCACAGCAATGGTCACAAGAGCTTCATTTAAAACCGTCACTGCACTGCTGTTATCCTTTAAGATACTTACTTTGCCTTCCTCGTCTATCCTGATATAGAACGGCTCAATGAAATCGTACCGGTCGGTTGAGATTTCCCTGATCCGGTAATCCCCGTGCTTAAGTCCCAGGTAAATGATTCCGTCCTCGCCGGTGGTAAACAATCCGGTGTCAGCGTCCGCGTCAGTCTTAAACCGATTGGCTCCAAAAATAGATAAAACTCCATTTTCTTCATACCGTCCTGGTCCTAAGATCTCAAACTGAATTCCGCTTACTCTGTTTCCAAGATTATCCAGTTTCTTAAGCTGGAGTTCAAACTGGGCCCGCTCATTGACTACTGCATTGCCGTTTCCAAGGTCAGCTTCCCTTTGGTCCTCAGTAATGGCAAAATCAAATTCTGCCTTTCCATTAAGGCTCAAATAGCCGTTTGGTGCCTTTTCTTCCTTAAGAGTATACGTTCCATATGGGATTCCCTTCATGTCAACATGGCCGTTTACCGCCGTAAAGAGGATTTTTCCATCTTCTGTCTCAATGTCACTAATTCCCATTGCATTCAGCTCATCCGGACTCTTGTTTTTTAAGTTTTCTGTAAAATGTTCAAAGGCTCCGTCTACCTGTGCCTCTTTTTTTGTCAGGGAGAACCGGGCGTAAGCAAGCGCTTTTCCTGTTAAACTGTCGACCTTATTAAATACCAGAGATCCGGTTCCATAATCATCGGTAACGAAATCATTTCCGTCTGCCTGGACCGTGTAAGCCTCTTTTTCACTGCCAAGTGTTACTTCATATACTCTGTCGCTTAATTCATAACCGGCAGGGGCTTTTTGCTCCTTTACATAATAAGTTCCCAAAGGAAGCATCTCTGATTCCCCAATGCCGCCATTTCCAGTTGTCATGGTGCCGGCAAGTGCTGTTAAGTCTTTGTCGGAGTAGATCTCAAATACCGCTCCGTCAAGTCTCATCTCATGGTTGTGGGATGCAGCCTTGTTGATACGTATTTTGGCCATATTCCTCACATCATATACCATTACGGTTTCTGTATTGCCGGACCGGAGCACGGTAATCTCCTTATCAGCAGTTACGCCGTAGTTAGCAGGTGCTTCGATTTCCTTTAAAACATAGTTTCCTGCCGGGAGACGTTTTACAGTAACCCTTCCATCGCTTCCGGTAGTAAACGCAGAACCTTCCGCCTGGCTTTCCTTTAATCCGGTATAAGAGTTGTTTTCATCCAGAGCCACATACGTCCCGTCTGTGGTCATCATCACAAACACTGCACCAGGCAGTATTTCTTCCGTCATCTGATCTCGTTTTTCAATGTTCAGCTCGTGAGGCGTATTGACAATTCCATTGCTTCCTGTCAGGTTCACCCCTTCGGCACTTTCAATGGTAAAATCCATAATCCATTCACTTCCGCTGCTGAATAAATATCCTTCCGGCGCCTTGATCTCCTTTAAGGTGTAGCTGCCGTATGGGATCTGTGTCAGAAGACCTTTCATCGAATCTTCGGTTCCATCTACCTGGAACCTGATATAGAGCCTTCCGTTCTCGGTTCCTGTTGATACATGGGATACTCCAAGACCGGTCACATGATTCTGGTAAGCGGCAAATGCTCCGTCAATCAATGAGGTTCCGCTTAACTCAAACTGTGCCCCCCTGATAGCCTTCCTGGTTTCCCCGTCGAGCTTTTCTAAGTCAAGGGATCCGGTTTTGATCACATTCTTTACAATCAGGTTGATCTGGTTCTGTTCTGAGCTGCTTAAAGTGAGCTCGCTTCGTCCTTCCCCATTTAACAGAGAAACGGTTCCATTTACATCAATTCTTACATAGAATGGTGCTACTGTTTCATAGCCCTCGGCATCCAGCTCCTCTATTTTGTAATCTCCGTATGGGAGATTCCAGGTGATGCGGCCGTCTTCATCGGTCTGTTTTACTTCATACCCGCTTTCAGACGGATCATTTAACTTAAATGTGTCCTTGCTAAACGGGTTCCATGAACTGCTTTCATATTTTCCAGGACCGGTTATGGCGAATTTTATTCCGGCTACCTTGTCGTTGCCTGTATTATCCGCCTTCTTAAGACTTAAGCTGTATTCGGTTCTGGTATTCTTAATAAGGTTGCCCGGAAGATTTGAAAGCACTGCCTTCTGCCCGTTGGTTTCGATCCGAAATTCGATATCAGCCTGCTTCTTTGTAATATCGTATCCATCAGGCACCCGGATTTCTGACAGGGTGTAGGTTCCGTATGGGATTCCGGTGAGTGTTACTTTACCAGTTACCACTTCAAATTCCACCGCATTGTCTGTTGCCGTTACCTTTGTCACTCCCATGGATTCCGGATCTGCCTTTATGGCCTCTATAAATGCCTTCCAGGCATCCTCTACCGCTGCATCTTTTTTCTCAATCCTAAACGCTGCTCCGCCAAGCTCTTTTTCCGTCAATCCGTCCAGTTTTGTAAATTCCAGACTTCCGGACACATATCCGTTCTTAACCGTTATAACACTTGGTATCGGGTTTCCATCTGTCTTAAATTCCTTGCTGAGAAGCTCCCAGGCCTTCTGCCCCTTTACCTGATAGGAATCCATAGGAACCATATCAGCGGTCTTTGCATTGGCAATTTCATATCCTGCAGT
This sequence comes from Lacrimispora sphenoides, assembly GCF_900105215.1. Taxonomy (NCBI): domain Bacteria; kingdom Bacillati; phylum Bacillota; class Clostridia; order Lachnospirales; family Lachnospiraceae; genus Lacrimispora; species Lacrimispora sphenoides. The sequence goes on along the minus strand of NZ_FOIP01000001.1, from coordinate 1,458,299 downwards.
CGCCTGATCCTCTACAACGATATAATTCCGGTAATAGAGAAGCTCACCCGCACTCCAAATTGCCTCCGTTCCGTCCAGAGCCGTACTGCCCTGGGCAACCGGTTTTCCAAGTGCTTCCGTATTCGTAATTCCATTTTTCTTAAACGCTGTCATCTCCTCGTTCGTATACGGACCATATACGCTGAAATGAGCGCCTTCTACCGGATTTCCGGCTTCATTTGTCTTTTTAATTGTTACATTTCTAAATGGTACAAAACCAATATCCTTTGTCTTATCATAAATATCTCCCGTCGACCATAAGAAGAAGTCTTCCGATGAATAAGAACCCTTTCCACCTTTAAAGTTACTGTCAAGGCTCTCTTCGTAATTAATACCTTCCTTTACTAAAGTCTCAGGAAGCCTTGATCTTCCGGCCTCCGGATTTTCCCCGGTGGAAAGCATGGTTGGTTTCGCCAGCTTAAGCACCAGATCTTCATATCCCACAGGCATATCTTTGGTTTTCACAAAAATCTGGTAGTGAGCAGGATCGTCACCCTTTAACTTTGTTACGATTAAAGACTGATTGCTGTACCAGCTGTTTTCCTGATCCTTGGTAAATTCTGATCCCGTGATGCCAAAGGGCTTTGCAGGGGTCAAACCGTCAAACAGGAATCTGGCATCGCTTAATCCTACTGTACCATTATCTTCATTGTCGCCGCTCTTACCGTACTTCATCAGACTGACCTCAAAATACTTGGATTGAAGCAGCGGAAGCAGATCCGTAAGAAGATGATCATTTTCAATACTCTCATCCTGGATACCATTATTGTTATCGTCAATCCATATCCGTCCTGATACCTTTACTTTACCCGGAATCAAAACTACCTGAACTGCATTGCTGGTCTGCACTTGGATGAACTTAATCTCTGAATCATCTGATAAGTTTTGCTTGTAGCTGTAGGAAGTTGCAAAGTCATTGACCGCATATCCGTAAGCCACGTCATCCAGCTCCTTTTTTTCCGTATAAGGAACAACCGTTTCATAGGTCACTACCAGATTTTCTCCCGGAGCCAGATAGAATAAAGGATCTGTGATCTTAATGCGGATGGCTGAGGGATCATTGGAGCTTACGTTCCAGAAACCATCACTGTTGCCGCTAAGCATGGAATCCTTTCCAGCTTTTGCAGTAGCCGAATCTTTAAATACCTTATCAGAGTAAGTCACTTCATGGCTAAAGCCTGAAACCTTCCGGCCTGAATCATGATCCATTCTGTTTTCAATGGCAATGGACTGGATTCCCACATACTTCAGCCGGTAGTCACTTTTCCGGTCAAAACCGCCGGTACTGTAATCTCCCTGCACTGGAAGAATATCCATGAACTGCAGCTGGGTGATAAAGTTGCTGTTTGAATCATTGTTTACCATGAGCCGGTATAATACGCTGCCGTCTGAATTGGTGAGGTCCGTATCATCTGCACTCTTTCCTACCGTTCCTACCGTTGTACCAGATACGAATCTGGTGTCTAAATTCCCCTTTACCTCCTTATGGAGGACCAGCCCGGTGCCGGTGCTCATGGTGTTCTCCGCAGAATCCGAAGCGTAGCCATAGCTGCGGTACTTTTCATCTGGAAGTTTAACATCCTTTGGCAGGTCTGGGCTGGGCCATTTGCTGCCAGAATCCGTTTTGATCATAAAGGACGCACCTGTCTGGTTTAATGAAAACGCAGGCTGCAGAACATCGCTGGTAACATAAAGTTCATTGAGAATGTTCTTTCCGTAATTAATAACGCTGCCCGCAATCTGTGCTTTAACTTCTACCGAAACAGATTCGCCTTTGGCTAAAGCTCCGTTTAGCTGGATGAACAAAGTCTCCCGCCCGGTATCCTTATCAACCTTTCTGACCGTTTCTTCAATGGTAACCCCCTCGGGAGCATCCTTTAAGGTTACAGCCTTTAACAGATGGTTTTCACCCGCTGATTCTCCTGATACGGTAACTCCAAGAGGTACATAATCAATGAGAATAGGCTTTTGCATTGGAACAATATCAGGATCATCGCTTGTGGTATCATTCTTTACATAAAGCGTATAAGTCAGGATATCACTTGGCTGTATTCCTTTAATAGGATCAACACTCTTTTTCACCGAAATAGTCGGCGCCTGGCTCTGAATCACCTGGATATCGCATTCCTTTTCAGCCTGGCTCTTTTCCTGATTCTGAGACAGGGTTCCGTTGATATCCCATGTTCTAAAGTCCATAGCCACATCGGCCACGTTGCGGATATATTTAATTTCTTTTTTATAGGTTCCGTCGGGCAGCTTTGCATCCTGACGGTTTAATTTTACCGTAACCTCTATGCTTCCCGGTACAAAATCATTTCCAAGGGCATAATGGTTATCCGTAGAGCCTTTTAACGTGTCATCCCGGTAGCTGATCTGGAAAGATTTCACCTTTTTGCCGCTTACCGGTTTTACCAGACCAATCTCTCCGTCACTGGATACCGCAACGCTCTGTACTTCTCCCACCTGGATTCCGTTAAAATCATAGAAGGTTACATCAGCCATAATGGTACCTGTTTGTGCGCCCTTGATACGGTTCTGTTCCGTGGCTTTCCCCGGCTTCACTCCGGTGATCGTATATTTTTCATTGGTATAATCAGCCTCTGACAGCACTGATTTTCCTGCATCTAACATCTTTAAGCCCGTATCCGTAATTACAAACCGGTCCAAAGGTATGCTGTTGACCACATGAGGTGTCAGGGTATAGGTCACTGTCTGGCCCTCATTCCACCATAAATCCTTTAATGTGGTTGTGAGGGATGTTTTATCCAGTGTTACTCCTGTCTTCTGTTTTACATTTGTAAACTCACAGGCATCTGGAATAATACCCTTTGTAATTTCCACTTCTTTCCTGTAAATGGTTCTGGTATCATCCTTATTAATCACATAGCCCAGGCTGTTCTGGGTCACTGCCGTCTCTTCGATGACATAGGTTCCCGGTAGGAGTAAAACCGTAATTCCTGCTTCTCCGTACGGTACCGCAACCATATCTCCAACCTGATTTCCTGTTTCCTTTTCCGTTATTTTCATGAAAACGGCAACGGAGCCACCCGGATTATCCGATTTATTTACATCGTTCTTAATGAGTCTTAAAGGCAGCGCTTCCTGGTTATGGGCTTTAAAGCCATATACTCCCGGAGTAACGGTATTGTTTCCTGTCAGAACATAAAGATCAAGACCTGCTTTCGTTTCACCGTTCTTTATTACATCTGCGGTCGTGGGAAGGATGGTTCCCTCATCCCCTTCAAAGGAAGACATGCGGAATGTTTCCAGGCCATATTCCTTCTTTGTTACTTCATAAACCCCGTAAGAATCGCCTGCAGGAAGATCAAGCCCACGGAAGGAAAGTTTCCCCTGGGAATCGGTGGTCCCTTCTGTAACATAAGTCCAGGTACCTCCGGCTGATTTTCTGTAAAGCTCAAAGCTGATTCCTGACTTGAGAGATTCCAAACCTCCGTTTCCGCTGTATTTGGTAATCTCTAAATCAATACCGCCCTGATTCTTAACGGTAATCTCTGTTGTTTTTCCTGTTTCTGCTGCCAGGCCTTCCGCCGGTATGGCCGTTGTAATTGCAATATAGCCTGCAGGAGCATTCACTTCTTTTATATAATAGGTTCCAGGGCTGTATACCTTGGTGGAGAATACAATTTCATATACTCCGCTCTGCCCTATCTCAGTGAAATCTCCCACCGCTTTTGTCAGCTCCGGATCGGAATAAAGCTTAAAGGCTGCTCCCGTTAATTGATTGGACGGATCCATTCCGTCTACCTTGGTCAGGCGTATCTTAGCCTTGGCATATTGGTTATTCACTGTAATGGATACCGGGTTTTGGGAGGTAAAATCAGACACTCCGCCTGCCTTGATATAACCATCTGCCTGAAGAGTTCCGTTATCTTCCACGCCTAAGGCCGAAAGCACCCAGTCAGAGTTTTCATGCTCCTTTAAATAATAAGCTCCGCCCACCGGATTCTGAGGAAGGAGTACCGTTCCCTTTGCCGTGTAGTAACCATCCTGAGCTGCAAAACTTTGTATCTTTACCTGTACCGGTTTGCTGTTTTCATCTAACACCTGTTTATAGGCATTATTGGAATAGGTGTAAATATCAAATACGATTTCAGCTGGGAGCTTACCAGCAAGGTTCTCATCATTTTTGAACCCGTCGCCAAAGAAAAGCTTCTTGGTTACAGTCAGCTCCGCTTTCTTTCTGTTTTCAATGGTCACAGAAACAGTGCCTTCGTATCCGCCTGCCATATCTCCCACCACGGCTACAATCATTGGCTGAGCATCAATGGTATAGCCTGCCGGAGCCTTCTGTTCGGTGATCCGGTACCAGCCAGGCTCACAGCCCTTCATGGTATAGGAACCATCTTTGTTATCAGTCAGGGTCCCCTTAACTGTAAAGCCCTGATCTGGTTTCTTATATCCTACATCCGTTACATTCTGCAGAACTCCTCCGATTAAATCCGTGCCGGAACGGAATTTTAGGTATTCCACTTTAAAGGAAGCGCCTGCCATGCCAGAACCACTTGCCTTCGTTTCTGCATCTGTCTTATGAATGACAAGATCAGCCAGACGGGGGTTCTTAACGACTGCGGTTGCCAGCTTTCCTTTCACGCCGTTTCCTACCGGGACCAGGGTTACCTTTTCTCCGTTCGCTTTTGCCTCATATCCCACATTCACTGTCGCTGTTTCAAAATATCCGCTGGTCACGGCTTTTGCCGCTTCGCTTCCTAAGGCTTCCGCCTTTATGGTGTAAACGCCGCTGTTTAAGTTAGAAAAGCTGGCAGCATATTTTCCATTCGCCAGTTTTATGGTAGCCGCCTTGATCTCACTGCCGCCTTGCTTTTGAATGGTAAAGATGATTCCGCCAAGGTCAATAAATGGATTTCCTGCCCAGGTGGTCTTTTCAATTACCAGTTCCGGCTTCTCCGGGTTATAGACGTTTACAGTGGAAGGAGTGCTTCCGACTGTAAAGTATCTCCAAAGATCGTTCTCACCGGTATACATGGTAATATAGTTCTTCTGCTGGCCAACGGTCAGGGTTTCCTTTAGCCTATACCGTCCTGCTTTTAAGCCATTGGGTATCTTTACCTGGCCATTGCTTTCCGTGGTATAAGTTCCGATCTTTACATAGCTGTAACTGCCGTTTTCCCACAGATACTGCCAGATTTCAAACTGCACGCCGCTTAAAGGAGTTTTTCCAATGTTAAGAACATTCAGTTCCTCATCGGTTTTGCCAAAGGTACCGGTATCCGGTACGTATCCGTATTTTGCAAGAGTTACCGGATATTGATCCAGCACTGTATTTATCAGACGGTATTCCTCAGATTTTCCCTGCTCCCAGAAATACTGGGAATCAATGATATCCTTATTTTTCGGAATCGTCACTTTCAGGTAATGAAGGGTAGTATCCATCTGGATCTTGGAAGGCGCATATACCTCTTCCAGTCCAAAGAGAACTTTTACCTCTTCATTCTCAAGTTTAAGGATCCTGTCTATACTGGTTTCGTCAAATCCCTTACTTTCAAGCTCAGCCTTAAGTTTCCCCATGCTGATCATCTTGGAAAGGGCATAGCCTGTTTTGTTCTCACTGTCAGATTCCAGACCGGTTTCAACCACTTCCACAGGAAGCAGCTTTTCTTTACTATCCGGATCCAGAAGCCATATCTGGAATTTAGCCCCGCCTAAAAGAGTTGGTTCTGCATTCGGCTTTCCGGCATCCTTTAACCATTTGTTTAATGCGATCTGGAAATAGTATGCATCAAGACCTCCCGGTCCATCTCCATGCTGATTTTTCACCACAGCGATTTGATCATTCCGCCCGTTCTCATATAGGTGAAGCATATCATTATATCCTGAATAACCGGAGTCTTTTGGTGCAAATACTGCTACGATCTGCCGTCCTCCTGGCAGTTGATATCCTGGTGCTGACTCATCCTCGACTAGCCAGTATACCTTACCGGTTTCCAAAATGGCGGTATCAAATTCTCCAGCCGCCCTGATTCCTGTCTTCGGATTGATCCGGGTACCGCTCTCATAGCTGTCAACCTTCTCAAACAGACTTTCATCAGCTAAATCTTCTAAACGGATTCCTGACAGATCCTTCTCATCCCCCTTCATCTTATAAAGGGTGAATTTAGCTCCGTTGACATTTTCCGCTGAATGAGAAGTTCCATCAAATGCCGTTCCATCACAGGTTTTCAATATATTAAACTGAACCCATGGCTTATAGTTATAAAGTGGATCGGTATTCTGGATTAAAGAGTCCGCTGTTTCTGCAAGATCCTTACCCGTATATTTCACTGCATTGTACGTACCTGCCTCTAAATCTGAAACAGAAAGAGTTTTTGGCGGTTCGCTGTTACCTTCTGCCAAAGGTGTTTTATCCATCATATTCAGATCAAAACCAAAGCCGGTCTCTTCCTTAGTGGGAACCCGAACCTCAACCACATAGTAGGTATCATTCCGGTTAATATCATAGAAGGTTGCAATTCCGTCATAGGTATTGGTGGTTTCTGTTTTCACGTAGTCTGCTGTGATGCCGTCTGCATTTACCTTATAGAGGGCCAGTTTTACGTTTCCAAGAACATGATCCACCGGATAGAATTGATAGTTCCATCCATCTCTCCAATATTTCTGGGTGCGGATGGTCAGCTTTGGTTCGTTCTTAATAACAAGCGGACTTCCATTTGTATCCCCATTGACCGTAGTGATGACTTTGCCTTCCATTAAAGTAGTCGTTAAAATTTCATGGGAGGGCAGATATCCTTCCGGCGGTGTTATTTCAGCAATAACATAAGCAATCCTGCTTCCATCGGTGTCGAAGATCTTAAGACTTGAGCTGTCAAAGGTTGCCTGACCGCTCCCGCTGGTAGTTGCCGTCTGAATCGGATTAAGAATGCTGTTTTCCCAATTATTAACATCAAATCCTTCCGCTTTGAATATACCAAAAACTGCTCCGTTCACAGTGATATCCCTCAAAGCATCTTTTTTGGTGACCGTTACTTTTCCATAATCCTTATAATTTACTAACGGCTTATTCGGTCCTGCCAGATAGAGGGCCAGATTCTTTTCGTTACTTGCAGATGCTGCGGTTATTATGACCGGTCCATAATATACATCGGTACCGTAAATCTCATAACCAGGATCACCTGGATGGGCACCTTGTGCTTTCTCAGCATCAGAAAGCAAATAATAAGGATTGATATTACCGCTTGGAACCACTTCTTTAAAGTAATACGTTCCAGGAGCAAGCTGAGTTGAAACACTGGAATTCAAACTGCCTGCAATTGTAAAGTCACTGCCGTTCTTTACATAGACATCAAATGGTATTACTGCATTTTGATTTGCCGTTCCGTTTGCATCGTATTGTGTCTTTTTGATAGAAACAGATTTATATGGCTTATTTTCAAAGGTCCGGCGAGTCTCCATGTTTCCCTGGGAAAACCACCGTTCCAGATCTGCTTTTAGAACAGGCCCATTTGGAGTTGTGATCTTAATGCTATTCCCTTTTACAAAATTAACAGGAGCCACTATTTCTTCAATGATATAGTCTGTTCCGGGATCAAGAATAACATATGTCCCCACATTGGATACCGCACCGTTAAAAATCACTGTCTTATCCACATCTCTCGTAATTTTAAATTGTGCTGTTATCGGATTTTTATTATCTGTGATATCAACCTTATAAAGCCAGTAAGGAATCTTTTGAGGAATGTTATAGGCCTTTACGGTCGTATCACTTTCTCTGGTAACCTTATAAGGACCGATGAAAACTTTATCCTCCGAAATAACTGTCTTCGCGGAATCCTCTGGTTCCAGCCTTCCGCTGCTGTTAATCTCAGACCAATAGTATTCCTTTGTCACATCAAGGCCTTTTACCAGAATTTCTCCTTTGCCATCTGTTGTATAAACTTTTTGGGGCAATACTTCAGTAAAGTCATTCCCAACTTTATAATAAAGGTTAAACTGGAATCCACTTTTTGAAGCATTCTTATTTAAGCTATTGCTGTTAATGGACCAGGCATCCTTTTGAAGTTTTAAGGTTCCGCCCTTATTATTTTTCAAATCTACCTGAGTCATCTTTAAAGCTTCAAGAGTAAAGGTCTTATAAATGTAAGTCTTATTCTCCTTTGTCTCCTGTGAAAAACCGTCTTTGCTTCCATTTCCGTCGGAATATCCTTCGGGAACTTCTTCAACGATGCGGTACTCAATTTTTTTGCCCCTTCCATCAAAAACCGGAAGTGCCGCATTAAACTGGCTTGCGTCATCAAGAGAGTAGATGGTTTTGGAGCCAACACTCACTTTTTTCCATGTTCCCCCCACATTCTCCTCAAACCAGAACTTATTGTTAAAGTCTCCTCTGTTGACACCGGGTACTTTTATATAATCACCCTTGTCATCCTGCATCCACTTTGTTACATTTATCTTTGCTTCATTTAATGTGTTGACAAGGATGTTATTCCCGGTTTTTATAGGTGATGTCTTACCGGCCTCTACGGTCACTTGATAATCATGATTGTCAAGGATATAACCATTGGCACTTTTTTCTCTCACAATATAGTCGCCAGGCGTAACAGGCTTAAACAACACATATCCCTTGTTATCTGATTTTACGGTTTTAACCTCTGAAAGACTTCCATCTTCATTTTTCTGATAAAGAGTGAATTCTGCTCCATCCAAAGCTGCTAAATTTGTTTCAATAAGATCTGCACTGGTCCAGGTGCGGGCCTTCTTATAAAACTCAATCGCTCCTTTTCCAATGACTTCGTTTACTACCGTGATCTCTGCTCTTTCATCAGCCTTTAAGGTGACTTTAATATCATTTCCACTCACAACGGCATTTGTTCCCAACTTTGCAAAACTGAATTGGGTTCCAACAGGATTTGACTTCTCTTTGATCACATAGGTTCCCGGATCCACCTGGATCTGGATATAGCCATCGTCCCCCGTCGCGTAGAATCCGCTTTCCGTCTCTTCGTTTGAAGGATTGACTGCAATGTTATTATTGTTAATTTTCTGACTATGACTGTCTATAACCGTATAATTGTCATAAGGCGTTTGGCTGTTGTCAGAATCCAGGGAATAGATCTCGAAACCAGCCATCCCTGGATATTCTTTTTCCATGGCCAAGTCATATTTCCGGGTTAAGCCAAGACCCTCGTCAATTTCTTTCATTATCTTGATAACTGCAGGCTTATTGACTTCATGAACAGCAACATTCACATCAGAATCTTCTGCCACCAGCTGATCTGCTCCCAGCTTTACATATTCCAGATGAGCCTTATTGTTAACGGTAAACACGGACTTGTTCCCTGCGCGCTCATCATTGTATTTCAGCAAAAATGGTTCATAGGGATAGCGGGCGGTTACCAGATAGGAGCTGTAGGTGGGTGCCTGATCCGAAACATAAATGTGGTCTGCCCCGTTTTGTCCCTGGGTTTTAAATTGATCAATGGTAATGGACCCATCCTCGTTGTTAATCACATGGACATCAGATCCATCTCCCCATGTGGCTGTTACGGAAACAGGCTTCATAGCCTCAGGTGCATGTTCCGTAAGGATCTTAAGGGAGTCTGTAATCTTAAAAGAATCCTCCTTAAAACCGGTACGGCCATAGGTCTGGTAAATCGTTCCGCCCGGTTGTCTGGATATATCGCCTGAGCTTCCATACATACCGACTTCAATCAGATAGGTAATGTCCACAAATTCAGGGTTTCCTGCGTTGTCTCTTACCACCGTATAAGAGTTATCCGCAGGGCTTACACTCTTTTTAATATGCCATGCATCATCGGACACAAGAGTCATTGTGGTGTCCGCCGGCTGCTCCGCATAAGTAATTGTTTCAATATTTCCCGGGTAAGTCACATGTTCCTTATCTGTCTTATCCGCTACTTTAACGTCAGCATAGAAAGCCACGCTGTCCTGAGGCAGTGTAAATTCCTCACCAACCGCTCTTTTTCCATTTCCGTCAATATAGGCATTCATGGTTATACTGTCTGATTTGCCTGGACGGATCACATTCTGCTCATCTCCGACGCTGATTTCATAAACTTTTCCCTCACCATCTGAAGATACCAGCTTCACTTTTCCGGGCTGCTCTTCTATGGCTATGCCGTCAGGAACCGTAAATAGGATTTTAGCATTCTCATAGGAATCAAACAAAGAAAGCTTTCCTCCTGCAGCATATTCATACAGAGGTGCTGCCTGCATGGTATAGGTGATGGTAAAGGTATATAAAATTCCTGCCTTTATGGAACCGGTCTTGCTTTGTGAAAGATTCACTTCAACCGCTTCCTTCTTATCTACAGCATCTGGCCCATAATAAGTAAGAGCCGTTTCATAAGGACTAAGTTTTCCTTCACTGTCCACCTCGGTATTAAGCAGGGTTATTCCATAGCTGTGAACTACCATGCGAAAGGATGGCTGGCTGAGGAATGAGAATAAATTTATCTTCGTTTCCTCTCCATTTAAGGCGGCCATATCTGTTCCCATCAGGGCTGCCCGTTCCTCTTCTGACAGGATCTTCGTATCCCCTACAGAGACAAGATCAGCATCATCACTGACGGAATCATCCATGTCTGCTTCAGAATCAGTTGCCCGTGTAATTTCAGTACTGAAAAGCACAGGAACATCATGCCTTGATACTGAGAACCCATTTATACTCAGGCTGCTTACAGAAAAATCTTCCCCGGATCCTTCCGAATTGGAATCTTCCTCTTTGACTGCATTCTCTGATTTTTCTACGGCTTCTCTCGAATGCTCTTCCGTCTTAGTCTCTTTCACAGCCTCTGTCTGGCTTTGTGTTTCTTCAGCCGGCTCCGAAAGATTCTTATCAGTCTCACTGCTTTCCTGAGCCTCAGTTTCCTGGATCTTAGTTTCCTGGATCTCGGTTTCTTCCGAATCCGTTTCCTGAGCCTTGGTCTCTTCCTCTGTTACAGCAGCTGTTTCCTTGGTCCCGGCACTCCCAGAGCCTCCGGATTGTTTCCCGGTTGAGGATGGCTGTTCAGAAGTCTTTGAACTTTCCCCTATCACTGCAAACTCTTCCATCTGGGCGTCTGTGATCATTAAATCATCACCAATGATCCGCAGCCTGAATTCACAATCCCGGTCCTTATAACCGTTGACACCAATGATCTGAATATTCTTTAAGAATGATTCCTGCCTGATCCGTTCGGATTTATCCGTTTCGAAAAATGGTTCTCCCTCCAGGGTATCGGATACCACCACCAGATACATGGCTTTTCCAATCTTTTTCTGGAGCACCAGAGTCTTTCCCTCCAGTTCTTCATACAATTTTCCTATGACCAGGTCCTTTTGATCCCCTTCAAAAGGGATTAAATCTTCCTCTAATTCCGGTCTTCTGTCAAAATCCTTTTTAAGAACCTTTTCAATGGCTGACTGGGTGACTTGGACGTCAATAATCCTTGCCGCTTCGGACGGAGTTGCTTCCGACGGAGATGCTTTCCCTGCATTGGATGAAGATTCACTTCGTTCTGTAGTCTCAGAGGCATATGCGGTAGTAACTGTAAGCTGAGATATATTTCCGGAAACAATCGCAGCTGTCAGCAACCAGGCAATTACCCTTTTTAAGCGATGCACTTTCTTCACTGCACCATTCATACTTTATCCTCCTTATTTATTTCTATCTTCATGTAAAATCTATTGATAAGCTCAAAGCTGTATTTTCTATTTATTCAGTATATAACCCGTTGGTTACAGATTGGTTATATTATCTTAGTTTTGGAAAATAATTCTTGTAACCGTTTTTGAATTGTTAACCTACTACAAATTATTGGTTGACAATTAATTCAGCATGTGTTACCATGCCATTAGAATTTTATACCAGATAAGGGAGCATGATCTTATGAATACAGTAAAATCGTTTCAAACAAAGAGCTCATCCGCAAACCGGATAACGACAAAGGAACTTGTCCTGGCCGGCATGTTTGCGGCTGTTCTTGCCGTAATTTCCCAATTATCTATCCCTATGCCAACAGGAGTTCCCATTACCATCCAGATCTTTGGAGTGGCACTTATAGGAACCGTGTTAGGGTGGAGGCTGGGCTTTTTAGCAACTCTGATTTACCTCCTCTTAGGCGCTGTGGGCCTGCCGGTCTTTTCAAACTTTCGCGGAGGCATCCAATTCCTACTGGATCTTACCGGCGGTTACAAATGGGGCTGGCTGATTATGGTGCTCCTCTGCGGCATCAGGCCGAAAACCGGCAGCAAGCTTCTAAACACAATCCTTATATTTCTCCTTCCGATTCTTGGTACTCTCTTGGATGAAGCCATCGGAGGCCTTCAATGGGCAGCATTATCCGGAGATATGTCGGTATCAGCCGTATTTTCCTATTCCATAGTTGCATTTGTTCCCAAGGACATTATACTTACAGTGATTGCTGTCATCACCGGAATTCCTATTCGAAAAGCCGTATCAGGGCAATGATAAAGATTTCTGACCGGCCGGCGCCTATAAAAGCGCCGGCTTTTTAACGTTAACATTTCCTTATGTCTTGACAGGAAACATTTTGAAACTTAAAATAGTTACATTGCCCCAACACAAATAATCAGAAAGGAAGTTCAGTTTCCATTTGGCTCACTGAACGGTGTTACTCAAAGATGATACAGGATATTTTCCCTCATGTTTTCCATAACGAATTTCATATAAAAACACCTGGCATGGACAGCTATTTTCTTTATCTTCAGGATGGCCGTCTCCTCCTTGATCACAGGACTTCCAAAAGAATCCCTCAGTTTGAAGATTTAAAAAGCCAGAGCAAGGAAGCCATGTCCTGCTCTGACTATCTTTTTTCCATTGACCAGATGGATTTTTTTCTTATAGATGAAACCGCAGTCACACTGACAGAAACAGATTCTCTTTCCTTGTACGAAACAGGGATCATAAGGGATCTAAAGCCCATGTGGGTGTCCTTTGCAGCTATTTCCGCAGGACAGCTCCACCGGTTTTACGGCTCCAACCGGTTCTGCGGCTGCTGTGGCTCTCCGATGATGAAAAGCAAAAAAGAAAGGTCCATGGTCTGTTCCTCCTGCGGCAATACCGTTTACCCAAAGATTGCTCCAGCCGTCATTGTGGCTGTCACGTACAACGGAAAGCTTCTGCTGACTAAGTATGCCGGAAGGGAATATACCCGGTTTGCCCTGATCGCAGGTTATACGGAATTCGGAGAAACCCTGGAAGAAACGGTAAACCGGGAAGTGATGGAGGAAGTAGGGCTTCGGGTCAAAAATATCCGCTATTATAAAAACCAGCCATGGGGATTCAGCGATTCCATTTTAGTCGGATACTGGGCTGAGCTGGATGGTTCTCCACAGGTCCGCCTGGATGAAACTGAATTATCCACAGCCATCTGGATGGCTCCTGAGGATATCCCTGATGATTTCACCAATTTAAGCCTGACCCATGAAATGATCCTTCTCTTCAAAAATGGAAAGGTGTCATAGAATAAAAAAAGCAAAAGGCCGACCCGAATTTCGGGTACGGCCTTTTGCCACTTATTTAAACTTATTTACCATAGTAAGCTTTTAAATACATTTCTTTGATCTCACTCATAAGAGGATATCTCGGATTTGCACCTGTACACTGGTCATCAAATGCATTCTCAACCATTTCATCCAGAGTATTCAGGAAGTGTTTCTCATCGATTCCATATTCCTTAATGGTTGCCTTGATTCCCACTGCCTTCTTTAATTCTTCAATCTTAGCAATGAATTTCTTAAGCAGATCTGCATCATCCTTACCTTCGATACCACAGAAACGTGCACACTCTGCATATCTTGCAAGGGTATGAGGATACTCATACTGTGGGAAGGTTCCCATTTTCGTCGGAACTTCACAAGCATTGAAATCCATAACCAAGGTGATCAGCAAGGCATTTGCCACACCGTGTGGAAGGTGATGATAAGCACCTAATTTATGAGCCATGGAATGGCATACACCTAAGAATGCATTATTAAATGCCATACCGGCCATGCAGGAAGCATCTGCCATCTTACATCTTGCCTCTACGTTAGTTCCGTCGTTGTATGCGATAGGCAGATAGTTAAATACATTTTTCATTGACTTAAGTGCAAGACCATCGGTATAATCAGAAGCCATTATGGAAGCATAAGCCTCCAATGCATGAGTCATAACGTCAATACCAGAAGCACTTGTAAGGCCCTTAGGCTGACTCATCATGTTGTCTGCATCAACGATAGCCATATTCGGCATTAATTCATAGTCTGCAAGCGGATATTTCACCCCTGTTTCCTGATCCGTGATAACCGCGAAAGAGGTTACCTCAGAACCAGTACCGGAAGAAGTTGGGATCGCTACAAAGTAAGCCTTTTCACCCATTTTAGGGAATGTGTAGACTCTCTTGCGGATATCCATAAAGCGCATGGCCATATCCTGGAAATCTACCTCAGGATGCTCATACATTACCCACATGATCTTGGCTGCGTCCATGGCGGAACCACCACCTAAGGCGATAATGGTATCTGGCTGGAATGCCTTCATAGCTGCTGCTCCTGCCTGGGCATTTGCAAGGGTCGGGTCTGGCTGGACATCGGAGAATACGGAGTAAACAATGCCCATTTCATCTAATTTATCTGTAATCGGTTTGGTATAACCGTTCATGTAAAGGAAGGAGTCTGTTACTATAAATGCTCTCTTTTTGTTATATACATCCTTTAATTCGCTAAGTGCGACAGGCATACAACCCTTTTTAAAGTAAACCTTTTCCGGATTTCTGAACCACAGCATGTTCTCTCTCCTCTCAGCAACGGTCTTAATATTCAGCAAATGCTTAACCCCAACGTTTTCAGAAACAGAGTTTCCGCCCCAGGAACCACAGCCCAGAGTCAGGGATGGCTGAAGCTTGAAGTTGTAAATATCGCCGATTCCGCCGTGAGAAGATGGAGTATTCACCAGGATACGGCAGGTCTTCATAGCCGCTGCATGCTTTTCCATTTTCTCTTTTTCATTTACATTTATATAGAGAGAAGAGGTATGTCCGTAACCGCCGTCAGCAACCAGCTGTTCTGCCTTCTCAATGGCTTCATCAAAGGTCTTAGCCTTATACATAGCCAGAACCGGTGACAGCTTCTCATGTGCGAATTCTTCTTCAATATTAACGCTTTCAACTTCACCGATCAGGATCTTTGCGGATTCAGGAACTTCCACGCCTGCAAGCTTTGCAATGGTGTGGGCTTTCTGGCCTACGATCTTTGCATTTAAGGCTCCGTTGATAATAATGGTCTTACGAACCTTATTCAGTTCGTCTTCCTTCAGGAAATAGCATCCTCTTGCAGCAAACTCTTTTTTAACCGCATCATAAATAGGTTCAAGTACTGTTACAGACTGCTCAGAAGCACAGATCATACCATTATCAAAGGTCTTGGAATGAATGATGGAGCTGACTGCCATCTTAATATCCGCCGTATCATCAATGATTACAGGGGTATTGCCTGCACCAACGCCAAGGGCTGGTTTTCCGGAAGAATATGCAGCCTTCACCATTCCTGGGCCGCCGGTTGCCAGAATGATATCTGCGCTTCTCATGACCTCATTGGTCAGTTCCAGAGAAGGAACGTCGATCCATCCGATGATCCCTTCCGGTGCGCCGGCTTTGACAGCGGCATCAAGAACCACCTTTGCAGCCGCAATGGTAGAATTCTTTGCACGGGGATGAGGGGAAATCATGATAGCATTTCTGGTCTTTAAGCTGATCAGTGTCTTAAAGATAGCAGTTGAAGTTGGGTTTGTGGTAGGGATAACTGCCGCAATCAGACCAATAGGCTCTGCAATTTTCTTAATGCCAAATGCCTTATCTTCTTCGATCACACCGCAGGTCTTGGTGTCCTTATAAGTGTTATAAATATATTCTGCAGCATAGTTGTTCTTAATGACCTTATCTTCCACAACACCCATGCCGGTTTCTTCTACAGCCATTTTTGCCAGAGGAATTCTTAACTTATTGGCAGCACTTGCTGCTTCATAAAAGATCTTATCCACCTGTTCCTGGGTGAAGGAAGCAAATACTCTCTGAGCCTCTCTCATGGCTTCCATCTTTGCAATCAGGGCATCTACACTATCAATGATATCAGGAATTCTTACCTGTTCTTCTTTCTTTGCCATCATGATTTTCCTCCAATTTTTAAATAGGTTAAATAGTTATATAGATATTTTTATATCGATATTTTTTTAACGATCTACCGTAACTTCATTATATGTCATTGTTATTTTTTTGTCAATGTTATATTTTACAAAAAAATACAAGGTTCAAGCTATTTTTTATTCAAATCTTATATTTTGACTTTAACATGATAACTCTTCTGAGCGCTCTGCTCTTTTTCTTATAAAACATACTGTCATAAGCAAAAAACACTCCTGATAATCAGATGAACGGTTAAAAAGCAGTCCTTTTATCTCCCCTTACGCTGCAAGCTCAGATAATTTATATTGTGAAAACAAAAAAGAATTTGCAATCGGATGGACGGCAGTAAAATACTGCCTTTTATCAGAAATCTGAAAAGTGATTTCTGATAAGTTATATTCTGAGCATCTATTTCCCGGTTTATTCTAAGAAAAAAGAACGAAATACGGACTTTGGACGGATTTAAAAACTTGGCAATGCGCATCATGTATGATATAGTAAGCCTTGAACCGCAAGGTTTTCTGCGGGGAAATATAATTATGTTACCTTAAATACATTTTTCATAGGTACGGTTATATTTTTTATATATAAGAATATGAGGATTTAAAAATTATGAAAATTACAATTGGAATTGATCTTGGAGGAAGTACCACTAAAATTGTAGGATTTCAAGATAATAAATTAAAAATTCCTACTTTTGTTAAAGCTGATAACCCAATTGCATCTCTGTTTGGAGCTCTTGGAAAATTCATCTATGAAAACAACATCCAGTTGAATGAAATTGAAAAGATTATGATCACAGGGGTTGGCAGCGCATACGTAGACCAGCCTTTATATGGAATTCCTACTTATAAGGTAGACGAGTTCACCTGCAATGGTCTTGGAGGACAATACTTTACAGGGTTAAATGACTTAATCGTCGTGAGCATGGGAACAGGAACCTCTCTTGTCCAGGTAAACGGAGATAAGATTGTCCATACCGGAGGAATCGGCATTGGAGGCGGAACCATCCTCGGCCTTTCAAGCCTCCTTTTAAAAACCCAGGATATCTCCCAGATCATGGAGCTTGCAAGCAGGGGAAATATAAGCAACATTGACTTGCAGATACAGGATATCTCAAAAAAGCCCCTTCCGGGCCTTCCTCTTTCTGCCACAGCCTCTAACTTCGGCAAGGTACGCAATCTTGTTTCCGACGAGGATATCGCTGCAGGAATCATTAATATGGTGCTTCAGGTGATTGGTAAATCTGCTATTTTATCTTCCTTAAACAGCAACATCAACAATTTTGTCATGACCGGGAATCTTGCAAAATTCCCTCAGTGCAAAGGCGTCTTTCAATCTCTTGAAACGATGTTCCAGGTTCATTTTATTATACCGGATCAGGCAGAATACGGTACTGCAATAGGAGCAGCCCTTACAGAGGAACGCCATATGGAAATGAGGCAGATTTTACATCCTTCCGATAATAAGCCTTTATAGAATTATTGTAAACCAAAGATTTTTCATTATAAAAAACCAGGTACAGCTTTTGCCGTACCTGGTTTTTTATGAATGATATCCCAATGCCTGCTCCAAAGCATCCTTTTCTTCGCTTCCAAGCAAAACATCTGTTTCTCCTCTTTCCACTTCCTTGATGTAAACATAGCACCCTTCCCGGCTATGAACAGAATTCAAAACAAAACCGGAATTTGTATAATCGAGGATTGCCATTGCAAAACTTAAGTTTCCGCCCATCCCTTTAAACGCATTGTATTTTACAAGCCCGAATTTCTGGAGAGCACTTCTGTAATTCTTATTGGTATTTCGAAGAGAATCTTTATTGGACCGGTCTTCTGCTTTTAATTCCGCAATATCTTCCATCTGCTCCATAATAATCTCTTCCAGAGTTTCTGCATCCTTCCCCCTCATAAAATAGTCGTATCTGCGATACAGCTTTCTCATCTGAACCAGACATATGATTACAACGATCAGTAATATCATGGTAATTACAGCTAATCCAATGATTAAAAAAGCAGGGTCAACCGGCAACTGATTCAATATACTGTTGTCCATTCTTTCGTCCTCGCTTCCATGATGTTATCTTATGGATTCTATCAACTCTACTATTCTTTCCAATTCTGCCTCAGAATAGTACTCTATTTCCACTCTTCCTTTATTACTGTCTTTCCGGTTGATGCTTACCTTGGTTCCCATAGCAGTTTTCATCCGGTCTTCCAGTTCTCTGAAAATCAGGAAAATGCTCTCATCTTCTTCCTTTTTTTCTTTTGGTTCTTTTTTCTTTGATAAGGATTTTACAAGTTTTTCCACCTCACGGACGCTGAGATTTTCAGCAACGATCCTTCCCGCAATCTGAAATTGCAATTCCGGATCATCAACAGCCAAAAGCGCCCTGGCATGTCCTCCCGTGATCTGATTTTGAATAAGCATATCCTGGACTTTTTTCTCCAGCTTTAATAAACGCATGCTGTTGGTTATTGTTACTCTGTTTTTAGCCACCCGCGCTGCGATCTCTTCCTGCTTTAATCCAAATTCCTGCATTAACTTTTGATAAGCCTTAGCTTCTTCAATAGGATTTAAATCTTCTCTCTGAACATTTTCAATCAACGCAATTTCCATTGATTGCTGCTTCGTATATTCCCGGATTACCACAGGTACTTCTTTCAAACCTGCCAGTTTTGCTGCCCTCCATCTGCGTTCACCGGCGATGATTTCATAGAAATCCCCTTTTTTCTGTACTAAAAGCGGCTGTAATACACCATATTCTTTCATGGATTCCGCCAATTCCATGAGGGATTCCTCCCGAAACTCCATTCTAGGCTGATTATGGTTTGGTTCAATGGAGGATAATTTGAGGAACATCTCTTTTCCGACTTCTGGTTCCTCTTTATTTTTTTCTGCTTTTGCGTTTGTCTGCTCCGGTTTTGGATGGTTTTTCTTTTCCTGTTCCTCTGCCGCAGATTCCATTACTTCATCTCCGAAAATTGCTCCAAGACCTTTTCCTAACCCCGTTCTCTTTGCCATAATTATATCTCTTCTCCTCTGCTTATTACTTCTGCCGCCAGCAACCGGTAGCTCTCCGCTCCCGCTGATCTGGAATCATATAAATTAATTGGCATTCCATGGCTGGGAGCCTCTGCCAGTCTGACATTTCTGGGTATAATGGTTTTATAGATATTCTGGTTTAAATTATTTTTAACGCTCTCAACAACCTCCAGAGATAGATTTGTCCTAGCATCATACATGGTAAAAACCACACCTTCCATCTCAAGAGCAGGATTCAGTTTCTTTTTTACTAGATTAACGGTTTTCAGCACCTGGCTCAAGCCCTCTAATGCGTAATATTCACATTGAATTGGTACCAATACGGTGTTTGCAGCTGTTAAGGCATTAATTGTCAATAGATTCAATGACGGAGGACAATCTATGATAATAAAATCATAGTGATTCTTGATTTTTTCAAGATATGTTTTGAGGAGTGTTTCCTTGTTCTCAATTTCCAATAGTTCGATCTCTGCTCCTGCTAAATCCACATTAGAAGGAAGCAAATCCAGGTTTTCCTGAACATTGGTGATCAAACACTCTTCAATTTCACACTCTCCTACCAGCAGATCGTATACCGTTCGCTCAATGGAACTTTTTTCGATTCCCAGTCCGCTGGTCTCGTTTCCCTGTGGATCAAAATCCACAGCCAATACCCGCTGTCTTGATTCCGCCAGACAAGCAGATAAATTGATCGCGGTAGTCGTTTTGCCAACTCCGCCCTTCTGGTTTGCTATCGCAATGATTCTTCCCATTTTTAATTTTGCCTCCTAATGAACCGATCGGATATGTCTGTTTATCCATTTGACACCCAAAAAAAAGGTGCACAGTGCCCGGTATAGCAGGGCACATTATTCATAAATGAAAGGTTGAAAGATGTTCTTTTTTCAACCTTTTCCTGTTACAACATTTGGAAATTGCAGTTCAATGTAGAGTATAGCATACTTTATTTTTTTTTCCTATGGTTTCCTGTAAAAAAAATCTATAATTTATAAAAAATGTTTCACGTGAAACATTTTACCAGGTTAATATCATATATTTGCTAGGTTTTTCCAAGTTTTAAGAATAAATTAATATGTTAGACGTTGTAAGTCCATATTGATTATATTATAATAAGAAAAGATTAACCTATTTCAGGAGGTAAAGTATGAAAACAAAGAACAAACTATTGACCCTGCTCATTCTATCAGCCAGTACAGCTGTCACCACTGCTGTCATTAATAAATGTATTAAATATTCCGCCACCTCCAAAAACATATTATCTGATTCAAAATCCCTTTGTTATAAATGGCGCTTTGGCAACATTCACTATACAAAAACCGGAACAGGAAAGCCGCTCTTACTCATTCATGATTTAACGGCTTGTTCCAGCGGATACGAATGGAATCAGATGGTAAATCATTTAAAGGAAGAGTATACAGTATATACCTTAGACCTTCTGGGATGTGGACGCTCTGAAAAACCGGATCTGACTTATACCAATTATCTTTATGTTCAGTTGATCTCGGACTTTATCAAATCAGAAATTGGACATCGTACCAATGTCATAGCATCAGGCTCCTCTTCGCCGCTTGCTGTTATGGCCTGTAATCAGTCCCCGGAATTATTTAATCAGATCATGCTGATTAATCCAGATTCCATACTGACATGCAGCCAGATTCCAAACAAGCATGGAAGAGTTTATAAATTTATTTTGGACTTGCCTATATTGGGGACACTGCTCTATCACATTGCTACCAGTAAGCAGGCAATTATGGAGGAATTTTCCAATAATTTTTGCAATCCTTATTCGGTTAATACCTCACTGGTTGATGCTTATTATGAATCAGCTCATCTGGGTGATTCTCCCAAATCCTTATATGCCAGTGTAAGATGTAATTATACCAAGTGCAATATTGTAAATGCCTTAAAGAAAATCAATAATAGCATCTATATCATAGGGGGATGTGAAATGGAAAATATTAACGAGATGATTCGGGAATATCAGATATATAATCCGGCAATTGAAAGTTCACTGGTTAGTAACTCCAAGTACCTTCCTCAATTAGAAAATCCTTCTGAACTGTATCGTGCCATTCAAATGTTCTTTGTTTAATTATTAGAATAAAAAGAATAATGTTTCACGTGAAACATCCACTGCACCAATGCAGAATTAATAACTCATGGATGTTTCACGTGAAACATTTTATTTTAACGGTTCCTTTGAAGGTAAACCCGCTTTTCTTGGATACTTTTTAGAGGTGCCATTATTCTTGGCTATCTTAACCAATGATCGCTCAGCATCTGTTCCAGGCAATAAAAAGGTCTTTACTTCTTTTACACTTCCGCCTAATAAAAATATGGCATGTTTTGCCGCTCCCAACTCTTCTTCAATCTTTCCGGACTTATATGGAATAAAATAACCTCCAACTTTTGCAAAAGGCATGCAGTACTCAGATAATGTGCTAAGATTAGCAACTGCTCTGGAAACACAAAGATCATACTGCTCCCTATGAAGAGGATCTCTTCCCAGGTCTTCCGCTCTCCCATGGATGGCTCCTATTTTATCAAGCCCTAAACGGCTGATCACTTCATTTAAATAATTTATCCTTTTATTCAAGGAATCCATTAATGTTATCCTTAATTCAGGAAATGCGATCTTTAAGGGTATTCCCGGAAATCCCGCTCCCGTTCCCACATCAATGATCCTATAATCCTTTGCTCCAATCTCCTCGACTGCTTTTATCAGGGATAAACTGTCCACAAAGTGCTTTGTAATCACTTCATCCATTTCTGTAATTGCAGTTAAATTCATGAATTTATTCCATTCTACTAATAATTGAAAATAATCATAAAATTGATTTATTTGATTTTCATTTAATTCAATAGATAATAAATTCAATTCTTTCCGGAGACTCTCTTCAAATGCTCCTGTCATATATAATTCCTCATTCTTTCTTTTCCAGGCTCTTCTGATAACGAAGCTGTTCCAGAAAGACAAGCAAAACAGATATATCTGCCGGAGACACGCCGGATATTCTGGATGCCTGTCCAATGGACATTGGCTTATATAGATTTAGTTTCTGGATGGCCTCTCTTCGAAGACCCTTAACCGTAGAATAATCAAATTCCACATCCAGCTTTTTATTCTCCAGCTTTTTATATTGAATTACCTGCTGTCTCTGTCTGCGGATATATCCATCGTATTTAATATTTATATTGACCTGTTCAATCACATCTTCTGAAAGAGCAGTCCTGTTCTTATCTATTTTAGTTAACATAACATAATCAAGCTCAGGTCTTCTCACCAACTCAGCCAGGGTTGTGCCGGTTTTTAAAGGAGTACTTCCGTTTTCTTCCAGAAATTCCTGCACTTCTTTGGATGCTCCTATATTAGTGGTCTCCAAACGCTTGATCTCTTCCTCAATCAGCCGTTCCTTTAAAAGCAGCCTCTCATACTGTTCATCACTGATTAACCCTATATCATGACCGATTCCCATTAGACGGATATCCGCATTGTCCTGACGCAGCAACAGCCTGTATTCCGCCCTTGATGTCATCATACGGTACGGCTCATGATTTTCTTTTGTAACAAGATCGTCGATTAAAACGCCGATATAAGCCTGGGAACGATCCAGCACGATCTGCTCTCTCCCCAGTATTTTCATAGCTGCATTTACACCGGCCATAAATCCCTGGACTGCCGCTTCCTCATATCCGGAGCTTCCGTTAAACTGTCCGCCGCAATACAATCCGTTGATTGGCAAAGTTTCCAAGGTTGATTTAAGCTGTATGGAATTGATGCAGTCATATTCGATGGCATAGGCATTTCTGACGATTTTCACCTTCTCTAACCCAGGAACTGTCCGGTACATGGCATACTGAACATCCTCAGGCAGAGAACTCGACATGCCGCCTAAGTACATTTCATTGGTATAAAGGCCCTCCGGCTCTACAAAGACCTGATGGCGGTCCTTATCCGGAAATTTTACAACCTTATCCTCAATGGATGGGCAATACCTTGGCCCAGTGCCTTCAATGGCTCCTGAATATAAGGGAGAACGGTCTAAATTTTCCCGAATGATCTCATGGGTCTTTTCATTGGTATAAGTAAGCCAACAGGATATCTGTTCCTTCTGTAACGTTTCCCTATCGGTAGAAAAGGAAAAGGGCACCACTTTCTCATCTCCCAGCTGCTCTTCCATCCTGGAAAAATCAATGCTTTTCTTGTCCACTCTGGCAGGAGTACCCGTCTTAAAACGCAGCATCTCGATTCCATGCTCCTTTAGGGAATCCGTCAGATGATTGGCTGCCTTAAGGCCGTTAGGACCTGTATACTCGCTTACATCGCCATAGATGCACCTTGCCTTTAAATAGGTTCCCGTAGCAAGTATGGCCGCCTTACAGCGGTATACTGCCCCGGAAAAGGTCTTGACTCCTGTTAGGGTTCCATCCTCTACAATTATTTCAGAAACCTCCGCCTGCCTTATGGTCAAATGATCCGTATTCTCCAAGGTCATTCTCATGGATCTGGAATACTCCTGTTTGTCTGCCTGGGCCCTTAAGGAATGGACTGCCGGTCCTTTTGACTGGTTTAACATTTTGGATTGTATAAACGTTTTATCAATATTTTTACCCATTTCACCGCCTAAGGCATCAAGCTCCCTTACCAGATGGCCTTTGGAGCTTCCGCCGATATTAGGGTTACAGGGCATCAGCGCAATGCTGTCTACGCTGACTGTAAACATAATTGTCTCTAGACCCAGTCTTGCACAGGCAAGGGCCGCCTCACAGCCGGCATGTCCTGCACCGACTATGACGACATCATAAGACTCTTCTAAATGCTGCATTTCATTCTCCTTTCGTATCTATTACCACACCTTCTGTATTTAATGGAATACTTACAGGGCCCGCTACAGGAACGTAACAGACATTCCCTGCAAATCTTTTTACTTACCCATACAGAACTTACGGAATATCTCCTGAACCAGATCATCCCCCACCGACTCTCCCAGGATGGTTCCCAACTGTTCATAAGCATCCATTAAATCAATGGAATAAAAGTCCTCCGGCATTTCCTCTTTGACACTCCGTTCCACCATAGAAAGACTCTTAAGCGACTCCAAAAGTGCATTCTTATGCCTTACATTCGTAATATAAACCTGATCATTAAAATCAATCTCACCCTGATAGAACATTGCCTTTATCTCATCTTCCAGATTCCCGATCCCAAGACGTTCCTTTGCGGAAATGGGAATTACCCGATGACCGGTTCTCTTTATAAGCATATCCTCTGTAACAACAGGAATGAGATCCGTCTTATTTAAAAGAACTACTGCCTTCCTGTCTTCTATGAACTCTAAAATCTCTTCATCATTTTCATCAAGAGGACAGGACCCATCCACCACATAAATGATCAGATCTGCTTCCTGGGCCGCACTTCTTGCCTTCTCAACACCAATCTTTTCAACCACATCCTCCGTATTCCGGATTCCTGCCGTATCAATAATATTAAGGCTTAAGTCCTCCAGCCTGATCTGCTCCTTTAAGGTATCTCTGGTAGTTCCTGCAATATCCGTAACAATTGCCCGCTCTTCTCCCACCAAAACATTTAAAAGAGAAGATTTTCCTGCATTGGGCTTTCCTAAAATTACTGTCTCAATACCTTCTGACAGAACCCTTCCATTATCGGAGGACTTAATAAGAAGATTCAGTTCCTCTTTTAATGGCATAATTGCCTGCAAAAGACGTTCCTGGTACCCATCCAGAGAAATGTGCTCCGGATCATCAAGAGCTGATTCAATAAAAGCGATATGATAAATAATTTTATCTCTCATATCCTTTATTTTCTTAGAAACAGATCCCTCTAACTGACTGACAGAAGACTTTAAAGCATAATTGTTTTTCGCATTGATCACATCAATAACAGCCTCTGCCTGAGATAGATCCACTCTGCCATTTAAAAATGCCCTCTTGGTAAATTCCCCCGGCTCCGCAGGTATGGCACCGTACTTTAACACGGTTTCTAAAATTCTCTTTGTTACAAGAACTCCTCCATGGCAGTCAATCTCAACCGTATCCTCTGCCGTAAAGCTTCTTGGCCCCCTCATAATCAGAACCAGAACTTCATCGATAACCTCATCCCCATCAAAGATATAACCGTAGTGAATGGTATGTGACGGCTCCTCTGAAAGCTTTTTCCCGCTTTTTCCTTTTCCCTTAAAAATCCTATCTATAATCTGAAATGACTCTTCGCCGCTGATCCTGATAATCCCGATACCGGAACTGGACATGGCCGTGGCGATAGCCGCTATTGTATTCATTTTCATATTCAATCACCTAAATAACTTCCTGCGTGAGAAAAGGGGTGAGGGTGCCTTCCGACAGCCCCAACCCCTCATAGTTATTTATCTATCTCTCTTTTTCCTGATTCCGTTCTCTTTTGGAATAATCCTTCTTTAAGGAAATAACAACATGTCTGAATGGATCCTCTCCCTCACTTCTGGTAACAACAAACTTGTCATTTTGAAGTGCGGAATGGATAATCCTTCTTTCATAAGGATTCATCGGTTCTAAAGAAACTGAACGTCTTGTCCGCTTCACTTTGTAAGCGATATTTTTTGCAAGAGTCTCCAGAGTTTCCTTTCTCCGCTCCCTGTAATTTTCCGTATCAAGTTTTACCCTGATGTAATCTTCGTTTTCCTTATTAATAACAAGGCTAACCAGATATTGCAGGGAATCAAGGGTCTGTCCTCTTTTGCCTATTAAAATTCCCATGTCATCTCCCGACATGTTAATGGAAAGTTCTTTTTCTTTTTCAAGATAAGAAGCTTCCATATGGACACCTAAATTCATAGCACCGAACATATCGGAAAGAAAGGTCATAGCCTTATCTTCCATGGTTTCTTTCTTTTTTGCACGGATGACAGCCGGCTTAAAACCGATAATTCCCAGAATACCATTACTGCCCTTATCAACAATCTCGTACTCCAGTTTATCACTGGTTGTTCCTAATTCGATTAATGCCTTTGTAATCGCTTCATCAACGGTTTTTGCTGAAACTGTAATCATATCCATAGGTCACCCTCCTATTTACTGTGCTTTTCGTTGTACTTCTCGACCATCCTCGCCTTTGATGCAATGCTGCCCGGATTTGAAGTTCCGCTGTTATAATAGTCGCTGGAAGCCTTAACCTGCTCCTTGGTCCTCTCGGCCTTAGCATTACTCTCAGCTTCCACTTTATCATTGGTAGCCTGGAGATTTTTTAAATTGGCGGTAGCATTCTGGGCAACGTGCTGAGGAGGAAGTCCCTTCTTTGCACGCTTTTTATTAGCCTTCTCAATATTCCTCTTTATCATCTCATCCATATCAATAGAGTTTAAATGGCGGTTTACCGCAACCTGCTGGATGATCTGGAACACGCTGGAAGCAATCCAGTAAATACCAATACCGGATGCAAAGGTGAAGCAGAAAAACACAGACATAAGCGGCATGACCGTATTCATGCTCTTCATGGACTGAGCCATGGCATTGCCCTCATCATTTCCATTTTGTGGCTGGTTTACTGTCATCAGCTTGGCACTGAACCACTGGCTGAGACCGGCTAAAATTGGAATGAGAATAGCAAGACTGAAATGGAAGCCGCCTCCTGGAGGAAACAGCACGCTGGATGGCGTAGATGAAAGATTGATTCCCAGGAAGGAATTCATATGGGAAATCTGGGCTGCATTGGCAGCAATGGTATCCTTAATGGTAGGAAATAATTCCTGCAAAGAATTCCATTGGCTGGGATTTAACTGATATAAGAAATCCACCATCCCATTGCTGGTTGTAAGGCTTCCAATTCTTGATACATTGATTTTATTGTCTGTAGCAAACTGTGTCAGCATCCCTACATGATCCACCCCAAGGGAATTTACAGCAGTCACTACATTTTCAAATACCGTTTTAACGCTCTGTACATAGGCAGGAATATGATAAATAACCTGATACAGGGCGAAAAGAATCGGCATCTGGATAACAAGCTGCACACAGCCACCTGTCATGGAAGTTCCATATTTTTCATAAACCGCCTGAACTTCCACGTTCTGCCTTCTCATGGATTCCTGGTCGGTCTTTCCTTTATACTTTGCCTGAACTGCCGAAATTTCCGGCTGCATAACACTCATAAGTTTTGAAGATTTCTGCTGCTTTAAGGTCAGCGGAAACATAAGAAGTTTTGTTACAAGCGTAAATAAAATAATACACAAACCAATATTCTGGATTCCAAACGTACTGGTCAGCTTAAACAGCCAATCCATGATAATACCCAGAACGGTCGCAAACGGCCCCAAGATGCCTCCTACCTTAGTCAATACTAAGAATTCCAATGAACTACCTCCTCATCTGTTACGGAACTGGATCATAACCGCCTTTTGCAAATGGATTACACCGAAGTATCCTTTTGCAAGCCAAAAATGTACCTTTTAACACACCATACTTTGTAAGCGCCTCAATGGCGTATTGAGAACACGTAGGCGTGTAAATGCAGTGAGTTCTTATTTTCAGAGGAGAAAGAAATTTCTGGTACCCTCTGATCAACAAAATCATGATTTTCTTAATCATAAGATCACTTCGATTCTTTTTTTAAAATGTTATGAAGTCCGCACAAGTGCAGATATGCACTTTCGATTGTTTTGTAATTTTCTTCCTTTGCCGCTGCTCTTACAACGACTACGATGTCTAATCCTGCCTCTACCATTTCCTCATGAAGCCTGAAACTCTCTCTGATTAATCTGGTTATACGATGCCTTACAACACTGTTTCCTACCTTCCTGCTTACGGATATGCCGATTCTGGTCTCAGGCCTGTCCGTTTTTCTAACATACATTACAAGAAGTCTGTTGGCTAGGGATCTTCCGGTTTGATAAACTTCTTGAAAATCCCGGCTTTTCTTAATTGAATTAAAATGTTTCATGAAACTTTTTCCTATCTCCTGTCCACGCTTTTTGGACAAAAAGGTATACCTGAAAGGTATTTTCCTGTTTCCCGGGAATTTGAGAAAAGAAAAGGCCACAATTACTTGCGGCCTGGTCCATTAAGCTGATAATTTTGCTCTTCCTTTTGCTCTTCTGGCTGCTAAAACTTTTCTTCCGCCTGGAGTGCTCATTCTGGCTCTGAAACCATGAACTTTGGATCTCTGTCTCTTCTTTGGCTGAAACGTCATCTTCATAATCTACGGACACCTCCTCTTGTTACAATAGTTTATCATAGGCAATATGATGAAACATATTGAGACTATCTTAATTAAACATCGTTTCAATTATATAGAACAAAAGATGGTTAGTCAAGGGAAAAATGTATTTTTTCTTTTAAAACCGACACTGCCCAGGCGTTTTTTTGCGACATTCCAGATACCGGATCTGATGCTTATCGGACACTCCTGCCCATATACCTGGAAAATCCGATAATGTCCGATTTCAATCTACTAATCAATCCTGTTATACCGTATAATAAAATTGGAATTTATTTCTATCAGATAAATGGATAGATATGGATAAAAATACTCTTTTGAAAGGATGGTTAGCCAATGAATCTTGAAAAAATCAATATCAGGGACCCCTTTATACTGATAGATGAGGGGAAATATTACATGTATGGGACAAGGGCTTTAACATGCTGGACATCTGCCACAGGATTTGACTGTTACATCAGCGAAGATTTAGAAAACTGGAATGGACCCTACGAAGTATTCCATAAGCCGGAAGACTTTTGGGCCGATTTAAATTGCTGGGCTCCTGAGGTCCATAAATACAATGGTTCCTATTATATGTTCGCAACCTTTAAAGACAGTCAATCCCATGGAGGAACTGCAATTTTGAAAGCAGATCATCCCTTAGGACCATTTATCCCACACAGTGAAAAACAAATCACACCAAAAGACTGGGAATGCATTGACGGAACGCTCTATGTAAACCCGGAAGGAAAACCCTTTATGGTTTTCGTCCATGAATGGGTCCAGATTTCGGATGGTTCCATCTGTGCCGTAGAACTAAGCCAGGATCTAAAGAAGGCAGTATCCAAGCCCATATTGCTTTTTCACGCTTCTGAAGCAAAGAGCTGGGTACTTCCTATAAAAAACAAAAAAAGACCAGGTATAAATTATGTAACAGATGGCCCGTACCTCTACCGTACCAGAAGCGGCTGCTTAATACTTCTCTGGTCCAGCTTTGGAAAGGAAGGATATACGGAGGCCCTCGCTTATTCCGACAATGGTGATATTACAGGAAAATGGACTCAGGATGACCGGCTCCTGTTTGAAAAAGACGGAGGTCACGGAATGATATTTAAGAACTTATCCGATGAACTTTATCTTACCCTGCATACCCCTAATGAACATTTAAAAGAGCATCCTGTTTTTTACAAACTGGAAGAAACAGGCGACACCCTTTGGGTTAAAGAAACGTAATACTCTTCAACATACCTTTACGCCCTAAAAAACAGAACAAGCTTTGTCTATAAACTTGGGCAGAAAAGAGGAACTATGAAAGAAGTGATTTTTGCTGGTAAATGTGATGGCATCGGAATCAGCCACGTATCCAGGGACTGTGACCTGGCTGAAACCATTGGATTTTATAAAAATGAATATCAGATTTATTATATCCTGGATGGAGAGCGCTTTTTTTATACAAACAATAAAAGCTACAAAATGTCAAAAGGCACCTTGTCTTTTATTGATAAAAAAAGAATTCCTTTTACCAATGTAATCGGCGGAAAATACCACGAGCGGATATTAATAGAAATTGAAGAAACATGGTTGATTTCTGCAGGAAACACTATGGAATTAGACTTAAGGGGATTTTTCTGCGATTTTCACGGCGTTCTCCAGATGAATTCCAGACAACAGGAGATAATCGAAAAAAAGCTCCGTAAGATGGAAAACATTTTGAAGGCAGAAAAACCTTATGCTTCAGCGGAAGTAAAAGAGCTGCTTTTTTCCATCATCATAATGATTTTAAACGGTGCAGGTACCAGGCAGGATGAATATCATACCCTGGGCGGCAAAATGATGCGGTATGTAAAGGTAAAGGAAATTATGTATTATATCATGGAGCATTATTCTGAGATCTATGGTCTGGAAGATCTGGCAGGCATATTTTATCTTGATAAAAGCTATTTAAGCCGTATTTTCAAAGAAGTCACCAATTTTACTGTAAATGAATTTATCAACCTTCAGAAAATCGATCATGCCAGAAACTTAATCTTAGACGATTCCCTGTCTATTGAGGATATATCTAAAAAATTAGGCTATGAAAGACTTTCTTACTTTGATCGCGTTTTTAAAAAATACGTAGGAATGTCCCCCCTTCAATACAGAAAATCCAGGAAAACCACATAAGTCCAGTCAATTTAGTGAAAATAAGGAGGATTTTTTGATGTATTGGCGTTTTGACCTCTAGATATTGAGATTTCTCCTTAAAAACAATAAAATATATACATACAATACCAATCTAACATTTAATTATTGTATAATTTAAACATTTTTTCCTAAAAAAGGAGGTCAGATGGATTGAAAAAGATGAAAAAATTTTGGCAGGACAATTTTATTCCTTATATGTTCCTGCTTCCCTGGCTTATAGGTATTATGGGGTTGACAGTTTATCCTATGTTCATGTCGCTCCGTATGAGTTTTACGGATTATGATTTCACAAAGCCTGATTCGGCCCAGTGGATCGGTTTCGGTAATTACATAAGAATGTTTGGTTCATTATTCGGCATCACTGATTTTACGGCGGGTTCGGGCAAAGTTATGAGGGTCGATCCATACTATTTAAAATCATTATCAGTAACATTTACCTATGTATTAACATCGGTTCCTTTAAAGCTGGTATTTGCATTACTGGTGGCTGTATTGATGAATCAGAAACTGCGTTTCGTATCTTTTTACCGTGCCGTATATTACATTCCCACCCTGTTAGGAGGTTCAGTGGCCATAGCTGTTTTGTGGAGAAAGCTTTTTGAAAAGGAAGGTTTGATAAACGGTATCCTCTCATCCATTGGATTTACGAATCTTCCTGGATGGA
The DNA here is from genome assembly GCF_900105215.1 of Lacrimispora sphenoides. NCBI lineage: Bacteria > Bacillati > Bacillota > Clostridia > Lachnospirales > Lachnospiraceae > Lacrimispora > Lacrimispora sphenoides. The sequence continues at coordinate 1,427,023 of NZ_FOIP01000001.1, read as the reverse complement.
TCACCAATCCCAAATATGCCCTGGGAACTCTGGTCTTGCTTACGGTATGGCAGTTCGGCTCATCCATGATCATCTTTCTGGCTGGTTTAAAACAGATTCCCATGGACTACTATGAGGCAGCCAGTGTAGATGGTGCCAGCAAAGTACAGCAGTTTTTTTCAATAACAATCCCCTCCCTTACGCCGGTCATACTTTTTAATCTGGTCATGCAGATGATTTCGGCATTCCAGACATTTACTCAGGCATACATCATCGGAGGCGGCAAAGGAGGCGTCTTAAACTCAACGCTTTTTTATACACTTCATTTATATCTGCAAGGATGGACTTACCATGAAATGGGTTATGCCTGTGCAATGGCGTGGGTACTTCTTATTATTATCGGTTCATTTACGGCAATCATATTTGGGTCGTCAAAACTTTGGGTCTCCTACGGAAACGGAGAATAATTATGAAAGCAAAAAGACAACTTCACATCATACTGACACATATTTTTATCATTACACTGGGAATTACCATGCTATATCCGGTTATCTGGATGGTCGTCAGTTCTTTTAAGCCCAACAATATGATATTCAGCGACACAGGTCTGATTCCCAAAGCAATTACCATTCAAAATTATATCAGCGGCTGGAAGGGCTATGCCGGTGTTTCTTTCGGAAATTTTTTCTTAAACTCCATGCTTTTGTGCATAACCGCAGTGGCCGCAAATTTAATTTCATGTACGATGGCGGCTTATGCTTTCGGAAGGCTTAAATTTTTCGGAAAAAACTTCTGGTTTGGTATCATAATGATAACTCTTATGCTCCCGGCACATGTTACATTGGTTCCCCGTTATATCCTTTTTAACACCTTCGGCTGGGTAGGAACTTACCTGCCGCTTCTTGTTCCCAAATTTTTAGCGACTGACGCATTTTTTGTATTTCTGCTGGTTCAGTTTATAAGGGGACTGCCAAAAGATCTGGATGAAGCAGCCATCATTGACGGCTGCGGAAAGGTGGGAATCTTTTTCAGGATCGTTATTCCTCTTGCCGGACCGGCGATGGTTACTACCGCACTCTTTACTTTCCTCTGGACATGGGACGATTTTTTCAATCACCTTCTTTATCTTACGTCTCCGGAAAGCTACACAGTATCCCGTGCCTTAAGAACCTTTGTAGGCGATGCGGGAGCCGTATCAAACTGGGGCGGAGCACTGGCTATGTCCACTCTGGCCATGCTGCCAAGCTTTATTTTATTCTTTTCCCTTCAAAAATATTTTGTTCAGGGCATTGCTACATCCGGAATTAAGGGTTGATGCCCGTTCCAATCAAATAACATGAAAAGGAGAATCTTATGAAAAAATCGATTCAACTGCTGTTAGCTGCCTGCACAGTCCTTTCCTTATGGGGATGCAGTTCCAAGGCCGCTCAACAAACAACAGAAGCGGCGACCACTGCTGCGGCCGCAGAATCACAAAAGCCTGAAAGTGAGCCGGCAGATACAAAAGGCCTTCCCCCATATACCGGTGGATCGGCTGAACTGCGCTTTAGCTGGTGGGGCAACGATGAACGGGCTTCCCTCACCAATCAGGTGATCGACCGGTTCATGGCCGCCTATCCCGATATCAAAGTTACAGGTGAACCTAACGGCGGTACTGCCGATCATTTTCAGATCATTGATACCCAGCTTCAGGGGAATAATGCTCCTGATCTGATCCAATTCGGAGGCAATTATCCGGATTACATACAGTATCTTACTCCTCTTAATGACTTTCTCGGGAAACAGCTTTTGATCAATACTGCCGAGCAGGGACCGGCATCACAATGTCATGAATATTATGACCCATAACAATTTAAGAGCCATGCACTGGAACAGCCTGTCCCAGCACATGGCCGACCATTTTATCACACGGCACTTACTGAATCCAGAAGAATTCTGGACTTACATGCCACTTCCATCCATTGCGGTAAATGATCCTCTATTTCGTAATATTCCCACTAACGACTGGAGCGGCCAATCAGAAGCGCTCACGTTTCAGCGCGCGATCCGTGCTCTTGAGAATTATGGCTATGATCATCTGATCCCATATCTTGGAGAAAAGCTGTTTCGTGCAATCGGGAAAACATGCATTTTTGTACAGCAGTATGATCCTTTCACCGGGAAGCCCTCCTTAGAATCCTTAGAAGGAATGCAGGATTCCTATGGCCCTGCCATGCTTTCCGTCATGGAGTATGCAGCCCGTATGTACGGGATTCACATGGAACACGATAAGATTTACTGGGGAACTACAGGAGGACACGAAAGTCTCTATGAGCAGGTATGGGGAAATCATCTATTTAAAATAAAAAACTCAGGTACCCGGTCAGAAGCCATTGTTGACGGAAAAAAAGTTTTTGAAGCCGGAAAAGACTTAAAGATCATTACAGATATAAAAGGGAATCTATTGGATTTAAGGCGATTGAATGCACATGCAGATATCAGACAAATAAAAACGTTTTTATAAGTCACGGAATAATAGTAAAAGCCATTGCTCCTCAAAATACATGGAGCAATGGCTCAGTTTTTTCAGTGATTATCCTTTCATGGCCTTAAATAACGCCTGGGAGACCGCCACAGTAAGTATTCCCGCCACGATAGCCTCCGGAATTCCGTTGATACATATGATTCCAATAATTACGGAATAGATTCCTTCCGCCAGTCCCCTTGCCGCCTGTCCATATTCTTTTCCGAAAAATAAGTAAATCAGATTCATTACCAATAAAGTATTGGTTAATGATCCTGCCACTCCTGCGGCCGCCAAAGCAATGGTCCTCTTTCCGCTTCTCTCGCCCAGAGCTTTTAATACCGCCCGGAACACATAATAGGCCACGATACCTACAAGAATCCTGGGAATCATACAAATGATCAGGCTGCCTATATTCCCACCGTACTCTCCTACTTTAATAAAAGGAGAAAATACAAAGGAAGTAGGATTGGGCATGTAGGTATTTTTCCACAGACTGGTCAGTCCGAATACCATTCCCAAGAATCCGCCATATTTTGGTCCAAGTATAATGGCTCCAATTATGACCGGAACGTGAATGATCGTGGCGTTCATAAATCCCAGGGGAATGTACCCAAAGGGTGTAAACGCCATGATGACGATAATGGCAACAAATACGGCTGCCAGTACCAGGCTACGGGTTTTGTTCTCAATATTCATTTTTTTACCTCCTGTGCTACTGTTCTTTTATAAAGATACAATGCATCTGGTTACATGTGCATTATATTATAGAAAGCTTTTATCCGTCAATCCGCGTCAGGAAATTTTCGCCCATTTTGTTAATTTACATAAACTTATCAACATTATGGGGATAACTTGTGGAAAACTCTATGGATATTATCTTGATAATTGTTGTTTTATTCACAGGCCTGTCCTTTCAGCCCATATAAATTCCACGCTCCCGGGATGTGAATAACAGAACTTACCAAATACACCTTTTTTGTGGACAACTTTCTCTCTGGATGATTATCAACACATCATTCACATGCAATACACATCCTCTGCACACACTTATCCACAATTTTTTTCTATTATCATTGAAAATTGTTTCAAAATAGTATAGAATGAACTGTAGATTGGGTAAATGCGCATATTTGCATTTTTATAGATGTAGGAGACTTACAATGTTAGAAAAGTTAAAGGAAAAATGGGATGATATCTTATTTAATTTGAAAGAAGAGCACGAAATTACGGACGTGTCTTTTAAAACTTGGCTTCTTCCGCTAAAAGTTTATTCTGTAAACGGCGAAAAAGTCATTGTCACGGTACCGGATGTGGAATTCTTGGGATACATCCGCAAAAAATACGGGTTTCTTCTAAAAATCACCATAGAAGAAGTGACTGGATTTGAGTGCAGTGTTGATTTTGTTGTTGAAAATCAACTTCCGAAAGAGGCCGCCGCCCCTGCGGGTAACACTCTTATTACTAATACCATAAATCAGGTCAGCCAGTCGGCTATCATAACCGCAAATTTAAATGCGAAATACATATTCGATACCTTTGTGGTAGGTGCCAACAATAACCTGGCTCATGCCGCCTCTTTGGCTGTTGCAGAATCTCCAGGTGAAATTTATAATCCTCTGTTCATATATGGAGGCGTGGGTCTTGGAAAAACTCACTTAATGCATTCCATCGGCCATTTTATCTTAAAGAATAATCCGGCTGCAAAGGTTCTCTACGTGACCAGTGAGAAATTCACCAATGAGCTGATCGATGCAATCCGTAATAAAAACAACTTCTCTCCTACTGAATTCCGTGAGAAATACAGAAACAATGATGTTCTGCTGATCGATGATATCCAGTTTATCATTGGTAAAGAAAGTACCCAGGAGGAATTCTTCCATACCTTCAACGCCTTATACGAGGCCAAAAAGCAGATTATCATTTCCTCTGATAAACCACCTAAGGAAATCGAAACCTTGGAGGAACGGCTCCGTTCCCGGTTTGAATGGGGCTTAACCGTGGACATACAGTCCCCTGATTATGAGACCAGGATGGCCATCCTCAGGAAAAAGGAAGAAATGGAAGGCTATAACATTGACAATGAAGTCATTAAATACATAGCAACCAACATCAAATCCAACATCCGGGAACTGGAAGGCGCCCTGACAAAAATCGTAGCCCTCTCCCGCCTTGATAATAAGGAGATTACCGTAGAACTGGCGGAAGAAGCATTAAAGGACATAATCTCCCCCAACGACAAGCGGGAAGTCACGCCAGAACTTGTCATACAGGTTGTTGCAGATCATTACGGCATTACTCCCCTTGATATCTCTTCCCAGAAAAGAAACAAGGAAATCGTTTATCCACGTCAGATTGTTATGTACCTCTGCCGCGACATGGTTGGAACCCCCTTACAGATGATTGGAAAATACCTGGGAGGAAGGGACCATACTACCATCATCCATGGGATAGAAAAAATTAACGCAGAGATAAACAAAAACGATACTTTAAATAACACCATTGAAATTCTTAAAAAGAAAATTAGTCCACAATAAGGTGTGTATTAGGTGTTAATTACCTGTGGACAATTAAGGGCCTTAAATCGTTTCTCATATGATTGTGGATAACCCTAAAGTTTTCCTTAGATTATGTGGACGTTATTCACACTGTTATGAACATGGAAACATCAACCTTTATATAGGTTATCAAGGCTTTTACACAAACCCACAGCCCCTACTACTAATACGACGGAATTTAACTATATCATCCATCTATTTATTGCAATTTCTAGAGTAAAGGAGTTATCAACAATTATGAAACTGACATTTAAACAGGATGAGATCCTAAACGGCATTAATATCGTACTGAAAGCGGTTCCCAGTAAAACAACCATGTCCATCCTGGAATGTATCTTCATCGATGCTAGCGGATCAGAGATCAAACTGACCGCCAATGATATGGAGCTGGGAATAGAAACAAAGGTAGAAGGAACCATCCTGGAAAGAGGTAAAATCGCCCTTGAGGCAAAGCTGCTTTCAGAGATCGTAAGAAAACTCTCTTCTGTAGGAGATTCCCTTGTTACCATTGAAAGCGATGAAAAGCTTACCACCACTATTTCCTGTGAAAACTCCGTATTCCATATCCAGGGTAGGGATGGGGAGGAATTTGCTTATCTTCCGTATATTGAACGGGATCATTATATCTGCCTTTCCCAGTTCTCATTAAAGGAAGTGATCCGCCAGACTATTTTCTCCATTGCTCCCAATGACAGCAATAAAATGATGACCGGAGAGCTTTTCCAGGTATCCGGAAACCAGTTAAAGGTGGTTTCTCTGGATGGTCACAGGATATCTATCCGAAATATTGAATTAAAAGATACTTATCATGATATAAAAGTCATTGTTCCTGGCAAGACTTTAAATGAAGTCAGCAAGATCCTTGGCGGAGACAATGAAAAGGAAGTGCTTATTTTCTTTAGCACCAACCACATTTTATTCGAATTTGATGATACCATTGTTGTTTCCCGTTTAATTGAAGGAGAATATTTCCGGATCGATCAGATGCTGTCCAGCGATTATGAGACAAAGACCGCTGTTAATAAAAGAGAGCTTCTGGACTGTCTTGACCGGGCAACCATCCTGGTAAGGGAAAATGATAAAAAGCCCCTGATCATGAATATCGAAGATCAGGAAATGCAGCTTAAGATGAATTCCAGCTTTGGCTCCATGAATGCCCAGGTTCCGATTCATAAAACAGGAAGTGACATCATGATCGGCTTTAATCCAAAGTTCCTGATCGATGCCTTAAGAATTATTGATGACGAAGAAGTAACCATTTACATGCTAAATCCCAAATCCCCCTGCTTTATCAGGGATGAAGAGGGCAAATATATTTACCTGATCCTTCCTGTCAACTTTAATGCGGCAGCTGTTTAAACTGACCGTATATGATAAAGGAAAGATAGGAGCAACCATTTATGCCCAAAAGCATGGGCAAAAGAGAGGAACGCCCTGCGGGCATACCTTAATGCCCAGAAAACATGGGCAAGAGAGAGGAACGCCCTGCGAGCATACCTTAATGCCCAGAAAACATGGGCAAGAGAGAGGAACGCCCTGCGGGCATACCTTAATGCCCAAAAAACATGGGCAAGAGAGAGGAAACTATGGAGACAATCAAGTTAAGGGATGAATACATTAAGCTGGGACAGGCCTTAAAGGCAGCCGGTATGGTTGGATCAGGGGTTGACGCCAAATTTGTCATTGAGGATGGTCTTGTGCAGGTCAACGGCCAGGTAGAATACCAGAGAGGAAAGAAATTAAGAGCCGGAGACGTAGTCACTTTTGATGGCAATACCATTAAAATCGAGGAATAACACCATCCATGATCATTGAATCGATAGAGCTTAAGAATTACCGCAACTATGATGAATTACATATGGATTTCAGTCATGGAACCAATATACTCTATGGGGACAATGCCCAGGGGAAAACAAATGTCTTAGAAGCAATCTATGTCTGTGCTACGACAAAATCCCACAGAGGGAGCAAGGATAAGGAAATCATACAGTTTGACAGGGATGAGTCGCATATCAAGCTAAACATCAGAAAGAAAGATATTCCATACCGGATTGACATGCATTTGAAGAAGAATAAAGCCAAAGGCGTGGCAGTAAATGGCGTTCCCATAAGGAAGGCCAGTGAGTTGTTTGGAATCGTCAACGTTGTATTTTTTTCTCCGGAGGACTTAAATCTCATAAAAAACGGGCCAGCCGAAAGGCGACGGTTCGTTGATTTAGAATTATGTCAACTAAACAAGCTTTACGTCCATTCCCTAGTGCAGTATAATAGGATTGTGACGCAGCGCAATAAACTGTTGAAAGATATGGCTTTCCGGCCTGATTACGAAGAAACCCTGGACATATGGGATATGCAGCTGGTCCAATATGGAAAGGAAATGATTGGTTACCGGAAAGAATTTATTGAACAGCTGGATGGAATCATAGGGCCCATCCACGGGAATCTTTCCGGGGAAAAGGAAACTCTGCGCATCCTTTATGAGCCAAATGTAGAGGCGGATGCGTTTGAAGATGTCATAAGGCGAAGCAGGCAGCAGGATATCAAGCAGAAAACGACGCTTACCGGTCCCCACCGGGATGATTTAAGTTTCATCATCAACGGAATCGACATTCGCCGGTTTGGTTCCCAGGGGCAGCAGAGGACAGCGGCTTTGTCCTTAAAGCTTGCAGAAATAGAACTGGTAGAAAAAACAGTATATGATTATCCCATCCTTTTGCTGGATGACGTATTATCAGAGCTGGACAGCAGCAGACAAAATCAATTACTTGCAGGAATCAATCATATACAGACCGTGATCACCTGTACGGGACTGGAAGAATTTGTAAGAAACCGGTTTCCCGTAGATAAGATATTCAAGGTGGTAAGTGGTACCGTAGGCAGTGAAAATTAATTCAGGAGGAAGCGTGCAAATATGAGTCAAGAATATGGTGCAGATCAAATCCAGATATTAGAGGGTCTTGAAGCAGTAAGAAAAAGACCTGGTATGTATATCGGCAGTACATCCACAAGGGGACTTCATCATCTGGTTTACGAGATCGTGGACAATGCGGTGGATGAGGCTCTGGCAGGATATTGCGACAGCATAGAGGTGATTGTCCATCCTGACAATTCCGTTACAGTCGTGGATGACGGACGAGGGATTCCCGTAGGTATCCAGAAAAAAGCCGGGATTCCGGCGGTAGAGGTGGCATTTACCATTCTTCATGCCGGCGGCAAATTCGGCGGCGGGGGATATAAAGTTTCCGGCGGCCTTCACGGCGTAGGCGCTTCTGTAGTAAATGCTCTTTCCCAGTGGCTTGAGGTGGAAATCCGCCAGGATGGAAAGATCTATAAACAGCGTTATGAAAAAGGAAAGACCATGTATCCATTAAAGGTCATAGGAGATTGCGGCCCGGATGAGCATGGAACAAAGGTTACCTTCCTTCCCGATGATGATATTTTTGAAGAAACGGTCTATGATTATGATACATTAAAGATCCGTCTCCGTGAAACCGCATTTTTAACTAAAAACTTAAAGATTATCCTGAAAGATGAGAGAGAGGATAAACGGGAGCACATGTTCCATTATGAAGGGGGCATCAAGGAGTTTATCACCTATTTAAACAAGGGTAAAACCCCTCTCTATGATCAGGTGTTTTATTGTGAAGGAACAAAGGATGGTGTCTATGTTGAGGTCGCCATGCAGCACAATGATTCCTACACAGAGAATATCTACAGCTTTGTCAATAACATCAATACTCCAGAGGGTGGAACCCATCTGGCAGGCTTTAAGAGTGCCCTGACAACCACCTTAAATGATTATGCCAGAAAGAACAGACTGTTAAAGGAAAATGAAACCAACTTATCTGGTGAGGATATCAGAGAAGGTCTGACAGCTATTATAAGCGTTAAGATCGAAGAGCCTCAGTTTGAGGGCCAGACAAAGCAGAAATTAGGAAACAGTGAGGCAAGGGGAGCGGTGGATAACCTCTTAAGAGAACAGTTCACCTATTATTTAGAGCAGAATCCAAGCCTTTCAAAAACCATCTGTGATAAATCCATCCTGGCCCAGCGGGCAAGAGCCGCGGCCAGAAAGGCCAGGGATTTAACCAGGAGAAAGACCGCCCTTGAGGGGATGGCTCTTCCTGGAAAGCTTGCAGACTGTTCCGATAAAAATCCGGAAAACTGCGAGATCTACATCGTCGAGGGAGACAGTGCCGGTGGCTCTGCAAAGACGGCCCGTTCCAGAAACACTCAGGCCATCCTTCCCCTGCGAGGAAAAATCCTTAATGTAGAGAAGGCAAGGCTTGACAGGATTTATGCCAATGCGGAAATAAGGGCCATGATTACCGCATTTGGATCAGGAATCCATGAGGACTTTGACTTAAGCAAATTAAGGTATCATAAAATTATCATCATGACCGATGCCGACGTGGATGGTGCCCATATCAGCACCTTGCTGCTCACCTTTTTATACCGCTTCATGCCGGAGCTTATCCGGGAGGGCTATGTATATCTGGCACAGCCTCCTTTATACAAGGTTGAAAAAAATAAAAAGGTATGGTATGCCTACAGCGATGAAGAACTTAATTCCATCTTAAAGGAAATCGGCCGTGACAACAACAATAAGATCCAGCGTTATAAAGGTCTTGGAGAGATGGACGCAGAACAGCTTTGGGAAACCACTATGGACCCGGAACGAAGAGTCCTTCTGCGTGTCATCATGAATGAGGACACCACATCCGAAATGGATTTAACCTTTACCACCTTAATGGGCGATCAGGTAGAGCCAAGACGTGAATTTATCGAAGCCAACGCCAAATATGTACAGAATCTTGATGTTTAATTGGAGGAAATAAAATGGAACCAAATATCTTTGATAAAGTTCATGATGTGGACCTAAAAAAGACCATGGAAAAATCGTATATCGATTATGCCATGAGCGTCATTGTTTCCAGAGCCCTGCCTGATGTAAGAGACGGTTTAAAACCGGTTCAGCGTAGAGTTTTGTATTCCATGATCGAGCTCAACAACGGTCCGGATAAACCACACCGTAAATGTGCCCGTATCGTCGGTGATACCATGGGTAAGTACCATCCTCATGGCGACAGCTCTATTTACGGAGCGCTGGTGAATTTGGCACAGGAGTGGTCTACCAGATATCCGTTGGTGGATGGTCATGGAAACTTCGGTTCCGTGGATGGAGACGGCGCGGCTGCTATGCGATATACGGAAGCCCGCTTAAGTAAGATTTCCATGGAGATGCTTGCGGATATCAACAAAGATACCGTTGATTACAGCCCCAACTTTGACGAGACAGAGAGGGAACCGGATGTCCTTCCGGCCCGTTATCCCAATCTTCTGGTAAATGGTACCTCAGGCATTGCCGTTGGTATGGCTACCAACATCCCACCTCACAACTTAAGAGAGGTCATCAATGCGGTCGTTCATATTATTGACAACCAGGTGGAAGAAAACAGAGAAACCACCATGGAAGAAATCCTGGAAATCATCAAAGGACCTGACTTCCCAACCGGAGCAACCATCCTCGGAAAACGGGGTATTGAGGAAGCGTACCGCACAGGTAGAGGAAAAATCCGTGTCAGGGCTGTCAGCGATATTGAGGCTATGGCAAACGGAAAAAGCCGGATCATTGTAACCGAGCTTCCATACATGGTCAATAAAGCCCGCCTCATTGAAAAAATTGCAGAACTTGTGAAGGATAAAAAGATAGACGGCATTACCGACTTACGGGATGAGTCCGACCGTTCTGGTATGAGGATCTGTGTTGAGCTCCGCCGGGATGCCAATGCCAATGTAATACTTAATCAGCTGATCAAGCATACCCAGCTTCAGGATACCTTTGGCGTGATCATGATTGCACTTGTTAAAAACAGTTCCGGTGTTCTGGAACCAAAAGTGTTAAACATCCTTCAGATGTTAAATTATTATCTGGATCATCAGAAGGAAGTAGTTACCAGAAGAATCCGTTACGATTTAAATAAAGCAGAAGAAAGAGCCCACATTTTGCAAGGCTTGCTCATTGCCCTGGATAATATTGATGAAGTCATCAGGATCATTCGCGGTTCGGCAAATGTCCAGGCAGCCAAGGCAGAACTTATGAGCCGTTTCGGCTTAAGCGATGTCCAGTCTCAGGCAATTGTGGATATGCGTTTGAGAGCTCTTACCGGTCTGGAAAGAGAAAAGCTTGAGAACGAATTCAGAGAACTGGAAGCCAGGATTGCAGAGTTAAAGGCCATCCTTGCCGATGAGAAAAAGCTATTAGCAGTGATCAAGGAGGAAATATCCATCATTTCCGCAAAGTACGGAGATGACAGAAGAACCTCCATCGGCTTTGATGAATACGATATGTCCATGGAAGACTTGATTCCCGATGAAAGCACCATCGTCGCCATGACAAAACTGGGATACATTAAGAGGATGTCTATTGACAACTTCAAGAACCAGAACCGGGGCGGCAGGGGAATAAAGGGAATGCAGACCATTGACCAGGATTACATCGAAGACCTGATGATGACAACAACCCATCATTACCTGATGTTCTTTACTAATACAGGCCGTGTTTACCGGTTAAAGACTTATATGATTCCGGAAGGAAGCAGAACCTCCAGAGGAACCGCAATTGTGAACCTTCTGCAGATGCTTCCTGGAGAAAGCATTACAGCTATCATCCCCATGAAAGAATATGACGATGACAAGTTCCTCTTCATGGCAACCAAGAACGGAATGGTAAAGAAAACACCTATGAGGGAATACGCCAATGTCCGTAAGAACGGCCTTCAGGCCATTGTCCTTCGGGAAAATGATGAACTGATTGAGGTTAAGGCAACTGACGATACAAAGGATATTTTCCTGGTAACGAAAAAGGGCCAGTGCATCCGGTTCCATGAAAAGGATGTCCGTATCACAGGACGTGTATCCATTGGTGTTATCGGTATGAAGCTCAATAATGATGACCAGGTCGTTGGCATGCAGATGGAGTCCCAGGGACCAAAGCTTTTGATAGTTTCTGCTAACGGTATGGGCAAGCGTACTCCTATTGAAGAATTTACTCCTCAAAGAAGAGGCGGAAAAGGCGTTCTGTGTTATAAGATCACAGAAAAGACCGGTGATATCGTAGGAGCCAAGCTGGTTGAGGATGACCATGACCTTCTTCTGATCACAACGGAGGGTATCGTGATCCGCATTTCTGTCAATGATATCTCTGTGATAGGCAGAAATACGTCCGGAGTGAAGTTAATGAACATTGACCAGGATTCTGATATCAAAGTTGCCAGCATTGCCAAAGTACGGGATGACGGAAGCAAGTCCGACGGAGAAGGCCTGGAAGAATTGGATCTCCAGGATGAAGAGATCTTGGAAGAAATCAAAGAAACGGATGAGGCTCCAGTAGAGGAATAAAATTTTAACACTAAAGATATTGTAATATTTTATTTTTTATATTATAATGTTTACCATCAATAATTCAGTAAAAGACTTTGAATGCAGAAATAATAATTTTACTGCATACAAAGTCTTTTCCTTATTGAAATTTAGCAGGAAAAACCTGCTTGGACAAAATATATGTCCTAAAAAAAGGAGGAATACCAGCTTGGACAGTGACCCAGGCGCGGCGCAGATAGCCGCACAGATTTTATTATTAATTGCTTTGACCTTAATGAATGCGTTCTTCGCAGGAGCGGAAATGGCTGTTGTATCAGTCAACAAAAACAGGATCCGGATGCTGGCTGACAGCGGAAATAAGAAAGCAGCTCTGATTCAGAAGCTTTCCGAGGATTCAACCGGTTTTCTTTCAACCATCCAGGTAGCCATAACCTTTGCCGGTTTCTTTTCCAGTGCATCGGCTGCAACAGGAATTTCACAGATACTTGGTGGAAAGATGCTGGCTTTGGGAATCCCCTACAGCCGTAGTATTGCCATGGTGACAGTAACCATCATCCTGTCTTATTTTAACCTGGTATTTGGCGAACTGGTACCGAAAAGGATTGCATTGCAAAAAGCGGAATGGTTCAGCTTATTCGCAGTACGCCCTATTTACGGCGTATCAAAAGTCATGGCTCCGTTCATTAAGCTTCTTTCTGTATCAACCAATGGAATCTTAAAGCTTCTTGGCATGAAGACTGACAATCTGGAGGAAGAAATTTCTGAGGAAGAAATTCGTTCTATGCTCCAGCTGGGTCGGGAAAGCGGAGTGTTCAATAAAATCGAAGAAGAAATGATTACTTCTATTTTTCTCTTTGATGATAAAAGAGCCAGAGAAATCATGACTCCCAGACAGGATATGGTGGCAGTGGATATAAAAAATCCTATGGAGCTTGTCCTTAATGAGATACTGGACAGCAGACATTCCAGAATTCCGGTTTATGAAGAAGAAATTGATAATATTATCGGTATTTTATCCATGAAGGATTTTATCATTGAAATGAATAAATATGATCAGGCGGGTATTGATATCCGAACCATCATGCAGAAGCCTTTTTTTATTCCGGAAAATAAAAAGACAGATGATTTATTTCTGGAAATGAAAAAAAGTAAAACCAAAATGGCCATCCTGGTGGATGAGTACGGAGGAGTTTCCGGTCTTATCACAATGGAGGATCTGATAGAAGAAATTGTAGGAGATATCCCGGATGAATATGATGATTGGGAGCCGGAGCTGATAGAAGTGGAACCTAATGTCTATAAAGCAACAGGAAGTATATCTCTGTATGATTTGGATGATGTGCTTCATGAAGAAATAGAAAGCTCCTGTGATACATTGTCAGGATATCTGATAGAAATACTTGGTTTTATACCAAAGAAATCTCAGCTTCCATTGGATCTTGAGGATGAAAAGAATCTTTATACCATTTTAGAGATGGATGATAAAGTAATAAAGAATGCCATTGTCCGGATAAAGGAAAAATAATTTAAAACTTCACTTAAAAAAGTTGTCCAGCTTAAAAAGCCAGGACAACTTTTTTTTAGTGCGGCTATAAAGTTCTGTACTAGAAGGTCACTTCCAAGTTATCAGTCAGCATTTGGATGAAGGTTTCATGATCTTTGACCTGAATCAGTTTTTTTATTAATTCTCTGTCTGTGAGCATCATGGTAAGAGGCTCAAAGATTTCATTAAAAATATATCGGTCATTCTTGTTAAAGCACATCATGATGATTAAATAAATGGGCTTTCCATTCCATGAGATTGGAGAGTCTGATATCAAAATATTCAGTCCTGTCTTTTCTGCATGCATTTTCATTGCATGGGGAATTGCAAAATCATGAAAAGCAGTAGATGAAAGTTTTTCACGCATGTAGATATCTTCCCGGAAGGTCTCGTTTACATAACCTAGCTGATGCATCTTACTGGCCAGATATTCGATGGCATCCCCTTCTGTTTTTAAGTCATCTCTTCTTTCAAAGAATTCAGGGATAATTAACAGCTCCAAATAATTTTTAAAGGTTGCTTTTCTTTTATTGATTCTTACGGATGTAATTTTATTTCTGATCAAAGAAATATCCTTATCTGTAAAAAACATTCCGATATGAACGATGTCCACCCCATAAAAGCCATGAAGAGGAACCGTAGACATAATAAAGTCGCATTTAGGAACCTGTTCTAAAGCCGAATCATCCGTTATGATGTTGGTTATCAGCATTTCACAGGAAAAGTGCTGATTGATGGTATCTGTCAGACGTATATTTAAATCATAATAGTTAGGACAGTATAATATAGCAGTTACCTTTTTATTAAGACTTTTTTGTGCTTCCAGAGTGCTTCCAAGGTGAAAAGTGATATAAGCAATCTCATCATCATTTATGATGATCCCCGTACGGTCTTTGATGATTCCGGATAAATATACGGATACATCATAAATTAAAGGACAGGAAGTTTTAATTTCTTCCGTTAAAGGATTTTTTGAAAACTGCTGGTTCTTTGATCTTTGAAGTAAATTTCTAATATGAATGGCAAAGCGAATCAGAAATTCAGGTTCCGATAAATCAATATAGTAATAAGCATTCACTGACTGGATCATCTCTTCCACCAGGTCAAAGCATTCCTTGCCGATAAAGTCCTCCAGATTTGCAGTGGTTATGCTTTTATAATCAATGGTGGTGGCTCTGGAAATCAGCAGCAGTGCAAGTTCATAAATTTCTGCCTCACTATATGTGATATGAAAATGATCTTCCAATTCTTTCGTGACCTGACTTGCCAGTTCATATTCATGATGGCGTATCTGAGCCAGTTCCTGAACATCCTGGGTATTGATGTTGTGATTTTTGATTCTGTCAATGGCTATGGTAATGTGCAGTACAATATTGATCAGAGAATAGTCGTTAACAAAATATTGGTATTCATCAAAAATATTCAGCAATGTATTTTTGATATATTCAATTTCAATATCAGGAAAAACATGCTGAATTGTTTTTAAGCTTACAAAGTTAATATTGGACTCATCGTATAAAATAGAACTGAGCAATCGGCGTTTGTTCTTCTCCAGTCCTTCAATGGACAAGTTGTCCTTTTGATTCAAAAGCTTTAAATCAAACTGGTTCAGTTTCTTTTTTACAGCTCCCAGTTCATTTTTTAAAGTGGAGTAGCTGATGTATATGGTATCGCACAAGTCGTATGCATCAATGCCGGCTTCCTGTTTGATTAAAAGGTTGATAATATAAACCATTCTTTCCTGGGAAGACTGGGGGATGTGAGTGCCGGAGTCATTTAATATTTTTCTTCCGGCCTCTGCTTTTATAGTATACCCCTTCCTGGAAGAGAGGATGGTCTGAGGATGGTTGTCATTGATTTCTGAAATGTAATTTTTTATACTTCGTTCCGATACCCCCATTTCAGCAGCTAAAGCAGAAGCAGTCATTTCATTTGTGTGCATCAACAAGATACGAATCAATTTTAATAGTTTTGGCCCCATAGTAAAATCCTCCTTCTGTCTATTATAAGAGTCTGGAAAGGATTTTTCCACCAAAGTTTTGCACGCTCCATGTGCAAATGTCTGGTGGAATTATAAGTGGAAAAAAGTCATAATGAATACATCAAGTACATTGTGAAAGCAAAATGATGTTTTCATGATCTCATAAACCTTATTATACAGATAAAGGAGGATTTTATTTATGTTAAATGTTTTACTGGTTTGCGGATCTGGTGCAAGTTCCGGATTTATGGCAGCTAATATAAGAAAGGCAGCGGCTGCAAAAAAGATGGAGATTAATATAAAGGCCAGAGGAGAAAGTGAAATCGAAAACTATATTGATGAAATTGATGCCCTCATGGTAGGACCTCATCTGGCCTATATCATGGATGAAATTGAAGAATACACAGGCGGAAAGGCTGTTAAGGTCATCTTAATGAAGCCGGAGTACTATTCCACGTTAAATGGAGATATGGCGTTGGAACATTTGCTGAGTGAAATGAGCTGAGTGAATAAGGAGGAGGAGAAGGATGAAACAGTTAATTCATTGGTTAGAGCATAGTTTCGCACCAAAGATGAACAAAATTAACAATAATGTATGGGTTACCACTTTAAAAGATTCTATTATGCAGGTGCTTCCGTTTATTTTATTAGGATCAATATTTTGCTTTTTAACTGTCCCCGGAGAAGTCTTTGGCTGGGAGTGGTGGCCAAATTTCTGGACTCCGTTTGGCTGGACAATGGGGTTGCTATCATTATTTGTGGCATTTTTAATACCATTTAACTTAATGGAAAAAAAGCGTCTGCGCAGACAGAGAATTATTGCAGCGCTCTCCGGTGTAGTAGCATTTTTAATTATTATTTCTCCTCAGGTAATAAAGGATGGGCAAGCTGGGTTTCAGCATGCATCTTTAGGTGCCGGAGGTATGTTTGTAGCGATTACAGCAGGTGCTTTTACAGGTTTTATTATGGGGATTTTCGGAAAGTTCTCATTCTTTAAAGAGGATTCCGTTATACCTGATTTTGTAAGAGCCTGGTTTGACTTAATGTTACCGGCTGGTATCATCGTTTGTTCCCTTTGGATTTTGGTGGATCTGCTTGGGGTTGATCTTTATAATATCTTACTGTCATTATTTATGCCAATCTCCAATGTTATGCAGACTCCCTGGGGATTTGTACTTTCTCTTTTGCTTGTTTGTTTTTTATATTCCCTGGGAATTTCAAGCTGGGTTCTTACCCCAGTTTACAAACCGGCGATGCTCATGGCCATTACCGCCAATGTTACCATGGCAGCGGCCGGAACGGCTACTCATGAAACACTAAACCTGGTCACTGATCCAACGGTATACTCTGCTTATTTATGGATCGGTGGAATCGGATGCACATTGCCATTAGTTATTATGCTCATATTTGCAAAGAGCAATAAATTGAGAGCACTCGGACGTGCCTGTTTTGTACCTGCAATTTTTAATATTAACGAGCCGGTCGTATTCGGATGCATTGCATGGAATCCAATTATGATGATTCCCATGTGGTTGATGGGAATCGTACTTCCTACAGTAGTCTGGATTTTTACAAAGGTAATTCCATTTGCACCGATACCTACCAGGGTGTTTGATATGTGGTATTGTCCATTTCCTATTTCCACATGGCTCACAACAGGAAGTATCAAAGGTGTAATTTTAATGGCTGTCTGTGCATTGATCTCAACTGTCATATGGTATCCTTTTTTCCGTATCTATGACAGCCAGGAGACAGAAGCAGAGAAAATAGCAGAGGAAAAGAAATAAGTAATAAGAAGGGTGATTAAACATGGATGAAAAAACACTAGAATCTGCAATGAGCATCATTATGAATGCGGGAGATGCACGTTTACTGTGCAAAGAAGCATTGACAGCCATTGCCGATCATGATTTTATTTTAGCCAATGAAAAAATGAAGGACGCGCAGAAAAAGATTACTGAGGCACACCGGATCCAGACAGATGCCATTCAGGGAGAAACCAGAGGAGAAAAAACAGAGTATTCATTGATTTTCGCCCATGCACAGGATACATTAATGACCATATACAGTGAAATTAATATTGCAAAGCAAATGATCAAAATCTTTGAAAGTTGGGAAAAGCGTTTGAAACGCTTGGAAAAACAAGAATAGATTCATAAAATCGGGAAGGAAGGGAGAACATCATGAATAAAGTACCAAAAGGTTTCCCATCAAATTTTATGTGGGGAGGTGCGGTAGCGGCAAATCAGCTGGAAGGCGCTTATGACCTGGACGGCAAAGGCCTATGCCTGGCAGATATTAACGAGTTTCAAAAAGATCTTCCCATTGAAAAGCGTTCCAATGGGGAAATAACCAGATCGTATATAGAGGAAGCCTTACAAAGCAATGATAAAAACTTTCCTAAAAGGAGAGGCATAGATTTTTACCATACCTATCCTGAGGATTTAAAAATGCTGGCTGATCTGGGATTTAAAACATTCAGAACTTCCATTAACTGGGCCAGAATCTATCCAAACGGTAATGATAGTCAGCCAAATGAGAAGGGGCTTGAGTTTTATGATAAATTATTTGATGAGATCATTAAAAATGGCATGGAGCCAATGATCACCATTTCTCATTATGAGATGCCTCTTCACTTAACCACTGCATATAAAGGCTGGTATTCCAGAGAGACCATTGATTTTTTCGTTAAGTACTGCAAAACAGTATTTGACCGATATGCAGGTAAGGTAAAGTACTGGATTATTGTCAATCAAATTAATTTGATCGGCCATGAGTCCTTTAATCACCTTGGAGTCCCGGAAGACACGGTTGATGATCTCCGTTCTGCAAAATATCAGGCAGTCCATCATGAGATGGTGGCATGTGCCAGGGCCACAAAATATGCACATGAAAAACATCCTGAAATGCAGATCGGCATGATGCTGTGCGGCGGTCCGGAATATGCTGCCACATGTAAGTCCGAGGATGTGTTAGCCACATTGAAACATAATCAGATGGAGTATTTTTTTGCCGATGTATTGCTTCGGGGATATTATCCCGGTTATGCATACCGTTTCTTTGAGGATTGGAATATTAAGCTCACATTTGAAAACAGTGATGAAGAGGATTTAAAAAATACGGCTGACTTTTTCTCATTTTCATATTATTATACTCAGATATGTTCAAAGGAGAGTTATGAGAGAGGAAATGAGGCATACAGGAATAAACAGCTGCCGGCAAACCCGTGGGGCTGGACCATTGATCCCATAGGACTAAGAATCTTATTAAATGAATTTTATGACAGATATCAAAAGCCTATTTATATAACTGAAAATGGAGTGGGATACTACGATGAAGTAGAAAATGGAGAAATTCATGATTCCTACAGAGTGGACTATCTCCGGGCCCATATTGAGCAGATGAAGGAAGCCATTCGTGATGGGGTAGATCTAAGAGGCTATTATGCATGGGGGCCGATCGATATTATTTCCTGCTCTTCCTGTGAAATGAGCAAACGTTATGGTTTTATTTATGTAGATTATGACGATTATGGTAATGGAACAGGAAAAAGAATCAAAAAGGACAGTTATGCATGGATGAAAAAAGTGATTGCATCGGGCGGTGAGGATCTGGCTTAACAGGAGGTGCTTTGTGAAGCAGTTTGAATTTGTAGTTCAGGATGCTATGGGGATTCATGCCAGGCCGGCAGCAGATATGGCAGCAGCCGCCAAGAAATTTACCTCTCTTATCTTATTAAGAAAAGAAGAGATGGAAGCTGATCTAAAAAATCCTCTTGCTATTATGAGATTAGCAGTCAAACAGGAAGAACGGGTAACAATAACAGCCGCTGGAGATGATGAAAACCAGGCAATTGAGCAGTTGAAAGATCTGACAGTAAACATTGGGTTATCCAAAAACCGCTGAATTCCATGAAGGTAAGGAAGTACGCTTGACAATGATCCTTCAAATTGATAAAATATAAACTGAAACTATATCAATTACAGATCAAGGAAGTTCGATTCGCCAGGTGGTACGTCGAACGGCTGATTTTCTAAGCATCGTCGGCACTATGTTTGACTTCACTTAGAAAATTATATCTATGAAATAGGGGATTCATATGACAAGTGAGTTTGCAGTAGCGGTTCATGGAGTAGTTTATTTAAACCAGAGGAAGGTCACCATTTCCAGTGAGGAACTGGCTTCCAATGTATGCACCAATCCTGCCCGGGTAAGAAAGGTGATGGCAAAGTTAAAAAAAGCCGGAATAATCACAACAAAGGAAGGGCTGGAGGGCGGCTATCATTTTGGCAAAGATTCCTCAGAAGTAAATTTAAGAAGCATTTGTGATGCTTTGGATGTTACCTTTGTATCTTCTTCCTGGAAATCCGGCAATGTAGATACCCCCTGTATGATAGCTTCTGGAATGTCAGGAGTCATGGATGAAATTTATGGGGATTTAAATGAGCTTTGCAGAAGAAGAATGGAAGAGATCACGATAAAAGATATTCAGGAAAAACTAATCAGGAATCGTCTTGATTCTAAGGCATGATTTTCTTTCATAAAGAAAATCAGCTGTTGGCTGAACCTTTCAGTAAATCAAACTTCTTATAAATAAGGCAGGGAATGATAATTAAAACATCCCCTGCCTTATTTTATGTTTAAACTTGATTTCACAATAAGAATCATTTATGATGAAATAAAACAAAGGTGCCTGCAAATTTGGAGGAATGTATGATCAGAACGGTTAAAGTTGAAGAAATAACGAAGAACATAAAAGAAATGTGCATAGAAGCCAACCATGTGCTGTCTAGTGATATGGAGAGGGTATTTCTTAAGGCAGTGGATGAAGAAACTTCACCCCTTGGCAGACAGGTGCTCTGCCAGCTGAAGGAAAACTTAAAGATAGCGGGAGAAGATATGATTCCCATTTGCCAGGACACTGGGATGGCAGTGATATTTGTAAGGATAGGACAGGACGTGCATATAGAAGGCGGAAATGTTACCGATGCAATCAATCAGGGAGTAAGAGAAGGGTATGTAGAAGGTTATTTAAGAAAATCTGTGGTGGAGCCGGTGGAGCGGGTAAATACAAAAGATAATACCCCTGCAGTCATCCATTATGAAGTTGTGAACGGAGATCAGATAGATATTACAGTTGCTCCCAAAGGGTTTGGAAGTGAAAACATGAGCCGCATATTCATGTTAAAGCCCGCGGATGGATTGGAAGGGATCAAGGATTCCATATTAACTGCAGTTAAGGAAGCCGGACCAAATGCGTGCCCTCCCATGGTGGTTGGAGTAGGAATCGGCGGAACGTTTGAAAAATGTGCCCAGTTAGCCAAGCAGGCATTGACCAGAGATATTGAGAAACGGTCTTCTATTTCCTATGTAAAAGACTTAGAATCAGAGATGCTTGAGAAAATCAATAAGCTTGGAATCGGCCCCGGAGGTCTGGGAGGAAGGATCACCGCCCTTGCCGTAAATATTGAAACCTATCCGACTCACATAGCCGGACTGCCAGTGGCAGTTAATATCTGTTGTCATGTAAACCGACATGCACACAGGGTCATATAATGATTGGAGCAAAGAATGGAGGAAACCATGGATCATCACATAAAGGTACCGATCAGCAGGGAAGATGCAAAGAGTTTAAGTGCAGGGGATTATGTTTATCTGACTGGGACCATTTATACTGCCCGGGATGCTGCTCATAAAAGAATGAAAGAAGCTTTGGACCAAAAGGGAAGTCTTCCCTTTGATATAGAAGGAAACATGATCTATTATATGGGACCATCCCCAGCCAGGGAAGGACGCCCTATCGGTTCCGCTGGACCGACCACAGCCAGCCGTATGGATAAGTACACTCCCCTTCTTCTGGATATGGGAATGGGGGGAATGATAGGGAAAGGGAAAAGAAGCAAAGAAGTTATAGAGGCCATTGTAAGAAACGAGTCCGTTTATTTTGCGGCGGTGGGAGGGGCTGGAGCTCTTCTTTCTAAATGCATCCTTTCCTCTGAAGTAATTGCTTATGAAGATTTAGGAACAGAGGCCATAAGGCGTCTGGAAATCAAAGACTTTCCAGTGGTAGTTGTCATAGACAGCAAAGGAAACAATTTATATGAAACAGCCATAGAAAGATACAGGGAGGACTAAGAATATGAATCGTATCTTCTATATGGTAGTAAGAAATCTTTTTCGTGTTCCCGTATGGTTTTACCGTATATGGAGGATGGGCCTTCCGAAAGATACTCATACCGATGAGCAGCGCTATGATTATCTCCGTCATGTAGTGAAAACGGTAAATAAAACAGGGCGCATTAAGGTAGAGGTTCAGGGAGTTGAGAATCTGCCCGCTGAAAATGGATTTATCCTGTTTCCCAACCATCAGGGATTGTTTGACGTACTGGCTCTTATGGAAGCCTGCCCCAAATCTTTTAGTGTAGTTGTAAAGAAAGAAGCCGCCAGACTTATTTTAGTAAAGCAGGTAATCAAAGCTCTGGATGGTTTTTCTATAGACCGCCAGGACATCAGGGCTTCTATGGAGATCATAACTAAGATGGCGGAAAAGGTAAAAATGGGAAAGAACTTTGCAATCTTCCCAGAGGGAACCCGTAGCCGTGAAGGAAATAAGCTGCTGGCATTTAAGGGAGGAACCTTTAAAAGTGCCGTAAATGCCAAATGTCCCATTGTGCCGGTTGCACTGATCGATTGTTTCAAACCCTTTGATGAGAACTCTTCCAGAAAACAAACCGTGCAGGTTTGCTTCCTAAAGCCGCTTTATGCGGAGGATTATCAGAAGATGAAAACCATCCAGATAGCGGAAATGGTACATGACAAAATACAGGAAGAAATAAATCAAAAAATAGGTTGACAAGTCGAATTATATCTTGTATAATTGTCAATGCGTCTGGAAAAGTTTTTACTTGAAAGACCAATCATATGGAAATTATGAACTACGGAGAAATACTCAAGAGGCCGAAGAGGCGCCCCTGCTAAGGGTGTAGGTCGGGCAACCGGCGCGAGGGTTCAAATCCCTCTTTCTCCGCTCATTTCCAAGTGATTACATTTTACTTCTAGGCAGTGAAAAAAGTAGTTGACATAGAAATAAAGATGTGTTACTATATACCAGCTGTCGAAAAGCAGTGAAAAAATAAAATAAAAAAAGTGTTGACAGAACAGAAACGCTGTGATAGAATAAATGAGTTGCTGTTAAGAAAGAAGGACAACACGAAGCACCTTGAAAACAGAAGATTGAACAGTATGTAAAACCCTGAAAATTCTAATAAAACAAGTCATGTTTGATGGCTTTGAATGAGAAAATTTCAGAACGAATACAAGCAATTGTATACGAACCAAACAACAAGTAAAACGGGAAATAAATTAGCTAGTTAGTTGATTTTGACCCCGGATTGAACACCTTTAATTTGAGAGTTCGATCCTGGCTCAGGATGAACGCTGGCGGCGTGCTTAACACATGCAAGTCGAGCGAAGCGATTTCAAGGAAGTTTTCGGATGGAATTGAAATTGACTTAGCGGCGGACGGGTGAGTAACGCGTGGGTAACCTGCCTCATACAGGGGGATAACAGTCGGAAACGACTGCTAATACCGCATAAGCACACAGTGCCGCATGGTACAGTGTGAAAAACTCCGGTGGTATGAGATGGACCCGCGTCTGATTAGGTAGTTGGTGAGGTAACGGCCCACCAAGCCGACGATCAGTAGCCGACCTGAGAGGGTGACCGGCCACATTGGGACTGAGACACGGCCCAAACTCCTACGGGAGGCAGCAGTGGGGAATATTGGACAATGGGGGAAACCCTGATCCAGCGACGCCGCGTGAGTGAAGAAGTATTTCGGTATGTAAAGCTCTATCAGCAGGGAAGAAAATGACGGTACCTGACTAAGAAGCCCCGGCTAACTACGTGCCAGCAGCCGCGGTAATACGTAGGGGGCAAGCGTTATCCGGATTTACTGGGTGTAAAGGGAGCGTAGACGGCACTGCAAGTCTGGAGTGAAAGCCCGGGGCTCAACCCCGGGACTGCTTTGGAAACTGTGGTGCTAGAGTGCAGGAGAGGTAAGTGGAATTCCTAGTGTAGCGGTGAAATGCGTAGATATTAGGAGGAACACCAGTGGCGAAGGCGGCTTACTGGACTGTAACTGACGTTGAGGCTCGAAAGCGTGGGGAGCAAACAGGATTAGATACCCTGGTAGTCCACGCCGTAAACGATGAATACTAGGTGTTGGGGAGCAAAGCTCTTCGGTGCCGTCGCTAACGCAATAAGTATTCCACCTGGGGAGTACGTTCGCAAGAATGAAACTCAAAGGAATTGACGGGGACCCGCACAAGCGGTGGAGCATGTGGTTTAATTCGAAGCAACGCGAAGAACCTTACCAAGTCTTGACATCGGAATGACCGGGATGTAACGATCCCTTCCCTACGGGGCATTCTAGACAGGTGGTGCATGGTTGTCGTCAGCTCGTGTCGTGAGATGTTGGGTTAAGTCCCGCAACGAGCGCAACCCTTATCCTTAGTAGCCAGCAAGTCAAGTTGGGCACTCTGGGGAGACTGCCAGGGATAACCTGGAGGAAGGTGGGGATGACGTCAAATCATCATGCCCCTTATGATTTGGGCTACACACGTGCTACAATGGCGTAAACAAAGGGAAGCAAAGGAGCGATCTGGAGCAAACCCCAAAAATAACGTCTCAGTTCGGATTGTAGTCTGCAACTCGACTACATGAAGCTGGAATCGCTAGTAATCGCGGATCAGAATGCCGCGGTGAATACGTTCCCGGGTCTTGTACACACCGCCCGTCACACCATGGGAGTTGGTAACGCCCGAAGTCAGTGACCCAACCGTAAGGAGGGAGCTGCCGAAGGCGGGACTGATAACTGGGGTGAAGTCGTAACAAGGTAGCCGTATCGGAAGGTGCGGCTGGATCACCTCCTTTCTAAGGAAGAAGAAGTAAGGGTTTTATATACTGTTGAGTCTTTGGTTTTCAAAGAAATAAAAATGAATATGGAAACACCAAGAAAGACAAAAGATTTCTGGTGCCGATGCGCTTAGGGGAGACACCCGTTCCCATCCCGAACACGATGGTTAAGACTTAAGCGGCCGATGGTACTATGCTGGAGACGGCATGGGAGAGCAGGTGGGTGCCAGATTACTTTAAAAAATTCACTCTAGCGAGTGTTTTATATAGAACGGACATGTTCCAATGGGCGGAGGGAAAAGCGAAGCCTGTGTTAAAGAATGTGTTAACCTGATTCAGCAGGGCAGTGCTGTTTTATATAGCTGGTTTTTACCAGTGATTCGTGGGTTCGAGTCCATCGAGCAAGCGAATGACTGATAAACTTCAGTCAGATGATGCCAAGAGAAAGCATTTATTGCTTATAATGACATCACGCATGTACCTTGAAAACCACATATTGAAATATATCTAGATAGAGTTTTTATATGTTAAAGTATAAAGACGACATCAAGACATCCGAGGTGTTACATCTAACGATGTAACCAAACAAAACTCGTTAAAGTAACCGTAACGTACGGTGAAATAACAAACCTAAGACCAGAGATACAACGCTATGTATCTTAGATAAGTAGCCCGCACCCGCAGGCGAACATCGAATTGGTTAAGCTAATAAGAGCGCAGGGTGGATGCCTTGGCACTAAGAGCCGATGAAAGACGTGATAAGCTGCGAAAAGCTTCGGGGAGGAGCAAATATCCTTTGATCCGGAGATATCTGAATGGGGAAACCCAACTGAGCAAACCTCAGTTGTCGTATGGTGAATACATAGCCATACGTCGGGAACCCGGGGAACTGAAACATCTAAGTACCCGGAGGAAAAGAAAGAAAACTCGATTTCCAAAGTAGCGGCGAGCGAAATGGAAGGAGCCTAAACCAGTATGCGTGCATACTGGGGTTATGGACTGCAATAAGTGAGACGATTTGTTACCAGAACGGTCCTGGAAAGACCGGCCATAGAAAGTGAAAGCCTTGTATGGGAAAGCAATAGTCAGCGAGCAGGATCCAAAGTACCACGAGACACGAGAAACCTTGTGGGAATTCGGGGGGACCACCCCCCAAGGCTAAATACTACTTAGTGACCGATAGCGCATAGTACTGTGAAGGAAAGGTGAAAAGGACCCCGGGAGGGGAGTGAAAGAGAACCTGAAACCCTGTGTTTACAAGCTGTGGAACCACGTTTAAAGTGGAACCGCGTACTTTTTGTAGAACGGTCCGGCGAGTTACCGTTACTGGCAAGGTTAAGCACTTAAGGTGTGGAGCCGAAGGGAAACCAAGTCTTAATAGGGCGCATAAGTCAGTAAAGGTAGACCCGAAACCGGGTGATCTACCCATGTCCAGGTTGAAGTTTCCGTAAAAGGAAATGGAGGACCGAACGCACATCCGTTGAAAAGGGTGGCGATGAGGTGTGGGTAGGGGAGAAATTCCAATCGAACCCGGAGATAGCTGGTTCTCCTCGAAATAGCTTTAGGGCTAGCCTCGTATTAGTCTGCCGGAGGTAGAGCACTGAATTTCCTAGGGGGCGTCAAAGCTTACCAAAGAATATCAAACTCCGAATGCCGGCCAGATGATGTACGGGAGTCAGACTGCACGAGATAAGTTGGGTAGTCAAAAGGGAAAGAGCCCAGACCACCAGCTAAGGTCCCAAAGTGCGTGTTAAGTGGAAAAGGATGTGGGATTTCACAGACAACTAGGATGTTGGCTTAGAAGCAGCCACACATTCAAAGAGTGCGTAATAGCTCACTAGTCGAGAGGTCCTGCGCCGAAAATGTCCGGGGCTAAAACACGACACCGAAGCTGTGGAATGTATATTTATATACATTGGTAGAGGAGCATTCTTAACGCACAGAAGCATTACCGTAAGGAGATGTGGAGTGTTAAGAAGAGAGAATGCCGGAATGAGTAGCGAGATGGAGGTGAGAATCCTCCAGGCCGAATATCTAAGGTTTCCAGAGTAAAGCTGATCTGCTCTGGGTAAGTCGGGGCCTAAGGCGAGGTCGAAAGACGTAGTCGATGGACAACAGGTTGAAATTCCTGTACCGCATATTATCAGAACTGTGGGGACACAGAACCGAAGAAGAACCCGGGAATGAAAAGACCGGGGCAAGCACTGGACTGGCTGGAATGGCAAATCCACCCAGCAACAGGAAGGTGTGACGCGTACCGAACACAAGTAGGGAAGTCTTCGTAGGGGCTGTCAAGAAAAGCCGCTATTGTGTAATATGTGCCCGTACCGTAAACCGACACAGGTGGATGAGGAGAGAATCCTAAGGCCGGCGGGAGAAGCATTGTTAAGGAACTCGGCAAAATGACCCCGTAACTTCGGGATAAGGGGTGCCTGGGAAACCAGGCCGCAGAGAATAGGCTCAAGCAACTGTTTAGCAAAAACACAGGTCTATGCAAAACCGAAAGGTGAGGTATATGGGCTGACGCCTGCCCGGTGCTGGAAGGTTACGAGGAGGGGTTAGCGGCAACGCGAAGCTCTGAATTTAAGCCCCAGTAAACGGCGGCCGTAACTATAACGGTCCTAAGGTAGCGAAATTCCTTGTCGGGTAAGTTCCGACCCGCACGAAAGGCGTAATGATTTGAGCGCTGTCTCAACAATGCACCCGGTGAAATTGAAGTACCAGTGAAGATGCTGGTTACCTGCGCCAGGACGGAAAGACCCCATGGAGCTTTACTCCAGCTTGATACTGGGATTCGGTACTGCATGTACAGGATAGGTGGGAGGCAGTGAAGATAGGACGCCAGTCTTATCAGAGCCGATGTTGGGATACCACCCTTGCGGTATTGGATTTCTAACCTGCAGCCATGACCTGGCTGGGGGACAATGTCAGGCGGGGAGTTTGACTGGGGCGGTCGCCTCCGAAAGGGTATCGGAGGCGCTCAAAGGTTCCCTCAGAATGGACGGAAACCATTCGAAGAGTGCAAAGGCATAAGGGAGCTTGACTGCGACACCGACGGGTGGAGCAGGTAGGAAACTAGGACTTAGTGATCCGGTGGTATAAAGTGGGATTGCCATCGCTCAACGGATAAAAGCTACCCTGGGGATAACAGGCTTATCACTCCCAAGAGTTCACATCGACGGAGTGGTTTGGCACCTCGATGTCGGCTCATCGCATCCTGGGGCTGTAGTAGGTCCCAAGGGTTGGGCTGTTCGCCCATTAAAGCGGTACGCGAGCTGGGTTCAGAACGTCGTGAGACAGTTCGGTCCCTATCCGGCGTGGGCGTAGGATATTTGAGAGGAGCTGTCCTTAGTACGAGAGGACCGGGATGGACTGACCTCTGGTGTATCTGTTGGCTATCAAAGCCATGGCAGAGTAGCCAAGTCGGGAAGGGATAAACGCTGAAGGCATCTAAGCGTGAAGCCCCCCTCAAGATGAGATATCCCATCGCAAGAGTAAGACCCCTTGAAGACGACGAGGTAGATAGGGCAGAGGTGGAAGCATGGCAACATGTGCAGCTGACTGTCACTAATAGGTCGAGGGCTTAACCAGGTTGGTTTAGGTAAGAGGAAGAACGGATGAAAATAGATATGTAGCAATGTGTGGTTTTGAGGGTATATGCAATAGCCTTCAAAAAGGTTTGGCCTGGTGGCTCAGCTGGTTAGAGCGCCGCCCTGTCACGGCGGAGGTCGTGGGTTCGAATCCCATCCGGGTCGTTTGAAAACTAAATATTGTATATGGGATCTTAGCTCAGCTGGGAGAGCATCTGCCTTACAAGCAGAGGGTCATAGGTTCGAGCCCTATAGGTCCCATTCAGTATGCATAGCAACACACATGAGAAGATTTGTGCCGATGTGGCTCAATTGGCAGAGCAGCTGATTTGTAATCAGCAGGTTATCGGTTCGAGTCCGATCATCGGCTTGCATCACTTTAATAAAATATGGATGGGTTCCCGAGTGGCCAAAGGGGGCAGACTGTAAATCTGTTGCGACACGCTTCGATGGTTCGAATCCATCTCCATCCATTTAGTGATTAAAATCTTAATCACTGCATATACTATAATTGAATAACGCGGGGTGGAGCAGTCTGGAAGCTCGTCGGGCTCATAACCCGAAGGTCGCAGGTTCAAATCCTGCCCCCGCAATTTTTTTTGACTAATTTTATAAGAACGTGTACTAATGAAGGTACATAGGCCCAGATAGCTCAGTTGGTAGAGCAGAGGACTGAAAATCCTCGTGTCGCTGGTTCGATTCCGGCTTTGGGCATATGGGATACTAGCTCAGGTGGTAGAGCACTTGACTTTTAATCAAGTTGTCCGGGGTTCGAGTCCCCGGTGTCTCAGGACAAGCCTTGAAACAGAAATGTTTCAGGGCTTTTTATTTGCTTTCATCATTCATCAAATTCCACAATCACATAATATCCCCGGTCATTGTGTTTTATCTCTTTGACAATGCCGTGATCAGATTTGATCCGGTCACGTCCTACGTAACAGCCGGACATGGCCACAGCAGGGTCTATGATATAGCTATAGCTGCTGGTTCCTTCCCTTTCTATGATCTGAACTTCATCTCCGGCTTTTACCAGTCCGGGACGCTCCATCTTAAATTCGATTAATCTCATAATATAACCATCTCCTTTTTCATTTCCAAAATTATATTATAGCGCTGCGAGAAAAAATTGTAAAGAGAGGATAAGGATGCTATACTAAAAGAGTCGATTTATAAAGAAAAATGTAAAAAGAACAGGGAATGAGCCCAGTGGTTTATGCAGACGAAAGGCGGTTCATACTATGAATGATACACCGAATTTATTAAAAAAGTTAATGGAATATGGAGAATCAGATTTTTATCCTTTTCACATGCCGGGACATAAAAGGCAGTATCATGGATCCTTTGCCGATAATTTTCCAAATCCTTTTTCCATAGATATTACGGAGATTGATGGTTTTGATAACCTGCACCATCCGGAAGGGATTTTAAAGGAGTCTATGGAATGGGCTTCCAGGGTATACGGGAGCAGCAGAACGTATTATCTTGTTAATGGAAGCAGCAGCGGGATCCTTAGTGCCATAAGCGGGACCGTTTCAAGGGGTGGAACCATTCTTATGAGCAGAAACTGTCATAAGTCAGCGTTTCATGGAGTTTTCCTCAATCAGTTAAGAGCGGAATATATTTATCCACAAATAATACCTGAATTCGGTATTCAAGGTGGATTACTTCCGGAAAAAATTGAAGAGATGTTGATGAGCCATCGGAAGATTCAAGCGGTGTTTATTGTATCCCCAACTTATGATGGCATTGTATCTGATATTAAGGCCATTGCAGAGGTAGTTCATAAATTCCGCCTGCCTCTCATTGTGGATGAGGCTCATGGAGCACACTTTTCCTTTGGAAGAGAGGAAGGATTTCCGGTTTCTGCTTTAGAACTTGGAGCGGATGTGGTGATTCAGAGCCTTCATAAAACTCTTCCTTCTTTTACACAGACGGCTGTTATGCACGTAAAGGAAGGATATGTGGATATGGGGAGATTGGATCGCTATGTGCATATGTATCAGACCAGCAGCCCCTCCTACGTGCTGATGGCAGGGATCGAAGGCTGTATACGGTATATGGCCGGGGAAGGGCTGGAGCAGATGAGGATCTTTTCCGATAAAATAGGAGAGGTCCGAAAGGCTTTGTCTGGTATGAAACACCTAAGGCTTCTTACGTACCAGGAAAAAGGGCTGAATGGAATCTTTGATATGGACCTCTCTAAAATCATTATTTCCACAAGAGGTACAGGAAAATCGGGAGCCTGGCTGGATGACAGACTGAGAAAGGAATATCATCTTGAGATGGAAATGTGCGGTTCAGACTATGTGACTGCCATAACGACTCTGGCTGATACGCAGGAAGGTCTTAAACGGCTGTGTAAAGCTCTGCTTCATATTGATGCTGGGCTTTCTGCGGAGGAAGGCTGTGAAGATGAGAATCACTTATATCAGGGGCTGGAGAGAATGCCGGAATGCCGGTTGAGCATTGCCCAAGCGATGGATGAACCCAGGCGCAGGATCGCTATTCCTGACGGCGAGGGTATGATATCAGCAGAATTTGTTTACGTGTATCCCCCGGGGATACCCATCGTTGTACCAGGAGAGGTTTTAAAAAAGGAATCCATTGATCTGATTATGAAGTATAAAGAGCTTGGCCTTGCGGTGCAGGGGCTGGAGGATGAGGAATCCAGAGAGCTTTTTGTGGTTAATGAAGCTGGAATAAATGTTAGATAGATTAAAAGATAAATCAATAAGATAAATCAATAAGATAAATAAATAAGATAAAATGAAAGATATAATAAAAGATATAGATTATATAAAAGATAAAATAAGATAGGATAAAAGATGGAGCAGATAATATGGGCAAAATATTCTATGTAATGGGAAAAAGTGCTTCCGGAAAAGATACAGTTTATAAAAGACTTTTAAAGAGGCTTCCCCAATTAAAGAAAGTTGTTTTATATACCACAAGACCGATTCGGGATGGAGAAAAGGATGGGGTGGAATATTATTTTACTACCAGTGATAAGCTGGAGGAATTCCGAAAGGAACACAGGCTTATTGAGGAGAGGACTTATGAAACTGTTTATGGTCCGTGGAGCTATTTTACTGTTGATGACGGTCAGATCAATTTAGCCGGGAATAATGGATATCTGATGATCGGAACTCTGGAATCTTATGAAAAGACAAGGGCTTATTTTGGAGAGGATAAGTTGTTTCCTATTTATATTGAGGTTGAGGATGGGGACCGGCTTTTGAGAGCTATTAAACGAGAGAAGGGACAGAAGACACCTAAATATAAGGAACTTTGCAGAAGGTTTCTGGCGGATGAAGAGGATTTTAAAGAAGAAAATCTACTTAGATGCGGAATACATAAGAGATTCTGCAACCAGGAGCTGGAATCTTGCCTGGATGAGATCGTAAAAGCCGTGACCGCAGAGATAGAATGAGTTGATCGGATATTCGCAATCTGCTTTGTTACTTGATGAAGTTAAAATAAGCATGAAAGAGTTATGGAATTCCATAGCGCCTTTCATGCTTATTTTAAGGTTAAGCTTTTATTTAGCTGCAAGCCGTTTTGCCTTTGCTTCCATACGTGTCCTTGTTACATCAATAAATACAGCGGCGATGATAACCAGACCGATAACAATATATTGTACGGAACTGGAGGTATTTAAGAGTGTTAAACCATTTCGAATGGTAGAAATCATCAGGGCGCCGATTAAAGTTCCCCAGATGGTTCCTTTTCCTCCCATAAAGGAGGCACCGCCAATAATACATGCCGCAATAGCATCCGTATCATATGGTGAGATGGCGGCAGAAGGATTGGCAACAGCAGACCGTCCGACTATGACAAGTGCGGCAATGGAGCACATAAAACCGGATAAGCTGTAAACAAAAATCAGTATATTATCGGAATTGATTCCGGAAAGCCGGGCAGCTTCCGGATTACCGCCTACGCAGTAAATCATTCTTCCTAGTGCGGTTTTGTTTAAAAAGAAATGATATACGATATAGATTAATATTAAAATGATAAAGCACAGTGGGATCCCGGAGAATCCGCCGGATACTTTAAATAAGTTGCTGGAGCCTAAAAATGTAACGGCAGCCGGAAAGTCGGAGATTGTTTTTGTTGAGACCACCAGCAGTGCCAGTCCGCACAGTACGTTTTTCATACCCAGGGTTGAAACGAAAGGATGGGGAAGATGCATTTTTGTGAGCAGGATGCCGTTTAAGAATCCAACGGAAATTCCGGTTATGATACAGACCAGGATTAATACCAGAGAGTTTGTAATGCCGAAGGATGATTTCAGCATACCCATCATACATGCGCACAGGATTGCATTCGCACCAACGGATAAGTCGATGCCTGCCGTAATCAGTACCACCAGCATGGCTGCGGAGATCAGCCCGTTAACAGCCGTTTGTCTTAGAATATTCATCATATTATTGATTGTAAAAAATTTATCAGTTGCCAGTGATAAAACAATGAACAAAAGAACCAAGGCCAGTAAAGGAGCCACCTTTCCTATTATATCTTTCATTTTCTTCGTCTTCATCGAATTTCGCCTCCCCAAGCCGCTTTCATGATTATTTCCTGATTCAGGACATCTGTTTTTCTCGAAAGTTCTCCCATGACTTTTCCTTCCCTCATGACGATTACCCGGTCACTCATTCCTATGATCTCCGGTAATTCGGAAGAAATCATGATAACACATTTTCCGGCACGGACCAGACGGTTCATGATGTTATAAACTTCGACCTTAGCACCTACGTCAATTCCTCTGGTCGGTTCATCAAATATGTAGATGTCCGCGTTTGTATTGATCCATTTTCCGATGACCACTTTTTGCTGATTGCCGCCTGACAGCTGTCCCACCACCTCATCGGCGGTGGGAGTTTTTATTTTCAAGTCACTGATATTTTCTTCCGCCAGCTGATCGATATGTTTCTCATCAAAGAACAGGCCATTCGTACAGCGTCTCATATTACTTAAGATCAGGTTTGTTCGGACTGATTGGGAAAGAACAAGTCCCTGCCCTTTGCGGTCTTCTGTTAAAAATGCCATCCCGCAGCGGATACCGGCTTTTGGAGACTTTATGACCACTTTCTCCCCGTTTACATAAATATCTCCGCTGTCATATGGGTCAGCACCGAATACAGCCCGGAATGTTTCGGTTCTGCCGGCGCCTACTAAACCGGCAAAACCGAGGATTTCTCCATGGTTTGCATGAAAGCTCACATCCCTTAATACACCTGCGGAGTTTAAATGCTCTACCCGGAGGGCTTCCGTACCAGTCTCCGCTTCAATTTTCGGATATTGATTATCCAATGTTCTGCCTACCATGGCTGAGATCAGTGAATCGTTATCTAATTCATCCGTATTTTTTGTCAGGATGTGTTCTCCATCTCGCATGACTGTAACGCGGTCGCATAGCTCAAAGAGCTCCTCCAGCTTATGGGAGACAAAAAGGATAGCAATGCCTTTTTCTTTTAAGGAACGGACTGTTTTCATTAACTGTTCCACTTCCTTTTCCCCAAGGCTGGATGTAGGTTCATCCATGATGATGAGTTTTGCATCGATCAGGACTGCTTTTGCGATTTCCACCATTTGCTGGATTCCCATACCATAGGAACCGCATTCTTTTTTTACATCAATGTCCTGACCCAGGGAAAGCATAACTTCATGGGCTATATTATGCATTTTGGCATAATCCAGAAACGGGCTGCCTTTCATTTTAATTGCTTTGTTAATAAAAATATTGTCTGTGACAGATAGAAGTTTAACAATATTTAATTCTTGATATACACAGGCAATACCGGCAGTTGCAGCTTCATTTGGATTCTTAAATGAAACCTTGTTTCCTTCGATGTAAATGGTGCCTTCTTCCGGAATATGTACACCGGTCAGTACCTTGATCAGGGTGGATTTACCGGCGCCGTTTTCACCGATCAGACCGTGGATCTCTCCAGGTCTGATTTGTAATGACATGTTTCGCATTGCTACTACACCAGGGAAGCGTTTTGTTACACCTTTCAGCTCAACCAAATAATTACTCATAATGCCAACAAACCTTTCTGTACATATTCAAATGGATTATTTCAGGTAGCCTTTCAGTGTTGTTAAGTATTCTTCTGCATTGTCTGCTGTAATGACTTCACAGCCAGTATCTACGAATGTTTCAACGGTTTCTCCCTTTATTGCCTTAAGGGCTGTTTCAACCGCCTGATAGCCCATGGTATAAGCAGCCTGTGCGCAGGTGGCAGTGATGTTGCCGTCAATGATATTCTGGACACCGCTTTGGTTGCCGTCGAAGCCAACGATAATGACGTCCTTTAAACCAAGCTGTTTTACGGCATTGGATGCGCCTGCAGCCGTATCATCGTTGTGGCAGCAGACGATCTGAATATCTCCGTTCTGAGCGGTTATGATATTTTCCATTACATTTGCAGCCGTATCCGGATTGGATTGGGCATACTGTATGGAAACAACCTCCACACCATTTTCTTCCAGAGCTTTTATATATCCTGCCTGACGGGCATCGCTGGTGGCATTGCCCTCAACGCCTCCGATGATAGCTGCTTTTGCACCTTTTCCGGCTTTTTTAGCTGCGAATAAACCACCCTGGTAAGCTGCGTTGTCGTTACCGGTTCCCACGAAGGAAACTTTTCCTGGTATTTCCGCATCAGTGTCAACGGTTATAACAGGAATTTTAACATCTCCGATTACACTTGCTACAGAGTCTGATTGAAGGGGGGAGATGACAAATGCATCTACACCGCCGGAGAGCATTGTTTCGATCATATTGTTCTGTTCATCATAAGCTGTTTCAGAGGCCGGACCCTGCAGATCAACCTTAACCCCTAAATCTTTGGAGGCCGCTTGAACACCTGCCGCAACATATCCCCAGTATTCACTGGAAAGTGTTTTCAGAATAACGCCAACGGTGATATCCCCAGAAGCAGTTTTTTCTGTTGCAGTTGGCTGTGAAACAGTCTTTTGTTCCCCGCAGCCAGTTACGGAAGCCAGTATAGCAGATACTAACAGCATGGATAAAATCTTTCTTTTCATTACTTTTAATCTCCCTTCCTACTCTCAATAGTTTTGATAGGTACAATGAATGATATGTGTTTGTTATTTTAACAGTAAAAAGAGGATGAAACAATGGTATATTTTGTGCTAAATGGGGGTGTATTTTTCGAAATCGGCCTTTTTATAATAAAAAAAGCCTTATTATTTTTTAAAATAAGACTTTTTTATGGTTAAAGTTTACAACAAACTTCTGCTTGGAAGAGTTAATCCATTGCAATTGCTCCATCGTGAAAGGTAATATTCTTACCTTCCATGGTGTAAGCTTCTGCAATCTGGTTCGTAATGATGATTACAGAGATTCCTGACTTCAAAACTTCTTTCAGCAGGTTAATGGTGATCTGACGCATTTGAAAATCAACGGAGGAAAATGGTTTTATGCATACCAGGACCTGCGGTCGAACAAAAATCCAGCGGTAATATAAAAGCTTTAGTTTGCATTCATCACTGACCGAGTATGTTTTTTTCATCAATTCCTCTTCACTGAATATTCCATCTAACAGGTACCGTGTCATCTTTCTGTATTTTTTTCTCAGAAAGAACTTTTTTTTATTTCGCTGGATCATAAACGTCATGTGGTCTAAAACGGTCATATCGGCGAACAGCATTTCTTCCATTGGCCTTGCTTCGATGAAGGCGATGCCATCCCGTATGGACTGGTGAACGGATTGAAAGGAATATTCTTTTCCGTTTAATAAAATTTTACCTGCTTCAAATCCACATTCTCCCTGCAGAATTGGAAGGATATTTCTGCATTCTGCAGAATCCAGGTCCAATATGTTTAAAACTTCTCCTGCATTTAACGATAGATTTAATACGGGAAGGTCCGGCAGTTTTACATTTTGGAATTCCAGAACCGTTTTTTTATCGATCTGCTTTTGTAATAAGTCATTTCTTTTTAGGGTGTTTTTTCTGGTCTTTTCAAACAATTCCATATAGGTCTGAAATTTAGAGAAATCTTCCCGGTTCATATGGCCGATGGTCCTGCCGTTTTTGATAATCGTTATTTCATCGGCATATTTGTATAATTTGGTGGAGCTGTTTACAATGTAGAGGAATGTCATACCCCGGTCTTTTAATTTTGTCACCAGAGCAAAGAAATTTTTGAGCTGATCTTCTGTCATGATCATTTCGATATCCGTTATAACGGCCAGACTGCATCCGGAGACATAAGCGCGCATTAACTCGGCTTGTTTCTGCATGCCGGGGTCCAGCATGTGGGCTTTGGCAAGCAGGGGAATGGAAATATCCCAATCCTTAAAAAGCTTCGGAGCGTGCCTGCAGAGAGGATTTACCCGCCTCCAGAAGGGGACCCTGCCGCTGGCCACGAAAATGTTCTCAGCGACACTCAGCTCTGAAAAGATTCCTTTGTTGCGGCCGATAAATGCAGTCTGCTTTAACATCTGTTCCTGAATTTTGGAGGATACTATTTTTTCCCCTTTATAATAGGACCAGCCGTAGCCTGGCTTTAAGTTTCCGTACAGAAGCTGCAGGAAATATTTTTTTTCAATGGTATTGTTGACGATGACACAGCAGATTTCTCCCTCAAATGCCCGAAAGAAGAGTCCATTTAAATAAGCCTGGCCGTCCATGGAACAGTGTATGTTTTCATAACGGATCACTTCTTTTTTCATCATCCAATCCCTTCTGTCTGCTCAAACATATAAGGAAGTGTGAGGCATACTTCGGTTCCGATTCTGGGAGTGCTTAAGATGTGGATGCCATATTCGTCACCCATGAGAAGGCGGATTCTGGAATTTACATTTATGAGTGCGATACCTCCCTTTCCTCCTTCATTGGCGGAACTGTCATTGGCATCCATTCGGGAAAGCTTTTCATTGAGGCAACCAAGCCTGGCTTCTTCAATGCCGATCCCGTCATCAACCACGGAAAGATAAAGTACGGTGTCACTGTGCTCGATGTCAATGACAATGGTTCCCCCTGAAACCTTAGGTTCCAATCCGTGTTTAATGGCATTCTCCACTATTGGCTGGAGAGTAAGCTTGGGGATCCGGGTTTTTAATATTTCTTCATCATCCCGGGGCAGTTTAATTTTTAATTCCAGCTTATCATCAAAGCGGTATTTCTGTATTAAAAAATAATTTTCTACATTGTTAAGCTCTTCCTGAAGGGTGCTGAGACTCTCCATTTTTGAAGTTGTATAGCGGAAGAATACAGCAAGAGCCTCTGTGATCTTTCCGATTTCCGGGACTCCCGCCATAATCGCATCGGAACGTATGGATTCCAGTATATTATAGAGGAAATGAGGATTGATCTGATTTTGAAGGGCTAAGTATCTTGCTTGCTGTTTGGCATTTTCCATTATTTTATCCTTGTCCAGGATGGTGTGTACCTTTAAAAGCAGGGCATCTGTATCCGGTGAGATTCCTTCCAGGTTTTTAAATATTTCGGTAAAAATAATCCCATCGTTGAAAAGTTCTATTTTTTTCTGGATGGTCCGAAAGGGTTCTAAAATCATAACTTTACCTATAGCAAGCATGAGAAAAAAGGATAACAGCATACTCCATGCCATAACTGTATATAGAATGGATTCCGTAAGTTCCGGCCTAAGCAGAATCAGAAAGAACAGGATCAGGGCAAGACAGCTCCATGAAATCATGGCTCTTATCCAGATCAGAATCCGTTTTTTTAACCATTGTTTTTTCAAAGGATCTCCTCCCCTTTTCAGCGTTCCAGAAACATTTTACGGTATTCATTGGGAGAGACGCCCAGTGCTTTTTTAAACTGTTTGGTAAAAAATTTGATATCACTGTAACCAACCAGTTCCGCTACTTCGCTTACGTTCCGCTCTTTTTCCACCAGAAGCTTTTTGGCGGCCTCTATCCTTACCATCTGTATATATTCGGTCAGTGTTTTACCTGTTTCTTTTTTAAATAAGTATGAAAAATAGGTATAGCTGAAACCGGCGTTTTTTGCCAGCTCTTCCAGCTTTATTTGAACGCCCTTGTTTTTTTCTATATAGTGCTTGGCATAAGCAACCGGCTTTATTTCCCTGCTTTTTAAATGGCTCAGAACTTCAAGCAAAGCTTTTGTAAGGGTTTCTTCCAGGAGTTCAAAAGCCTGTTCAAGGCTGATGCAATGCTCATACATTTCGGAGAAGTAAGCGGCTTTTCCGTTTTTGTCCAGAGAGGTATCAAGAAGTTCAAACCAGTCCAGATAATTATGGGCTAGCCGGAGCAGCTCCATTTTAATATCAAGCCCGGAGATGTTATTTGCCGTTTGCATGATTCGTTTTGCATCATTTAAGCAGCTTTTTATTTCTTCCGGTTCAAAGGATTCTGGTCTGTCTTCTAACAGCCTGGAAATCTCTGCGGTTAAGGAGCTCTTTTCTTCTGATCCGGCAGCCGGCGCATTCAATTTCGATACCGTATTGGCATCCGTAAGGAGCCGGTTGTACATGGCGATCCGGCTGTACTGTATCTGCCTGATCAGTTCCTCGTCTGTATCCACCTGCTCTGTGATGATAGCTGAAAAGTATATCTTTGGAAATAGATCCTGAAGTCCCATGACCCGGTCTCTGACATGGTTTAAGGCTTTCATCAGTTCTTCCTTATCTGAAGGTTCATGGAACAGTAATAGAAATATTCCCTCTTCGGATGCCTCAATCGTTAAATCTCCTTCTTCAGAAGCAAATTCGACCTGAAGGATCTCAATCGTTTTATCAATTAAAAGCTGATAAGCATCTTTTGTAAAATCCTTATACTCAATATCCGGCTTCACAACCAGACACCGGCCGCCCTGGTTAACAACCCGGGACGGATTGATTTTTCGGACTTCTTTTAATACGGACTCAGGCCTTTCCTCCGGTTTTTGTTCTAATACCATTTTTAAAAATACCCGTTTAAACTCACCGGAATAGTTTCTTATGGTTTCTTCTAAGTGCATCTGGACTTCCTGGCTGCTTTTCTGCTCCAAGGTTTCTTTGACCAGTTTTTTTAACGTACGGGTCAGGTCATCCTGGTTAATTGGCTTCAGCAAATAATCCCGTACTCCGTACCGGATTCCCTGTTGTGCGTATTGAAAGTCCTTATAGCCGCTTATGATTATGCATTTAAGAGAAGCATTCTGCTTCTTGGCCTCTTCAATCAGCTGGAGGCCATCCATACCCGGCATTCTGATGTCCGTAAGCAGAACGTCAGGTTTCTTTTCCTGAATCAGCTGAAATGCAGAAATGCCATCATAAGCAACCCCCAAAAGCTTAACCCCTATTTCATCCCAGTCGATCAAATATTCTAAAAGCCTGCAGATTTTCTTTTCGTCGTCTGCTATTATTATTCCTAAAATTGAAATCATCCCCTATTGTTTTAATTCCGATACAAATACCTTCTCTTCTCAGTATACTTCACCGGGTTTATAATCTCAACTTAAAAAGTTTATGTGCTGAAAAAAATTGACTGAAAATGTACAGAAACGGGGGAAATGAGAAAGGATTTGCCAATACTTCTTTCTTGTGGTGATAAACGTTCTATGTTATAATTAGTTAAATTCGTTTTTCCGTTTTCAGAGACAGGGAGGACGGATTAGACAACAGTGACAGGGGGGTGCCTCTATGCCAGGGTTTAAAGATATCATCGGCCATGAGAGAATCAAAGAACATTTGCAAAAAGCCATTGAATCAAATCATGTTTCCCATGCGTACATTTTGACAGGGGAAGCGGGGATGGGGCGTAAGTCCCTGGCCAATGCATTTGCAATGACCCTTCTCTGTGAAAAGGGAAAGAGTGAGCCATGTATGCAGTGCCATGCATGCAAGCAGGTCATGAGCGAAAACCATCCGGATCTGATTTATTTATCCCATGAGAAGTCAGGAAGCATTGGCGTTGACGATATCAGGGACCAGATAAATAACACCATAATGATACGCCCTTATAGCAGTTACTATAAGATCTACATTGTGGATGAAGCGGAAAAGATGACGGTTCAGGCCCAGAATGCCCTGTTAAAGACGATCGAAGAACCTCCTTCTTATGCGGTTATTATGCTGCTTACGACCAATCAAGAGGCATTTCTTCCCACCATTCTTTCCAGATGTGTGCAGTTAAAGCTTAAGCCTTTGCAGGATTCGGTGGTAAGATCGTTTTTAACAGGATCTTTGGGAATCGCAGAGAGCAAAGCTGAGATTTATGCAGCATTTGCCAGAGGGAATCTTGGAAGGGCGATACATCTGGCTTCTTCTGAGGAGTTTCAGGTAATGTATAAGGAATTGATCCATATGTTGAAGCACATCAAGGATATGGATATTGTGGAGCTGCTTTTTTACATTAAGAAGATGAAGGATGAAAATCTGGATATCTATGACTGCCTTGATTTTATGCAGCTATGGTACCGGGATGTTTTAATGTATAAAGTGACTCAGGATATTAATCTTCTGGTTTTCAGGGAAGAATACAATACAATGAAAGAGATGAGCGCTGCCAGTGCTTATGATGGCATTGAGATGATATTAAAGGCCATTGAC
Source organism: Lacrimispora sphenoides (assembly GCF_900105215.1). Lineage (NCBI taxonomy): Bacteria > Bacillati > Bacillota > Clostridia > Lachnospirales > Lachnospiraceae > Lacrimispora > Lacrimispora sphenoides. The sequence continues at coordinate 1,386,020 of NZ_FOIP01000001.1, read as the reverse complement.
AAGGCCCGGATCCGTCTGGATGCCAATGTCAATATGGAGCTGGCTATGGAGCTCATGCTGCTTGTTATGAAGGAGAATTAATTTATGATAAAGGTAATAGGCGTTCGGTTCCGCAACGCAGGAAAAATTTATTACTTTGATCCCATGAGCCTGGAGGTACAGACCGGGGATCATGTAATTGTGGAAACTGCCCGGGGAGTAGAATATGGTTACGTTGTCCTTGGATGCCGGGAAGTGGAAGACGATAAAGTAGTTCAGCCCTTAAAGCCGGTGATCCGTATGGCAACCAAGGCTGACGATGAAGTGGAAAAAAGAAATCATGAAAAGGAAAAGGAAGCATTTAAGATCTGCAAAGAGAAGATCAGAAAGCACGGTCTTCAGATGAAGCTGATTGATGCGGAATATACCTTTGACAATAATAAGGTGCTGTTTTATTTTACTGCGGACGGAAGAATCGATTTCAGGGAGCTTGTCAAGGATCTGGCTTCTGTTTTCAAGACCAGGATCGAGCTTCGTCAGGTAGGAGTCCGGGATGAGACAAAGATCGTGGGAGGAATCGGCATCTGCGGAAGAACCTTATGCTGCCATTCCTACCTTTCAGAATTCATACCTGTATCCATTAAGATGGCAAAAGAGCAGAATCTGTCTTTAAATCCTACCAAGATATCCGGTGTTTGCGGAAGGCTTATGTGCTGCTTAAAGAATGAAGAGGAAACCTATGAGGAGCTTAACAGCAAGCTTCCCAATGTAGGTGATTTTGTGACAACGGATGACGGACTTAAGGGAGAGGTTCATTCCGTAAGCGTTTTAAGGCAGCTGGTAAAGGTGGTTGTAACCATTAAGGATGAAAAAGAAATCCGGGAATACCGGGTGGATCAGCTGAAGTTTAAGCCCAGACGCCGTCGGGAGAAGGCTCAGGTAACAGATGAGGAGTTAAGGGCATTAGAGGCTCTTGAAAAGAAAGAAGGAAAGTCTAAGTTAGATGACAATTGATTTAAAAGATAATGAACGTATAGATGATCTGCAAAGAAACGGATATCAGATCATACAGAACCGGGATGGGTTCTGCTTTGGTATGGATGCGGTCCTTCTTTCGGGATTTGCGCTGGTAAAGCAGGGGGAAAAGGCGATAGATTTAGGGACAGGCACCGGGATCATCCCCCTCCTTTTGGAGGCTAAAAATCAGGGCCTTCATTATACCGGGCTGGAGATTCAGGAAGCGATGGCGGAAATGGCCAGAAGGAGCGTGGCCTTAAATCATCTGGAAGAAAAAATATCCATTGTTACGGGAGATATAAAGGAAGCCAGCCGTTTATTTGGCGCGGCTTCCTTTGACGTAGTGACCTCCAATCCCCCGTATATGAACGATTCTCACGGCCTTAAGAATCCGGAACTGCCTAAGGCCATTGCCCGTCACGAAGTGTTATGCACCCTTCATGATGTAACAAGAGAAGCAGCAAAGCTTTTGCGTCCGGGCGGGAGGTTTTACATGGTACACCGGCCTCATCGGCTTGTTGAGATTATAACGGCTTTAAAAAGCTGTGGTTTAGAGCCAAAGCGGATGAAGATGGTTCATCCCTATGTGGACAGAGAAGCCAACATGGTTCTCATTGAAGCTGTAAGGGGAGGAAGATCCATGATCAAGGTGGAGGCTCCTGTTATTGTATATAAAGAACCAGGTGTGTATACGGATGAGATCTATACCATTTACGGGTATTGATGACGAAAAAGAGGAAACGGCTGGGAGCAGGAAAATTGGAAGAGAATAAAGGAAAGTTATTTTTGTGTGCAACGCCCATAGGGAATCTTGATGATATTACCCTGAGGGTTTTAAATACGTTAAAGGAAGTGGATTTGATCGCGGCGGAAGATACCCGCCACAGCATCAAGCTTTTAAACCATTTTGATATAAAGACACCCATGACAAGCTACCATGAGTATAATAAGGTGGAAAAAGCCAGGTACCTGGTGGAGCAGATGAAACAAGGAGTTCAGATTGCCTTAATCACAGATGCAGGGACGCCGGGTATCTCGGATCCTGGAGAGGAACTGGTAAAGCAGTGCTATGAGGCAGGGATTGAGCTGACATCTCTTCCCGGACCGGCGGCCTGTATTACGGCTCTCACTCTTTCCGGGCTTGGTACCAGACGTTTTTCATTTGAAGCGTTTTTACCGACTGATAAGAAGGAGAAGCAGTGGATTTTAGAGGAGCTTAAGGAAGAGACCAGGACCATGATCATTTACGAAGCGCCTCACCGGCTTGTCAGAACCTTAAAGGAGCTTTATGAGGCTTTGGGAGATCGGAGGATCACCATTTGCAGGGAGCTTACGAAACGTTTTGAAACAGCGTTTCGAACAACCTTTTTGGAAGCCTTAAAGGCTTATGAAGAGGAAGATCCAAAGGGCGAGTGTGTCATCGTCATAGAGGGAAAGAGCATCAGGGAGAAAATAGAGGAAAGATCCATGGCTTCCCGGGAGATGTCCATGGAGGAACACATGGAGCTTTACGAAAGCCAGGGGATAGACCGGAAAGAAGCAATGCGCATGGTGGCAAAAGACAGGGGAATCAGCAAGAGAGAGGTTTATCAGTACCTGTTGAATCATGAATTGTAAAATTTCTCTTGACAATCTGCGTATCATTTTATAAAATTACTTTGATATTCAAAATATTTGATATATAAAACAATCCAACGCGGCATGGATCCCTCAGGCTCTAAACGCCTTGCAGGCATACCTTTGCACCCGGTAAAGCGGGTGAAACCTGTCTAAGAATCATGGACAGTGGAAAGGAGAGGAGAGGTGGGAGACATGGATGGGGGAATTTATGACAACAAGAATAATAGGAACAGGTTCAGCTGTCCCGGAGCAAGTGGTAACCAATGATGATCTGGCAGGGTTTGTGGATACCAGTGATGAGTGGATAAGGACCAGGACCGGAATAAAGGAAAGGCGGATCGCATCGGCGGAGTCGGGAACCTCTGATCTGGCCATACAGGCTGCAAAAGAGGCGCTTATCAATGCCGGTGTATCGGCAGATGAACTGGATATCATCATTTTAGCCACTTCTTCTGCGGACTGCTGTTTCCCCAGCGGTGCCTGTGAGGTACAGGCGGCAATCGGAGCTCACAGGGCAGCTGCTTTTGATTTAAGTGCGGCATGCTCCGGATTTGTTTATGCCCTAAATACAGTTCACGGCTTTATTAAGGCCGGGATCTACCGGACCGGGCTCGTGATCGGGGCGGATACCTTAAGTAAACTGATTGACTGGAATGACAGAAGCACCTGCGTTCTGTTCGGGGATGGAGCCGGAGCGGCTGTCGTTCGAGCGGAAGAAAAGGGAATCCTTCACATGACCATGGGAGCGGATGGCACCAGGGGAAGCGCTCTGGAATGCGGAGGAAGGACCACAGGAAACTTCCTCACAGGAGAGAAGCCGGAGCTTGGATATATGACCATGGACGGCCAGGAGGTGTTCAAATTTGCAGTCAAGACTGTGCCGGAGGCCATTAAACAGGTAGTGGAAGAAAGCGGAACCGACATAGAAGAAATTAAATATTTTATTCTGCATCAGGCAAATTACCGGATTTTTGAATCCATCGCAAAGCGGTTGAAGATACCTATGGAAAAGTTTCCTACCAATCTGGAACGGTTTGGAAATACATCAGGAGCAACCATACCAATCCTTTTGGATGAGATGAACCGGGAAGGAAAGCTGCAGCGGGGAGATAAACTCGTATTTGCCGGCTTTGGAGCAGGATTAACCTGGGGAGCCACTCTTTTGGAGTGGTAATGATTTCGGCTAATACTTTGAAATTCAAAGTAATAGAATAAAAATAATAAGAATGAAAATGAAAGAGGAGATTGAATGATGTTAGAGAAAATGCAGGAAATTATCGCAGAGCAGTTAAACGTGGAGGCAAGTAAAATTACCGCCGAATCCTCCTTCAAAGAGGACTTAGGAGCAGATTCTCTGGATTTGTTTGAGCTTGTTATGGCTCTTGAGGATGAGTATTCTGTTGAAATTCCATCTGAGGATTTAGAGAAACTGACTACGGTTCAGCAGGTTATGGACTATATAAAAGCGAAGGGCGTGGAAGCGTAATGAAAACCAGAATTACCGAACTTTTGGGAGTGGAACATCCGATTATCCAGGGCGGTATGGCCTGGGTGGCTGAGCATCATCTGGCGGCGGCCGTGTCGGAAGCCGGAGGTCTAGGCCTCATCGGCGGGGCAAATGCTCCCGGCGAGGTGGTACGGGCGGAGATCCGCAAGGCAAAGGAACTGACGGGAAAAACCATCGGAGTCAATGTCATGCTGTTAAGCCCTCACGCAGAGGATGTGGCAAAGGTAGTGGTAGAGGAAGGCATCAAGGTGGTGACCACCGGAGCCGGAAACCCGGAAAAATATATGGATATGTGGAAGGCAGCAGGAATCAAGGTGATTCCGGTGGTTGCTTCCGTGGCGCTGGCAAAGAGAATGGAGAAATACGGCGCAGATGCAGTAGTGGCAGAAGGATGTGAATCCGGCGGCCATATCGGCGAGCAGACGACCATGACGTTAGTTCCCCAGATAGTGGATGCAGTATCCATACCGGTGATCGCTGCCGGCGGTATCGGAGACGGACGGGGAATCGCCGCAGCATTCATGCTGGGAGCAGAGGCTGTCCAGATCGGAACCAGGTTTGTAGTTGCAAAGGAATCCATTGTCCATGATAACTACAAGCAGCGGATTATCAAGGCAAAGGATATTGATTCTGCAGTAACCGGACGCAGCCATGGCCATCCCGTAAGGTCTTTGAGAAACCAGATGACCAGGGAGTATGCAAGACTGGAAGAGGAAGGCAAATCCTTTGAAGAATTGGAATATATGACCCTTGGAACTCTAAGAAAAGCAGTTCAGGAGGGGGATATCACAAACGGCACGGTTATGGCCGGACAGATTGCAGGTATGATTTCCAGGGAACAGACCTGCAAAGAAATGATTGATGAGATGATGGAACAGGCAGAACGATTGCTTGGCCGTTAAAGAGGAGTTTATTATCATGAGCAAGATTGCATTTATTTTCCCAGGCCAGGGTGCGCAGTACTGCGGTATGGGCCAGGATTTTTATGAGCAGACAAAGATTGGAAAAGAAACATATGATATGGCTTCCAGCCTGCTTGGTTTTGACCTACCGGAGCTTTGCTTTGAAAAGAATGACCGGCTGGATATTACGGAATATACTCAGGCAGCCATGGTGACCACCAGCATTGCCATGATGCGGGTGCTGGAAGCAGAAAAGGGCATAAGACCGCAGGTAACTGCCGGTTTAAGCCTGGGAGAATACTGTGCGCTTGCGGCTGCAGGCGTCATGAACGATGCAGATGCCATCCGGACTGTCAGGCAGAGGGGAATCCTCATGCAGGAAGCGGTTCCTAATGGGATCGGAGCCATGGCGGCTATTCTGGCACTGGATGCCTTAACGATTGAAGAAGTATTAAGCGGTATGGAGGGAGTCCAGATCGCCAATTACAACTGCCCGGGGCAGATTGTAATATCAGGTAAAAAAGAGGCTGTGGAAGCAGCAAATGAAAAGCTTCTGGCAGCAGGTGCAAAACGGGCGCTGATGTTAAATGTCAGCGGGCCTTTCCATTCCTCCATGCTCACCGGTGCGGGGGAGAAATTGGGAGAGGTGCTTAAGGGCGTGGAAATAAAAACCCCTCAGATTCCCTACGTGGCGAATGTGACAGCCCAGTATGTAACCGCCAGTGAAATGGTAAAGCCTTTGCTTAAGGAGCAGGTGTATTCTTCCGTGCGGTGGCAGCAGAGTGTGGAAACCATGGTAGCAGACGGTGTGGATACCTTTATCGAAATCGGGCCGGGTAAGACATTGGCCGGGTTCATTAAGAAGATTACGAAGGACGCAAGAGTCTTTAATATAGAGAAGCTGGAAGATATGGCGAAATTGATCAATTTTTCCTAAAGGTGAATCGAACTCCCTTTTAAGGATGCAGGAGGAAAAGAACATGTTAGATGGTAAGATAGCAGTGGTGACCGGAGCCGCCAAAGGAATCGGAAGGGCAATTGCCGTAAAGCTGGCAGACCAGGGAGCAACCGTGATTATTAATTATAATGGTTCCGATTCCCAGGCCATGGAAGTAGTGAAGGAGATCGAAGAAAAGGGCGGTAAGGCAGAAGCCGTTCAGTGTAACGTAGCAGAATATGAAAGCGTGGGCGTATTATTAGAAGGTGTGATAAAGAAATACGGTAAGCTGGATATTCTTGTGAACAATGCAGGGATCACACGGGATAATCTGCTGATGAAGATGTCTGAAGAAGATTTTGATGCGGTGATCAATACCAATTTAAAAGGGGTATTCAACTGCATGAAGCATGTTGCCCGCCAGATGATCAAGCAAAAGAGCGGAAGGATCATAAATATTTCCTCTGTCTCCGGCGTGTTAGGCAATGCGGGGCAGGCAAATTACTGTGCAGCCAAGGCTGGTGTTATCGGTATCACCAAGTCTTTTGCCAGAGAGGCCGCAAGCAGAGGAATCACAGTAAATGCAATAGCCCCCGGTTTTATCCATACGGCGATGACTGAGGTTCTGCCGGAATCCGTAAAGGCAGCATCCTTAGAACAGATCCCGATGAAACGTTTTGGAGCAGTAGAAGATATTGCCGGAGTGGCAGCATTTCTGGCATCAGAGGAAGCTGGGTACATCACTGGTCAGGTGATCAGTGTGGATGGCGGCATGGCTATGTAAGCGAGGAGAGATGGTATGAAGAGAAGAGTGGTAGTAACCGGTATGGGTGCCATTACCCCAATCGGGAAAGATGTAGAGAGCTTTTGGAATGGCTTAAAGGAAAATAAGGTGGGGATCGGACCGATCACCCAGTTTGATACAACGGATTATAAAGCAAAACTGGCTGCCGAGGTAAAGGATTTTGATCCAAAGGATTATATGGATGTGAAGGCAGCAAAACGTATGGAACGCTTTGCACAGTTTGCCGTGGCGGCTTCAAAGGAAGCCTTAGAGACGTCAGGCATTGACATCAAAAAGGAAGACCCTTACCGGGTGGGCGTAAGCGTTGGTTCAGGAATCGGAAGCTTACAGGCCCTGGAGAGGGAGAATAAAAAGCTTTTGGAAAAAGGACCGGGCAGGGTAAATCCCCTTCTGGTTCCTCTGATGATATCTAATATGGCGGCCGGAAACGTGGGAATCCAGTTCGGATTAAAAGGTAAGTGCATCAATGTGGTAACTGCCTGTGCCACTGGAACCCATTCCATTGGGGAAGCCTTCCGTTCCATCCAATACGGAGAAGCGGATGTCATGGTGGCGGGAGGAGCAGAAGCCAGCATCACCCCGATCGGCGTGGCAGGATTTACGGCTCTTACGGCACTTACGACTGCAGACGATCCCCTGCGTGCCTCCATCCCATTTGATAAAGACAGAAGCGGCTTTGTTATGGGAGAAGGAGCAGGCGTGGTTATTTTAGAAGAGCTGGAGCATGCGCTCTCAAGAAATGCGGTCATATACGGTGAAGTGGTTGGCTACGGTTCAACCTGTGACGCTTACCACATCACATCCCCGGCTGAGGATGGAAGCGGTGCGGCAAGAGCCATGACCGAGGCCATAAAGGATGGGGGAATTGCTCCTGAGAATATAGATTATGTGAATGCCCATGGTACCAGCACTCACCATAATGACCTGTTTGAGACCCTAGCCATTAAGACTGCTTTAGGGGACCATGCAAAGGATGTAAAGATCAGCTCCACCAAGTCCATGGTGGGCCATCTCTTAGGCGCTGCAGGAGGGATCGAGTTCATTGCCTGTGTAAAATCCATCCGGGATGGCTTTGTTCATGCAACTGCCGGCCTTTTAGAAGAAGGAGAAGGCTGTGATCTGGATTATACCAAAGGGGAAGGTGTTGCCTGTGATGTAACATATGCCATCAGCAACTCCCTGGGATTCGGCGGACATAATGCCAGCATTCTTGTGAAGAAGTTTGAACAATAGGAGGCAGTCTATGGAGATCAATGATATTATCAGGCTGATGCAGGCTGTGAAAGAAAATGATTTAACCAGCTTTAGAATGGAAGAGGGAGACTTAAAGCTTTCCATTAAGAAAGAAAAAGAAAGAGAATTCGTGACAATATCCGGAAATTCTGTGGTTCAGACAGAAGTGGCAGCAGGTGTTTTCGCCCAGCAGGCGGTTCCCGCGGTCACTCCAGCCGGAAAGCCCGTGGAAGGGGCAGGAAATGATATCTGTTCGGATAAGCTTGTATCCTCTCCTCTGGTGGGAACTTTTTATAATGCGTCGTCTCCTGAAAGTGAACCATTTGTAAAGGTTGGAGATCAGGTTAAGAAGGGGCAGGTCTTAGGTATTATCGAAGCCATGAAGCTGATGAATGAGATTGAATGTGAATTTGATGGCGTGGTGGATGCCATTTTGATAGGTAACGAAGATGTGGTGGAGTACGGTCAGCCTCTGTTCCGTATCCGGTAAGCAGTTGTGAAATCTAAGAGAGGCCCAGAGGCTGGGCCTCTCTTTTAAAAGCAGGAGGGCGCATGATGTTAGGTATTAAGGAGATTCAGGAGATTATTCCTCACAGACACCCGTTTTTACTGGTGGACTGCATCGAGGAGTTTGAGCCTGGAGTGAGAGCGGTTGGATATAAATGTGTGTCTTATAATGAAGCTTTTTTCCAGGGACATTTTCCGGCAGAGCCGGTAATGCCGGGAGTCCTTATCATAGAGGCCCTGGCACAGGTAGGTACAGTTGCAATGTTAAGCATGGAAGAGAATAAAGGGAAAATCGGTTATTTTGGTGGTATTGACAAGGCAAAATTCAAGCACAAGGTCATCCCGGGAGAAAGGCTTAAGCTGGAATGTGAGATCATTAAGCGCAAAGGCCCTGTGGGTGTGGGAAAGGCAATCGCAACCGTAGACGGGAAGCTGGCTGCCAGTGCGGAACTGACATTTATGATTGGGTAGGTGAGGCTCATGTTTGATAAGATTTTAATTGCCAACCGCGGAGAGATTGCGGTACGTATCATAAGGGCCTGCAGGGAAATGGGGATTAAAACGGTTGCTGTTTATTCAGAGGCGGATCGGGAGAGTCTTCATACCTTATTAGCCGATGAGGCAATCTGCATTGGTCCGGCCCCCTCGACCCAGAGCTACTTAAACATGGAGAGGATCCTCACGGCCACTGTAGCCATGAAAGCGGATGCCATTCATCCAGGCTTTGGCTTTTTATCGGAAAATGCCAGGTTTGCGGAACTTTGTGAAAAGTGTAACATTACCTTTATCGGCCCATCTGCAGCAGTAATAGGGAAGATGGGAAATAAATCCGAGGCCAGAAAGACCATGATAGAAGCAGGGGTCCCTGTGATCCCAGGCGGAAAGGAAGCGGTCCGCCAGGTACAAGAGGCGAAGGCAATGGCGGAAAGGATCGGTTTTCCTGTTATGATCAAGGCTTCCTCAGGAGGCGGCGGGAAAGGTATGAGGATTTCCAGAAGCCTGGAGGATTTCGAGGCTAATTTTAAGAATGCCCAGATGGAGTCCGTAAAGGGATTTTCTGATGATACCATGTATATTGAAAAATATATTGAAAAGCCAAGGCATATTGAATTTCAGATTATGGCGGATAAGTTTGGAAATGTAGTGCATCTGGGGGAACGTGACTGTTCCATTCAAAGACGCCATCAAAAGGTGCTTGAAGAATCCCCGTCAGCAGCTATCTCTGAGGAGTTAAGGAACCGCATGGGAGAGATTGCGGTCTGCGCGGCCAAGGCCGTTCACTATGAGAATGCAGGAACGATTGAGTTCCTTTTGGATAAACATAAAAATTTTTATTTTATGGAAATGAACACCCGAATCCAGGTGGAGCATCCGGTGACGGAAATGGTAACCGGCCTGGATTTAATCAAGGAACAGATCCGGATCGCAGCAGGAGAGCCATTAAGTGTAAGGCAGGAGGATGTAGCCATTACAGGCCATGCCATTGAATGCAGAGTCAATGCAGAAAATCCATCGAAAAACTTCATGCCCTGTCCTGGCCTTATAAAAAATGTCCATGTGCCCGGAGGCAATGGAGTCCGCATAGACACACACATTTACAACGAATATAAGGTTCCGGCCAATTATGATTCCATGCTAATGAAGATGATCGTCCACGGAAAAGACCGGGAGGAAGCCATCTTAAAGATGAGAAGTGCTCTTGGAGAACTGATCATCGAGGGGATTGAGACAAATGTGGATTTTCAGTTTGATATCCTGAGTCATGAAGCTTACCGGGATGGAGATGTGGATACGGATTTTATTCCCAAATATTTTCCGGATTATGTCCGGTAGGCAGGTAAAGGAGCAATCTTATGTTAAAAAGCATGTTTAAGAAAACCTATACATTAATAGACAGCAAATACAAGGCTCCTGAAAAAGCAGAGGAACCGGGCATTCCGGAAGGGCTGTGGAGGAAGTGCAATAAATGCTGTCAGCCCATCTATGTGGAGGATGTGCGAAGCAATCATTTCATCTGTCCAAAATGCAAGGGATATTTCCGTCTTCATGCTTACCAAAGGATTGAGATGGTAGCGGATGAGGGGACCTTTGAGGAATGGGATAAGGAGATGGAATTTAAAAATCCCCTTGATTTTCCGGGCTATGAAAAGAAGGTTGCAGCAGCCAGGGAAAAAACCGGGCTTTCCGAAGCCATTGTCACCGGCTACTGTGAAATGAATGGCCAGAAGGCAGCGATCGGAGTCTGTGATTCCCGTTTCATCATGAGCAGCATGGGTCATGTGATGGGGGAAAAGATCGCAAGAGCCGTAGAGCGGGCGACGAAGGAGAAGCTTCCGGTGATCATCTTTGCATGTTCTGGAGGAGCCAGGATGCAGGAGGGGATCGTATCACTCATGCAGATGGCAAAGACTTCGGCCGCCTTAAAGCGCCATCACAAGGCAGGCCAGCTTTTTATCAGTGTCCTTACAGATCCTACCACAGGCGGGGTGACGGCCAGTTTTGCCATGTTGGGTGACATCATTCTGGCAGAGCCTTTCGCCCTGATCGGATTTGCAGGCCCCCGGGTAATTGAACAGACCATAGGTCAGAAGCTGCCGGAAGGATTCCAGAGAGCGGAATTTTTGCTTGAACATGGCTTCATTGATAAGATCGTACCCAGGGAAGAGATGAAGGAAACCTTGGCTAACATCTTAAGGCTCCACAATCCCCAAAGCAGTCAGGGCCTTCCTGTGGATAACCGTACAAAAGCGGAATCAAATGGTGGAAAAAAGAAGGTTCTCCGGTTGAAAAGGAATAAAAGGAGCGCCTGGGATACCGTATTGCTTTCCAGAAGCTCGGACCGGCCGGTGGCATCGGATTACATTCATGCACTGTATGATGATTTCATGGAGTTTGCCGGGGATCGTTACTATAAAGATGACGGAGCAATTATAGGCGGGATCGCTTCCTTCCATGGAATTCCCGTTACGGTCATCGGACAGGAAAAGGGGAAGAATACAAAGGATAACATCAGGCGCAATTTTGGAATGCCATCACCCGATGGATACCGGAAGGCTCTGCGTCTGATGAAACAGGCGGAAGCCTTTGGCCGTCCGGTCATTTGTTTTGTGGATACACCGGGAGCCTTCTGCGGTCTGGAGGCTGAAGAAAGGGGCCAGGGAGAGGCCATCGCCAGAAATTTATTTGAAATGGCAGATTTAACCGTGCCGGTTCTTTCCATTGTTATAGGAGAGGGCGGCAGCGGCGGCGCTCTTGCCATGGCGGTTGGAAATGAAGTCTGGATGATGGAGAATTCCATTTATTCTATTCTATCCCCCGAGGGCTTTGCTTCGATTTTATATAAAGACAGCAAAAAGGCAAATGACGCGGCCAGGGTCATGAAGATTACGGCCAGGGATTTGATGGAGTTAGGTCTCATAGAGCGGGTGATCTCAGAAGAAGAACCGGCCTGTGCGGATAATCTTGACCGAATAGCGGAAGAAATGGATAAGGCCATGGAAGAATTTTTTGCCACTTACCTTACCATGACAAAGGAAGAACTTGCAGATCAAAGATATGAAAGATTTAGGAGAATGTAATGGGAACATTAAAACCTTTGATAATAGGAGAGCTGGTGGCAAACCATCCGGTGATCCAGGGCGGTATGGGAGTAGGAATCAGTCTTTCTTCTTTAGCAGGAGCAGTGGCAAAGGCCGGAGGGATCGGAATCATTTCTACGGCTCAGATCGGTTTTCGGGAGCCGGATTTTAAAGAGAATCCATTGGAAGCAAATCTGCGGGCCATTGGACAGGAAATGAAAAAGGCAAGAGAAATCGCGCCGGAGGGCATCATTGGGTTTAACATTATGGTTGCCACGAAAAGTTATGCCAGCTATGTGAAAAAAGCGGTAAAGGCGGGAGCAGATCTTATCATATCCGGAGCCGGGCTTCCTGTAAGCCTGCCGGAATATGTGGCAGAGGCAGCGGAAGAGGCCGGAGTCGCGTTAAAAACAAAGATAGCTCCCATTGTATCAACGGTAAAGTCTGCTATGGTTATTTGCAAGATGTGGGACCGTAAATACCATCAGGCGCCTGACCTGGTAGTAGTGGAAGGGCCTCTGGCAGGAGGACACTTAGGATTTTCCAGAGAGGATCTGGTAAACCTTGGGGTGGATACAGAGGATGTGGAACACACCTATAAGCAGGCGGAATATGAAGAAGAAGTAAAAGGCATTATCCGGCTGGTAAAGGAATATGGAGATAAGTACAATAAGGTGATCCCGGTCGTGACCGCGGGAGGTATTTACTCCCATGAGGATGTCATGCACCAGCTCTCCCTAGGAGCCGACGGCGTCCAGTTGGCGACCCGGTTTGTTACCACCGAGGAATGCGATGCACCGGAAGCGTTTAAGCAGGCCTATCTTCATGCAAAGAAAGAAGATATCGTCATTACCAAAAGTCCGGTGGGAATGCCAGGAAGGGCTATTAAGAATCCTTTCTTAAAGACCGTGGGAGACACTCCTTTCCGTCTGGAGCATTGCTATCAATGTTTGGACAAATGCGACAGGAAGACCATTCCTTATTGTATTACGAAGGCTTTGGTTAACTCCGCAGAAGGGAGAACCGGAGAAGGGCTTGTCTTTTGCGGCAGCAAGGCTCATCTTGCAACCCGGATGGAAACGGTAGAAGAGGTTATGAAAGATCTGGTTGGTGAGAATTGATTCTAGTAAGTGCAATGAGCCAGGTTTAAGCCAGCTTGACTTTGGCGACTGTAATATTTGATAAAAAGGGGCTGCAAAGCTGCCGGTTTTAAGAAACCGGGGGCAGCAGCCTTTTTTCCGGAGTATTGGGCGGATAAGACTCATTCATAAGCTGAAGTCCAATGGTGTACACTGGAAGAATTCTCCAATTTTAAGTGGTTGCGTGAAAATAGAGGTAGTGCTATAATGGGAAAGATAAAAAATTTTAAGAAGACTAAGAGAGAAATGGAGAGCTGTATGGAAAGCAAGAAAATCATTCAGGTAGAAGAGAAAGTGCCATTTAAGTTGCTGGTGCCTTTAAGTATCCAGCATATGTTCGCAATGTTCGGGGCATCGGTCCTGGTTCCTTTTATATTTGGAATCAACCCGGCAGTTGTACTGTTCATGAATGGAATGGGAACATTATTTTTTATTTTCATAACAAAGGGAAAAGCACCGGCATACCTTGGCTCCAGTTTTGCGTTCCTGGCACCGGCAGGAATTGTTATCAGCAAATGGGGCTATAATTATGCCCTGGGCGGGTTTGTGGCCGTGGGGATTTGCGGTTGTGTTGTGGCACTGATTATTTATAAATTCGGTTCAGACTGGATTGATATCGTTCTTCCTCCGGCGGCTATGGGACCGGTTGTGGCACTGATTGGACTTGAGCTTGCTGGAACAGCGGCAGCCAATGCAGGCCTGAAGGATGAAATGATTGATATGAGAAATGTCATTGTATTTCTGGTAACTCTACTGACAGCGGTACTTGGTTCTGTGGTATTCAGAAAATTCTTATCTGTTATCCCGATTCTGGTTGCAATTATTGTAGGATATGTGGCAGCACTTTTATGTGGTGTTGTAGATTTTAGTGAGGTCAGCACCGCAGCATGGTTGTCCTTGCCTAATTTTGCAGCACCGAAGTTTAAATGGGAAGCAATTGTCATTATTCTTCCAGTACTTCTGGTCGTTACTTCAGAACATATCGGCCATCAGATTGTAACCAGTAAAATTGTAGATAGAGATTTGATAAAGGATCCCGGACTACATCGCTCTCTGCTGGGAGATTATATATCAACTACATTTTCTGGTCTTGTTGGTTCTGTACCCACCACCACATATGGGGAAAATATCGGTGTTATGGCTATGACAAAGGTTTACAGCGTCTATGTTATCGGGGGAGCGGCTGTTCTTTCCGTTGCCTGCTCTTTCATCGGAAAGATGACGACATTAATCAATACAATTCCAGGACCGGTAATCGGGGGAATTTCCTTCTTACTGTATGGAATGATCGGAGCCTCAGGCATTCGTATTCTGGTTGATGCACAGGTTGATTATGGTAAATCCAGAAATATGGCCATGACCTCCGTGATTTTTGTAACAGGACTTTCCGGAGTTGCCGTAAAGTTTGGAAGCATTCAGTTATCAGGTATGGTTCTTGCATGTGTAGTGGGCATGCTGATGGGCCTGATGTTCTTTGTCCTGGACAAGCTGAATCTTACAAATGACAGGGATCATGCGTAATGGAATAAGGAAAGATCCGGGAGTGTTTATAACCGGGAAATATAAATAAAAGATCTGCATATACCGCAGAGCAACGAAATATCAGTTGCTTTGCGGTATTTTGCGTATAGTCATAAATATACTATGATTGTAATATTGACAATGGAAACTTTATTTTGCTCCGAATTTGTAACAGGGAAAACACATAAGGATATTTTTGTGGGAATAAGATGGATTAAGAAAGAATTGAAAGTAGTAAAAAAGAGGAAAAAGCAATGCTGAATTATTTATGGGCCTTCATGATGCTGGTGGGAGTCCTTTGGGGAGCTTTCCACGGGAATTTAAATGGTGTGACAGATGGGGCTTTAACCTCTGCAAAGGATGCTGTTATGCTGTGCATCACCATGTTAGGAATCATGTCTTTCTGGAGCGGAATCATGGAGGTCGGGCGGAAATCCGGATTGATTGAACGGATGTCACAAAAAATGAGCCCCATACTTCGGTTCCTTTTTCCACGGATTCCGGATGAACATCCGGCGCTTGAATACATCTCTACCAATATCATCGCTAATATCCTGGGGCTTGGGTGGGCGGCTACCCCGGCAGGACTTAAGGCAATGGAGGCTTTAAAGGAACTGGAAGAGAAGCGGAGAAAAGGAGAAGTTACCGGGAAGTATGTGGCAAAACCGGTTCCGGAAGGAACTGCGAATAATGAAATGTGTACGTTTCTTATCATTAATATTTCTTCTCTGCAGTTAATACCGGTTAATATGATCGCCTACAGAAGCCAGTACGGCAGTCCCAATCCAATGGCTGTGGTGGGGCCGGCTTTGGTGGCAACATTAATTTCTACGATTGTAGGTGTTACATATTGTAAGTTGATGGATGTAGGGAAGAATTAGTTTTGCCATATAGGGCGTTATGAAACAATGCAGATGGATGAATCCCCTATCATAGAAAGAAATACAAAGCGTCCCGGAATGAAAGCTTAAGAGCCTTCATTCCAGGACGCTTTTGATGTCCTCCCAGGGCAAATTGCTATTCACCGATAGATCCATCTGCTTAATAAAATCCAGCAGATTTGTTTCCGCCTGTGTTTTCAGATTGGTTTTTTGTATATACCGCAGCTTGGGCTCCTTACTTTTTTCGGTCATGTAATACCTTTTATAATGGCAGAATTATATTGCAGACAGACGTCTAAGTAAAAGATTTATGGCAGTTTTACTTTATATTGTTTAAGTACAAAATACAAAACAACATACCAATTGGTATGTTAAGCATGCGAAAGGTATGATGAATTATTTTGATTTATTGTAACAAGTGTACAAAATTACTAGTAATAAATTGTGATTTTATAATAATAATTCAAATATATATAAAAACTCTATTTACATACATCATATGTTATGCTAACATTAGGACAGATGAAAGATAAAAATAACTAAATAGATATAACATAATGATTTGTTTGTATACAATTTATACAAATTGATTTATGGGAAGGAGGAGGTATGAGAAGGAGTATAGATAAGATGCAGAATATAGATGTTCTCCCCATGGCTACGGCTCAAAAGGTAAAAACCATGATTATCCAAAGGGAGATGAAGCCAGGAGACCGGTTGCCTACGGAAAAGGAACTGTCAGAGGTTTTTGGAGTCAGCCGTTCTACATTGAGAGAAGCTATGAAGTATTTAAGGGCTGAAAATGTTGTTGTCATCCGCCAGGGGAGCGGGACCTTTGTCAGTGCTGGTACAGGTATCGGGGAGGATCCTCTCGGACTGCACTTTACGGATCAGAAGTATCTTATTCAGAATCTGTTTGAAACCCGAATGTTAATTGAACCTCAGATTGCCGGACTGGCGGTGCAAAGGGCAACACCTCAGGATATTAAGAATCTTGAGAGATTAGTAGCGGAGATGGACCAGATTCAGATCAACAGCACCTCTACGGCAGAAATGGATGTTCAGTTCCATACTGCAGTAGCAGAATGCACCCATAATGAAGTACTCATTCGGGTGGTACCCATAATCAATGAATCCATCCGGCGGAGCCACGTAGAAACCCATAATGACCTGGAGAGCTTCAAGCGTGCAAAAAGAAGTCATAAAGGTATTTATAAAGCAATTGCCGACGGTAATTTTATGGAAGCGAAATTTCTTGCCGAACGGCATGTATGGGAAACACTAAATGATGTAAGGGAAAGGGAGGAACAAAAATGAAAAAAGGTTTTATCAGAAAACAAACAATGGCAATTGTCGTGGCGGCTCTTATGGCCGGGGGAGCGCTGGCAGGCTGTTCTTCGGGCAGTAAAGAGGCCACGGCGGTAGCTACAGAGACCACAACAGCAGGTACACAGACCACATCGGAAAAGGAGGGACAGGTTCCTTCCGGGGATATAAAACCATGCACCATAAAATTTCGTTATTGGGCCGATAATACGGATTACTCCCAACTCATGCAGGATATTATCAAGAAGTTTAACGATGAAAACGGCAAAGGGATTACCGTCGTCGGAGAAGAAAGTCCGTGGGATGGAGGTGCATATTCAGAAAATCTGTTTAACGCTAAAATGGGAGGCGGAGATATTGACTGCGCCACATGGAAGCTTACCTCTACGCCATTATTTGTAAACAATGATCTGTTAGCTGATTTAACCCCAAAGATTAATTCCTGGGATAAAAAAGCTGATATTGATGATAACATTTATGACATTATGAAAGAGGCCGGAGACATGGAGCGAATCTATGTAATGCCATGGAATATCCAGGTCCTGTATGTATATTACAGGCCCTCTATCTTTAAAAAGGCAGGGATAGAGGTACCCAAGACCTATGAAGAATTCTTGCAGGCCATAGAAAAGTGTACGATGGATACGGACGGGGATGGAAAAACCGACGTATACGGATTTGGTATGAGAGGTGCAAAAGGTGGTCAGGAACCATGGGGGAGCTTTGTATATGGACGGGGCGGAAGCCTTGAGGACTTAACAACACCTGAGGCGATACAGGGCATGCAGGATTTTATTGATATTTATAAAAAAGGCTATGTGCCTCCGACAGCGACCAGTGACGGTTTCAGTGAGATTATTGCCAATTTCCAGTCTGGATTGACAGCTATGACTATTCATCATACAGGATCTAGCAAGGAAATGGAAAAGGTGTTCGGAGAAGATGTATCTGCATTTGCATTCCCGGCAGGTAAGGGTCAATGGACATCAATGGGAGATACGGAAACAGTGATATTTGAATCTTGTGAAAACAAAGAAGCAGCCTTTGAGTGGGTATCCTATCTGGCAGCAGGAGAAGGCCAGAAAATGTGGTGTGAAGGAACTGGAAATGTTCCGGTAAGTAAGAGTATCCAGGAGACTGATTTTTTCCAGAACAATCGCTTTATGAAAGCCTCCATTGATGGACAGAAGTTTGCAGGTATCATTCCGATTCTTGATACAACTACAGAATGGATTTCCACGCTGTGGCCCAATACCGTTTCTCAAGCACTGACCGGCAGCACAACTGCCGAAGAGTGCATGAAGACCTTACAGGCGGGATTATATCAATAAGGAATCGAAAAGTGAGGGGCTGCAAAAGAAAGCGGCCCCTTCCAGTTGGGAGGGAGAACTATCGATGGTTAAAAAACGGACCATATGGCCGTATGTACTGGTCGCTCCGGCAGTGCTTATCATTCTGTGCGTGGTGTTTATACCGGTTATGAATGCAATTCTTATGAGCTTTCAGAACTATGATCTTCGAAGACCTAAAGAGATTGCGTTTCATGGTTTAACTAATTATGTCTCTGCATGTAAGGATCCGCTGTTCTGGGGAGCTCTTATTCGAACCATTTTATGGGTGGTTTGCGGAGTTGGTTTTCAGTTTTTGTTCGGATTCATTCTGGCCCTTCTCTTAAATCAGGAGTTTTTTGGAAGAGGGATAGTGAGGGCGGTCAGTATGATACCCTGGGTTACGCCGGGAGTCTTGATCGGGTTGATGTGGAGATGGATTTATGATGGAAACTTTGGTGTTCTGAATGATCTGCTTTTAAAGCTTCATATTATTTCAGATAAGATTCCTTTTCTGTCCCAGGTGGCGACCGCATTTCCCAGTGTCATTGTAACCATCATCTGGCAAGGGATACCATTTTTTGCACTTATGCTTCTGGCAGCCCTGCAGGGCGTATCCATGGAAATATATGAAGCTTCCAGTATAGATGGAGCAACGGCGTTGCAGAAACTTTTTTATATAACCATTCCATCCATTAAAAACACGATTTTTGTTACAGCGCTGCTTCGTGTCATCTGGGTTGCCAATTCAGTGGATGTAATTTTTAACATGACAGAAGGCGGGCCTGCCTATTCCACCCAGACGCTCAGCGTTTACATATTCAACAAGGGGAATGCACTGAATCTGGGTTATGCATCTGCAATGGCGTTATTGCTGGCAGTACTGCTTTTGTTTGCCGCAATCCCGTACTTAAAAATGAACTTTAAAGGGGAGGAGTAAAGGATGAAGAAACAATCTGATATAAAACAAATTCTATGCGTGTATCTGCCGCTGATTGCAATGCTTATCTTTATTTTATTCCCGTTCTATTGGACACTTGTCACATCCTTGAAGTCCCAGGATGAACTGTACGGGATGGTGGTTACCTACCTGCCCAGATCCATCACTTTTGAATCCTACCGAAAGCTTTTTACCACTACGGTTAATTTCCTGGCAGCTATAAAGAACAGCTTTGTGGTGGCTGCAACAACGACTCTTGTATCCTTGACTGCATCCACGCTTGCGGCTTATGCCTTTTCCAGATACCAGTTTGCTGGCAGAAAACTTCTCATGTGCACGTTCCTTTGCAACAATATGTTTCCTACGGTATTGCTGCTGATTCCGCTGTATTCCATTATGCGTAAGATGGGACTTTTGTTCACGCCTGCTTCCCTTGTACTATCTTATACCACCTTTACAATTCCGTTTTCCGTATGGCTGTTGTTAGGATTCTTAAATGACCTTCCCATGTCACTTGAAGAAGCAGCCTTGGTAGATGGCTGCAACCGGGGCATTGCTTTTATGAAGATTATTCTTCCCATACTCGGACCTTGTCTGGTGGCCACAGGGGTTTATATTTTTATGACATCATGGAATGAATACACATTTGCTGTGATGTTTACCAATACAGAGACGCGTACCATCCCAGTCGCGTTAAAAAGCCTGATCGGACAATTAGGGGTACAGTGGGATTTACTGACAGCAGGAGGCATCATAACTATTATTCCGGTATGTATCATGTTCTTTTTTGCACAGAAGCGGTTAGTAGAAGGGTTAACAGCGGGAGCCGTAAAAGGCTGAGTATGTATAAGGAGGAAAAAAAGTATGCAATACAATAAGAAAGCAAAAGAACTGCGAGCAGAAATTCTTAAAATGTTATTTGCCTGTCAGTCCGGGCATCCAGGAGGATCCTTATCCTGCGTTGAGATACTGATGGCACTCTATTATGAGGTGATGAATGTGGACCCAAAGGATCCGGATAAATCGGACAGGGACCGTCTGGTATTGAGCAAAGGCCATGCATGCCCTGCTTTGTATGCGGTATTGGCGGATTTAGGGTATTTTCCCAAGGAAGATTTAGCAGGCTTAAGACAGATTAACAGCCATCTGCAAGGACATCCGGATTGTACAAAGACTCCGGGAGTCGATATGAATACCGGTTCTCTGGGCCAGGGGGCATCTCTGGCAATGGGCTTGGCTCTAGCTGCTAAACATGGGGATGCATCCTATAACGTGTATGCAGTCCTTGGGGATGGGGAGTGTCAGGAAGGGCTTGTATGGGAGGCGGCCATGGCGGCGGCTCATTTTAAGCTTGATAATCTTACGTTTCTGCTGGATTATAATAAGCTGCAGATTGACGGATGCAATGCAGAAGTCATGAGCCTTGGAGACATTGTGAAAAAATATGAAGCTTTCGGATTTGAATGCTTCGAAGTAGACGGACACGATATTTCTGCCATAACAGCAGCCTTAAAGGTACTGGTAACAGGTAAGCCGAAGTTTATCTGCTGTAATACCATAAAGGGAAAAGGAGTCTCCTTTATGGAAAACCAGTATGGTTGGCACGGAAGACCAATGAATGCAGAAGAATTTGCCCAGGCAATGAAAGAGCAGGAGGTAGAGTAATGGGGAAGTCACTGAGGGTTGCTTATGGAGAATCTCTTGTAAAGTTAGGTGCGGAGAATGAAAAGGTAGTGGTACTTGATGCAGATCTGGCACATGCCACCCAGACCTGTATGTTTCAGGAAAAGTATCCGGAGCGTTTCTATAACATGGGAATTGCAGAAGCAAATATGATGTGTGCTGCAGCGGGGTTTGCAAATACCGGATACATACCTTTTGCCAGTACCTTTGCATTATTTGGGGCAGGACGGGCCTATGAACAGATCCGTAATTCCATTTGCTATACCAATGCAAATGTGAAGTTCGGTTTTTCCCATTCCGGTCTTTCCGTAGGAGAAGATGGCGGAAGCCACCAATCCTTTGAAGATATTGCGCTTATGAGGGAAATGCCTCATATGACCATCTTTGTTCCCTGTGATCCGACGGAAACAGAGAAAGCCGTGATGGCTGCGGCTGAAATAAACGGTCCAGTATACATTCGGGTGGCAAGACCGGTTTGCAAGGATATTACAAACCTGGAGACGCCGTTTATACCGGGAAAAGCCAATGTAATGAAAGAAGGGAATGATGTCTGCCTCATATCCTGTGGTCTGATGATTCCTCAGGCATTAAAGGCAGCCGAAGAGCTTGAGAAGGAGGGCATTCATGCAGCGGTTGTGAATATGCATACCATCAAACCTATTGATAAAGACATCATTTTAAAAATGAATGAAACCTGCAAAGGCATAGTGACGATAGAGGAACATTCTGTGATCGGCGGGCTTGGATCAGCAGTAGCAGAGGTCCTGGCCGGACATATGGGAGCCAGATTTGCGGCACTGGGAATACAGGATAAGTTTGGCAAATCCGGAAAGCCGGAAGAACTTTTTGAAACTTATGGACTCACCGCCGAACATGTGGCGGAAGCATGCAGAAATATACTGGATTAATGGGAGGATATAATCATGGACATCGCCGTTTACGAGTTTGGGGGCGAAGGAATGCAGAGAGTATTTGAGAATGAAAAATGGACCGTTGGCATCAAAAATTGGAAACCGGCCAATGATGTCACAGGAATTGACTGCCTGGAGAGGCATAATAAAACGGATGAGCTTTTTGTGCTAGTAGAAGGAGCGTGCACTCTTGCTTATGCCAATGAATCAGAAAAAGGACTGGAATTTGGTGTGGTTAACATGCAGCCTAATAAGGTATATAACATTCCGGCAACCTTGTGGCATAATACCATCACCCAGAAGGATACTAAAATGATTTTAATTGAAGATTCCAATACTTCTATGAATAACAGTGATATTTTAGAGCTGGCTGAAGAACAAATCGCTAAGATAAGAAATCTGGCCTAGTAAGTTAAGGAGAATTATAGTATGAAATTTTATATTGATACGGCCAATACTGAAGATATTAGGAAAGCAAATGAAATGGGAATCATCTGCGGAGTGACCACCAATCCGTCCCTGATTGCAAAAGAAGGAAGAGATTTTAAAGAGGTTATTAAGAAAATCACTGCGATGGTGGAAGGGCCTATTAGTGGAGAAGTGAAGGCGACTACCGTTGAGGCCAAAGGGATGATACTGGAAGGTAGGGAAATCGCAGCAATCCATCCCAATATGGTTGTTAAAATACCGATGACAACAGAGGGACTGAAAGCTGTCAAGGTTTTAAATGAAGAAGGAATAAAGACCAATGTAACACTGGTATTTTCTGCTGCACAGGCAATTTTGGCTGCTCGAGCAGGAGCTTCCTATGTTTCGCCGTTTTTAGGGCGTCTTGATGACATTTCCATGAAAGGAATTATTCTCATTGAAGAAATAACAGAGATTTTTAAAAGGCATCAGATAACAACAGAAATCATTGCTGCCAGCGTTCGCAATCCTATTCACGTAATTGATTGCGCCAAAGCTGGTGCTGATATTGCAACTGTTCCATACAAGTTATTGGAACAGATGGTAAATCACCCGCTTACCACTCAGGGGATTGCTAAATTCCAAGCTGATTATAAGGCAGTATTTGGAGAAGAATAAAAATATGAAAAACGTTGCGGAATGACGAAATTGTCAAGGCATTCTGCAACGTTTTTCATATTTCTTGGGAAAATATATAAGGATCTGATTTGGTTAATTTGCACAATATCATTTTGTGTAATTTAGCGTTTTTGTTATTTACAGCACTTCTAATATATGTTAAATTACTATCATAAACAAGATATAAGGTATTACCTTATACGACAGGAGGTCTAATATGGATTACGAGATTGACGTGAAAAACTTAAAGCGTTGCGCGGAGATATCCCGCCAGTCAAGGGAAGCGGGCAACACCCCCTTTGGAGCAATTCTTGCAGGAAAGGATGGAAGCATTCTCCTGGAGCAGCCAAATGTTGAGATTACCGAAGGGAAATGTACGGGTCATGCTGAGACACAGGTAGCAGAGAGAGCATCTCAATTATATTCAAAAGATATTCTAGGGGAATGCACTCTTTATACAACGGCAGAACCATGCGCCATGTGTGCAGGAGCTATTTACTGGGCAGGTATCGGCAGGGTAGTGTACGGGATGACAGAGAAAGATCTGCTGGCACATACAGGCGCAGATCCTCAGAATCCTACGTTTGACCTGCCTTGTCGTGAAGTATTTGCAAGAGGACAGAAAAAGATTGAAGTTGTTGGACCATTTCCGGAGCTGGTAGAAGAGATAGCGGAAGTCCATAAGGGGTATTGGAATAATTAATTAATTAATTAATTGATCATCAGGAGGGTTTCGATATGGAGCAGAAAAATCAAAGTCAACAGGCTGACACAGAATATTCCCGCTGCGCCGTGCCATTAAGTGAGCGGAAGAGCTATTTCAGTCTTACAATTATTTGGACAGGATTTGTATTTGTTATTACCAGCATGATGGCAGGAGGGGGTCTTGCAGCCGGACTGGATTTTAAGGGGATTATCATTGCTACGTTGGGGGGCAATATCTTCTTAAGCATCATTGCTGTATTGATCAGTATTATTGCATGCAAAACAGGGCTTACGTTTGCCCTGCTCACCCGCTATAGTTTTGGTTCCAGCGGTTCCAAGGCTGCATCAATTTTTGTACCGGTAGTGAATTTTGGCTGGTATACCATTCAGGCAGCTACTTACGGCCACTTTGTAGCTCAGGTATTCCATTTTGGCTGGGTAGGGGAAGGAATCTGTATGGCTGCCAGTGCCATTGTCATGGGAATTTTCGCTATGTTTGGTATACAGGCAATTGCCATCTTAGGATACATAGCCATCCCGGCAATTGTATTCCTGTCCATTGCCACTGCCATTCGTTCTCTGGGTGTTATGGGCGGTGCAGAGGCTCTGTTTACCTATATTCCAAGTGAAAATATGCCCCTGTTTTCAGGAATTACAGCCGTTATCGGAACATGGGTGCTTTCTACTGCCACCTGTATTGCAGATATCATGCGTTATGCCAAGGATACGAAGACAGCCGTATCTGCAACTCTTACAGGCCTTTTAGGCGGCAACATCCTCATGATCATCTGCGGCGCAATTGCAGCTATTGCTATGCAGAACAGTGACTTGACCGTTATTCTCTTAAGCTTTGGGCTGGTGATTCCCAGCTTAATTCTTATGACCACCAACATTTTTACAACCAATGCCGCAAACCTTTATTCTACCTCCTTAAATCTATCCAATGCATTTAAGATGGAAAGAAAGAAAATGCTGGCAATTCTTCTGGCTCTTTCTGCGATTGCAACCCTTACAAGGCCATATGAGGTCGGTTTCCTGTTCAGTTTCTTAAATATACTTGGAACAATTGTTCCGCCGTTATCCGGAATTATCCTTGCTGACTATTTCCTGGTTCACAAGGGACGGTACGAAGAATTTGACAAAGCCTCCTTCTCCAAATGGAATCCGGTTCCCTGGATTACCTGGGCTGTTTGTATCGTTGCGGTATACATCATTCCCTTCGGACTTCCGTCGCTGAACGGAATGATACTGGGAGGCATTATTTATACGGTATTGATGGCTGTAACCAACAAGCAGGCGGCCGGTAATCTGGCTGAAGAAGCGTAGAAGGAGGGAGTTATATGAACAGATATAAATTAAGCGCCTTGGTGGGAACAATCATTATGGGAATCGGATCATTTATGGCTTGTCTGGCTGAGAATCCGTTATACATATTCACTGGGAATGTGCTTCTTGTGGTGAGCATTTTCATAATGATATATGGCTACGCCAAGTGGCAGCCATAATTAAGCAGTTACAAAAGAGGCTGCATGGACAGGGGTCAGAATGAAGCAACTACAGAAACAATAAAAACGTGACAGACAGCCAACAGATGGGAACGGCAGGATGCACCGATAACGGTACATCTTGCCGTTCCCATCTGTTGGCCAACTTGGCCCTGAGCAATGGCTCGTATTCAGACAAATAACCGATACAATACGGAACTGACCGTTATGACCGCCCCTATGATGGATATCACACGGTAAATCTTAACGGATTCAAGGTCGTGCTTATCTTTACGCATGTACACGATTCCTGCAATCAGCACACCTATTCCTACGGTTAAAAATAGAGCAAACAAAATTAATTCTTTCACTATTTTTCCCTCCATTTCAAAAGTAATGATGAATTGATAATAACTGCAACGGAACCTACATTGTGAACAAGAGCGCCTACAACAGGATTGAGAATTCCGGTAATAGCCAGCGCGATTGCGACAAAGTTGAGTATCATAGATGCCGCAAGATTCAAGTTGATGGTGTGCATTATTTTTTTAGATAACATCAGCAGGTGCGGGATTTGCCGTATATCATCACCCACAAGGGCAATATCCGCCGCTTCGATTGCAATATCGCTTCCTATGCCGCCCATTGCGATACCGACTTGGGCAGTCTTTAAGGCGGGGGCATCATTGATCCCGTCGCCAACCATGCAGACAAGCTCCCCGTTTTCCTGAAATCGCCTGATTGCGTTCAGCTTATCTTCCGGCAGGCAATCGGATTGTATGTCACTAATTCCCGCGATTTTTGCTATGTGATCAGCAGCTTGCGGTGAGTCGCCTGTGAGCAAAACGGTGTTTACGCCAGCGGCTGCTATCGCTTTTACGACCTCGGCGGCATCGGGACGAATCGTATCGGAGAGTGCAATCAGGCCAAACACATTCTCTTCATTCATAGCATAGATGATGGTACTTCCCTCAGATTTGAGGTATTCCCCGCTCTCGAGCAAGCTGTCAGGAATGGTGAGACCATTGGCCCTGACAAGGGCTTCATTTCCGGCAAAAAACGGATGTCCGTCTACCAGAGCAGATACACCACGCCCTGCCAAAAGCTGAAACGAATCCGGATCAGCAGGCAGCTTCCCGTATGTATCTTTATAGCTTGCCACAATCGCTTTTCCTAGTGGATGCTCCGACCTTAACTCCAAAGCTGCGGCAACCTGGAATAATTGTTCATCGGTCATCATAGAAGAACAGCTTTGAACCTTTACGACGGCTGGCTTACCATATGTAATCGTACCTGTTTTGTCAAAGGCGATACGCGTTACGTTTGCCAATCGTTCCAGCGCGTCTCCCTGACTGACAAGAATTCCGTATTTTGTGGCATTGCCGATACCTGCCATGATTGCTGTTGGTGTGGCTAATACTAACGCACAAGGGCAAAAAACAACTAAAATGGTAACGCTGCGAATAATCTCGCCTGTTGCAACCCATGTAATTGCGGCGGCAGCAAGGGCGATAACCACAATCCATGTAGCCCATCGGTCTGCTATTCCAACAATTTTGGCTTTTCCAGCGTCCGCTGATTCTACAAGGTGAATCATGCGTTGCAGTGAACTATTCTCACCAACCTTTTGCGCCTGCATGTCGAAGGTTCCAAACTGATTAACGGTTCCACTCTTTACCTCATCGCCTTCACCTTTGTCAACAGGAAGAGATTCTCCTGTCATCACGGACTGGTCAACGGAAGTTTGTCCTTTCATAATGATGCCGTCCACAGGAATTGTTTCGCCTGCCAATACACGTAGGATATCGTTAACATTGACCTGCCCGGCGGGGAGAGTGATTTCTTCTCCGTTCAGAATAACCCTTGCCGTGGCAGGAGTTAAATGAACAAGCTTTTCAATTCCAGCCCGAGCTTTGGCAACCGTCCGTTCTTCTAAAAACGCGCCAATTGTCATAATAAAGGCAACTTCGCCAGCCGCAAATATTTCACCAATCATAACCGAAGCAAGGAGAGCAATTGACACCAATACATCTGCCTTAATATCAAGCTCTGTAACAAGCCCGGCAATAGCTCCCTTCACGATGGGAATGCCGCAAAGCAGGATGGCAACCCATGCCGCATTAACGGGTAACGATCCTATGTCAAAGAAACTGACTAGTAATGAAATAGCCGAAAGGCAGAGAAACAGTATTGTCCGCTTTTCGCTATCTTTGAAAAATATTAACAAATAAATCACTCCTTATATACTTATGGGGGTATACGTACACACAACAAGAGTATACCCCCATAGGTATACTCTTGTCAATAAAAAAGCAACCGAATTTCGGTTGCTGATTCTCAGATACATATTCTTTTAGCTCATACGAGAAAAGTGCTCAATGGCCTTTGCAAATTCTTCTATCGTTTTATCGGCGTCCCCATGTTCGATCCCTTCTCTTACACAATGATTTAAGTGTCCTTCCAGAATCACTTGTCCGACCTTATGCAAAGCGCTTTTAGCCGCATTGACCTGAATGAGTATATCCTCACATGAAATGTCCTCGTCTATCATTTTATCGATCGCCTTGATTTGACCCATGATCTTATTTAACCGACGATGCAGATTATCTGCATCCATACACTGGCGCATTCTTCCACCTCCTTATACCTATAGGGGCATAAAATAAGAATATCATACTTAACTTCTTACGTCAATCCAATGGCATTGTGCGTTACAGACGAATAAGATATTTAACCGCATGATAAAAAAACTGTGTACATTGGCCGAAAGAAGAAAAATAAATTGACCCGGAATGAACGCGTTTCAAGGCTTTCATTCCGGGCCGCTTGTTTTTATATATGCTGCAAATTCTAAATTTCCTCATAGTGCAGAAGCCTCTTGCGTATTTGGCTATATTTTAATATGGTGGTGTCCACATATTCCCAGGCATATACAGCGGCCGTGCCATCCTCGTCATAATTCATGCCCTTTAGAAGGAGAAATGCCTTTGGAGGGATGCCAGACCGTTCCAGAAGTCCATTTAACAGTTCCACGTCCTTACTGTATACAGCATTCAGTTCTACTTTATCCCACTCCAGCTTTTTTCCTGTGGTCTTATACATAAAGTAAAACACGGAATCAACAAAAATGTCCAGCTCAGCCATATCCACTCCATTGAGATAGGAGTATGGGATATAATCCCTTGTGACAGCGCATATCTGCTTATCAGCATAGAATATCTTGTCACAGATAAGAACCAGGCCGCCTTCCGCCATTTCAAGGTGGTTGGCCACATCCCTGTCCGCCTTGATGATGTCATGGCGGATCATTTCTACTCTGGGTTTATAGCCGCTGTTAGCTATCATGTCTACAAAATGCATGACGGGATTAAAGCTGACTTTCATTTCAAAAAAGCTGTTATTGATAAAGGTTCCCCTTCCATGTCTGCGGAATATCATTCCTTTTGAAGATAAGTCATCCAGGACGCTACGCAGAGTGATACGGCTGACTCCCAGCATTCTGGACAGTTCTTCTTCCCGGGGCAGTTTATTATTCACCGATAGATCCATCTGCTTGATGAAATGCAGCAGCTCTGTTTCTACCTGTGTTTTTAAATCTGTTTTTTGTATACGCCGTGGTCTTGGCTCCTTGCTTTCTTTGGTCATGTAATCCCCCCATCATATATTGAGTTAAGAGCAGGAATATCGTTGATTACATTTTATCATGACAGAATTATATTGTAAACAGACGTCTGAGTTTTAAGGTTTATGGCAACCAATCCAGCAGTTAATCTTAAAGGCTTTATTAAATTATGCAGAAAATCAGGGTTGAAATACGCCACCACATCTCCGGTAATGCCAAACGCTTTCAACACTGGTATATCTTCTGCCAGGGAGAGGATCAAATAGCTCGCGGAAGGATCATAGGCCAACCTGATATCCTCTTTTGAGGGTCTGGCTGGAGTAGATGGGTGAGAATGGAAATTCCCAAGTGGTAGCCAACTGTTCACGCGCATATCCTTGATCGCGGAGAGATGCTCTTTTGGGTCAATGGAGAAATGCTCCGGGCTTTGGTCGGGATTATATCAACTATTCTCCAGCCTTTCGCACGATCAGGTTATAGGTTCCGTCTTCATTTTCTGTCAGACGCAAAATTTGATGTCCCTCTTCTTTTACACTGCGGGGAACATTTTGCACCGGTTCGCCGTCGTTTAAACGAATGGACAGGATTTGTCCTTCGTCTAACTCCTCAAGTGCCACTTTTACTTTGACAAAGGTGACCGGACAGACAACGTCTGTGATATCCAGTGTCTCATTTATATCAAAATCAGCCATTATAAGCAGCCTCCATTTCGCGTTTAAATTCGTCCCAGCCAGTGCGTTCAATGGCAACCCGGAATCGTTCGCTGGGTTTTGCATTCCTGTTGAAAAAATCAAGTGCCGCATCAGTTACACGGAATAAGGTTTCCTTATCGCGGATGATGGGCAAAAATTGTTGTCCCTTGGCAATCAGGTTGCCGAAGGTCCCCCCAAAGGAAACCAGATATCCCGGCTCGCCTTTCCAGGCGTCAAAGGGACAGGATTTGACGCAGCGGCCGCAGTTGCTGCATTTATCACGATCCAGGAGAATTTTGCCGTCTGCTTGGGTGAGAGCGCCTTCCCGACAGGCTTTGGTACATACATTGCATAGGGTGCAAGCCTCTTGAATCCATTCCACTGTATAGCCGCCCTTTATGCCCAGATCATTTTCCTCTGCTTTGAGGCAATTGTTCATACAGCCGGTCACCCCAAACTTGAACTTATGAGGCAGTTCCCGTCCAAAATAGCGGTCTGAAATTTCTACCGCAAGAGGATAAGTATCAATGCAGCCAGATGGGCAAATGGCGTTGCCTTGACAGGCTGTAACGGTTCTCACGCGGGGACCGCACACGCCGGTGTTCACGCCGCCATCTTCCAGCTCCGCTTTGACTGTATCCACATTCTCCAGCTTAATAAAAGGAATCTCTATGCCTTGACGGGATGTAAGATGGACATGCCCATCCCCGTATTTCTGGCTGATTGCGGCAATCACTGCCAGCTGAGCAGCTGTCAGATTGCCGCCCACAACCTTTAGCCGCAAGGAGAAATGGTTTTTCTGCACTTGCCGCATAAATCCGCCGTTTTTCAATTCTTTATAGTTAACCGCCATAATAATCCCCGCTTTCATTTATTTTTGAAATTGCCTGTGCAAAATCTTCTTTTAAATCTTCAATATCTTCCAGCCCAACGCTGACACGGGGAAGTGTTGCGCCCTGCAGATCAGGAGGAAATGCTCCGTGTAAAAGCCTGGTGTTAAATTTCATAAGCATCCTCCCAAATCAGCACACGGCGGTATTTTCCTAAATTACGGGGCAGTTCTCCCTCTGTCTGAATGCCGTTAGCATCAATCAGCGGTGTCCTTTCATCACGAGCACCGAATCCCACAAAAACTCCCTGACGAATGCGTGCGAACTCCTTATCATAGGGCAGATCAAAATCAAGAGGATAATCAAACCGATCGGTTTTCAAAGGAAGCGCATCTCCCACTTCATAAACCGCCGGATCAGGGCTATGGCGCAGCACAGCATGAATGCCCGGATGGTAATAAAAATAATCAAACAGCCGAATGACCAGCTTTTTTTCTCCAGCCCGCAGGAGGACATCCTCTTGTTTTTGTTCATCTGTCTCTTCAATGACGCCGCAGGCGGTCGTAGCGTGTCTCACTCTGTCGATTAAAATCAACTCTCCCAGGCTTTTATGCCGTTTGAATTTATCCAATACAATAGGCTCTGACAATGAGATTTCGCAGCGCAGTATTTCATTCTTGCCCACTGATTCGGCGGGCAGCAATGCGCCGCTGTTTATATCCACTTTATGCTGGATACCCGTAACAACGGCCGGGCTTAACTTTGTACCCAGTTTGAGTAAATATTCCTTCCCGGGAATCAGCTTTTCTTCATCCATCCATAGAAGCGTGGCAACAAAGGTCCTTTCCAGCTTGAGACCCGCGTCTTTAACCAGCACACAGCCGCGGGAGACATCCACTTCCCGGTCAAGCTGAATGGTGACCGGCTGCCCCACAGACGACGCTGCTGCAATTTTCCCGGCAATGGAGATGGATTTTACAAGAGCATGTTCTCCACTTGGCAAGGCCGTCAGCTGATCGCCAACTGATACCCGGCCTGCCTCCACCTGCCCCTGAAACCCTCGAAAGCTATGGTCGGGACGGCAAACCCGCTGCACTGGCATATAAAAGCCTGCTTCCGGCTGTTCACCGGAAATATCCACTGTTTCCAGATGGGAGAGCAGTGTTTTGCCTTGATACCACGGCATATTTTCCGAATGTCTGGTTACATTGTCTCCTTCTGTTGCTGAAACTGGGATGATGACCACATGTTCCAGCGACAATTCCTCGCACAGAGTCACGATATCTTCCGATATCTCGTTGAATTTTTTCCAGCTATAGGAAATCAAATCCATTTTGTTGACGGCAAAAATGAAAAAGCGTATCCCCATCAAAGAACAGATTCTGGTATGCCGGCGGGTTTGTGCCAGCACGCCCTGGGATGCGTCTACCAGAATGACCGAGAGCTCCGCAAAAGAGGCGCCCACTGCCATATTCCGGGTATACTCTTCGTGTCCCGGCGTGTCGGCTACGATAAAGCTGCGGGCATTGGTTGTAAAGTAACGGTAAGCAGCATCAATCGTGATTCCCTGTTCGCGTTCCGCCATCAGACCATCTAACAGCAGAGAATAGTCGATTGCGCCGCCCCTGCTTCCCACCTGGCTATCCAGAATCAGTGCCTGCTCCTGATCCGCATAAAGCAGCTTTGAGTCGTATAAAATATGCCCGATCAAGGTGGATTTACCGTCGTCCACACTGCCGCAGGTAATAAATTTCAAAAGCCCGTTTTCTGTACTGCCCATTAAAAATACCCCTCCCGTTTCCGACGCTCCATGCTGCCGGCCGCCTCATTATCAATGACCCGGCTGGTGCGTTCACTTGTGACCGAGGCCAGCGTCTCTTTGATTACTGCATCCAGTGAATCAGCTTCGGATTCCACTCCGCCGGTGAGCGGGTAGCAGCCGAGTGTGCGAAATCGGACTTTTTTGAGCTGCGGAACTTCCCCTGGACTTAAACGCATCCGGTCATCGTCTACCATGATAATGTTTCCCTCCCGATAAACGACAGGACGTTCCTTTGCAAAATACAACGGCACAATGTCGATATTTTCCCGCCGGATATATTGCCAGATATCCTTCTCTGTCCAATTGGAAATAGGGAAGACGCGCATGCTTTCACCTTTACCAATCTGCGTATTGTATAATTTCCACATCTCTGGGCGCTGATTTTTGGGATCCCATGCGTGGGATTCGTTCCGGAAAGAGAAGATCCGCTCCTTTGCCCGGGATTTTTCCTCGTCCCGCCGCCCGCCGCCAAAGGCAGCCGTGAACTGATATTTGGTAAGCGCGTCTTTGAGCGCCTGCGTCTTCATAATATCGGTGTAGGCGGCGCCATGGTCAAAGGGATTAATTCCTTGCGCGATCGCCTCTTCGTTTCGGTAGACCAGCATGTTGATGCCCAGTTCTTTTGTGCGCCGGTCACGAAATGTAATCATTTCACGAAATTTCCAGCTGGTGTCGATATGCAGAAATGGGAAGGGCGGCTTTTCCGGGTAGAAAGCCTTCAGGGCCAGATGAAGCATCACCGACGAATCCTTTCCGATAGAGTAAAGCATCACCGGGCGTTCGCACTCAGCGGCTACCTCACGAAAAATATAGATAGCCTCAGCTTCCAATTGATCTAAATGTGTCAGAGACATGGGGATCTCTCCTCTCTTGATATAATCAGTTTCCTTACCGATAAATTGTCCGCTTACCTGTGTCTTTAAAATAGGTAAAAGCGTCTAGTATTTGTTGGCGCTGCGGCTGTCTACCGTTAGCGTTTTTGTGCTGCCATCCGGTTTTGTGAGTGTCCAGTGCAGCTGGGTACCGGTTCGCTGGATGGTAAACCGGCCGCCCAGCCCGCCGATATCTTCGCCCAGATAGAGCGCAATGGCCTGTACCGGACATTCCTTGAGACAGGAAGCGCAGCCCCAGCAACGTTCCGGCCTTAAAATTTCCGCTTTTTCCCGTTGCAGGCGAATCAGGCTGCCGGGACAGATGCCGAGGCACCGGCCGCATCCAATACATTTCTCTGACCTTATTTTAATGCTCATATGCTTCTCCCTCCCCAACAAGCGGCCGGAAGAGAATCTTCAAATTGCCGCTCTCAAACCTGGAATTGACATAGCACTCCATTTCGGAACTGATGTCCGGATAATCGGTGTTTTCTGCAAAGCTGTGCCAGCGGGTTTCCCGGCGGGCTGCCAAATGGGCAATCACTGACCGGCAGAGGATTAATCGTTCGCGCAGCTCCAGAATGTATACAAGTTCTTGCATATCCGACGCTGCCAGAGCGTTTGCCTGCCTTTGGATGTCCAGAACCTTTCCATCGGCTATGCGGAGGGAGTCTTCAGAAAACCGGTAGTCGGAGCCAATACCTCCAGCGTATTGATCCATGACGGACTGCATCTTTTCTTCCAACCCGTCTGTTGTAACACTGGCTTTCTCCTGGCTTAGAAATTGCTCCAGCCAGAGTTTTTTTTCGCGGACTTGCCCGGCGTCCGGAAGCGCTGCCTCTCTGCTTATGTATGAAACCGCTGAATTCGCTGCAATCTCCCCCTCTGCAAACGCGCCGGTTACATACTTCTGCGGACACCCTCCGGCCACATCTCCGGCAGCAAACAGCCCTTTTATGGTAGTTTCGCGATTGGTATCCACCCAATAGCCGCTGGCTGTGTGTCCTCCGACGATATAGGGTTCGGTTCCTTCAATTTCTACATTCTTGATGCGGGGTGTTTCACCGCTTTCCAGCCATCTTAGAGTTTGACTTGGCGCCATGTTGAGATACGCTCTCTGTAAATCCTCATCCTGTTCTGCTGTGATCCCCATGGTACGCAGGGTGCAAGGACCGCGGCCTTCACGGTTTTCTGTCATCGTTCCATGCAGGCGCTGAGAGGTGGTCAATCCATATTTCTGTTCATAAATCTCTCCCAGTGAATTGATCTGCTTTGCACCAACACCCTGAGCCAGTGTTCCTGTAGGCGCAATCGTATCTTTGCAGCGCAGGGCGATAAAGCGCATTTCTAAAGTGGTCATCTCAGCACCTGCCAGAATCCCCATAGCATACCCGGCACCGGTATTGAAGGGAGGATACCACATTTTGTGCCGGGAAAATCCGGGGTGGTTGGGGCGGTACAAGCCTGCCGCGCCGCCGGTGGCACAGAGTACTGCTTTGGCCGTAAGGACGTACAGCACCGGCTCATCTATGCTGACGGCATAGGCACCCTGAATGAGATTATCCTTCACAAGATACTCAAACACGTTGACACGGTTCATCACTGTAATATCCGGTTTCTTTGACACGGCATCAGCCAAAATCGGTTTTATGTTTTCTCCGTTTATTTTAATATTTCGATTGCCGCGTATGGTATACCCGCCTTTTTCATCCTTGAGTATCGTAAGCCCCAAACCTTCCAGTTTTTGCGCTGTCCGGTTCAGTCTCTCAGCCATTGTCAAAAGTAAGTCACCGCGCACAATCCCTTGTGCGTCGTTACGGGCGTAATCCACATAATCCTGAGGCGTTTTTCCCGGCACGATATATGCGTTGATTGCGTTGACTCCTGCGGCCAGGCAGCCGCTGCGCCGTATATCTGCTTTATCGGTAATCAGTATATGGCCGCAGCTTTGTTCACTGAATGTCAAGGCAGCATAGCACCCTGCCGTGCCGCCGCCAATGATCAAAAAATCTGTTTCTAAATATTCCGTACGAAGCATTTTATTTACCTGTTCCATGAAATCACCTACTTTATCTATGGGAAATATATGATATGACTCATTTTACCTGTTCTAAAGATGGAAATCCAGAGCAAATTACGCAATCGTTACACAAGAAAATCTGTAAAATCATGGCATAAGCTGACGCAAACGTTACACAAGATTTATCTTGATTTTTAATATTTAATTGTATATCATACAAAACATATAGATATAATATGCTAAAGAATTAAAGAAGGGGGGGGAGCAGCATGACATTAAAAGAAGTTGCAGCGCGCGCCGGGGTTTCTGTGTCCACGGTTTCCAGAATTATCAATTCAGCGGACGGGAGTTTCGCCCGCAAGGAGACCCAAGACCGGGTATGGGCTGTCATCAAGGAAACAGGTTATATGCCGAACCAGAGTGCGAGAAATTTGAAAAGGGGGAAAACCGGGGTACAGCAAATACCGGCCGGAACCTTTGCCTGCATTTTAGGGAGAGCGAAGACTTTGGATGATGACCCCTTTTTTGCTCAGCTTGCGCAAGTCATTGAACAGCAGGCGATGGAACGAAACTATCCTGTACGGCTCTCTTATTCAGTTCTTGATATCAAAATGATCCCTACCCTTGAAAAAATTGAATCGGCAAATGTGGATGGCGCTATTGTATTGGGACGGTTCAGTGAGGCAGCAACAGCATTCCTGGAGTGTCATTACAAAAATATAGTTTATGTAGGACGGAATTTAATACATGCGGAATGGGATCAGGTGATTTGCGATGGCTATGAGGCGACACAAATGGCCATAGAACACCTTGTGTCCTATGGTCACCGGAGGATTGGCTATATCGGTGAAACAGGTGATGAAATACGGTACCAGGCGTATCGTGATATGATTTGTAAATGCGGACTGGAAGACAACCGGCGTCTGGTTTGTAATGTCCCCCACACTGGCGAGGGGGGATACCGGGGAGCGGATTTGCTTTTGCGCGCAGGAGCTGGGTTGCCCACCGCAGTCTTTTGCGCAGCTGATGTGTCAGCTATTGCTGCCTTGCGCCGTTTCAGAGAGGCGAGAATCAAGGTCCCGGAGCAGCTTTCCATAATCAGTATGGACAATATTGAATTATCCAGCTATGTTACTCCCATGTTGACAACAGTAGGCATGCCAATTGCTGAAGTTGGAAGCATGGCGGTGCAGCTGCTGATCAGCCGCATTCACAAACAACATCGGCTTCCACTGAAATTATACCTGCCCAATAAGTTGTTGCGGCGGGAAAGCGTATTCAATATAAACGAAGGAATGTACATATGAAAAACAAATTGCAATCGGATGTCCTGCTTTTCGGTTTCGGTGATTCGGCGGTTTTAGAGGACGAGGTGAGATTCTCCATAATGAATACGGGGGTAAGCCAACACTGTCTGTGGGACAATATTGGCAAACGTTTGCTTAATTTCCTGTTGCAGAAATTGAATCTGATTCGTATAATGCATAGTAAACATATTTGTTTTGTATGTAATTAGATCGGGGGTGAATCTAATGCGAAAAAAACCTTCTCTGCGTATGATTGTGTATTGCTAATGTTATGACCTTGTCAGTTAGCTGCTGGAAAAACCTGTGACATGAAAGATCGAATGTGATTTCAGATTATTTTAAAATAAGATGCGGCATAAAATATCGTGGTGAAATGAGGTGTTTCAATTATGAAACGTAAAAATTTATTTTTCAAGCGGGTCTTAGAGCCGACCCTTCTATTAGTTTCTGTCCTTGGTGCTTTGACGGGCTGCTCTGGCAAGGATACCTCTTCTAACGCCCCTGAAACCATATCTATTACAAATGTCTCCTACGACCCTACCCGTGAGTTATATGAACAATATAACAAACTCTTCCAAACCTATTGGGAGCAGAAAGCAGGGCAAACAGTGGAAATCACTCAGTCTCATGGCGGATCAGGCAAGCAGGCACGATCAGTATTGGAGGGCAACGAGGCCGACGTAGTAACACTGGCCCTGGAGGGCGATGTGGATGAACTTCGTACAGCTGGACTGATTGAAGATGGCTGGGTAAAAGAATTTCCAAAGGAAAGCGCCCCCTATACGTCCACAATTGTTTTCCTGGTGCGAAAAGGAAATCCGAAAAACATTCAGGATTGGGATGACCTTGTCGGGACTGATGTTGAAGTCATCACCCCGGATCCTAAAAGCTCCGGCGGTGCCCGGTGGAATTTTTTGGCTGCCTGGGCCTTTTCCGATAAAACATATGGCGGGGACGAAACAAAAAACAGGGAGTTTTTACAAGCGCTTTACGCCAATGTATCTGTACTGGATTCCGGCGCTCGCGGAGCAACCACTACATTTGTAGAGAACAAAAAAGGGGATGTGCTGTTAGCATGGGAAAATGAGGCGTTTCTTTCAGTGGAAGAGCATCCCGGAGAATTTGAGATTATAACTCCCAGCTTAAGCATTCTGGCGCAGCCGTCAGTTGCGGTGGTAGACGTCAATGCCGAAAAACATGGAACGGCGGAGATTGCAAAAGCTTATCTTGAATATCTCTATTCAGACGAGGCACAGCGGTTGGAAGGGAAAAATTATTATCGTCCTTCGAATCCTGACATCCTTAAAGAATTTGGCGATACCTTTGATCTCAATATCCAGCTGGTCAATATCAACGATGACTTTGGAAGCTGGGCCTCTGCCAGAGAGAAATTTTTTGCCGATGGAGCGATTTTTGATCAGATTTATCAGAAGTAACACAGTTGTAATCACCGGGTGCAGGGGGAACTATGCATAATTTAGAAAAAACTTTTTTAAAACGGAAAAGCAGAGTGATACCAGGATTTGGACTTTCCATTGGTATTACGATCACGATGCTCAGTTTGGTTGTGCTAATCCCTCTGTTTTCTGTATTCTTGCTTCTTTCTGATTCTACTTTCAGCGACTTTTTGAAAGTGATTACTGATAAACAAACCGTAGCGGCCTATATGGTCAGTCTCAGCTGCTCTGCTATTGCCGCTGTCGTTAATGTAGTGTTCGGCATTTTGCTGGCCTGGATTTTAACCCGTTATCAATTTCCTATGCGGCGGGTATTGGATGGCTTGATTGAGCTGCCTTTCGCGCTGCCCACCGCTGTGGCAGGAATTGCGCTGACCACGTTATATTCTGAACAGGGCTGGATCGGTAAATTGTTTGCGAAAATTGGAGTGGAAATTTCCTATTCGAAAATTGGAATTGTGATTGCTATGATTTTTATCGGGATTCCATTTGTGGTACGCTCCATTCAGCCGGTTCTGGAAAAGCTGGACCCACAGTATGAGGAAGCGGCACAGGCTTTAGGAGCCAGCCGCTCCTATACTTTCTTTAAAGTAGTACTTCCTGAAATTCTGCCGGCGGCCCTGACGGGTTTCGGCCTTGCGTTTGCCAGGTCCATAGGTGAATACGGCAGCGTGGTGTTTATCGCAGGAAATATCCCCTACGAAACACAGATCGTACCGCTCATCATCATGAACAAGTTGGAACAATTCAACTATCCGGCTGCAACATCAATTGCTTTTGTAATGGTGTTATTTTCGTTCCTGCTCTTGTTCGGTATCAATTTGATTCAGGCGCGTATCCAAAAAATAGCAAGGGGGTAAGAGCGGATGAAAGAGAAAATCATAAAATGGCTTTTAATTTTACTTGGAGCGGCGTTTCTGGGCATCATGCTTGTATTGCCTCTTGCCACCGTGTTGGTATATGCATTGCGTCAAGGCTTTGAGGTTTTCATCCAGGCTGTCACAGATGACTATTCAGTGAAAGCACTTAAGCTGACGCTATTTACCACTGTCATTTCTGTCGCTGTAAATACACTGTTTGGCGTCTTTGCTGCCTGGGCTATTTCTAAATTCCAATTCAGGGGAAAGCAGGTGTTGACTGCGCTAATCGATATCCCATTCTCTATATCCCCCATCATCGCCGGGTTGGTGTTTATTCTGGTATTCGGGCGAATTGGTTGGGCATACCCGCTGCTGGAAACTTGGAATATCAAAATTGTATTTGCCGTACCTGGAATTGTATTAGCAACGATTTTTGTTACCT
The DNA here is from genome assembly GCF_900105215.1 of Lacrimispora sphenoides. Classification (NCBI taxonomy): domain Bacteria; kingdom Bacillati; phylum Bacillota; class Clostridia; order Lachnospirales; family Lachnospiraceae; genus Lacrimispora; species Lacrimispora sphenoides. Next base: position 1,347,007 of record NZ_FOIP01000001.1, on the reverse strand, counting down.
TCCCCTTTGTTTCCCGTGAGCTGATTCCCTTGATGCAGGCGCAGGGCAGCGATGAGGAAGAAGCCGCTGCCCTGATGGGGGCGAAGGGGTTGCGGATTTTTCGCAAGGTTACCTTTCCGCATATCAAGTGGGGACTCTTGTACGGTATAATTCTCTGCACAGCACGCGCTCTGGGCGAGTTTGGGGCGGTTTCGGTGGTATCCGGTCACTTGCGGGGTAAGACAAACACATTGCCATTGCATGTGGAAATTCTGTTCAATGAATTTAAACTGACTGCGGCGTTTGCCGTTTCCTCCATTTTGGTGTTGATTGCGGTATTGATCCTGATCCTGCGCAACATTGTGGAGTACCGTGTCAAACGGGAAGAGAGGTAGAGCCTATGTATGTACAGCTAAAAAATATCAATAAAAAATTTGGTTCTTATCAGGCAGCGGAAGACATCAGTTTTTCCATTGAAAAAGGAAAGCTGATAGGGTTGCTGGGTCCCTCAGGGAGCGGGAAAACAACTATTTTACGTATGATTGCAGGACTGGAAGCACCGGATAGCGGTGATATTTTTATCGATGGTCAGTGTGTAAACGATCTTCCTGCCAGTAAACGCGGTATCGGCTTTGTATTTCAAAATTACGCCCTTTTTCGTTATATGACTGTTTTTGATAATATTGCATTTGGCCTGGAGGTACAGAAAAAAGATAAGGCGTATACCAAACAGCGAGTAAACGAACTCATCGAGCTCATCGGGCTAAAAGGGTTGGAAAACCGCCATCCTCATCAACTTTCAGGAGGGCAGAAGCAGCGTGTGGCTTTTGCCAGGGCGCTTGCACCGAACCCTCATCTGCTGCTGCTTGATGAACCCTTTGCCGCTATTGATGCTAAGGTGCGCAAAGAATTGCGTACATGGCTGAGAGAGACTATAAATAAGGTTGGGATCACCAGTATCTTTGTTACCCACGATCAGGAGGAAGCAGTCGAGGTAGCGGATGAAATCATTATCACGAATACAGGCCATATTGAACAAATCGGGTCACCAGTGGAGATTTATAAAAATCCGTCTACACCTTTTGCTGCAAGATTTATTGGTGAATCCATTATTGTAGAGGATTACAGCCGGCTCAGTGGTTTTGAATTTGAAGAGGGCTATGAAAAAGCCGTTTTTCGTCCTGAATTTATAAGGGTCACAAGACCGGAAAAAGAGGTTTATCCACACGCTTCTCAACGTGCAATCGTAGAAGACAGCTTTTTTCGCGGCAACATGTTAGAATTGAGATTAAATGTCGGTGGGATTAAGCTGGTTGCATACCGTTCCTTAGAAGATGAATTTCTCGCTATCGGGGAAGAAGTCAGTGTACTGATTTACCGTCTATATCTTTACAATGACACACAGGTGCGTCTGGCGGAAAACAGATCTTTTCAGCCCAGCGATATATTTACCATCTGACAGTTCAGTATATAAAACACTATTTATTTATGAATTATGTTCTTGCCATAGTATGTGTCGGTGATATGTATCTTTTCTGTTTTTAGCTTATTTCGGAGGTGATAAGATGAACCTTCTTTTAAAGTCGGGCACACTGTACCAGACAGACAATAAAGCTGCTGGTCCGGCATTGGCCAACATTCACAACCGTTTGTTCGGTCTAGAAAAGCAAATCATTGCAGGAGAAAAGCAATTTCTCACTCAAATCCAGACGAAGACACTCACAGGGGAGCGAATTCTTGGTGCCGGCTCCAGGCAATACCTGCTGAAAAATTCTGGAGGCGAGATTCTGTTATCCGGCGTTCCAAAATATGCGGACGAAAACGACCCCGCCATTGTGGGGAAGTTCATCTACAGGATGCAACGGGTAAATTCCGTCGAGCTCATGTTTCAGGATCGAAGCGGACTTCTCCAAATGATCAACAGTCAAAATTACCGTTTGTCCGACCCCTCTGGTAAAGTGATTCTCACTCTCCTGCGCAGGGGAATCTTTTCTGGTGGCTGGAATCTTGACGCAGCGGAGGAGTTTCAACCCGAGTTTTTGTGCGGCATCTTCATATTTTGCCGGTATATGGAGCAGGAGAACGAATTACCTATTGTATAACTGCATAGACAGTAGTGCCTGCAGAATGGCAATCGCTGGAACGATACGAAAAAATACTGCGAAACTTTCCTGGTACATTCAAGGTTAGATTTGCGGTTTTCGGAATATGTATCATGCGAATGGAATTTCGTAAAGAACTCGAACTTTTAAAAAAATTCCAAGCCTTCGTGAAGAAAAAGAATACATAAGATTTCATTTATATCAAAGAACATCAAGATTCTTTAAACATCAAGAAGGCTTGCAAAACCTTAAATGTATCAAGAGCTGGTTATTATAAATTCTTAAACCATAATCAAGGTGTTGGCTCAGCAAGGCCAGACCGTTAATCAGAAGCGAATTTCCAGGCTTATACGGCTTATGGGGCTTTGCCCAAAAGCCGCTTTGTTATTTATTGTTATATTCTTTGTATTGCTTCAATGCTTCCGCAAGCTGGTCCGGGCAGGACGTGGGCCTGAATCCGCACTGGATCCCTTCCAGTCTTCGAATGGCTTCATCTACATCCATGCCTTCCACCAGCCGGGCCACGCCCTGGGTGTTGCCGGAGCAGCCGCCTACAAACTGAACCTGAACCAGCTTGTTATCCTCAACTTCAAAATTAATCTCCTGTGAACAGACGCCGTGTGTTTTATATTTCAACTTAAATTCCTCCAATTTGTAAAATTTCTTATAACGGATTTTAAAATTATAGGAAATCCGGGCTTGGTTGTCAATAGTTCTTTGCATACTCGGAGATATTAAAAGCGCTAATGGATAAATTTACATAAAAAATGAAAAATTAACCCACTAATTCAAAATTCAGCGGCATTGTGGCTGAATTAGGCAAGGGAGGTTTACCTATGAGGCCGGGAAGCCATGATCAAAGCCGGGTTTGGCTACGTGTATTATTAAAAGAACAGTATTTTCCCAATGCATTTTCCCATGTATTTTTCCTGACAAATTTAATACAAACTGTTATAATAGGTAGCAGTGTACTTATATGCCCGGAAAACGCGGGCTTGAATGGAAAGGAGAACAATTATGTTAGGAATCATCGGGGCCATGGATGTAGAGGTGGCAGAAGTAAAAAAAGCCATGGAGGATGTTACGGTAGAGACCATCGCTGCAATGGATTTTTATAGAGGAATCTTAAAAGGGAAGGAAGCGGTGGTGGTTCGTTCCGGCATCGGCAAGGTAAACGCGGCAATCTGCACTCAGATTCTGGCCGATCATTACCATGTGACTGCGGTCATCAATACCGGAATCGCCGGTTCTCTGAAGAATGAAATCAACATCGGGGATGTGGTGCTGTCCACAGATACGGTCCATCATGATATGGATGCCACAGGCTTTGGATACCCTGCAGGGCAGATTCCCCAGATGAAGGAATTTGCTTTTCAAGCAGATGAAAGGCTTCGGAATCTGGCTGAAGAGTGCTGCAGGAAGGTCAATCCTGAGATTGAAGTTTTCGTCGGAAGGGTAGTTTCAGGGGACCAGTTTATTTCTGATAAGGTTAAAAAACAGTGGATAGGGGATACCTTTGGGGGATATTGTACGGAAATGGAAGGGGCTGCGATCGCACAGGCGGCGTACTTAAACCACATCCCTTTTCTCATCATCAGAGCCATTTCAGATAAGGCGGATGACAGCGCAAATATGGACTATAGCGAGTTTGAGGAGAAGGCGGTAAGGCATTCTGTGAACCTTATTTTAGCCATAGCTGAACGGTATTCATATTAGGTTAAGAATCGAATCCTGACAGGATTTGACGAACGATTCTAGGCTCTCTCATCTTCCCAAAGCGAAATCGTGTGATTATAATAAACCTATCACCGGTCGAAACCGGAAAGAAAGGGGAGTTATAATTATGCTGGAATTTTTACAGACAGGCAAGGCGCTATTCGTGCTGGGAGCCCTGTGCGGCATCGGCATTGTCACCAGATGGCTGACACGTAACCTCTACAAAAGATTAATCAAAGAATCTGATAACCTTACATTGACCAAAAACAAGAGTCTTCGGGCATTTAAACAGAAGACGGAAAACACGTACCAGATTAACCAGGGAATCCCAAAGGTAAAGCCGTATCTGGAACGGCAGATGTATGATTTTAAATATATGGGAGTAACACTCCACGGCTGGAATATATTTTCCAACCAAATGACACTCTGGTGCTTTCTGGCAGGAGGTGCGGCGGCATTTGCATCCTACTGGTTCCGTGCCGATTCTTATTACATAGTCTTGTATGGCTCTGCAGGTATCATGGGCGGACTGTTTACTATTCTGGTAGACCACGGCGCAGGAATTGTGGAGAAGCGGCAGCAGCTGTTTGCGACTCTGGACAATTATCTGGAGAATACGTTGATTTACCGGTTGGATATGGAAAGAGAGGAAACACAGGCAATGTCGGGGCCTCATATGGAAACCCGTGAAAATATAAGATCCATTTATTCCCAGTCACCAAAGGGAGGAGTAGAAGTCGAGCCGGAGCAGGACAAGAAGGCAGACAGGCGAAGCGCAAGGCAAAGAAATGGTACCTTAGAAAAACCCTTAAGGAGCCGCACTCAAAAACAGTCCATGGATGTATTTTCTGATGCTCCAGAGCAGGTGCCCGAAAGAGCGGAAAGCCAGGCGCAGCCAGACCTTAAGAACTCCAGGCGGGATGTGGATTACTTAAAACGGAGCCTGGAACAGATTGCCGCCAGTAGGGAAAGAGAACGGGGCGGCAGGCAGGGAGAGGACTGGTTAAAGGATTTAAGCCCTGATGAGTTAAAGCTGATCGGTGAAATTCTCCAGGAATATTTAACATGAACGTTTGGAAGGCGGAAAGAAAATCATGTCGCATTCAGAACCATTCTGTGGTATAATTTTCCTAAGCAGGGAGTCAGAAACCTGAAGTCAAATAACCCATAGCTAGTTACGGGTATTTGGCCCCGCAGGCAGTTGCCAAGGTCAGGATTGCTTGGCTTCGGCTCGCTGCCGTTGCGAGAATAGAAGGAAAAGGAGAATAATAGCAATGGGAAATGTAATTTTTGATTATTCCAGGGCAGCAGGATTTGTATCAGCAGAGGAAATGGAGAACATGAAGGCCACAGCAATGTGTGCAAAGAGTGTGCTGATGGACAAGTCTGGTGCAGGCAGTGATTTCTTGGGTTGGATCGATCTTCCGGTGGATTATGATAAGGAAGAATTCCAGAGAATAAAGATGGCAGCAGAGAAGATTCAAAATGATTCGGATGTTCTGCTGGTCATCGGTATCGGCGGTTCCTATCTTGGAGCCAGGGCAGCCATAGAATTTTTATCCCACAGCTTTTACAATGTATTGCCAAAAGGAAAACGTAAAACTCCGGAGATTTATTTCGTTGGAAATAGCATCAGCAGCAAATACATCCATGACCTAAAGGATGTGCTGGAAGGAAAGGATTTCTCCGTTAATATTATATCAAAATCAGGAACCACCACAGAGCCGGCAATCGCTTTCCGGGTATTTAAGGATATGCTGATTGAGAAATATGGCCGTGAAGAGGCAAATAAAAGGATTTATGCCACTACGGATAAGGCAAGGGGCGCTCTGAAGAATCTGGCTGACGAGGAAGGCTATGAATCTTTCGTGGTTCCGGATGACGTAGGAGGACGTTTCTCAGTGCTTACAGCAGTCGGCCTTCTTCCGATTGCAGTATCCGGCGCTGATATTGATAAATTAATGGAAGGCGCGGAGGCGGCCAGGATGGAAGCCCTGGAAGCGCCCTATGAGTCAAACGGCGCCCTTCAGTATGCGGCTGTGCGCAATATCCTGCTTCGGAAAGGGAAAACGGTGGAGATCGTGGCAAACTATGAGCCAAGCCTTCATTATGTTTCCGAGTGGTGGAAGCAGTTATTTGGAGAAAGTGAAGGAAAAGATCAAAGAGGGATTTTTCCAGCCGCAGTGGATTTAACCACAGACTTGCACTCTATGGGACAGTTTATTCAGGATGGGGCCAGAATTATGTTTGAAACCGTGCTGGATGTCGAAGAATCGTCCGCGGAAATTCTCCTCAAGGAAGAAGCAGTTGATACCGATGGTATGAACTACCTTGCAGGAAAGAGCGTTGATTTTGTTAATAAGAGTGCTATGAACGGAACCATTCTGGCTCATACCGACGGAAACGTGCCAAATCTTATGGTAAGGATACCCGGACAGGATGAGTACAGCCTGGGACAGCTGCTCTACTTCTTTGAATATGCTTGTGGCATCAGCGGATATATTTTGGGTGTAAATCCGTTTAACCAGCCAGGAGTAGAAAGCTATAAGAAGAATATGTTCGCACTTCTTGGAAAACCTGGATATGAGAAGGAAAGGGAGGAACTCTTAAAGAGGTTATAGAGTGTTGGCAGGAAACGCCGGTATTCTGGTTCAGACTTAAAAAAGTCGGACCGGAGTACCGGCGTTTATATATTTTTTGGCTTAATTGGGAACAATAAAGAGATATTTAAGAAAAACTTAGATATGAAATGCCGGTGCAGTATAGTATACTTATAATTGTGATAAAAACACATAATTAAAGGAGGAAGATATGAAAAAATATTTAATGCTTTTACTTGCTGTGGCTACGGCCCTGTCATTGACTGCTTGCAAGGGGGAAAAGGATCCAAAGGTGCTTTATGATGAGGCCTCGAAAAAAACGTCGGAGCTGACATCCATGGATGTGACCTCTGTGATCAACATGCAAATGACCCAGGGAGAGGAAACCACAGACATCAATATGGATCTTGATATGAAGATGGCGGACATTAACACCGAGAACATGAGATATCTGGCTAAGGGGACCACTTCACTTATGGGCCAGAATCTGGATATCCTCATGTATTATGAGAACGGTTATTATTATATGGATTCCATGGGCCAGAAGGTGAAATACGCCATGGATTTAGATGCCATGATGAAACAGGTAAAGCAGAGCACAGAAGGTGCAAGCGTAAATTCTTCTTATCTCAAGGAGATCACGGCGAAGAAGGATGGAAATAACCAGGTCCTTACCTTTACGGTTGATGCTGAAAAGATGGATGCCTACGTTCAGGACATGATGGGACAGTTAGGAACCAACATGGAAGGCGTAACTTACACCATCAAAGAGGCAAGCGGTGAAGCAACGGTCAATAAGGATGGGTACTTTACAAACTCAAAGGTCAAGATGTCCCTTGAAATGAATACTCAGGGTGAGACGATAGCTATGGTTATGGATACGGATTCCACCTACAACAATCCTGGTCAAACCGTTGAGGTCACAGCGCCGGATCTGGAGGGATATACGGAAATCGATGCAAGCGCAATGGAAAACCAGTAAATCGATTGCATAATAAAAAGTTCCCATCATTAGCTCATACCTAATCAATGAAGTATTAAGGAATATTCAGAAAGGCAAAGGCATTTGAAGCGGCAGGATATGCCAGATAGCTTCCGCCTTTGCCTTTTATAAATATTTTGAGTTTATCTCTATGTGAAAGCTATACATTTATTCATAACTGTCATTATCTCCATTTACCATTGCCATAAATTCTTAATCACACTTTTCGTACAATTCTGTATGGTCTGTTAATAAATATATCGATTCGAATCCTATATTACCTAAACTTTTTCTGGAAGAAACCAAATAGTACTTTGATATGCTAAATCCGCGATAAATTATTTATACATAAGGCATACAAATTTGGGTTTGAGTCTTTCTGTTCATGGAAGTCATTTTCTATAATTCCTGCCTAGCTGCAATTTCCCACTTTTCATCTAAAAAATATACCATTGAGAGATTCCTGTTTTTTACTGTGCACTCATTTTGTTAGAACAATAATCTTCCGCCTTTGAATCTTCCTTCTCCATACCTTATATATAGCAAGGGTGTTAAGAACATTGCCTATAAATATTAGTAAAACGTGGTAAAGATTTACTGGAAGAATATTTGGAAAAAATATAAAAAGTTAATGATAATCATAAAAACAGGTAATTGTGCACAAATATAATATATGAAAAATGTTAAAAATAGAAGAAAATACAAAGATTCGACTAAAAATGTTGAAAAATTACCTAGTAAATTATATAATGATTTTATCAAAAAAGAGGAGGTATTTTTATGAAAAGAAAGTTGGCAGCATTATGTATGTTATCTCTGACAGTTATAACCGTATTAAGTGGATGCGGCGGAAGTAAAGCCAATCAGGATTCAGCAAAAGGCGGAAAAACTAAAATCCGTTTTGCATCCTGGGATGTGGCAGAAGATGTAGACCGCCAGCAGGAACTGGTGGATAAGTTTAATGCGGCGCATGAGGATATTGAAGTAGCTCTGGAAGCCTATGGAAAAGATTTTGATACAAAAATCAGCGCAGGTATGGGATCCGGGGATACTCCTGATGTGATGTATATGTGGAATTATCCGGCGTATTATCAGGGGTTAGAACCGCTGGATAGCTTCATTGAAAAAGAGGGGGAAGCATATAAAGTTAATTTCTATGATACCTTATGGAATTACAATTCCATGGATGGACAGATATATGGTATTCCGATCGGATTTACGACACACACCTTGTTCTATAATAAGGATTTATTCCAGGAAGCAGGAATTTCTGAGCCTACCAATGATTGGACATGGGATGATTTGCAGCAAGCGGCAAAGACCATATCTGAAAAAACCTCTGCAAAAGGCTTTGCATTCCCGATGAAGCCGGATCCATATGATTTTGAAATGTATTTATGGAGCAATGGAGCAGCGTATTGTGACAATGAGGGAAAGCTGGAGGGAAATATTAATTCCAAAGAATCAGAGGAAGTGTTCCAGATGTTCCAGGATATGGAGAAAGATGGATATGCAGTTGCAACGGAAAAAAGCGGAACCGATGAATTCCGTTCCGGAGCAGTAGCAATGTATGTTTATGGTGCGTGGTCAATTAATTCCTTAAAGGAAGACGGTTTAAACTACGGCGTGGTTGCGATTCCTGCTTTTGCCAATGCAGGAAAAGATTCTGTCAGTATTTTAAGCTCTTCCGGTATCTCCATTTCAAAAGACAGCAAGAATAAAGAAGCAGCATGGGAATTTGTGAAATTCTGGACCAATGAAGAATCCAATAAAGCGCGTATTGGCCTGGAATTACCGGTACTTAGCAGTGTTGTAGAATCTGAAAAGATTATGGATCAGCCGGAATATGCACCATTCTACTTAATGCTTGAACAAAGCACGGGATATACTTCTGCAAGCTTTATTATTAAAGAATGGTCAGAATTATCAGAAAACCTGTCCTTGTCCTTTGAAGAAGTATTTAATCCAAGTTCTCTTCAGAGCGTACCGGATGTATTGAACAGTGCGGCACAGCAGTAAACAAAATAGAAAAGAAGAATTTGGCCGTCTGGTGAATCGTCACCAGATAGCCGGATTCCTCTAAGGGGCTACGAAAAAGAATCAGCTTAATGGGAGAAACGCTATGAAGCAAAAAAAGTTTTTAAGGAATGCAACTCCATATTTCTTCATTACTCCGTGGATTATTGGGTTTTTAGTATTTACAATCGGACCGCTTATTCTGTCCCTGGGCATGAGCTTTTTTGACTGGCCATTGACGTCTGATCCGGTATTTAAGGGGGTTGGCAATTATACTGAGATGTTTACAAAAGATACTCAGTTCTGGAAGTCCCTTACAATCAGCTTGAAGTATGCAGCGATTTTTGTACCGCTTAATATGGCGATTGCGCTGTTCCTTGCAATGTTAATCACACAGCCGGTAACCGGCGTAAAAATGTACCGTACGATTTTCTATATACCGGCAGTTATTTCCGGCGTTGCGGTATCGATTATCTGGGGCTGGATTTTAAATGGGGACTATGGCGTATTGAATTATTTATTATCCTTACTGGGGATTACAGGCCCCAGATGGCTGGTAGACCCTGCCTGGGCGCTGTTTGCAGTTGTTTTGGCCAGTGCTTTTGGTGTAGGAACGATGATGCTTATTTTCTACACGGATATTAAGAATATATCAATTGATTTATATGAAGCATCATCTTTAGACGGAGCCAGTCCGGCAAGACAGTTTTTCAGTATTACGCTGCCGATTATTACACCTACCATTTTGTTTAATTTAATCACTTCTGTTATCAGCTCTTTCCAGCAGGTGACGCTGGTAATGCTGCTGACTGGAGGCGGACCGTTAAAATCCACCTATTTCTATGGGCTGTATACCTATAACAATGCGTTTAAGCACCATAAGCTGGGCTATGCAAGCGCCAATGCATGGGTGATGTTTATTATTATCTTAATTCTGACGGCACTGATCTTTAAGTCTTCTTCTACATGGGTTTTCTATGAAACGGAAGCAAAGAATGGAAAGAAAAAAAGGGGAGGTAAAAAATAATGAAAATGTCCAAGAAGTCAAAAGTGATTATCTATACCCTTCTGACTGCTGTTGCAGTTTACTTTCTTGCACCTTTTGTTTATATGTTTTTTACTGCCTTTAAGACGGAAGCAGAAGCCATTGCCTATCCGCCCAGGCTATTCCCTTCAAAATGGCTGTTTGAAAATTTTAAAAACGCATGGGAATCACAGCCCTTTGGTACATACTTAAAAAATTCAATTATCATAACGGTTTTGACGACTGCAGGGCAGATCCTTTCCTGTTCCTTGGTGGCATATGGTTTTGCTAGGTTTGAATTTAAAGGAAAAAACCTGTTATTTATGATTTTGCTTTCTACTATGATGATTCCATGGGATGTTACCATGATTCCTCAATATATGGAATTTAATTTATTTGGCTGGATTAATACATTAAAACCGCTGGTTGTGCCAGCATGGTTTGGCTCGGCCTACTATATTTTCTTAATGAGGCAGTTCTTAATGGGGGTTCCGGGGGACTTTGAAGAGGCGGCGCGAATTGACGGTGCCAATGCATTTCAGATTTATTGGAAGATTTACATGCCGATCTTAAAGCCTTCCCTCATTCTGGTAGGCGTATTAAATATGATTACGGTGTGGAATGATTATCTTGGACCATTGATTTTCCTTCATGACAGAAGCAAATATACACTTGCTTTAGGTCTTGCAACCTTTAAGGGAGTTCACAGCACACGGATTATCCCTATGCTTTGTATTACAATCATTATGATTATCCCGCCAATTATTATATTCATTATTGCGCAAAAGTATATTGTAGAAGGGACAAGTGGTTCTATTAAATAGAAAGAGCAGCCGGGTTAAGTATTTCATGTGCATCGATGCACTGTTTTCTTCCCGGCTATATATTTTTTGACACAAACACATAGAGGAGAAACAAAGATGATAAGGCGAACAAAAAAGAGATGGGAAGACCAGGCGCTGGGACATATTGGAAGAAGGGAAGCCCGTACAGAATTTTATAAAGATTCTGCTTCCAGAATTAATTTAAACGGAGAGTGGAAATTCCTCTATTTGGAAGCGCCGGAACTGTCCCCGGAAGGATTTATGAACAAAGGAACAGAAACAGACTGGGATATGATTGATGTGCCTTCTGTGTGGCAGTTAAGAGGATATGACCGGATGCACTATACGGATGTGTTATATTTGTTTCCGATTAATCCGCCATTTGTACCCTCAGAAAATCCCACAGGAATTTATAAAAAAACAGTCCACATCAACAGGGAGTGGATTTGGAATGATACTATATTAAAATTCCACGGTGTGGACAGTGCATTTGATGTATGGATCAATGGAACACATGCAGGATACAGTAAGGTCAGCCGCCTTCCAAGTGAATTCGATATTACAGCCTATATCCAGGAAGGGGAAAATGATATTACAGTACGGGTCTATAAATGGTCGGATGGAACGTATTTGGAAGACCAGGATATGTGGTGGCTTTCCGGGATTTATCGTGATGTTGAATTAATCAATGAACCGAAAGACGGTATTTTGGATTGTACCGTGGATGGAGATTTGGACAGCTCTTATATTAACGGGATCTTAAGAGCAGATATTACCACAAAGCAGGAAATTTGCGATGGTACATGGAAATTGGAAAGGGATGGAAAGGCAGTTACCAGCGGAATCTTTCAGACAAAAGAGGGCAAAGCACACGTAAAGGAGATCATTCCCGGTGCTGACCTTTGGACGGCAGAAACCCCTAATTTATATGAACTGAAAGTATCTGCAGGTAAGCATGAAGTTGTGGTACGTGTTGGATTTCGAAAGATTGAAATAAAAGATAATAACTTTACGGTAAATAATCAGGTGATTCTGTTAAATGGTGTGAATCATCATGACTTCCATCCCAAAGAAGGGCGCTGTGTCACACAGGAACAGATGAAAGCTGATATCCTGCTTATGAAACAGCATAATATCAATGCTCTGCGCTGTTCCCACTATCCTGCCAATGGATATCTGTATGATTTGTGCGATGAATATGGGCTCTATGTGATTGATGAAGCAGATTTAGAATGCCATGGATTTGAATGGGTAGAGCGGTATGACTGGATTACAAATGACCCATCCTGGGAGGAAGCCTATGTGGACAGAAGCGTGCGCATGGTAAAACGGAACAGGAATCATCCTTGCATTATCATGTGGTCCATGGGAAATGAATCCAGCTTCGGCTGTAATTTCAGAAGTGCTGCCAAGGCAGTAAAAGAACTGGATGCTTCCAGGCTGCTCCACTATGAGGGAGATTATGAAGCAGAAGTGACCGACGTGTATTCTACCATGTACACAAGGCTGAAAAGGCTGAAAGAGATCGGAGAATCAGATTTTAAAGGGAATAAACCTCACGTGATGTGTGAATATGGTCACGCAATGGGAAATGGACCGGGCGGATTAAAGGCATATCAGGAGATGTACCGCAAATATAAACGGCTTCAGGGCGGTTTTTTGTGGGAATGGTATGACCATGGAATACTTACAGAAGAAGAAAATGAGACTTACTACCGCTATGGGGGGAATTACGGGGATTTTCCTACCAACGGGAATTTCTGCATCGATGGGCTGCTAATGCCGGATAGAACCCCATCCCCTGCCATGCTGGAATATAAACAGGTCATTGCTCCGGTGGAAGTGACAAGAATAGGTGCTGGACGGGAGATTCTTGTAAGAAACTATTATGACTTCCTGACCTTAGGCCATGTTTCTTTACGGTGGGAGATCCAAACAGAAGAACATATCATTCAGGAAGGATGCATTTCCCATATGACGGCCCTTCCTCATGAAACTGAGAAAGTAACCATACCTTTTCTTCCATTCACGCCAGAAGCAAATACCGATTACTATCTGAACATTACGGTCTGCCAGAAAGAGGATACGAACGTTGCAAAAGCCGGCCATGAAATTTCAAAAGTACAGTTTCCGCTGGATATAAGTTGTGATGTATTGGAGGAACGTTCCAAAGGAGAACCATTGAAAGTATCTGAAACAGCGGATATCCTCAAGGTTGGGAATGGGGCAGTTACAGTAACGTTCCATAAAATATTTGGGAAACTGTTGTCTGTTGCGGCAGAAGACCAGGAATATTTAAGCGAAGGTCCGGCGGTGAGCGTATACCGTGCCACCATCGATAATGACATGTATAAAAAAGAGGATTGGCTGAATAAATACTTTATTCAGAAATCCAGTGAGCAGACAGAATATTTTACCTATGAAACAGGGGCGGATAAAGTGGTTGTTTCGATTGGAAAATATTTTGGATGCGTAAATCAGTCCTGGGGCTTTGAATGTGACTATGAATATACCATCTATTCCTGCGGCCAGGTTAAGGTGAATTTACAGGGCAAGGCCATCCAGAGAGGAAAACTGGAACCTTCTTTCCTGCCCAGAATTGGTGTGGTCATGAAGGGGAATCGGTCCCTGCAAAAGGCCGTATGGTATGGCCTTGGACCCGGTGAAAGCTATTCAGACAGCAGAGCTGCCAGCACGATGAGGATTTATTCCAGCTCTGTGAATGAAATGGGAACCAACTATGTATTCCCCCAGGAAAATGGTCATAGGGAAGAGGTAAAGTGGTTTGGAATAGGAGATGGGAATAAGAGCCTGTTATGTAAAATGGAAGCGCCTTTGGGACTGAATCTGGCAAATTATACAGATGAAAGCCTGGAAGAGGCAAAGCACCCATTCCAGATACAACGGGCAGACCATGTTGAAATCCATTTGGATTATTTACAGTCCGGCCTTGGAAGCAATAGCTGCGGAGAGGAACAGATGGAAGAATTTAAAGTTAAGCTTCAAGACTTTTCTATGGCATTTGTGCTGCAGGTGGTTGATGACGGGGAAATAAAGAAGGAAGCAAAGAAGCGTTATTTGGACTAGGAAGACGTAAAGGAGCAGTCTAAGAATGATAAAAGAGAGATTTTCAGGGAAATTAAAAGAGTTGCTAAGCTCCGATGACTGGATAATTCTGCAGCAGGAATATGAACCGGAAGAAAATTTGAAATTTGAAAGTTTATTCAGTTTATCTAATGGGTATCTGGGAATCAGGGGAAGTTATGAAGAAGGCGGAAAAATTACCCTCCCCTATTTATATATGAATGGTGTATTTGATAAATCAGAAACCTTTATGAGGGAGCTTGCTGCACTTCCCAATTGGCTTGGAATAAAGCTTTATATTGAAAAAGAGCTGGTTGGAATAGAAAACTGCCAGATTCTTAAGTTTTCCAGAGCCCTTGATATGAAACAGGCCCTTCTTGCAAAAAGTTATATATTGAGGGATAAAAAGGGAAGAGAAACCCTGGTGGAAGGAATCCGGTTTGTGAGCCGTGCCAATGTACATCGCATGGGAATCAAATTGTATGTCACACCGTTAAATTACAGCGGTATCATAGAAGTGGAAAATATCATTGACGGTACGATTATTAACTTCCATGATGCCCCCCGCTTTAAAGTAAAACATACATATATGACAGCAAATGAGGCGCTGGATAAAGACGGTATTTATATGGAAGTGGCGACCAGGGATAATCACCTTCATGTAGGATCCGGATGCCGGATCGAAGCCTATAAAAATGGCAAGGGAATTCTGAAAAACCGGATGTTTCACGCCTTTGGGGAACAAGGGGTGGAGTTTGGTGATTTTGATGCCATGGAAGGGGAAACAGTAGAAATCATAAAATATGTATCCATGTATACAGAACGTGATGCAGCCAGATATGCACTTCATGGGTCGGTAAAAGATGAAATAGATGGATTTTTGGAAACAGGTTTTGAAGAAGAGCTGGCAGCCCATAGGGCGGTTTATGAGGAGATGTGGAAAGCTGCGGATATCCGTATTGCAGGTGACTTTGAGCTGGATCGGGCAGTCCGTTTCAATATTTTTCATTTAATGAGCACGGGCAATGAGAGAGATGCCAGAGTCAATGTGGGCGCGAAGCTCCTTTCCGGCGAAGAATATGGCGGCCATGCCTTTTGGGATACGGAAATTTTCATGCTTCCCTTTTTTGCATACGTTTTCCCTAAAACGGCAAGAAATCTGGAATCTTACCGGTATCATCTGCTGGATGCAGCAAGGGAAAATGCCAGGAAAAACGGCTATAAAGGAGCACAATATCCATGGGAATCTGCGGATGACGGCACAGAGCAGTGCCCTGACTGGACCATTGAGCCGGATGGTTCCTGTTACCGCTGTTATGTAGCCGTTTATGAGCATCACGTGACGGCGGCAGTTGCTTATGGCATTTATAATTATGTGAAAATAACCAGAGACATAGATTTTTTACTGAACCAGGGAGTGGAGATTTTAACAGAAACAGCAAGGTTTTGGGCCAGCCGGTGTGAATATGTCGCAGAAAAGGACCGCTATGAGATTAACCAGGTAACCGGCCCTGATGAATGGCATGAACCGGTAAATAACAATCTCTATACCAATTATCTGGCGAAATGGAATCTACGCTATGTGATTGCCTTAATTGATACCCTTAAGAAAGAGCATGCCAAAGAATATGATACGATAATCCGGAAAACAGGGTTAACGGACGGAGAAATCAAAAATTGGGAGATCGTCCAGGAAAAGATGTACCTTCCGAGAAAAGAAGGCACGAGCCTTTTAGAGCAGTTTGAAGGTTACTTTAAGCTGGATGATGTGGTAATTGAAAAATACGACGAAAATGACTGGCCGATTCGTCCGGAAGCCTTAAAGACCAAGAAGGTAAGACAGACACAGATTATTAAGCAGGCGGATGTGGTCATGCTTCTTCACTTATTGGGAGAAGAATTTTCGGAAGATGAGATAGGTCAAAATTACGAGTATTATGAAAAACGTACCCTTCACGGATCTTCTTTAAGCCCAAGCATTTACTCTGTTATGGGATTAAAGGTAGGAGACGATTCCAAGGCGTACCGGTATTTAAAAAGAGCCGCTTTCCTAGATTTGCTGAACTTACAGAAAAACACGAGGGAAGGGATTCACGCTGCCAATACCGGAGGCGTATGGCAGACCGTAGTATTTGGATTTGCCGGGGTTTCCATTGGGGAAGACGGTATGCTGACTGTTTGTCCTCACATGCCAAAGGAATGGGAGGGGCTGGACTTTAGCCTCCACTATCTGAATTCCTGGTTAAAGATCACCATCAGCAGGGATAACAGCGTCTTAGTGAAGGTACTGGACGGGGAAGCCCTTAATGTAAAGGTGAATGGGCAGATCATAAAGGCATCCAGGGAATAGAGAGGACATGTACATGAAAAAAAGGCTTGCAATCGGGGGGCTTATCTTAGTAACCATCATATGGGGCGGCGGCTTTGTTGCCAGCGACATGGCTCTGGAGAGTATGAGACCATTTCAGATTATGGCGGTCCGTTTTCTATTAGGCACTATTTTAATGGGGCTGATCAGCATACGTTCCTTAAAAGGAATCACAAAATCAGAAGTAAAGGCAGGGGGGCTCATGGGTCTCGCCCTCTTTGCCGGATTTGCATTTCAGATTGTGGGGCTTCAATACACCACACCCTCTAAA
Organism: Lacrimispora sphenoides; assembly: GCF_900105215.1. Lineage (NCBI taxonomy): Bacteria > Bacillati > Bacillota > Clostridia > Lachnospirales > Lachnospiraceae > Lacrimispora > Lacrimispora sphenoides. The sequence goes on along the minus strand of NZ_FOIP01000001.1, from coordinate 1,330,041 downwards.
AATGCTTTTTTAACAGCTTTAAATGTGGTGATTGTTCCGTTTATTTCATTTCTGATCTTAAGAAAGAAGATAGGAGCAAGAGGGATAGCCGGGGCACTGATGTCCATAGCAGGTGTGGCCCTTCTGTCATTAGACCGAAATTTTTCCTTAGGCCTTGGGGATGGGCTGACTCTTATTTGCGCTGTTGGGTTTGCATTTCAAATATTTCTTACAAGTGAATTTGTAAAGAAATACCGTGCGACTGTATTGAACTTTATTCAGATGATAACTGCATTCTTTTTATCTTTCATCTGCTTAATGGCTTTTGGAGAGACACAGTTTCACGTGACTGGGAAAGGAATATTAAGTGTTCTTTATTTAGGAGTGATCAGCACAACGGTATGCTACCTGCTTCAGACAGCAAGCCAGAAATATGTAGATGAAACAAAAGCGGCTATTATTCTGTCCCTGGAATCCGTATTTGGAACACTGTTTTCTATTCTGATTCTTGGGGAAATTGTCACCCCCCGCATGTTGGCGGGCAGCTTGATCATCTTAGGAGCAGTTGTAATATCAAACCTTTCAGAAGCCGGGCAGGTAGAATAGGAGGAATTCCTTATGAAATATAAGGCAGTTATTTTTGATTTGGATGGGGTGATCTGTCATACGGACAGATACCATTATCAGGCATGGAAGCAGGTCGCAGATGAACTTGGCGTTTATTTTGATGAAGTAATCAATAACCGGTTGCGGGGAATAAGCCGCATGGAAAGTCTTGAGATCATTTTGGAGAATTATCACGGGAACTTAAACCAGGAAGAAAAGACGTTTCTGGCAGAAAAGAAAAATGAAATCTATAAGGAATTATTGAAGCATATGAGCCCGAAGGATCTTTCCGGGGAAGTAAAGACAACACTGGATGCCCTCCGCTTAAAAGGGCTGAAGCTTGGCATTGGCTCTTCCAGTAAGAATGCAGGATTCATCTTAGAGCGTCTTGGCCTTTTTGGGTATTTTGATGCTATTTCTGACGGAAATAATATTACTAATTCCAAACCTGACCCAGAAGTGTTTCTAAAAGCAGCCAGGTTCCTTTCGGAGGACCCGAAAGGCTGCCTTGTGGTAGAAGATGCCAAAGCCGGATTAGAGGCTGCCAAAGCTGGGAATATGGACTGTGGGGCAATTGGAGATGGGATATCATGCAATATTGCAACCTATCAATTAAACACATTCTCCGATCTGCTAAAAATCGTAGAACCTTGATGGATCACAAGGCCGGGCCGTAACAAATTTGGTATTGTGACAGACATATGATGATAGTTGCGGCACAAAATCAGATATGATAAAATGAGGACAATATAAGAAGCGAGGAAGGAAAAAATAGTGGCAACAATTAAAGAAATAGCTGAAATGGCAGGTGTTTCTGCTGCGACCGTATCTCGTGTCCTTAATTTTGATGACACGTTAAATGTACAGGACGAGACGAAACAAAGGGTGTTTGAGGCCGCAGAACGATTAGAATATCAGATGCGGGACAAGAAGAAGTATAAAAAGAAATTAAAGCTTGGCATGATATCATCCTATTCCCTGGAAGAGGAATTAGAAGATACCTTTTATCTATCTGTACGCATTGCAATAGAGAGGAAATTAGAAGAGGAAGGGTTTAAAAAGTTTCCGGTCAATTTAGGAGATTCTGTGGAAAGCACATCGAATCTGGACGGGTTGATCTGCCTTGGGACCTTTAGTGAATCCATGGTAAACAAGGTGAAATCCTTTCATAAGCCGGCTGTTTTTGTGGATGCATTGGGTGATTTGGATTTGTTTGATTCCGTGGTAACAGATTTAAGACACTCTGTAAAGAAGGTGCTCAGTTATTTTTTACAGGAAGGCCACAAAAAGATCGCATTTATTGGAGGCCGTGATGTGGATGTGGATGGGAAAGAAGTGGTGGATTTAAGGGTTCCTATTTATCGTTCTTTCATGGAAGAGAGAGGGATTTTAAATGAGGAATATATTAAGATAGGCGGCTATACGCCCAAGCATGGATATAGGCTCGGAAAGGAGCTTTTGGCTATGGAAGAAAGGCCAAGCGCTATCTTTACAGCAAACGATTCTTTAGCCGTTGGTTGTTATAAAGCCATACAGGAGGCAGGGCTTTGTATTCCGGAGGATATCAGCGTGATTGGATTTAATGATATCTCCATTGCTAAATATTTGATTCCTCCTCTTACGACCGTTCATATTTATATGGATTTTATGGGCTCTCAGGCAGTAAGTATACTGGCGGAACGGATATATTCCGGACGTGAGATCAGTATGCATATTTCCTTACCTACAAAATTGATGGTTCGGGGAAGTGTCAGTAAATGGAAAGGTTAGAATTAAGGGCTGCCTGCTCTTTTAAAGATGCTGTTTCTTCGCGTTTGTGCGAGAGGAACAGCATTTTTTTGGATTTTATAAATCTGCTTGACAAGTATCTGATTTTAAATTAACCTTTAAGTGTCCGATATCGGATACATTATGATAGAGGAGATTCTGGAATGAATGAACAGATCAAAAAGCAACAAGGAATTTTAAACCAACAGGAAAAGGAACTTACAGCCATCTATCACAGTGCTGCTATAAAATACGGAATTTCTGACAGTGAACTTTGGGTATGGTATGCCCTTCTTGTTTGGGGAGGTGAGTATTCCCAGCAAGACATCTGTGATATATGGTCTTTGCCGAAACAGACTGTTAACTCCGTAATCACAAATTTAACAAAAAAAGGCTATGTATTTCTGGAGACAGTTCCTGGAACACGCAACCGGAAAATCATCCGTCTTACCGAAGCAGGAAAAGCGTTTGGTGAAAACAGGGTACTGCATATATATGAAGCAGAAACGAGAGCCATCGGAAAGATGCCGGAGCAGGAGCTTAAGACATTCATCGCATTGATGGGGAAGTATATTACCCTTTTGCGTGAAGAAATAAATAAAGAGTAATGAAACCAAGCAGAAAGGAGAATTATGAATCGAGAACCCCAAAAGAGGATCCTGACAATCCCCAATATGCTTTCCGCTTTACGCATATGCATGATACCGCTTCTTGTCTGGCTATACTACGTAAAACAGGATTATTTAAGGACAGGAGGCCTTTTGATCCTGTCTGGCCTGACAGATGTTGTGGATGGTTTTATTGCAAGACGTTTTCAAATGATCAGCAATTTGGGTAAGGTATTGGACCCGATTGCTGATAAGCTGACCCAGGGGGCGATGCTCTTTTGCCTTGTCACCCGCTTCCCCTTTATGATGGCACCGCTTGTTCTTCTGATTCTGAAAGAGATATTTGCAGGAATCACAGGCTTTTTGGTGATACGGAACACGGGGCAGGTTTTTGGGGCAAATTGGCATGGAAAAGCAGCAACGATTCTGCTTTATGCCATGATGATTCTTCATGTGATATGGAATGACATTCCCAGGATATTATCGGATATGCTTATTGCAATTTGCATCCTTATGATGTTTGTTTCTCTTGTTCTTTACGGAATCCGCAATATAGTGGCATTGAAGAATACAAACAAAACTTAGCAAAGAAAGGAGAAGAATCATGCATAATGACAGAATCAATCTGCTTGTGACCTTTGATAAAAACTATATAAAACCGTTTCAAACCATGTTAATGTCTCTGCTTACTAATAATCCTCGGGAAACCGTACATGTATGGCTGCTGCATAGCGCGATCCCCCAGGAGGAGCTTCAAGCTCTGGAAGAGTACTGCAGCCTGCGCTGTGTACCATTAACTCCACTGCAGGTAGACCGTGCAATCTTTCAGAATGCCCCCATTTCAAAAAGGTACCCCCAGGAGATGTATTACCGCTTGCTGGCTCCCCATCTTCTTCCTGAGTCCTTGGAAAAGGTTCTTTATCTTGATCCGGATATCCTTGTGATTAATCCCCTTCGCCCATTGTGGGATGTGGAACTTAAAGGGTGTGCCTTTGCAGCCGCGTCCCATACCGGAATTACGGAGATAATGAATGATATCAATCGTGTAAGGCTGGGTACCGAGCATGACTATTACAATACCGGTGTTGTGTTGATGGATTTAGAAAAGGCCAGGGAGCTTGTCAAGACAGATGCTATTTTTAAGTGTGTCAGCGAACACGAATCGGATCTTCTGCTCCCGGATCAGGATGTTTTTAATTTCCTTTATGGACAGCAGACCATGCAGGTGGACGATGCCATATGGAACTATGATGCCAGGTATTACTCTAATTACCTCATAAGAAGCGGTGGCATTATTAATCTGGAATGGGTAATGCAGAAGACGGCGGTTCTTCATTTCTGCGGAAAGAGAAAACCCTGGGCAGCATCCTATTCCCATCGTTTTGGGGCTCTGTATAAGCATTATATGCAGGCTGCCGCCAGATAGCAGTTAGAAACAGCAGGTGTGATTGTGCGGCATAATACCAGCGAATACAACAGCAAAACGGCATAGTCAAAACTGACTATGCCGTATGATGTACGAACACTTCTTTCGCTTATTCTTCTATGACCTGAATTTCCAGAAAATCAAAATCAATGTGCTCTATAAAATTATCCTGGGTAAACCGGGCCTTGGAATGTCTTTGAAATTCATGGACGGTAGCATCAAGCCACATAGGTTTTCCAAGATCGAACTGGAGGCAGATATCGTCAAGCGCCTGAAAGACCATAGTAGTTCTGGAAAGGCTGTAGTCGGAGATGCAGATGACGGTGTCTTTCATGATCCTGGTGTCTTTCATTAATTTTGCCCACATGCGAAACATAAACGAATTTTCCTTTCTAAAATGAGGGGATGCCATCAGTTGCTTTTATAATGCAACGATTATAGCATTATTGCACAGAAAAAGGCAAGAAGGAAAATGGCGGACATTGTAAAACAATGAAAAATATGATAGAATCTTTGTAGGAAAAACCGAAGGAGGAAGACTTAAGATGGCGCAACCCATAACAGATCAGGTTGGTTTTCTTGGAGAGGCCTGCAGGGCCATTCAGGAGCTATCTGCAAGCAGGAGTTTATTGGAAGAGTTCCGGCTGGAGGAGAAACGTCTCGAGAAGGAACTGGATGCAGAAAGGAAGGCTGTGACAGATGCCATCAGCCTTACGGTGAAGAAACGGATCGAGGAAATAAACGACACCTATGACGAGGAAATAGCAAGGGAACAGGACCGCTTAAAACGGGTGAGGGGGAAGCGGGAGAAGGCAAAAACCCAGGGAGTCAGGGAACGGATCGAAGAGGAGACGGCAGAGCTTAAGGCAAACAACCGGGAGTTAATGCTGCAGATGAAGTCAGTTTTCCAGCAGGACCGGGTTCCTGGCCTTTGTAAAAGCGGCTGGTATTATGCTCTGTATCTTCCCAGGGGATTTACTGAGTTCCTTGTGCTACTTTTTAATATTTTCTTGTTTTTTCTTGCAATCCCCTGCGGGATCTATCTGTTGCTTCCGGAGAAATCTCCTTTTTATCTCATGGGGATTTACTTTGCGGCCATCTTGTTTTTTGGGGGCCTTTACATCCTCATCAATAATCTTACCAAGGTGAGGCATCAGAGTGCATTAAGAAAAGGAAGGTCCATCAGAGACCTTATTAAGTCCAACAAACGAAAGATCAAGGTTATCGTCCATTCTATAAAAAGAGACCGTGATGAAGCTGTATACAATCTGGAGAAATACGATGACGAGATCACCCGGATCGATCAGGACTTATCCAATATTGCCGATAAGAAGCGGGAAGCCTTAAATACCTTCGATAAGGTGACAAAGACCATCCTGTCCGATGAGATCTCCGGCAACAGCAGGGATAAGATTGCAAAGCTTGAGGAAGAATATGAAGCGGCAGCAGCGAATGCCAATGAGGCGGAAATCAGGGTAAAAGAGCAGACCCTGTTTATCAATGATAACTATGCGTCCTATATTGGAAAAGAATTTATGGTTCCGGAAAGGCTTGACGAACTGGCAGATATGATCCGGATGGGCAGGGCTTCCTCCATCAGTGAAGCAAAAACTCTTTATAAGAGTCTTAAAGAATAAAATCAAGGTGCAGGAAGAAAGGGTTTGTTTGCCTTTTTCCTGCACCTTTTTTAATATAATTACCTTCATGAAGGCAATTTCCCAATGATATTTCCTGTCCCTTTAAATGAATAATTCCATAAATGGCGGCTTATAATAGAACAGAGAAAATATGGACAGCAAGGCAGGATATTATGAAATTATGGGAAAGAATTGCGATCCGCGGAAACCGGGACGTTTTTTATTATGATACAAAGCAGGTATTCCAGGCAGAGGAGTTTGCTTCCAGGCTTTACGACATGATACGTATGGAGCAGGAAAACGGAAAGGTGGCGGGAGTGCTGTTTTTGTGCATTGGAACCGACCGCTCTACGGGAGACAGTCTTGGACCGCTCATCGGCTACAAGATGAAAGAAAAAGAGCTGGAATATTTAGAAATTCTGGGGACACTGGAACGTCCGGTCCATGCCATGAATCTGGAGACTTACCAGACCATTTTAAAGCTTCGCTATCCGAATCACGTGGTGGTGGCAGTGGATGCTTCTGTCGGAAGTATGGAGCATATCGGCTATGTAACACTGGGAAAAGGAGCGTTAAAGCCAGGCCTTGGTGTCAGTAAGGAGCTTCGGGCCGTAGGAGATATTTTTATTACCGGGATCGTAGGGAGCTGCGGTAATTATGACCCTCTGATGCTGCAGAGCATCCGGCTTTCCGTTGTTATGCGCATGGCTGACTGCATCAGCTATAGTATTTATCTTGTCGAAAAGTTATGGGAAAACACTGCCCTGCTTTGACACGATTTTCACCCGTTTCATGCTATGATTCATTGGATTAAAAAGAATAGCGAGGTGAGCCAATGGGTGAATTATATAATCCGTTCCCGAAGCTGCCGAAGAATATAAGGCAGATCGGGGAAAGGGATCAGATTGTAAAATTGTATATGGAAGATTATGTAAATACGTATTTGAAACGTCTGTATCCTGCGGGTGGACAAGAACTCCGGGTTGGTCTTCTGTTAGGCGGCATGGAATTCAATGACGGAACGCCATATATCTTCATTGACGGAGCTTTGGAAATGGAGGATGTGACGGAGGCCGGAGGCCGGGTGGTGTTTTCGGAGCTGTCCTGGAAAAGGGCCTATCGGAATATGGAGCAGCTTTTTCCAAAGCGGTCCATCCAAGGCTGGTTTTTGTGCGGCAGGCCGGGAGATGATTTAAGTCCCATCAATTATTGGAAACAGCATATTCAGTATTTTGGGGGACCCAACAGGCTGATGTATTTAAGCAATGGAGCTGATGGAGACGAAACAGTTTACATAACTTCAGAGGATGGATTTTACAAGCTTAAAGGATACAGCATTTATTATGAGCGAAATCAGATGATGCAGGACTATATGGTACTGCGAAAGGATGTAAAACGTATCGAAACCGATACAAATGATAAGGTAATCGAAGAATTCCGCAAGCGGATGGACGAGCATAAGGTGGAAGTTACGGACCGGCATCAGACGGTAGGGCTTCTCCGGGGCATGTGTATGGCCATGTCAATCGTCATATTAGCTGGCGGAATTGTTATGTTTAACAACTATGAACGGATGCGGAGTATGGAAAGTGTGATCGCATCGGCCATTCCGGCCAAGGCGGAACAGATTTTGATTGGGAAAAAGGGCACGGAAAAAGGAGGTAACGGCGAATCCAAGGTAATTGTGGAAGAGGCAGAAGGAGGCGTTTATCCTACCACTGCAGTAAGTAAGGAGACCATGTCTGAAACTATGCCGGAACAATCCCAGGCGGAGACCATGGCGGAGAGCAAAGCAGCAGAAACGATGCCCCAGGAGACTCCGGCGGCGACACAGGCGCCAACTCAGGCAGCGACTCAGCCAGCTGTCCAGGAAACAGAGGCGGCTGCAGAGGCCACTCCGAGGGTTCATGTGGTACAGGAGGGAGAAACTCTTTACGGTATCTGTATAGCCGAATACCATACGGTAAATAAATTAAAAGAAATCTGTGAGCTTAACGGTCTGGATGATGAAAATAAGATTGTAGCCGGCCAGAAATTACTTCTTCCATAGAAAAATATAATGCGTTTCTTTCTGAAATGATGTATACTACCAGTATATATGGGCATTTTTGGGAGAAAAGAGCATGATTGACAGGAACTCTATGAATAGAGAGATTAAAAAAAACCAGCTTCGGCGGCAGATTGTTTCATCTTCTCCTCAGGAGAGCACAGACAGCCAGGAGATCATAAAAAAAGCCCTCACCAGGGTGAAAAAGAGAAGGATCAGAATCGCTCTGGTGCTGTTTTTGGTGTTTATAGCAGGAGCCATAGGCGTTTATGGGTATTTTACCCATTATCAGTACACACAGTATGGCGTAGCCTGGAGTAAAGATATGAATGAGGGAAGCTATGTGGGATATCTTAGCTTTGGTTCCAATGTATTAAAATACAGCAAGGATGGAGCCTCCTATCTGGATTCCCAGGGGAAAGAAGTCTGGATACAAAGCTATGAAATGAAATCTCCCATGGCATGCGTAAACGGGAATTATGCGGCTATTGCGGACCAGCAGGGAAATTCCATTTATATCTTTGATAAATCAGGTAATACTGGTATAGCGACTACGGTGCTTCCTGTCGTGAAGGCAACGGTGTCCTCTTACGGAGTGGTGGCCGCGATCCTGGAGGACTCCACATCAAATTATATTTATTTCTTTAAGCGGGATGGAAGCGCCCTTGATGTAAAGATCAAGGCACTTTTAGGAGGGGATTCCGGTTATCCAGTGGATATCAGCTTGTCCCCTGACGGCACCCAGTTGATCGGTGCATATGCATATTTGAAAAACGGAACGTTAAACGGCAGGGTTGCTTTTCACAATTTTGCGGAAATCGGCAAAAGCGTACCTGACAGACTGGTGGGCGGTTTTGATGAGCCTTATGATTCTTCCCTTGTTGCCCAGGTCCAGTTCCTTGACGATACATACTCCTGTGCCTTTGCTGACAACAGCGTATCTTTTTACTCCACTAAGAATGAGCTTTCTCCGGAACTGATCCGGCAGGTAGCCGTGGAAGAGGAGATAAGGAGCGTGTTTTATTCGGAAAAATATGTTGGGCTTATTGTAAACAACCCGGAAGGAGAAAATCCCTACCGGCTGGATGTGTACAAGCCCAATGGGAATCTTGTATTTTCCAAAGGTTTCCAATATCAGTACACCCATGCGGATATTGACGGGGACCATGTAATTTTGTATAATGAAGATTCTTGCAGAGTCTATAACATGTCCGGAAGGCTTAAGTTTGCCGGGACATTTGATTTTCCGATATCTAAGATTAGAAACGGCAGGTTCCCCAATACTCTGATCGTAACCGGCACCCAAAACATGAAAGAAATAAGATTACAAATAGGAGGACAATACCAATGAGCAACATCGATACCATGTCAGTCAATGCAATCCGTGTCCTATCAGCGGATGCCATCCAAAAAGCCAATTCCGGACATCCGGGACTTCCCTTAGGCTGCGCATCAGCAGCGTACGAATTATGGGCAAACCATATGAACCACAATCCAGCAGATCCAGACTGGGCCAACAGAGACCGCTTTATCTTATCCGGAGGCCATGGTTCCATGCTTTTGTATTCCCTGCTCCATTTATTTGGCTATGGGAATTTATCAAAAGAGGATGTGATGAATTTCCGCCAGCATGGCTCCAAGACTCCAGGACATCCGGAGTATGGTCATACCGTAGGCGTGGAGGCTACCACAGGTCCTTTGGGTGCAGGTATGGGTATGGCAGTTGGTATGGCCATTGCCGAGAAACATCTGTCATCCGTATTCAACAAAGAGAATTATCCGGTTGTTGACCATTATACCTATGTACTGGGCGGAGATGGATGCATGATGGAAGGTATTTCCTCTGAGGTATTTTCTCTGGCTGGTACCCTTGGCCTTGGAAAATTAATCGTTCTTTATGACTCCAACCAGATCTCCATTGAAGGAAGCACTGACATCGCTTTCACTGAGGATGTGAAAAAGCGCATGGAAGCCTTCCATTTCCAGACCATTACCGTTGAGGATGGTAACGATTTGGAAGCCATTGGACGAGCCATTGAAGATGCGAAAGAAGATACCGAACACCCCTCCTTTATTACGATTAAAACCCAGATCGGCTATGGCTGTCCTGCGAAACAGGGGAAAGCCAGTGCTCACGGAGAGCCTCTGGGAGCAGACAATGTGACAGCCCTGAAGGAAAACTTAGGCTGGCCTTCCATGGATCCATTCTATGTTCCTGAAGAAGTGTACAGCCATTATCAGAAGATCGCAGAGGATAAGGCAGAAACAGAAGCGGCATGGAATGTAATGTTTGCTGCATATTGCCAGGAGTATCCTGATATGGAAGAACTTTGGAATGCATACCATGACCCGGATGCAGGAGAAAAAGCCATTGAAAAATGCGAAGACTTCTGGAAACGGTCTGAAAAGGCAGATGCAACCAGGAATTTATCCGGACAGGTTTTAAACCGTTTAAAGACCTATATGCCAAACTTAATCGGCGGTTCTGCGGATCTGGCTCCTTCCAATAAAACCAACATGTCCGATATGGGTGATTTTTCAAAGGATAACGGCGGAGGCCGCAACCTGCATTTTGGCGTAAGAGAGCTTGGTATGACAGCCATCGGAAATGGAATGATGCTTCACGGAGGTCTTCGCACCTATATAGCAACCTTTTTCGTGTTCAGCGATTATACAAAGCCAATGGCACGTTTATCCTCGTTAATGGGCGTTCCGCTGACCTTTATATTTACCCATGACAGCATCGGCGTTGGAGAGGATGGACCAACCCATGAGCCGATTGAACAGCTTGCCATGTTAAGGGCAATGCCTAATTTCCATGTGTTCCGTCCCTGTGATGAGACAGAGACAGCAGCAGCCTGGTATTCTGCACTGACCTCTAAAAAAACCCCTACTGCCCTTGTTCTTACAAGGCAGAACTTAACACCTATGCCTGGAAGCAGCAAGGAAGCCTTAAAAGGAGGCTATGTGATCGATGACTGTGAAGGTACACCTGAGATCATTCTGATTGCAAGCGGTTCTGAGGTGGAGCTGGCAGTCAATGCGAAGAAGCTTCTTACCGACAAAAAGGTACGTGTAGTTTCCATGCCTTGTATGGATCTGTATGAGGAACAGACTGAGGAGTATAAGGAGTCTGTCCTTCCAAAGGCAGTCCGCAAGCGCGTGGCAGTAGAAGCATTAAGTGATTTCGGCTGGGGCAAATATGTAGGCCTTGACGGAACGTATGTGACCATGAAAGGCTTCGGCGCCAGCGGCCCCGCAAATCTTTTATTTGAACATTTCGGATTTACAGCAGAAAACGTGGCAGAGGCTGCAAGGTCCATCTAGCTCCACTGCGGACTTACGGTACAAAAGGCAAAAAAGGAGTGTAAATAAAATGGGAATGAAATGTGTCGGTGTAGATGTAGGCGGTACATCTGTAAAAATCGGAATATTTGAAATAACAGGAGAGCTCATCCATAAGTGGGAAGTCCCCACCAGACAAGAAGAAGGCGGAAAACATATCCTTAGCGACACCGCCGCTTCCATACTGAAAACCCTTAAAGAGCTGAATGTTCCCCTAGAAGAAGTAAAAGGAGCAGGTATGGGAGTCCCAGGCCCAGTCATGCCCAGCGGGTATGTAGAAGTCTGTGTAAACCTGGGCTGGCGTGACATGTATCCAGAAAAAGAATTAAGTGAGATGCTTCACGGCATCCCAGTAAAAAGCGGCAATGATGCCAATGTTGCAGCACTTGGAGAGATGTGGCAGGGAGGCGGAAAAGGCTATGATGATATCGTTATGGTCACCCTGGGCACCGGAGTAGGCGGCGGCGTAATCATTGACCAGAAGATTGTTGCCGGAAAGCATGGTCTGGCCGGAGAGATCGGACATGTCCATATCCGTGACGATGAAACAGAAAGCTGTAATTGCGGAGGCGTAGGCTGTGTGGAGCAGATAGCCAGCGCAACAGGCATAGCAAGAGAAGCCAGAAGAAAAATGGCCGCAAAAGATACCCCATCCGTTCTCAGGACATATGGAGACAACGTAACGGCAAAGGATGTGCTGGATGCTGCCAAGGAAGGGGACGCACTGGCCTGTGAGGTCATGGAAGTAGTAGGCCATTACCTTGGCCTTGCCCTGGCCCAGATTTCCATGGTAACAGACCCAGAGGTCTTTGTTATTGGGGGCGGCGTTTCAAAAGCCGGATCCTTCTTAATTGATATCCTATATAAACATTTTGACAAGTACTCACCTATTTCCAAAAATAAGAGCGGAATCGTCCTGGCGAAGCTGGGAAATGATGCAGGAATATATGGAGCAGCAAGGCTGATCCTTGATTAAGAGTGAAAAGGCGGATTCGAAAGAATCCGCCCTTTTTTATATACTAATACAAAATTACTGGCAAAGCGCCTTAGCAACCTCCGCCGCCTTATTAAAATCCTCTTCTTCCGGATTCCAAAGGCACTTGGCTTCCGTTTCCACCACCGAGAAGCCGGCATCAGTCAGCCGTTCCCGAAGGACCTTTGTTCCCTCTCCGCTCCAGCCATAGCAACCGAACACCGCCGCCTTTTTGCCCTTATACTTCAGTTCCTTCAGGAAATCAAGCCATCCTCCCACAGAAGAAAGAATGCTGCCTCCTACGGTTGGGGAACCAAGGGCAATTGCTTTTGATTTAAATACCTCTGTCATAATATCATTTTTATTTACCTTGGAAATATTATAAATCTTCACCCTGGTATCCGGCGAAATCCGTGCAATTTCGGCACTGATCTTGTGGGCCAGCTGTTTTGTTCCATCCCACATCGTATCGTAAACAATGGTGATTTGATCCTCCTGATAATTCTGTGACCATTCATAATATTTTTCCACGATCTGCAAAGGATTCTCCCTCCAGATGGAACCGTGGCTGGTGGCAATCATATCGATGGGAAGGTTAAGCCCCTGAATTTCCTCAATTTTCTTTTTCACAAGAGGAGAAAACGGAGTTAAAATATTGGCATAATATTTGATAGCCTCCTCCCAAAGCCTGCACTGGTCAGCCTTATCATTAAATAATTCCTCCACAGCAAAATGCTGTCCAAAAGCGTCATTGGAAAAGAGGATATTATCCCCTGTCAGGTAAGTAGCCATGCTGTCAGGCCAGTGGAGCATTTTCATTTCCACAAAGACCAGCTTCTTCCCATTTCCGATATCAATGGAATCCCCTGTCTTCACCACCTGATAATTCCATTCCGGATGGTGATACTGGCCGGTAAGAGATTTCACCCCGTTTGCTGTACAATAAATAGGTGTGCCCGGTATTTTCTCCATCAATGCAGGAAGGGAACCGCTGTGATCCACTTCCCCGTGGTTGGCAACAATAAAATCAATTTCCTTTAAAGCAATCTCTTTTTCCAGATTATCTATAAATTCCGTGGAATGCGGCTTCCATACCGTGTCGATGAGTACTGTCTTTTCTTCCCTGATTAAATAGGCGTTCTGGCTTGAGCCATGATTAATGGAATAATCCGCTCCGTGAAAGGATTCCAGCTCCCAATCCATGATTCCTACCCAATAAACATTATTTTTCACAAGTTTTTTCATGATCAATTTCCTCCTTCATACTTTGGAAACAGCAGTGAGTTTTCAGTAAATATATGAATATACACATCATTAATCAGTTCCTGCAGCTTTTGAAATGCCATGCGGTAAGAGGCACAACCATCTTCCGGCGCAGTAAAATCATTGGTGCAGGCTGTGATTTCTTTTATCAGGTTTCCGGCTGCTTCATGTTCAGCCTCTAAATCCTTCACATATCCGGAGCGCATGTCACCTGCAAAGCTTTTTTTCATATAAGGGAAAATAAGCTTTTCTTCCTTTGCGAAATGCTCCTGGAGTTCCTTTCTCAAGTCTGAAAAAAGCCCGTGTAAGGGAACAAGCTGTGCTTGATGGTGTTCGTAATGAGCCAGCAAGACCTTATTGATCAGCTCATCAATATCTGCCAGCAGGATTCTTTCTTTCGAATGATGAGTGTTAATAATATAATCAATCAGGTCTGGAACTTCCATTTCCATCAGCCGTTCCACGGCCAGCACTTGTCCTTTGTTTGATCGTTTAGGTTGATTCACAATTTTTTTATTCAGCAGTTCGATAAAGCTCTTTGATTCGATTCCCAGCTTCTGTATGGCCTCTTCCAAGTCTTCCTTTCCGCCGCAGCAATAATCAATATGAAAGTCATTAAAGATCTCAACTGCTTCCGGATAGGCCTTAACAACATCGGCCACTTTCATTTTACCTGTAATCATATTCTCCTCCTCTTTTCTGAATTCTATGTTATTCAGAAACGTTTGTTTTTGTTTGTAAGGCCAGTATATCTGGAAAAGAGAATAAAAAATGTGATTTAAATCATTATTTTAAAACTATTTATTTTTTAAGTTTCATTATCAAAAATATCTCTTAAAATATCTTTATTTCTGACGTGGATCTTACGATTCCCTTCTAACTCAATAGCGCCTTCTTTGCGAAGTTCTCCAAGCTTTCTGCTTATGGTTTCTCTTCTGACATTAATATAAGCGGATATATCGTCTCTGGTCAATTCAATTGTTTCTTCCTTAATCCGGCTGCTTCTGAATAAAAGAAAGCCAGCGACGCGGGCCTTGGCATCGTTGACGGACAATAGCTGCACCAGCTCATTTGCCGCTGACAGCTTCTGTCCTACCACGTTTAATAGTTTGACTCCGATTTCAGGTTTTTTTAATATCAGTTCCTGGATATCCGTCAAGGAGATAAGACATACTCCGCATTCTCCCAGGGCAATGGCATTTGCTTCAAAGGCTTTTCCGCCGAATATGTTCTGCTCTCCATAGATATCGCCTTCTGCCAGTATATCAAGAACGTATTCTTTTCCTTCCAGGGAATAGCGGCTGACCTTAACCTTTCCGTAACGGATGACCAGTATTTTATCTGCCGGATCATACTCATGAAAAACCGTTTCCCCTCTTTTGAAATCCAGATGCCGGGCCCTTGATACCAGTTCCTTCTGCTCCTCAATAGAAAGGGGCTCAAAAAGAGGGATTTTTGAAGTGCACAATTTATTACAGCAACTACACTTAAGTTCCATGCCATTCTCCTTTCGGGTATTTGACTATTATATGGATAATTATATTATAATAAACAAAGAGAGTATGGCAAGAGGGATGGCGCTTTTATCTATGAAATATGGTACCGGATGGTCCTGAAAAACGGCTGTTCCGGGGTGGTGAGCCGGTAATTGCCGGGCAGCAGATGCATCACATCAGGAATATCCTGTGCTTCCAGAGCAATGGCACAAGAGGCGGAGGAGGGCGCACCGCCGCACAAAGCCATTCCAGCGGGCAAAAATCCCCCTGAATACAAAACCAGGGCGGGTGCATCCGTCATTACTTTCAGGGTTCGTCCGGTCCTCCTATCCCGCAGGATGCCGGCCTTATGAATCTCTGCAGGTCGTTTTGCAGACCGCAGCGGAC
This sequence comes from Lacrimispora sphenoides, assembly GCF_900105215.1. Lineage (NCBI taxonomy): Bacteria > Bacillati > Bacillota > Clostridia > Lachnospirales > Lachnospiraceae > Lacrimispora > Lacrimispora sphenoides. The sequence goes on along the minus strand of NZ_FOIP01000001.1, from coordinate 1,314,507 downwards.
GGAACGACTGATTTCTGTTAAGGATGTAGGCATTATTGTATCCCCTTCCAATGGAAAGCTGCTCCTTGCAGACAGGGCTTTTAACAGAACGGATTAGGGATAGAAGCTGCCTGGGAGAACGGAAGTCAAAAACGGAATCTGGGGCAGGAATGACATCGGCCGGCAAATGGTCCTTATTATTTATGCACACGTTATTTGCAAATATCTGGACCTCCTGTTCCAGACCGGAGACAGAAAAATCACCGGATAGATTCCAGTAGGTGTGGTTGGACATGTTGATATAGGTAGGAGCGTCCGTCACCGCGGTGTATTCTATGGTAAGCCAGTTGGTGTCTTCCAGGGTATATTTTACTTGATAGATCCTGTTGCCCGGATACCCATCCAGGCCGTCTGGCTGGACTGCAGACAGCAGGATAGAGGCCGATTCCAGACCGGAAGTCACAGAAGTTACCTGCCAGAGTTGGACTGATAAGTTATTTATCCCTCCGTGGAGTTGGTTCTTCCCGTCATTTTTTGAAAGCCTGCATATTTGCGGTCCTACAGGAAGTAAGGCTTCCCCAATTCTTCCGGCATTTGGCCCAAGGGTGGCTCCTGCATAGCAGATACAGCTTTCATATGGTTCCATATTCTCAAAGCCCAGGGTGATTGGCTGTTCCCTGCCGCTTTCGTCTCTTATGGCAATCTGTAGAATGGCCGCTCCAAGCGCCGTTACGGATACCGTCATGCCCAGGCTGGTGCTCATATCATAAACCGTATAAGCGGTTCCCGCCTGATTCCATAATTCTCTGGTTTTGATTTTCATACAGATGTCCTCCATTAAAACCAGTATAAGGATTTGTCCATGAAAGGGAAAGGGCAAAAAAATAGAAGAGCAATTTTTCAAAATGACAGAGCAAGAGAAAGCAATGGGATCCAGATAATTAACGGTCTGGAAGAACAGGTGCGGAAAGAGAGCCCAGGTGCAATTTGTGGTAAAAAAGAGGATTGATGGCAAAATTTTGAACGGAAGCAAGACGTTTCATCATATAGGAAGGAGGGACCGTGATAAATGAGAGCAATTTTTCGCAATGATAGAGCAAACCTACATAATGATGAATTTTGTTTCAATGATATAATGAACTTATTAAAACAGAAAGCTGGAATAAAAAAGAGGAGGTAAGACATGGGGAGCGTATTGGAATTCCAGAATATATCCAAATATTTTCCCGGAGTAAAGGCGTTGGACCAGGTATCCTTTCAGGCGCATTCCGGGGAGGTTCTGGCATTTTTAGGGGAAAACGGGGCAGGCAAGTCCACCCTGTTAAAGGTGCTCAATGGGGATTACCAGCCTACCGGGGGAAAATATCTCCTTGATGGATTTGAGAAGCATTTTCAGTCTCCTCATGAGGCCATTGAGGAAGGAATTTCTGTCATATATCAGGAGCGGCAGATTCTATTGGAATTATCCGTGGCGGAGAATATTTATCTGGGGAGAATGCCTGCGAGCAGGCTGGGATTCATCGATATCCGTAAGGCAAATGAGATGACTGCAAAAATAATAGAGGATTTTGGACTTCCCATCAGTCCAACCACTAAGGTAAAGGATTTAAGTATCGCCTATCAGCAGATGGTGGAGATTATGAAGGCCTATTCCAGAGAAAATCTAAAGGTGATCTGCTTTGACGAGCCTACGGCCTCCCTGTCGGATTCGGAGATCGAATCTTTATTTAGGATCATTGGGAAGTTAAAGGAAGAGGAAAAGATCATTATCTATGTATCTCACCGTATGGACGAGCTTCGGAGGATTACGGATAAGGTGGCAATTTTTAAAGACGGACGTTACGTGGCCACGGTGGAGACAGGAGCGGTTCCGGAAGCAGAACTGATCCGAATGATGGTGGGCCGTGACCTGGGGGATATTTACAGAAGCTTAGACAGGAACAAGGTGATTGGAGATGTACTTCTGGAGGTGAAAAACTTATCCTCGGACTATGTAAAAGAAAATTCCTTTGTACTGCGAAAAGGAGAGGTGTTAGGTTTTTCCGGTCTTGTAGGGGCGGGAAGGACGGAACTTATGAGGGCCATCATTGGAGCTGACGAGGTAAAGGGCGGTGAGATCTATCTGGAAGGAAAGAAAATACGCAACCGCTCTCCTCATGAAGCCATGGAGCATGGGATTGTTCTGGTGCCGGAGGACCGGAAGCTTCAGGGGATTCTTTCAAATTTGAGCGTCAGCGATAATATGAACATTGCCATGCTGGATACCAATTCCAACAGGCTGGGGTTTGTAAACGGAGAGAAGGAAGAGGAGCTGGCACAAAAGGGAATCCAGGATTTTAAGATCAAGACTCCGTCTCCTGACAAAAAGATCGTGGAGCTTTCCGGCGGAAACCAGCAGAAATGTATTGTGGCCCGCTGGATCAGCACGAATCCAAAGGTGCTCATCCTGGATGAGCCGACCAAGGGAATTGACGTAGGCGCCAAATCAGAGTTTTATCATATGATCTGTAAATTTGCCAAGGAAGGACTGGGGATTATTCTGATATCCTCCGAGCTTCCTGAGGTCATCGGTCTGTCGGACCGGATCATTGTTATGAAATCACTGAGAATCACAGGAGAAATAGCGGCGGAGGAAGCGACCGAAAGCAAGCTTCTGAGCCTGGGTATGATTGGGGAGGTACAGGAATAATGGGAACAAATAAGAAAAGCAGAATCAAAATAGATGGTGACAAGATCGTACTGCTTGCGGCAATCGTGGTGGTATTTGGGCTTTTTACCTCTCTGAATAAGAACTTTCTTTCGGTTACGAACTTAATCAATATTCTGGTGGCGGCTTCCCTTGTAGGGCTGGTGGCTGTGGGCCATACATATTTAATCATTGCAGGTCAGAATGACTTGTCTCCTGGCTCTGTAGCTGCGTTTTCCGGCGTTATGGCGGCTCTTTTAGTAGGCAAGGGCGTTCCTTTCGGGGTTGCGCTGATTCTTACCATCGGCTGCGGGATCCTCATCGGATTTTTCAATTCCTTTATGGTGAACCGGATTCATCTGGAGGCCTTTATTGCAACCCTGGTGACCCAGTCCATTATCAGAGGCTTTGCCTATATCATATGCGGCGGAAAGCCGGTTTCCATCAGCAACAGGACCTTTCTTATCCTGGGAAAAGCAAGGATCTTAAACATTCCCCTTTCCGTATGGATCATGGTGATCTGTATCATAATCTTTGGCATCATACTTTCCAAAACGAAATTCGGAAGAAGCGTATATGCCATCGGCGGCAGCATGGAAGCTGCCAGACTTGCAGGATTAAATCCCAAAAGGATCATTACCACCTGTTATGTGATGATGGGAATCCTCTGTTCCATCGGCGGAATCATCTTCGCGGCCCGTATGAATTCCGGTCAGCCTGCGGCTAATGTGAACCTGGAATTTGATGCAATTACGGCGGTTATTCTGGGCGGAGTATCTTTCATCGGCGGAGTTGGAAATATGGGAGGAACCATTCTTGGAATCATACTGATCCAGTCCTTTAACACAGGTCTTACTATGGTAAATGTCCCCAGCTTCTGGCAGTTTGTGGCAAAGGGAGGGCTTCTCTTATTCGCCCTGGCAACAGACTATTTAAGAAAACAGAAAAGAGAGCGTGATTTACTGGCAGCATCCATGAAGAATTTATAACGTTCCAAAGGAAACCGTCAGGTTTTCTGAAGATAGAGCAAAAATTAAAACAGGAGGGTTTAAATCATGAAAAAAACAGCAGCGATTATTTTGGCAGCAGCAATGGCAATGGGGTTAACAGCCTGCAGCGGATTTGGCGATGAAAAGCCGGCGGAAACCACGACAGCAGGTACGGCAGAGACAACAACAGGCGGGACCCAGACGGAAGCAGGGGCAAAGGGTGTCGTTTATGGAATCTACAAGGCCGGGGACCAGACATGGTTCATTGACGAAGGGGCAGCGGCTCAGAAGGCAGTGGAAGAAAAGGGCGATGAATTTATCTATGTGGATGCAAAAATGAATCCGGAAGAATACTTAAAGGCCATTGACAATGCCATTGCAAATAAGGCAAAGGGGATCGTTACCTGTATCCCGGACCAGACCATGTCACAGGCCGTGGTTGATAAATGCAAGGAAGCTGGCATCCCGATTGTATCAGCCGATGATGCGCTCCAGACGGATGCAGGGGAAAAGATCGCTCCATGGGTGGGCATTAATGCATACGTAATCGGACAGGCCAACGGCCAGTGGCTGGCGGATTATGCCAATAAAAATAAACTGGCAGAAGATCCGGAATGTGGGCTGATGATTCTGACCATGGATACGGTTTCCTCCTGTGTTCCCAGGGCTGAAGGAGAATTAGACAAGTTTACGGAAGTTTGCCCTGGTTTTCCGAAAGAGCGGATTTTCAAAGCCGATCATGACGGGACTACAGATAAGGGAAATGTAGCTGCGACATCAGTCATCACCGCCCATCCGGAAATCAAAAAGTGGCTGGTAACGGGAGCCAATGAAGAAGGTACGATCGGTGCAGTCCGTGCTTTGGAAAGCGCAGGATTAGATGCCAATGCAATTGCAGTAGGTCTTGGAGCTTATATGGCAAAAGATGAGTGGAACAACAAGGGAGCCGACGGAACCTGCATGAAGGCAGCAGCTTATTTCTCCTCTGATTCGGTAGGAGCAGGCTCGGTCAATGTATTATACGATGTGATCAGCGGAAAAGAAGTTCCTATAGAGACAGCCGTAGATGCGGTGATCGTTACCCCCGAAAATTATAAGGAAGTGATGGGGAAAGCAGCGGAATAAACCGATTGCCCGGTGATGAAAAAAAGCGGCCTCTGCAATGCAGGGGCGCTTTTTTCAGTTCCTGATAGAAAAACGGTATTCGGAAGGCGTGATTCCCGTCACCTTTTTAAAGGTGGTGCAAAAGCTGCTTTCACTGGTAAAGCCTGTGCTGAAGCATATGTCCTTGATGGAGATGTCCAGGGACTTTAATAGGAACTTGGCATTGTTGACCCTGGCGGCGATCACATATTCGTGAGGCGAAAATCCGGATTCCTTTTTAAACAGCCGGCTGAAATAGAAGGGGCTTAAGGAAGCCTGATCCGCCAGATCCTTTAGGGTAAGGGGATCGGTCAGATGTTCATTGATGTAGGCAATGGTGTCCTCAATGATGCTGGAAGAGACGTTTTCTGAGCGCTCAAAGTCCCTGTTAACCAAAAGCTCCGTTAATATATTAACAACGTAATTGTTCAGCCAGGCCTCTTTGATGGAAATACACTCCCGAAACTGCAGATAAATTTTGTGCAGATATTTTTCCAGACGGTAGGTATCCCTCAGGGTAATGACCGGAGGGCCGCCATCCAGGATTGCATCATAATATCCTGCCGCACCTATGCCGTCAAAATGGAGCCATTCCGCTTCCCAGCCCGTTGTCGTCCAGTAGGCGTGAGGCTCAAAGCAGTTTAGTATCACTACCTGCCCTTCGCCTGCAGGAAAGACTCGTCCGCCTGTTTCAACCTGGCATTCTCCTCTCCGGATGAACATGATGAGGAAGCTGTCATAGGAATTCCGATGAAGGGAATATCCGGGTTCGTACCGGAAAAGTCCCATGTTGATGGGATATAAGAAAATTCTTTTTGCCAGGGCACTGGGCGTATAAACATAATAATCCGACCCTGAGATGACCCCGCGTTCTGTAGACAGCATATATGGACCCTCCTTTCTTTTTATGAAACCATTATAGAGAATAAGCGGTAATTCGTCAATAAAATTAGAGCAATTTTTATAAACTAGTAAGCAACTAAAGCTAATGAAAACAATGATAAAAGATTATATAGTATAGGCAAGAACTTAAAAGGAGGTCTAAGAATGGAAGCAGTAAAAATATGGGAGGAGTCCATCGTCATACCCACTTATGAGGTGGGGGAAGCGGATAAAAATCCGATGTTTCTGGAAAGCCGTGTTTATCAGGGAAGCTCAGGAAAAATTTACCCTTATCCTACCATTGAGAAGATCCATGATACCAGGACGGACAAAGCCTATCAGGCAGTCTGGCTGGAAAATGAATACTTAAAGGTAATGATACTTCCGGAGCTTGGCGGAAGAATCCAGCGGGCCTTTGACAAAACAAATCAATATGATTTCGTCTATTACAACCACGTCATAAAGCCCGCCCTGGTAGGGCTCTGCGGACCCTGGATCAGCGGCGGGATTGAATTTAACTGGCCCCAGCACCACCGGCCGACCACCTATTCCCCTGTAGACTATATGCTGATAGAACATGAGGATGGTTCTAAAACCTGCCGGATCTGCGATGTGGACCAGATGTACGGAACCAAGGGAGAGGCCAGCTTCACCCTGCATCCCGGAAAGGCCTATATTGAGATAAAGGGTCAGCTTTACAACCCCACGCCAATGCCCCAGACCTTTTTATGGTGGGCAAACCCGGCGGTTCCGGTCAATGACTACACTCAGTCCATTTTCCCGCCGGATGTCCATGCCGTTATGGATCACGGAAAAAGAGATGTATCTCGTTTCCCCATTGCCACAGGGGTCTATTATAAGCATGATTACAGTGAAGGCATTGATATTTCCCGTTATAAGAATATTCCGGTACCTACCTCTTACATGGCTGAAAAGAGTGAGTTTAACTTTGTAGGTGGCTATGATTACCAGGTGGGGGCGGGAATCCTTCATGTAGCAGATCATCACATTTCGCCAGGAAAGAAGCAGTGGACCTGGGGCTGCGGGGATTTCGGAAAGGCCTGGGACCGGAATCTGACCGATGAGGACGGTCCTTACATTGAGCTGATGACCGGTGTTTACACTGATAATCAGCCGGATTTCACCTGGTTAAAGCCAATGGAGGAAAAAACCTTTACCCAGTATTTCATGCCTTATAAGGCTGTTGGTCCTGTGAAAAACGCCTCCATTCACGCCGTCATAAACCTGGAGACAAGGGAAAATGAGATCCATATAGCTGCATACGGAACCCAGGAGTATCCTGATGCGAGGATTCTGCTGACATACGGGAAGGAGACGCTTCTTAATGAAACCACCCTTCTTTCTCCGGTCCATACTTATGAAAAGACGCTGCATACCGGCGTGGAGGATGAGACAAGGCTGACTCTTAAAGTTCTTTCCGGCGAAAGGGAGCTGGTTTCCTATACCCCCTTAAAGAAGGAGGTTCCAAAGCTTCCAAGCCCTGCAAAAGCAGCCAATGATCCGGAAAAGATTATGACAAATGAAGAGTTGTATCTTACCGGGCTTCATATCGAGCAGTACCGCCATGCTACTTACAGACCGGATCCTTATTACATAGAGGGCTTAAAAAGGGATCCTGAAGATATCCGCATCAATAATGCCTATGGCTCCCTGCTCATGCGTAGAGGCTGCTTTGAGGAGGCAGAGGAGCATTTCAGGAAGGCGTTAAAACGGGCTGTGCGAAAAAATCCCAACCCTTATGACTCTGAGCCTTACTACAATCTGGGCCTGGCGCTTTTGTATCAGGGGAAGATTGAGGAAGCCTTTGATGCCTTTTATAAGGCCACGTGGTCAGGGGAGCAGCAGGAAATGAGTTTTTATTATCTTTCCTGCATCGAATCCATGAGAGGAAATTATGAAAGTGCTCTGGAATTTGTGGAAAAGGGACTGGTGAGAAATTCACATAATGTAAAGGCCAGAGCCTTAAACGCCTATCTCTTACGCAGGCTGGACAGGACGGCAGAAGCCAGGGCTCTCATTGAGGAGAATTTGAAGGTGGACTCCTTTGACTATATATCCCGCTTGGAAGCAGCATATCTGGAGCCAGGACGTCAGGAGGAAATCCGGATGGAGATAAGCCGGATGGCCAGAGGCTTTCACGAAAACTACTTAATGGCAGCCAGGCATTATGCGGAATTCGGTGCATACGAAGCCGCCGTCCAGACCCTGGAACAGTGTTCCGTGAAATGGCCCATGCTCTATTATTATAAAGCCTACTATCTGAAGCTTATGGGAAAAGACGGATCTGAAGCTTTAAAAGAAGCTTTAGAGCAGGCGGAGAGGTGCTGCACGGATTACTGTTTCCCTAATAAGCTGGAGGACATCTCAGTGCTTAAGTTTGCGGCGGAAAAGGATCCGGAAGGAGCCAACGCCAATTATTATCTGGGTAATTTATATTATGATAAGCTTCAGTACCATACTGCTATTTCTTATTGGGAGCAGTCTGCCCGGTTAAATCCCGTGTTTCCAACCGTGTGGAGAAATTTATCACTGGCTTATTACAACAAAGAAAAGGACAGGGAAAAGGCAAGAGAGGCCATGGAAAAGGCCTATGTCCTAAACCCGGACGATGCAAGGATCTTTTTGGAATTGGATCAGCTTTACAAAAAGCTGGATATGCCTGTGGCAGAACGTCTGGAAAAATATGAAGCTGTAAGAGATGTATTTATGAAACGTGACGATCTGATGATTGAGTATGCAACACTTTTAAATCTTTTAGGACGTTACGGAGAGGCTTATGAATTCATTATGAGCTATAAATTCCATCCATGGGAAGGCGGAGAGGGAAAAGTGACCGCCCAGTATGTGGTCTCCCTTGTGGAGCTGGCCAGGCAGGCTATGGATGCAAAGGATTGGGGCAGGGCGGAAGAATACCTGACAAATGCCCTGAAGTACCCGGAGAATCTGGGAGAAGGAAAGCTAGAAGGAACAAAGGACAATCATATCAATTATTATCTGGGTGAGGTCATGGAGAATCTGGGAAAGACTGAGGCAGCAAGAGCCTGTTATGAAGTGGCCAGTGTGGGAACGGATGAACCGGCAGGCATGATGTATTACAATGACCAGCCTGCGGATATGATTTATTACCAGGGGCTGGCTAAGGAAGAGCTGGGAAAACCGGTGGAGGCCAGGGCCAGGTTCTATAAGCTGCTGGATTACGGAGAACAGCATATGTTCGATAACATAAAGATTGAATATTTCGCCGTATCCCTGCCCGATTTCCTGATTTATGAAGATGACCTGGATAAGAAAAACAAAGCCCATTGTAACTATCTTATAGGGCTTGGTAAAATGGGGCTTGGAGATATAAAGGGGGCGAAGGAAGCTTTCAAGGAGACCATACAGCTGGATAATGCCCATTTAAATGCGATCAGGTATATAAATATGATATAAAATGGAGACAGAAAAGTAATGGGAGGAGGGATGTTTTTATAACATCTCTTCCTCCCTCTTTCTTTTATTTTTTGGTTTTTAAGTTCTTCAACGGCTATAACGCCCCGTCCTCTTATTTACAATTTACTAAATTATGATATAATGGGAATACTTCACAAAGAAAAAGCTTCATAAAATGAGGAGACCCCGATTGACAGGCAATCGGGGCAATTATGAAAAATCTATGTGCAATTTGACGATTAAATCAATTTGACTCATATATTTTCTATGTATTTAGTATAAAAAATATATATGAACGGAATATGAACGACCTGTAAACACATTATGAAAAAAGGAGGAAAGTATGGGAGAAAATTATAAGAACAGAAAGACTATCGTAATAGGCCATAAAAATCCAGATACAGATTCCATCTGTTCTGCCATCTGTTATGCAAATCTAAAAAGAAAGCTGACCGGAGAAGAATATCAGCCAGGTAGGGCTGGTCACGTCAACGAGGAGACACAATTCGTACTCCATTATTTTGAAGTGGAAGCGCCGGAGCTTGTGGAAAATGTGAAGACACAGGTCCGTGATATCGATATTCGTAAGACAAAGGGTGTAAAGAAAAACCTGTCCTTAAAAAAGGCCTGGAAACTGATGCAGGAAGCAAATGTAGTCACCATACCCACGGTGACCGAGGATGGGATGTTAGAAGGACTGATCACGGTAGGTGATATTGCCAAGTCCTATATGAACGTTTATGACAGCAGCATTTTATCAAAAGCAAATACCCAGTATGAAAATATTGTGGAAACCTTAGAAGGGGCCATGGTAGTTGGTGGAAAGAGCGAATATTTCAATCATGGCAAGGTCCTTATAGCAGCGGCCAATCCTGATATGATGGAATATTACATTTCCAAAGGCGACTTAGTGATCCTGGGGAACCGTTATGAATCCCAGCTATGCGCGATTGAGATGGAAGCGGCCTGCATCATTGTATGCGAAGGAGCAGCGGTATCCATGACGATCAAAAAGCTGGCTCAGGAGCGTGGCTGTACGGTCGTGACCACCCCTTACGACACATATACGGCAGCCCGTCTGGTGAATCAGAGCATTCCTATCAGCTACTTCATGACTACTGAAGGGTTGATTTCCTTTGAAGAAGACGATTATATTGATGAAATAAAAGATGTCATGGCAAGTAAGCGCCACCGGGATTTCCCGATTCTTGATAAGGATGGAAAATACATGGGAATGATTTCCCGCCGGAATTTGCTTGGTGCAAAAGGAAAGCGTCTGATCCTGGTGGACCATAATGAGAAAACCCAGGCGGTGGAAGGCATGGAAAGTGCAGAAATTCTGGAGATCATTGATCATCACAGACTCGGCACCGTAGAAACCATATCTCCTGTATTTTTCCGCAATCAGCCGGTAGGCTGTACCGCTACCATCGTATATCAGATGTATATGGAAAATAGCATAAAAGTTGAACCGAAGATAGCGGGCCTTCTGTGCAGCGCCATTATCTCTGATACGCTTTTATTCCGTTCCCCTACCTGCACGGAGTCTGATAAAAAGGCAGCTCTTGTCCTTGCGGATATCGCAGGGATCCAGGTGGAGAAATACGCTTCCTCCATGTTCGCGGCAGGAAGTAACCTAAAGGGAAAGACGGATGGGGAGATCTTTTATCAGGATTTCAAAAAATTCACACTTGGTAAGGTGTCCTTTGGAGTGGGACAGATCAGCTCCTTAAACGCCAGCGAACTGGAGGAACTGAAGGACCGTATGCCTTCTTACATGAAAAAAGCAAGAAAAGAGCATGGTGTAGACATGATGTTTTTCATGCTTACCAACATTTTGACGGAATCTACGGTTCTGTTATGTGAGGGTCAGGGAGCAAAACAGATGGTTCTCGGAGCTTTCCGCGCAGAGGAAGAGGAAGGGACGGCAGAAGACCATATCGTAAGTCTTCCCGGCGTGGTATCCAGAAAGAAACAGCTGATTCCTGGCATTATGCTGGCGGTTCAGGAATAGGAGGCTGTCGTCAATGAAGAAGAAAGAAACCAATGAATATAGAAAAGCGAATGAAAATATAAAGACCGTAAAAAACAGCAGGGTTTCCTGGAAGCCTGGAAACATGCTTTACCCTGTTCCGGCGGTTATGGTGAGCTGCCAGAGGGAAGGGGAAAAACCCAATATCATTACCGTGGCATGGGCAGGAACCATATGTTCCACCCCGGCCATGCTGTCTATATCCATCCGCCCGGAACGGCATTCCCATAAAATCATAAAAGAAACCAGAGAGTTTGTGGTAAATCTGGTGACTAAAGATCTGGTGCGGGCGACCGATTACTGCGGAGTGAAGTCCGGCAGGGAAGTGGATAAATTTGCAGAAATGAGGCTGACGCCTTGTTCCCTGGAACATGTAAATGCCCCCGGAATAGAGGAAAGCCCGGTGAATTTAGCCTGCAGAGTTGTGGAGATCAAGCCTCTGGGAAGCCATGACCTGTTTTTGGCAGAGGTGGTTGGAGTGACCGTAAACAGCCGGTACATGGACGAAAAAGGGAAGTTCCACCTTAATGATGCAGGACTTATATCCTATTCTCATGGGGAATATTTTGAACTGGGGAAAAAGCTTGGAAGTTTCGGCTATTCTGTGAAAAAGGCAGGAAAAAAGCCGTCGGGCAGGAGGAAAAACAAATGACGAGTAAGCTTAATAACATTACGCTGATCGGTATGCCGGCTTCTGGTAAAAGCACAGTAGGTGTTTTGCTGGCAAAACGCCTTGGATATTCTTTTGTGGATGTGGACATTGTAATTCAGGAGCAGGAAGGCCGCCTTTTAAAGGAAATTATTGAAAAAGAGGGCCAGGATGGCTTCCTGGCTGTGGAAAACAGGATCAATGCAGGCCTTAATGTCCGCCATAGCGTCATTGCCCCGGGAGGCAGCGTGATCTATGGAAAAGAAGCTATGGAGCATTTAAAAGAGATCAGTACAGTGGTTTATTTAAAGCTTAGCTATGAAAGCGTGGAAGAGCGGCTGGGTAATCTGGTAGACCGGGGAGTTGTCTTAAAGGACGGAATGACCTTAAAAGACTTATATGAGGAACGGGTGCCTTATTATGAAAAATATGCCGACATAACCATTGATGAAAACGGCCTTGATGCAGGAAAGACGGTAGACAGGTTAAGAGCCATTATGGAGGAAAGGTTCGGCCTGACTACATAATCGCCCGTTTTCATTATCACCCTGAATATTTACGGGAAAATTAAAAGGTGTCTCAAAAGTCAAATTACGACTTTTGAGACACCTTTTAATTTTAAACTTTTAACTGAAACTTTCCAATTAATAGCTTCAGCATCTGAGCTTGTCCGGCCATTTCCTGACTCGCGGCAGCACTTTCCTCTGATGTGGCGGAATTGGTTTGAATCACGCTTGATATCTGATCAATTCCCTGAGTTACCTGGGCAACTGCAAATGCCTGATCCTTTGATGCGGATGATATCTGGTATGCTAAGTCCGCTGCTGCTTTGGAAGACTGGACAATGCGGTCCATGGATTTTGCAGTCTCCTTGGCAATATGATTTCCAGCCTCAATGGAGGCCAGGGTATGCTCAATTAATGCAGAAGTATTTTTGGAAGCTTCCTGACTTTTATTGGCTAGGTTGCGGACCTCGTCTGCCACAACTGCAAAGCCTTTTCCTGCCTCTCCTGCCCTTGCTGCTTCTACGGCTGCGTTAAGGGCCAGGATATTGGTCTGGAAGGCAATGTCCTCTATGGTTTTGATTACTTTTCCTATTTCTGAGGAGGCACTGCTGATATCCTCCATAGCATTTGTCAGATCCTGCATCTGAGTTTTACCAAATTCCAGCTCTGATGCGGTATTGCTTACCTGCTGGTTTGTTTCCTTTGCATTCTCCGCATTATGGTTAATGTTATTGGAAATATCATTGATGGTGGCAGCCAGCTCTTCAATAGAGGATGCCTGTTCGGTCGCACCCTGGCTTAAAGCCTGAGCGCTGCCTGCCACCTGTTCAGCACCTGAGGCTACCTGGTCTGAGGACTGGGTTATCTTAGCCATGACATCATTTAAGGAATCAGTAAGATTCTGTATGGAGAGCTGTACGGAACGGAACTCCCCTTTAAATTCCTCTGTGTCATGAGGAATATCAAAATTTCCCTGGGCCATCTGGCTTGTGGTGGAAGAAATATAATCCATATAGTAGGATAAACGCCCCATCATCGTCCTCATACTGTCTGCAAGATGTCCTAGTTCATCTTCTGAACGATATTCCAGAATGCATTTTAAATCTCCCTGGGCCATCCGGTCTGCAACCGCTTTCAGTTCGTCAATGGGGCGGGTGATCCCCCTTGTAATGGCGATTGCGATGATAACGGATGTAACAATAGAAATGAGGATGATGGTGCCCATAATTGCAATGAATATGGATGTCAGACGGGAAAGATCGGCAGACCTTTTATCACCGGTTGTTGACTTATCTGACAGCATGGTATTGATCGTATCTGCAATCTCCGCTGCCAGGGGAGCTGCCTGGCTTCGGAACGTAGTCATGGCCTCCTTGGGAGATGTCGATGCAAGCTCAATGGTATGGCTGCGGACCGCCTCATAGGATTTCATCTTTTCTGTAAGCTTGCTGTAAAGCTCTTTTTCCGAGGTTGTTTTCATCTGCCCCTGTACCAGTTCCATTTTCTCGTTTATCATTTCGATCTGTTTGCTTAGGTTTTCCTTCTGATTGGCAGTTTCCGCAGGGTCTTCCGAAAAAATTATGTATAAAATTGTTGCACGGTGAGCCTGAAACGCCTGTCCCAGGCTTCCAATATCGCCCTGGGCAAATCCATAATCCTGCAATGCAGTATGATATTTCTCATTAACGGTCCGAATGAGCAGAATTCCGATGGTTCCGGCTAAGCCTGAAAACAATACAACGATGAGAAATGCAGCAAGCAGCCGGTTTCCTACCTTTCGTTTTTTTAACATACAATGTTCCTCCATGGTTTTAGTTTATTTTGCCTTATTACGTTTGTTCCATGAATTTTTGGATAAATGTCGGATTTGACATAATATTTCATAATGATTCAATATTATATCTTTTCTTAAATTTCCTGAATATGGAATTACTAATAATTATAGTTATCTTTCCGATTTTAGTCAATATAGTAGATGGTTACGTGCAAAATTTACTTCAATAAGGATACAGAAATTAACATGTTAATGAGGAAGTTTCTAAGGAAGTTTTTCTGAAAGAAGAAATTCTATTAAAGTTAGCATATTTTTTCCATCCAAAATTAACTAGGGGACAAAGAATGAAGTTGAGTGTATATTATAAAACACATGCTTTAAATTTATTTTAAATGCAATTAATTATAACGTAAACGGGAGCTGAGATGAAACAAACGATAAAACAAGCGATTGTATTGATTCCCTCTTTAGAACCTGATGGAAGGCTTCCGGTTTATGTAAAGGAGCTGCGGGAATACGGGCTGTCCCGCATTGTAATTGTAGATGATGGATCTGGAAACGAATATCAGGATATATTCAAAGAATTAGAGGAGTTCGGTTGTACCTTACTCCACCACAGTGTAAACCGGGGAAAGGGGCTTGCGCTTAAAACTGGATATGAGTATATCAGGAGGAATATGCCCGGCTTTACGTGTATCGTAACCGCAGATTCTGACGGACAACATGCCCCGGAGGATGTTTATAAGCTGGCAAATGCAGCCGAAGGCCATCCCGATATGCTGATACTGGGGGTAAGAGATTTTAAAAAAGCCGGCATACCTGTCAAGTCTTTCGTTGGAAACCGTGTTTCATCTGCAATATTTGCTGCTCTGTACGGAAGATATCTACCCGATACCCAATCAGGGCTCAGAGCCTTTGGCCCGAAGCTGGCCGGCCGGATGCTCAGTATAAAAGGAGAGCGGTTTGAGTATGAAACCCAGGTCCTGATCACCTACAT
Organism: Lacrimispora sphenoides; assembly: GCF_900105215.1. Taxonomy (NCBI): domain Bacteria; kingdom Bacillati; phylum Bacillota; class Clostridia; order Lachnospirales; family Lachnospiraceae; genus Lacrimispora; species Lacrimispora sphenoides. The sequence continues at coordinate 1,299,417 of NZ_FOIP01000001.1, read as the reverse complement.
ACGGTCTGGAATACCAGTCCTTACAATTCCCATTCAGACCATCTATGAAGATGAGAACAGAGGCACACATTTTAATGCCGTTAGGGACAGCTTAAAAATTATGGGTATCCTTGGAGCTGATTTTATGAAGTTCCTTACTTCTTCCATCGCCTGCTCTTTTATTGACATTGGGATTGCCTGGGCGCTGCTTGACTGGTTTAAGCCTTATATGCAGGGAAAAGACTTACTTAGAATCATGATAGCCACGGCGTTTGCCAGATCGGTTTCAATTGCTGTGAATTATATATTTAATAAAAATATGGTGTTTAAGAACAAGGATGCTGCTGGACACAGCCTTATTCGTTACCTGGGCTTATGCGTATTTAACATACTACTTTCAGCTGCCGGCGTGTACATATTACATGTAAACCTGGGAATCAATGAGAAGATGGCAAAGATCCTCTGTGATGTGTGTCTATTTCTCCTTGGTTATCAAATACAACAGCGCTGGGTATTTTTCCGGGCAGAGGATTGATTTCATGTATAAAGAAGAGAAAAAACAAAATATAATTTTTATCATCAGCATAGCCCTGATGACTATTTATCTGGGCTGGCGTATGATATTTACCCTGCCGTTTCATGAGGGGATACTGAATCTGATATTTGGAATATTGCTGCTTGTGGCAGAGACCGTAACGGTGTTTACTACCTTTGAATTATTTTATCAAAAGATGCAGATGAATAAGTTTCATTTGGAATGTCCTGAGATACCTGATGAATTTTATCCGGATGTAGACGTTTTTATTGCGACCCATAACGAACCAGCCGATATTCTGTTCAAAACAGTCAATGCCTGCACCTTCATGACCTATCCGGATAAAAGCAAGGTACATATTTATATTTGTGATGATGGAAACCGTAAAGAGATTGCAGAACTGGCCAAACAGTTTGGAGTAGGCTACCTGGGGCTTTCTGATAACAAGGAAGCAAAATCAGGTAATTTAAATCATGCTTTAAAGAAGACCTCCTCTCCACTGATTGCTACCTTTGACGCAGATATGATACCGCAGCATACGTTTCTTATGAAGACAGTTCCATATTTCCTGCTCTCCAGGTTCATAAAAGAAGATGGGAAGTGGAGGCTGAGAAAGGAAGAGGAGATTGATCAGAAGTTTAAGCTTGGACTAATTCAGACGCCTCAGAGCTTTTATAATCCCGATCTTTTCCAGTTTAACTTATATGCGGAAGGAAACATCCCAAATGAACAGGATTTCTTTTCCAGAGAAGTGAATACCATGAGAAATACCTCCAACGCGGTCGCCTATACCGGCAGCAACACTATAATTTTAAGGAAGGCCATGGAGGAAATAGGTGGTTTTCCCTTAAAGACCATTACAGAGGATTTTGAGACAAGCATACGGATACAAAAAGCAGGATACATAACCTATGCAACGGATGAGATTCAGGCCGCAGGATTAACGGCCACAACGGTAAAGAGCATGATCAGGCAGAGGGTGCGCTGGGCAAGAGGAATCATTCAGAGCCTTCAGAACACCCATGCCATTATTACTCCTAAGCTTCCCCCGCTTGCAAGGCTTACTTATTTGAACAGCTTTTTATACTGGTGGTCTTTTTTTAACAGACTCATATTCATTATGTCCCCCATTCTGTTCGCCCTGTTTGACTACAGGATTGTAAACAGTTTTTTCTGGGATGTGATTGTGTTCTGGCTTCCTGCGTACTTTTTTTACAGCATGTCCATGCGTTACCTTTCAAGTAACGTAAGAAACCAGAGATGGAGCCAGATCATTGATACCATATTTATGCCTTATTTGATTATCCCGGTATTGCTTGAGACCTTTCACATTCATCAAAGGAAATTTAAGGTTACCAATAAAAAGAAAGAAGGGAGCGGCATTGGCATTGAGCTTGCCGTGTATGCGATCCCCCATCTGGTTTTACTGGCGCTTTCTGCAGCGGCCATGATACGTTTTGTCCATGGGAAATATGGCTGGGCCTTATTTTACAGCAGCATTATCTTTTTCTGGATTATCTATAACATGGTTTCGTTATTCTATGCCGTATTTTTTATGCTGGGAAGGCGTGCTTACAGAAGCAGCGAGCGGATCAGGGCAGAGGAAAATATTACCATACAATATAAGTCCTTAAACTATAAAGCGAAGACAGTAGATGTTTCAGATAATGGATTAGCTTTCTGGACGGAGAAGCCAATATATCTTCCGGAAAATAAGATTGTGAATTTTGCGGTCACCACGCCTTTTTATAAAGCCAGACTAAAGGGCAAGATTGTTTATGTGAAAGAGCAGGACATGGGCTGGCGTTATTCCGCGGCCGTCCGTACAGTTGATGATGAAAACAAACGCCAGTACATGCAGGTGATATATGACAGGCCCCATTCCCTCCCAAAGCAGATGGATTTGTGGGTAACCGCTTATGACGATATGTTGAGAAATATAAAAAGACGGTTAAAACATCCGCTTTCATACAAAAGAAAGATGCCAAGGATCTTGCTGGACAAGCAAATTACCTTTACTAACGGTGCTGCCTGCAAATTGATTGATTTCAATTACCGCTATTTTTCTGTTTCTGGTTTTAATGCCAATGAAAGTGAGGATGATGAATTCATCTACAAAACAGAAAGCGGGATTTTATTGACCATGAAACGGACGGGAATATACATACGGCATTCATCGGAGGAGCTTTTGTCAGTTGTGAACCTAAATGATCTTATCCGGAAAAGTCAAATGGATCAATTTTTGGTCGACATAACAAATACAGAAAAAATAGAGGGTTAAAGGATGAGTGGTGTAATCCATATGATAATGGTGGCGGCACTTTTGTGCTCCCTTACCGGCTATATGATGTTTACGAGGGAAAAGCTTAAGCTTCAGGTCGAATTTGCTCCTGTTTTTGTCTGCTCATCCATTGCCTGTATTGTTTATTTTTGCGGGCTGGCGGGCTTTTTGCTGCCGGGGTCAGCAGCCGTGCTTGTAGTAGGAATAATTCTGTTTTTCTTCTTTTTATTAAGTATGATCAGGAATCGGTCCTATATAAGTTTTCGCCTTTCCCTGTTCCAGGTGGGGTTTGCTGTTGGAAGTCTGTTCTTCTTTCAGCTGCTGCTGACCAGTAGGCTGATACACTACGATAATTTCTCGCACTGGGCCATCGTTGTTAAGCAGATGCTCAGCACCAATGCATTTCCTGATGCTGCATCTGCTTTGATTGACTTTAAAAATTATCCCTTGGGTTCTTCCTCGTTTATATATTTTATTTGCCGCTTTGCCGGAAATTCCCAGGGGATTATGCTGGCAGCCCAGGGCCTTCTTATTTTTGCCAGCTTCTATGCCATGTCCGGAGTGATCACGGAAAAAAAGCGGTTTCTGCTGTCTGCTTTTTTGGCTGCAGGTTGTTCCCTGCTGTCCATATTTAACATTACCATAAGGGTCACCAATTTGTTGGTTGATTTTCTTCTTCCCATATATACCCTTGTATTATTTGCGATGGCATACAGATATCAATGGGAAATAAAAAAGGCCTGTATCAGCATCATACCCGTAGCAGCGCTTCTAATGATAATTAAAAATACCGGAATCATATTTGCGGGAATTGGATTTTTCTTTCTGATCTATATCTGGTTAAAGAATAGATATAAACCGTTTTTAAAGAATGGACTGGCCGTGATTTTATCCATTGGAACTGCGTTCCTTCCATATCTGTTATGGAACATCCATATGGCAGTAAAATTCCAGGGAGTTGAAAATAAGTTTGAAGTTTCTGCAGACAGCATCCGCAGCGTTTCCGGCGGAAAAAGTCCGGAAGAGGTACATCAGATCGTTGCGCTGTTTGTTAAATCAGTCTTTGATATTACTAGCCGTCCAGTTATGGGAATTCTGGGCTTTCATGTGGCTGCCATAATAGCCAGTGTATTTGCGGCCTTTCTATTAAAGAAAAGCTGGAAACTATGGAAGGCTCTGATCGCATTAGATGTTGTCCTTGCCTGCTACTATCTTGGAATCCTCGGGCTTTACATTTTTTCCATGCCGCTTGACGAAGCCCTCCGATTGGCGGGGTTTGAACGTTACGCATCCAGTATCGTAGTTTTGTTCGCCGGGGGGCTGGTGCTGTGCGCAGCCGTTGATATTGAGAATTCGTTTTATTATAGAATCGGTGAACTGCCGGCATACCAGGCATTTAAAACCGTGGAAAGCAAGAATCGGTATCAAAAGGGTGTCATCATTTTTATTGCGTTAGCCATAACCATTCTGATGTCAGAATACAATGGCATGCAGACTATCCGGCGCTCCTATGATACGACCCTGCCTTACAAGGTATATCAAGTGACCGGAGACCGCTGGTATTCCGGCGGAAGAGTGGATGAAAGCAGGTATTTATTCTATGCATCGGATGTGGACAGCCAGGTAACGGATTATTATCTGCAATACATTGGGAAATACATGCTTTACGCCTCCAATGTAGACGGAATTTGTGCGTTTTATGAGGATAATTTGATCAATCTGTTAAGCAGCTATGATTATCTCGTTATAGTTGAAAGCGATGGGGAAGCAAAACATCTGCTGAAAAAATATTTTGGCGTTTCCGGACAGGAAGGAATTTATAGAATTCTTCATTCGGATAAAGGACTGGCCCTTGAACTGGAAGAGTGAATATCTGTATAAAAAATACCGCTTCATAATGAATGATGATTATTAATTGCCCTTAATCATTCATTATGAAGCGGTTTTGTATGAATTAGAACCGGAACTGATCCATCAGACCATTTAAGATCTGGGCCTGACTGGAGAGTTCTTCGCTGGTGGCTGCGCTCTCTTCTGCCGTAGCGGAATTGGTCTGCACAACGCCGGATATCTGGTCGATTCCCAGGGCCACATGGGCAATGGAGCTTGCCTGTTCCTGGGAGGCTTCGGCGATATCATATATCAGGGAAGCCATTTTTTCGGAAGAAGCTGCGATTCGTTCCAGAGAATCCGCTGTTTCATCGGCGATTCCCGTTCCCTTCTGTACCGACTGGGCGGAGCTTTCTATGAGGAAAGCGGTATTTTTTGAGGCCTCCGCGCTTTTTGATGCAAGATTGCGCACTTCGTCGGCGACGACGGCAAAGCCTTTTCCGGCTTCTCCGGCACGGGCGGCTTCAACCGCTGCGTTTAAAGCCAGGATGTTGGTCTGGTAGGCAATATCTTCGATGGTTTTTATGATCTTACCGATTTCACTGGAAGTATGGTTGATCTCGTTCATTGCATCGGTCATTCTCTTCATCTGTTCTTTTCCATTTTCCAGCTGGGATGAAGTCTCCTTTGCCTGGAGCGTGGCTTCCTCTGCGTTTTTAGCATTTAAATCCACATGAGAAGAAATAAGACTTATGGTAGCTACCAGCTCTTCCACGGAACTGGCCTGCTCTGTTGCTCCCTGGGAGAGCGCCTGGGCGCCTGCGGATACCTGTTCCGCACCGGATGCTACCTCCTCAGAGGACTGGTTGATCCTTAAGAGAGTATCTCTGAGCCTGGACTGCAGCTGGGTCATGGCCTGAAGAATCCCACCAAATCCCCCTACATAGGCGGATTCGCAGCTGGAAGAAACCGTTAAGCTGCCTTCTGCCATCTCATTGAGAATATGATCTACATCTCCGATGATCATTTTAAACCCGTCCACCAGTTCCCGGGTAGCTTCTGCCAGCACACCGGTTTCGTCTTGGCTGTTGATTACAGGAACCGGAGATTCCAGATCACCCTGCACCAGCCTTATTAAGCGTTCGGTACAGGCATTTACGGGATTTCCGATTTTTCCTGCAAGGATAACCGATATGATTCCGGCCACAGTCAGTGCTGCGATGAGCAGTATTACCGATATGACGATTCCGGTTATGGTTGCTCCCATAAAGTCCGTCATGGGAGCTTTGAGGCCGAAGCTCCAGCCATCGGTCCCTTCAATGGGTGCATATGCCAGAAATTCGTTTACGCCCCCCTTGTTGTAACGGCCAAATCCGCTATTTCCTTCGGTCATTCCCTTCTCAAGAGCAGCAAGAGCAGCCAGTCCGGGATCTGTCTTTGCGATTTCCTGGGTATTTGTCACATTGGTTACTTTCTCCATATCCACATCGGCAATGATACCGCCGCTTCTGTTCAGTATGTAGGAATTGCTTCCCTTACTTATCTTTATGCTGGCAACGATGTCATTTAAAAAAGTCTCTGTAGGGACAAAATATACGACGCCCACGACTTTGGAATCCGGAATTCCCTTATCCCACAATGGGGCGGATATGATAATGGTAAGCTGTCCTGTGATCTTACTGATTAAAGGATCGGATACCACTGTCTCGCCATTTAGGGACTTTTGGAAATAGTCCCGGTCAGAATAGTCTTTTCCATCAAACAAGCTGATTCCGTCTGCCCCCAGTATGTTTCCACGCTGGAAGTCGTGGGCTTTTGCCTTCTGGTCTATGATGGTTTTTTTATCAGCCACGCTGGTTCCAGGGTTGGAGAGCCGGTCAATGCTGCCGACTTCATAGGCAATATTCTTATAAATATCCAGTTCTTTTGAAACCCGCTGTGAGGCGGTGCGTGCCAGTTCCGTCATGGTCTGGTTCATGGTCCCGATCATGCTGGAATAGTTTAAATAAATGCTGGTACCTCCCACTGCACATAGGGAACTAAATACTGTCAAAGCCATGCTAAGCAGTATTTTAGTTTTTATACTTTTCATTATCACTTCTCCTTTGTACTTCGCTTAAGTCTGCGAATTTAAGTATACTTTATGTTGGGAAAAATGTCTAATTCCTTTTCTGCAATATGATGTAAAATGTCAATAGACAAATCACTTAAGTTCATGTCTGTTTGCCTTTTAGATTTTATATAATCGTGCTCCTGTCATATAGAATTTCTTCTATGTTTCGACGACTTTTTTGTCGATGCCAATTTTCCCTTGGGGAACATGACACCGACAGCCGCGGTCACAGTAACGAACTATATATCACTGCCTTTCCGATGGCATATGCAATCGGGGTTTGAATTGAATATCTCTCCTAACTGCTGATAAAAAGCTTTTAGGCGTTCCTCATTCAATGAATAATATATCCATTTGCCTTCCGGCCTTGCTTTTACCAAGCCAGCGTCTATTAAGACTTTCATATCATGTGACAGGGTCGGCTGGGTAATATGAAACTTTTCTAAAATCTTGCAGGCACAAAGCTCTCCGCAAGAAAGCATATCAACAATGCGTAATCGTTTCGGGTCGGACAAAGCTTTTAAAATTTTACCATTCTGAATGTATTTTTCTTCCATAGTACAACCTCACATAGAATATTTACTAAGTATTATCATATGCCTTAAATAAAAATATATCAATATAATTTACTTTTCTATTTCAGCCATATGTACTTTAATAAATCCTTCGTAAAATGAATTATTTCCGTTACAAATTCCGGGCCATTACTTGCCTTTTAACGTATTTTGTGCTACACTTTTTTATGCAATAAGGTCGCAGATCCCTTGATTTTCCTACATATCAAGGCTCATCTGCATTCAACGACCGGTGTGTTCGAGACCTTCCACACCTAAAACAAAACTAAAGGAGAAATGAATATGCATTACAAAACTTCAGAAAAAACCTATTTTATGGTTTTTTCAGCGGCGATTGCTGCAGTCTACACTGTGTTGACCATGGTTTTCGCGCCTATCAGCTTCGGCCCCATCCAGTTTAGAATTTCAGAGATCCTCTGTATTCTGCCATTTTTTACTCCGGCAGCAATTCCTGGATTGTTCATTGGTTGCTTCCTGTCAAATTTATTATGCGGAGCAGCAACCCTGGATGTGATTTTTGGAAGTCTTGCAACCCTGATCGGAGCTATCGGTTCCTATAAGCTTCGGAAAAACAGGTGGCTGGTATGCCTTCCGCCGATTTTGGCAAATACCATTATCATCCCATGGGTTCTGCGGTACGCTTACGGCTCAGAGGATATTATCTGGTATGCGATGCTGACAGTGGGAATAGGAGAGATTCTTGTAATAGGAATCTTTGGCAACATACTGCTTGGCGTGCTGAACAATTATAGGCATGTAATATTCGGGCGTTTCTTGTCGGATAAATAAGAACTTGAAAGTTTTACGGTGCCGCAGCATAGCTTCATGCATTTAAGAGCTACTTTTGAGCTTGTTCAGGTGTTTTGTAATAAGCATCCTGAATGAGCTTTCTCTTTATACGATAGCAAAAGTATTCCATAAATGTATATTCATAGAGAGTGTTTTCTTCCCTCATAACATTAGATCAAAAGGCAGGTTACAATCGTTATATAAATTTTAACCCTAAATGGAAAATGTGACCAATATGTAACCGCCTTCATTTATAATTATATCATAACACAAGGATGATGGTGGAAATTATGACAAAAGGAAGAGTGAGTGTAGTACGCGGTACCGACCGGTATATCACTGTAGCAGTGGATGAATGCGACAATTGGAGCGTTAAGGGGGTTATGTTTCATTGTGATGATTCTCAGGGGATCCAATACGGCAGTATGCTGGAGATGATTTTAAATATGGACCGTATATTTGATTCCATGAGTTGTCCGAAACAGACATTTCAAATGCGTCGCTTTCCTGGGACAAATCCTCCAGATTTTGTGACGCGGACCAGCAAAGAGAAAGAACGAAAGGGAAAACGAAGTACCTTCCGTATATATGTACAGTATCGTTACCATGCCAGCTGGCAGGGATTGATCCATTGGGAGGATGGAGACAGGCAGGAGTCATTTGAAAGCATGCTTCAATTAATTCTCTTAATGAATAAGATGCTGAGAGGAGACTTCCTGATGGGACAGGAAGGGGAATCATTGAATTCCTTCCATGTGGCCATTGATGCTTATGAGTCCGGACGCATAATGGGAAATTATCAAAATATACCTGCGGACCTGACAGAACGGCATGATGTTCTGGCTGATCTGGCGGGAACCCTGGGAAGCTTTATGGATATTAGGGCATCAAAGGAAAAAATTCCAAAATATGGAGTCAAATATGGACGTCTGATTTCTAATGAGGCCTGTTCCATGTGCAGAAGGGGCGGGCAAACTGCAACTTTTTCAATTAAAATCATGTTTCGTGAGCATTCTACATGGCAGGGCATCATTTACTGGCGGGAAGGCAGGGTGGAGCAGCCTTTCCGAAGCTATAAGGAGATGCTTTACCTGATGGTATCTGCAATAGGAATGCCCCAGGTAAGCAGCGGCAGCATGGTGGAAGAGATGCCAAAGATTGCTCTGGGATCATAAGGACTGTGTCATAAAGTGCACTTTACAGAACATAAAATCTGTAAGGTGCATATTTTTTGATTGTAATTAAATTGTAGATTTTCTCAGTGCTTTCTTATATAATAAGAAAGTACGCAGTAAAGAATGGCATTCATTATTACAGAAAACAAAATTAAGGATGGAAAAAGCATGTATCAAATTGATTTTCATAAACCAGAGGCAATTCATTTTATTGGAATAGGCGGAATCAGCATGAGCGGTTTGGCGGAAATTCTTATTGACGAGGGATTTACCGTTACTGGGTCAGATTCCCAGAATTCAGAGCTGACACGCCATTTAGAGACAAAAGGTGCAGCGATCTCATATGGCCAGCGGGCAGAGAATATTAGAGAAGGAATTGACGTAGTTGTCTATACCGCTGCCGTTCATCCCGATAATCCGGAATTTGCAAGGGCTAAAGAAAAAGGACTTCCCATACTAAGCCGTGCAGAACTACTTGGACAGATGATGAAAAATTATGAGAATTCCATAGCCGTATCAGGAACCCACGGAAAGACCACCACCACATCTATGATCACTGAGATTCTTTTGGCTGCTGAGACAGACCCCACCATATCGGTAGGCGGAATCTTAAACTCCATTGGCGGAAATATCCGGGTAGGAGGCCCAAGACTGTTTGTAACAGAAGCCTGCGAATATACCAATAGCTTTCTGTCATTTTTCCCTACCATGGAGGTAATCCTGAATATAGAGGCAGATCATCTGGATTTCTTTAAAGATATTAAGGATATTCGCCACTCTTTTCGCCTGTTTGCCGAAAAGCTCCCCCAAAACGGCTCCCTGGTGATAAACAATGACATTGAGAGCAGGGAGGAGATTACCCAGGGGCTTCCATGTAACGTGATTACATTTGGTAAGAAACCGGGAAGCAGATATCAGGCCGAAGCCATCCGTTTTGACGATTTGGCAAGGGCTACTTATGATTTAAAGGTGGACGGAAATATTGTGGATACCGTGACACTTGGCGTTCCGGGAGAACATAATGTGTATAATTCCCTGGCAGCTGCAGCCGTTTGTACAGAGCTGGGAATCGGGCTGGAGCTGATTAAAAAAGGACTGAAGCGCTTTACAGGCACCAACCGGCGTTTTGAGAAAAAGGGAGAACTGTCAGGAATCACCATCGTTGATGATTATGCTCACCATCCCCAGGAAATCAGGGCAACTCTGGAAACAGCAAAGCATTATCCCCATAAAAAGCTGTGGGTAGCATTCCAGCCTCATACGTATACCAGGACAAAAGCATTTCTGGATGAATTTGCAGAGGCACTGTCTCTGGCGGATGAGGTGATTCTTGCGGACATCTATGCAGCCCGTGAAGCGGACGATTTAGGAATCAGTTCCAGGGATATTGAAGAGAGAATCGAGAAAAGAGGCGTAAAAGCCCACTATTTTTCATCCTTTGATGAGATTGAAACATTTATTTTAGAAAATTGTATACACGGTGATTTGTTGATAACTATGGGGGCCGGAGATATCGTAAAAGTGGGAGAAAAGCTTTTAGGCTTATAGTTATCCACATTATCCACATAGTTTTCAACATTTTATGTTAAGAAGCTATGTGGATCTTTTAATTTACATAATTTATAATCTAACAATTTAAGAAATCTCGGTTTTATCAGCAAATCGACATGATTCGGTGGAGAAATCCTAATTATGTATACCTGGTTTCCACATTATCCACATTATCCACAATTCATATGGTGGATAACTACGGCTATTTTCTTTTAATACGACCTGTGGTATGATATTCAAGAAAGCAATGAGCAGTGCGAAATAGGGCACGGGAAAATTTTCGTTGTTCTTGCACATAAGAAAATCTTCCCATGGCCTATTTCATAGGGCGAAAGCCAGTGAGCGAGAGAAGCCGCAGGCTTTTCTCGCTGCACTGCGGACTGGCTATATAAAAAAGGTGAGGGTTATGACATTGAATATTAAAAGCAGTTTCAAGATCAACGTTACAGTCATTACCAATGAGTTCATTGACGAATACATGGCAGCGGCCAATGGAGAATACATAAAAGAATATTTATATTTAATGCGCCATGAAGGAGAAGAAATCACCGTTTCCATGATTGCGGATGCGTTAAACCATACAGAAGCAGATGTAGCGCGGGCTTTATCATACTGGAAGAATGCCGGAGTCCTAAAAGAAGGCGTTCCAGTTAAACCGGAAGTATCCCCAGCAGCATCAGAAACAGCCTGTTCCGGAATAATCGCAGAGAAACAACCGAAACCAGCACCATCCGGCCGCCGTATGGTCTACTCCCCAGAAAAGATAAGCGGTCTGGCCGGAGATGAGGATTTCTCTCAGCTTCTTTATATTGCCCAGAAATACATGAATAAGGTATTCACCCAAAGGGAGTGCGAGGTGTTCGCCTATCTATATGACGGCCTGCACATGCCTGCTGAGCTTTTAGAATATGTGGTAGAATACTGTGTGCAAGGCGGTCACAGCAGCATCCGTTATATTGAAACGGTGGCTATCAGCTGGCATGAAAAAGGGTTTCGGACCGTGGAAGATGCCAAGAGCTTTGCCCTTACCTTTACCAAGGATTCCTTTGCTGTTATGAAAGCCTTTGGATTAAATGACAGGAAACCGGGAGATCTTGAGAAGGACTTCATAGACAGGTGGTTCCGCGCCTATGGATTTGCCAGGGAGCTGGTTGTTGAAGCCTGTAACCGGACACTGGCGGCTACTCATGCGCCCAGCTTTCAGTATGCGGACAAAATATTAGAGGGCTGGAAAAAAGCTGGTGTACGCTCCATGGAAGAGATTAAAAAGCTGGACGAACAGTATGCGGACCGCATGAGAAGCGGAGAACATAAAACCGGAAAAAGCGGTGATAATAAGCAGGCTCAAAGCACTAAGGGGAAAAGAGGACAGAACCAGTTTCAGAATTTCCCTCAAAGAGAGATTGATTATGATGCCCTTGTTTTAAAGCAATTATCGGAGCGGCAGTAATATTACATAAGGTCAGCAGGATGAATGGAGGTAATTATGGCGCTGAGCAATTCACAGTACGATGCTATCATGCGGGCTTATGGACAGCAACAGTTTAAGAACCGCCATGAACAGGAAGAGCGGATTGCGGAAGTATACCGCAGGATTCCGGTTATAAAAGAGCTTGATGATTTCATCAGTACCAGTGCAGTGGCCAGTGCGCGCAGACTGCTGGAAGGGGACAAGGGAGCTCTTAAGGACTTAAGAAATGAAATTGCAGACTTGAGAGAGCAGAAAAGTGTACTTTTAAAGGCAGCCGGTTATTCTGCGGACTATATGGAGATGCGGTACCGGTGCCCGGATTGTAAAGATACCGGATACGCAGATGGGACCAAGTGCCACTGTTTCCGCCAATCTGAAATGAAATATCTTTACGCCCAGTCAAACATTGAACAGATTACCGCTGTAGAAAATTTCGATACATTTTCCTATGAATACTTTGATGATACCAGGGTGGTTCCGGTTCTTAACAGGACCGTCAGACAGTACATGGGACAGGTTGTGGAGACTTGCAAAAGCTTTGTAAAGGGATTTTCCGAGGAACATGGAAACCTGCTGTTTACAGGCCCTACAGGAGTCGGTAAAACGTTCTTAACAAACTGCATCGCCAAGGAGCTGATTGACCGGTATTATTCCGTTATATATTTATCGGCTAATGACTTATTCGAGGTATTTTCAAAGAACCGGTTCGATTACCAGGATGAAGAAGATATGAAAGGGATGTACCAGTATATTCTGGACTGCGACCTTCTGATCATTGATGATCTGGGTACAGAGCTTAATAACAGCTTTACATCTTCTGAATTGTTTTACTGCATCAACGAACGGCTTAATTCTACCAGGTCCACGATCATATCCACCAACCATCCCATAAATGAGCTGAGGGACCGGTATACGGAACGTGTGACCTCAAGGCTGATCAGCCGCTATACGGTGATTCCTCTTTATGGAGATGATATTCGAATCAGAAAGAAACATATCAATAAATAAAAAACCAGGAAGCCCATCTCATCGGGCTCCTGGATTTTCTATGCATCCTGTGGTTTTTAAAGGCTGGCAAGCCGCTCGAAAAGTCTGTTTACCTCCACCTGCCCATATCCCCAGATGTTATTTGGATAAACATAGGAGCTGCTGCGTACTGCACCGCTAATTAAGAGACGGTTCACATTATTTCCGGTCATGCGGGGGTAATTGCCTCTGACAATGGCCCATTCAAGTACCATGGCAACGATTCCGGCAGCATGCGCCGTCGCTGCTCCGGTGCCTGTTACCGATCCATATTGGCCACCACGAACCGCACAGGTGAGCTCGAAGCCAGGTGCGGCCAGATCAGGCTTGATTTCACCGATTCTTGTATAGCCTCTGCTGGATTCCGGCAGGATGCTGTTTGTCGCATCGTTATAAGCGCTCACTGTCAGCTGATGCCTACCATTTCCAGGAGAGGTTATGGTGGTATCAGGGTTTGAATTGAGAAAATATGTATCTCTTGAAATCAAATCACCGGAAGGGAGCCAGGAATGGAAGGCAAAGCCTTCACTTTCAATATTCTGTACCCGCAGGTACCAGATTCCGGGAATGAGGTTGTTAAACCGCAGCAGGATGAGTTGATCTCCATTTTCTTCCTCAAATATGAAGTTGTTAACATAGATGACAGTTTCGTTAAATATGAAACTGAACCTTCTGCATTGATTGAAGGTAGGAAAAACAGGCTGTGTGGATTCACGGTTCGGAGAAGAGATGTCTACGGACAGCCTTGCCGGAGCGTATGACCAGATCTCCATGGAAAGCATTTTATCATTGGCCCCCACTCTTAGTTCAAAATCATTATAATAAGGAGCTCCGGTAGTGGAGTTAAAGTAATGCCTTTGATTGTTCCCTTCGTTGCCGGCGGAAACGCATACTCCGATTCCAGGCAGCAATGTGAGGTAATCGATATAGCTGTCAATGGAGGCCCTGCCGTCATGACCTCCCTGGCTGCTTCCTAAAGCAACGCATACCACAAGAGGGCGGTTTAACCGTTCTGAAACTGAAAATGCATAACGGATGCCAAGTATGATATCGGATTCCTGATAGCAGAGGGTGCTTTCCGGAACAAAGAAGATATTTTTTAAGTTTTGTTTTGCTTCTTTCAATTTGACGATTATAAGATCAGCCTGAGGTACGACACCGCTGAAGGATTCGGCCTCATTCGGGGTACCGGCTAAAACACTGGCTATTGCAGTTCCGTGTCCGACGGGGTCCGTCGTGGGGACAAGGGCCAAGGGATCCTCTGAATTTAAAGCAGCGTTGATTTGATCCCTGCTGTATTCGGAACCGAATGTAAAGGTATCGGGAATCGTACCCGTTTGCACTGTCTGGTCCCATATCGTGAGGATGCGTGAGGTTCCATCATTATATTTAAATGCAGGATGATTGTAGTCAATTCCGGTATCAACGACAGCCACCAGGACGCCTCTGCCGAACAGAGCCAGAAAAGGATTTCTCTGAACGGTTGTAATGCCGGATTTTTCCAGGCTGGACGTAGCGGTTGGTGTGTAGAGGAAGGGAAAACTGTTATAGGGATGACGGCCTAAATCACAGGGATCAACGGTAGTGACAGGTACGTGCAGAAGGGAATCCCTTATATCTAAAAAGGTGATATTATTTCCAGTATCATAGGAAGGAACCAGGGTATTACTAATTATTAAGTCATAATAATTATTATCCAAAATTTTTAACAAGATAAATCCTCCCTGTATTTATTGGGTACATAATACATTTTATGCGGAAAAACATCTATTATGAGGATATCCTGGAGCATTGCATTGGATTATAAACATAAGAAATTAACAGTTGCATCAAGTTCTTTCAAAGGTTACAATGAGAGATAAAGAGTCCTAAATACATCGATTAACTTGACTAATTCCGCACATAATGTTATAAAAGAACCGTTGCGTTGTATTAGGATACGTTGGAGGAGAGAAGAATGCTTTACGAAGAAAAGACGATAGAAACCATACCGGTAGGTCCACTGGGTCTGATACCGTTAAAAAGCTGCAAGGAGCTGGGAGATAAGGTCAATGACTACCTGGTGTCATGGAGACAGGAGCGGGAGAGCGAACATAAGTCGACCATCGCTTTTTCAGGTTATCAGAGAGATTCCTATATTATCGGAGCCAGCACGCCAAGATTCGGATCCGGCGAAGCAAAGGGTACCCTGCATGAATCTGTACGGGGTGATGACCTTTATTTCATGGTGGATGTGTGTAATTACAGCCTTACTTATTCCCTGTGCGGGATGACCAATCATATGTCTCCTGATGATCACTTCCAGGATTTGAAGCGCCTCATTGCAGCATCGGCAGGAAAAGCCCGCCGCATCAATGTGATCATGCCATTCTTATACGAGAGCAGACAGCATAAGAGATCCAGCAGAGAATCTTTAGACTGTGCGCTGGCCCTTCGGGAGTTGGTGAATATGGGAGTTGAGAACATCATTACCTTTGATGCTCATGACCCGAGAGTGCAGAATGCGATTCCTTTAAAGGGCTTTGAGACTGTTCAGCCTATTTACCAGTTTATCAAGTACTTACTGAAGGAAGAGAAAGAACTGGATATTGACAGCGAGCATATGATGGTCATCAGCCCGGATGAGGGAGGCATGGGACGTGCTGTATTCTTTGCCAATGTTCTTGGCCTTGATATGGGTATGTTCTATAAACGCAGGGATTATACTCAAATCGTGAATGGACGCAATCCCATCGTTGCCCACGAATTTTTGGGAAGCAGCGTAGAAGGCAAGGATGTGATCATAGTTGACGACATGATTTCTTCCGGTGAAAGCATGCTTGATGTAGCGAAGGAGCTTAAGAGAAGAAAAGCCAGGAAAGTATTCGTTTGCTCCACTTTTGGCCTTTTTACCAACGGTCTTGCAAAGTTTGATGAATATTATGAGAATGGATTTATTGACAGGATCCTTACGACCAATCTGGTCTATCAGACCCCTGATCTCTTATCCAGACCATACTATATCAATGTTGATATGAGTAAGTATATTGCACTTATCATAGATAATTTAAACCATGACGCATCCTTAAGCGAGCTTTTAAATCCAACGAAAAGAATTAACCGGCTTCTGGAGCGTTACCGCGCAGGTGACAGGTAAAAAGGGCATATGGAACGATTA
Organism: Lacrimispora sphenoides; assembly: GCF_900105215.1. Classification (NCBI taxonomy): domain Bacteria; kingdom Bacillati; phylum Bacillota; class Clostridia; order Lachnospirales; family Lachnospiraceae; genus Lacrimispora; species Lacrimispora sphenoides. The sequence goes on along the minus strand of NZ_FOIP01000001.1, from coordinate 1,282,935 downwards.
CCGAAGCAGAAACTGGTCTTAGTAGGCCTTACACTTTTCTCCATGTTTTTTGGGGCGGGAAATCTTATTTTTCCGCCCTTTTTGGGTGCATCCGCGGGAACGAATATCTGGATTGCCATGGCAGGCTTTGCGGTGACAGCCATCGGGTTTCCGGTTCTCGGTGTGGTTGCAGTGGCTAAGTCCGGCGGCCTTAATAAGCTGGCCGGCCATGTTCATCCCAGATTTGCATTTATTTTTACACTGCTCATTTACTTATCCATAGGGCCGTGTCTCGCAATTCCCAGAACTGCCAGCACCTCCTTTGAGATGGCGGTGGTCCCCTTTTTAAAAGAAGGAGGCTCGGGAGCTCTTTCCCAGTTCCTTTATTCCGCCGTGTTCTTTACCATTGCTTTTGTCGTGTCATTGAAACCGGATAAATTAACAGACCGTCTGGGTAAGATAATGACTCCCTGCCTTTTGGCCCTGATCGTGGTAATATTTGCAGGCAGCGTAGTCCATCCGGCAGGCTCTTACGGGATTCCGTCAAAGTCCTATGGGTCCAACCCATTTGTAAAAGGATTTCTTGAAGGGTATCTGACCATGGATACCATCGCTGCTCTGAACTTTGGAATTATTATCTCTTTGAATGTTCAGGCAATGGGAATCAAACAGGAAGCTTCCGTCGTAAAGGAAACCATTCAGGCCGGTTTCGTCGCAGGAGGTGTCCTTTTAATGGTATACAGTGCTCTGGCCCACGTAGGAGCCGTCACCGGCAGCGCAATGGGGCTGGGAGAAAACGGAGCTCAGACCTTAAACCAGGCGGTACGTTTTTTGTATGGGAATGTGGGGCTTGTGATGCTGGCCGCCATTTTCTTCATTGCCTGTTTAAATACCTGCATCGGCCTTATCAGTTGCTGCAGCAGGTATTTCTGCACCATTGTACCCAAAGTGGGATACCGTGTATGGGCATTCACCTTCGCATTGGTGAGCCTGGTAATCTCCAATATCGGTCTTACCAGGATATTAGAAGTCTCTGTACCGGTGTTAAATGCTATTTACCCCATAGCCATTGTCCTCATTCTGCTGTCCTTTGGTTTCCCGGACGGAAGGAAGTGGAAGTCTGTTTATGTCTGTTCCATTAGTCTCACAGGGATCACCAGTGTGCTTCTGTCCTTAGAACAGGCAGGTCTTAACTTTTTAAATCCCGGGCTTTCCATGCTTCCTCTTTATGGTATGGGACTTGGCTGGATCGGGCCGGCTATTACAGGGCTTCTGGCTGGCGTTTTAGCCGGTTTAGCCGGATATAGGAATAGATCATAGGATCTATAGTAAAAAGACTGTCATGAGGCTTACAAGCCGTCATAACAGTCTTTTTTTATTGGAACATTATCATGAGGTTAAATTTCTATCAGGTGATAAGGGATCAGGTTTGCGGTCAGCATCTGGGCCTCTCTCTGATGGCAGGTGAAGATAATAACCTGGTCGGAATAAGTGCTCACCAGCCATCTTAAAGCAGTCCGAAGCCTGTCGTCATCATATAGTACAAAACTGTCATCAAATATAAATGGCATCCGTTCGGTGCCCTCCTGAATCAAGGTGGCAGCTGCCAATCGAAGGGCCAGATAAACCTGGTCCATGGTGCCGCTGCTGACTTGTTCTAAAGGAACCAGCTTGGTTTTTGTATTCAGAAATACATTCAGGTTCTCATCTACGCTCATGCTGGTATAGATTCCCCCTGTGATCCCGGCGATAAGGTCAGAAGCTGTTTTATTTAGATATAGGCCAAAGGAGTCCCGGATAGAGGAGGAGAGGCTGGTCATGGTTTCCAGTGCTAAGTCAATGGCGGATATTTCTTCCCGGATCCGGTCGTTCTCTGCCAGGATGTGCTTAAGTCCTTCTGCCTGGGTTTTGCAGCTTGATAAGTGCTCCAGCTTTTTATCAAGCTCCCACTGGCTTTTCTGCTGCTTTTCAATGGATTCCCCGCAGTTCTCCTGCTTTTTTGAAAGCTCCTCAATATCTTTCGCTTTCTGAGCGATGACGGCTTCCGATTTGGCTACCGCTGAGCATAAGCGAGTGAACTCTGCCATCTTCGTCTGGAATGCGCGGATCGTTTCTGAAGATATCTCAGTATTTCCCAAATGTCTGGATAGGATCTCCTGCAGGATCTTGGCGCTCATTTCCATGTCCTTTTGGCTATGCCTCAGCCGTAAAAACAGAATCAGGCCGATCAGGTAGAAAATCGTGGCGGTTCCAATAAAAATGCCTAACAAAAGGATGAGGTCAAGTCCATAGTAAGCGGTGAAATAATTTGCTTCTCCCAGATAATAAAGCACTCCCGTGCCGCATAACAGCAAGGTGGCGATTACCAGGGAAAGGACAGAAAAGATCTTTCTTGGTTTTTTATTGCAGGCCGCCCTGGCTTCCATATATTCGTCATAGTTTTCCTGGGCCTTTGCCTGGCAGGCGTTTATAGACGCCTGGTCGGAAAACTGGTTGCTGTTCAGTACCTGCCTGCCCCTTGCGGCTTTTTGAAGAAGTTCTTCCTTTTCCTTCTGCTGTTCATCCATGGATACCCTGATATGGGAGCGGAGCTTATGGTATTCCTGAATCTGGTTTTCATACTCCGGAGATGAGATTTCCTTTTCTGTGTTGCGGATTTCGCTTAATAACGAGGTATAAGTCCGGGCCGCTTCCGGAACCATCTGGGATTCCAGCTCCTTTTTCTGTGACTTTAAAAAGGCGGCAGCCTTTGTGATGTTAAGGGCCAGGTTTCCAGTGGTGTTTAAGTTGGCTATGTAATTTTTAAGTTCGGAAACCATGCCCTCATCGGTAGCGCTTTTAAGCTGGCCGATGCTGACGGTGTTAATGTATGCCGATTCGCTTAAACCACATAATAAGTCATCTAAAAATGCCTTAGTCGGCTCAATCTCCCGTCCGGCGGTTTCATCTACGATCTTAAACTCTTTTTTATTCTTCTGGAAAGTGCGCTCGATCCGGTAAATGTGATCCTTATGCTCCAGCCGTATCTGCCCCTCATAAGTGCCGCTGTTTTCCCAAGGTTCAAATTTTGTGTAAAGATCATTCCGGGATGCACGGCCTCTCTGGCGTTCAATACCGAAAAGCATTCCTCGGATGAATGTATGGATGGTGGATTTTCCGGCCTCATTTTTCCCATATACAATGTTTAGCCCATCCCGGAAGGTAAGGTTTCTGCCATGGAATTTCCCAAAGCCATTGATATAGATATCAATTATTTTCATGGGGTCAGCTCCTTTCGTCCGTTGTACGAAGCAATGCGTTGATGCCATAATGAAGGGCCTTTTTTTCCACCGGGCTCATCTCTGGTTTCTGAAGGGCCTGGATAAAGAAACCGATCATATCGCTGGGATGTTCGGCAAACAATGCGGGAAAATCATACTGAGGTTCAGATTCGTCAATGATTTCCATGATCTTAAAACGGGTGGAAAGCATCTCTAAGTCAAAGGAAATGTCAGGGTCCCTCATGCCGCGGATTCGAAACCGGAATATGTTTTCCGACCCCCGGTTCTGGATTTCCTGGGTGATTTTCATGGCAAGCTCCGTATTGGTAGTGGCAGTTGTTACATTAACTGCCAGGGAGATGTACTGGAGCTTTGCAAGGGGAATAAACCTTAAGGAAGTCACCATACGGGTTACCTCATTGATCTCCCCCACCATCATGCCGTGCTGCCCGGATTCTGTCTTATCAAGCGGCTCTAAGGAACCGGCAAATGCCATACGGTTTTCCAGTAAGATCTCCGGCCGGTGGATGTGCCCCATGGCAATGTAGGAAAAGTCCAGATTGGCCATGGCGCCCTTGTCAAATGGGATGTGGTTGGCATCGCCCCCATGACCAAGAAGGACATGGATGCGCCCGTTGTTGGGCACCTTTAAATGATCAAGGCGGTTTTCCGGGATTTCTGCTGAGTGGTAACTGAAACCGTAAACCTCGGTATTGATGTCCTTAAAGTAAACACTTTCCAGCTCCCTTCCCATGAGATAAGATACATTGGGAGCCCAGGTGAAGCTTAAAAGGGCAGAGTTGTTCCGGATGCGGTCATGGTTACCGGCAATGATGACCACATGGACATCCGGTATGGTGGTAAATAGAAAATTTACTTCTTTCAAATCTCTGGCCAGGGGCTGGCGGTGAAATAAGTCTCCGGAAATAAAGAGGCAGTTGGCTTCCAGGGCCTTTGCCTGGCTGACCGCCTTTGCAAAGGAGTCCTTGATGTCCTGATACCGTTCCTTACTCCATGGCTTATCGCTGTCCGGGCTCATGCCCCAGTGAACATCTGCAATATGTATGAATTTCATTATCATTACCTCGCTGGTCCTCTGCATGGCTGAACTGAAACCACAAATTCCCTGCCTTTTGGGAAGGGAATTTGCGGTACAGGCTTAAAGCTCGCAGTTGTTGACAGTTCTTGGGAATGGAACCACGTCACGGATGTTGCCCATTCCGGTAAGATACATCACGCAGCGCTCAAAGCCAAGGCCAAAGCCTGCATGGCGGGTAGATCCGTATTTTCTTAAGTCAAGATAGAATTCGTAATCCTCTTTCTCAAGGCCAAGCTCGTCCATACGTGCCACAAGCTTGTCATAATTGTCCTCTCTCTGGCTTCCTCCGATGATCTCGCCGATTCCGGGTACCAGACAGTCTACGGCAGCCACGGTCTTATTATCCGGATTCAGCTTCATGTAGAAGGCCTTGATCTCCTTTGGATAGTCTGTTACGAATACAGGCTTCTTATAGAGCTGCTCGGTTAAATAGCGCTCATGCTCGGTCTGTAAGTCACAGCCCCAGAACACCTTATAGTCAAATTCCTCATTGTGCTTTTCCAGAAGCTCTATGGCCTCGGTGTAAGTCACACGGGCAAATTCAGAGTTTAAAACATGGTTTAAGCGGTTAAGAAGCTCCTTGTCCACAAACTGATTGAAGAAGTTCATCTCTTCCGGTGCATGCTCCAGGACGAAACGGATCACATATTTAAGCATGGCTTCTGCCAGCTCCATATTATCATCCAAATCGGCAAAGGCCATCTCCGGCTCAATCATCCAGAACTCTGCGGCATGGCGGGTGGTATTGGAGTTTTCTGCACGGAACGTAGGTCCAAAGGTATAAACATTGCGGAATGCCATAGCATAAGTTTCCGCATTGAGCTGGCCGCTTACGGTTAAGTTGGTAGGCTTTCCAAAGAAGTCCTGGGTGAAATCCGCAGACCCTTCCTTAGTCTTTGGAATATCTGTTAAATCCATGGTAGTAACCTGGAACATCTCACCGGCACCCTCACAGTCGCTTCCGGTAATGATGGGGGTGTGTACATACACAAAGTCCCTTTCCTGGAAGAACTGGTGAATGGCATAAGCGATCAGAGAACGCACACGGAAAACAGCCTGGAAGGTATTGGTTCTGGGACGCAGATGGGAAATGGTTCTTAAATATTCAAAGGAATGGCGCTTTTTCTGAAGGGGATAGTCCGGTGTAGAAGTCCCTTCAACAATAATTTTATCCGCCTGGATCTCAAATGGCTGTTTTGCATCGGGAGTGGGTACCAGGGTACCGGTGACGATAACAGCGGTTCCTACATTGAGTTTGGATATTTCAGAGAAATTTTCCATAGTGTCATGATAGACGACCTGAAGTGTTTCAAAATAAGTTCCGTCATTTAAAACAATGAATCCAAATGATTTGGAATCCCGTAAACTTCTCACCCAGCCTCCGATCGTAACCTGCGTGTTAAGAAGTGATTCTTTGTCTTTATATATTTGTCTTACAGTGATTAAATCCATAGTGGCTTCTCCTTTTACATGTTCGCATACTTACTAAGATTATACTGTATTTCGATCATTGATTCAAGGGGGAAGGGTGTAAAAACGCAAGATATGGCTTAAAATGTAAAAGAATCGAAAAAAGCATGAAAAATGTCGGAAAATGCACAAAAAATTATCCTAATAATTCAAAAATTTGTTCACTATTTTCTGAATATGTGTTATAATGCTAGTACAATAAAATTACAACAGCGAGAGGTGATAACGTGATCAAGAAAGAAATGATTGCCATGCTTTTGGCAGGCGGCCAGGGAAGCCGGTTAGGCGTGTTAACGCAAAAAGTGGCCAAACCAGCAGTATCATTTGGCGGCAAGTACCGTATAATTGATTTCCCACTCAGTAACTGCATCAACTCAGGAGTAGATACAGTGGGAGTTCTGACTCAGTATCAGCCATTGCGCTTAAATACCCATATCGGGATCGGCATCCCATGGGATTTGGACCGGAACGTTGGCGGCGTCACGATCCTTCCTCCCTATGAAAAGAGCAAGGGTAGTGATTGGTATACTGGAACGGCAAATGCCATCTATCAGAACCTCGAATATATGGAAACTTACAATCCGGACTATGTCCTCATATTGTCAGGAGACCATATCTATAAGATGGATTATGAGGTCATGCTGGAATACCATAAAGCGAATAATGCTGATATCACCATAGCTGCTATGCCGGTGCCGATTGAGGAAGCCAGCCGTTTTGGAATCCTTATAACCGATGAGAGCAACCGTATCACGGAGTTTGAAGAAAAACCGGTAAATCCAAGAAGCAACCTGGCATCCATGGGTATCTACATATTCAGCTGGAAAGTATTAAAAGAGGCACTTATCAAGATGTCTGAAGTACCAGGCTGTGATTTCGGAAAGCATATCATTCCATATTGCTTCGAAGCAGGGGACCGGGTATTTGCTTATGAATACAATGGTTATTGGAAGGATGTGGGAACTTTAAGCTCTTACTGGGAAGCCAACATGGAGCTGATTGATATCATTCCGGAATTTAATCTTTACGAGGAGTACTGGAAGATCTATACAAAGAGCGACATCATACCGCCTCAATATGTGTCGGAAGAGGCTGTTATAGACAGAAGCATCATCGGAGAAGGGTCAGAAATCTGCGGAGAAATCCACAATTCCGTTATTGGTGCCGGTGTTACCATTAAAAAGGGAGCCGTGGTCAGGGATTCCATCATCATGAGGGAATGCGTACTGGGAGAGAATGTCAAGATCCAGAAAGCCATTATCGCTGAAAATGTAAAGATAGGAGCGAACTCTGAGCTTGGTTGCGGGGAATTTGCCTCCAGCAAATATGATCCCAAGGTCTATCAGTCCGATCTGGTAACAGTCGGTGAGAATTCAACCATACCGGAAAATGTGAAGGTAGGTAAGAATACGGCAATCGTCGGTGAAACAACAGCAGAAGATTATACTGACGGTGAGCTGGCTGGCGGAGACTACATCATAAAGGCAGGTGGCATACGATGAGAGCGATAGGAATTGTATTAGCAGGCGGAAACAGTAAGAGAATGCGGGAATTATCCAATAAAAGGGCGATCTCGGCCATGCCCATTGCCGGGAATTACCGCAGCATTGATTTTGCCCTCAGCAATATGACGAATTCCCATATTCAGAACGTAGCGGTTTTAACTCAGTATAATTCCAGATCGCTTCATCTGCATTTGAGCTCTTCTAAATGGTGGGATTTTGGAAGAAAGCAGGGGGGATTGTTTGTATTCACTCCAACCATTACCGCGGAAAGCAGTGACTGGTACCGGGGAACTGCAGATGCGCTTTTCCAGAACCTTACATTCTTAAAGAACAGCCATGAACCCTATGTTGTCATTGCGGCAGGTGACGGCATCTATAAGCTGGATTATGGAAAAGTTCTGGAATATCATATTGAGAAGAAGGCTGATATTACCGTCGTATGTACGGAGCTTCCGCAGGGAGAGGATATCACACGATTCGGTCTGGTGAGAACCAATGAAGACGGAAGGATCACAGACTTTGAGGAAAAGCCTATGGTCGCATCTTCTAATGTCGTATCCTGCGGTATTTATGTCATCCGCAGACGGCAGCTGATTGAGCTCATTGAGCGCTGCGCTATGGAAGACCGTTATGATTTTGTAAACGATATTCTGATACGATACCGGAACCTTAAGAGGATTTATGCTTACAAGATGAACACTTACTGGAGGAATATCGCTTCTGTTGAGTCTTACTACAAGACCAACATGGATTTCCTGAAATCGGAAGTGAGGGATTATTTCTTCCGCCAGTACCCGGATGTTTATTCTAAAATAGATGATTTGCCACCGGCAAAGTATAATCCGGGAGCCTCAGTTAAGAACAGTTTGATATCCAGCGGCAGCATTGTCAATGGAGTGGTCGAAAATTCTGTTCTGTTTAAAAAGGCATATGTAGGCAATAACTGTGTCATTAAAAATTCTATAATTTTAAATGACGTTTACATAGGTGATAATACGGTTATTGAAAATTGTATAGTGGAAAGCCGGGATACGATCCGGGCGAATACCACTCATATTGGAACACCGGACAATATAAAAATTGTCTTAGAGAAAAACGAAAGATACACATTATAAGGAAATGCGGGGGAAAGCTTGACATGCAGATTACAGACGTGAGGGTTAGACGTATCGAAAAAGAAGGAAAGATGAAAGCAATAGTATCCATTACTCTTGATAATGAATTTGTAATTCATGATATCAAGGTAATCGAAGGGGAGAAGGGGCTATTTATTGCTATGCCAAGCCGCAAGGCTGCTGATGGGGAATACCGGGATATTGCACATCCCATTAATTCCGACACCCGTGATATGATCCAGAAGGTCATTCTGGATAAGTATGAGACCACGGCATTAGAGATGCCGGAGGTGACGGCATTTGCTTAATAAGTCTTTTAATCCGCAGGCAGGGGTGACTCTGCCTGCGGATTTTTGTATGGTGACTCTCCTTAAATACAGGATTTACACGGGGCTCGTTTTGGGGTTATAATAAAAAGTAATAATTTTGGAAAGGTAGATGAAAACATGACGATAAAAATAGGTATTGCAGGCTATGGGAATCTGGGAAAAGGGGTGGAATGTGCCATCCGTCATAATCCGGATCTTGAGCTTTCTGCCGTATTTACCAGAAGAGATCCGGCATCATTAACCCTTCTTACTCCGGGTGTAAAGGTGTATTCCATGGAGGAAGCTATTTCAAAAAAGGATTCCATTGATGTGATGATCCTCTGCGGCGGAAGCGCAGCAGATCTTCCGGTACAGACTCCCCTTCTTGCCAGACATTTCAATGTAGTGGACAGCTTTGATACCCACGCACGGATCCCCCAGCATTTTGAAGCGGTGGATGGGGCTGCAAAGGAAGGAAACAAGGTTGGAATCATATCTGTTGGCTGGGACCCGGGCATGTTTTCCTTAAACCGCCTGTATGGAGAGTCCATTTTACCAGGCGGCCATGATTATACGTTCTGGGGCAGGGGCGTAAGCCAGGGCCATTCCGATGCGATCCGCAGGATAGAAGGTGTCCGGGATGCCAGACAGTATACCATTCCGGTTGAAGAAGCCCTCGAAGCGGTCCGCAGCGGGAAAAATCCAGAACTGTCCACCAGAGAGAAGCATACCCGCGAGTGTTTTGTAGTGGCGGAAGAGAATGCAGATTTAGACCGGATCAGGAAAGAAATCGTATCAATGCCCAATTATTTTGCAGATTATGATACTACGGTTCATTTTATCGGCGAAGAGGAACTTAACCGGGACCACAGGGGAATTCCCCATGGAGGATTTGTCATAAGGACCGGAAAGACAGGCTGGGAGGATGAGAACAGCCATGTGATCGAATACAGCCTAAAGCTGGATTCCAATCCGGAATTTACGGCCTCCGTGCTGACGGCTTATGCTAGAGCCGTTTATCGTTTGAATCAAGAAGGGCAGAGCGGATGCAAAACCGTGCTTGATATTGCTCCGGCATATTTAAGTGCCTTTAGCGGAAAAGAGCTGAGAGGACGTCTGTTATAAATCAGAGGCAGGAGGAATAGAGAATGGCAGCGAGAAAAGAAATGGTCCTGTATTATCAGCCTGAAAAGGACAGGCAGAGCGGAAATGATACAAAGGCCGCGAAGCTAAAAGCAGTTCTTGTCCGTATGGGGATACGGATTAAAAACATTTCCCCGGAACAGGTGAACCAGACCGTAGGATATCTGGCAGGCTTTGACGGCTTTGAAGAAAAGGAGCAGGAGAATTGCCCTGATGTGGAAGAGGAGATCCTGGTAATGAAAAATTTTTCAAACCGCCGGATTGACGAACTGCTCTTAAACTTAAGGCGGGCCGGAGTTCCTAAAATCCACCTAAAGGCAGTAATCACCGATACCAACTGTAAATGGAAATTCTATGACCTGTATCTGGAGCTTAAGAAAGAACATGACACCATGTCAGGAACGAATGAGACAGATCCGAAGGAAGCGGAAGCGAACGAAACTGATACGGTTTAAGGTGCCGTACAGGATGTTGTAAGATTGATCTGTTGAAAAATAGTAAAATAGTACGTAAAAACGCGTCTTGATCAAGGGGTAAAACCCTCTCAAGACGCGTTTTTGCTCTTTATGCTGCAAATTTACTGATAATCACAAACAGTGGCCCACTGTTGAAGCAATTCCGCCTCTTCCGGTCTTCTCTTTGAAAGCTGGGCAGCAGCAACCATGGGAAGCCAGGTCTGCACATATTTCTTTGCAGTACCGGTCTTCTTACAAAACAGGTTCATATACATATCTGCCTTATTCTGGTCCTGCAGACAGAACAGCAGGTAAGTTCTTGCCACATCCGCGCTGGCATTACCCTGGGTCGCGTGTACCCAGTCCAGAACAAACATGGTTCCTTCATCTGTTACCACAATATTGCTGGGATTAAAATCCCCATGGCATAATTTTGTATGTTTAGGCATACTATCCAGCTGTGTCCGCATATCGTATTTGGTCACATCCTCTAATTCTTCCGTATCCAGGATCTGACGTGACATCTTATCTTTTAACTTATTAAGAAGCGGGCACTGCTTTGACAGAATACTCAAATGAAGATCTACCATATTCTCCATGTATTCCGGTAATCTATCAGGATTTTCATCCATGAGCTGTTGGAGAGTCTTGCCTTCAATGAAATCAAAGGTAATGGACCACTTTCCTTCGAAAACACCAACCTCTAAAACCTTAGGAACATTGATTCCTCCGACTTCTTCCACGCGGGCTGTAATCAATGCTTCATTCAATACATCTGCCTTTGGGAAATCAGCGTTAAAAACCTTGATTGCTTTATTTCCATCACGAAAGACCTTTTTTGTTGCAGTTGTTGCAATTAATTGTGCTGCCATACGAATCTCTCCTTCCATCCAACCATTAGTCTGAACCGTTATGTAGTGATTCTGTACTTATATTTTACTACAAAACCCATAAAAAGTATAGCTTGTTTTGCGATTTATCAGGATAAATTTACTGAATATGTCTGCAATTTAAAAGCGGAAAACAGCCGCACCATAAGCCGGAAGCTGGTAAGGGAAAGAGTACTCCTGCCCATCCCATTCCATCTTTTCAGAGCGGAAAGAAGGCCCTTTCTCTCCCCGCTTATACAGTCCGTGATCCTGGTCTAAAACAAGAGTATAAGTTCCCCGTTTCGGAACTCCTACCCGGTAATCAGGACGGGCTACGGGAGTGAAGTTTAACACAAACAGCAGGCTGCGCTTTTTATCCTTGCTGTATCTGATAAAACTGAAGATGCTTCGCTCCTTGTCATTGGAATTGACCCAGAAGAAGCCTTCCCAGTCATAGTCCTTTTCATAAAGCGCCGGATATTTTTTGTACAGGTGCAGAAGATCTCTTACATAGTCCTTAAGGCTTTTGCCTAAAGGTTCTTCAGACAGATACCAGTCAAGGGAGTTTTTTTCATCCCATTCATGAAACTGTCCAAAGTCCTGTCCCATAAACAGCAGTTTTTTACCGGGATGACCAAGCATAAACGTATATCCCAATTTTAAGTTTGCAAATTTATCTTCCAGAAGTCCCGGCATTTTGTTGATCATGGAACTTTTCAAATGCACCACCTCATCATGGGATAATACCAGTATATAATTTTCACTGGTGAAATATGTAAGGCCAAATGTCATCTTGTGATGGTTGTATTTGCGGAAATAAGGATCCAGCTTCATATATTCCAGAAAATCATGCATCCAGCCCATATTCCATTTAAAGGTAAAACCAAGGCCTCCCTCTTCCTGATTCCCGGTAACCTTTGGCCAGACGGTAGATTCCTCGGCAATGACCATAGCTCCGTTTCCCCGTTTTTTAATGACACTGTTTAAATGCTTAAAAAACTCTATGGCTTCCAGATTCTCGTTTCCGCCGTACTGGTTTGGTACCCAGTCCCCGTTATTTCTTCCATAATCCAGATAAAGCATGGAAGCGACCGCGTCGACCCGGAGCCCGTCAACATGAAATTTATCCACCCAGTAAAGGGCATTGGCAATAAGGAAATTATCCACCTCATATTTACTGTAATCAAAGACTTTTGTTCCCCAATCAGGGTGTTCCCCTTTCCGGGGGTCTGCATATTCATAGCAGGCCTCCCCGTCAAAGTCCGCCAAGCCATGAGCATCTTTTGGAAAATGGGCCGGAACCCAGTCAAGGATGACTCCGATTCCTTTTTTGTGCATGTAGTTTACGAAATACATAAACTCTCCGGGAGTCCCAAACCGAGAAGTGGGGGCAAAATACCCTGTCACCTGATATCCCCAGGATCCGTCATAGGGATGTTCTGCAATTCCCATCAGCTCCACATGGGTATAACCCATTTCCAGAATATAATCTGCCAGTTCATGAGCCGCTTCGATATAAGTATAAAAGCCATCCTTTTCATCCCTGCTTTTTTTCCGCCAGGAGCCTAAATGCACCTCATAAATGCTGAGAGGTTCATCTAAGGGGTCTTTGGCCTCCCGCTTTTCCATCCAGGCCAGATCTTTCCACTGAAATCCCGTAAGGTCTGCGGTAACAGAGGCGGTCTGGGGGCGGTATTCTGCCTGGAATGCGTAAGGATCCGCCTTGAAAAGGATCTTGCCGCTCCTTGTGGTGATTGCATATTTATATAGCTCCCCAACGCTTAAATTCGGGACAAAAGCTTCCGAGATTCCAGAATCAGCAAGGGATTCCATTGGATTTGCTTCCGGATCCCAGCCGTTAAAATCTCCTACCACGCTGACCTGACTGCCATGAGGCGCCCAGACTGCAAAATACATCCCATCGTTTCCTTCGTAGTTGATCGGATGGGCGCCTAGTTTTTCGTAGATTTCATAATGCCTTCCATTGTTATAAAGGTATCGGTCCACCTCTGTGATAAAACCCATTCCGATTTCATTTCTGCCACTTTCCATTCGCTCATCCCTCCATGATCTTTAAGATAACACCCCGGTTTGCGGGTATGGTCAATCCGATTCTATGGTCAATCACTGGAAATATTTCTCCATTCAGAAGATTGACAGCAGTGTTTCCCTCACAAGGACAGGGAATTCCGGCAAATGCGTCAGAATCATCATTGTTTACTGCAGTTATGATGGCCTGACTTTCATGAAACCGTGCAAATGCATACTGACGGTTGGTGAGAAGAAGCTCCTGGTACCGGCCTCCATGAAACTCAGGGTTTTGTTCATGGATATGACCCAGCTTGCTGATAAAATCCTCAAGCGGACAGGTAAACTTCTTTACTTCGGAAATGGAAACCAAGGGACGCAGCATGGAGTCATCCGTATTGGTTCGTCTGCCCTCCATCCCAAACTCGCTGCCATAGTAGACGGAGGGGATTCCGGGAAGGGTGAATAACAGGGTGTAAACCGGATAGAGGTGCTGGGTATTGGATAGCTTGCTTGAGATCCGGTTTTCGTCATGATTGTCCACAAAGGTATAAAGCCGTGATCCGATGGATTCCAGTCTTTTCACATTGTGTGCAATTTCAAAATAGTTGTGGTCATTATGGCCAGAATAAATGCTCTTATGTAGTTCGTAGTTCGTGACAGAATGAAGCATACCGGGACTGACCCATCTGCCGTATTCTCCATGGATAACTTCCCCCATGAGCCAGAAATCTTCTTTCATTTCCGCCGTGTGCTGCCTCAGCTCCTTCATAAATCCAAAGTCCAGTACATTGGCACAGTCAAGACGTATTCCGTCAATGTCAAAGTTATTGATCCAAAACTGTACGGTATCAAATAAATACTGCCTGACTGCGGGATTAAAAAGATTAAGGCAAGGAAGCTCAAAGTGTCCCTGCCACGCTTCGTAACCAAAGGAATCTCCCAGAGGACTGCTGCCGGCAAAGTTGATTCCCCGGTACCAGTCCCTGTAGGGAGAATTCTCCCTATGGTTTAAAATATCCTGAAATGCAAAAAACTCCCGTCCCGTATGGTTAAAGACGCCGTCAACAACCACTTTAATACCTGCTTCATGGCAGCGGGACACAAACTCCTGAAAGCCTTCTCTGTCACCAAGACGGCGGTCCACCATCCGGTAATCACGCGTATCGTACCCATGGGTAGAGGATTCAAACAGTGGCCCGATGTAGATCGCATTGCACCCCAGAGACCGGATATGGGAAATCCACTTACAAAGTTCCCCAAACCGGTTCACAACAGAAAATTCCCTGTTCTCTTTCGGAGCGCCCACAAGCCCCAGGGGATATATGTGATAAAAAACTCCCCTATCATACCACTTGCTCATATACTTATCCTCCAGATTATAGTAGTTTTATACCTCCCGGCTTTTAAAGCGTCGCAGAAGGAACTGGTAACGCAGCTGTGCCGCGTTAAGTTCGTAGATATAACAATCAATAAGCGTTGGGTCAACCACCTGCTCAAAGTGATTTCTGGCGGAATCAATGGCGGTTTTGGAACGTTCAATCTCACGCCTTAAATTCCGCTCTTCCTCTGACAGGACCAGATGTTTTTTTAATAGACCATGTTTCATTTTATCATCTCCAGATTTTATAATTTTTACCGAATGCTATAAATTCAGTATGTCTGGAAAATGGCACTTTATTCATATATTCCCTGTATATCATTTATAATTTATGAAACCTGGTTCATTAGTTCCTGTAAATACAGCCCCAGAGAACAAAGTTTTTTTGTGCTGTCGCCAATGGTCAGATAGTAATAATTAGCTGTCCCTTCCTGGCGGACATTCACAAGACCTGCCTTTTTTAAAATCTTTAAATGATGGGAAATGGCAGGGCGGGACAAACGGGTCATTTCCGTGATTTCCTTTACATTCATTCCCTGCCTGGGTCTTATGCTTAGGTCATCTTTGGTGTTTGAAACGTCGTTTCCCAGGTCATCATAAAGACCTGCATTGGCCAGAACCTTAATTATGGTCAGCCGCACTTCGTCTCCGAGAGCGATAAAAATCGGCATGCAATTCTGGAAAAGTTCATTAAAATCCTCGGCATGCATGGTTGGATTCCTCCTTTGGTTTAAAAAATTAAACTAATATTATTTTATCATCTCAGCAGGATAACGTCAATGTTTTGCTGCCATAATTTTGTGATTTATGCTGCGATAAATAGGAAAATTTGAAAAAAATTGTTGAAATATGACAATAAATTCACATAGGAGCCTTTGCTCTCAGAAAACCATATAAAAGTATGTATACAATATTTCTTGTAAAAAACAGTTGACATTTTATTTTCCCTTGTGCATAATAAAGGCACATTCTTATATGCGTTCCGCATACAGCATTTCAAAAGTTTTTCATAATCCATAGCTGATTTTCCAGCGTGAATTCCAATGTTAAAATTTTATGTAAAGAGGGGGGATTGTATCGTTCGGTATGTTATTTTGCTGCTAATTTTAGGGGCAGGAGCTTTTTATGATGTCCGGGAACACCGTATCCCTAACTGGTTGGTGCTTTCAGGGATCATCCTTGGCATTCTGCTTGAAATCCCTGGTCCGGAGAATCCTTTTGGAGGCCTTCTGTTCTTGCTGAGGCTGGTAATTGTAACAGGGATATTCTTTTTACTATTCCTGTGCCGGATGATCGGTGCGGGAGATATCAAGCTTACTGCACTCATATGCGGCTTTCTGGGGTTTAGAGCAGGCGCTTTGGCCGTTGGACTTGGTTTTCTTATAGGGGCTTTCTGGTCCTTTATCAAAATGGCAGGGAGTGGCAGCCTTTTCGCCCGCCTTTCTTGTCTTCTTGCCTATATCAGGCACGTATTTCAAACTGGGAAATTTACAATTTACTACGATCCTGTCCGGGATGGATATGATATGGTGATACCTTTAGGCCTATGCCTGTTTTTAGGGACATTGGGTTCTGTGTTTTTTTGATCAACTGGATATGAAAACATATCCGCTTGATTTATTAGTATACAAAATAAGGAGGATTGGTTTTGGCAAAGAGAGTGATGGCGGTTTATGATACGGACCCTTTGTATACGGAGAGGTTCACGGATTTTGTAAACCAAAAGGAGCAGGTCGGGTTCTCGGTTATGGCATTTACAACCTTAGAACAGCTGAAGGCATATGGGGAAGACCATAAGATAGAGCTTTTGCTCATTAGTTCCTCCGTTTCCAGGGAGGATATAGAAAAAATAGCCGCTGCCGTTGTGATCATACTGGCTGACGGTGAGGCAGTCCCTCCGGAAGGACAGTATCCAAGCATTTATAAATATCAGGCGGCCGACAGTCTGATGCGGGAGGTGATGAATTACTACTGTGACGATCCTGGAGATCTGGGTTATTCCATGGTTTCAAAGACGGGGAGGATCATAGGAGTCTATTCTCCCATCAACCGGTGCTTAAAGACCTCTTTTGCCCTTACCATGGGACAGCTTCTGGCCCGGGATTTAAAGGTTCTTTATCTAAACTTTGAGGATTGCTCGGGATTTCAGCGGCTGATCGGAGAAGAGTATAAGGGAGGTTTGTCTGATCTTTTGTATTATTACAGCCAGGAAGGTTTTCGCTGGGTACGCCTTGGATCTGTCGTCTATACCTGGGGGGAGCTGGATTATGTGCCGCCTGTGCAATACCCTGAGGACCTTTGCCAGGTGACCGGGCAGGTGATGGCAGAGCTGGTAGCCCACATTGCCATGAAAAGTGTTTATGAATCCATTATTCTGGATTTAGGCCAATTCGGCAAGAAAGCTTCAGAGGTGCTGGAGATATGCGATGCAGTATATATGCCGGTAAAGGATGACTGCGTATCTGCAGCTAAGATAGAAGAGTTTGAGGAATACCTGGTGTCATCCGGCCATGAGTCTCTTAAAAACCGGATTCAGAAAATAAAGCCTCCCTATCACTGCAGCTTTGGACGGAAAGACAACTATCTGGAACAACTCTTATGGGGAGAATTGGGAGATTATACAAGGCAGCTTTTGAGGAAACAGCCATAAGCGGTAAAGAAATTGTACAAGGAGGAACAGCCATGGACGATGAGGAAAGAAGGAAGCTTCGGGAAGAAATCATGAAAGAGCTGGATGAACGGCAGCAGGTAACTGATGATGAGCTTTATGACATCATAGACCGCAGAATTTTGGAGTATGGGCAGGTCAGTTTTCTTCCCCTAAAAGATAAGAAGGAGCTTCGGGGCAGGCTTTTTGATTCTTTCCGGCGGCTTGGGGCCCTTCAGGAGCTGGTAGATGATGAGGATGTGTCAGAGATCATGGTAAATGGGGCAGACCATGTCTTTGTGGAGAAAAACGGGCGTATGGAGCAGTGGGTCAGAGCCTTTGACAGTCAGGAGCAGCTAGAGGATACCATTCAGCAGATCGTCAGCAGAGTAAACCGTACGGTAAATGTATCAAGGCCCATCGCGGATGCCAGGTTATCTGATGGTTCCAGGGTCCATGTCGTGCTGCCGCCCATTGCCTTAGACGGCCCCGCCGTGACCATCCGTAAGTTTCCAAAGCCCATTACCATGACCAGGTTGCTAAAGATGGGGTCGGTTACAGAAGAGGCTGCGGATTTTCTAAAATGCATTGTAGAGGCGGGATACAATATTTTTATCAGCGGAGGGACCAATTCGGGAAAAAGTACGTTTCTCAATGCCCTGTCTGCCTACATCCCCAGGGATGAGCGGATTGTGACCATTGAAGATTCCGCGGAACTGAAGATTGCTCATATTCCCAATCTGGTGCGGCTTGAAACAAGAGAGGCCAATGGTGAGGGTGATGGGGAAGTGTCCATTGGTGATCTGATCCGGGCTGCACTCAGAATGAATCCCAGCAGAATAATCGTTGGTGAGGTGAGAGGAAAGGAGGCTTTGGACATGATATCAGCCATGAACACCGGCCATGACGGAAGCCTCAGCACCGGCCATGGAAACAGTCCCAAAGACATGCTTTCCAGGCTGGAGACTATGGTGCTTATGGGAGCAGATATCCCATTGGCAGCAATTAGAAGCCAGGTTGCGGCAGCAATTGATATCTTAATTCATTTGGGACGGCTTAGAGATAAAAGCAGGAGGGTCTTGTCCATTGTGGAGGTAATTGGTTATGAGAACGGAGAAATCAGGCTTAATCCGCTATACAGGTTTGAGGAAGATTATGGGAATCCGGAAGAAGGACAGGCTGTTCATGGAAGCCTTAAAAAAGTGGGAATTATTCAAAACGCCGAAAAACTTAAAGCAGCAGGCATTGAAATATGAAACCTATGATCTGACACCCGTTCAGTGGTGCCTGTATGGACTTCAGGGCCTGGCAATTGCAGGGCTTTTCGCTTACATTTTTTACCGCAGTGCCCTATCATTTCTGTTGTTTGTCCCAATGGTTTTTATATTTCCTATGATTAAAAAAAGGGAGCTGAAGGAAGGCCGGCTTCAGCAGTTAAATCTGGAATTTAAGGAGGGCATCCTTCTTTTAGCCTCCTTCTTAAGTGCCGGTTATTCTGTGGAGAACGCGTTTTCTGCTTCCGTAAAGGAATTGGGTCTGCTTTTCGGGGAGGAGGGGATGGTTTCCAGGGAATTTAAGCATATTGAAAGCCAGATCCGGATGAACCGTTCGGTCGAGCTGGCGCTTTCCGATTTTGCAGGCCGCAGCGGCCTTGATGATGTTAAGAACTTTGCGGAGGTGTTTGCCGCGGCTAAACGAAGCGGAGGTGAACTGGTTATGATCATAAGCCACACGGCGGATGTAATAAGGGACAAGGTACAGGTAAGACAGGAGATTTTAACGATGACAGCCTCAAAACAGTTTGAACAAAAAATTATGAGCATGATCCCCTTTTTTATTGTTCTTTATATTGATCTGACTTCTCCAGGCTTTTTTAACATCATGTACAGTACAGGAATCGGAAGGATTCTTATGACCCTGTGCATGATCATTTACATCGCTGCCCTGGGGATTTCAAGATGGATTATGAGGATTGAGATATGAAAAGAACATGGAGATTTCCTTTTACAAAGATACAGATGGCCTGCGTTGTTTCCGGGATTGCCTTATATGTTGCTTTTGAGCTGTTTTATGCAGTGGGCGGGCAGATGGTAACGGAAGGGGGAGGGCTTAAACGGGCAGGGCCGGGGCACGGAGAGATTACATATGATATCCAGGTATCCGGGCTTGACCGGGAGAATGGGGATAGGAAGATACCGGTGAGAATCCCTGTCAGGGAGCGGCAGTATGGGGCGGAAGAGGCAAAGGAGCTGTTTCAAAGGATCCGGCCTGAACTGACCCGGCAGATGCTGGGGGAAAATGAGTCTCTTGAGGAGGTGAGAGAAAGTTTAAATTTAAAGAACAGCCTTGGAAATTATGGGCTTAGAATCAGCTGGGAGTCTGATAATCCACAGGTGATCGATTCCTTTGGAATTGTTCACAATGAGGAAATACCAGAAGAAGGAGAGCAGGTCTGGTTAAGGGCCAGAGTGACAGATGGGCACCATGAGGACCTATATGAGTTTAAAGTGACGGTTTACCCGGCCTCCCTTACCAAGGACGAAAAAGTAGCCGCAGGCTTTCTTCAGTGGATAGGCCAGATGGATATGAAACAGCAGACAGAGGATCGCCTGCTACTGCCCTCAGTTTATGAGGGGAACCGGCTGATGTATTTTAAGCCTGAAGAGGCGGATTACCGGATATTGCCGGTGCTGGGGTTTTTACTGGCGGCTCTCCTGCACGTAAAAGAAGAGTTTGACAGGAAAAGTCAGGCGAAGATACGTGAGCAGCAATTGCTGTTTGATTATTCTGAGGTGGTTTCCAAGCTGGTAGTCTATATCGGAGCAGGCCTTACCGTCCGTGGAGCCTGGGAGAGGATTGCGGCTGGCTATAAGGAGGCCGTAAAGCAGGGGAAAAGAAGCGCACGTCCGGCGTATGAGGAGATGGTGAAGACAGCAAGTCAGATTAGCAGCGGGCTGTCGGAAGGACGGGCTTACAGTGAATTTGGAAGGCGATGCGGCTTACAGGCCTACATAAAGCTCTCCACTCTCCTGGAACAGAGTCAGAAAAACGGAAGCAGGCAGCTTCGCCCGGCTTTGGAGCTTGAGATGGCTTCAGCCTTTGAGCTAAGGAAGAACCTGGCGAAAAAGCTGGGGGAAGAAGCAGGAACCAAACTTTTGCTGCCTCTGTTTATGATGCTCGGGGTGGTCATGGTCATGATCGTCGTGCCTGCGTTCCTGTCATTTTATTAGAAGGGAGGTGATATGATGCTGACAACGGTAAACAGTCAGATCCTGGATTTCTTTAAGGAAGAAGACGGAATAGGCGTGATTGAAGTAGTGCTGATCCTGGTGGTGTTAATCGGACTTGTCATTATTTTTAAAAAGCAGATAACGACTCTTCTTGATAACATATTCAAGGAAATCAACAGCCAGTCTAAAGAGGTGTATTGATGCGCAAAAGCGGGCAGGTAACAGTGTTTTTCAGTTTAGCTCTTTTATGCATATTCAGCCTGATGTGCGGACTTTTAGAGTCCGCACGGACTGCCGGAACCAGGTTTTATCTAAAGCTGGCGGCCGATTCTTCCATGGACTCTGTATTCAGCAGGTTTCACAGAGAAGCCTGGGATAAATACCGTCTCTTTCTTCTGGAATGTGAGAATGGTGAGGAACTTGAAAAAGCATGGAAAGGATTTATGGAGCCCTATATGGACAGCTCCGGCTGGTATTCCATGGATATGGAAAAGGCGGATACAATGCAGCTTTTCCGTATCACTGATGGGGGAGGGCAGTATTTGAAGAAGGAGATTCTGGACTATATGAAGTATGGAATATTTGAAAATATGACAGATGAAAAGGGTGCAGAAGCCCTGCTTAAGAACTTAAAGGAAGCAAAAGCAGTGAAACGGTTATCCGGATCGTTTCGTGACCATGAACGGGAAGCGGTCCGGTTGGAAAGGGCATTGGAAGACATCAATGATTCTTTAAAGCGGCAGAAGGAATACTGGCGGTCTGCTTATGAAAGAATCAGGGATTATGATGGTTCAGGTTTTCGTAGAGAAGCGGATCTTTTGGAGCGGGAAATGAACCGGATTCCTTCCCTTGTAAAGGCCTATGGGAAGAAGGCAGATGATTTAAAAAACAGCTTAAGTGGAACTAACAATGACTTATTTGCGGCTCAGGCTGAATTGAGTCAGGAAGTACGTGAGGCTTTTATCGGGGATACCTCTTGCTATGGATCCTATGTAAATCAGGATGGGGAGCGAAGGCGGGAAATTGAGGCTCTGCCAGTTAAGATGGAACAGATAAAACAGGTGATGGAACAGGCAGGGAAGCGCTCCTCTGAAGTAGAGCAGATCATTGATAACTGGGACAGTGATGATGAAGAGGATGACGGCCCGGATCTGTCCGAACTATGGGGGTCTGTAGGGGAACTATGGGCAAAGGCTGACATCCCCTCTCTTTCTTATTCCAATGGGGTGAAAGACCCGGAAAAGCAGAGACTTTTGGAACAGTTAGAAGGTTTCATACAGACAGGGCTCTTATCCCTGGTTCTGCCCGATGGAAAGGAAATATCCAAAGGCATTCTGTCTGACGATTCTTTTCCTTCCGTTGCCTGCGGAGATGGCCAGGTGCTGGAGACGGGCCTTTTGGACCGGCTTCTGTTTGGGGAGTATTGCGGCCGTTTTCTTACAAACGTTCTTTCAGAGGAGGATAAGGAGGTAATGTACGAATTGGAATATCTGGTTTCAGGAAAGAAAACAGATGAGGAAAACTTAAAACAGACAGTTTTAGAGGTTCTCATGATCAGGGAAGGCATGAACCTAATCCATATTCTTTCAGACGACCAGAAACGAGAGGAGGCAATGTCTCTTGCCGGCCTTATTACCGGAGCCGTGGGTCTGGCTCCTCTATCCGGGATCGTTGCATTTTTTGTTATGAGCATCTGGGCGCTTGAGGAGGCGCTTGTGGATGTGAGAATGCTTCTAGAGGGGAAAAAGGTGGTCTTTCTTAAGTCAAGGAACACATGGAAGCTGTCCCTAGATGCCCTTTTGGAATTAGGAAGAACGGGAACATGCGAAGGTGGGAAAGAGGATGAAGACGGAATTGATTATACCGGCTATTTAAAGCTTCTTCTTTTCCCGGGAGAATCCGGACAGCAGCATTACCGTCTGATGGATGTGATCCAGATGAATTTATGCAGGAAACAGGAGGATTTTCGCATGGCTAACTGCGTTTATCAGGTGGAAGTAAGGGGAACTGTGAGATCAAGGCATATGTTTTTCGGAGGAAATAATCCCTCCTATCCAGTGGAAGTCCGGACAGAAAAAGTATATTAATGGCTGCTTGCAGATATCCCTTTATGCCCGGTGTGGTAAAAAATTGGTAAGGAGGTGGATGATCATGCCCTTTTTCAAGGAGTTCCATAGAAAAAATAATAAAAAAATTGTTACTCTCCAGGTACAAATCCCCTTCATGAAACAAGGATTCCTTGTAAAAAGGGTATTATCATCTGCCTCCTGCCACCGAAAAAAGGGGAGCCTGACCATAGAGGCTGCCCTGGTCCTGCCACTTTACCTGTTCTTTATGGTGATTCTCATGCTTCCCATGGGGGTTATGAAGGAAGGGAGGCGAATACAAACCGCTCTGGAAGCAGCAGGAGAAGAAGTCAGCCAGTATGCTTATATTTTGCACCAGCTTAAACTGGGAGAAGAGGTGCAGGCCAAAGGAATCGATGGTTTTTCAGAGGAGTTTTTAGAAGGACTCACAGAGGAAGGAATCCTTCTTTTTGTCAGAAAGCGGGTGGAAGGACGGGCAGGGTTTGAACGGCTTCAATCAGCATCCTTTGCACGTTCCACCGTATTAATGGACGGAGAGACCATTGATCTGATTATGGATTACCGGGTAAGAATTCCCTTTTCTGTTTTTGGCTTAAGCAGCATACCCATGACCGCCAGATGCTGCCGGAGGGCCTGGATCGGCCAGGAGGGAGGCCGCAGCGGAAAGAACGGACCGGAGGATGAGCTTGTGTACATTGGAAAGGCGAGTACAAGATATCACCGCCAACGGACATGCCATTACTTATACAATGATATAGAACAGATTTCTTTTAAGGAAATAGAAACTGTTCGTAATTTATCCGGCGGTAAATATAAACCCTGCAGCAGATGCGGCAGATTTGCAGAGGAGAGCGGCAGCGTATATATCATGCCGTCAGGAGAGCGGTATCACAGTGACAGGAATTGTTCCTCTATCATGGCATATGTGGAGGCTGTCCCCTTATCCCAGGTACGCCATCTGGGACCGTGCTCCTACTGTTCTCAATAGGGAGGTACCTCTATGGTGGAAAGCGTAAATAAAATTATATTTGGAGTGTTTTTATTGGCGGCTGCCTGGGAAGACGGAAGAGAAAAGGCTGTCAGCGTATGGCTTTTTCAGGCAGCAGGCATGGCCGGACTGATTCTGGCTCTTTTACAGGGAGATATTGGCAGAGAACGGCTGTTAAGCTGTATGATAGGAGTTGGACTCCTTCTTTTAAGCCGATTAACAGGTGAGGCAATCGGAATGGGAGATGGTTGGTTTTTTGTAGTCAGCGGCCTATTTTTAAGAGCACGTTTGAATCTGAAGTTATTGATCTGTGGAATTTTTTTAAATGGCATTGTATGCGGTGGAATTTATGTCTGGGGCTGGCTTCGGGGACGGGATTATAAGAAGAAAACGGTACCGTTTCTGCCATTTCTTGTTCCTGTGTGGATTGGACTGGTGATGTTATGAAGAATAGACTGCAGGGAAGCTATACCGTTGAGGCGGCTTTTATTATGGCAATTGTTTTATGGGCGCTGATTGTTTCTGTACAAGCAGCTTACCGGTTGAGGGATGAAGTTGTAGGATCAATGGCATTGGGAGAGACGGTGCAAAGACTGCGCCATAATGAAACAGAGCCGTCTGATGAAGCTGCTTTGTGGGCAGTCAGAAGGGCCGGTAATCCTTTTTCCTGGAAAAAATATGATTTTCAGATAAAGATGGCAGGAAACCCAGTAACAGGCAGGAGGGTGGAAGCCTATGGAAGTGCGGGGGCCTGGAAGCTGGAAATGGAACAGGGCGTGTTTGATCCGGAGAATTTTTTTAGGATGTTGACGCTCATCAATCAGGAGGAATGAGATGAAGGCTGTATACAGGCGGGAAATGAAGCACAATTATTTGATTATGGAGCCGGAGGAGAATGGAAATGACAGTTATGAAATATATATGATGGCGGCAAACAGGATCGGTGGACTGCTGAAGTTCCATGTGAAGCAGGTGGATAATCAGAAATTATATTATTATGAGATCACCTCAAAGCAGCCCTTAAACAGAGTTCTTGAATATCATAGTCTGGGCAGGGAGGAGCTTAAGAAGTTAATTGAAGATATTGGGCGGACTCTGGACAGGCTGGAGGCTTACCTGCTTAAGGAAAAACTAATCCTACTGGAGCCAGAATATATTTACGTTGAGCCGGATCAGTTTACGGTTTTCCTTTGCCTTGTTCCCGGTAGACAGGTGGGATTTCCTGAGGAGATGACCGGGTTGCTGCGGTATCTTCTGGGTAAGGTCAATCACCAGGATAAGGAATGTGTAGTTATGGCGTATGGCCTGTATCAGGAAAGCCTTAAGGAAAATTACGGGATGAAGGACCTCCTTGAAATTGCCGGAAAGAATTGTTCCAGCGAAAAAGGAAGTGATGAAAGTGTACTTCAGACGGAAAGAGACAACAAGACGGAAGAGAATCTTAGCTCTCACATTTTGTATTCAATTAATGAGGAGATAGAAGAAAGAAGTCGCCTTTTTGATGGTAAGGTGAATGGAGTTGTTTTCATTATCCCAATTTTAGCTATGTTTAGTATTGCTACAGCTTTATGGTTGGTTTTTGGTATGGAAGGGATTCGAAAATTCTGGTATGGGGTGCCCATCACCGGGGGTTTCTCAGCTTTCGCAGTTTTAGCCGTATGGAGAAAAGAGTCCAGGCAGCCAAAGGAGATGATGGTGAAAAAGGAAGAGCGGGGCCGTCAACCGGCGGAAGGCTATGACTGGCAGTTGACATTTGAAGAAGAGATAAAGGAAAAGACACCAAAACCTGATACAGGAGATGAGGAAGTATTTCAAACGGCCTTGTTAAACGATACAACGGCCGATAAAAGTATCCGGTACTTACGTGCAGTTGGTACTGATTTGGAAGATATCGCAATTACTTATGTCCCTTATTTAATTGGAAAGCAGGAAGGCATGGTCGATTGTGTCCTCACTGGAGAAGCCATCAGCAGGATTCACGCCAGGATAGACAGAGAAGGAGAAGAATACCGGATCAGTGACTTAAATTCTACCAATGGAACCGCTGTGAACGGGCGGGTATTAGAAACAAATGAGACGGTATCGCTGAAAATAGGAGATGAAGTTTTTATTGCAAATTACCCATTTATATTTACATGAAGTTATGTTTACATGAAGTTATGTTTACATGAAGTTGTATTTACATAAATTTATAATTACAAAATAAAAACACCGGCCTTTTTCGGGCCGGTGTACTGGCGGTATGGGAATGAAATTCTATACCGCCTTAACATCATTTACCTGCACATAATAATATGTGTTGCCTTCTTCTATATAACTTTGATACACACCTGTTATTTCTATTTCGCTATTTTCAACCGGATAGTCATCGGGATAAGTAAGATCTACGTCCCAGATTAATTCCAGTCCTTGCTGGCAGCAGGCAGTGGCATCCGCAATGACCAAAGCGTAAAAATTGTTATTATTCGAATCCTGGTAAACCTGGAATATCCCTTCGGCTTTAATTGTTTTTCCCATATATTCTTCCGGAGATATCATCATATTGTATACCTCGGAAAAAACCATGGTGCTGCTTAATTTCGTCAGGTCAATATCAAACCCGGTGTTATTCGTAGAGCCCGCTGGATCATCCTGAAATTGCTCCGTGGTTGGTTCGAAGGAATCAGAAGGATAGGTATTAATGTCAAAGTCTTCCGTACTCTCCGGATCGTATTGTTCAGAGCCTGCGGTCCCGTATTGTCCGGAGTCTGCCTGGTCCCCTTGCGGCAGCGACGGACCGGGGGCAGTCACGGCGTCTTTTCCGCAGCCTGTTAATGCTAGGTTTACCATGAAAAGCATCAGAACCATCCCAAAGATACGTTTCATCCTTTGACACCTCCCCGGATCCACCCAATGAGTGAGCATATGGCAAACGCAGCGATATCAACGGCTACAATGGTTGAACCGACCGGAGTTCCTGCCAGAATGGATGTTAGAATTCCCAGTACGGCGCAGAAGACGGAAAGGATTGCCGAACAAAGGATCACGGACTTAAAGTTTTTAAATATGCGCATAGCCGAGAGCGCCGGAAAAATGACCAATGCAGAGATCAGCAGAGATCCAACCAGATTCATGGCAAGTACGATGATAATGGCTATGATAACCGCAATCAGCAGGTTGTATTGTTCCGCTTTTGTGCCGGTTGCTCTTGCAAAGTCTTCATCAAAGGTGACTGCAAATATCTTATGGTAAAAGAGTAAAAATACGGCGATAACGACCACCGAAAGGGCAACACAAAGCCATACTTCCGTCTTTGTCAGTGTCAGAATGGAGGTTGAACCAAACAGCGTGCTGCATACGTCTCCTGCCAGATTGGCTGAGGCAGAAAATATATTCATAAGCAGGTAGCCCAGGGCCAGCGCGCCCACGGAAATCATAGCGATAGCTGCATCGCCCTTGATTTTGGCATTCTGACCCGTTCGCAGCAGAAGAATTGCGCAGATGACGGTAACCGGCAGAATGAGCAGCATTTGATTAGACAGCTTCATTACCGTAGCGATTGCCATACCCCCAAAGGCAACATGGGACAGTCCGTCGCCAATAAAGGAAAAACGCTTTAAGACCAGTGTAACACCCAACAGGGAGGAGCAGAGAGCAATTAATATCCCGACAATCAGAGCATAGCGTACAAAGGGATATTCAAAATATAAGGCTAATTTTTCAATCAATATACTCATGCTTCTTTGCCTCCATTCTGAGATGAATAAGCTTTGCCGATGCTGCTGTCTAAATACTCATCTTTTGTTCCGAAAAAGAGAGGATCTCCCATGTGCAGGATATGGCTTGCATAGTTAACTGCAGAGCCTATATCATGAGATATCATAATAATGGTGATGCCTTCCTCATTCAGCTTTTTGATTAACTCATACATCTCGGCAGTGGCCTTTGGGTCAAGCCCTGAAACAGGCTCGTCAAGCAGAAGCATTTTTCCGGCAGCGCACAGCGCCCGTGCCAGCAGAACTCGCTGCTGCTGGCCTCCGGACAATTCTCTGTAACACCGTTTGGACAAATGGGAGATCCCCATTTTCTCCATATTTTCATGGGAAAGCTGCTTTTCTTCGCGGCTGTAATAGGGACGCAGCCCACAGCGGTTCAGACAGCCCGATAAAACAATTTCCCGAACAGATGCCGGAAAATCCTTTTGTACCACTGTCTGCTGAGGCAGATATCCGATTCCTTCTGGATGCTGCTTGTTTTCTATAACAATGCTTCCTTCAAGCGGCGCCAGAAGGTGCAGAATAGTTTTCATGAGAGTACTTTTCCCGGAACCGTTTTCTCCTACGATACAGAGATAATCACCGCTGTTTACGGAAAAGTTAAGTCCCTTAAGGACCGTTTTGCCGTCATACCCGATGGTAAGGTTGTTACATGTTAGCTGTGCCACTATGATTCCTCCTCTTAATTTAATGCATCTTTCAGTACTTCCAGATTCGTCTGCATAATGGAAAGATAGGTGGTACCACTTTCTGCATCCTTGGAAGTGGTAGACTGCATGGAATCCATGGTACGGACTGCCTGATTTTTATCCTTCGTGTTTTGAACGATGGTTTCAGCGATTTTATGCTTGGCGCCTTCAATCGTAAGCACAGTGCCAAGCCCCAATTCATCAACTTTTTTTGAAAGAAAGGCAATGGTTTCAAAGCTGGCCTCCGTTTCTGCAGAGCAGCCCACAAATGCGGCATAATAGGTAAGGCCGTAATCATCTGCTAAGTAGCGGAAGGGAAAGCGGTCCCCAAACAGCACGGTATTCTGTTTTGCAGAGTCAACTGTCTGCTGGTAGCTTTCATCCAATTGATCCAGCTTTTTTCCATAGGCATCTGCGTTTGCAGAATAGTCCGCGGCATTTGCACTGTCGATTTCCCCAAGCTTTGAAGCAATGTAATTGCAATAGGTTTTGGCATTTTTCAGTGACAGCCAAACGTGCTCGTCATATTCCGGGCCATCCTCACTGCCATCCTCGGCTTCTTCCTCTGACTCCATTCCTTCAACGACCTCTTCCTCTTTGACGGTGTCGCCCAGAACTTCAAGGAGATTGATCACGACCATATCTTTGTTTTTAGCTTCCTTTAAAGCATCCTCCACCCATAGGTCGGATTCACCACCTACATAGATGAACATATCGCTGTTTGAGATTTTGATGATATCATCCGCTGTCGGCTGATAGCTGTGCAGATCCACACCGTTATCCAGAAGCATGGTGACCTCTCCATTGTCCCCATGACTGCCAAGGATTTCTCTGACCCAATCGTACTCCGGAAAAATCGTGCATACCACGCTTAGTTTATTGTTATTGCTGGCCGTTGTCGTTGCATTTGTATTGGAGCAAGCAGTAAGTGCTCCTATAATCATAAGTCCTGCTAACAGGCAGGAAATTAATTTTTTCATTTTAGAACCTCCGAATAAATATAGATCATTAAAAATGGGCATAAGAATATAAGGGAGCATCGACAGATATCGGTTTCTGCCTAAAATGGGCAGAATTCTCCCCTGTTAAAATCAATATTCAATTCGTAAGCTTTACCTTAAGAGAAACCAAAGTATGTGAAGGGTTGCGGTGAAAGACCGGAATCACGCAGATTACAAAAAAGTAGGCGGCCGCGAATATGGCAACGGCAGGCGCAAGGCCTGTTCCAAGAGTATTCAGTGCCTGGACACAGGCCTGAACTTCAAGACAGATGGGGCAGTTTTCGCCTATGCATTGATGGCGGGCCTCTGCAGTGATATAAAATATGGAAAAGAGCAGCATAAAAAGAATCGCCAGGGTGATAAACCCGGCAAGCAGTTTTTTGTTTTTTGCCATATCTCTTCCTCCTTTTTAAAAACAATGGACACATCAGATACAGTTTTTGCAGATCCCGTAAAGTACGGATTTCTCTTTTTTGATCTGAAAACCGTCCACTTTTAAAATGTCCTCCAGCATCCTGTCGGCAATGTGGGCATCCATATGATAAGCCCTTCCGCATTTTATGCAGTTCATATGAATACAATTACGACAATCCTCTGAATGAATATACTGATAAAAAAGCTCCCGGCTTCCTTCTTTCGTGAAGCGGTTAATCAGCCCTTTTTCCTCCAGATAAGTGAGATTACGATACACTGCACTTAAACTGACGGAAGAATCGGAAAGGCTGTCTGCAATTTGTTTTGCGGAAAATTGTCTGTCAGGGTTTTCCTGCAAAAAGGCAAAAAGCTGTTTTCTTTGTGCTGTCATATAATTGGCCAAAAGGGTTCACTTCCTAATTTGCGATTTGTTCGCAAATAAGTGTACTGCGGAATTGATATGTTGTCAAGGTAATTTGCGAATGTTTCGCAAATTATATCCTTCAGGCCCCTTGCCGGGCAGGAAGAGTTCCCCGGATGCCTTTTAAAACAGCCGGCCGGATTTAGATAGGCTGAGGTTGCAGTTTTGGCTAAAATGGTTAAGTTTTTACCGCAAATTTCGCGTTCATATTTACATAATATGTCAACTTGTGTTAAAATAGGCATAATATTTAGCAAGGAGAGCTGTAATGAAGGACTTATACAGGCGTAAGAAGGCATTTGTAAACGTTGGTTTGATCGCAATAAATGTCATCTATTTCCTATATCTGGAGGTGACAGGCTCCACGGAAAATACGCAGTTTATGGTGGCACATGGAGCAATGTACGCTCCGCTTGTATTGGAGGGAGGAGAGTATTACCGGCTGCTCACTTCTGTTTTTATGCATTTTGGTATTAACC
This sequence comes from Lacrimispora sphenoides, assembly GCF_900105215.1. Classification (NCBI taxonomy): domain Bacteria; kingdom Bacillati; phylum Bacillota; class Clostridia; order Lachnospirales; family Lachnospiraceae; genus Lacrimispora; species Lacrimispora sphenoides. The sequence goes on along the minus strand of NZ_FOIP01000001.1, from coordinate 1,252,612 downwards.
ATATTATGAATAACATGCTCATTTTATTTATATTGGGAGATAATTTGGAGAGGGCTCTGGGCCATATAAAATACCTGCTCTTCTATTTGCTTTGCGGAGTAGGCGCCAATGTGGTGTCTATGGTAGTGAATCTTGGAGAATACAGAACCGTAGTCTCGGCAGGGGCGTCAGGCGCAATTTTTGGCGTGATCGGAGGCCTTTTATATGCGGTATTAGTCAACCGCGGCCGGTTGGAGGACTTAAGTGTCAGACAGCTGGCAGTTGTGATTGCGTGTTCCCTGTATTTTGGCTTTACCAGCACAGGCGTAGATAATGCTGCCCATATTGGTGGGCTCATTGTTGGCGTAGTTATGGGGATTCTCATGTACCGCAAGCCAAGAAGGCGCCAGGATATGGAGATATGGGGATAATCTATTTGGAAGGAGGTGAGTAAGTGAGGGACGATAATTGCATTTTCTGCAAAATTGCAAATGGCGTGATACCTTCTGAAACGATCTACGAGGATGACATGTTTCGTGTGATCCTGGATTTAGGACCAGCTTCCAGGGGGCATGCCCTGATACTTCCTAAACAGCATTACAAAGATATCTGTGAGCTGGAAGAGGAAACAGCAAAAAAGGTTCTCCCGTTAGCGGCTAAAATAGGAAATGCCATGAAAAACTCATTAGGCTGTGCCGGATTTAATGTTGTGCAGAATAATGGGAAAGAAGCAGGCCAGACGGTTTTTCATTTTCATGTGCATTTGATTCCTCGTTATGAGGAAGGCCCTGGAATGGTTTCATGGGTGCCGGGCGAGGCAGATCCAGGAGAATTAACACAGACAGGAGACGCTATAAGGAGCGCCCTACTATCAGAGGGACACAATCAATGAGCATACATGAAGATGAAAATCTGTTACTGCAGTCTATATATGGGGAATATCAGGGATTGCTCCGCAGGATAGCGAAAACACTCAATGTGCCGGACATGGAACTGGATGATGTAGTGCAGGAAACTTTTATTGCATATTTTGAGAATTATTCATTATCATGGTCAGATACACGAAAGAAAGGCATGTTGATTAAGATCCTGAAACGTAAATCCATTGACTGTCTCCGTAAGAACGGCCATTATGAGAAGGTGAGCCTGGATGAGGGAGACGCAGTTAATGAGGTGGCGATGCTTACGAGATATGTAGTCACTGATCCCCTGGATGTGATCCTTGGAGAGGAAGCTCTTTTAAAGATAACCTGGGAGATTTCCAATATGAGAGAGGAATGGAAGGAAATGGCCATTCTTTATTTTCTGGAACAGCTTACTATTCCTGAAATTTGCGAAATCCTAAAAATTCCGGGAACGGTATGCCGCTCCCGGATATATCGTACTAGAGTTTGCTTAAAAAAGATCCTCGGTCCTAATTTTCATATATAAAAATTAATTTTAAACCAGAGATTCAATCATATCAATAATGGTATCAACCGCATTGTGTAGTTCACTTTTCTCCATTTTAGAGATAAAAGTCTGACGGTTGGCAAATGTTTCGCTGATTGCCTGCAAAAGGGAATCTCCGGTTAGGTTTTCTTCTTCCAGAAGAGAGCTGAAGCCTTGCTTTGCAAAGGATCTTGCATTTAAAATCTGATCCCCCCTGCTGGCGGCAGCGGAAAGAGGAATCAGGATATTCGGCTTTCTAAGTGCGAGAATTTCACAGATGGAATTTGCCCCGGCTCTTGAGATCATTAGGTCTGCAGCAGCAAATAGATGTTTTAGAGGGGCGTCAACATATTCGTATTGTACATATCCTTCCATTCCGATCAGGCTTTCGTCCAGATTGCCTTTTCCACAGATATGTATCACCTGGTAATTTTTAAGCAGTTTTGGGAGAATGCCCCGTAAGGCGGTATTTACTGTTACGGAACCAAGACTTCCGCCGATGATCAGGATAACAGGCCGGTTTGCAGACAAACGTGCATATTTTAAACCTGTCTGCCGATCTCCCATTAAAAGCTCTTTCCTTATAGGAGAGCCAGTGAGTACGGCTTTTTCCTTTGGTAGATAAGGAAGGGTTTCCGGAAAATTGCAGCAGATTTTTGTTGCAGAAGTAATACTAAGCCTGTTGGCAAGCCCTGGAGTCATATCTGATTCGTGAATGATAACAGGCACCTTGCAGTGTTTTGCAGCCAACACAACGGGAACGGCTACAAAGCCTCCTTTTGAGAAAACCACATCCGGCTTATAATTTTTTATCAATCTCAATGCTTCCCAATATCCTTTTAATACCCGGAAGGGATCAGAGAAGTTTTTAAAGTCAAAATACCGACGGAATTTACCGGAAGAAATGCCGTCATAGGGGATGCCGGCTCCCTCGATGAGCTTGCGTTCGATTCCCTGGTATGATCCTATATAGTGAATATCGTAATTCCTCTCTTTTAACGAGGGAACTAAAGCCAGGTTCGGGGTAACATGACCGGCAGTACCACCGCCGGTTAAGATGATTTTTTTCATAAAGTGTTGCCTCCCAAATTCGATATACTATTATAGTAAACGTTAGCGATAAAAAGTCAACCCCAAAGCTTGTGGGAACTTAAGGATAACTTGTATTTAAGAGGTGTGTACGTGGAGAAGGAGAGAAACCATGGAAAAAAATATTCAATTTTAAAACGGATAAAATATCATTTGTCGTCTCAGGAAAAATTGGAAGCCCATCTGCTTGATTATATGCAGGAGCATCCGGAATTAACACCTGAACCCCCATCCCCTCCTCCCGGCGAATTTCAAGCGATTATGGCGGAGCTTAACCGGAGAGGGACAGAAACCGTAATAGGAAAGCAGCTGAGGGTATTGTATTACGGCCACAGAATAGTAAATTCCATACAAAAGCCGTTCCTAATCGTAATGGTGGTCCTGATTATACTGGCTGCTTCAGCAATCGGGGCATCGGCAAAGAAGGCTCATGCTTATCGTTTGAAAGAGCAGGGGGCCGGTAAGAGCAGAAATGAAGTACTCAAAGCGGACAAGGTGTCCAATGCGTATGAAGAAATAAAAGAGCATCTGGGGATCGAACTGTTAATGATTAACAGCATACCCCATAAAATAGAGCAGTAAAGTTTATGGCAGAATACCCGGCGGAAGGGAGAAGATACAAACTTAAGTCCGCCGGGTATTTCTATGGAAAAGCGTTGTTTTTTAGATAAGAATTTACCGGAGCAGGGACGACTCCCATTCCTTCTCCTTAAAGCCAACCAGGACGAAATCATCGCCAATGATTAAGGGACGCTTAACTAACATTCCATCGGTCGCCAGGAGATCGATCTGTTCTTTTTCGCTCATGCCGGGCAAAAGCTCTTTTAAATTTTTTTCCTTGTAGATAATTCCGCTGGTATTAAAAAAACGCTTTATGGGAAGGCCGCTTTTTTGGATCCAGTCTGCAAGCTCTACGGAGTTTGGGTTTTCTTCTTTAATATTTCTGGTGTCATATGCTACATTATGGGCATCTAGCCACTTTTTTGCATTTTTGCAGGTACTGCAGGGGGGATACTGTAAAAATAAAATACTCATATCGGTACATCTCCTTTCGGTTAATCACGTAAGTCCGCATCGCAGCGGGTGAGTCCGCAGTGCTCATTGCTTTCGTGGATAGTTTACCTCAAAACGCCTTGAATGAAAAGGGAAGAATTGGAATAAACTATAACAATTAAGGTTTTTTAGGTGAAGGTATGAAATTTCTATTATTTCTGTCTGAGGCGGCAGTGCCGCTTATCATTTTTTACATGGTAGGCTTTGGCATATTGTCCAAACGTCCGGTTTTTGACGATTTTATAGACGGGGCCAAGGAAGGGATGAAAACCGTGGCAGGGATCATGCCTACGCTCATCGGACTTATGACCGCAGTGGGGGTGCTCCGTGCTTCCGGTTTTTTAGACTTTCTGGCAAAATGCCTGACAAAGCCGGCTGCCCTCCTGTTTCTTCCCGCACCGGTCGTGCCGGTGATTTTAGTGCGTCTGATTTCAAACTCAGCTGCCACAGGACTTGTGCTCGATATTTTTAAGAAATATGGAACAGATTCCTATATCGGTATGCTGACGTCAGTGATCATGAGCTGTACGGAAACCGTTTTCTATTGCCTGAGCATTTATTTTGGAACCGTAAAAATTAAAAAAACACGGTATACCCTGGGCGGTGCATTGGCTGCCACGGCGGCGGGCGTAGCCGCAAGTGTCGCCATATCCCGTTTTCTGGTATAAAAGGTATTTATTTGATCTGATTTTAAGAATTTCATAAGAATTCAGGTGGTTGTCTTGGGATACATAATCATGTATAATTACGAAGAAGCTTTTATTGTCATAAGTGAAGGGGATAAACGTGGATACTTTCGGGACTCTTAACGAAGTTTTGGTAAGACTGTTTCGAGATATTATGGATATAGAGCAACAGGCTATCATTACACAGGAATTTACTAATATTACAAATAATGATATGCATGTGATCGAGGCCATTGGCATTGGAGAACCCAAAAACATGTCGGCCATAGCCAGGGAATTGTCTGTTACGGTCGGTACGTTGACCATAGCCATGAACAGTCTTGTAAAGAAGGGGTATGTGACCCGTCAGAGAGGAAAAGAGGACCGGCGTGTTGTATACATCTCTCTTTCAGAAAAAGGGAAAGAAGCCTATGAACACCATGCCAGATTTCATCAGGAGATGATCGCCGGCGTGGTTGCAGGTTTAAATGAGAATGAAATAGAAGTTTTGATCAAAGCTCTGACCAAGTTAAATCAGTGGTTTCGGAGCCTTTAAGAGAATTTAAGGAGGCAATACTCAATTATGAAAAAATTCATCGTGTTTTTAATGAGCGCTTTGATGATGATGTCCCTGGTGGCATGTGCCCCAACACAGCCTAAGGTGGAGACCACAGCGCCTGACCCTCAGGTAATGGCTTCAACGGGAGGCGCCAGTGATAAAGTTCCTGATCCTAACGCAGAACCAATGGAGATCATTTCCGTATATAGTAAGAATGATGACTCCACCGGTTTAAATCAGGCGATGGATGCAGTATCTGAGCTGACGGCTGACGCTATGGTGGACAAGCTGATTGAATACAGCGTATTAGAGGATGGTACAAAGGTTCTGCAGTTTGATAAGAAAGATGATGGAACGGCTACTCTTGATTTATCCCAGATGCCGGAAAAAGGTACAACAGAAGATTTACTTACCCTGACCGCGGTTGGCAATACCTTTATCGAAAATTTTGAATTGGATAAATTAAAAATTCTTGTTAATGGTAAGAATTATTCCAATGATCAGATCAAGCAGGGAGATAGTGATTACCTGGAATACGTTAAGAATTATAAGAAAATAAAATAAGATAAAAAAGTAGGGCAGAAGCTGCATATTACAAGCTTCTGCCCTTTTTGATTTATTGGCTTCTTAACTGTTTGGACAGCCAGGTGCGGAACGCAGGCTGTATAACTGAAAACGGAGCAGGACCTATATCAAGCATAAAAGCGTGGAAATCCTTTAAATTAAAATCATCCTTTAAGATCCTTTTGGCTGTGCCCAGCATTTCCATAATCTCCATATATCCCACGTAGTATTCCATGTAATTGGTGGGATTTTCGATCAGGCTGGAGTAAATGGAATCTACAATATCTGTTTTCTCAATATTATAAAACGTGCCAAGATATTTGGCTGTCTGTTCTTTATCCCAGCCCTCATAATTGATACAGATATCCAGATAGGCATAGATGCCCAACGTAACAGCAGTGTTATGTGCCAGAAGCTCTCCAAGCCCAGGAGGCAGCCCGTTATCCATGGTGTAGGAGTAAAACTCCACATAGGTGGCCCAGCCTTCCGAATAGCTGGGGAAGGAGAGGATGCTTCTTAAGTCGTTTGGTTGCCTGCTTAAAAAATATACGTTCTGATATAAATGTCCGGGATAACCTTCATGAGCCAGGGTGGTGAAAAGATCATCATTTTGAAACCGTGGATTGCCGTTGATGTAAATGACATTATCCTCGTAACGGTCCAGAGGAGGAACTAAGTAGAAGGCTGGGCTTAAAGATGCCTCCAGAGAACTTGGAACGTATTTTACGGTATAGCTGCAGGGCGGAAGCTCAGGAAAATCTGTGGATATCTGGGATTTTAGAGAATCCAGGATATCTTCCGGCTTGGTATAATGGAAGGAATAGTTGTCAAGGTGGTCCAGCACTTCGGGATGTTCCTTTGTGATCGCTCCTATGGCCTGGATATCGGCATTTAACTGTTTTTCGATTGCCTTTGTCAGACTTCGGATGGAATCATAAGAGGTTCCGGTGTTGGATTTGACCAGGTATTCAAAATATTCTTTACCCTTTGGATAGAAGGATAAGCCTTTATCATTGGTCCCGGTCCCCATAAGGGCGGTGATACCATTTATTAGATTTTTATAAGCTGGTATGAAATGTTCTTCCAGGACTTTTAAATTCTTCTCTTTATAAGAAGCTTTCTCTTCAGCGGTTAGGTCCGTAAGGGCATCCACCCGGGTGTTGAATGTGTCGGCAAGGAAGCTGTGGTCAGGCTGGATTAGATATGCCTCACAGGATTTTAATACATGATCTGCGGCAGCGTCAGACATAAATAAGCCGGCTTCTGATTTTTTCTTTTCAAACTCCATAATCTGTCCATAATAATCATCAATGGTAGAAAGCAGCGCAAGATAATGGTCCACATCATCCCGGGTATAAAAGGCGTATTCTGAAAACAAGATGGGAAGCTGTGCCTGGATTCCTATGGTGGTTGTTAAAGGCTGGGCGTAAAGCTCCAGACCGTCAGATTCTAATTCTGTATTTATGTAAGAACGGAGAATCTGCCAGGTAAGCCGCTGCTCGTCGGATAGCTGGCGGGGGTTAAAACCTTCAAGCTTTCTTTTTAACTCCCTAAGATCATTCGATCCCTGTTTCATTTTATCCAGAGAAAATTCCCCCAAGGTCAAAGGAACTGTATCAAACCCCCGGGAAGCAGGATCTGCGATACTATAGTGAAAACTGATTCCGGAATCGCTGATTTCCTCACGAAACAGGTCATTTGTAAATTGATCAAACTTGTTTTGTGCGGACAAATCTTTTGCATGGAATTGTTCATACCCGGCCCCTGAAGGTGTGGCAGGGGATTTATCGGGGGGTGCACAAGCACAAAGCAGGGAAACAGCCAGGATGAAAGATAGAAAACGGCGGCCCTGTTTCAAAATGATGTTTTTCATATTTGCTTCCTCCGTGATTCACTATTATTATTTATATGATGATATTAAAAAAGTCATGACAAAAGCGATGATGTACCTACATACCCGCTTGACAAACCTTACTGAAACTATTAAACTAGGGTTACTAACAATCAATTTATATAAGAATGCTGAGAAAAGAAGAGTAAGAAATCAACCTCATGTGCAGAGACTTCCGGAAGCTGAAAAGGAAGCTTGAGCGTATTTCCCAACATGGCCTTGGAGCAGCGGAATTGAATTGGCGAAACCGCGCCTTTAAATTTCGACGGTTACACCCGTTATCGTGTCAGACTGTTATTAAGTAACCGTAAGATCTTAAGGAGATTTTATGGAACAAACGCAGCCAGTAAGGTCTGTACTGCAAGGTACGGATAAATTAAAGTGGTAACACGGGACAGTTCCCCGTCTTTAAATTTCCGAAAGGATTTTTTAAGGCGGGTTTTTCTTTGGGGGAAGGGAAAAAGTCCCTTTGCCGTATCCCATTTCATAAACAGGAGGAAAACAGAATGTGTAAAGATTCTAACAAAAAACCATACTATATCACCACAGCTATTGCCTATGCATCAGGAAAGCCTCATATTGGCAATACCTATGAGGCAGTATTAGCGGATGCCATTGCCCGCTATAAAAGAGCGGAAGGCTATGACGTATTTTTCCAGACAGGAACCGATGAACACGGCCAGAAGATTGAGGAAAAGGCAGAGGCTGCAGGAATCACACCGAAGGAATTCGTAGACAGGGCAGCCGGTGAAATTAAAACAATCTGGGATTTAATGAACACCTCTTATGATAAATTCATCCGCACCACGGATAAAGACCACGAAGAACAGGTTCAGAAGATCTTTAAGAAGCTCTATGATCAGGGTGATATCTATAAGGGACATTACGAAGGCTTATACTGTACCCCATGTGAATCATTTTTCACGGAATCCCAGCTTGTAGACGGCAAATGTCCGGACTGCGGACGTGAGGTAAAGCCGGCGAAAGAAGAGGCATATTTCTTCCGCATGAGCAAATATGCGGACCGTTTGATAAACCACATCAATGAGAACCCGGACTTTATCCAGCCTGTGTCCAGAAAAAATGAGATGATGAACAATTTCCTCCTTCCGGGGCTTCAGGATCTATGTGTATCCAGGACTACTTTTAAATGGGGAATTCCGGTGTCCTTTGACCCGAAGCATGTCACCTATGTCTGGCTTGATGCGCTGACCAATTATATTACCGGCATCGGCTACGATTGTGACGGCAATAGCAGTGAGCAGTTTGCCAGATTATGGCCGGCAGACCTTCACCTCATCGGAAAGGATATTATCCGCTTCCATACAATCTACTGGCCTATTTTCCTGATGGCCCTTGATGTTCCCCTGCCAAAGCAGGTATTTGGTCATCCCTGGCTGCTTCAGGGGGACGGAAAGATGAGCAAATCCAAGGGAAATGTCCTCTATGCGGATACTCTGGTGGATTTCTTTGGCGTGGATGCAGTCCGCTATTTCGTCCTTCATGAAATGCCCTTTGACAATGACGGAGTTATCTCCTGGGAGCTTATGGTGGAACGCATGAACTCTGACCTTGCCAACATCCTGGGCAATCTGGTGAACCGTACCATTTCCATGTCCAATAAGTACTTTGGCGGAATCGTGTCAGACGGAAAGGCAGCAGAGGCTGTTGATGAGGATTTAAAGGCAGTGGTGCTGGAAGAAGTGAAAAAGGTCCAGGAGAAGATGGAGAAGCATCGTGTTGCTGATGCCATGACTGCAATCTTTAATATTTTCAGAAGGAGCAACAAATACATTGATGAAACTGCTCCATGGACCCTTGCTAAGGATGAGGCATCAAAGAGCCGGCTGGAAACCGTTCTTTATAATCTGACGGAAGCTATTACCATCGGAGCCTCCCTCCTTGATTCCTTTATGCCTGATACATCCAAAAAGATTCTTAACCAGCTTAATACAGAAAAAAGAGACTTGTCCCAGATGAATGAATTCGGTTTATATCCCTCTGGAAACAAGGTGACGGATAAACCGGAGATCCTGTTTGCCCGTATGGATATCAAGGAAGTCATGGAGAATGTAGAAGCCATGTTTGGTTCGAAAGAGGAAGAATTGAAAGAGACTGCCAAAGAAGATTCTTCTGCAGTGATTGATATAGAAGCCAAGGCAGAGATCGAATACGACGATTTTGCCAAGCTGCAGTTCCAGGTAGGCGAGATCATTGCCTGCGAGGCGGTTCCAAAGTCAAAGAAGCTTCTGTGTTCCAAGGTAAGAATCGGAAGCCAGGTAAAACAGATTGTCAGCGGAATTAAAGCCCACTATTCACCAGAAGAAATGGTTGGCAAAAAGGTGATGGTTGTGGTAAACTTAAAACCAGCAAAACTGGCTGGAGTCATGTCTGAAGGCATGCTTCTCTGCGCGGAGGATGCAGAAGGCAATCTATCCCTTATGATACCGGAGAAAACAATGCCGGCAGGAGCAGAAATCTGCTAATACAGGGGAATGTCTGAAGACGCTTAAAAGAAACAACGAAAGGCCGGGTAATTAGATCCGGCCTTATTGTTTTAAGAAGGAGGATTCCATGAAGGAATCAATGAGCGCCCGAACGAGAGGAATAACAGGAAACACCTTAAAGATGATCGCCATTGTTACCATGCTCATAGATCATATCGGAGTGGCAATCATTGAAAACGGTATATTAAAATATCAGGACGAACTTCCGGCCTGGGAGATGTTTGGCCTTTCGGGCGGAAGCGTGTGGAATATCGCTGACCTGGTGCTCCGCACCATTGGAAGAATTGCATTCCCTATCTTTTGTTTTCTGCTGGTAGAAGGATTTTTCCACACCAGGGATATTAAGAAATATGGTGCCAGGCTTTTTTTATTCGCCCTAATTTCCGAAATTCCGTTTGATCTGGCTCTCTTTGGCAAATGGTTTTACCCAGGCTATCAGAATGTATATGTTACCCTGTTCATTGGTCTATGTGTCCTTTACTGGTATGATAAGGCTTTGGGTAACCCAATCAGACAGACCCTGGTATTTTTGGCTGGATGTAGTGCTGCAGTTATTTTGAAATGTGATTATGATATCATTGGGATTACCATGATCCTGCTTTTTTATGTGTTTTATAAAGATAAGAAAAGACAGACCATATTTGCAGGAATCCTGGCTGCCTTTGAAAGTCTTAGCTGTTTTGGGGCTGCCATCTTGGCCTTCATCCCCATCCGAATGTACAGCGGGGCAAGGGGGAAAGGGAATTTAAAATACTTTTTTTATTGGTTTTATCCCGCTCACTTAGTTTTACTATATATCCTGCGTTTGATTATTATAAAGTAAGAAACTGTTTTAAAAGGAGATTCCTATGATTTTTGATACACACGCCCATTATGATGATGAGGCATTTGATGAAGACAGGGAGGAACTGCTGGCAAGCCTTTTAAACCATGGAATTGAGGCTGTTACCAATGTGGGGGCCAGTATGGAATCTTCCAGACATACCCTTGAACTGGCAGAGAAATATCCATATGTATATGGCGCCATAGGTGTTCACCCAAATGAAACCGGAGAACTAAACGAGGAAGACTTAGCCTGGCTGAAGGAGTATTCTGCCCATAAGAAAATCGTGGCAATCGGCGAGATTGGTCTTGATTATTACTGGGATGAGCCGGACCATGAAACTCAGAAGAAGTGGTTTATCCGCCAGCTTAGCCTGGCAAGGGAAGTGAAGCTTCCTGTGGTCATCCACAGCCGGGATGCGGCAAAGGATACTCTGGATATCATGAAGGCAGAGGGGGCAAAGGACATTGGAGGAGTGATTCACTGCTTTTCTTATGGAAAGGAGATTGCCAGGGAATACTTAAATATGGGGTATTTTCTTGGGATCGGAGGCGTCCTCACCTTTAAGAATGCAAAAAAACTGAAAGAAGTAGTGGAGTATATGCCAATGGAACAGCTGGTCCTTGAGACAGACTGCCCTTATCTGGCTCCCGCTCCCAACAGGGGAAAGCGTAATTCCTCCTTAAACCTTCCTTATGTGGTGCAGGAAATCAGTGCCATTAAGGGAATCCCGGAAGAAACAGTTATAGATATCACCAATCAGAATGCCAAAAGGCTTTACAGGCTTAAGGAACAGCCTTAAAAAACGGAGGACAGGCATAAATACCTCCATTAAAGAGGTATTTATGCCTTATATTCTTATATCAATTCCTGCCATGTATGATGTATTTTCCCGTTAAAACTTTAACATGCCTTGTATAACCTCCACATTGAAAGATCATCTAACTCCCTCTTGCCCCCTGAATTGCCGGTAAGCCAGCCTTTTCGCATTATGAGCAATGCACTACGCCGCTAAGGCAATAGCATAGGTGCTTTAAGCCTTCAGGTATTAAAAGGACAACTTCTGGATGTAATATTGAGTATTAATAATAAACCACATTTGGGTATCAAATCTCATAATAGTCCAGAGAGATAAACCTTGAAGATCATATTCTGCTACCAGCCCGGCTCTTGCCTCAAAACTTCTCGCATCATTAAACCATACTAAGTGAAGAATCCCGTCACTATCCATATAATAGAAAAAAGGTGACTGTGCTGCTTCGTTAAATTGTATTGGTATATTGTTATCTGCTGCAATCTGTATTGCATTATTGTTTGCTATAGCAGTTGCTTCCGTTGCACCCGGAACATAGGGTAGTGTCCAATCATAACCGAGTGTAGTGATTCCTAAGAATAATAATTCGGGTGGAATAATACTGGTTACGTAGTCTAATAGTTCTCTTAAAACATTAACTGGGAAAATTGAGCTTGGATAACTATAAAATCTAGCCCAATCATAAGAAGCAAATAGAATTCCATCTACATATCCAGATAATCGTGAATAATCCAATTTTTCAAAGGTGACAATAGGCCCCTGAATATTCATAATTGGCGTTGTGGTTATTAGTACTCTATAACCTTCTGAATGAAATATAGCTGAAGCCTTTTTTATGTATTCTACAATACTGTTTATGTTATCCGGTGTAATATCTTCGATATACATATTCACTCCATAATAACCCTTTGTTTTTATCATTTGAAGAATATTGTCAATAAGGCGATCTTGCACAGAAGAGTTATTTAAAATATTCTGAGTTACTTCACGAGTAATTGTTCCTTCTTCCGTAATCGTAGAAATAAACATCATGGGCGCAACACCATAATTTTTAGCCAACTGAATTACATCAGCATCGTCAGCAATGGTGATAATTTCTCCTTCACTTGTAGCCCTGTAATTGAATATAGTCAAATATGTTAAAAAAGGAAGCGTTTTTATTAAAACAGGTTTATCTATATATGCAAAGGTATAACCACTAGTGGCAATCGTTCTTGTTTTATTAGTTTGATAGCTTATAACTATCGTTTCACCGGCATACAAGAATTCTCTATCGGAAAGATAAGGATTATTTCTTAGTAAATCCATTGGCGTAGTACCATGCTGCTCCGCAATACTCTCCAAAGTATCGCCAGGCTGAACGGCATAGAGTGTTTCCGGTTGAACAATCACAATTGTTTGGCCAATTGCTAAATTGCCTGGGTTTATAATTCCGTTTTCCAATATTAATCTGTCAGCAGGGATTTTGTAATAATCTGATATTGAATTTATGGTTTCACCGGGTTGGACAACGTGTATGATCATGGTTTCCCTCAAATGATCTTATTAATACAATTATATGCTTATCTTACATGTTCATAACATTATAGTATAGATATAATGTATCTCAAAAATCTTACGCAATAAATCCGGAATTCTGGGCCTGTCTATAAATCATTGACTTTTAGATCATAATAAGATACCATAAATTAATAAAAAATGAATGGAAAATACTATATGCAAAGTAAATTAGGAAATCCCCAAAAAACAATTGAGATCATAAAGAAATACGAATTCGCATTCCAGAAGAAATTCGGACAGAATTTTTTAATAGATACCCACGTTTTAGATAAGATCATAGCCGCGGCAGGCGTAACAAAGGATGATTGCGTTCTGGAAATCGGGCCGGGGATCGGTACGATGACACAGTACCTGGCTGAAAATGCCAGACATGTCGTGGCAGTGGAGATCGATTCAAACCTGATCCCCATTCTCAACGAGACTTTGGCGGACTATGAGAATGTGACCGTTATCCATGCGGATATTCTAAAAGTTGACATCAATCAGATAACGGAACAATTTAACGGCGGACGTCCCATCAAGGTAGTTGCAAATCTTCCGTATTACATCACAACCCCTATCATTATGGGTCTTTTTGAAAACAAGGTTCCAATCGACAATATCACGGTCATGGTTCAGAAGGAAGTGGCGGACCGCATGCAGGTAGGGCCTGGTACCAAGGATTACGGCGCCCTCTCTCTGGCCGTTCAGTATTATGCAGAGCCCTATATTGTGGCAAACGTCCCACCTAACTGCTTCATGCCCCGTCCTAACGTAGGGTCTGCGGTCATCCGCCTGACCCGCCACAAGGAACCACTGGTAAAGGCAGAGGATTCAGGGCTTATGTTCCGGCTGATCCGCGCATCCTTTAACCAGAGAAGAAAGACGCTTCAAAACGGATTAAACAATTCGCCGGAAATTCCCTTTACAAAGGAGCAGATCACGGAAGCGGTTGAAAGCCTGGGGCTTGGGCCATCTGTACGGGGTGAGGCATTGACTCTAGAGCAGTTTGCTTCTCTCAGCAACTATTTTACAGGAATGAAAAGATAAGAGCAGGAGGGATTATGTCGGATTCGCTGATTACAAAACGCGCAATAGCGGAAGCCTTAAAACAGGTATGCAGGGAAAAACCCTTTGATAAGATATCCATATCCAATATCACATCCGTATGGGGATTAAACCGGCAGACCTTCTATTATCATTTTCAGGATAAATATGAACTTTTAAGCTGGATCTATTACAATGAGAATTTTGCTAAAATAGCAGAAGACATTACCCTTGAGAACTGGGACCAGAAGATTTATGAACTGCTTCAGAATATGAAAGAAGAAAAGGCCTTTTATATCAATACCATCAAAGAACAGGAACATACCTTTGAGAGTTATCTGTTTGATATGGCAAAGGCCCTGTTTTCCGAAGCGATAATAAAGCTGGATGAAAAGAAGAAGCTCACCGATGAGGAGAGGGATTTTGACTCAGGATTTTATGCATATGGCATTTGCGGGATTATCGTTGACTGGGTGGAGAAGGGAATGAGAACAGAGCCGCAGCTCGTGGCGGAACGCTTAAAAAGCCTGGCCAAGGCTTCGGAGCGGGCTGGTTATCTCCGGAGCCAGGCGGGGCTTTAAGAAAGCTTATGCATGATGATATCCAGGCATTCTTCCTTGGTACAGCTTTTAATGAGCGAAACCAGATCAGAATAAGAAAAAAGCTCTGCAGCTATAGGGCTGAATTTTTCCAACAGCTCTTCTAAGTTCCGGGCGGTTCGCTCCGGAGATTTCTGTCCATTTCTTAACTGGTGGAGCAGCGCCGTTTTAAGGACGGACTCCCGGATATGTTTGTGTATAGTGGCCGACATAAAAAGTCCTCCTTTATCATTATATTCATATTAAAATAAGGTAAAAAAATCTTCTATAGACAAAATTGAATATTTGTCTGGTTTTACGACATCATTTCCCTGATGTCGTTTTTTTATACAACTGAAAAACCATGTATGGTGACGGATAAAATGAAGTATGATAATATAAGCATATCAGTTAACACAATTCATAGAATGGAGCGTTGCATATGAGAGGAAAAAATAATTTCGGAAAAGTGCTTGCATGGGGAGCTGCGGCAACTGCGGCGGGAGTAGCCGCAAAAAAAGCCTATGATTATTCAAAAAAACAGATGGATTTAAAAAATGAAGAAAACATAAGGCATATGGAAAATGGGCAGGCCCCTGGAAAAGCGTATTTTGTAGGTGGCGGTCTGGGAAGTATGGCAGGAGCGGCTTATCTCATACGCGACTGCAACATGCCGGGAGACCAGATCACGATTTTTGAAGGAATGCATATTCTTGGAGGAAGCAACGATGGTATCGGTACCCCGGAAAAAGGCTTTGTATGCCGGGGCGGACGTATGCTTAATGAAGAGACGTATGAAAACTTCTGGGAACTGTTCCGTACCATCCCGTCTTTAAATAACCCTGCAAGGAGTGTGACCGAAGAGATCTTAAGCTTTGACCATGCCCACCCAACCAATGCGAAGGCCAGGCTTGTGGACAAGGATGGAACCATCCTTGATGTGAAGAGCATGGGATTTACCCAGCAGGAACGCATGGCTATGTTAAAGCTTATGAATACACCGGAAGAAAAGCTGGATGATATGACTATAGAGGAATGGTTCGCTGACATGCCTCATTTCTTTACAACGAATTTCTGGTATATGTGGCAGACCACCTTTGCATTCCAGAAATGGAGCAGCCTTTTTGAGTTCCGCCGCTACATGCGCCGGATGATCCTGGAATTCTCAAGGATCAATACCTTGGAAGGGGTAACAAGAACTCCATTAAACCAGTATGACAGTGTGATCCGTCCATTGGAAAACTATTTAAGAAAGCAGGGAGTTGTCTTTGCGGAAAACTGTACGGTTACTGATATTGATTTCGCAGATGGAGACGGGATTACGGCTAAGGTGCTTCACTTAAAAGATAATGGAATAGAAAGACAGCTAGAGCTTCAGGAGGGCGATATCTGCATCATGACCAATGCTTGTATGACCGACAGTGCAACCCTGGGAGATCTCCACACTCCGGCACCGGAGCCTGTTTTAAGACCAATATCCGGGGAATTATGGACCAAGGTATCTGCAAAGAAGCCTGGCCTTGGTAATCCTTACCCATTCTTTGGTGATGTTCATGAGACCAATTGGGAAAGCTTTACCGTAACAAGCCGTGGAAATAAGCTTCTTAAATTGATTGAGGATTACTCCGGCAATGTACCTGGAAGCGGAGCACTTATGACCTTTAAGGATTCCAACTGGCTGATGAGCATTGTTGTAGCTGCCCAGCCACACTTTATCAATCAGCCTATGGACCAGACGATCTTCTGGGGATACGGGCTTTATACGGATCGTGAAGGAGACTTCATAAAGAAACCGATGAAGGATTGTACCGGAGAGGAAATGCTCATCGAGCTTCTCCACCATCTTCATATGGAAGACCGTAAGGATGAAATTCTGGCAGATGTGGTTAACGTCATTCCCTGCATGATGCCTTATGTAGATGCCCAGTTCCAGCCACGCAAGATGACTGACCGCCCGAAGGTAGTTCCAGCCGGCTCTACCAACTTCGCTATGATAAGCCAGTTTGTGGAGATTCCGGACGACATGGTATTTACCGAGGAATATTCGGTAAGGGCCGCCAGAATCGCTGTTTACACCCTGATGGGATCAAATAAAAAGGTTTGTCCGGTCACCCCATATGTGAAGGAACCAAAGGTTTTAATGAAGGCAGTACAGACCTCATACCGTTAATAAAATACAAAAATGTCTTTTTGGGCCAGACACTTTCCGCTCCGGGAAATGTCTGGCCCTTTACCAAATCACCGTGTTAACACGCGGGTGTCATAAATTTCCACGTTGCAAGAACCGTCTTTCTGTGATATGCTAAAACCTGCGCTGTCTGTGAAGGGCGGACGCAAAAAATAGCAGATATGGAGGAACAGATATGAAGAAAAAGGCGCTTGTATTAGCGGCAGTCCTTGCTTCAGGGATGATCCTGACAGCATGCGGGGGTTCCGGTAAATCCGGTACGGCCGGCAATGAAACACAGAAAACAGAAGCAGCAGGAAATACTGCAGGGGGTCTTGATCTGGCAGTTCAGATTGGTCCAGATCCGGAAACCATTGACCCGGCCTTAAATTCATCAATTGATGCAGCTAATATGATCCTGCACGCATTTGAGACACTTTTGACCTTTGATAAGGATAATAATATTATTCCCGGACAGGCAGAATCCTATGATGTGAGTGATGACGGACTTACCTATACGTTTCATTTAAGGGATGGTTTGAAATGGAGCGACGGTTCTGAGCTTACATCAGAAGACTTCGTATATTCCTGGAAGCGTCTGGCAGACCCTGCGACAGCAGCTCCTTATGCAGCAGACATGCTTTCCATGGTAAAAGGATATGATGAGGCAACAGCAGGAAATGTTGACGCCCTGGCTGTATCCGCACCTGATGCAAAAACCTTTGTAGTGGAGCTTGCGTCTCCCTGCGTTTATTTTGATAAAATCGCCACCCATGCCAGCATGGCTCCTGTAAAAGAGGATGTAGTAGAGGCAAAGGGTGACCAGTGGTCCTTAACTCCTGATAGTTATATATCCAACGGACCGTTAAAGATGATCGAGTGGGTACCAGGTTCCCATATCACCTTTGCTAAGAATGAAAATTACTGGGCTGCAGATACTGTAACCTTAAATACCTTAAAATTTGTCCTTATGGAAGATTCCAACGCAGCTTACAGCGCTTACCAGACAGGGGAAGTTTCCATGATCAAGGATGTTCCTACTGACGAAATCCCAAGCCTTGAGGGCACTCCTGATTATCATCTGGAACCTCGTATGGCGACTTCCTATACAATCTTCAACACCACAAAGGCACCTTTTGACAATACACTGGTACGCCGTGCGTTGACCCTTGCAACTGACCGGGAATATGTTGCCAGTACCGTAATGGCAGGAACCGTTTTACCAGCTAACAACTTTGTAGGCCCTGGTATATCTGATGCAGAAGGCGGTTCTTCCTTTGAAGAAGTCACCAGAAAGAACAACGGCGGTGATTACTTTAATGTAAACAATTACGAAGAAGATCTTAATAAGGCAAAAGAGCTTCTGGCAGAAGCAGGCTATCCGGACGGAAAAGGCTTCCCAGTGATCGAATATATGACCAATGATGCCGGTTATAATAAGGCAATTGCAGAATATTTACAGAGCGCCTGGAGCGAACTTGGTATCAGAATGGATATTAAGATTGTTGAATGGTCTACCTTCGCACCAACCCGTCGTGCCGGTGACTTCCAGATTGCACGCGGAGGCTGGGTATATGACTATGATGATCCTTCCAATATGCTGAACTTATTCACAACTGAAAGCGGAAACAACGATGGAAAGTATTCGAATCCTGAGGTGGACAGCTTATTAAACCAGGCCCGTGATACTGCTGATAAGACAGAGCATTATGAGAAGCTTCATGCGGCAGAAAAGCTGATCATGGAAGACGCAGCGGTTGCACCGCTTGTATACTCCAGCGATTTCTATCTGCAGAAGCCTGAATTAAAGGGTACATGGCACTCTCCATACGGCTTCTGGTTCTTTACCCATGCTACCATGGAATAATGACTGGAACAAAAGGAACCGTAAAAAAATAGCATAATAAAAACGTAAAAAGAGCGCGTCTTGACCGGCTGTAAAAACAGCTTCAAGATGCGCTTTTTACGTTGTGTAAAGTAATGCAGACTGCTGTCCCGGATGCCTGGTTCCATGATCCCTGTTTATCCTAAGGATTCGTCATAGCAGGCGCGGGCTCCGCCAATGTATTTCGGCCTGGTACGGGCGGTGACCACGTGGGCGGCGCCGATATACCTGGTCTTTATGCGGACTGGAACGGCTACGGCCTTTAAGTGCATGCCGATCAACGTGTCACCGATATCAATCCCGGCATGGGCTTTAATGGATTCTACCGCCACCGGGCATTGCAGGGTCTGGTAAGCCGCAGTGGCAAGAGAGCTGCCGGCTTTTAACTGCGGTACTACATTGACCGGTTCGTAGCCATAGAGCATGGCTGCTTCCTTTTCCAGAATCAAAGCCCGGTTTAAATGCTCGCAGCACTGGGCTGCAACATAAATCCCCTGTTCGTTAAAAACTTCATAAATGGCAGAAAACACAGTCTGTCCGATTTCCGCGCTGGAATGGGAACCGATCCTGTGGTCGGATATCTCGCTGGAGGAGCATCCGATTACGACCAAGTCCTTCTCATTTAAGTGTGCCACTTCCAGCAGCTCTTTTGCAGCCATTGCGGCCTGCGATCTGATTTCATCCAACATGATATGGCCTCCTCCTTATAAGTCTTTTTTTATAATGCTGCACGGATGGCAGCCGCCATTTCCTCATATTCTTTATCTGTCAGATATATCTTGTCCGGATTCATGGTAAAGGTGCTTCTCCATTCGTCCATGCCGTTATATTTCGGAACAATGTGCATATGAAGGTGACATCCGGTGTCGCCGTAAGCGCCGTAATTTACCTTATCCGGATTAAATACTTTATGGACAGCCTTAGAAACTCTGGCTACATCAGCAAAAAAGGCATTTCTTTCCTCATCATCAATATCAATCAGCTCGCTTACGTGATCCTTATAAGCCAGAATCACTCTGCCCTTTTTACTCTGCTCTTTAAATAAATATAAAAATCCTGTCTCCATTTCGCAAATAGGATAGCCGAATTTTGCAACAAGATCTCCCTTCATACAGTATGCGCAATTTGGATCTTTCATAATCATGTTCCTTTCTTCTGCCGGAGCGTTGTTTTAGTTTTCCGGCCTGTTCTGTCATAATACCGGTTCCATGAGATGCACTTCACTCTGTAAGATTAGGCCCTGCTTCTAATATGAGCGGCCACCTTGGCATCCTCTTTTTTGATGTGGTTGATCAGCCAGCCCGCAATGGCACTGTTGACTTCACCTACAAGAATGATGGTTGGGCCTTCCTTTTCCAGCTTGGCACAGATTCCAGCCACCACCTTTTTAAATTCCTCGTGATAACGTTTGTGGTTTACATAATCCGGATACTGATTCTGGATCTGGAGCTTTTCCTCATTGCCGAAATGCTTTGCAGTATACTCCTGCAGAAACTTGGTGGTATTAGCCAGTTCCGCACGTCCTTTCCCTGTGGAGCAGGCAGTAAGCAGGTTATTGACTGCATCGATCAGCTGGCGATGCTCGGAATCAATTAACTGGTTGCCGGTTTCCAAATCTTTTGAAAATGTATATGCCATATTACTGTCTCCTTATCTTAAGTTTTAAACTCATTCTACACTATTTCCAGATAAATTCCAACCGTTATTTTACTACCTCCTTAAGGGGCAATGTCTTTCAAACCAGTTGCTTTTAAATCCTCGGCAGCAGTTTTTTCATGCCTTAAAGCGACCGGAATAAATTATTGGGAAAAGGTCCTTAAAACAGTAAAAATTTATAGGGCAGGTATGAAAACAACCAACCAAAAATTACATTTTCGGATAGAAAGCAACTCATTTTATAGAGAAAACAGCTTTAAGAAAAGACAAAAAAACAAAGATTCCATCTAAAATACATAAAAAAATTGTGGTGGCGCCGGTTTGGCTCCTGCTATGATATAGGTGAGAGGAGGGGGCATATGGAGAAAATTAAAATAGCACTCATAGGGGCCGGTTCCATGGGAAAAACCTATGCAAAGATGATCGACGGGGATAGGAATGGTTCTCTGACATTGGCAGCGGTATGCTGCCGAAGTTTGAAGTCAAAGCAGTGGGTGAAAGAAAATCTTAGCAGCGAAACCGTCATATTCGACAGTGCAAAAGCCATGTATGGGGAAGCCTGGAGATTTGATGCGGTGCTCATCGTGACCCCCCACAGGACGCATCCCAAGCTTGCGGTTCAGGCATTTAAACATGGGAAGCATGTATTCTGTGATAAGCCGTCCGGGGTATCACTGCTGCAGTGCTGCGCCATGAACGAGGCTGCAGCTGCGTCGGGAAAGAAATTTGCCATGATGTTTCATCAGCGCCTTTACCGGAAATATAAAAGGATCAAAACCATGATAGACAGCGGGGAGCTGGGAAAAGTCAGCAGAGTCCTGTTAGAAAACTCCAGATATTTCAGAACCGCCCGGTATCATCAGTCAGCGGACTGGCGCAGCAGTTGGAGCGGGGAAGGCGGCGGAGGGCTGATCAATCAGGGGCAGCATATTCTGGATATCTGGCAATGGCTGTTCGGTATGCCTTCGGCTGTTTACGCCGAGATCCCATTTGGAAAGTACAATGAATTTCTGGTAGACGACGAGGCCACGGTCCTGATGGAATATCCGGACAAGATGACTGCCGCCTTCATCTTGACTACGGGGGAAGGAACTTGGACGGAGAAGCTGGAGATTGTGGGAACCAGAGGAAAGCTGCTTCTGGAGGACGATACGCTCCACTTCTGGAAATACAACGAGGATACAAGGGAGTATGGGAAGCGGGCTTCCTGTAACGCCAGAGAAGATCTGGGTGAGGAATACAGAATAGAGGAATTTGGCAGGCAGGAAGAGCCTTATCCGCAGATGTTTGAAAACTTTGCGGCTGCAGTGTTTAACGATGAGCCCTTAACCGCCTGCGGCGAGGAGGGAATACGCGCTCTGGAGATCGCCAATGCCGCCTACCTTTCCGCATGGCTGGGTAAAAAGGTGACGCTGCCCATCGACGCCGAAGCCTACGAACGGGAGCTGGAAAAACGGGTGTGTGAGGAGGAGAAGCTTCATATAGAGCCTCACGGGGAAGGCGGAGGAAATGAATAAGCTGCGGTATTTAATCGTCGGTTCCGGGTGGCGGTCCTTATTTTATCTAAGAATTGCAAAGGCTCTTCCGGAGCGTTTTGAAGTGTGCGCCATGCTTTGCCGGTCTAAGGAGAAGGCGGAGAATATCCGCCGGGAATATGGCGTTTTAACTAGTATATCCTCCGGGGACTGCATAGCAATGAAGCCTGATTTCGTTGTGGTGGCGGTAAGTAAACCATCCATATTCTCCGTAAGCCGGTTCTGGATGGAGGCCGGATTTCCGGTTCTCATTGAGACTCCGCCCTCTCTGGAGCTCCCCAAGCTTAACGAGCTGTGGCGGCTCCGAACAGAGAACGGACACAAAATACTGGTGGCGGAGCAATATTTAAATTATCCGGCCATTGCCGGCCGCTTAGCCGTGTCAGAAAGCGGTGTACTGGGGGAACCGGCCTTTTTCAGACTGTCCCTGGCTCACGGCTATCATGGAGCCAGCCTGATCCGGAGGTTTTTGAAGGTGGGGGATGAACCGGTACGCATATGTGGAAAATCCTACCCGGTTTCCGTCGTGGAAACGGATTCCCGCTGGGGCGTGGTCACAGACGGGGAACTGTCGCAGAATGTTCTGGAACGTTTTACCTTTGAGTTTGAAAGCGGGAAAACGGCATTTTTTGATTTCTGCAGCGTCCAGTACCATTCCTTTCTGCGAAGCAGGCATATGAATCTCCAGGGACCGTTTGGGGAACTTGACGATTTTACGGTTCGCTTTCTGGATGAAAACCGCAGGCCGGTGACACAGGAACTGAGGATAGAGACAGGGAAACAGGCGGGCTCCATTGAAGCGGTTTATTTAGGGGAAAGGGCTGTCTACCGGAATCCATTTCCGGGAAGCGGCCTACCGGAGGACGAGACGGCGCTGGCGGTGCTGTTAGACGGAATGGAGGAATATATCCGGAACGGAACTGAGCGTTACCCCCTTCAGGATGCCCTTCAGGATGCCTACCTGGCGATACTTATGGAAGAGGCGCTAAAGATCCCCGGAACTGTGGTGCAGTCACAGCCACAGATTTGGAACAAAGGGCAGGCATAATACTACAGGCTAAAATTAAGATCAGTAAACCACTGCCGCAGGGCCGGAACAAAGGATAGGTCAAAAGGAGACACAGACATGAAGGAATATGAGGAACTGTTAAAAGATCTGGAGCGGCTGGAACAGAATCTGGTCTTTGAGGAGTTTGATGCGGACTTAGCGCTGAAAATCGGCCTGGAGCTGATTGAGGAGGCCAAAAGACGCAAAAACAAAATTGCGGTGAATATCAGCGCATTCGGAAGAACGCTGTTTCATTTTTCCAGCAATGGAAACGCCCCCAGCAATGACGAGATGCTCCGAAGAAAACGAAACACGGCACTCTACACGGGACACAGTTCCTTATGGGCGCATTATATGCTGGCGGATATGGGGATGTCCATAGATGAAAAATGGCACTTGGACCCCGGCACTTATGCTGAGGTAGGCGGCGCGTTCCCGGTCCGGGTGAGAAGCTGCGGCGGAGTAGTGGGGACTATAACGGCCTCCGGTTTTTCCCATCAAGAAGACCATGGGATTATAATAGATGTATTAAAAAAACTGTTAACAGAAAAGTAAAAAGGAGAAGGGCTTATGAAACGATTGATTGCAATGTTTACAGCGGCTAGTATGGCGGTATCTTTAATTGCCTGTACGGGTCAGGGGACGAAACAGGCCGCAGCTACGGGGACAGAGGAGGCTTTGACTTCCGGTAAGGAGAGTGGAGCAGCAATGGCTTCTGCCGGGGCGCAGGAGGTAAAGGCGGAGCCAGGGAGTGCGCCGTGTACGATCCGTTTCAGTTGGTGGGGCGGGGACACGAGACATGAAGCCACGAAAGCTGCTGTCGACGCATTTATGGCAAAATACCCCAACATCAAGGTGGAATGCGAGTACGGAACCTGGGACGGATGGACCGAAAAGGTAGCGACCCAGCTCAGCGCCGGTACAGCGCCGGATCTGCTTCAGGGCAACTGGAACTGGTTGTTTCAATATTCTGGAGACGGCTCCAAATTTGTAGATCTTAGGCAGTACGCCGATATCCTTTCCCTGGATAACTATCCCCAGGGGATCCTGGACGACTGCGTGGTGGGCGGAAAGCTGCAGGGACTGCCTCTTGGAACCAATACCAAATGCTTCTACTGGAATAAAACCACGTTTGAGAAGGCCGGTATTCCGATTCCCGGAACCTGGGACGAGCTTTATGCTGCAGGCGACGTATTCCAGACAAAGCTTGGCGGCGACTACTATCCCATGGCGATGTTCCAATATGAGAGAATGCTGCTGATGCTGTACTACATGCAGGAGAAATATCAGAAGCCCTGGGCGGAGAACAATGTGGTAGCCTATACGCCGGAGGAGGTTTTAGATGGCCTGGAATTTATAAACAGTCTGGAGGAAAAGCATGTGATGCCGTCTGTTAAGACTCTCCAGGGAGACGGAGCCACAACGCTCGAAAGGAACCAGAACTGGATGGGCGGAAAGTATGCGGGCATTTATGAATGGGATGCTGCTCAGGCCAAATTCAACGATTCTCTGAACGAGGGCCAGGAGTTTGTTCTTGGACCCCATATCACCGGAGAGGGAATGAAGGATGCGGGCTTTACAAAGATCACACAGACCTTTTCCATTCCGGAAACATCAGAGCATCCCGCCGAGGCGGCCTTACTGCTGGAATTCATTACCTCGGTGGACGAGGGCGTTAAGCTGATGTCCACCGAGAGAGGCATGTTGTTAAACCATCACGCAAATGAAGTATTGGAGGATGAAGGGCTTTTGAAGGGACTGTCCTTTGAAGGAAATCAGCAGGCTATGAAGGTAGCCAGATTTGCGGTGGATCCTAACTTTGAAAATTCTGCGCTAAAGGATGATACCGGAATCTACTACGAGGTATTTGAAAACCTCAGCGCAGGGGGGGACCCCTCCGAGCTGGCACAGTATTTGATTGATTCCTGCAACGAAGTCTACGCAGCGAATTCATATTAAAAATACACTCCCCGGTATATCCCAGGTCAGGGTCATGATATGCCGGGGAGTATTTGAGAGGAAGAGGCTAAGTGGAAGGGCGCAGGTTTTATAACTGGATTCAGCGAAAGGAATGTGGGCTTTTATAAAAGTACCGGAAAGGGGAGTGGCGATGTATATGAGGGGGATTTCTCAAAAGAGGGCCAGAAGACAGAATATCGGCTATCTTTACATATCCATTTGGTTTATAGGGTTCCTGATTTTTAAACTTTACCCGTTTTTATCATCACTGTTTTATAGCTTTACTAATTACAACATGTTTAACACCAACACAAAATGGATCGGATTGGACAACTATAACACGATTATGCACACGGCTAAATATGTAAAGGCGTTTGCAGTAACGTTTCAGTACGCATTTCTGACAGTTCCGCTAAAGCTGGTATTTGCCCTGTTTATCGCCTATATCTTAAACTTCAAGATTAAGGGAATCGGTCTGTTCCGGACGGTCTACTATATTCCCTCCATACTGGGAGGCTCCGTGGCAATTGCTGTGTTATGGCAGTTTCTGTTTCAGACGAACGGTCTGGTAAACCAGGTCATCGGATTGTTTGGAGGGGAGGGGTTAAACTGGCTGGGAACGCCCAAATACGCCCTCTTTGTGGTATGCCTGCTGCGTGTGTGGCAGTTCGGGTCCTCCATGGTAATCTTTCTGGCGGCCTTAAAGGGCGTACCGGTTGATTTATATGAGGCGGCATCTATAGATGGGGCCACAAAGGTCAGGCAGTTTTTCAGTGTGACGCTTCCGATGATCACACCTGTAATTTTTTACAACTTAGTGACACAACTTTGTCAGGCATTTCAGGAGTTCAACGGACCGTTTATCATCACAAAGGGCGGACCTATGGGTTCTACCACACTGATCTCCCTGCTGGTCTATCAGAACGCGTTTAAGACAAATACCATGGGCATGGCCAGCGCGATGGCATGGCTGCTGTTTGCGATCATCGCAGCATTTACGGCAATGGCTTTTATCAGCCAGAAGTACTGGGTCTATTACGGCGATGAGGAAAGGTAGGGACGGATAAAGATGAATATAATATGGAAAAAAAGAGTTTCCTTAGGTATCCGCTATCTGCTGCTGACTGCCGTGGGACTGATCATGATTTATCCGATGATCTGGATGGTAGGTGCATCTTTTAAAGCCAGCAACAACGAGATATTCAGCTCCATTGGTTTTATCCCAACCCACCCTACGCTTGAGGCATACCGTAAGGGGTGGAAATCAACGGAGACGGTGTTTGCAGTCTATATGCTGAATACGTACAAATTCGTGATTCCCAAAGTGATCGGAACCGTGCTTTCCGCTACCATAACGGCATACGGCTTTTCCAGATTCCAATACCGGGGAAAGGGCTTCCTGTTCGGTATCCTTCTCTCTACCCTGCTTTTGCCGCAGGTGGTGTTAAATGTGCCGCAGTTTCTGATGTTCAACAAATTCGGCTGGCTGGACACCTACCTATCTCTTGTAGTTCCCAGCTTTTTTGCGGGAGATACGTATTTTGTGTATATGCTGATCCAGTTTATGAGATCGATACCCAGGGAACTGGAGGAGGCAGCGGAGATCGACGGCTGCAACACATGGCAGCGTCTGTGGCTGATCATGACGCCCATGGTGAAGCCCTCCATGGTATCCTGCGCCCTGTTTCAGTTTATGTGGGCCTCCAATGACTTCATGGGACCCTTAATCTATATCAATACAGTCAAAAAATATCCGGCCTCTCTGGGTCTTCGGCTTATCATGGACTCAGAATCCGGTTTTGAGTGGAACAAGGTGCTGGCGCTCTCGGTCATTGTGATTCTACCGTCTGTCGCTGTATTTCTGTCCGCGCAGAATCAGTTTATTGACGGGGTTGCAGCCGGTGGGCTGAAGGGGTAAAATAAATTAAAAAGGCTGAACTTATAAAAATTTTAACAAAGCGTCTGCAGGGATCTGAAAGGGCAGAATAGATAGGAAGGGGGGATTCTGTGTTTGAGATGCGTGCGATGGAGGATACGCAGGAATTCCGGATCGAGAGGAAAAAAATTACGGCGAATTACCGGATGAAGGAGGCACATTTTCATCCCTATTACGAGCTGTATTACCTCTATGCGGGAAGCTGCAGCACCTTTATCGGTCATACCCTTTATCATGTTAAGGCGGGGGATTTAATCCTGATTAAGAACATGGATATTCACCGGACACTGGACTATTCCAGCCGGTTTAACGAGCGGATTGTTATGAATTTTACTCCGTATTTTTTAAACCTTATGGAATCCGAATTAGGGACTGAGGCGGTGGACGAGATCGTCTCCGTATCCCATATTCGTGTACCCCCGGCCAAGCGACAGTACATCGGGAATCTGCTGAATCTGCTGATCTATGAGGATAAGATCAAGGACAGCTTCCATCAGTTTCTTAAAAAAAGTCACCTTTATGAGATTCTGTTGTTCATGTATCACAGCCAGTCCGGACAGAAGAAGAGCGTTGATGAACTGGACTGCAAGGAAGAACGTTTTTACGAGGCTGCCAAATATATTTGTGGCCACTACGCACAGGATGTAACTCTTGAGGAGGTGGCGTCCAGCATCAATATGGCGCCTACCTATTTTTCCCGGCAGTTTAAAAAAGTAACCAGCATCGGCTTTAAGGAGTATTTAATCCAGATCCGTGTCCGTGAAGCCACGGTCCTGCTTCTGGAAACGGATATCCCGGTTATGAAGATTGCAAATAAGTGCGGCTTCAATGACAGCAATTACTTTTGCGAGGTATTTAAAAAGGTCAAAGGGGTCAGTCCCAGTCAGTACCGGAAGACGCCAGAAGCGATTTAATCCGGATTATCTACAAGATATCCATTTATGCGGATCTCCTCCCTGGTTTTTGTGTTCTTTGATTCCCTTATCTTCCTTTTTTATTCGGAATAGCCCCCTTAAAATAGGCATAAAAAAGCCCGGCGCAGGAGCAGCCGGGCAGATACTGTCATATAATTTGGAAACGGATGAAAAAGCAACCGGGTTTAAATATTTCCCATTCTGGAAAGAGCCGCTTCGTCTGCAACAATGGTAACATCCGGATGAAGCTGTAAAATAGATGCCGGAACTTTAGAAGTAACCGGTCCGTAGATTACATCATAAAGGATGTCTGCTTTCTCAGCTCCGCTGACGATAAGCAGGATCTTTCTGGCTCTCATTATGGTACCGATACCCATGGTATAGGCTTGGCGCGGAACTTCATCAATTGATGCGAAGAAACGCTTGTTGGCTTCGATGGTGCTTTCCTGAAGGTCTACAATGTGCGTATCCTTTGGGAAGATGTCGGATGGCTCGTTGAAGCCAATGTGACCATTGTGCCCAAGTCCTAAGAGCTGTAAATCAACACCGCCCAGGCCTTTGATGATTTCCTCGTAGCGGGCAGCTTCTTTGTTGGCGTCAGCTTCCATCCCATTAGGGATGTTGGTATTTGCTTCGTCAATGTTTACATGGCGAAACAGATTCTCACGCATAAAATAGTAATAGCTTTGATCGTTTTCCCTGGTGAGTCCCTTGTATTCATCTAGGTTCGCAGTCTTTACCTGGGAGAAATCCAAATCCCCTTTGTTGTACCATTCGATCAATTGCTTGTAGGTGCCTATAGGTGAGGAACCGGTAGCCAGTCCAAGAACACAGCTCGGTTTCATAATAATCTGGGCAGATATTATATTGGCGGCCTTACGGCTCATATCGTTGTAGTCCTTCGCGCGATAAAGCTTCATTTCTCTATCCCTCCATACGTTTAAAAAAAATTTTATATATTCTTTTCATAAGGATATCATTTTTGTGTCATAGATGCAATGGCATTTTGCATAAAATAATTATAAAGGAGTGATGGCATGCCTAATTATCGAAGACTAATCTCATATATTTATGCCTATGAAGGCGCAGTCAAAGGAAAAAACATCGGATTTGCCAAAATAGAGACGAGAGGGATCCAGTGCAAGATTACGGTCAGTGTCAAAAGAATATATGTGGGCGGCAATGATATCGGAGTATACTTATTAGCCGCAGACCAGGAAATATTCCTGGGAAATATTTTTATACGCGGTGGTTCCGGTGAATTCAGGACTGTGGTATCGGCTAGCGATATAGAACACTCCGGAATTAACATGGATCAGTGCTACGGACTGACCATCCATGATGTGAAAAATACATGGCGTTCCTATACGACCATTTGGGAAGATGCTGTTGCCCATGCGGCGGAAGTCGATCTGGAGAGTGCGACCAAGGTTGTTTTGGAAAAGGAACAGGCCGTTATTTCAGAAGAACAGATAAAACGGGCGGTACGTGAGATCGAGGAAGAATTCCCACTGAAGCCTGATGAACCCCGGGAGATTTCCCAGGCAGAGATTTTACAAGATGAAACAATTGAGGCCTCCTCTAATGACCGAACGGTAGAAGAGGATGTTTTGGTTGCCGAAGAACAGGAATTGCCGGAAGAGGAAGATCTGCAGGCAGAACACCTGGATGAAGTTGACCAGAGAATAATTGATGCAGATATGGATGTTGCCATACCAGACGATAAGGAACCGGTAAAAGCAGAATCAAAAGCTGATGAGCAGGAATGGATCATGTCTGATGAGCCGATAGCGGAAGAAGACGGCTTACTATACACAGAGGAATCGGAAGAAGACCATTCGTACATAGAGGAATCGGAAAAAGGTCTTCAGTACATGGAGGAGTCAGAAGAAGACATCCAATATACGGAGGAATCAGAAGAAGACCTCCAATATATGGAGGAACCGGGCGTAGAGCCAGCTAAAGCCGGTGAGCCGGTAGCGGCCGGAGAACCGGAATGGTTTGCATCAGTGGAATCACTGCAGCAGGAAGCCTGGGCCAAAGCAGAGGAGCCGATGCAGGAACCCCGCAAGAATGCCATGCAGTCTACGGAGCAAGTATCCGGAGATTGGAAAAATGACGGACAGGAAGACATACCGAGTGAGATGCAGGAGAAGGAAGATGAGCGACAAGAGGCCGCCAAATCAGTGGATGCCCAGGAGAGAGAAGCTGTATTCAGTGAGCCTTATCCCTTCAGCGCCCAGGATGGAATCGGTGAAACTACTTGTTACCGGGCAGATGCTATGATAAAAGAAAGCATGGGCAATCAGGAAGCACGGCCAAAACTGGGAAATCCTGATGAACTAGAGCGACTTCGCCAAAATGAGATCCAGGATGATAACACCCATCATATGATTTGGGAAAAGTTGAAACGTGAACATACAAGGATTCTTGCATTTGATTATGAGGATGGCTGTGAAATTCTGACCATAAAGCCCCAGGATATCGGTGTCCTTCCAAGGGATAGCTGGGTTTATGGCAACAACAGCTTCCTTCTGCATGGATACTATAATTACCGTTACTTAATTCTGGCAAAACTATTGAACCCAAACGGGATGCCCCGTTACCTTCTTGGAATTCCAGGGCATTATTACAGCAATGAGCGATACATGGCTTCAATGTTCGGCTTTCCTAATTTCGTTCTGTCAAAAGATCAGCCAATGGAAGACGGCAGGTTTGGATTCTGGTATACCGATGTAAAATTAGGGGGCTAGTTTAAGCCCCCTTATCGGCTTGCCCTGATTAATCCTCAACGCCTCGAAGCATAGCATTGGGAATCAAGGGTTTTAAGATGTTTAAGAATTGATTGAGCTCTTCCCTGGAAAAAGGCTGGAAACCAGGACATAGGACCTGGTCCGAGTCCACATAGTTTTGCAGGTAGTAATTAGGACAGCCTGTCAGCCATTCACCGATATCTATAAAATCACGGAGGCTATGGATCCCTTTTACCGCCGTTGTGCGGAATTCAAAAGGAATGGTTCCTTGAAGGAGAAAAGCAGCGCTTTCCTCAATGTCCTTCATCCTTAGCCCCCTGATTCCCGCTGCCTTGGGATAATTTTCCCTGCCTGCTTTAATATCCATTGCCACATAGTCCAAAAGTCCGTTTGAAGCCAGCTTTTTTAAGACCTCCGGCCGATAGCCGTTGGTATCCAGTTTAATAAGATAGCCCAGATCCCGAATTTTCCGGATAAAGGGTTCTAAATCCTCTGACAGGGTGGGTTCTCCCCCAGTAATGCAGACACCCTCTAAAATTCCTTTTCGTTTCTTTAAAAAATCCAAAATCTCCTCTTCACTGAACAGAGATTCTGCCTCATTGCCGATCAGCCCGCTGTTATGGCAGAAGGGGCAGCGGAAATTGCAGCCGCCGAGAAAGATCGTAGCTGCCACGTGGCCGGGAAAATCCAGAAGCGTTGTTTTTTGAAGACCGCATAGTTTCATACCTTCACCATTCCTTTGTTTCGTGATATACTTATCCCAGTATATCACATTTAAACACCCGGAGGGTATAGTTATATTGAAATGCCCTGGAGGTGTCCCAATATGCCCAGAAAGCATGGGTAGTTATATTAATAGCAAAGAGGAATAAATATGACAACAGATGAGAAATATATGCGCACAGCAATAAAACAGGCTGAAAAGGCAGGCGCCATTGGTGAAGTCCCCATCGGCTGCATTATTGTCTATGAAGATAAGATCATTGCCCGTGGATATAACCGCCGCACCATTGATAAAAATGTCCTGTCCCATGCGGAGATCAATGCCATCCGCAAAGCGTGCAGAAAAATAGGGGATTGGAGGCTTGAGGGCTGTACCATGTATGTGACCCTGGAACCCTGTCCCATGTGTGCCGGAGCTATTGTTCAGGCCAGGATCCCCAGAGTCGTTATCGGCTGCATGAATGCTAAGGCCGGCTGTGCTGGATCGGTGCTTGATATGCTTCATGAGGAGGGCTTTAACCACCAGGTTGAAACGGAAACAGGAGTTTTAGGAGAAGAATGTTCTCAAATGATGAAAGATTTTTTTAGAGAGCTGCGGGAAAGGAACAAGAAAAAACAGGAAGACAAATCCTCTATAGCAGAACAGTGATTTCATTCAAGTCTCTGAATTGAGTAATAAATCTCAGTTTGGAGGCTTTTTTAATTTCTGGATTTCTTTCGGGGAATAAGAAGTGAGTTATAAAAATGATGCTTTGTCTGGATATCTATAAGGTAATTTAAGACCGTGATTTCAACAGTTAAAAATATCAGTAGAATAGATGAAAATGTAAAAACAATGAGTAAAATTGCTCCCAACCTCAGGATACTGAAGCGATGATTATTGCCTAAGTAACTGTTTATGCCATAAAAATGGCCGTTTCTGACATCATACAACATTTATTGTTCTTTTTATAATATATTATTTTTGCAGGCTCTTTGCTGTAAAAATATGAATTAAGGAGAAAGATGAGTATGAGGGGCAAAAGAAGACGATTTGTTAAACAATTGTTTAGCTATCTGCTTTGTGTGAGTATGGTAGCGCCGGGCATGACACCGATTGTATCATTCGGTGCGGAGTACATTAACAACAGGCCGAGGTATGTAGACTTTGTAAGCCCGGAAGCATTGACGCTGGAAGAACTTGGGTTTGACCAGAATGAGACAGAAGCGGCGGTGGCGGAAGATGACGCCAGTGAGACCGCTGCCACAGATCCTTCGGACGAAACCAACACGGCAGAAACGCCGGAAGTGGAAGAGAGTTATGAGGCAGAAACCAGTCTGGCAGATACCGATGGGAAAGCAAGCGGAACAGAGGAAACCGGTACAGAAGAAACCGGAAAATCAGATTCCGGAACGGAAGGGACCAAAGAAGAGAGCGGCACTTCCCTTCCGGAAGAGAACAAAAAAGTTGACATAACTCTGGAGGAACAGGAAGAGGCCAGAGAGCCGGAGTTGTACTACGACTACGATCAGTACATCGATGAGCCGGAGGGACAGCTGGTACAGTTTAACGAGTTGTACCGTACCTATCGCACCGGAGAAGGCCAGTATGTGACCGTTGCAGGCGGTTATTCCGGCTTGTACCGGGATGAGAACGGAGTGGTCGGGCAGATTGATAACAGCCTGACTGAAACAGAAGAGGAATACACCGTTGGTACGCCCTCCAGTGCTCTTTTGCGCTCCAGGACCAAGACCGTGGCTGGCTATGGGAACAGTGCGGGAAGCAGCAGAGTTTTGTTTCCAGAGAAAATCAACACAAGTCAGGGAGTCTCCATCGAAAGGGAGGGACACCGGATCGAACTTATCCCGTCAGGGGGAAGCTTTAAGAAGAGTGCCGTATCGGATAACACCATCCGCTACAGCGACGTATACCCTGGCGTTGACTACCAATACAGCCTGGTAGGGAACACACTAAAGGAAGATATTATCCTGCTGGAAAAGACAGAAAGAAATCAGTTTTCTTTTTCTATAAAGACAGGGGGCCTAAAGGCGGCCCAGGAGAAGAATACCATCATCCTTTACAGCGATAACAGAAGGCAACCGGAATTTGTTCTGGAAGCCCCCCTGATGATCGATGCAGATGGGAAGACCAGCAAAAACCTGGTAATGAAGCTGAGCGGTGAGGAAGGCAGTTACCGTGCCACCGTTACAGCGGATAAAAAATGGCTTCAGGATGAAGACCGAAGCTACCCGGTACGGATCGACCCTTCGGCTGTCAACATGGTTCCCAGCGAATTTGTGCTGGTAAACGTGGCTGACGGACAGCCCTCAAAGTTCCTGGGAAATATGGGACCAATGTATGCCGGATACAGGGAAGGCTTTGGCAATATGAGAACCTATATTGCCATTAACGGAGACTGGACTCAGGTCATGGGCCAGGCAGTCTGTACCCAGGCCACATTCCGCATCGGTACACAGACTGGCAACGGGGTAGGGAAGACCCGTATTGAACTGCGCGCACCGGGGAAGGAATGGAATGCAACCACCCTTACCTGGAATCAGTTAAAAGAACCACTTCCGGAACTGATTGATGTTCTGGATTCTCCCGGGCCGGATCAGACCCTGGAATATGATATAACAGCCATGATGCAGTCATGGATGACAGGAAGCAGACTGCAAGCCGGGTTAGAGCTTCAGGCGGCTAACGAGCCTAAGTCTGAAGCCCAGGCACCTCTCCGGATGC
The DNA here is from genome assembly GCF_900105215.1 of Lacrimispora sphenoides. Taxonomy (NCBI): domain Bacteria; kingdom Bacillati; phylum Bacillota; class Clostridia; order Lachnospirales; family Lachnospiraceae; genus Lacrimispora; species Lacrimispora sphenoides. Next base: position 1,218,775 of record NZ_FOIP01000001.1, on the reverse strand, counting down.
CTGCGGAGAGCTTTTACAACCGGGATCATACGGCTATGGGACCGAGAATCGACATCTCCTGGGAAGGAGAGCTTTTGGGAGACTTAGCCCTATTGGATATCAACGCCCTGACAGCACAAGTGAATCCGGCTGTTAAGGAAAGCGAATCCGGCGGCAGGACAACCATGGGAGTTCTGGCCCACGGAATCTCTCAGGCCGGATCAAAGGTGACATGGGAACTCCGGGAGATGGATCATGAAGCAGCGAAAGATGTAGTAACGGCAGAGGATTCCTATACATCTCCTGATTTTTCAAAGGAAATAGCATTTACTGAGGCCTTTAACAGCCAGGCAAAGACAGGAAACTGGCAGAGTCAGGCTCTGGAAAGCGGGTTAATTTTAAAAACGGATACCATCTATCAGGTAATGGCTGTGGCAGAAGGCGTGGTACTGGAAGAGGATCCGGAAACCGGAGAAATGGTGCCAGGTGTAGAAACAGCCACCAGCGAGGAGAAGCTCAGCGATGAATTCCTGCTCTACGAGGTGCAAAGTCTGGATCTATTAACCCGGATCGCTGATCATTACGGGGTGGAGGAGAAAACCATCCAGAAGGACAACCGTTTAAGCAATGGCCTGACCTTCTCCGGAGACATCCTGTTTATCCGTAATCCGGAGCAGAGTGCGCCATATACTCCAAAACCCCTGACTGATGCAGAACAGATGATGATTGACATGCTGTTAAACGGTATGGGGAAAGACTGCGTATTCAGTCATGAGCCAATTAACATGAATACCGGCGATTTCTTTATGCAGCAGACGGACGCAGAACTTGAAGAGCTGGGCGGAATCTTTGCATTCCAAAGAAGCTATAATTCCATCGCGGCCCATTTCATTTCCGAGTTTGGAATCGGCTGGAGCAGCCCCTTTGGTCAGAGGCTGACGGTTAGATATAACGGAGATATTTTATACCGGAAGGATGACGGCGGAGCCATTAATTTTGCAAAGCAGTCCGATGGCAGTTATCAGGCACCCGATGGCTATGATATGGTTCTCGTGTCAGCAGACTCCATTGACTTAGAAACCGCAGATATCCCCAGTGAGGACGAGGAAGAGGGAACACCATCAGAAGCCAGTAACAAAACCTATGCCCGTAATTTCTCCTTCTTAGAAGATGGACCGGCTGGTATGACGGAAGAGGCCGAAGAAACTGAGGAAGATGGAGAAGAGGAAGATAACAGGGTTCCGGAGGCTACGGCCTGGGAGCTTAAGAAGTCAGACGGCACAGTGATGACCTTTGATGCCAGGGGTCTTCTGCGTTATGTCACAGACCGGAAAGGATACCGGACCGTCCTGCTCTATGATGAAAGTGATGATGTTCGCCAGGTAAGAACACCCTCAGGGAAGCTCTTTGACCTGACAGCAGATGAGTACCACCGCATCACCTCTGTCACCCTGCCAAACGGCGGCATAATCACCTATGGGTATGATGAAAGTCACAACCTGATTTCCGTAACCGATCCGGAAGGAGGCGTGCGCCGGTACGAGTATGATGACGCTCACCATATGACTGCATGGTATGACGAAAACGGAAGCCGTATCGTGGAGAACGTTTATGATGGAGATGGACGTGTTACCAGCCAGACGGATGAATTGGGCAATACCACCAGCCTTGCTTATGAGAACGGCTGCACGGTATCAACGGATAACCGGGGCAATGTTACCAGATATTATATGGATAGCAAGAGGCGGATATCCAGAATCGAATATCCGGATGGAAGCAGCGAGAGTACCACATACACAGAGGATAACCGGGTTGCCGGAAGGATGGATGAACGGGGTGTAACAACCTCCTATACCTATGATAAGAACGGAAACATTCTGACAGAGACCAGAGGTGATGGAAGCCAGGCCTCTTATACTTACAATGACTTGAACCTGCCCTTGACAGCGGCAGATTATGAAGGAAACGTGACCACCTTCACGTATGATGAGGCAGGAAGCCTTCTGTCCATGATGGATGGTGAGAACAATACAGTCCATTATACCTATGATGAGTTAAACCGTATGGTATCCATAAAAGATGCCAATGGAGGAACACATGAGTTTACTTATGATGGAGCCGTAGTGGCTTCTATGACCGACGGCGAGGGGTATACCTGGACGTTTGCCTATGATGATATGAATCACGTCCTGGAAGCTTCCGATCCGCTGGGAAATACCAAGTCCTATGAGTATAACTTAAAGGGCTGGAGAACCTCTGAAACGGAGAAAGACGGCGGAACCACAAAATATGAGTTTGATGCCGTAGGAACAGTTTTATCCATCACGGATGCTATGGGTGAAGAGACTGCATTTACCTATGATAAGATGTACAACATCCTGTCAGGCCGCGATGCCTTGGGAAATACCCTGGATTATGTATACGATGAAAACTATAACAAGATAAAGGAAAGAGATACCAAAGGTGGGGAAACCCATTACACCTACGACAGCCGGAACCGTCTGATAAAGACTACCGACGCTTTGGGACAGGAAATTGCCTATGAGCTGGACGGGAAGGGGAATATCTTAAAGACCACAGACCGCCGGGGGAATATAACGGAATCGCTATACCATAAGATTTTAAATTTACCTGTTCTGAAAAAAGATGCTCTTGGCAATGAGACTTACTACAGTTATGATCGCAATGGGAATCTGAAAAAGATTACGTATCCAAATGGAGCATCCATATCCTACACTTATGACCGGGCCGGAAGGATGGTGTCCACCACAGCCCAGAACGGCCTGGTAACAAAGCTGTCTTATGACGGAAATGGAAACATCATCCGCATTACCGATGATGAGTCCCGGGTGTACCAATTTAAATATGATCGCAATAACCGGATTGTAAGGGCAGAAGATCCTTTGGGTGGAATTACTCTCTACTCTTACGATGGTGCTGGAAACCAGAAGAAAGTAACCGATGCCGAGTCAAATGCCACAGGCTATGCCTATGATGCTGCAGGCCGCTTAAAAGAGGTAACAGATGCCTTAAACGGCACAGTAACCGCGGAGTATGATCTAAATGGCAACACCGTGAAAACCACGGATCAGAACGGCAACAGCACCAGCTACCATTATGATGTCATTGGCCAGGTACTTGCAGAGGTAGATGCAGCAGGATTTATCACTGCCATGGAATATGATTCCCTGGGCAATGTGGAGAAGGTGACAGATGCTCTAAAAGGCGAGACTTCCATGGAAATGGATGCCTTAAGCCGCACTACCAGGATGACTGATGCCATGGGCCATGAGTATAAATATACTTATGATGCAAACGGCAATGTGATCCGCGTTCTTTACCCAGATGGAGACAGTGTGGTCATGGTCTATGACGCAAATGACCGGATGATAAAGAGTATTAATGAAGCTGATGTATTCACTTCCTATACCTATGATTCCATGGGCCGGATCACAGAAGCAAAGGATAACATCGGCAACACCATGACCTATGAGTACGATGAAAGCGGAAATCTGGTAAAACAAACCGATACCATCGGAAGAAGCGCTGTTTACGAATATGATAAATTTAACCATTTGATATCCGTAACCGGTACGGATCTGGCTACGACACGGTACGGCTACGATGCCCTGAACCGGCTCACAGAGGTGACAGATCCGGAGGGAAAACAGACCTCCTATGAGTATGACAAGGTGGGGAATCTTGTTAAGACCAGGGAGCCAGGTGAGGCTGTTTATACCTATGCCTATGACGCCATCAACCGTCTGACGAAAAAGGTGAATCCATTAGGGGCTGCCACTACCTTCCAGTATGATGCCAAGGGAAATTTAACCGGCACAGTTGATGGAGAAGGCGCAGAAAACTCTTATGTTTACGATGCCACCAACCGTTTGACCACATTTATTGATGGAAGAGGAAATGGCACAGCTTATGAGTACGATGAGCTGTCCAGGCTTCTCTCCTATACCACAGCGGAAGGAAATAAACAGGAATACCGCTATGATGCAGACAGCAACTTAACAAAGGTGAAGGATGCCAATGGCCTGATCACAGAATACCAGTATGACGTGATGGGCAATCTTGTAAAATCTATTTCACCCAAGGGGGCAGTAACTGCTTATACCTATGACAAGCACGATGAGGTAACCAGTATCACCGACCCTGCAGGGAACGTGACGGCCTATGAGGTGGATTTAAACCGCCAGGTACTTTCCAGACAGGAGAAGAACGGAGGAACATACAGCTACAGCTACGATGCCGTACATCGTCTGACTGGAGTGAAGACCCCGCTGGGCTTATCCCGCAGCTTTACTTATGATGTAGCCGACAACATTGTGACGGATACGGATACTTTAGGCCGTACCAATGCCTATACCTATGACATCATGCACCGTATGACAAAAGCCTTGGATGCCAAGGGTGGGGAAACGTTATATGGTTATGATGTCAGAGGAAACCGGAACGCAGTCACCGATGCTCTGGGCTATACGTGGAATTACCGGTATGACAAAATTGACCAACTGACAGCCAGTGTAGACCCGGAAGGCAAGGCAACAGAAGTGGTTTATAATTTAGTAGGCGAGATCGCTTCGGTAACAAAGCCGGGAGAGAGAACCACCAGCTTTGCATATGATAAGAATTACAATCAGACCGCAGTCATTGACCCCAAGGGATATATTTATCAATTTACCTATGATAAGGATAACCGACTGACTGATACGATAGATCCCCTGTCCCAGAAGTCACAGATCACTTATGATGCCGGAAATCGTATCACTGACCTTAAGGACAAGATGGGCCTGACGGAAAGCTACACCTACGACCCTCACGGCAATGTCTTAAGCGTCCAGGCGACCAATGGCCTGATGACCAGATTCAGTTATGATATCCTTGATAACCTGGTAAAGGTAACCATGCCAAGCAATCTGACAACGACCTATGCTTATGATGTGATGGGAAATGTCACGGCAATGACGGATACCATGAACCGGACCACGGCCTACACCTATGACTTAGAAGGAAATATGACTTCCCTGGTGAATGCAGAAGGCCGGAAGGAGCAGTCCGCTTATGACGCAGGCGGCCGGATGATCAGCCATATCACAAACAGTGGCGACACCATTCGCTACGATTATGATAAGCTTAACGATCTGGTGGAAAAATCCTATGAGGGAGCTAGTGGAGAATCGCAGGCAGAGGGAGTATTATATGGTTATGACGCCCTAGGTCAAAGAGTTTCCATGATGGACACCACCGGAGAGAGTACCTATGAGTACGATTCCCTTGGAAGAATTACCAAGGTAACAAGTGGTTCCGGTCAGGCAGTAACCTATGCTTATGACGGTGCGGACCAGTTAGAGAGTATTACCTATCCAGATGGTAAAAGCGTTTATTATCAATATGATAAAAATGACAACATCACTGGAGTAGTAGGAAGAGATGGGAAGACTACAGCTTACACCTATGATGCCATTAACCGAGTGGCTGAAATCCACCGGCCAAACGGGATCAATACATATAACACTTACAATGCAAGAGACCAGATTGTTGCTATGAAAAATGTCTGCGATGACTGCGGCTGGGTAGTAAGCGAATACCGTTATACCTATGATGACCGCGGCTTTATTGTAGGGGAAGATGTGTTAGAATCCTTATATGCCTACGCCTGGGATGACAAGCATGACGGAAGACACGAAAATGGAAAGCATGACGCCCAGTATCCTCATGGAGACACCCATAACAACAAGCATGATAAGGATGCAAAGGACAATTACCAGATCATTGGAACAAAGCGGACCTTTGAGTACGATGACGACGGAAAGCTTTTAAAAGCAACAGAAGAGGAAGAACGCCAGGGAACTTATGTCTACACCTACCGCTATGACGATATGGGAAACCGCACCTTCTACTCAAAGACCCGAAACGGCACCGCTTTAGAAAGTGCAGAATACACCTATAACGCCTCCAACCAGAAGATAAGCGCCAAGCTTTATGACGGCAAGAAGAATACCACCATGAAGTACGAGTATGAAGCCGATGGGAACCTGATTTCCGAGACAGGAAAGAAGGGAACCGATAAGGTAGAGCTGACCTATGATTACACGGTGGAAAACCGTTTAAAAGCCGTTTTTGATGCGGATGAGCTTTTGGTGGCAGCAGCCTATGACGGAGACGGAAACCGCCTGTTCCAGTTGAACTACAACCTTCATACGGATGATGACTGGAAAGGAAACTCCGGCAATGGAAACGGAAATAACAAGGACAACACTGGAAACGGGAATAACGGGAACAGTGGAATAAGCGGAGTGATTAGTGAAGCTCTTTCTTCCGTTGTGGATTTCTTTACTGGAACAGCTGGAGAAAACGCAGCGGAGCCAGAGACAAAAGCAAAGTCCAATGGGAATAAAAACAAGGACAAAGGCAACGACGGGAACGCTACTAATAATGGGAAAGGGAATGGCAACGGAAAAGATAATTCCAATGGGAATAACGGAAACAATGGGAATAATGGAAATAACGGAAATAGCGAGAATAATGGTAATGGGAATAGCGGTAATGGAAACGGCAATACCGGAACCGGAAGTTCCAATAATGGATCTGATAACGCAAATGGAAGTGGAAACACCAACAATACCGGAGGAAGCCAGAATCAAAGCGGAATCCTGATGCCGAAAAAGCCGGTTTCCGATGTGGAGCAAGGACTAATTGATCTCATTAAAACCACAGGAAAGCATAAGAACTATGAGCTGATTGAATATGTCAATGATGTGAACCGGGAATATACGGAAGTGTTAATGGAAGTGAACATTGACGGAGAAATGGATACGGCTTATACTTATGGAAATGAACGTCTTGCCTTAGAGCGTTTCACAGGTTGGACAGGCTATTATACCAATGATCCCAGAGGAAGTGTCACTGGAGTAACCGACAGCGAGGGAACCTTGTGGAAGTCCTACCGCTACGGCCCGACCGGAGATATTTCCTTTGGAAAGCCGCAGTATAATAATGTTTACAGCTATAATGCAGAGGATTACAACCCGAATCTGGAGTTCCAGTACTTAAGGGCGAGATATTATGATGTAGAACGTGGAGATTTCCTAACAGAGGATACCTATCTGGGCAAGTTGACAGACCCATTAAGCCTGAACCGGTACAACTATGTAAAGTCTAGCCCGCTTAACTACACAGATCCAAGCGGTCAAACGCCATCATCCTATTTAACGGGTGAACCGGATCGGACGGCAGAAGGGCAATATGGTGCAGTACGCCAGGTCCCCCAAGGGATTAATTATGACGTAGAAGGATTTCAGCAGTTACTAAATGGAGCGAAGGATCGCCTTGAAAAGGCAGTAAAAAAGGCGAAAGAAAATCAAGCAGTTATGAATTGCTTCTTTTTTGCAGAAGGACTTCAATTTGGAGTACCAGACTTCTGGAAATATATAGAAGGAAAAACTGTTGGAAACCTGTTTGCGTTATTTGGAGATGATTCCAGACTTTATACAGCTGAGGAATTTCAGGATAATTATTGGCACGCATATATCATAGCAAATAAAAAAGCCTATGGTAAAATAGACACCTCACAGGAATCGGCCTACAATGCCAATTTTAAGGCATTTATGAAAGGAATAGAATATGGGTATTCTGCATCATTCCTTGCGTTGATTCCTATGTTAACAGGAGCAATGGCAACCCGGATGTCAGGGGGATCAATGACGTCCACGGTAAAGGTAGTAGGAGCAAACGGATACCAATATAATGCAACGGTAGAGATTGCTGGTAGTACTAGTGGAGTTTCAGTAGGAGATATTGGCGCCGGGTTGATTATACAGCAGGTTACTGGTTCTGGAAGTGAGAAGGATAATAATAAGGGGGATTCTAAAACAGGCAATAGTTTAAAGAAAGTTAAAAACAACAAGGAGGCTAATAAGATAGCTAAAGAGTTTAGGTATGAAGGCGCAGAAGAATTGAAACAGGAGTTTGCATTTAGAGATGGAGCAAAATTTAATATGATGATTGATACTGAAACAGGAGAAGTTGTATGTATCAATCAAAGATAGTAGCATCCAAATACATACGGGATTATTCCGATAGAAAGAGGGGAATATATTGATACCAAAAATCAAAGTTATTTTTTATATGGTAGGGGATAATGTGGATATTAATGCTATAACTGAAGAACTTGATTTACAACCTACAAAGGCACGAAAGAAAAATGAATGGCCTCGCGCATCTATCTTAGCAGGATTAGCACAGGATACTTGGTCGTTACAAACAGAAAAGGAGGAAAGTAAAGCTGTTTCAGTTCAAATGGATAAATTGCAAGGCGTTCTTTTACCCAAGGTAGATATTATAAAGAAACTTAGTAGAAAATATTCATTAGAGACGAGTGTGACAGTAGTGATTGAAATGGAAACAGGAGATGGGCCAGAAATGGTTTTATCAAAAAGAAATATACAATTTTTATCCTCAATTAATGCAGAAGTTGCTTTTGACCTGTATATTGATTAAATTTGGGCTGTACTTTCAGACTTTCGAGTTTCCCTAAAAGGTATGAGTGTCGATGACTGCGGCTGGGTAGTAAGCGAATACCTATATACCTACGATGACCGCGGCTTTATTGTAGGGGAAGATGTAGTAGAATCCTTATATGCCTACGCCTGGGACGACAAGCATGTCGGAAGGCACGAAAATGGAAAACATGACGCCCAGTATCCTCACGGAGACTCCCATAACAACAAGCACGATAAGGATGCAAAGGACAATTACCAGATCATCGGAACAAAGCGGACCTTTGAGTATGACGACGACGGAAAGCTTTTAAAAGCCACAGAAGAGGAAGAGCGCCAGGGAACTTATGTCTACACCTACCGCTATGATGATTAGAAGGGAGAAGATACGAATGGCAATATGGCAATTTGACTGCAACATTATTCCTAGAATAGATAAGTTTACCAGAACTGATACTTTGGATATTACGTCATGGATTGGAATTGTTTTAAACAAAAAAGCAATTCAATATTTAAATCAAATATTAGAGCCACAGAAAAGTTGGACAAAGGATATTATACAGTTTGGTAAAGATGATGAAACTTGTATAAAGTTTTTAAAAGAAAAAGAGGAGATTGATGAAATTAGTTGCAGATTAGATTTACGGACATTAAAAAGAGAGGACATCCAAAATATATTAACTTTTATTAATGAGTCAGGCGGAGAATTATATTATTTAAATAAAGTATATCCGGCGACTATGGCAGTATGGATAGAATTAATAAAGAGTCTGACGCAATTAAATATTGCCAAAATCCAATTAAATTTTTAGAAAATTTAGCGTAGTTATTCAATGCTCGCCCGGCTTTGCCGGGCGATGTTTTAGGTCAAGTGTCGTCAAGCCACCTATTTGGGGGAAAGGTGGAAGAAGGGAGTCCACTATAGCCTGCATAAATTTATTGCCGTCAAGCTATCCTCTTTTTTGCAATGGGTACAATGTCTGCTTATACCTATAATAAGCGCAATGAGAAGCTTGATGAAATAGCTGAAGTGCTTTATCTGTAACCAACAAACAAAATCCAATAAAATGCAAATCCCCCTCAACTCCTTGACAACCCGCCCGTTTCCATGTATACTAAAGTGCGATTAAACCAATACATGTCATAAAGTTTCCGTGCAGCCGGGGAGATAGCGGTGCCCTGTACCTGCAATCCGCTCTAGCAGGGGTGATGTCTCACCCCGGGCTGCCTATTGCAGGGCTGCCCCTGGTAAGTGGCGATGACGTTTGGGTCTTACGCAACAGATCTTCATGAACCGTGTCAGGGCAGGAATGCAGCAGCACTAAGTGAAACCTTCTGTGTGCCGTGAGGGTGCCTGGACCGAGTTAACTGCCAGGGTAACGCCTGTGATAGCGGTTCAAAGTGAGACGCACGGATTAAAAATATAAAGAATTATCAGACGCCGGAGAGCAGGAAACTGTTTTGCGGTGTCTTTTGCAATGTGTGATTACCATTTTTAATATTTTCTTACATTTCTTATGAAATAAAGTTTTCCCTTGCCCCATATTCCCCTTTGTATTATAATTATAAAATGGGTATAATACTACCTATTTCCTAATGACAAATCTAATCAAAAAAAGAGGTGTGCTTTCATGATAAGAATTGGAATGCTTACAAGCGGGGGCGACTGCCAGAGCTTAAACGCTACCATGCGAGGCGTAGCAAAGGCACTGTACCGGATGCCCGGCGATATTGAGATTGTTGGATTTGAGGATGGCTACAAAGGGCTGATTTATGAGGAGTACCGTGTAATGAAGCCGGAAAATTTTTCCGGGATTCTTACAACGGGCGGGACAATCCTTGGTACTTCCAGACAGCCATTTAAACTTATGCGGACACCTGATGAGAACGGTCTTAATAAAGTAGAAGCTATGAAGCACACCTATAGAAAGCTGAAACTGGAATGCCTGGTGGTATTAGGCGGCAATGGAAGTCAGAAAACAGCCAATCTCCTTCGGGAAGAGGGGCTGAATGTAGTATCTCTTCCCAAAACCATTGATAATGATTTATGGGGGACCGATATTACCTTTGGTTTCCAGAGCGCTGTCAATGTGGCTACCAATGCCATTGATTGCATCCATACAACGGCAGCTTCCCATGGACGAGTCTTCATCGTGGAGGTCATGGGACACAAGGTCGGATGGCTTACTCTGCATGCAGGGATTGCAGGCGGGGCTGATATCATCCTTCTGCCGGAGATCCCGTATGATCTAGATATCGTAATAAAGGCATTAAAGAGCAGGTCCCAAAACGGTAAGAAATTTTCCATTCTTGCTGTGGCGGAAGGGGCAATTTCCAAGGAAGATGCCTGCCTGACGAAAAAGGAATTAAAAGAAAAAAAGAAGAATGGAGTGGTTTATCCCTCTGTGGCATATGAGATCGGGGCTCAGATCACGGAGCGCACCGGACAGGAAGTGCGGGTTACCGTACCGGGCCATATGCAGAGAGGCGGCGATCCATGCCCCTACGACAGAGTGCTTTCCACCCGCCTTGGGGCTGAGGCAGCAAAGCTCATAAATAACAAAGAATACGGATATATGGTAGCGGTGAAAAACAATGAGATTGTTAAGATTCCGTTAGCCGATGTAGCCGGAAAATTAAAAACCGTCGATCCGGAAGGCTCTATCGTTAAGGAGGCCAAGATGATAGGCATTAGCTTCGGCGACGAATAAGGAGTTAACAGGCATGTCATATACGGCATTGTATCGGAAATGGCGCCCTCCTTCCTTCTTGGATGTAAAGGGTCAGGACCATATCGTACAGACATTGAAAAACCAGATAGTATCCGGGCGTATCGGGCATGCGTATCTGTTTTGCGGAACAAGAGGAACCGGTAAGACCAGTATTGCAAAGATCTTTGCAAAAGCGGTTAACTGCGAACATCCTGCAGACGGAAGTCCCTGCGGGGAATGCCAGACCTGTAAGAACATCGCAGCCGGCGCATCCCTTAACGTGGTTGAAATTGATGCTGCGTCAAACAATGGCGTGGAGAACATCAGGGAGATAAGGGATGAAGTCCAGTATCCTCCCACGGAAGGCAAATATCGGGTTTATATCATCGATGAGGTTCATATGCTTTCTACAGGAGCATTTAATGCACTGTTAAAGACATTGGAAGAACCCCCATCCTATGTAATATTTATTCTGGCGACTACGGAAGTCCAGAAGATCCCGGTGACGGTTCTGTCACGGTGCCAGCGGTATGATTTTAAGCGCATTACGGTGGAAACCATTGTAGAGCATTTAAAAGAGCTGACTGTCGCAGAACATATCCAGGTGGAAGACCGGGCCCTTACTTATATCGCCAAGGCAGCTGACGGGGCGTTGCGTGATGCCTTAAGTCTCCTGGACCAGTGTATTGCATTTCATTACGGAGAGCTTCTCACCTACGACAATGTCCTTGATGTCCTGGGAGCCGTAGACATCACCGTGTTTGGAACGATGTTCCGCGCAATCGTGGAAAACCGGACAAAAGACTGTATAACCAGTCTTGAAGAGCTGGTGATCCAGGGAAGGGAGCTGGGCCAGTTTGTTATTGATTTTATCTGGTACTTAAGAAACCTTTTAATATTAAAATCCGTTGATAATGCAGAAAATCTGCTCGATATGTCAACAGAGAACCAAAACCTGTTAAAAGAGGACAGCAAGCTTACGGACAACGAAACACTCCTGCGGTATATCCGGGTGTTTTCAGATCTTTCCAATCAGCTTCGTTATGCTTTCCAGAAAAGAGTCCTGATTGAGGTAGCCTTGATCAAGCTGACCCGCCCTCAGATGGAACAGAATCTGGATTCCATACTTCAACGGATCAGCAATATAGAAAAACAGCTGGAAAGCGGTATTGTAGTAAATACTTCCCCGGATACCTTAAACGCGGGGGAAGGAAACGGCGGCAGTAGTGCCCCTGTCCCAGAATTAACCCCTGCAGAGCGGGTGGCTCTTCCCAAAGGCCAGTTGGAGGATTTAAATCTGATCCGAAGTGAATGGGGAAAGATCATTCGGGAACTGGGAGGACCTATCCGGGCCAGCTTCCGGGATACGGTTGTAGAACCAGCGGGAGAGAGCTGTCTTTGCGTTGTCTTTTCCGATCAAAGCAATTACATGATCGGAAGCAGGGATACAACAGTTGCAGCGATTGAGCGGTATGTGGAAGACCATTACCAAAAGTCCATAACCTTTAAGACTAGGCTTCTGGGCGGAGGGGAACGGCTTGATACCGTTTATGTCAGCGATGAAGAATTAAAAGCAAATATTTTAATGGATATAACAATAGAAGATTAAAAAATCATAAAATCATAAAAATAGCAGGAGGACATACACCATGGCAAAACGTGGCGGTTTTCCAGGCGCAATGCCTGGCAATATGAATAATTTAATGAAGCAGGCTCAGAAGATGCAGCGTCAGATGGAAGAGACAACAAAGGCGCTGGAGGAAAAGGAATATACAGCTGCAGCAGGCGGCGGAGCCGTGTCAGTCACTGTTTCAGGAAAAAAGGAAGTGACTGGGGTTAAATTATCCCAGGAAGTTGTAGATCCGGATGATATCGAGATGCTTGAGGATCTGATCATGGCTGCTACCAATGAAGCATTCCGCCAGATGGAAGAAGACAACAGCTCTGCCATGGCGAAGCTGACCGGCGGTCTTGGCGGTTTAGGCGGAGGCTTTCCGTTCTAAAGGTTGAAAAATAAGCATTTTTCAGCCATGAATTTGTGAACCAACTGGATATGCAAATATATCCGTTTGATTCATTAGGAGACAAATTATGAATTACTATAGCAGTCAGATAACCAGATTAATTGAAGAACTGTCCAGGCTTCCGGGTATTGGCAGTAAATCCGCGCAGCGCCTGGCATTTCATATCATCAATATGCCAGAGGAACAAGTGGCAGGTCTTGCTTCATCCATTACAGAAGCAAAACGGAATGTACGTTATTGCAAGGAATGCTTTACCCTGACGGATCAGGAAAAATGTCCCATCTGCCAGAGCGAAAAACGCAATCATAAGATGATTATGGTAGTGGAAGACACCAGGGACTTGGCTGCTTATGAAAAAACAGGAAAATTCGATGGCGTTTATCATGTCCTGCATGGGGCTATTTCTCCCATGCTGGGAATTGGACCTGGTGACATAAAGTTGAAAGAGCTGATGCAGAGACTGCAGGGGGATGTGGAAGAGGTGATCATTGCCACCAATTCCAGTCTTGAGGGAGAGACGACAGCCATGTATATCAGCAAGCTGATCAAACCGACAGGTATCAGGGTTACCCGTATAGCCAGTGGGGTTCCCGTTGGAGGAGACTTAGAGTACATAGATGAGGTGACATTGTTACGGGCCCTGGAAGGCCGGGTCGAACTGTAGATCATTTGCCTTGTTAGAGATATAAGGTTGAAAGAAAAACATCCTTTAGCCTTTCGTTTACGAATAGCATGCCCCGCTTTACCGGGCATCAACGGGACAGGCAAGCATATCCGCCTGATTCATTAGGAGACAAATAATGGATAAGTACGAGTTTAATATAAAGGTTGAACAGATTAAAAAATTGGTCGGCAAAAACGACTATGACACGGCTATGAAAATAGCCGACACAATAGACTGGAAGAGAGTCCGCAACACCAATCTGCTTTCCATGGTAGCCACAATTTATGAGAAGAATGAAGATTATCAGGAAGCCAAGGAGATCCTTCTTCAGGCTTTTGAACGTGCTCCCATTGGAAAACGTCTGCTGTATAAGCTTGCAGAGCTGGCGATCAAGGAAGGAAATATCGAAGAGGCAGAAGCTTATTATAAAGAATTTGGTGATCTGGCCTCTGATGATCCCAGACAGCAGCTGCTGCGCTTTATGATATTAAAAGCTAAAGGAGCACCGGCCCAGCAACTCATTCACTCCCTGGAATCCTATACCAGTGTGGAACTGGATGAGAAATGGCTGTATGAGCTTGCTGAACTTTATAGCCTTGCGGGCATGCCTGACCGATGTGTAGATACATGCGACCGGATCATGCTGATGTTTGGCCTTGGAAAATATGTGGACAAGGCCATGGATTTAAAAATACAGTATGCACCGCTTACCAACTACCAGATGGATCTTGTGGAGAACCGGGATAAATACGAAGCAAAGCTGCGGGCAGTTGAACAGGAATACAGCATCGGAAGAAGGCCGAACTCAGAGCCAGTGCCAGTGCCAGAATCAGAACCTGAAGAGGAATACTATGAAGAAGAGCAGGAGTTTTACCAGGAACCGGTCATAGAATTTGAAGAGAATCCTGGAGTGGATAATCTGGAGGCGAGGCTTCAGGAAGCCGCGGTTCAGGAGACGCTGGCAAGAGAAATGTCAAAAATCTCCTATGAAGAACCTGTTATGCAGGATGAACCCAAGATGGAACGCACCAGAGTGCTGGAGGACATCCGGAGAGTAGGCCGCCCTGTAACTGCCATACCAAGACCCGGGAGTATCTATGTACCTGCAGAAGATGAGTCTCTTTTGTATCATTCGGAGCCGGTAATTGAGGAAGAGGAACCAGAAGGCCCCGGAATGGAAGATACTGATATTGGCGAATATTATGACGGCGAAGCAGAATATGAAGCGCCGGATGATGCCAGAGGACAGTTCGACGGTGCAGAAGATGATTTTCAGGAATCCGGTGATCAGCCGGAGGAAGATTATGGATATGAAGAAAATGATTATAACCAGCCCGATGGATCATTAAATTCAACCTTAGAAGAGGAAAACGCTCCTTACGGCGATGAAGATAATCTAGAGTTCGAGGACTTATATGAGGAAGAGGAAGACGACCTGGAGGAAACCTCGGTTCAAAACCACCTCATGATAGAGGCAAGGACTCTTGAAAAGGGACTTCAAATTGCAGTTGAAGCCTTAAAACAGATTCACAATGAAAATAACGTAAAGAATCCAGTGGCCAAAATCACTGGTTCCAAGTTGTCCAACCGGGGAGTACTGGCATCCGCAGACAGGCTGGCCGGAAAAGATCTGATCATTGAAGAAGCCGGTGACCTTACCAGAGAAGCTTTGGAAGAATTAAATGAATTGATGGACCAGGATACAAGCGGAATGATTGTGGTTCTTATTGATAACCCAAAGCAAATGGAAACCCTTCACCAGGAGCATCCAGCGCTGGCAAGTAAATTTGAGTGCATTGGAAGCGGTGAAGAAGCCCCGGTTTTCTGTGTGAGAGAAACAGTGCAGAAGGAAAGACCGGTTAGAGTTGTTCAGAAGCCTGCTTTTAAACCCTTGACTCCTGCTTTTAATGAGAAAGACTTAAGAGAAGAATCCAACGAAGATTATGGAGATCAGGAATATAGTTATAAATCTGATACCTTGCAGGAGAATGAATATGGGCATGCCGGAGCCTATGTAAACGGAACCTATGATAATGGAACCTTTGAAAACGGCTCCTATGAAAATGGCTCCTTTGGAAACGATGCTTATGAAGACGGTGTCTATGAAGACAATGATTTCTATGAAGAAAGTGAAGAATTCCGCCCATCTGTCCGGGACGAGGAAGGCCCTGGTTTTCATGGAGAAGAAATGGATATTGACGAATTCGCCCAATATGCCTGTCGTTATGCCAATGAGATCGACTGCAGCATTACCGGAAAAAGCATGCTGGCACTCTATGAAAGAATTGAGATCATGGAAGAGGATGGACTTCCTTTAAACAGAGCCAATGCAGAAAGTCTGATTGAAGAGGCGGCTGACCGTGCGGAAAAGCCTTCCATTGGAAAACGGATTAAAGGTTTGTTTTCCTCAAAATATGACAAAGACGGCCTTCTTGTTTTAAAAGAAGAACATTTCATTTATTAAATTGGAGTATGAAACGTGGATATTAAACTCATTGCAATTGATTTGGATGGAACCCTGTTAGACAGTAAAAAGCGACTTTCCGATGTCAACCGCCGGGCACTCATCCAATGTGTTCAAAAAGGAATATGGGTTGTTCCGTGTACCGGACGAACAGTGCATGGAATACCTGAAGAAATAAAAGGCATTTCCGGAATCCGTTATGCAATTACCACCAATGGAGCGGTCATTGAGGACATGGAAGAAAATGCAGTTATAGACACTCGGATGCTATCCCGGGAATTAGCGTTGGAGCTTTTGCACTTGGTGGAATCCTACTATGTTATGTACGATCCCTACATAGACAGACGCGGGATAACAGAACCCCGCTTTTATGAACACTTATCAGAATACGGTCTGTCGCCTGAATTACAGGAAATGGTCTTTCAGACCAGGGATGTCCATCCCAATATCATAGAGTTTGTGGAAAAGAACCATAAGCCAGTGGAGAAAATCAACCTGTTTTTCCCTGAAATGGAAGAACGCGCCAGACTAAGGGCTGAATTGGAGAAAAGAGAGGATATTCTGGTCACCTCCTCCATACCAAACAATCTGGAGCTCAATGCGATCGGAGCGACAAAAGGTGAAGCGATCTTAAGGCTCGCTTCCCATTTAGGGCTCAGCGGAAATCAGACAATGGCAATTGGAGATGGTGAAAATGACTTTTCCATGATCCAAAAGGCGGGAATCGGAGTGGCTATGAAAAATGGAAGCAAAGAGCTCCATGCAGCTGCTGACTATATAACGGATACGAATGATGAAAACGGAGTGGCATCAGCTATTAACCGTTTGGTATTCGAAAAAGGTTGAAAGAAAATATCCTTCAACATTGAGTTTATGAATCAACTGGATATGTTCACATATCCAGTTGATTTATTAGGAGACAAATTATGACGAAGCTATATATGGAAAACTGGTTATCTGTAGTGGCCGGAGTTTATCTTTTGGGAATGGTCCTTTATGGCCATCACAGAGGATTTATCCGGTTGATCGTATCAATGCTGGCGGTGGTCCTGTCGTTGACCATTGTCCGGGTTGCTTTACCCTCGGTAACGGGATATTTAAAGGAAAATACAGGTCTTCAGCAGACTATTTCAGAGAGCATGAAAAAATCCGTAGGTTTGGAACAGGAAGAAAATCCTTCCGGGGAAGCCTTGGAAGCTCCATCTGCCCAGCGTATGATTATTGAAAATCTTAAGCTGCCCCAAAGCGTCAAGAACGCACTCATTGAAAATAACAACAGTGAAGTCTATCAAATGTTGGGAGTTCAGGCTTTTACAGACTATGTTGGTAACTATCTTGCAGATGTAATTCTTAATTCTGTGGGAT
Source organism: Lacrimispora sphenoides (assembly GCF_900105215.1). Lineage (NCBI taxonomy): Bacteria > Bacillati > Bacillota > Clostridia > Lachnospirales > Lachnospiraceae > Lacrimispora > Lacrimispora sphenoides. The sequence continues at coordinate 1,201,061 of NZ_FOIP01000001.1, read as the reverse complement.
TCGTTCTTCTGTTTGCCGCAATCTATCTGTTTTCAAGGCTGGTCATGAGGTGGCTGGATATTATCTCAAGACTTCCTATTATATCAGGAATCAACAAGATAGCAGGCGCTCTGCTTGGAGGTTTAGAAGGACTTGTATTCCTTTGGATCGCCTGTCTGTTGGTCACTGCGTTCTCCGGAACCGAGTGGGGCCTGATGCTGACCCGGCAGATTGAAGCGAGTAAATGGCTGTCCTTTATATATACCCATAATTTTTTGAATCTGATGGTTCTAGGGGTCCTGCGTGGCTTTGTATAAGACAGAAATTGTACCTATCATATATTCAATTAAAACAAATCTGCAAGCATAGATGCGATAATCTCTGCTTGCAGATCTTTATTTAAACCACTAAATATAGAAAAATTAAGGAAGAATACGTATATATAGTAGGTATAGAATCACTGGAAAAATTGTTTGAACAAGTGGAACAAATTCTCTTGACAATCTCATATGGAAATGATATTATAAAGACCCAGCGCGAGAGAGACTCCGTGGGCAATCAATTAAAACAGATTGAAAAAAATAAAAAAAGTTGTTGACAAAAAAGCAGCCACATGATAAGATAAATGAGTTGCTGCTGAGTAAGAAAGCAACACAAACAGCACTTTGAAAACAGAAGATTGAACAGTATGTAAAACCCTGAAAATTCTAATAAAACAAGTCATGTTTGATGGCTTTGAATGAGAAAATTTCAGAACGAATACAAGTAATTGTATACGAACCAAACAACAAGTAAAACGGGAAAAAAATTAGCTAGTTAGTTGATTTTGACCCCGGATTGAACACCATTTAATTTGAGAGTTCGATCCTGGCTCAGGATGAACGCTGGCGGCGTGCTTAACACATGCAAGTCGAGCGAAGCGATTCAAATGAAGTTTTCGGATGGATTTTGAATTGACTTAGCGGCGGACGGGTGAGTAACGCGTGGGTAACCTGCCTCATACAGGGGGATAACAGTCGGAAACGACTGCTAATACCGCATAAGCACACAGTGCCGCATGGTACGGTGTGAAAAACTCCGGT